>JAUJNZ010000001.1:20198-101251 GCA_030447905.1 Thermoleophilaceae bacterium
ACAGCGGAGCAGAGACACGCCCGGGCCTCACGCGCCTGGTCCACGAGATCGATGACGTCGAGCTCGGGGAGGAGACCGGGCTCGAGGGAGGACGGCTCACGGTCTCGGCGGAGGAGGCCCAAGGGCTCGTCGCGGACCCTGCGCTGGCCGAGGTGTCCGTGTCGTGGGTCAGCCCGGGCGAATCCGCACGGATCGTCAAGGTGCTGGACGCGGTCGAGCCACGGGCGAAGGGAGACGGCGCAGGCGGCGTCTTTCCGGGCTTTCTCTCGCCCGCTCGCCCGGTGGGCCTCGGCACGACGCACGTCCTGCGTGGCGCCGCGGTCGTCGCCGCCGGCTACCTCCCGCGCGCCCAGGAGTCCGTCGTGGAGATGTCGGGAGAGGCCGCACAGCTCTCCCCGCTCGGCTCGACGCACAACCTCGTCGTCGAGTTCGAGCCTAGCTCCGACGCGTCCTGGGAGGACGTGGACACGGCGCTCAGGCGCGGGCTCCTCAAGCTCGCCGTCCGCCTCGCCGAAGCGGCGCTCGAGGCAGATCCCACTGCGGTGGAGGAGCTTCCGGCCGCCCCGGCGCAGGCGCAGGACGACCGTCCGCGGGTGGCGGCGATCACCAACCTCCAGACCCAGGGCACCTTCAAGGACGTGTTCGTCTACGGCAGCAGCATGGCGGGGTCGCTGCCGACGCTGATCGATCCGAACGAGCTCGAGGACGGCGCGGTGGTGAGCGGCCAGTACGGCCACCCCGGGCTCAAGAACCCGACCTACATCCACCAGAACCATCCCGTGGCGGCGGCGCTGCGAGCGAGCGAGGAGGCCGAGCTCGGGGGCGTGATCATCTGCCCCGAGCCGGTCGACCAGGCGCAGAAGGAACTGGTGTCCGCGCTGGCCGCACGCCTGTGCAAGACCTGCGGCTTCGACGCCGCGATCGTGACCAAGGAGGGCGGCGGCAACGCCGACGCGGACATCGCCCTGAAGGTCGACGCGCTCGAGGAGATCGGCATTCCCGCGGTGGGGCTGTTCGCGGAGATGGCGGGGAGGGAGGGCACCGCCCCGCCGCTCGTCGCTCCCCCCACCAAGGCCACGGCCATGGTGAGCACCGGCAACTACGACGAGGAGCTCGAGCTCGGTGAGGTCGAGCGCGCGCTCGGTGGCGAGCGGATCGACCTGCGCGACGTGGACGCCCACGAGGCGATGGAGATTCCGCATGCGGCGATCTACTGCGCGCTGAACCCGCTTGGCTGGGGGCGCTTGACCTGCGAGGATGCCACCTGATGCGCATCGTCCACTACATCAACCAGTACTTCGCCGGGGTCGGCGGCGAGGAGGAGGCCGGCCGAGGACCGGAGCTGCGCGAGGAGGCTGTCGGCCCCGGGAAGCGGCTCCAGTCCCTTATCGGCGACGAGCACGAGATCGTCGCGACGGTCTTCTGCGGCGACGACTACGCGGCCGGGACGGCCGAGGCTGCCGAGGAGATCCTCTCCCTGACCGATGACCACGACCCGGAGCTTGTCGTGGCCGGCCCGGCCTTCACCAGCGGTCGCTACGGCGTCGCCTGCTCGGCCGTGGTCGCCGCGGCGCACGAGCGCGGCCTCAAGGCGATCGCCTCGATGCACGAGGACAACCCGGGCCTCCAGGACGCGGGCGCCGCGCCCGTCATCGAGAGCGGCGAGAGCGCGCGGAGGATGAAGGGCACGATCGAGCGCCTGGCGGCCGCGGTCCAGAAGCTCGCCGCCGGCGAGCACCTCGGAGAGGAGGACGGGCGCATCTCGCGGCCGCGGCGGGTCAACGTGCTCGCCGACGCTCCCGCCGCCGCGCGCGCTGTCGAGCTCGTGCTTGCCCGCCTGGGCGGCGACACCGAGCGCACCGAGCTCAGACCGCCCGACTTCGACCAGGTGACGCCGGCGGGCCCGGTCGAGGACCTCTCGGAAGCGAGCGTCGCCCTGGTCACCGAGGGGGGGCTGGTCCCCGCCGGCAACCCCGACGGGCTCGAGTCCTCGCGCGCCACGCTCTGGCTTCGCTATTCGCTCGAGGGGCGCGACTCGCTCCCCGAGGGGGAGTTCGAGTCGGTCGACGGCGGCTTCTCCACCGAGGCGGCGAACGAGGATCCGGACCGCATGGTGCCGCTGGACGTGGCCCGCGAGCTCGAGCAGGAGGGCGCGATCGGACGCCTGCACCCCGAGTACCTGGTGACGACGGGCAACGGCACCGCCGTGGCCTCGGCCAAGCACTTCGGCGTCGAGTGGGCCGTGGAGCTGCACAAGGCGGAGGTCCAGGCGGCGATCCTGACGGCGCCGGGATCCCCACCGTCGTCCTGAGCAACCTGGTCTCGATCGCAGAGCGGGTGGGTGCCCCGCGGATCGTTCGTACGCGGGGGATTCCCTTCCCTACGGGCGATCCCTCGCTCGACTCCGAGGAAGAGCGCGAGTGGCGGCGACAGCTGATCGACAAGGCGCTCGAGGCGCTCTCGACCAGCGTCTCGGGGCCGACGGTATTCGATCCGGCGGGCGAGGCGCAGCCCGCGTGACGACAGGACGAGCGACGTCCGGGAAGGGGAACGATGGGCAGTGACCTGAGCGAGCAGGGGGCGGTGGTCTCGCAGGCGAGGCAGGTCCTCGCCCACGCCCCCGGCATGGTCCGCCACGGATCGAAGCCCGCGCGGGAGCTTGACTCGGATCCCGACCTCGCCGAGCCGCTGTTCGGAAGCCTCCGCACCTTCGAGGAGGCGGTGGCCTACCCGCCCAACCAGGCGTTTCTGGGCGCCCTCCATCCGCGCGAGCTCCCCGAGCGCCCGTGGACGTCGGCGAGCGCGGACGGCGCCGAGCGCTTCACCGCTCACGGCGAGCACATGCCGGAGGAGGAGCTCCTCGGGCTGATGGCCGCGGTCGACGAGTTCGAGCTCCTGACCCTGGGAGAGGAGCTTTCCGAGCGGGCCGCCTCAGCGCTCGGCCGGCACCCGCTCGCGGAGAGCCTCGACCTCGACCGCCTCGCTGCGGTGACCGGCGACGCCGAGGAGGCCGCCGAGCGGCCCGGCTCGCTGCCGCTCCACCTCGGCGGCGACCACCTGGTGGGAGCGGTCCACCGCGCCGACGAGGAGGATGCCTCCCTCGCGGCGTACGTGCTGCTCGAGAACCTGGCGGCGAAGGCCACCGCCACGCTGGCGCTCCATCATCTGGTGCGAGGGGCGGGGGTCGATCCCGGCTCGATCGACTACGTGATCGGCTGCGGCGAGGAGGCCATCGGCGATCGCTACCAGCGCGGCGGTGGGAACCTGGGCAAGAGCGTGGCCGCGGCGGCAGGACTGGGGAACGCCTCGGGCGCCGACGTGAAGAACTTCTGCGCCGCGCCCATCGTGGCCCTGGCGACGGCCGCCAGCCTGGTGAGCGCCGGGGTGTTCGAGCGCGTCGCGGTGGTGGCCGGCGGCTCGCTCGCGAAGCTCGGCATGAAGTTCCAGGGCCACCTGAAGCACGAGATGCCCGTGCTCGAGGACGTGCTCGGCGGCGCCGCCGCGCTCGTGGAGCGCGACGACGGCGGCTCGCCGCGCATCAGGCTCGACGCGGTCGGCCGCCACACGGTCGACGCCGGCGGCTCGCAGGACCGGATCATGCAGGCGCTCGCGGTGGAGCCGCTCGAGCGTGTCGGCGTCGACATGCTCGACGTCGACGACTACGCGACCGAGCTCCACAACCCCGAGGTGACCGAGCCGCAGGGCTCGGGCGACGTCCCCGAGCGCAACTACAAGGTCATCGCCGCCCTGGCGAAGCGCCGCGGCGAGATCGAGGGCGACGACATGGACAGCTTCGTGGCCGAGCGCGGGATGCCGGGATACTCACCGACCCAGGGCCAGATCGCGTCGGCGGTCTGCTACCTGCCGCACGCCTGCCGGCGGCTCACCGAGGAGGGCGGGGCCGAGCGAGTGCTGATGCTGGCCAAGGGCAGCCTGTTCCTGGGCCGGATGAGCGAGCTCTCGGACGGCATGAGCGTACTGCTGGAGCGAAACCCGAACGGAGGTTGAGATGGGAGAGATCGTCGAGGCAGATCGCGACAACTTCTGGGACATCGTCGGGGAGGGCACGGTTCTGGCCGACTTCTGGGGTCCGGACTGCGAGCCGTGCAAAGCCCTTGACCCCGAGGTCAAGCGCTTGGTCGAGGAGCGGCCGGAGCTGCGCGTGGCTAAGGTAGAGGCACCGAACGCGCGGCGGGTGTCCATAGACCTCAAGGTGATGGGCCTCCCCACGTTCCTGCTCTTCCGCGACGGAGAGGAGGTGGCTCGGCTGAGCGATCCGGAGCTGACGCCGCCGCAGCTGGAGGAGTGGCTGAAGGAGAACTACGACCAGCAAGAAGATGGGAGGTGAGGGAATTTGCTCGAGGGTAAGAAGGTAGTCGCCCTGGGCGAGCGGGACGGCATCTCGGGGCCGGCGATCGAGGCGTGCATCGAGGCGGCCGGCGGCGACGTCGTCCTGTCCGCCACCGAGTGCTTCGTCTGAACGGCGTCAGGAGCAATGGACCTGGGAAGCCAGGAGAAGATCAAGGACCTCGCCGACGAGCATGATCGAGACAATCTCTTGGTGGTGCTGGGTGCGCCGGACGACGAAGCCGCAGAGATTGCGGCGGAGACGATCATCTTCGGCGACCCGACCTACGCGGGTGCATTGACGGAGGCCCAGTTGGGTCTCGACGTATACCACGTGCTGGAGGAAGACATAAGAGCGAGATCCCCGACGACGTCTGGGAGGAACAGGTCGGGGTGATGGCCGACACCTTGGAGGCCCAGGACCTGGCCGAGGCCGTCGGGGGCATGCGCGCCAAGGACGACGAGGACGCCTAGTGGAGGTCACGTGAGCGAACAGGACATCGAGAACCTCATCATCATCGGCAGCGGTCCGGCGGGTTTCACGGCTGCCCTGTACGCATCGCGCGCGAACCTGGAGCCGCTCATGTTCGAGGGCTACAGCTGGGGCGGACAGCTCCGGACCACGGGCGACGTCGAGAACTATCCCGGCTACCCCGACGGCGTCGGAGGCGCGGACATGATGGACGACCTCCGCAAGCAGGCGGAGCGCTTCGGGACCCGGATCGTGAGCGAGGACGTCACCCGCCTCGAGCTGTCGAGCGAAGGCTCGCTGCACGGGGTCTTCGTCGGCGACCGCGAGTACCGCGCCCAGGCGGTGATCCTGTCCATGGGCGCCGAGCCGAAGAAGCTCGGCACGCCCGGTGAGCAGGAGCTATCGGCGCGCGGCGTGTCCTACTGCGCGACCTGCGATGCGGCCTTCTTCGAGGATATGCCCACGCTGGTCGTCGGCGGGGGCGATACCGCGATGGAGGACGCGTTCTTCCTGGCCAAGTTCGCCAGCGAGGTGACGGTCGTCCACCGCCGCGACGAGTTTCGGGCCTCGAGGGTCATGCTCGACCGCGTCCGGGAGCTCGACAACGTGGAGTTCCTCACTCCGTACGTCGTCGACTGCTTCGAGGACTCGAACGGCACGCTGGGGCGGGCGCGGCTCCGCCATGCCGACAGCGACGAGGAGCGCGAGCTCGAGGTCGACGGCGCCTTCGTCGCGGTCGGGCACACACCCAACTCGGAGCTCGTGGAGGGCAAGCTCGAGCTGGACGACGCCGGCTACGTGGTGACCGAGGGCAAGTCCACGAAGACCAAGCTGCCGGGGGTGTTCGCCGCCGGAGACCTCGTCGACCACACCTACCGCCAGGCGGTCACCGCTGCGGGGTCGGGCTGTCAGGCGGCGCTCGACGCCGAGTGGTACCTGCGCGACAGCCCACCGTCTCAGGAGGCCCACTGGGTCTCCGCCGACGAGGTGGAGGCGACGACGGGTTAGGACGGCGCGAGAAACCGATTCCTTGGGGTTTACCACCGTGGAGTGGAGCGCCGTACCTGGGGCTTTCGACTCGGCGCTGGCCCTCAACGCCCTGGGGCGGCCACCGTCCTCCCTGCCCGCCGCCTCTCCGCGGTCTCGCAGCGCCAGGTAGATCACGATCAGCGAGCAGGGCAGTTGAAGCACTCCCGCGGCGCCGAGGAGGGGATGGCCACGAGGACGCCGTATGCGAGCCACACGGGCGCGTTGAAGGCCACCAGGGCCCACATGCCGATCGACGCGTCCGCCGCCGACACCTCCCGGTCCCTGAGCATCCGTGCGGCCTGAGTCTCCCCCTGGCATGCGAGGGGGAGCGTCAAGCGCTCCGGCCGGCTCTCGCCAGGGCGACCATCTTCTCGTAGTACTCGAGGCAGCTTGCGTAGATAGCCGCGTCCACACCCTCCGGACGTCCGGGCTCGAGGCCCGCCGGCGGAGGTGTGATCCCCGTGCTCGCCGCAACGTCGCCGTGCCACTCCTCCCAGCGCCTCCAGTCGGAGAGCATTCCCGGCTGCCAGGTCAGCGACTCGGGCCGGTACGAGAGGTCGACCCGCCGGCAGTAGTCTTCGAGAACGGCCGCGGGGGACCGGCGCAGCTCCTCCCCATCGACGACGATCAACTCGTCGTCGGACGCCTCCAGAGCGAGGTTCATCAACCGGTACTGCTGCTCGAAGCCCGCCTCCTGCGGCCCGAAGTCGGGCATCAGCCGCTTCAGCGATGGCAAGGTGAGGCCCGGGTGTCGAAGGATGAAGGTGTTCTGGAAGTTCTGGACGAGCTCCCGGTCGAGGCAGGGGGAGGCGTGGTAGGCCATGTCCTTGACGAAGACGGTCCCCTCCTCGGTCGAGGCGATGAGGTCTTGCACGACCCGCTGCCACTCGGCCCCTGAAGTTTCCGCGCCGGGCCCGGCGAAGCGGTCGCTGGCTCTCTCCTCGCTGAAGTAGTACGGCCCGGAGAAGGGCTCGGAGAAGACGATCAGGTCGCCACGGGCCCTCATCGCCCGCTCGAACGCGGTGGAGACCGAGCGCGGCACCGCCCACAGGACGATCGGCGGCCTCATTTCGGTGTCGGGGGTGGCTGGGTCAACCCGGGCCAGGACCTCGGCCGCGGGCGTCGTCCCTCCTCGGCCGGCGGCGCTCTCAGAGCGTTCGGAGCATTGCCTGCGGCCCCGAAGGGCAAACCCGACTCGACGTGGTACGTCGTCGGCCATCGACCCCGGCGGAGCTCGCCGACCTCGTGGCCGCGCGCGGCGTGCGCGACGCGCGGGTGCTCGCGGCGGTCCGGACGGTACCGCGCGCCGCCTTCTCGCCTCCCGGGGAGCGGGACGGCGCCTACGAGGACGTGCCGCTCGCCATCGGCCACGGGCAGGTGACTTCCCAGCCATCGCTCGTCGCCTCGATGGTCGAGGCGCTCGCGCTGTCGGGAGAGGAGCGGGTGCTCGAGGTCGGCACCGGACTGGGCTGGCAGACCGCCCTGCTCGCCACGCTCGCGGGCGAGGTCTGGAGCGTCGAGCGTTTTGCCGAGCTCGCCGACGCGGCTCGCGAGAGCCTGGCCGCCGAGGGCATCGAGAACGCCCACGTGGTCGTCGGCGACGGCAGCGAGGGACTCCCCGAGCACGCCCCCTTCGAGGCCATCGTCGTCACCGCCGCCCACTCCGCGGTGCCGCCGCCCCTCGCCGAGCAGCTCACGCTCGGTGGGCGCCTCGTGCAGCCGATCGGCACCGGTGGCGAGGAGGAGGTCGTCCTCTTCGAGCGCGAGCGGGACGGGCTCGTGCGCCGGTGCACGCTGGTCGGCGCCCGCTTCGTCCGCCTGTACGGGCGCCACGGTTTCGCCGAGTGACGCGGGCCGCCCTTCAGCCCGGGTTCGCGCCGACGGGCTTCGCGACCGTTTCGCGCGGTCCTGCGCTCGTAAGGGGTCGTCGCTTGCGTGGCATTCGGCCCGAAGGGGTATCCTCACCCCAACAGGGCCCCAACACGTTGGGCCCCACACGGAGGAGGCGAAGGTGCTTTCCAAGCTGATGAGGTTTGCAGCCGCCAAGCGACTGTTCGACATGGTGAGGGGTCGCCGGGCCGGCCACCCGCCGGCGGGCGGCCGGCCGCCGGGGCGCCGCCGCCGGCTCTAGGCAGCTCGACGCCAGCGCGGGGCGCGTCGCGACGGTACTAGACTGACGCGCCGCCGCGCCGGGTCACCGGCGCCAACCGCGATCCGGAGGTGCCGTGGCCGGGGACACGACCGTCGTCGGGAAGAGCTTCGAGCCCTTCGAGTACGAGGTCGGGCGCGAGAAGATCCGCGAGTACGCCCACGCCGTCGGGGAGACGAACCCCGTCCACTTCGATCCCCAGGCGGCTCGCGAGGCGGGCTTTCGCGCCGTGGTCGCGCCACCGATGTTCGCCGTCGTCTACTGCGGCGGGGCGATGGCTACGGCCCTGCTCGACCCCGCGGTCGGGATGAACTTCGCCATGGTGGCCCACGGGGGCCAGGAGTTCGCCTGGTCTGACCTCGTGTACGCCGGCGACACCATCACCACCACCGCCTCTGTCCGCGACATCTCCGCCCGCGACAGCCTGAAGTTCTTCGTCTTCGACTCGGTGTCGGTCAACCAGGACGGACTCGAGGTGGTTCGCGGCACCTGGACCAACATCGAGCGAGGAGTGTGAGCTTGGACATGCGCCCGGGCGAGCAGCTCCCCGAGCTCCGGGTCACCCCCGACCGCTACCTGCCCCACCGCTACGCGGGCGCCTCGGGCGACTTCAACCCGATCCACATCGACCCCGAGGCCGCCAAGCAGGTCGGCCTGTCCTCGACGATCCTGCACGGTCTCTACACGATGGCCCTCGTCGCGCGCGCCAACGTCGCCGCCGCCGGCGGCGACCCGCGGGCGCTCAGGCGCCTGGCGGTCGAGTTCCGCGGCATGGGGTTCCCCGAGAAGGAGATCGTCGTGCGGGGGACGGTCCGCGAGACCTCGGACGGGCGAGTCCTGATAGACACCGAGGCCGAGCAGGACGGCGACCGAATCGTCCGCAACGCGGTGGCCGAGCTGGCCGGCTGAGGCGCCTCGGCCGCGCCGCTGGGCGCACTCCGCGCGGCCCGCCACAATAGGGGGATGGACTCCGCGCTCAGCCCCCGCCAGGCCGACGTGCTGCGCGAGCTCGTCGAGGGCCATCTCGAGCTCGGCGTCCCCGTCGGGTCGAAGTGGCTGTCGGAGCGGGCCGGCCTCCCGTGGGGTCCCTCGACGGTGCGCGCCGAGCTCGCCCGCCTCGAGGAGCTCGGCCTCCTCCAGCACCCTCATACCTCGGCCGGGCGGGTGCCCACCGACCGCGGCTACCGCCACTACGTCGACGAGCTGCTCGAGCCGGGCGCGCTGCCCGCCGTCCGGCCCGCCCTCGAGCTCGATCTCGTGCGCCAGGAGGTCGACGACGCCGTGCGTGCGACCACCGAGCAGCTCTCGCAGGTGACCAACCTGTTGGCGATCGTCTCCGCGCCGCCGATCGCCACCACGACGATCCGCCGCGTCGAGGTCCTGCGCCTCCAGCCTCAGGTCGCGATGGTCGTCGTCATCACGTCCACGGGCGGGGTCTCGAAGCGCGTGGTCAGCTACGAGCGGCCCGTCGACCCGGGGCTCGTCGACTGGGCGGCGAGCTACCTCAACGAGCAGCTCGGCGGCATGGGGCTCGGCGCCCGCATGCTCCACGGAAAGCTCGTCGACCCGAGCCTCTCGGAGACCGAGCGGCAGTTCCTCGACTCGGTGGCGCCCGCGTTCACCGAGCTCGAGGCCACCGCCGAGGACGCCCTCTACGTCGAGGGCACCTCGCGGCTGCTCGCCGAGGACCGCTTCCAGGAGCTCTCCCAGATCGAGGACCTCCTGCGCCTGCTCGAGCAGCGCGTCACCCTGCTCTCGCTCCTGCGCCGCGCGCTCGACGAGCCGCGCGTCTACCTGCGGATCGGCGGCGAGAACGAGGCTCCCGAGCTCCAGTCCCTGAGCGTCGTCGCGGCCGGGTACGGAGTGCCGTCCAGAAACCTCGGTGCGGTCAGCGTGGTCGGGCCGACGCGGATGGACTACGCGACGGCGATCGCCACCGTGCGCGAGGCCGCGGCGGAGCTGTCGCGGGTCGTCGGATCGATGTGGAGCGCGGCGTGACGGTCAAGCGCGACGCCTACGAGGTGCTCGGGGTCTCGCGCGACGCCGACGAGCGCGAGATCAAGCGCTCCTTCCGCCGGCTCGCGCGCGAGCTGCACCCCGACGTCAACCGCGACGCCCCCGATGCCGAGGAACGGTTCAAGGAGGCCGCCGACGCCTACGAGATCCTCTCCGACCCCGACCGGCGCCAGATCTACGACCGCTACGGCCACGAGGGCCTCTCCGCCCAGGGGCGTGAGCCGAGCTTCGGGGGCTTCGGCTCGGTCGCCGACATCTTCGACGCCTTCTTCGGGGGCGGCGATCCGTTCGGAGGCGGCGGGGGACGGCGCTCGGCGGGCGTGCAGGGCGGTGACGTCGCCGTGGCGGCGGAGATCTCGCTCGCCGAAGCCGCCCGCGGCACCTCGGTCAGCGTCGAGTACCAGGCCGTCGCCGCCTGCGAGCGCTGTCGCGGCAACGGCGCCGAGCCCGAGACGCCGATCGAGGCCTGTGGGCGCTGCGGCGGGTCGGGCGAGCTGCGCACGACGATGCGCTCGGCGTTCGGACAGGTCATTCGCGCGCAGGTGTGCGATGCCTGCGCCGGCGACGGCAGGCTGCCGCGCACGCCGTGCACGCGCTGTGGCGGGGGCGGGCGGGAGGCCAGCCGCGTCGAGCTCGATGTCGACGTGCCCGCGGGCATCGGCGACGACCAGCGCATCCGCCTGACCGGCCGCGGTCACGCGGGTGAGCGCGGCGGTCCGCCCGGCGATCTCTATGTGCTCGTCCGCGTGGCCGAGGACGAGCGCTTCGTGCGCGACGGCGACGACCTGATCAGCGTGGTCGACGTCTCGGCGCCCGCAGTCGCCCTCGGGACCTCGGTGTCGGTGCCGACGCTCGAGGGGGAGGAGCGCATCGAGCTCGAGCCGGGAACCCAACCGGGCACGGTGGTCACCCTGAGCGGACGCGGGATGCCGTCGCTGCGGCGAGGGCGACACGGCGACCAGCGCGTCGTCGTCAACGTCGTCGTTCCGCGCAAGCTCTCCGATCGCCAGCGGGAGCTGTACCGGGAGCTCGCCGGCTCGCTCGAGGACGAGAACCTGCGGGAGCCGGACGCACGCGGGCAGGAGTCGCTGTTCGCGCGGGTGCGCCGGGCGCTCAGGTGAGCTTGCGCGCGGCGCCCGCGCCGGCGCCGCGCTCGTGATACGCCTCGCCGTGCGGGCGCCGGCGGCGGCGGGAGAGCAGGTGCTGGCCGCGCTGCTCGAGCTCGCGCCGGCCGGCGTCGAGCAGGTCGACGGCGAGGAGTTCGTCGAGTTCGGGCTCTATGGTGCACCGGGTGAGCTGCCGGCGCTCGGCGAGGGCGCGGCCGAGGTCGGCGGCGTGACCGTCACCGTCCGCGGCGAGCAGGTCGCCGACGACTGGGCCGAGCGCTGGCGGCGCTTCCACCGCCCGGTGCTCGTGGCCGGGCGGCTGTACGTGCGCCCGCCCTGGGAGCAGCCCGCGCTGCGTCCGGGGATCGAGGAGGTGGTGATCGACCCGGGGCAGGCCTTCGGGACGGGGACCCACCCGACGACCGAGGCGTGCCTCGAGCTGCTCGTCGAGCTCGCGGGCGGGGCGCACCACCCGCGCCGGCGCCGGCGCCTCGGTTCGCTCGCCGATCTCGGCTGCGGCTCCGGAGTGCTCGCGATCGCCGCGGCCAGGCTCGGCTTCGGACCGGTCGTCGCGGTCGACGCCGACCTCGCGGCGCTCGACGCGACCGAGCGCAACGCGCGCGACAACGGGGTGGCGCTGGAGGGCGTCGAGCGGGTCAACCTGCGCGACGACGATCCGCCCCGGGCCGACGTCATCGTGGCCAACCTGATGCGCCCGCTGCTGCTGCGCCTCGCCCCGCGGCTCCTCGCACGGCCCCCGCGCGCGGCGATCGTCTCCGGACTGCTCGACGAGGAGGCCGACGAGGTCGTGGCCGCGTTCGCTCACGTGCTCGCCGAAGAGCGGCGGATCAGCCGCCGCGGCTGGAGCACGGTTCTCCTCACCGGCGGGAAGGCGGCCTGATCCCTCACCCCAGGGCCCGCTGGGACACCACGCCCGCCGCCTCCTGCCACCAGGCTCGCGCCTCGGGCTCGGATGCCCGGGCGATGCGCTCGCGGCAGTAGCGCAGCAGCTGGCGCGATCCTCCGACGGCCACGAGCCCGTCGCCCGTGATCGCAAAGCGTCTGTCTTCGAGCTGGACGAGTGCGCCCGCCTCATCGCGACGGGTGCGGAGGCGGCGCACCACCGGCACCCCGCCGATCGACTCCGGGCTCGCCGGCTCGCCATCGGCCGTCTGCCAGGGCCTGACCGTGAAGATCGTCGCCCGTCCGGCGGGGCGCATCCCGGGCTCCTCCGCAACCTCCAGCGGCCCGTCGCGCCAGCGCTCGAACAGCGCCTCGACCTCCCCCCGCGCACGCTCGCGGGCGAGGATGTGGAGGATGTCGCCGGTCTCGATCCGTGTCGAGCCGCGGGGCAGCAGGGCCTCCTCTCCGCGCACGATCACGCTGACCAGCGCGTCGCGGGGAAGCCCGAGCTCGTTGACCACCCGGCCGACCGCCGCCTCGCCCTCCCCCACCGGATACTCGACGACCTCGGCCCCGAGCCGGCGGATGGTCCCCACCTCGATCAGGGGCCGGGGCAGGGCGGGCTCGGCCGCGGTGACCGAGAGCGCCCGCGCCAGCGGCTCGAAGGTCGCGCCCTGCACGAGCGTCGAGGTCAGGACCACGAAGAACACGATGTTGAAGAACTCGTCGGCCTGCGGCACGCCCTCGATCACCGGAAAGGTGGCGAGCACGATCGGGATCGCCCCGCGCAGCCCCGCCCACCCGATCAGCAACGACTCGCGCGGGGGAAAGCGCCCTACCCGGGTGGCCACCAGCGCGGCGAGCGGTCGCGCCACCAGGGCGAGCGCCGCGGCGAGCAGCAGTCCCTCGCCGGCGATGTCGAGCAGGCTGCTCGGGAACACGAGCAGTCCGAGCGTGAAGAAGAGGACGATCTGGCTGACCCACCCCAGGCCGGCGTGGAAGTCGGTGATCGTGCCTCTGCCCGGCACCGGCGAGCCGCCGAGCGCGAGACCGGCCAGGTACACGGCGAGGAACCCGGAGCCCTCGAGCACGTCGGCCGCGCCAAAGGCGATCGCCGCGGTGGCGATCGAGGCGACCGGGTAGAGACCGCTCGAGACAAAGCGCACCCGCCGGAAGGCGAGCACCGACAGCCGCCCCAGTACGAGCCCGACCACCGCGCCGATGGCGAGCTCCTCGACGAACAGCAGGGCCATGTCCGCCAGCCCGTAGCGAGGTCCCTCGATCCACTCGATGAAGCCGATCACGAGCAGGATCGCGATCGGGTCGTTGAGGCCCGACTCAGCCTCGAGCACCCGCGCGATCCGGCGCTTGAGGCTCGAGCCGCGCAGCACCGAGAAGATCGCGGCGCTGTCGGTCGAGGCGACGATCGAGCCGAGCAGCAGCGCCGGCAGGACCGGAAGGTCCAGCAACAGGGCCGCCGCCAGGGCCACGAGCCCGGCGGTGGCGAGGGTGCCGACGGTCGCGAGCGATACCGCGGGCCATAAGACCGGCCGGATCTCCGACCATCCGGCCGCGAGCCCGCCCTCGAACAGGATCAGCACGAGGGCGATCACGCCGATCGTGCGCGTCAGCTCGAAGTCGTCGAACTCGATCAGGGCGAGGCCGTCGGAGCCGATCGCCATGCCGAGGACGAGGAAGAGGACGAGGCCGGGCACCCGCAGCCGCCCCGCGGCCAGCGCGGCGGCGATTCCGAGCGCGAGCAGCGCCCCGGTGACGAGGATCAGGGCGCCGTCGGTCATGGGGGCGGCCAGTCTATGAGTCGCCGGCCGCCTCCCGCGGACGCACAGCGGGCGCTCGGGCGACCGCTAGGTTCGGGCGATGGTCGCCGCCGCCGCCGTGTTCGTCGTCGCGCTTGCCGTCATCGCCTCCGAGCGCGTGCACCGCACCAAGGTCGCGCTGCTCGGTGCGGTGATCGTGATCCTGATCGGCGTGATCGAGCAGGAGGCGGCGATCGAGGCGATCGACTTCAACACGATCGGCCTGCTCGCGGGGATGATGCTGATCGTCCGCGTCACCGAGCCGACCGGCGTCTACAACTACCTGGCGATCCGGGCCGGCCAGATCTCCCGGGGACGTCCCCTCGCGGTGGTGGTCGCGCTCGCCGGGACCACGGCGCTGCTGTCGGCCTTCCTCGACAACCTGACGACCGTCCTGCTGATGGTGCCGATCACGCTGTTTCTGGCCGACACCCTCGACATCGCGCCGCTGCCGCTCGTGATCATCGAGATCATCGCCTCGAACCTCGGCGGAACCGCGACGCTGATCGGCGACCCGCCGAACATCCTCATCGCCGGGGCGACCCAGCTGACCTTCCTCGACTTCCTGGTCAACCTCGCCCCGATCGCGTTCGTCGCGCTCGTGGTCGTGACCGGGGCGCTCTACCTCGTCTACCGCCCTCGCCTGCGGTCGCCCTCCGACGCCCGCGAGCGGGTTATGAGCCTCGACGCGCGCCGCTCGATCGAGGACGCGCGCGAGCTGCGACGCAGCCTGCCCGTGCTCGTGCTCACCATCCTCGGCTTCTTCGCGCAGGGGGCGCTCGGGCTCGAGCCGGCGACGATCGCGCTCGCCGGCGCCGCCGTGATGCTTCTGGTCACCCGCCAGTCGGTCGAGGAGGCCCTGCGGGGGATCGAGTGGCCGACGCTCTTCTTCTTCATCGGCCTGTTCGTGATGGTCGGCGCGCTCGAGGAGACGGGTGGAATCGAGCGGATCGCCCAGGCGCTGGGCTCGGTGACCGGAGGCGAGCGCACCGCCGAGCTGCTCGGCATCACGTGGCTCTCGGCGGCCGGCTCGGCCGTGGTCGACAACATCCCGTTCACGACGACGATGATCCCGGTCGTCGAGGAGCTGCAGCTCGACGCCGGCGACGACGCCTACTGGTGGGCGCTCGCCCTCGGCGCCTGCTTCGGCGGCAACGCCACGATCGTGGCCGCGGCGGCCAACGTCGCGGCGGCGGGGATGGTCGAGCGAGCCGGCATGCGGATCACGTTCGTCCAGTTCCTGCGCGTCGGGGTGCCGGTGACGATCGCTTCGGTCGCGCTGGCGACGGGGTACATTGTCCTGCGGTACGTATGAGCCCGCGCACCCTCAGCGAGTCGATCCTTCGCGAGGCGCCGCTTCTCAGCGCCCACGAGCCGACGGGCGAGGCCGTCGAGCGGATCGTCGCGAGCGGGCTGCCGGCTCTTCCCGTGGTCGACGCCGGCGAGCGCCTCTGCGGCATCTTCGGCGAGCGGGAGTTCATCGCCGCGCTCTTCCCCGGCTACCTCGGAGAGCTCCACTACGCCCACTTCGTCACGCGGGCGATCGACGACCAGCTCGACCGCCGGGCCGAGTGCCGTGCGGCGCCCGTCGAGCGGTACATGAACACCGAGCACGTCGACGTGGGGCTTGACTTCTCCGACGTCGAGCTCGCCGAGACCTTCCTGCACCATCGCGTGTTGATCGTCCCGATCACCGAGGACGGCCGGGTCCGAGGTGTAATCGCTCGGCCCGACTTCTTCACGGCGCTCGTCGAGCGGTTCTCCGAGCGGTCTATGCGCTGAATCGCCGTCGCGGAGCGGCCCTACACTGGAGGCCGATGTCGATCCTCCCGCAGGTGCAGGCCGACGCCGCCTCCGCGCTGAAGTCCGGGGAACGTGAGCGCGCCCGGGCCCTGCGGCTCGTGGTCTCCGAGCTGCAGAAGGCGGCCAAGGAGGCCGGCGGGGACGACAGCGGCGAGGTTGCCGTGCTGCGCCGGGAGCGAAAGCGCCGCCTCGAGGCCGCCGACGCCTACGGCGACGCCGGCCGCACCGACCTGGCAGAGGCCGAGCGCTCCGAGGCTGCGCTGATCGAGGCCTACCTGCCCGCCGAGCTCTCCGACACAGAGCTCGAGGCGCTCGTGGGCGATGCCGTCGCCGAGTCGGGCGCGTCGTCCGCGAAGGAGATGGGCCGGGTGATGTCGATCGTCATGCCGCGGGTCGAGGGCCGCGCCGACGGGCGCCGCGTCAGCGCCGCCGTCCGCGAGAAGCTTCAGGGAGCCGCCGCTTGAGGACCCAGCTCGAGCTTCCCAACGAGGTCGCGACCGAGCTCGCCGGTGCCCACGATGCGGTCATGCGCTCGCTCGAGGGCCACCTCGCGGCCGAGGTCTTCCTGCGTGGCAACGTCCTGACCGTCGAGGGAGAGCGGGCCGAGGTCGAGACGGCCGAGACCGTGGTGCGCGAGCTGGCCGACCTGATCCGCCAGGGCCACGAGGTCGCGCCCGGGACGATCACGGCCATCACCGGCGCGCTCGACCGCGACGAGAGCCCGAGCCGCATCCTCGAGGACGTGGTCTGGCGCCATCGCGCGTTGCGGGTGGCGCCGAAGACCGTCAACCAGAAGCAGTACGTCGACGCCATCCGCGACCACACGGTCACCGTGGGCATCGGCCCGGCGGGCACCGGCAAGTCGTTCTTGGCCGTGGCCATGGCCGTCGCCGCGCTCTCGCGGCGCGAGGTCAACCGCATCGTCTTGACTCGCCCCGCGGTCGAGGCCGGCGAGCGCCTGGGCTTTCTGCCCGGCGACCTGATGGCCAAGGTCGACCCCTACCTGCGACCGCTCTTCGACGCCCTCTACGACATGCTCGAGCCCGAGCGGGTCAACCAGTACCTCGAGCGCGGCCAGATCGAGATCGCGCCGCTTGCCTACATGCGCGGCCGCACGCTCAACGACTCCTTCATCATCCTCGACGAGGCCCAGAACACGAGCCCCGAGCAGATCCAGATGTTCCTGACGCGGCTCGGATTCGGCTCGAGGATGGTGGTCACGGGCGACGTGACCCAGGTCGATCTGCCGCAGGACCAGCGGTCGGGGCTGCTCGTGATCGGTGACATCCTCGGCGAGGTCGAGGGAATCGAGTTCGTCCGCTTCGGCGGCGAGGACGTCGTGCGGCACAAGCTCGTGCAGCGCATCGTTGAGGCCTATGACCGCTACGCGGAGCGGGGGGTCGAAGAGCTGCGTCAAGCCGACCGCGGAGCGTAGGCGCCGGGAGCTGCCATCGCCGACTCGATCGAGATCGAGGTCCAGGGCGCCCACCCCGACCGATCGCAGCGCGCGGCCCGGGCGACGCTGCTGGCCGCGGGAGTCAGAGACGGCCACCTCGCGATCTCCTTCGTCGACGCAGAGGCGATCCGCAGCCTCAACGCCGGCCACCGGGGCGTCGACCGGCCGACCGACGTGCTCTCCTTTCCAGTCGACGGCGCCGGCTTCACCGCCGGGCCGCGAGAGCTCGGAGACATCGTCATCTGCCCAGCGCACACCGCGGACCTCGAAGAGGCCGTCGTCCACGGCGTCCTCCACCTCTGCGGCTACGACCACGAGCACGGCGACGGCGAGATGCTCGCCCTCCAGGCCCAGGTCCTGGGGAGCCTGCGGGCGTGAACGCTGCGCACCCCCCCAACCCCTCCGCGGCTGGCGGGGCCGGCACCAGAGCCGGCTTCGTCGCGCTCGCCGGACGGCCGAACGTCGGCAAGTCGACGCTGCTCAACCGGATCGTCGGGGCGAAGGTCGCGATCGTCTCTCCGCGGCCCCAGACCACCCGCCGCGCCATCCGCGGGATCGCGACCGGCGAGGACTGGCAGCTCGTGCTCGTCGACCTGCCCGGCTCGCAGCGACCGCGCGACGCCCTCACCGAGCGCATGCAGCGCCGCACCGAGCGCGAGCTTCGCGACTCGGACACCGTGCTCTTCCTCCTCAACGGCGAGCAGGAGGTGGGCCCCGGCGACCGCTTCATCGCGGCGGCCGCGACCGCCGCCGGAATCCCGTGCGCGGTGGCCGTAAACAAGGTCGACGCCCTCGACCACCCGCGCACGGTCGCGGCATTGAGCGCGGCCGCGGAGCTCGAGCTCCCCCCCGAGGCCGAGATCTTCCCGATCTCGGCACGCACCGGCGCAGGCGTCGAGGCCCTCCTCGAGGCGCTCGTCGCCCTCGTCCCGGAGGGCCCCTACCTCTACCCCCCCGCCGAGACCACCGACCTCCCGGCCGAGGTGCGCCTGGCCGAGCTCGTCCGAGAGCAGGTCCTCGCCCGCACGCGCCAGGAGCTGCCGCACGCCGTCGAGGCCGAGGTGGAGGAGATCGATGATCGCCCGGGCGGCGCCCTGGTCGTGCAAGCGCATCTCTGGGCCGAGTCCGAATCGCAGAAGTCGATCCTCGTCGGGCGCGGCGGGGGCATGGTCCGAGCGATCGGCACCGCGGCGCGAAGGGAGATCGAGACGCTCACAGGACGGCGCGTTCATCTCGACCTCACCGTGCGCGTGCGGCGGGCCTGGCGCCGGGACGAGACGCTGCTCGACCGGCTCGGGATCGAGTGAGCGGGCGTCCGAGCACCCGCACGGGCGGCTCGTAGAATCGTCGGACGATGGGAGTGGACGCGACCCGACATGACGGACGCGGCGTTTCGGCCCAGGGGGTCGTCTTCGACGCGCAAGGCCTCGTGCCGTGCGTCGTCCAGGACGCGCGCACCGGCGAGGTGCTCACGGTCGCCTACATGAACGTTGAGGCCCTCGAGCAGACGCGCGCGACCGGCGAGACCCACTTCTTCAGCCGCTCGCGCGGTGAGATCTGGCACAAGGGCGAGACCTCGGGCAACATCCAGCGCGTGCGAGCTCTGCGGTTGGACTGCGACGGCGACGCCCTCGTGGCGCTCGTCGACCCGGCCGGACCCGCCTGTCACACCGGCGAGCGCACCTGCTTCCATCGCGGCGAAGCCGAGCCCGTCCCCGCCGAGGCGCTCGCGGCGCTCGAGCGGATGATCACCGAGCGCCGCGGAGGCGAGGCAGACGGCCGGTCCTACACCCGCGAGCTGCTCGCCGATCCGGCGCGCATCGGCGCCAAGGTCCGAGAGGAGGCCGAGGAGGTCGCCCGCGCGGCCGCCGAGGAATCCGACGAGCGCGTGGGGGAGGAGGCCGCCGACGTCCTCTACCACCTCGCCGTCCTGATGGCCGCGCGCGGCCTCTCGCTGGGCGACGCCCTCGCCGAGCTGAACGCCCGGCGGCGCTGAGGTGGCTCGCACGTGAGCGTGCCTGCGGCCGCCGAGCGCGCCCGCGACCTGGTCGTCGAGCCGAACCTCGAGGAGGCCCGCGAGCTCGCCCGCGACCACACGGTCGTGCCCCTGCGCCATACCTTCATCGACGACTGCGAGACCCCGGTCGCCGCCTACCTCAAGCTGCGCGGCGACGGGCCGTCGTTCCTGCTCGAGTCGGCCGAGCAGGGCCAGCGCTTCGGGCGCTGGTCGTTCGTGGGGGTGCGCCCGCGGACCACGCTTCGTCTCGACCGGGGGGTCCTGACCGTGGGCGGGAAGCCGCGCGAGTACGCCGACCCCTACCGCGCCGTGGCCGAGGAGCTCGCGCGCTATCGGCCGGCGCCCTTGCCCGGCGACGGGCCGCCGTTCGCGGGAGGAGCAGTCGGCCTGTTCGCCTACGACCTCGTGCGCCACGCCGAGCCTGCGGTGGGGGAGCGCAATCCCGACGAGCTCGCACTGCCCGACCTGGCGCTCGCCATCTCAGACGTCCTGCTCGCCTTCGACCACTTCACCCACGAGGTCACGGTGATCGCCAACGTCTTCGCCGAGGAAGGTGACGCGAACGACTTCGAGTCCGTATACGCGACGGCCATCTCCGCGATCGCCGAGACGCGCGAGCGCCTCGCCGCCCCGGTTCCGCGGCCCGCCCGGGAGAGCCGCCGCGAGCCGCCGGGGTTCGGAGCGTCGAACCTCGGCGCCGCCGGCTACGCCGCCGCGGTCGAGCGCGTCCAGGAGTACATCCGCGCCGGCGACTGCTACCAGGTCGTTCCGAGCCAGCGCTGGAGCGCCGAGGCGCCCGTCGAGGCCTTTTCGGTCTACCGCGGGCTGCGCACGGTCAACCCGAGCCCGTACATGTACTTCCTCGACTTCGGCGACTTCGAGATCGCCGGGGCCTCGCCGGAGTCGCTGGTCAAGGTCAATGGCCGCCGTGCCGAGCAGCGCCCGATCGCCGGCACCCGGCCGCGGGCCGCCACCGCCGAGGCCGACCTCGCCGCCGCCCGCGAGCTGCTGGCCGACGAGAAGGAGCGCGCCGAGCACGTCATGCTCGTCGACCTCGCCCGCAACGACCTCGGGCGGGTGTGCGAGTACGGCTCGGTGCGCGTCGACGAGCTGATGGTCGTCGAGACCTATTCCCACGTGATGCACATCGTCTCTTCGGTGTCGGGCACGCTCGGCGATGGGGTGACCGCCATGGACGCGCTGCGCGCCTCGCTGCCCGCGGGCACGCTGTCGGGCGCGCCGAAGGTGCGGGCCATGCAGATCATCGACGAGCTCGAGCCGGTGTCGAGGGGCCCATACGGCGGCTCGGTCGGGTACCTTTCGTTCTCGGGCGATCTCGACTCGTGCATCTACATCCGCTCCGCCGTTATCAAGGAGGGGCGCATCCACCTCCAGGCCGGCGGCGGCATCGTCGCCGACTCCGATCCCGAGGACGAGGTGCAGGAGACCGAGGCGAAGGCCGGTGCGGTCCGGGCGGCGATCGAGCTCGCCTGCCGTCAGGAGGACTGGGCGTGATGCGCGTGCTCGTCCTCGACAACTACGACTCCTTCACCTGGAACCTTGTCCAGTACGTGGGCGAGCTCGGTTGCGAGCTCGAGGTCGTCCGCAACGACGAGCTGCGAGCCGAAGAGCTGCTCGCGCGGCGGCCCGACAAAGTGGTGGTCTCCCCGGGACCCTGCTCGCCGGCCGAGGCCGGCATATCGACCGAGGCGATCCGCCGCCTGGCCGAGGCCGGAGTGCCCACCCTGGGCGTGTGCCTCGGCCACCAGGCGCTCGCGGCGGCCTTCGGGGGGCGAGTCGTGCGCGGCGAGCCGGTTCACGGCAAGGCGGCCGAGGTCACCCACGACGGACGGACGATCTTCCGCGGCCTCGGGAGCCCGCTCGTTGCGGCCCGCTATCACTCGCTGGTCGTCGACCCGGCCCTGCCCGACTGCCTCGAGCGCTCGGCGACCGCGAACGGGACCGTGATGGGCCTCCGACACCGCGAGCTCCCCGCCGAGGGCGTGCAGTTCCACCCGGAGTCGGTGCTGACCCAGGACGGGCGCCTGCTAATGCGAAACTTCATCGCGGCGCCCGCCTCATAGCACGTGCCCAACCCCGTTCTCACGGCGGCCATCGACCGCCTCAGCTCGGGACGTGAGCTCACGGCTCCCGAGTCCGCCGAGGTCCTGCGGGAGGTCATGGAGGGCCGCGCCTCCGAGGTCCAGTCGGCCGCCTTTCTGATCGCCCTGCGGGTAAAAGGAGAGACCGTCGAGGAGCTCGCCGGGCTTGCGTTGACCATGCGAGAGCTCAGCGTCGCGGTCGAGGTGGCCCCCGCGGTAGCCGGCGAAGGCCTGCTCGACACCGCCGGTACGGGGGGAGGGCGGCCGACCTTCAACGTCTCGACCACGGCGGCGCTCGTCGCCGCCGGCGCGGGCTGCCGCGTGGCCAAGCACGGCAACCGCTCCTCGACCGGCCTCTCGGGCTCGGCCGACCTGCTCGAAGCCCTCGGGGCGCGGATCGACCTCGAGCCCGCGGCGATCGCTCGGTGCGTCGAGGAGTGCGGCTTCGGCTTCATGTTTGCCCCGCTTCACCACACCGCCATGCGCCACGTCGTCCCGGTGCGCCGGGAGCTCGCCGTCCGAACCGTCTTCAACTTCCTCGGCCCGATCACCAACCCCGCGAGGGCGGACCGGCAGGTGATCGGCGTCTCGGATCCGGCCTACCTCGACCTGGTCGCGGGCGCGCTCGCAGCCCTCGGTGGCTCGCGGGCCCTGGTAGTGTCGAGCGAGGATGGCCTCGACGAGATCAGCGTCTCGGCCCCGACCCGCGCCGTCGAGTTGCGCGACGGCGAGCGCCGTCACCTGCGGGTCCTCCCCGAAGAAGTCGGCTTACCGGCCGAGCCGCGTGAGATCCTCGGCGCCGGTACGCCCGAACGAAACGCCGAGCTCGCCCGCGCGGTCCTCGGTGGCCACCCCGGCCCCGAGCGCTCGGTGACCGCGCTGAACGCGGGCGCGGCGATCTACGTGGCCGGCCGCGCCGAGGATTTGGCGAGCGGGGTCCGGGCCGCGGAGGAGGCGATCGACTCGGGCGCCGCGACCGCCGTGCTCGAGCGCTACGTGGAGGCGACCCGCCGGCTCGCTCCTGCCTCGTGAGCGTCCGGCTCGAGCCCATCCTCGAGGCGACCCGCCAGCGGGTCGAGCGCTGCCGGCGCGAGCTCTCGGAAACCGAGCTCGAGGGACGGATCGAGCTCGGCCGCGAGGGTCGGCCGTTCCGCGAGGCGCTGTCGCGGCCGGGTACGTCGGTCATCGCCGAGCACAAGCGCCGCTCTCCGTCGGCGGGCACGCTGCGGGAGGGCGTCTCGGTGCAGGAGATGACGATCGCCTACGAGCGCGGAGGAGCGGCCGCCCTCTCGATCCTCACCGAAGAGGAGCACTTCGGCGGCTCGCTGGAGGACATGCGCGAGGCGATCGCCGTGACCGATCTTCCCGTCCTGCGCAAGGACTTCACGATCGACCGCTACCAGCTCCTCGAGGCCAAGGCGACGGGCGCCGACGCCGTCCTGCTCGTGGTCGGGGCGCTCTCGCCGGAGCAGCTCGCCGACCTCCACGCCGAGGCCCGCCAGCTCGACCTCGACGCGCTGGTCGAGGTCCACGACCACCGCGAGCTCGATGCCGCACTCGAGCTCGACGCCGACGTTGTGGGGATCAACAACCGCGACCTGACCGACTTCAGCGTCGACGTGCGGCGGACCTTCGACCTGCTCGCCGACGTGCCGGCCGGGAAGACCGTGGTCTCCGAGTCGGGGATCTTCGAGCGCGCGCAGATCGAGGAGCTCGAGTTGGTCGGCATCGACGCCGTGCTCGTGGGGGAGACGCTGATGCGCGCGGCGGACCCGGAGGCGGCGGTGCGGGAGCTGGCGCGGACCGAGGAGCCGACGCAGGGCTGAGGGCTGGCCTAGTCGGGTCGACCGCCGGAGGCGGTATCTAACATCGGCGGAGATGGCGAGCGCTCGCGAGCTCCGACGCGCCGGCGTCGCCTCCCTCGGCGCCCGCCTCGCCGCCAACGTCCGCCGGGCCATCAAGGCCGACGACGAGGTCGTCCGCGACGTCCTGGTCGCCCTGCTCGCCGAGGGCCACGTGCTGATCGAAGACCACCCGGGGGTGGGAAAGACCGCCCTGGCTCGGGCGCTGTCGCGCTCGGTGGCCGCCGAGTACGCGCGCATCCAGTGCACCGCCGACCTGCTCCCCTCAGACGTCGTGGGCACGAGCGTCTTCAACCAGCGCGAGACGCGGTTTGAGTTTCGCCCCGGCCCGGTGTTCGCCAACGTCGTGTTGGTCGACGAGGTAAACCGCGCGTCGCCGAAGACCCAGTCGGGCCTGCTCGAGTGCATGCAGGAGGGCCAGGTGACCGTCGACGTGCACACCCACGAGCTCGCCCGCCCGTTCCTCGTCATCGCCACCCAGAACCCGCTCGACTACGAAGGCACCTACCCGCTTCCCGAGGCCCAGCTCGACCGCTTCATGGTCCGCGTCTCGCTCGGCTATCCCGCCCCCGACGACGAGGCCGAGATGCTCGCCGACCACGGCTCGGGCGATCGCGTGCTCGAGCTCGGGGCGGTGTGCGACGTGGGCGAGGTGGTGGCCGCCCAGACCGCGGTCGCCCACGTGCACGCGAGCGATGCCCTGCGCCGCTACGTGGTCGCGGTCTTAGACCACACCCGCGCCGACCCGCGCACCGACCTCGGAGCGAGCCCGCGCGCGGGCCTCATGCTGCTGCGCGCCGCCAAGGCCCACGCGGCACTCTCAGGTCGCGACCACGCCCTTCCCGACGACGTCCAGGCGCTCGCGGGGTCGGTGCTCTCACACCGGCTGATGCTCGCGCCCGAGATCGCCCTCTCCGGCGGGGCCGCCGCCGTGGTGGGCGACGCCGTGGAGCGCGTGCCGGCGTTGTAGCGACCAGTGGGCCGCGCCGTCTCAACCGCGCTGCTTGGCGGCGTCCTCCTCCTGGTCGCGGCCGCGTTCGGGCCGGCTCCGATGCTCGTCCCCGGGGCTGCCCTCCTGCCCCTGGGAGTCGCCGCTGCGATCTGGGTGTCGTGGGCGGCTCGCGGCGCCCGGGTCGAGCGCCGGCTCGCGGTGACCCGGACCGTCGAGGGCGAGCCGGTCGCCATGACCCTCGAGGCGCGCACGCCCGTCGCGCCCCCACCGGGCAGCGAGCTCGTCGAGCCGTTGCTGGCCGACGCCTCCCGTTCCGCGGGTGGGCACCGCGTCCAGCAGCTCGCCGCCGAGATGAGCTTTCCGCGTCGAGGGCGGGTGCGGCTCGAGCCGGCCCTTCTGCGCGTGCGGGACCCGTTGGGGCTGGCCCTTCGGGAGGTCCGCTCGCCGGCGCTCGAGCTGCTGGTCCTGCCGCGCATCGAGGCTGTTCGGGTCGGGCGGGGCGGACCGGCACCGAGAGGTCCGCTCGCCGCGCCGGCGCCTGTCGTGACCGATGCCGTCGAGGTCGAGGTCGATTCGCTGCGCGAGGCCCCGGCCGAGGCTCCCGCCGCCCGGATCCACTGGCCGGCCGTCGCCCGTACCGGAGTCCTCATGGAGCGGACCCTGGTCCCTGAGTCGGATCGCCGGCCGCTTGTGATCCTCGACGCCTCGGCTCCCGAGTCGCCCGATGCGCTCGACAGCGCGGTAAGAGCGGCGGCCTCGTTGTGCGTGTGGCTGGCCCGCGCGGGCGGCTGCGAGCTGCTTCTGCCCGGCGACCGCCGGCCGGCCACGATCGACGCCACGCTGACTGCGTGGCCGGCGCTGCACGCGCGGCTCGCGCTCGTCGATGCGGGCGGGTCGACGCCCGCCCCCGCTCGTCCCGGGCGCGCGGGGTCCATCCTCTGGGTCGCCGCCGGGGCGCCCGGCCGGGCCAGTTCCCGAGCGCTAGCGCGGAGCCTGGCCCGCGCGGGGGCCGGCGAGCGCTACGTCGTCGCGCCCGGGCCGCCTGGGTCGGGGGCCGCGTTTGCGGTCGGGGGCTGCCACGGAAGGCGGCTCGAACGCAGCTACCGGCGCTCGGCCGCGTGATCGCGTCGGCGTCGCGGCCCGAGCGCGTCGCGCTCCTGCGCCTCGCGGCGTTTGCACCGCTGTGCGCGTTCGCGGCGGCGCACTGGGCGGCGCTCGTCTCCGACCCGCCCGGCTGGCGCCTGGCCGCGGTGGTCGGCGTGGCCACCGCCTGCGGCGGCGGGCTCTGGGCCAGCGCCCGGCTCGACGGTCGCGGCGCGGGGTCGGCGAGGATCGCGCGCACCCTCACGGTGGCGGCCTGCGCGGCAGCCGCCCTCGCGGCGATCGGCCTCCCCCTGAGCCTGCTCGCGCCCGGCGGCTGGAGCGAGCTCAGTGCCGGCCTGGGCGCTGGGTTCGACGGCCTGGTCAACGTCGAGTGGCCCTACGACGGCGATGACGCGTGGGTTCGCCTGACCGTGCTGCTGGCCGTCCCCCTCGTCGCCATCGTCGCGGCGGCGCTTGCCTTCTGGCCGCCGGCCCCGGGAGCCGGCGGCGAGGTTGTCGCCGTGCGCCAGGCCGCCGCGCTCGGCGTGCTCCTCAGCTTGATCGGCGTAGCCGCCGCGGAGCGCCCGCTGCCCGCGGCCCTCGGCCGCGGGGCGCTACTGCTCTTGCTCCTGGCCGCCTGGCTCTTCCCGCCGGGGCTGCCACGCCTGCGGGTCAAGGTCGCGCTCGCCGCGGGAGCCTCGGTGCTCGCCGCGGGGCTTGTCTCGTTGCCCCTGGCCACGGCACTCGAGCCCGACCGCCCGTGGATCGACTACCGCTCGTGGGAGCTGTGGGGAGGAGGAGGGTCGCCGGCCGGGAGCTTCGATTGGGACCACAGCTACGGCCCGATCGACTGGCCGCGCACCGGCGAGACCATGCTCGAGGTCCGCTCGCGGCGGCCTCAGTACTGGCGCGTCGAGGCGCTCGACCGCTTCGACGGCTACGCATGGCGATCGTCGGGACCGCGCCCGGCGGAGGGCGCCGCGGTCGAGTTGCCGCTCGCCACCGGCCTCGAGGACCGCTGGCGCGAGCGCCTGGGCTTCACCGTCCGGGGCCTGCGCAGCGGGCTGCTCGCCGCGGCGGGGACCCCTCTGGCCGTAGAGGGCGCTGGACTCGTCTCCGTATTTTCCGACGGGACGGCCGAGACGCCCGGGAGGTCGCCCGGTCCGGGCGAGTCCTACGGCGTCAGGGCCTACGTGCCCAATCCGAGCGCGCGCGAGATGCGGGCCGCGGCCGGGCCGTCGCCGCCCTTTGCGCGCGACTACACCGAGATCGACCTGCCCGCCGAGGCGCAACCCGGGCAGATGGACATGGAGCCGGCCGGCACCGTGGGTCCGCTTGCCGGGAGGCCCACGCCGCTCGAGCGAGTCAACCTCGGCGTCGGCGACGGCTCTGCGCCGGCCGAGCCGCGAGCGGAGGCGCGCCTACTCGCCTCGCCCTACGCCGGCGTTTACCGGCTGGCAGGCCGACTCGCCCGCGGGCGAGCGACGTCCTACGACAAGGTCCGGGCGATCGAGCGCCACCTGCGCCGGTCCTACGACTACGACGAGCGACCGCCGGTCCGCGAGCACCCGCTCGCCGCGTTCCTGCTCTCAGACCGGGCCGGCTACTGCCAGCAGTTCTCGGGCGCGATGGCGCTCATGCTGCGAATGGCCGGAATCCCCGCCCGGGTGGCGACCGGCTTCGCGCCTGGGCTGCGCCAAGGGCGTGGGCGCTGGCGGGTGCGCGACCTCGACGCCCATTCGTGGGTCGAGGTGCTGTTTCCGGGGATCGGCTGGGTGGCCTTCGACCCGACGCCCTCGAGCGCGCCGGCCGAGCGGCCCGGCGACGACGTCGAGGCCGACGCCGCGGCAAGCGCATCCGCCGCGGGCGGCGAGGCCCGACGGCCGCGCCCCCGCGAGGCGCAGCCCGACCGCCGTCCGACCGTCGACAGGCTCCAGGCCGAGCGCCGGTCTCAGGGTGAGGACGGCGACTCGCCGGTCACCGCCGCGGCGCTCGCGGGCGTGCTGCTCGGCGTCGCCCTGGCCGCCGGCGCGTGGCGGCTCGGCCCGATCGCCCGGCTGCGGCCCCGCGCCCGGCGCGAGCGCACGCCTGAGGAGGAGGTCGCCGAGCTCCGTGCCGCGCTCGAGCGGCTCGGCTACGAGGTCCGGTCGCAGACCACGCTCGCCGAGCTCGAGCACCGGCTCGACGAGCGTCCCGGTCCGGCGGCGGCCCGCTACGTGCGGCGCCTGCGCGAGCGTCGCTTCGCTCTCCCCGCGCCGGGTGGCTCTCCGCCGCGCCTCGACCGCCGCGCCCTGCGCCGCGCGCTCACCGCCGGGCTCGGGCCCCTCGGGCGGCTGCGCGGCTTCCTCGCCCTACCGCCCGAGGCGCTCGCTCCGCGCCGCTGAGCCGAGCTCGAGCGAAGTTTTATCGCCAGTTAACCCATCCCGCCTAGAAAGAACTCGTGACCAAGTCGGCCAGGGCTCAGACCGTCCTCTCCGGTGTCCTCGGAGGTCTCGTGGTGCTCATCCTCGGAGCCATCCTGATCGCCACCGGAATCATCGACACGGGCGACGAGAGCTCGGAGCCGATCATCTCGCAGAGCCCGATCGTCCAGCCCGCCGTGGACGAGGACGGCGACGGCTCGACCGTCAACGAGATCTACCGCCGCTCAGAGCGGGGGGTCGTCTTCGTCGAGGCCCGGGGGCGGACCAACACGTCGCCGTTCGGGCTTCCCGACCGAGGCGGTGACGCGGCTTCGGGCAGCGGCTTCGTGATCAGCGACGAGGGCTTCATCGTCACCAACGCCCATGTCGTCGAGGGGTCGAGGGACGTGCGGGTGCGCTTCGGGGAGCCGGGCGACGACGAGAGCATCGACGCCCGCGTCGTGGGCGCCGATCCCTCTACCGACATCGCCGTCTTGAAGATCGACATCGACGAGGACAAGCTAGACCCACTGCCGCTCGGCGATTCGTCGAAGCTCAAGGTCGGCGACCCGACGATCGCCATCGGCAACCCGTTCGGATTCGACCAGACGGTGACCACGGGGATCGTCTCTGCGCTTCAGCGCCAGATCCCCGCCCCCAACAACTTCTCGATCGACGACGTCATCCAGACCGACGCGTCGGTCAACCCCGGGAACTCGGGCGGCCCGCTGCTCGACGCCGCCGGCCGGGTGATCGGCGTCAACTCACAGATCGCCACCGGCGGATCTCAGGGCTCGGTCGGCATCGCCTTCGCCGTCCCGGTAAACACCGTCAAGGAGGTCGTCCCCCAGCTCGAGGAGGACGGCAAGATCGAGCGGCCCTACATCGGCGTGACCACCGCCCCCGTGGCCGACCTCGCCCGCGACCTCAACCTGCCCGCTAAGCGCGGGGCTCTCGTCCAGGACGTCCAGCCGCGCAGCCCGGCCGCGCGAGCCGGACTGCGCGCCGGGCGTACCCGCACCCAGGAGGGGATCACCCTCGGCGGCGACCTGATCGTGGGCATCGACGGCCGCAACGTCGCCAGCCCCGAGGACGTGGCCGCGGCGATCGAGGACAACAAGCCCGGAGACTCGATCGAGATCGAGTTCCTGCGCGGCCGGACTCGCGAGAGCGTCACCCTCGAGCTCGCCCCCCGGCCCGCCAGCGCCGGCGGAGCCGATCCGAGGGAAGGCCTGCGACCGCCGGAGGACGACGACGTGCTCCCCTTGCCCTGATTCAAGCTCGCGCGGGCGACGGGGGTGGGCTCTCATGCGCCGGCCCGCCCTCCGTCAGCCGCGCCCTTGAGCCCGGTGGCGCGACTCCGACTGAGGAGGAGCCGCGCGCCGGGCTTCCTCTCTCTGGCGACCAGCGTCGCGCAGCCGTGGCATGGGGCTTCCGGGGCGTGCCTGCCACCATGAGCCTGTGCAGCCCGTGAAGGTCAAGATCTGCGGCATCGCCCGCCCCGAGGACGCGCGCCAGGCGGTGGAGCTAGGTGCCTGGGCGCTCGGCCTGATCTTCCATGCGCCCAGCCGACGCCGCTGCGACCCTTCGGTCGCCGAGGAGATCGCCGCCGAGCTGCGGCGGGAGGTCGCGCTCACGGGCGTGTTCGTCAACCGGACGCTCGAGGAGGTCACGGAGGTCGCCGACCGCTGCTCGCTCTCGATCCTCCAGCTCCACGGGGACGAGGGGCCCGCCTACTGTCGCGAGGCCGCCCGACGCACCGGCGCTCGAGTCATGAAGGCAGTTCGCGTCACCGACGCGTCGGCCCTGCGCGCGCTCGCGGCGTGGCAGGTCGATGTCCACCTGCTCGACGCCCACGTGCCCGGGCGCCGCGGCGGCACCGGCGAGACCTTCAACTGGGAGCTCGCGGGCGCTCATCCCGGCGGCACGCCGATCGTCCTCTCCGGTGGGTTGAACGCCGAGAACGTCGGGGCGGGGATCGCCGCCGTGCGGCCGTTCGCCGTCGATACCGCGAGCGGGACCGACTCCGCTCCGGGACGCAAGGACCCGGCGAAGGTCCGCGCGTTCTTCAGGGCCGTCGCCGCGGCCTCGCAGCGGCTCGAGACTCCGGTCGTCGGCCTGGAGCCTGAGCATGCCGGAGCGGGTCCGTGACCGGGCCCGTCGCGTCGGCTCCGGGCCTCGATCGACGCTTCGGGGCCTACGGGGGACGGTACGTCCCCGAGACGCTCATCCCCGCCCTCGACGAGCTCGAGGGAGCCTGGGCCGAGGCCCGTGGGGACGGAGGGTTCGCCCAAGAGCTCGCCGCCCTGCTGCGCGACTACGCGGGCCGCCCGACCCCTCTCTACCGCGCCCGACGCCTGTCGGAGGCGGCCGGTCGAACGGTCTACCTCAAGCGCGAGGACCTGCTCCATAGCGGCGCCCACAAGCTCAACAACGCCCTCGGCCAGGCCCTGCTCGCCAAGCGGATGGGCAAGGAGCGCGTCATCGCCGAGACCGGCGCGGGCCAGCACGGGGTAGCCACCGCGACGGCGTGCGCGCTGCTCGGGCTCGAGTGCGTGGTCTACATGGGGTCCGAGGACATGCGTCGCCAGCGCCCCAACGTCGAGCGCATGGGCCTGCTCGGAGCCGAGGTGGCGCCGGTCGAGGCGGGCGCACGAACCCTCAAGGAGGCCGTCTCAGAGGCGATCCGCGACTGGGTTACCAACGCCGCGGGCACCCACTACGTGATCGGATCGGCGGTCGGACCCGCGCCCTACCCCGCGCTGGTGCGCGACCTGCAGCGGGTGATCGGCGACGAGGCCCGGGCTCAGATCCTCGCGGCGGAGGGTAGGCTGCCCGACCGGGTGATCGCCTGCGTGGGCGGCGGGTCGAACGCCATCGGCACCTTCGTCGCGTTCGCCGCCGACGCCGACGTCGAGCTGGTCGGTGTGGAGGCCGCAGGGGAGGGGATCGACTCGGGTCGCCACAGCGCCCCGCTGTCGACGGGCGCGCGCGGCGTGCTCCACGGCTCGCTCTCGGCGGTCATGCAGGACTCGGACGGTCAGATCGTCGAGGCTCACTCGGTCTCCGCCGGACTGGACTATCCGGGCTCCGGTCCCGAGCACGCCCACCTGCGCGACTCGGGACGGGCACGCTACGTCGCCGTGACCGACGACGAGGCGGTCGCCGCGTTTCGGCGCCTGTGCCGGCTCGAGGGCATCGTCCCGGCGCTCGAGCCCTCGCATGCGGTCGCGTGGCTGCTCGGCGCGGGGGTCGATGCGGCGGCCGGGAGGGGACCGGTGACGGCGAACGGCTCCGAGGCGGACCCCGGGGGCGGCGATCATCATCCGAGCGGGGGAGGCCTCGATCTGCTGACCCTCTCGGGGCGGGGGGACAAGGACCTCGCCGAGGTCCTCGAGCTTGGCTGACCGGATCGCCGCCGCCTTCGCCGGCCACGGCCGCCGGGCGGCGCTCATGCCCTACCTGATGGGCGGCTATCCCAACCTCCCCACCTCCCACGCGGTGGCCGAGGCCTGCGCCGACGCGGGCGCGGACCTCGTCGAGCTCGGCGTTCCCTTTTCGGACCCGCTCGCCGACGGCCCGACGATCCACGCCGCGGCCTCCGAGGCACTGGCCGCGGGCACGACCGTCGATGACGTCCTGGGCGTCTGCGAGGGAGTCGCGGCGCGGCTGGCGGTGCTGCTCATGGTCTACGCCAACACGATCCTCGCCGGGGGTGCGGAGGCCTTCGTCGGGCGGGCCGCCAGCGCCGGAGCCGCGGGGCTGATCGTCCCCGACCTCCCTCACGACGAGGCGGCGGAGCTGCGGGCCGCCTGCGACTCGCGCGGGTTGGCGCTCGTGCCCCTCGTCGCGCCGACCACGGCGGCCGACCGGCTCGCGGCGATCGGCCAAGACGCGCGGGGGTTCGTGTACACGGTCTCGCTTACGGGGACGACCGGGGAGCGAGGGGAGCTCCCGGCGGAGCTGTCCAGCCTCGTGGAGCAAGTCCGCGCGGCCGCCGCGCCCACCCCGGTCGCCGTCGGCTTCGGGATCGCCACGCCCGAGCAGGCGCGCGGGGTGGGAGAGATCGCCGACGGGGTGATCGTCGGTAGTCGTGTGGTACGGGCCGCGGGCGACGGCGGGGCGGCGGCGGTGCGCGAGCTCGTCGGGGAGCTGGGGCGCGCGCTCGAAGGCTAGGCCCCGCCCTCGCTCCGCTCTCGGCCCGCCGCAATCGTCGGATAGGCTCCGCCGCATGGCCGTCCTCTGGGCACTGCTCGTCGGGCTCGTGGTCTGGATCGCCCTGTGGGCGATCGGGGTGAGCGCCTTCGACGCCTTCCTGCTCCTGGTTGCGCTCGTGACCGGTGCGGCGGCGTGGCGGCTCTTCAAACCCCACCTAGAGCGCCAGCTCGGCCGGTCCTAGACGCCGCTCGGGGCCCGCAGACCTCGCGAGCCCCGGGGATAGCGCGGCGACGCTGACCTTCACGTCGGGTCGAACTCCCGCATCAAGTCGATGAGCGCCGCTCGCGCCGCTCGCTTTGCCGGAAGACGAGGACCGCACGCCGTCAACCCGAATAGACCTCACGCCGGCGGTTTCACCTTGGGGGGAGAAGCCCGCCCGGTCGTGGCCTTAGTGAATCGAGGCGCCGCTCGATCGAATCTTCGGAGGCTCGAGCGCTCGCCCGGCCGCCCTCGCTGTCACGCGGTAAGGGCGGTACGCCGCCCTGCCTCGGATACGCGAAGGAGACCTGTTGAGCACGCCTGCCCGCCGCCGGCCGTTAGCCCCTGGGCTGACCCGAATACTGGCGACCCTGGCCACCGCGGCCTTGGCCGCCCTGACGAATGCCTCCTCGGCGACCGGGCAGACCGACAGCACGGTCACGCGGGAGATCATCGTCAAGCGCGAGCGCGGACTCTCCCTGACGGAGCAGGCCGAGCTCCGGGACCGGGTCGATGCCGAGCTGGTCCAACAGCTCCAGCCGGGTGGCATGGAGCTCGTGCGGGTGCGCCGAGGAGGCGTCGGCGTAGCCCTTGGCGAGCTACGTCGCGACCCAAGCGTCGTCTACGCCGAGCTCAATCGCGCCGTAGCCCTCCAGGGCGCCGAGCCTCTGTTCGGCCGACTCTGGGGATTCCGCAACATCGGCCAGGCGATCGGGGGCGTCAAGGGAAGGACGGACGCCGACGCAGACGTGGACGCCGCCTGGAAGGCAAGTCGTGGGTCCGGCGAGGTCGTCGCGATGGTCGACAGCGGGATCAACCTCGAGCACGAAGACTTGCGCGACGTCGTCCGGCGGAATCCGGGTGAGTCGGGCGCCGGGAGGGAGGCCAACCGTCGCGATGACGATCGCAACGGGTACGTCGACGATTGGCGCGGCTGGGATTTCACGGGCCACGGTGACGGCGACAATCGTCCGGCCGACTACAACGGCCACGGTACTCACACCGCGGGGACGGTCGCCGCCGAGGACAACGGCCGGGGCGTCGTGGGTGTGGGCTCCAGAACGCCGATCGTTCCACTCCGGGTGACCGATGCGCTCGGCCGCGGCAAGCTCTCCGACCTCGTTCGGGCCTTCGACTACGCGGGGCGGCTCGGGACCCGAATCGTCAACGCGAGCGTGGGCGCCGGCGGGACCAGTCGCGCCCTACGCGACGTCATGGCAAGCCACTCGCAGACCCTCTACGTAACCGCCGCCGGGAACTCGGGACGGGATGTCGACGCGACTCCCCAGACGCCCTGCGCGGAGGCCTCTCCCAACGTCATCTGCGTCGGCGCCTCGACCAACCGCGAGCAGGCCGCCGGGTTCTCCAACTACGGAGACCGCTCGGTCGACCTCTTCGCGCCCGGACTCGGGGTGCTGTCGAGCTATCGAGGCGGAGGCTATGCCTACCTCTCGGGTACCTCGATGGCGGCACCTCACGTCGCCGGTGCCTTGGCGCTCATGCGCGCGCGGGCCGCGCGCCGCGACGCTCCGTTGCTCAAGGCGGCCCTGCTCCGCCGAGCCGACCGCCGCGCCGCCTACTCAGGCCGCTCGGTCAGCGGGGGTCGTCTGAACGCCGCGCGCGCGGTCGCCGCCACCGGTCGCTAGGTCGAAAATTCGAATCGATCCGGGGGGCGAATCCCGCTCATCCGCGACTTAGGTGTTCGGAGTCGGTCCCCGTCGGCAAAGGAGCCACATGTCCCCCCCATCTCGAAACCGCACGATCTTCCCCGCCGCGGCCCTGATGCTGCTCGTCCTCGCACTTCCAGGCGCGGGACTTGCCGCCGACAGCTCGGAGACGGGTACGTCCGAAGACTCCTCGGCAGGCGCGGGTGCCGACGACGGCAGCGTCTTCTGCGACCCGGCCACGCTCCCCGAGGGAGCCATCTGCTCCCTGACTCCGGATAAGGGTCCCGCCGAGTCAGACGCTCCGGCCCAGGCCCCGCGGGGCAAGGCGAGTGCCGAGCGGCTCCCCGTCTCCGCAGCAGATCCTGGGGAAGGTGAGACAGGAGGGGGCGAGACGGCAGGTAGTGCCTCGGCGACGCCGACCGGCGACGTTGGAAGCGTTCCACTCGCGCGCACGGGCTTGCGCGTGTGGGTAGCCGTGGTCCTCGGCGCCTCTCTGCTCTTGGGCGGCGTGAGCCTGCGCGCCGCGCCGCGGAGCGGTCGGCTCCACGGCTGAGCCCCGGTGTCAGTGGCCAGGTCGGGTTGGCGCCGCGTGTGCTCTGCGGCGTGGCTCACCCGAAGAACGCGCGCGCCACCTCGAAGTCCTCGTCGGTCACCGTCCGCAGGCTGGCCACCGCCTCCTCGAGGCGCACGAGCTCGACTCGCATCGACCGCAAGGAGGCCATCTGACCCCAGCGACCTCCATCGGCGGCGTCAATCGCCGCGACCCCGAGACGGGTGGCAAGCACGCGGTCGAAGGCGGTCGGCGTGCCTCCGCGCTGGACGTGCCCGAGCACGGTGGCCCGCGTCTCGAACCCGGTCCGGTCCTCGATCTCGCGCTCGAGGCGCTGGCCTATGCCGCCGAGCCGGGCGTGGCCGAACTCGTCGGTCGCCGCGCCGAGGACCTCCATCGTCCCCTCGCTGGGAGTGGCGCCCTCGGCGACCACGATGATGGCGAAGTAGCGTCCGCGGGCGTGGCGGCGGCGGATCAGCCGGCAGACCTCGTCGATATCGAACGGCCGCTCGGGGATGAGGATTACGTCGGCGCCGCCGGCGATCCCGGAGTAGAGGGCGATCCAGCCCGCGTGGCGGCCCATGACCTCGACGACGAGGTTGCGGTGGTGGCTCTCGGCGGTCGAATGGAGGCGGTCGATGGCGTCGGTCGCGATCTGGATCGCCGTGTCGAAGCCGAAGGTCAGGTCCGTGCCGCCGAGGTCGTTGTCGATCGTCTTCGGCACGCCGATCACCGGCAGTCCAGCGGAGTGCAGCTTGGCGGCGGCCCCGAGCGTGTCCTCGCCACCGATGGCGATCAGGCCGGATAGTCCCAGCGACTCCATGGTCTCGCGGATCCGATCGGCCGCATCCCCGCGCGCGAGCGGGTTAGTCCGTGAGGAGCCGAGAATGGTCCCGCCGCGAGGCAGGATTCCGCGCGTCGACTCGATCGTCAGCTCTTGATAATCGCTCTCGAGGGGTCCCCGCCAGCCGTCGCGAAAGCCCACGAAGGCGTGTCCGTACCCGTCGATTCCCTTGCGCACGACGGCGCGGATGACCGCGTTCAGACCGGGACAGTCGCCTCCACCTGTCAGGACCCCGATGCGCATGGAAGGCGTCTAACATATCCCGTGAGCTGCCGCAGCGAGCGCGCGACGGGCGCGCGCCGGTCGTGCGCTCCGCCGCCACGACGATTAGGATGTTTCGCCCGGGTCTGGAGCCCCCTGGCCCCGCGGCGCTCGACGGCGCGCTTCCGGCTCGCGAGGACTCGCCCCTCGAGCCGGTGCAAGGCAACGGAGAAGGAGGCAACGTGGGTCGGTCTCTAGCTTGGCGCATCGCCGCTCTCGCGGCGGCCCTCGTCCTGTTGTCGCTACCCACGTTCGGCTGTGGCGAGGAGGGAGGCGGGGGCGGTGGAGGCGGCGGAGGCGAAGAAGCCGGCGGCAACCCCGCGACCGCACGCTTCGAACTGACCGTCGGCGACCTGCTTCCGCTCACCGGGGATCTCTCCCCGTTCGGGCCGCCTGGGCGCAAGGCTGCGGAGCTCGCCGTCGAGCAGGCACGTGACGCGCTGGACGAGGCCAAGGTGGACGGCGTCAGCGTGAAGGTCCAGCACGCCGATACCCAGACGAACCCCCAGGCGGCGGTCTCCGCGGCACGGCGCCTGCTCGCCGGCGACGCCACCTGCCTCGCCGGCGCCTGGGCATCGGCCGACACCATCCCGACCGCCCAGTCGGTGGCAGCGCCGCAGCAGACGCCGCTCATCTCGCCGGCGTCGACGAGCGCTCAGATCACGACGCTCGAGGATGAGGGCTTCGTCTTTCGGACCGCCCCCTCCGACAACTTGCAGGGCGAGACGCTCGCCGACATCGTCGAGCAGGAGCTTCGCGGAGCGAACAAGACCATCTCGGTGGCCGGGCGAAACGATGCCTACGGCCAAACACTCGTCAACAGCTTCCGCCGCGCGTGGGAGGCCAAGGGCGGGCGGCTCACCGGCGGGCCGGTGCTCTACGACCCCGAGCAGCCGAACTACAACTCCGAGGCCGAGCGGATCGTCGCGGGCGACCCCGACGGTTACGTGATCGCTGACTTTCCAGAGACCTACTCCCGCATGGGCGCGGCGCTCGTACGCGGGGGCGGCTTCGACGCGGGGAACCTGTTCGTGACCGACGGCCTGGCCGGGGAGGACCTGCCCGAGAGCATCCCCGGCGAGGCGCTCGAGGGTGCGCGCGGAACCCGCCCGGCCACCCCCGAGGAGGGCGACGCCCCCCGGGCCTTCGACCGCCTCTACTCGCGGTCGGACTTGCCGCCAAAGGTACGTCAGACCTTCGACGCGCAGAACTTCGACGCAACGATGCTGTGCTTCCTGGCCGCTGTGGCCGCCGGCTCGAACCAGGGTCAAGCTATCCAGGGACGGATGCGCGACGTGAGCGCCCCGCCGGGCCGCGCGGTCAGCTTCGAGGATCTCGGCGACGCGCTGCAGGCCCTGCGCGAGGGTCAGGACATCGACTACCAAGGTGCCTCGGGGCCGATCGACCTCGACGGCCAGGGCGACCCGACCGCCGCGACCTACGAGGTGTTCGAGTACGGGGCGAACCGAACCTTCAAGGTGACGCGGCAGGTCGAGGCCCGACAGGGCCAGGGCGTGACCGAGTCGAGCCCGAGTCCCGCGGACGGGGAGGGCGGGGAAGCGCCCTAGCCCGCGGGCGCGAGGTGGCTCGACACGCCGCAACGCCGGCTGGGAAGGCGATCGGCGAGGTTGCGCCGCCATGACGAGTTGGGTCAGCCACCGCGGCCGGTGGCCGCCCTAAGCGCCGGCTCGAGCTCCGGCCGGCGGAAGCGGTAGCCGAGCTCCGTGAGGCGGCGCGGCACCACGTTGGCGCCGGTGATGACCATTTGCGCCATCTCGCCGTACACCAGCCTGAGCGCCAAGGCGGGAACGGGCAGGACCGCCGGGCGACCGAGCACTCGCCCGAGCGCCTTCGACAGCTCGCGGTTGGTCGCCGGGTTCGGGGCGGTGACGTTCACCGCCCCGCGCGCGTCGTTGCGGTCGAGGCAGAAAAGGAGGGCACCGACGACGTCGTCGAGGTGCACCCAGGGCACGTACTGGTCGCCGCCGGCCACGGGACCCCCGACGCCCGCCTTGAAGAAAGGGAGCATGGTTCCGAGTGCACCGCCCCGCGGGGAGAGAACCACCCCGGTACGAGGAGTCACGACCCGCACGCCGAGCTCGGCGGCTTTCATGGCCTCTCCCTCCCAGGCGGCGACGACGTCGGCCAGGAACTCGCCGCGGACGGGGTCGGCGCTCTCGTCGGCGGGCTCGCGACCGCGCGGGTAGATACCCTCGCCCGACTGCGAGACGAGGACGCCAGGGCGCGGCTCGGCGGCGGCGAGACCTCGCACCAGGTTCGCGGTCCCGAGTACGCGCGAGTCGCGGATCTCGCGCTTGGCCGCGTCGCTCCAGCGCTGCGCGAGCGGCTCGCCGAGCAGGTGGACGACGCCGTCGCGGCCGGCGAGGGCCTCGGCCGGAGCGGGCTCGGCCTTCGGATCGCCCCAGGGGGCGGCTTCGATCGCCCCTCCGAGGATCTCCCGGGCGCGCTCGGCGTCGCGGGAGAGCACGGTCACCTCGTCGCCGCGGGCGTGCAGCTCGGCGACGAGCGCTCGCCCGATCGTTCCCGTGGCGCCGGTGACGGCGACCCTCAACGCCGCCTCGCCGCCCCCGACAGGAGGCTTGTCACGCTCAGGCCGCCGAGGTCAGCTCGGACCCGACGGTCGCCTCCGCGTCGCCCGCCGCCGTGTCCTCGAGCCCCGGCCCGACCGCGGCGCCCGCGCCGGGCGGGGGCACGGACGGCGTACGGACCACGCCCTCCCGCTCGGCCTCGCGGGTCACCGCCTCGGCCACCGCCTGGCTCACGCGTCGGTCGAAGACGCTCGGGATGACGTAGTCGTCGGAGAGCTCGTCGTCGGCCACCACGCTCGCGATCCCCTCGGCCGCGGCCAGCTTCATCTCCTCAGTGATCGCGGTGGCGCGAGCGTCGAGGGCGCCGCGGAAGACCCCGGGGAAGGCGAGCACGTTGTTGATCTGGTTCGGGTAGTCCGAGCGGCCGGTGGCCATCACGCCCGCGTAGGGCAGAGCGGCCTCGGGCGAGATCTCGGGGTCGGGGTTGGCCATGGCGAACACGAAGGGGTCCTCAGCCATGCGGCCGAGGTCCTCCGGGCGGACCATGCCCGGTCCCGACAGCCCCACGAAGAGGTCGGCGCCCTCGAGGACCTCGGCGGGCGAGCCCGTGCGCCCCTCGCGGTTCGTGTGCTCGGCGAGCCACGTCTTTCCGATGTTCATGGACCCGTCCCGGAAGTCCGCCCGACCGGTGTGGATCGCCCCCGCGCGGTCGCAGGCAACGATCGAGCGCACCCCCGACTCGAGCAGGATTCGCGCCACGGCGACCCCGGCGGCCCCGGCTCCGACCATCACCGCGTCGATCTCGGCGATCCGGCGGCCGGTGAGCCGGCACGCGTTCTTGAGCGCGGCGAGCACGACGATCGCCGTGCCGTGCTGGTCGTCGTGGAAGACGGGGACGTCGAGCTCCTCCTTAAGCCGGCGCTCGATCTCGAAGCAGCGCGGCGAGGAGATGTCCTCGAGGTTGATGCCGCCGAAGCTGGGCGCGATCCGCGTGACCGCGCTCACGATCTCGTCGGGGTCCCGCGAGTCGAGGCAGATCGGGAAGGCGTTGACGTCGGCGAACTCCTTGAACAGCACGGCCTTGCCCTCCATCACCGGCAGCGCCGCCTCGGGACCGACGTCGCCGAGGCCGAGGACCGCGGTTCCGTCGGTCACCACCGCGACGGTGTTGCGGCGGATCGTGTAGTCGCGCGCCCGGGCCGGATCGGCGGCGATCTCGAGGCAGACTCGCGCCACTCCCGGCGTGTACGCCATGGCGAGGTCGTCGCGCGTCTTGACCGGGCTCTTGAGCCCGGTGTGGATCTTGCCGCCCTTGTGGAGCTCGAGCGTGCGGTCGGTTCGCTCGATCAACCGGGCGCCGTCGAGCCTCTCGATCGCGGCGAGCACGTCGCGCCACTGCTCCTCGCTCGCGCAGTCCACGGTGAGCTGGCGCAGAGTGTGGCGCTCGCCCTGCTCGAGGATGTCGACGGCGCCGATCTGGCCGCCGGCGCGGCCGATCGCCGAGGTCAGGTCGCCGAGCGTGCCGGGGCGGCGCTCGAGCTCGACCCGGAGGATGAGCGAGAACTGTGCGCTGGTGGTGGCCATGGCGACGGCCCGCGCCGCGACGTTCTCCCGAGGCGGGTGGCTGCATCTTACCCCTGCAAGGTGGCTGGACAAGCGCGCGAATCACCTGCTCCGGCCCGGCGCGGGAGGCCGGACCTAAGATCACCGCAGATGTCCGCCGCCCCTGCCCCCGCCCCCGAGCCCTCCGAGTCGGAGCTGCTGCTGATCGACGGCAACAGCCTCGCCTATCGCGCGTTCTTCGCGCTCCCGGAGACGATCGCGACGTCACGCGGCTTTCCGACCAACGCGATCTTCGGCTTCGCCTCGATGCTGGTCAAGATCCTCGACGAGCACGGCCACCGACCGACGCTCGTCGTCTGGGACGCGGGCATGTCGGGCCGCGAGGCGGTTTACGAGCCCTACAAGGCCCAGCGGACGTCCCGACCAGACCTGCTCGCCGAGCAATGGCCCCACCTCGCCCCGCTCGTCGAGGCCTTCGGATACCGCAACATCAGGGTGGCGGGCTACGAGGCCGACGACGTGATCGCCACGCTCGCGTCCCGCGCTCGCGAGGCAGGCCTCGAGGTGACGATCGTCACCGGCGACCGCGACGCGCTCCAGCTCGTCGAGCCAGGGGTGTCGGTCATGGCGACCAGCCGCGGCATCACCGAGACCAAGCTCTACGAGCGTCAGACGGTGATCGACCGCTACGGCATCCCGCCGGAGTTGATCCCCGACTTCTACGGCCTCAAGGGCGACACCTCCGACAACATCCCCGGCGTCCCCGGGATCGGCGACAAGACCGCCGCCCAGCTCCTGCAGCGGTTCGGCGATCTCGAGAACGTGCTCGAGAGCGTCGACGAGATCTCGGGGGCCAAGCGCCAGGAGAACCTGCGAAACCACGCCCAGGACGCGCGCGTGTCGAAGCAGCTGGCCACCGCCCAGCGCGACGTCGACGTCGACATCGACCTGCGCGAGTGCGCAGCCGAGCGCCCCGACCGCTCGCAGCTGCGGTCCTTCTTTCGGGAGTTCGAGCTGCGAGACCCGCTGCGGCGCCTCGAGGAGGCGCTCGGCGGGGGGGACGAGGCGCCGCCCGCCGAGCACGCGCAGCTCGAGCTCCGCGCGCGGGCGGTGGAGGTGCCGGCGGCCGAGCTCGCGCGTCTGGGCGGAGAGCTCGCCACGCTCGCGTCCGAGCGGGACGGGGCGCAGGACGGTGAGCCGTCGGCGGACGGGGCACCCGGCCGCCGCCCCCGGCCCGAGCTGCGCTTCGCCGCCTACGACGGGGGCGACGAGGTCCTCACCGGCGAGGCCGAGACCGTCGCCGCGCTCGCCCTCGCCTGGGGCGAGCGGCCCGTGGTCGCCCACGATTGGAAGTCGATCGCCCGGCTCGACCAGGGGGTGGGAGCGTTCGACGCCGGCCCCCCGCTCGCACACGACACGAGCGTGGCCGCGTACCTGCTCGATCCGGCCCGCCGGGCCTATCCGCTCTCCGAGCTGACCGCCGAGCAGGAGATCGGCGCGCGCGTCGAGGGCGGGGACGGCCTCGCCGAGCGAGCGATGGTCACGCGCGCACTCGCCGAGCGACAGCGCGCCGAGATCGCCGCTCGGGGGCTCGAGCGCCTCCTGCACGAGGTCGAGCTGCCGCTCGTCGAGGTGCTCGTGGCCATGGAGGCGGCGGGCATCGCCATCGACGTCGGTCGCCTCGCCGAGATCGGGGCGGGGTTCGAGGCGCGCATCGCCGCGCTCGAGCACGAGGTCTTCGCGCTCGCGGGCGAGGAGTTCACGATCGGATCGCCGCAGCAGCTCGCCGAGGTCCTGTTCGAGCGCCTGGGGCTTTCGCGCAAGCGGCGCGGAAAGACGGGCTTCTCGACCGACGCGCGGGTGCTCGCCGCGATCCGCGACGAGCATGCGATCGTCCGCAAGGTCGAGGACTGGCGCGAGCTCACGAAGCTCAAGAACACCTACCTCGACGCCCTGCCCGAGCTCGTCGACGACCGCGACGGGCGCCTGCACACGACGTTCAACCAGACGACGACGACCACCGGGCGGTTGTCGAGCACCAACCCGAACCTCCAGAACATTCCCGTGCGCTCCGACGTCGGGCGTGAGATCCGCGCCTGCTTCATCGCCGCGCCCGGCTCGCGCCTGCTGTCGGCCGACTATTCCCAGGTCGAGCTGCGGGTGCTCGCTCACATCGCCGGCGAGGACGCGCTCAGGGAGATCTTCAAGCGCGGCGAGGACGTGCACACCGCGACCACCGCCGAGATGTTCGACATACCCCTCGACCGGGTGGACAAGCGCCAGCGCGACCGGGCCAAGATGATCAACTACGGCATCGTCTACGGCCTCTCGGCCTACGGGCTCGCCGACCGGCTGCAGATCCCCCAGGAGGAGGCCCAGGAGTTCATCGACCGCTATCTCGGCCGCTTCCCGCGCGTGCGCGACTTCATCCGCGACACGATCGCCGGGGCCCTCAACGACGGCTGCGTGACGACGCTCTTCGGGCGCACGCGCCGCATCCCCGAGCTGCGCGCCCGCCAGCGCCAGACCCAGCTCCTGGGCGAGCGGCTCGCGGTGAACACGGTGATCCAGGGCACCGCGGCGGACATCATCAAGCTCGCCATGGTCCGCTGCCAGCGCGCCCTCGCCGGCGCCGGACTCGCTACCCGGCTCGTGCTCCAGATCCACGACGAGCTCCTGTTCGAGGCGCCGGAACCCGAGCTTGACGCCGCCTCCGAGCTCGTCCGGCGCGAGATGACCGCAGCGTTCGACCTCGATCCGCCGCTCGCGGTCGACCTCGGCTCCGGGCTCAACTGGCTCGAGGCCAAGTGAGCGGCGTTGGATAACCAAGGCCTCGCCGTCCTCGCCACCGTCGCGGCCGGAGGCTTTATCGCCCTCCAGGCGCCGATCAACGCGACGCTCGGCCGCGCGATCGCTTCGCCGATCGCCGCAGCCTCGATCTCCTTCGCGGTGGGTACCGCCGCGCTCGTCGGCATCGCCCTCGTGTTCTCGGGCGGCTACGGCGGCGTGGGCGGAGCGCGGGAGCTCGGCTGGGTCTACTTCACCGGCGGCCTGCTCGGCGCGGTGTACGTCACGACCGCGCTCGTGACCGTGCGCATCCTCGGCGCCGGCGCGGTCACCGCGGCGACCGTCACCGGGCAGCTCGTGACCTCGCTCGCGCTCGACCGCCTCGGGGCCTTCGGCCTGGCCGAGCGGCCGCTATCGCTGGAACGCCTGCTCGGCGTCGCCCTGCTCGCGGCGGGGACCTTCCTGGTGGTTCGCGGACGCTGACCGCTCTCCTGGCTCGGGCGAACGCCCGAGTGCTCGGCGGGGCAGCGGAGTAGACGCGACGCCGCGGCGGCGGCCTACCCGGACTGGGGAGTCGCCTCCAGCCCCGCCCGCATCCCCTGGCCGCCCGCGCCGGGCGGGCGGCCGTTCGAGTTCCCACCCCCGGCGAACGACGGCGGGGCGATCGCGATGTAGTGGCCGAACGACCAGTCGACGAGTCGCTTCGTGCCCACGGCGCGGATCACCTGCCAGAGCACGGGGGGCGGAAGTCGCGGCACGAGCCGCTGCAGCAGCAGCATCGACTCGAAGGCGCGGCGATGTGAGGCGCTGAAGGCGGCGTAGCGGCGCAGCGCCGCCTCACGCGTGGAGCGTCCCTCGACGACCGCCCTCAGCTCGCGCCCGCAGGCGATCCCGAAGTAGAGCGCGGTGCGGATGCCCTCGGCGGTCAGCGGCAGGCAGTGGCCGGCCGAGTCGCCCGCGAAGAAGATGCCGTCCTCGGCGGCGGGGCGCAGGCGATGGGGTATCCAGTTGCCTTGGTAGCGCACCGCATCGACATCGAGGTCGTCGGCGAGGCGAACCGTCGAGTCCTTGACGTGGAATCGCGGGTCGAAGGACCCGACGCCCACGCGTAGCTCATCGTGGGCGGGGAAGCTCCACGAGTAACCGGCGGGCACGTAGGATCGATCGAACCAGATCTCGAGGTCGTCGCCGTTGCCGCCGGGATGGACCTCGAGTCCGCGCGAGAGCGGGGCGTCGGGGGGCTGGTAGCCGCCGTCCGGTCCGGCGAGCACGCGTCGCCAGCCGAGTGCGTCGACTACGAGCGGCGCCGAGAGCTCGCCGCGATCGGTGTGCACAGTCGTCCCGTCCCGGCCCTCGATCTTGGCGGTCTCGAAGACAGCGTCGTTCTGATCGTCGAGCAGCCCGCAGAGGGTCGCGTAGTCGAAGGTCGAGAAGGTGAACGGAAGCCGGTAGCGCGACGATCCGTACGGGGTGTGTACGACCAGGTCCGGGAAGGTCTGGCGCACCGAAGCCGTCAGACCCAGTGCTTCGAGCCAGGACGTCGGCGCCGCGCACGCCGAGGTCTGCCGCTCGCCGATCTCGTAACGGTCGAGCATGAGCACGCGCGGGGCACCGCCGGCGCCGGTCGGCCCCGCACCGGCGAGCTCGCGCGCCACGGCGAGCCCCGCGAAGCTCGCACCGCAGACGACCACGTCGAAGCCGCCGGAGAGATCGGTCCGCTGGGCCCCGCGCTTGGTTCGCCGCCTCGCCATCGACTGCCCAGGCTATCGGGCCGCGGACTCCCGCACGGGCGCACCCTTCGCGCCGCGAACCCGCCACCAGAGCGCTACCCTAAGCGCTCGTGGCCACCGCCGAGGCACCCGCTCCTGCCCGCACCGTAGAGGGCTCCGACGGCCTCCTGCTCGAGATCGACGGGCAGGTCGTCCCCAACTACGACGCGACGCTGATCGCCTTCGACGAGGGCGACGTCCTCACCGGCCACGTCGTGCGCATCGACAAGGACGAGGTCCTGATCGACGTCGGCTACAAGTCCGAGGGGGTCATACCCCAGAAGGAACTCTCGATCCGCAAGTCGGTCGACGCCTCGCAGGAGGTGGCGCTCGGGGAGGAGGTCGACGCGCTCGTCCTCACCAAGGAAGACCAGGACGGCCGCCTCATCCTGTCCAAGAAGCGCGCCCGCTTCGAGAAGGCGTGGCGACGAATCGAGGCCGCGGCCGAGTCCGGAGAGCCGGTCGAGGGGACGGTGATCGAGGTCGTCAAAGGCGGTCTGATCGTCGACCTCGGGGTGCGCGGGTTCCTGCCCGCCTCGCTCGTCGACATCCGCCGGGTACAGAACCTCGATGACTTCATGAGCCGGCCGATCGAGTGCAAGGTCATCGAGCTCAACCGCTCTCGCAACAACGTCGTGCTGTCGCGCCGTGCCGTGCTCGAGGAGGAGCGCAAGGAGGTCCGCCAGCAGATCCTCGAGCGCCTCCAGCCGGGCATGGTCGTCGAGGGGTCGATCTCGAACATCGTCGACTTCGGAGCGTTCGTCGACCTGGACGGCATAGACGGCCTGATCCACATCTCGGAGCTCTCCTGGAGTCACGTCAACCATCCCTCCGAGGTGCTGTCGATCGGCCAGACCGTGCCCGTCAAGGTGCTCGACATCGATCGCGACCGCCAGCGCATCTCGCTCGGCCTCAAGCAGACCCAGGAGGACCCCTGGCAGCGGGTCGTCGATACCTACTCGGTAGGCGACGAGCTCGCGGGACGGGTGACCAAGGTCGTGACCTTCGGCGCTTTCGTCGAGGTACTCGACGGCGTCGAGGGGCTCGTGCACATCTCCGAGCTCGCTCAGCACCACGTCGAGAACCCCCGCGAGGTGGTCAACCAGGGCGACGAGGTCGGGGTCAAGATCCTCGAGATCGACTCCGACCGCCGCCGGCTCAGCCTGAGCGTCAAGCGGGTCGAGGGCCAGACGCCGTCGCCGGGCTCGGATCCGACACCGGGCGCCGAGTCGGAGTCGGGCGACCTCGACGAGGTGCCCGAGCTCGGCTTGTCCGATGACGTCTTCGCCGGCGACGCTGCGGCGGGCGGGGGAGGACCCGGCGGGGCCGAGGGCGACGAGCCCGTGGTCGCCGAGCCGGCCGAGGAGCTGCCGGAGGCGGCCGTGCCGGCCGAGGAGGTCGCGACCGCCACCGGGGTGGCGCCGCCGCCCGCCTCCGAGCAGCTTGCAAGCGGCGCCGAGTCCGCGCCGGCCGACGCCGACGGCTCGGACCCCGACGCTCCTTAGCCGTGGCCACGGGTGCGACCGAGGGGCGGTTGCCCTTCGTCGGCCTGACCGGAGGGATCGCGGCCGGGAAGTCCGAAGCGCTGCGAGCGCTCGAGGAGCTCGGCGCGGCCACGATCTCGAGCGACGGGGTGGTCCATGAGCTGTTGGCCACCGACGAGCTGCGAGACCTGCTCGCCGCCCGCTTCGGCGACGCGGTGGTCCAAGACGGTCAGGTCGACCGCGCCGCCGTGGCGGAGGTCGTGTTCGCTGAGCCCGAAGCCCGCGAGTGGCTCGAGCAGGAGCTGTGGCCGCGAGTAGATGAGCGGATCGCGGTGTGGCGCGACCAGCTCTCCGACCGCCCGGACCCTCCGCTCGCCGGCGTGGTCGAGGTTCCCCTGCTGTTCGAGGCCGGGATGGAATCGGGCTTCGACGCGACCGTCGCTATTGTCGCGGCGGACGAGCTGCGCGACGAGCGCGCGGCGGCGCGAGGCCATGCGGGTGTCGACTCGCGCACCAGGAGGCAGCTCTCGCAGAGGGAAAAAGCGGATCGAGCGGACTTCGTGGTCGAGAACGACGGCGATCTGGTCGATCTGGAGCGGAAGATGTCGCAGATACTGGACGAGGTGACCAGGTGAGCGCCCCCGGTACAGAGGTGAGGACGCCGCGGCGACCCGCCCGGGCCGGTGGTGGCTCGATGGGGGCCGGACGCGGCGGGGCGGGCGCGCGTCCCGACGGATACCACCAGCGCCGGCGCCGCCATCGGCCCCGGAGGACCCGGGGGCTCGTAGCGATTGCGGTGGTCCTCCTCCTCGGTGGGCTCGCCGCCATCATCGCCGCTCGGGAGGATCGCCTCTCGGACGCCGTGCGGGAGATAACCCTGCCGCTGCGCCACGAGGACATCATCCGCCAGCAGGCCGAGGACAAGGACCTCGACCCCGCGCTCATCGCCGCCGTCATCTACGAGGAGTCCCGCTTTCGCGACGCGACCTCGCGCGCGGGCGCGAAGGGGCTGATGCAGATAGTGCCGGCCACCGCCCGGTTCATCGCGAGCCGGTCGGGCGGCACGGCCTTCGAGCTGCGCGACCTTGGCACCCCACAGGTCAACATCGCCTACGGCTCCTGGTACCTGCGCTACCTGCACGACCGCTACGACGAAGAGGAGGAGCTCGCGATCGCCGCCTACAACGCCGGCGAGCGCAATGTCGACCGATGGATCGAGAACGCCGGTGGGGCAGACGAGTTCGACGCCGAGGAGCACATCGGCTTTCCCGAGACCCGCTCGTACGTCGCGGGAGTGATCGAGCAGCGCGACGAGTACGCCGAGCACTACGAGCGCGAGCTGGGGCTGTAGCGCCGGGCCCGCTTGAGCGGCACTCAACCTTCCGACGCTCGCCAGCAGAGCACGCGCTCGGGCCGCAGCCGGATCAGCGGTCCCTTGGGGGGTCCCTCGGCGTAGGGCCGGTACTTGGCGCGCAGCGCCTCGAGGGCCGGTCGCTCCACGTCCCCGGTGCCGACCTCGAAGAGCTCGACCGATCCGATCGCCTGGACCCACGCGAGCCGGCTCCAGTCGTCCTCGTAGTGGTCGGCGCACAGCGCCGCCTCGGGTCGCCGGAGCAGGTAGCGCACGCGGGCGGGCGGCTTGCGCTTGGGCTTCTGGTCGATGGCCGTCCACAGGCTGTCATCAGCGATGGCGAAGGTCACGGGGAGAACCCGCGGACGGTCGCGATCGTCGAGGTAGGACAGGTGTCCGAGCGGTGCGCGCGCGAGCAGCTCGTGCGCCCAGCGGGGCAGCTCCGAGAGGTCCGAGGCGGCCATGGTGCGAGGATAGGTCCGCACAGACGGCGAACAAAGGGAGCGCACAGATGGACGTGGGCATCGGCCTGCCGAACGCGATACCGGGGCTCGACGGCAGGCGCCTCGTCGACTGGGCCCAAAGCGCGGAGGGTCGCGGCTTCTCGACCCTCGGCACGATCGACCGGCTCGTCTATCCCAACTACGAGTCGCTCGTCGCCCTGGCCACCGCCGCCGCGGTGACCGAACGCGTGCGGCTCATGACCGACATCCTGATCTCGCCCTTGCGCAACAACACGCCCCTGCTCGCCAAGCAGGCCGCGAGCGTCGACAACATCTCGGGCGGTCGGCTCGTGCTCGGCCTCGCCGTCGGCGTGCGCGACGACGACTACAAGGCGAGCGGCATCGACTTTGCGGCGCGCGGGCGAATTCTCGACGAGCAGCTCGCCGAGATGAAGCGCCTCTGGTCGGGCGAGCCGGTCGACGGCCTCGGCGGGGTCGGGCCGGAACCGGCGCGCGAGGGCGGCCCGGAGATCATGGTCGGCGGCGGGGTCAAGGCCGCCTACCGCCGGGCCGCCCAGTACGGCACCGGCTGGACGATGGGCGGCGGAACCCCGGACCAGCTGCGCGAGGGTCGCCAGGCGCTCGACGCGGCGTGGGCCGAGCACGGGCGCAGCGGGAGCCCCCGCGCCTCTGCCTTGACCTACTTCTCGCTGGGCCCGAACGCCGAGGAGAACGCACGAAGCTATATCCATAACTACTACGGGGCCATGGGCGAGGACACGGCCAGCATGATCGCCGAATCGGTGGCGACCGACGAGGACACCGTTGCGGGCTACGCCCAAGCCTTCGAGGACGCCGGTGCCGACGAGGTCGTCTTCTTTCCGTGCTCGACGGATGTCGAGCAGGTGGAGCTGTTGGCCGGGGCGCTCGGGAACCGGCTCTCCTACTGAAGCCGCAGCTCCCGCGGCGCCTTGAAGGCGTAGGCCGAGCGCAGGTCGTTCGTAAACCACACGTGGGTCATCGGGAGCCCGTTGCCGGTCTCGTGCCCGTGCCAGCGGATGATCGGTCCTCCGAGCCTGGGCGGGCGCGGGGTTGGAAGTCGGTAGACCGCGGCGACGAGGCGGCACCCCGAGCAGTCCCGGTCTTGCGCGGATTCGAGTAGACGAGCGTCTCGATTCGGCATCCATCAGCGTCGCCGCCGCTCCACGCGGGTCGCGAGGCGTCGAGGACCACGTGGTCGGTGCGGAACTTGTGGTTGGTCAGGTGCCAGAGCCCGGTCCGCGAGCTCACCCCGTAGCCGCGTGCCCTCGCGCCGCCTACCGTCTCGACCCCCATGTGGGCCGTACACCTCTTGCTGTTGAGCCAGAGCCTCCGTGCCTCGGCCCGCTGCTCGGGGGTTGCCTGCGCCAGGTCAGGATACTGGGGGGCGTCCCCGTGCGCGCCGTGACCGTGGGCGGGAGGACGCCGGGCGGGGGATGCCGGCCGGGAGGATGCGCGCCGTGGTCGCCCACTGCTCCGGCGGAGTGGCCGCCCGCGCCATGGGCACCGACCACGGCGCGTGTCCGCCCGCTTCGGGCGGGTGAGTCGCCCCGCCGGCTCCGACCGCCGCAAGCCCCAGCACGCCAAGAGCCAACGAGAACGCCGCCGGTGCCATCCGGTCGCCGGGGACGCGCGAGACCTCGCCGCTGGCGAGCACTACGATCGCCGCCTCGAAGGTGAGTGCCGCGACCCCGGCGGGGTCGGCCCACTGGCCGACGTGATCGGCGAGCTGGGGCAGGCCGACCGATCGGCTGAGCAGGTAGCCGACCATCGCGCCCAGGGAGAGCATGCCGGCGATCCGCCAGGCCACCGAGGCGTGGCGGCCGCCGAGCAGGAGGATGGCCGCGGCGTCGAGCCCGCGATCAGGAGGATGAAGGCGGCGCCCATGTACGGCGCCTCCTCGAGCTTGTGTCCTAGTTCGAGGATGTGGGTGGCCGCCATGCCGAGGAGGCACAGAGCACCGAGGGCCTCGGTGGTCAGGCGGTTCCCGGCCTCGACTCGAGTGCGGCGCCCCGCTGGCCTCTCCGGGAGGTGGGATGGGCGGCGGTCTGCCCGCCGCGGTGTGAGCCGTCCCCACCGCTTCGGAGCCGAGGCGAGACGAGGAACGCTCCCGGAAGGCTGGTGCGGGAGAGGCGGGCGGGCGGGCACCCCAGCGGGGCCGAGCGACATTGGCGGGCACGTATAGCAGTCCCAGAGGGCGCTTCGCGCCCGCGCGAGGGCCGTGGCCACTGTCTCGTCTAGAGTGCCGCCGCACCGGCGTCCGAGGGGGAACGGGTGGACCTCGCAGGGTGACCGTGGGAGATCGAATCGCCGCGGGAAGCGGCGTTGCGCTCTTCGTCAGCCTGTTCCTCGACTGGCTCGAGGAGCTCACGGCTTGGGAGCTGTTCGCGTTCGTTGACGTGCTCCTGGGTTTGCTCGCCTTCACCGCCGTGGTGCTGGCGCTCGCCCGAGGCGCGGGCGCCCACCCTCCCAGATGGGCGCTGGTCCAGGTGGGAGTCGTCGCGCTCACCCTGACCCTCGCGTTCCTGATCGAGGGCGCGGAGCAGGCGACGGGCATCTGGGTCTGTGCCGTGGCGGCGGCTGGCATCCTCTACGGGGGCGCTCTGGTTCCCCGCCCCGAGGCTCGGCCCCGACGGCCCCAGCGGTCACGGCCCCGGGCGGAGGAGCGCCGGACCCGGCCGCGGGAGGAGCGGCCCGCGGGTCCGACCGACCCGTCGCAGGGGCAGCACTCGCCTGCCCCTGAGGCCCCGCCGAACCGCCCGCCAGGAACGGGCGAGGACCCCACCAAAGGTCGCTGACGCTCGACATACGCCTCTACCTCGCGACCGAGGGACCTGCCCGTGAGGGCTGATAGGTTCGCTGAAACGTGCCCGAGTTCCGTGTCAACCCCGCCTATCGCCCCGTCGCCGACCAGCCGAAGGCCCGGGAAGAGCTGAGCGCCGGCCTCCGCGCCGGCGAGCGCTTCCAGACGCTCCTCGGAGTCACGGGCTCTGGCAAGACGGCCACGATGGCCTTCACCCTCGAGCAGGTCCAGCGGCCGGCGCTCGTGATCGCCCACAACAAGACGCTCGCGGCGCAGCTCTGCAACGAGTTCCGAGAGTTCTTCCCCGACAACGCGGTCGAGTACTTCGTCTCCTACTACGACTACTACCAGCCCGAGGCCTACGTCCCCCACCAGGACCTCTACATCGAGAAGGACTCCTCGATCAACGAGGAGATCGACCGCCTGCGCCACGCCGCCACGAGCGCCCTCTTCGCCCGCCGCGACGTGATCGTGGTGGCGAGCGTCTCGTGCATCTTCGGCATGGGCTCGCCCGATAAGTACGACGCCCAGACCCTGACCCTGCGCCGCGGCGAGGACCTCGACCGCGACGGCGCCCTGCGCAAGCTCGTCGACATGCAGTACTCGCGCAACGACCAGGCGCTCGGGCGCGGCTCCTTTCGAGTCAGGGGAGACACGCTCGAGGTCTTTCCGGCCTACGCCGAGTCGGCCTACCGGGCCTCGTTCTTCGGCGACGAGATCGAGGCCGTGCAGCACTTCGACCCGCTCACCGGCGAGGTCTACGACGAGCTCGAGCACGCCACGATCTGGCCGGCGACCCACTACGCGACCGACCGCGAGACCATCGAGCGCGCCGTGGGCGAGATCCGCGACGAGCTCGAGGCGCGCACCAAGGAGCTCGAGTCTGAGGGCAAGCTGCTCGAGTCCCACCGGCTCCGCCAGCGCACGCAATTCGACATGGAGATGCTGCGCGAGCTCGGCTTCTGCAACGGGATCGAGAACTACTCGCGCATCCTCGACGACCGGGCGCCCGGCGAGCGTCCGTTCTGCCTGCTCGACTTCTTTCCCGACGACTTCGTCTGCTTCATCGACGAGTCCCACCAGACGGTGCCCCAGATCGGCGGCATGTACGAGGGCGACCGCTCCCGCAAGCAGACGCTCGTCGACTACGGCTTTCGTCTCCCGAGCGCGCTCGACAACCGCCCGCAGACCTTCGACGAGTTCCTCGCCCGAGTCTCCCAGACGGTCTTCGTCTCGGCCACGCCGGGCGACTTCGAGCGCAACCACGCCTCGCGCATCGTCGAGCAGATCGTCCGTCCCACCGGGATCGTGGACCCCGAGGTGGAGGTCCGGGCCACCAAGAACCAGATCGACGACCTCATGAACGAGCTGCGCGGACGCTCCGAGCTGGGCGAGCGGGCGCTCGTGACCACGCTGACCAAGAAGATGGCCGAGGATCTCACCGACTACCTGCTCGAGTACGGCTTCAAGGTCCGCTACCTGCACTCGGAGGTCGACACGCTCGAGCGCATCCAGATCATCCGCGAGCTGCGGCTCGGGGAGTTCGAGGTGCTCGTGGGGGTGAACCTGCTCCGCGAGGGCCTCGACCTGCCTGAGGTCTCGCTCGTGGCCATCGTCGACGCCGACAAGGAGGGCTTTCTGCGCGGGGAGACCTCGCTCATCCAGACGATAGGCCGCGCCGCGCGCAACGTCGAGGGCCGCGTGATCATGTACGCGGACCGAGAGTCGGCGGCGATGCGCCGCGCCATCGAGGAGACCGACCGCCGGCGCGAGATCCAGGTCGCCTACAACGAGCGCCACGGCATCACCCCGGAGACCGTGCGCAAGGCGATCTCCGACATCGGCGACTTCCTGGCGCTCGAGTCCAAGGTTCCCGCGCGCGAGGGCCGCCGGGCGCGCGGGCGCGCCGCCGAGGCCGCCCGCATGTCCCCCGAGGAGATAACGCGCACGCTCGTCGAGCTAGAGGAGGAGATGCTCGCCGCCGCCGACGACCTCCGGTTCGAGTACGCTGCCAAACTGCGCGACGAGATCAAGGGGTTGAGGCGCGAGCTCGACGAGGTCCAAGCCGAGGCGTAGCTCCTCAAGCCGGGAGGAACGGACCGCCGTCGAGGAACAAGGGGATGCGATGAGGCTTGACCGCAACACGATCGAGCGCACGGACTTCTCGAGCGCGCGGCGAGGCTACGAGCCGAGCGAGGTCGACGCCCACCTGCGCGAGGTCGCGGACGCGGTGGAGGACCTGCGGGCGCAGCTCGAGACCCAGGCCGAGCAGGCCTCGAGCCTGTCCGGGGCGGCCAGCGAGCGCCTCCGTTTGATTCTGGACGCCGCCGAGGCCAGCGCCAACGAGATCCGGTCCGACGCCGAGGACGAGGCCCGGCAAGCCGTGCGCGAAGCGCGGCGGGAGGCACGCGCGACGACCGAGGAGGCCGAGCGCCGCGCGAGCGAACGCGAGGAGGAGGCCGAGCGTCGCGCCCGCCAGCGCGAGGAAGAGAGCGAGAGCGCCAGCTCCGAGCAGCTGCAACTGATGGAGGAGCGCACCCAAGCGCTGTTGCGCCGCGCGGACTCGCTCGACGACGAGTTCGAGGCCCTGCTCGAGCGGATGCGCAGTGCCGCCGGAGGGGCGATCGACGGACTCCGTGGGGAGGCCGAGGCACTCCGAGCCGAGCTGGAGGAGGCCGCGGGCTCGAGCAGCGCGACGGGCACGCGCCGGCCGTCGGGGCCGCCGGCGGACGAGGGTGACGCCGACCTGTACGACACCGCGGTCGTCGAGCCGAGCGTCGGGGCCGAGCCGTCCGGCGACGAGGCGCTTCCCGAGCCGGAGTCCGGGCCCGATGAGGTGTTCGTCGAGGAGGAGGAGGAGGAGGAGGAGGAGGAGCTAGAGGAGGAGCTCGTCGTCCTCGAGGAGGAGGACGAGCTGGTCCCCGAAGAGACGGAGGCTCCGCCCGCACCGCCAGAGCGCCGAACCGCACGATCGTCAGCTTCCGGCGGCTCGAGCCCGACCGCCGACGTCGAGGGGGCCCGCCTGATCGCCCTGAACATGGCGCTCAGCGGGTCGCCGCGGTCCGAGACCGCCGACTACCTGCGGGACACCTTCGGACTCGAAGACGACGCGCTGCTCGACGACGTCTACGAGCGCGTCCAAGCCTCCTAGATAAGCCGCGCAACCCGCGACTTTCCCGCGCCACAGACCGGGGGACCTCCGCCGCCGGCCCTAGACTCAAGGGTGTGACCACCGCCTCCTCCTCGGGACGCCTCGTCGTCTCGGGCGCCCGCGAGCACAACCTCCGCGACCTTCATCTCTCGCTCCCGCGAGACGCTCTGAACGTCATCACGGGGCTGTCGGGCTCAGGCAAGTCGAGCCTCGCCTTCGACACGATCTACGCCGAGGGCCAGCGCCGCTACGTCGAGTCGCTGTCGGCATATGCGCGCCAGTTCCTGGGCCAGATGGACAAGCCCGACGTGGATTCGATCGAGGGTCTGTCGCCGGCTATCTCGATCGACCAGAAGACGACGTCGCGCAACCCGCGCTCGACGGTCGGCACGGTGACCGAGATATACGACTACCTCCGCCTGCTGTGGGCCCGCATCGGACGCCCGCACTGCCCGACCTGCGGGAACGCGATCGCCGCCCAGTCGGCGGAGCAGATCGTCGACCAGATCATGACCTTCGAGGAGGGCACGCGCTTCATGGTGCTGGCCCCTGTCGTCCGCGGGCGCAAGGGCGAGTATGGGAAGCTCTTCGAGGAGCTCCGCGGCGAGGGCTATACCCGCGTGCGGGTCGACGGCGAGGTACGCCGGCTCGAAGGGGAGATCGTCCTCGACAAGCGCTACAAGCATGACATCGCCGTGGTGGTGGACCGCCTGCGCATGCGTGAGGACCTCCGTCGCCGGCTCGCCGACTCGGTCGAGACCGCGGTCGCCCTCGCCGACGGGATCATCGAGATCGAGACGGTCGCGGCCGCCGGCGACGGTGCGGAGCTTGACCGGCCCGGCGAGGTCCGCACGTTCTCCGAGCGCTTCGCCTGCCTCGAGTGCGGGACGAGCGTGCCCGAGCTCGAGCCGCGCATGTTCTCGTTCAACTCACCGCACGGGGCGTGCGCGCGCTGCACGGGGCTCGGCTCGCAGATGGAGATCGATCCGGAGCTGATCGTGCCCGACCCCACCCTGTCGCTCAACCAAGGCGCCATCCTGCCGTGGTCGACGAGTGCCTCGAACTACTACGAGACGATGACCCAGGCCATCGCCGAGCGCTATGAGGTCGACACCGACGCGCCCTGGGATGACCTCCCGGAGGAGGTCCAGGACACCTTCCTGTACGGGACGGACGGCGACCGCCTATACATCTCCTACCGCAACCGGTACGGGCGCCGGCGCTCCTACACGACGTCGTTCGAAGGGATCGTCGCGAACCTCGAGCGCCGCTACCGCGAGACCGACTCCGAGTACAGCCGCGAGAAGATCGAGGAGTACATGTCGGTCCGGCCGTGCCCGGAGTGCGCCGGCGCCCGGCTGCGGCCCGAGAGCCTGGCCGTGAAGGTCGGCGGGCTGGGCATCCACGAGCTCACGCGGATGTCGGCCGGGCGGGCGATCGAGTGGCTCGAGAGCCTCGACCTGAGCGATACCGAGCGCCAGATCGCCCGCCTCGTGCTGCGCGAGATCGACGAGCGGCTGCGCTTTCTGACCAGCGTCGGCGTGGGCTATCTGTCGCTCGATCGAGCGGCGGCCACGCTGTCGGGCGGTGAGGCCCAGCGCATTCGCCTCGCGACCCAGATCGGGTCGAGCCTCGTCGGCGTGCTCTACATCCTCGACGAGCCGTCGATCGGCCTCCACCAGCGCGACAACCAGCGCCTGATCTCCACGCTCGAGCGCCTGCGCGACCTCGGCAACACCGTGATCGTCGTCGAGCACGACGAGGGGACGATCCGCGCCGCCGACCACCTCGTCGACCTTGGCCCGGGCGCCGGGGAGCACGGCGGCTGGGTGGTCGCCCAGGGAACGCCGACCGAGGTCGAGCTCGTGCCCGAGTCGCTCACCGGCCAGTTCCTCTCCGGGGTCCGAGCGATCCCCGTGCCCGCGCGGCGCCGCAAGCCGAGCGGGGCGATCGCCATCGAGGGCGCCGCCCAGCACAACCTGCGCTCGGTCGACGTCGAGGTCCCGCTTGGGGTCTTCTGCTGCGTGACCGGGGTGTCGGGCTCCGGCAAGTCGACGCTCGTCAACGAGGTGCTCTACAAGGCGGTGGCCAACCGCCTGCACCGCGCCAAGCTGCGGCCCGGTACGCACCGGCGCATCCGTGGCCTCGACCAGGTCGACAAGATCATCAACATCGATCAGTCCCCGATCGGGCGCACGCCGCGCTCGAACCCGGCGACCTATACCGGGGTCTTCGACCACATCCGCGAGCTCTTCTCGCGCACCCAGGAGGCGCGGGCGCGCGGCTACAGGCCGGGGCGGTTCTCGTTCAACGTCAAGGGCGGGCGGTGCGAGGTCTGCCGCGGTGACGGCCAGATCAAGATCGAGATGCACTTCCTGCCCGACGTCTACGTGCCCTGTGAGCAATGCGACGGCAAGCGCTACAACCGCGAGACGCTCGAGGTCCGCTTCAAGGGCAAGACGATCGCCGACGTGCTCGCGATGTCGATCGAGGAGGCGGTCGAGTTCTTCGCCAACGTCCCCAAGATTCGCCGGCGCCTCCAGGCTTTGCACGACGTCGGGCTCGACTACGTGCGCCTCGGCCAGCCGGCGACCCAACTCTCGGGCGGCGAGGCCCAGCGGGTCAAGCTCGCCACCGAGCTGTCGAAGGTGGCCACGGGTCGCACGCTCTACATCCTCGACGAGCCGACCACCGGCCTCCACTTCGCCGACGTCCAGCGGCTGCTCGAGATGCTCGACCGCCTCGTCGAGCAGGGCAACACCGTGGTGGTCATCGAGCACAACCTCGATGTCGTCAAGACCGCCGACCGCATCATCGACATGGGCCCCGAGGGTGGGGAGGAGGGTGGGCTGATCGTGGCCGCCGGCACGCCTGAAGAGGTGGCGGCGGTAGAGCGTTCCTACACCGGGCGGTTCCTGCGAGATGTGGTGCGGCCGGTAAGGCGTGCGGCCCCACGTGTACCTCGGGGGCGTTCCCGCCGCACCGTGGAGCCCGCGGCCGCCTGAGAGTGGAGACCGTCCGGGGCATCCGCGAGGGGCGCGCCGCGCGGCATGGAAGCTGGACCGGCGGACGGCGCGTCACGGTCGCGAGCGGTGACGGGTGAAGAGCCTCGATCCCCGCCTCAAGCTCTACCTCCAGAAGTGGCGCTGGTATGAGCGCAACACGCTGCCCTGGCGCCGCGCGCGCATCCACCTCCACATGCTCCGCCGCGAGGCCTTCGTCCGCTGGCCGGTGCAGGGCAACGTGCTCGAGGCCCTCGACGACGGCCGGCTCGAGGTCGGTCCCCACACCGTGCTCGAGCCGCAGTGCTGGATCACGATCGCCCCGGAGGGGCGGTTACGGATCGGGACCGGGTGCTTGCTCAACATCGCCACGATGGTGGCCGCTCAGCACGAGGTGACGATCGGCGACCACACGATGCTCGCCAACGGCTGCTTCGTCTCGGACGCCTCGCACCGCTTCGACGACCCGGCCGTGCCGGTCCCGTGGCAGGGCTTCGCCTCGAAGGGACCTACGCACATCGGTCCGAACTGCTGGCTCGGGGCGAACGTGGTGGTCGCGAGCGGGGTGACGGTGGGGGAGCGTTGCGTGATCGGGGCGAACTCCGTGGTGACCCAAGATCTACCGGAGCGGGTGGTCGCGGCGGGGGTCCCGGCGCGGGTGATCCGAGCGATCGAGTACCCGGTCGCGCTCGACGCCGCCCCGCCCGAGGCCACCGACGTGGGGGCGGAGTGAGGGACTTCGCGCCTCAGCTTCGGTCGACCGCTCCGCGTCCGAGTCGCTCGTAGGGTCGCTCGAAACCTCCGGAAGCGACGCTCTCGACGAGCGCCCGCAGCCGCGTGGCCTCGTCGGGCGCCATCGTGTAGCCGTGCTCGGGCGCGGGGTATCGGCGCGTGCGCACGTCGTCGGCGAACGCCCTCACACCCTCGACCATCGCCTCGCGGACCCGCCCGTAGCGCTTGACGAACCGGGCGGCGTGGCCGTCGTGGATGCCGAGCAGGTCGTGGAAGACGAGCACCTGGCCGTCGGCCGCGGGGCCCGCGCCGATGCCGATCGCCGGCACCGAGAGCCGGGGCATGAGCACGTCGGTCATGTCGCTCGGGATGGCCTCGAGAACGACCGCGAAGCAACCGGCGTCCTCGAGCGCGAGCGCATCCTCGACGACCTCGAGCGCGCGCTCGGCCGTCCGTCCCTGCGAGCGGTAGCCGCCGAGCGCGGTCGCCGTCTGCGGAGTCAGCCCGACGTGCCCCATGACCGGGATGCCGGCCGCCACGATCCCCCGCGCGCGCGCCACCGAGGAGCCGCCGCGCTCGAGCTTGACCGCGTCGCAGCCGGCCTCCTTGACGAACCGCTGGGCGGTCCGCACGGCGTCCTCGTCCGACGCTTCGTAGGACCCGAAGGGCAGGTCGCCGACGAGCAGGGGGGTGGTGAGCCCGCGGCGCGCCGCCGCCGCCAGCATCAGCATCTCCTCGACCGAGACCGGCACGGTGCTCGGGTAGCCGAGCACCGTCATCGCCGCCGAGTCGCCGACGAGCACGACATCGACGCCGGCGGCCTCCGCCACCTGGGCGCTCGGGTAGTCGTAGGCGGTGACCATGGCGATCGGCTCGCCGAGCGCCTTCTTCTCGGCGAGCGTGGTCAGGGTCACCGCCGGCCGCTTGGCCCGGGGAGCGGGGGAGATGCGGGCGCCGGCGCTCACGCCAGCAGCTCCCCGACGGCGTCGTCCACGCCGACGAGCGCGTTCTCGGCGTTCACGTGCACGACGCGCGGCTCATAGGCCTCGAGCTCCGCTCGGTCGTAGCCCGCGTAGGAGACGACGATGATCGTGTCGCCGGTGTGGACCAGGCGGGCGGCCGCTCCGTTGATCCTGATCTCCCCCCCGCCGCGCTCGCCGGCGATCGTGTAGGTCTCGAAGCGGGCACCGTTGTCGATGTCGAGCACGTGGACGAGCTCGTGCTCGAGCATGTCGGCGGCCTCGAGCAGGTCGCGGTCGACGGTGATCGACCCGACGTAGTGGAGGTCGCTCCCGGTGACGCGGGCGCGGTGGATCTTCGACTTGAGCATGGTCCGGATCACGGGCTGCTCCTGGTGACTGGGGGAGAGGGAACCGGCTGCTCCGGGGCGCGGAGGATGACGTTGTCGATCAGGCGGGCCGGTCCGACGCGGGCGGCGACGCACAGGAGCGTCGACCCGTTGACGCGGGCGACGACGGAGAGATCCTCCGCCGAGCGAAGCTCCAGGTAGTCGGGCTCGAGTCCGCCCGCCTCGAGCTCGTCGCGGGCCGCGGCGACCACGCGCTCGGCGTCGAGCTCGCCGGCTGCGACCAGACCCTCGGCCGCGCGCAGGCCCCGGCTCAGCGCCAGCGCCCGCTCCCGCTCGCCGGCGCTCAGATAGACGTTTCGAGAGGAGAGCGCCAGGCCGTCGTCGTCGCGGACGGTGGGGAGGACGTCGACCCTCACCGGGAAGTCGAGATCGCGTACGAGCCTGCGGATCACCAGCGCCTGTTGGGCGTCCTTCTGGCCGAAGAGGGCGACGTCGGGACCGACCATGTTGAACAGCTTCGCCACCACGATCGCGACGCCGCGGAAGTGCTCGGACCCCCGCTGGGCGGGGTCGCCCTCGAGCTCACGCGTGAGCCCGCCGACCTCGACGGTGGTGTCGAAGCCGGGCGGGTAGACCTCCTCGACACCGGGCGCGAAGAAGAGGTCGGCGCCGGCCTCGCGGGCGAGCTCGGCATCGCGGCGCTCGTCGCGCGGATAGGCGTCGAGATCCTCGTCCGCCGCGAACTGAGCGGGATTGACGAAGATCGACACGACGAGGGTGGCGCTCTGGGCGCGAGCGTGGCGCACGAGCTCGAGATGGCCCTCGTGGAGGCCACCCATGGTAGGTACGAGCGCGATCGGGCGCGGCGCGTCGGCGAGCCCGGTCCTCAACGCCGCCACGGTCCGGACCACCCTCACGCGGCGGCCTCCAGCGGCGGCTGGGCGTGCGCCGGGGCCAGCGAGCGCGTTCGCTCGACCAGCGCGTCGAAGAGGGCGAGCAAGGCGGGATCGACCGCAGCCACCGCTTTCCGCTGGGATGTCACCGTGAGCTCGTCGCCGCGGGCCACCGGGCCGGTGAGGGTCTGCTCGGGACCGTCGGCCGCCCAGTTGTCGACGGTCTGGCGCACGAGCGGAACGAGCATCGCCCGCGCGTCCTCGCGCGCGAACCCGGCGCCGCCGGCGACGGCCTCGGCGGTGGCTTCGAGCGTGACCAGGAAGTTCGAGGCGATCGACGCGGCAGCGTGGTAGCTCGCGCGCTGGGCGTCGGCGATCTCGAGTGCCTCCATGCCGAGCCGGCGTGCTAGACCGGCTGCGGCCGCCGCGGCCGCCGGGCTCGAGCCGGCGATGGCACAGCCCGCGCCCGCAAGCGCGGGGGCGACCGCGCCCGAGAAGGTCTGAAGCGGGTGAAGCCCGAAGAGCTCGCTGCCGGCGCGCCGGGCCGGCTCCAACGCCGACAGCGGCATCGCGCCGCTGGCGTGGCCGACGAGCCGAGCCCCCCGGGCGCCGGCGACGACCGCCGCCGCCGCCGCCGAGATCTCGGCGTCGGGCACGCAGAGGAGGACCGCCTCGCCCGATGGCGCCTCGCCGCGTCCGGCGGGCCCGTCGACCGCGAGCCCGGACTCGCGAAAGGCCGAGGCGAGCGCGGTGCCGACCCGCCCCCGGCCGATCACCCCGATGCTGCGAACCTCGGGCGCACCGAGCGCGTCCGCGGTCTCGGCGGCACCGGGGAGGGGCGTGTGGGGCGCGTGGGGCGTGTGGGGCTCGCTCATGCGAGACACGATCTGGATGGGGGAAGGCGGTCCGCTCCTTCGGGGGTAGCGGCCACGGCAGAGGATAGCGCCGCCGCTCTTGGCCTACGGTTGGGGCGTGCGCTCCCGCCCCGCCGAGGACCGCCGGGCCGAGCTCGTCGCGCTCTATCGCGAGCTCTCCGGGGAGCACGCGTGCCCGCTTATGGCTCACCGGACGCAAATCGTGTTCGGCTCGGGCAACGCCGACGCCCAGCTCATGTTCATCGGCGAGGCCCCCGGCGCCGAGGAGGACCGCCGGGGCAAGCCCTTCGTCGGCCGCGCGGGCAAGCTGCTCGACCGTCTGCTCGAGGAGATCGGCATGAGTCGCGAGGACACCTTCATCGCGAACGTCTTGAAGTGCCGCCCTCCCGGCAACCGCGACCCGCTCCCCGAGGAGATCGAGGAGTGCAGCCCGTACCTCTTCCGCCAGGTCGCGCTCATCGAGCCGCTCGTGGTCTGCACGCTCGGCAACTTCTCCACCAAGCTGCTGACCGGCGAGCCGACCGGCATCACCAAGGTACACGGCCGTCCCCAGACACGTGAGCTCGGAGGCCTCACCGTGCAGCTCTACCCGATCTTTCATCCCGCCGCCGCCCTGCGCACCGACGCGGTCCGAGAGCTCCTGCGCGAGGACTTCGCGCGGATACCCGGCCTGCTCGAGGAGGCGCGTTCCCGCGCCGTCCCACCCGCGGCGGCGCCCGAGCTCGGTCCGGGCCTCCCCAAGGACGAGGCGCCGCCGGCCGGGTCGGGCGCGCCCGAGCCTCCCCAGCTCGACCTCTTCGAGTAATGGCCGTCCCGGTGGTGACGCGTCTTCTGACCACGAGCCCCGAGGAGACCGAGACCGCCGGGGCCTCGCTCGCCGGACGGTTGCGCCCGGGTGCCGTGGTCCTCGTCGGCGGTGAGCTCGGAAGCGGCAAGACGACGCTCGTCCGCGGGGCCTGCCGGGCGCTCGGGGTCGTCGAGCCCGTGACCAGCCCCACCTTCACGATCGGACAGCTCTACCGCGGCGACGGCTCACTGGAGGTCGCCCACCTCGACCTGTACCGGCTCGGCACCCTCTCCGGCGAGGACCCCGCCCTGCTCGGCGACTACCTGACCCCGGAGCGGATCGCGTTCGTCGAGTGGCCGGCGCTCGCCGAGCCCGAGCTCGGCGAGCCCGTCCCGGGCGTCCGGCTCGCCGCGCGGGTGAGGATCGAGCACGCGGGGGCCGACCGGCGCGCGATCGAGGTCGCCGAGCCCGATGGGTCGTGAACTTGCTCGGCCTCGATACCTCGACGGCGGCCACCGCGGCGTGCCTGCTGCGCTCCGGCGGCGAGGCCTTCGAGGTCATCCCGAGCGCCTCGGATCTCACCGCCCCGCCCGCCCACACCCGCGAGCTCATGCCCGCGCTCGCGAGGGTCCTCGGCGACGCCGGGCTCGGCTTCGCAGACCTCGACGCGGTGGCGGCGGGAATCGGGCCGGGAACCTTCACCGGGCTGCGGATCGGGATCGCCACGGCGCGGGCGCTCGCCGCCGCCCGTGGGCTCCCGCTCCACCCGGTTTCCTCGCTCGCCGCGCTCGCTGCCGGGGCCGATGCCCCGCTGGTGCTGGCGGCGATCGACGCGCGCCGGGGCGAGGTCTTCGCCGCCCTCCACGACGAGGCCGGGGAACGGTGGGTGCCATTCGTGGTCCGGCCCGAGCTGCTCGCTGAGCGCCTGCGGGAAAGCGCGCTCACCCCGCTGGCCGTCGGCGACGGCGCGGTACGCTACCGGGGGGAGCTCGAGGCGGCCGGCGCCCGGATCCCACCCGACGACTCTCCCCGACACGTCGTCCGCGCGCTGGCGGTCTGCCGGCTGGCGGCACGGGTGGCGCCGGTGGCGCCCCAGGCCGTCGTCCCCCACTACCTGCGCATGCCCGACGCCGTCCCTGAGCCGCAGACTCGCCGACCATGACTCAGCCCGCCGCGACCCAGACCGAGCCGCTCACCATCCGCCGCCTCTCGATCGCCGATCTCTCCCAGGTGATGGCCATCGAGCGGCGCGCGTTCACGGCGCCCTGGTCGCTCGCCATGTTTGGGCTCGAGCTCTCGAAGCCGTCGGGCATCTCCCTCGCCGCCCTGTCGGGCCGGCGGATCGTCGGCTACCTCGTGTGCTCTCGGTACGACACCGTCTGGCACTTGATGAACATCGCGGTTGAACCCGAGCGCCGCCGCAGCGGCATCGCCACCGCCCTGCTCGCCGACCTGTTCGCGCGAGCCGATCGGCCCGGCGAGAAGTACACGCTCGAAGTGCGTCCGTCGAACCTCGCGGCCGTATCCATGTACGAGCGCCTCGGCTTCCGCTCCGCCGGTCGCAGGCCCGGCTACTACCACGACAACCGCGAGGACGCCATGATCATGTGGCGGACGGCCGGGGAGTGAAGTGATCCTCGCCCTCGAGACGAGCTGCGACGACACCTGCGCCGCCGTCGTGACCTCGGCGGGGGAAGTCCGCTCGAACGTCGTGGCCTCGCAGGGGCTGCTGCACGAGCGCTACGGCGGCGTCGTCCCCGAGATCGCGTCGCGACGCCATCTCGAGCTCGTCGACGCGGTGACGAGCGACGCGCTCGAGAGGGCGGAGGTGGCGCTCGACGAGATCGACCAAGTCGCGGCGACCCGCGGCCCCGGGCTGATCGGTGCCCTGCTCGTCGGCGTGTCGAGCGCCAAGGCGCTGGCCGCGGCGCGCGGGCTCCCGCTGGTCCCCGTCGACCATCTGCACGGGCACGTCGTGGCCAGCACGCTCGGCCACGACCCGATCGAGCCGCCGTACCTCTGCCTGGTGGCGAGCGGCGGACACACGTTCCTGGCCCGGGTCGACGAGCCGAGCTCCTATCGCGTCCTCGGGCAGACGCTCGACGACGCCGCCGGGGAGGCCTTCGACAAGGGCGCACGCCTGCTCGGCCTCGGCTACCCGGGCGGCCCGGCGATCGACCGCCTCGCGCGGGCGGGGGACCCCACCGCCTTTGACTTCCCGCGCTCGCTCCCGGGGGGAAGGGAAGACGGCGCGCATCTCGACTTCAGCTTCAGCGGGCTCAAGACCTCGCTCCTCTATCGGGTTCGCGAGCTGGGTTCCGAGGAGGCCGAACGGCGTCGACCCCACCTCGCCGCCTCCTACCAGCGGGCGATCGTCGACGCGCTGGCCGCCCGGACCGAGCAGGCGCTCGACCAGGAGGGGCTCGACCGGCTCGGGCTCGGGGGAGGTGTCGCGGCCAACTCGGAGCTGCGGCGGCGCGCCGAGGAGCTGAGCGTCACCCGAGGCGTGTCGCTGTGGGCCCCAGAGCTCGCGCTCTGCACCGACAACGCCGCGATGATCGCCGCCGCGGCCCGGTTCCTCGAGCCGTTGCCCTACCCCGAGTACCTCGCCCTCGACGCCTCGGCGCGTCCCGCCACCCCACCGACCACGGCGGCGGCATGACTCGGGTCACGCTCTACGGCAGGCCCGGGTGCCACCTCTGCCAGGACGCCCGGGCCGCGGTGGCCGCCGCCCGCACGCGGCGCGACTTCACACTCGAGGAGGTCGACATCTCGCTCGATCCACGGCTCGCGCGCCGCTACGGCGAGCGGATCCCCGTGGTCGCGATCGACGGCACGGACGCGCTCGAGCTGCGGTTCGGGCCCGATGAGCTCGTCCGGCGGCTCGATAGAGTGAACGCGTGACGCTGCAGGAGTCCCATCCGGGCGGGCTCGGGCTGACCGAGTCGGGCCTCGACCGCCTGTCGCTGGGCGTCGCGGCGCGCCTCTCGCGGTACCTGCAGGTCCTGACCCAGGCGCAGAAGATGGGTCGCGAGACGATCTCCTCCCAGGAGCTCGCCGACTACACCCACGTCAACTCAACCCAGATCCGCCGCGACCTGTCCGGCTTCGGCAAGTTCGGCAAGCGGGGCGTGGGCTACAACGTCGACGCTCTGCTGGTGCAGATCCGCCGGATCCTGCGCACGAGCGGCCAGCACAACATCGCCCTGTTCGGCGCCGGCCACCTCGGCCGCGCGATCGCGGGCTCCGGCATCTTCGCCGAGCACGGCTTCCGGGTGGTTGCGGTGTTCGACGCCGACCCCGACAAGGTGGGCGAGTCGATCGGCTCGGAGGGAGACCTGACCGTCCGCGCCTACGGGGACATCGCCGAGGTCGTCGAGCAGGAGGGCGTGGTCGTCGGCGTGCTCGCCGTTCCCACCGCCGCCGCCCAGGGGGTCGCAGACGACCTCGTCGAGGCCGGCGTCAGGATCATCTTCAACTACTCGGACGCGTTGCTGGCGGTGCCGGCCGGGGTGACCGTGCACACCTCGAGCCCGGCCGTCGACCTGCTGCACGCCCTCTACTTCTACCTCGCCTAGCTACCGAAGCGAATGCTCGACATGGTCCGCGCCCGCGAGGTTTTCGAGGCCTCCGAGGACTTCACGGTCGGTATCGAGGAGGAGTTCCACATCCTCGACCCCCACACCCACTCGCTCGTCCAGCGCTTCGAGGAGCTGAGCGAGGCGGCCGAGGCCGATCCGATGCTCGCCCAGGCCGTCACCGGGGAGCTGATCTCCTCGGAGATCGAGATCCGCTCGGGCCGGGGCGAGACCTTTTCCGACGCGCTCGCCCGACAGCGGGAGGCGCGGGCCGGGCTCGTACGCCTTGCCGCCGAGCACGGGGTCGTCCTCGCCGCGACCGGCACGCACCCCTGGAGCCCGTGGCAGGAGCAGCGAATCATCGACACCGACCACTACCAGCGCCTGCTCGAGGGGCTCGGCTACGTGGCCCGGCGCAACAACACGTTCAGCCTCCACGTGCACGTCGGGGTGCGCGGCGCCGATCGCGCGATCGCCGTCTGCGACCGGGTGCGCTCGGTGCTTCCCGAGCTGCTCGCGGTCTCGGCGAGCTCTCCCTTCCTCGACGGGCGCGATTCGGGGCTCGCCTCCGTGCGCTCGCAGATCTTCACCAAGAGCTTTCCCCGCTGCGGGATCCCCGAGCCGTTCGGGGACTTCGCGAACTACGCGGCCCACATCGAGCTGCTCAAGGCCACCCGGTCGATCGTCGAGCACACGCAACTCTGGTGGAGCGTCCGACCGCATCACGCGTTCGGCACGGTCGAGGTCCGGATCTGCGACGCTCAAACGCGCGCGGAGGAGTCGAACGCGCTGGCCGCGCTGATCGTCGCCTGCGTGGCCCAGACCGCGCTCGATCTCGACGAGGGCGCAGCGGATGCCCCACCCGCCGGCCGGCTCCTCGAGGAGAACCTCTGGCGGGCGATCCGCTACGGGCTCGACGGCCGGATGATCCACCTCGGGCGGCTCGAGGAGTATCCCGCTGCCGCGGTTGCCGACCGGCTGCTCGCCTGGACGGCGCCCGCCCGGGCGGAGCTCGGCCTCGACCCGGCCGTGAACGCCGAGAACGCGGCACAGCGCCAGCGCCGCGCCCTCGCCGAGGGTGCGACGATCGAGGATGCGTTCGCGACCGAGGTGGCCGCGACCGGACGGACGTACGCGATGCAGGAGGTGACGACGTGACCACCCAAGGGCCTCAGGGCGCCGGCACATCCGGCGGAGGCGACACCCCCCCGAGCGAAGAGGACCTTCAGGCTGCGCTCGAGGAGCAGATGGCCCGGCTCACCGTGCCGGACGTGCTCGTCCAGACGGTGGTCACGCTCGTGAACCTCGGTGCGCGCAAGCTCGGCCTAACCGGACAGGCGGGCGCAGCGGGAGGCGACCCCGCGGCGGGCGGTGAGCCCGATCTCGAGCAGGCCCGGTTGGCCATCGAGGGCACGCGGGCGATCCTGCCGCTGCTCCCCGGCGACCTGGGACCGATCCGCGAGGCGCTCAGCCAGCTTCAGATGGCCTACGCGCGCGCGGCCGGGGTCGGTGCGGGCGCGCCGGCCCCCGGGGCGCCGGAGGCATCGCCGGCGACCGGGCCGCCCGGGGCGGGCGAGGCGCCGTCGGCCGCTCCCCCGCAAGCGCCCCCCGAGGACCCCGAGCGCGCGGGGGCCCGCTCGCGGATCTGGACGCCGCCGGGCAGCTGACCGCGCGAGGGGTCCGACGCCGCGCCGGGGCCGCCTCGCCTCCAGAGGCTCGACGGCCATCCCCGCTAGACTGCCCGCGCTTCTGAATACGGTTCCGCGCCTCCGCCCGAGCGCGCGACGGCCAACCGCACCTCGCGCTCAGTCTCCTGACGGCGCCCTCTGCGATGCCTCTCGCCTCGCGGACGCCAGCCGGCCGTGGGACCCGCGCGGCCGCAACTCTGACACGGAGAAACCTTGACCGAATTTCTGACCCAGTGGGGAGTGATCATCTCCCTGGCCTGCGCCGGTGCCGCCGTCGTCTACGGCCTCGCCACCACTCGCTGGCTGCTCGCGCTGTCGCCGGGCAACGCCGAGATGCAGGCGATCTCGAAGGCGGTGCAGGAGGGCGCTCAGGCCTACCTTTCGCGCCAGTACACGATCATCGCCGGCGTCGCGGTGGTGCTCGCCGTCCTGATCGGCATCGCGATCAACCTCCAGACGGCGATCGGCTTCGTGGTCGGAGGCGTGCTTTCCGCCGCGGCGGGGTTCATCGGGATGAACGTCTCGGTGCGCGCCAACGCGCGCGTGGCCGAGCGCGCCCGCGGCGGGATCTCTGGCGCGCTCGACGTCGCGTTCAAGGGCGGCGCGGTCACCGGACTGCTCGTGGCCGGACTCGCTCTCCTGGGCGTCGCGGGCTACTACGGGGTGCTCGTGCTGCTCGGCGAGGGTGGGGAGGAGGCGGTCGACGCGCTGGTCGGGCTCGGTTTCGGCGGATCGCTGATCTCGGTCTTCGCCCGCCTCGGCGGCGGGATCTTCACCAAGGCGGCCGACGTGGGCGCCGACCTCGTCGGGAAGGTCGAGGCCGGCATTCCCGAGGACGACCCGCGCAACCCGGCGGTGATCGCCGACAACGTCGGCGACAACGTCGGCGACTGCGCCGGCATGGCCGCCGACCTGTTCGAGACCTACGCGGTCACCGCGGTCGCCGTGATGCTGCTCGGCATCCTCGTTCACCGAGCTCGGTCAGGTCGCCGTCTACCCCTGGTCATCGGCGGCGTGTCGATCCTCGCCTCGATCGTCGGCACGTTCGCGGTCCGCAGTCGCTCCGGCAACGTCGAGCGCGCGCTCTACCAGGGTCTGATCGTCTCCGGCCTGCTCGCCGCCGCCGCCTTCCTGCCCATCACCCTGTGGCTGATGGACGACCTGAGCTTCCAGGGCGGGGTCTCGTCCCTGCTGTCCTCCGGCGGCGTCCCCAGCGCGATCCGGCTCTGGCTGTGCACGCTCGTCGGCATAGCGATCACCGCAGGGCTGTTCGTGATCACCGACTTCTACACCTCGACCCGCTTCCGGCCGGTCAAGACCACCGCCGCGGCCTCGCAGACCGGTCACGCCACGAACATCATCCAGGGCTTGGCCCAGGGTCTCCAGTCCACTGCGGCCCCGGCGATCCTGGTCGCCCTCGGCATCCTCGCCGCGAGCGAGCTCGGCGGCATCTACGGGATCGGCGTGGCGGTCATGGCCCAGCTCTCGCTGACCGGTCTGATCGTCGCCCTCGACGCCTTCGGACCGATCACCGACAACGCGGGCGGCATCGCCGAGATGGCCGACCTCCCCAGGAGGTCCGCGACATCACCGACCCCTCGACGCCGTCGGCAACACGACCAAGGCGGTCACCAAGGGCTACGCGATTGGCTCTGCGGTGCTGGCGGCGCTCGTGCTGTTCGCGGCCTTCATCGAGGAGCTGCGGGCCGAGGCGCGGTCGGCCGGGGAGACGCTCGCGCCGTTCGACGTCTCTCAACCCGAGGTCCTGATCGGGCTCATCATCGGCGGGATGATGGTCTACCTCTTCGCGGCGCTGGCCATCGAGTCGGTGGGCCGCGCGGGCGGAGGCGTCGTCGAGGAGGTGCGCCAGCAGTTCGCGGAGAAGCCCGGGATCATGGAGGGTACGGAGCGGCCGAACTACGCGCGCTCGGTGGCGATCGTCACCCGGGCCGCTCAGCGCGAGATGATCCTTCCGTCATTGATCCCGATCGTCATCCCGGTGATCGTCGGCGTGCTCTCCTACCAGGCCCTCGGAGGCCTGCTGATCGGCGTGATCGTCGTCGGCTTCTTCGCCGCCATCTCGATGACCTCGGGCGGCGGCGCCTGGGACAACGCCAAGAAGCTGATCGAGGACGGCGAGTTCGGGGGCAAGGGCTCTGAGGCGCACGCGGCCTCGGTGACGGGGGACACCGTCGGTGACCCCTACAAGGACACCGCCGGCCCGGCGATCAACCCGATGATCAAGGTGGCGAACATCGTGGCGCTCCTGATAATTCCGTTCGTGGTGTAGGGGAGAAGGCCGCGCCGCGGATCGGCGGCCCGATGCCCCCGCCGGTTGCCGGCGCTCGCGGTAGCCTGGCCAGAAGGTGGCGGAACGGAGGCCTAAGCACCAAGGGCTCGAGCGCGTCCTCGGCACGGGCGCCCTGTTCAGCACCGCCTACGGCAACGTCGGCAGCTCGATCTACTACGCGCTGGGGCTCGTCGCCGCCCTGGCGCTCGGTCTCACCCCGGTCGTCTTCATCATCGCCGGGTTGATCTTCGCCGCCACGGCCGCGACCTACGCCGAGGGCACGACGATGTACCCAGAGGCCGGCGGCGCCTCGTCGTTCGCACGGCGAGCCTTCAACGAGTTCTGGTCCTTCTTCACGGCGTGGGGCCAGATGCTCACCTACATCATCACCGTCGCGATCTCGGCCTTCTTCGTGCCTCACTACCTCGGCGTGTTCTGGGAACCGCTGGGGGAGTCGCCGGCCGACATCATCGCCGGCATCGGAGTGGTCGTCGTGCTCGCCGCCGTCAACGTCGTCGGGGTCAAGGAGTCGGCGGGTATGAACGTCTTCCTCGCGCTCGCCGACTTCCTGACCCAGCTCCTGCTCGTGGCCGTGGGCGTCGTGCTCGTGCTCTCGCCCGCCACGCTCGTCTCCCAGGTCGACTTGGGTACGGCACCGACCGTGCGGGACTTCCTGGTCGCCATCCCGGTCGCGATGGTCGCCTACACCGGCATCGAGACCGTCTCCAACCTGGCCGAGGAGGCACGCGACCACGCGCGCACGATCCCGCGCGGGATCGGCGGGGTGGTGGCCGCAGTGGCGGCGATCTACGCTTTCCTGCCGGCGATCGCGCTGTCGGCGCTCCCGGTGCGCAACGGCCAGACCGCGCTGGGGCTAAGCAAGGAGGAGGGTGGCTTCGCTGACGACCCGATCCTCGGCGTCGTGCGCAACCTCGACCTACCGCCCGCCCTCGCGGGCCCGGCCGAGATCTACGTCGGCGTCCTCGCCGCGACGATCCTCTTCATCGCCACCAACGCCGGCCTGATCGGGGTGTCGCGGCTTACCTACTCGATGGGCCAGCACCGCCAGCTCCCCGAGCGTCTGCGGCGGCTACACCCGCGCTTTCGCACTCCGCACGTAGCGATCGCGGCGTTCGCGCTCGTCGCCTGCCTGGCCATCGTTCCGGGCCAAGCCGAGTTCCTGGGCACGATCTACGCCTTCGGTGCCATGCTCGGGTTCACCATGGCGCACGTCTCGGTGGTGCGCCTGCGCCTGTCCCAACCGGCTCACGAGCGGCCTTTTCGGGGACCCGGGAACCTGCGGATCGCCGGGCGCGACATCCCGCTGTTCGCGGTCTTCGGGGGCCTCGGGACCGGGATCGCGTTCGTCGTCGTGACCGTGCTCGACGTGAGGGTGCTGGTCTCGGGCCTGGTATGGATGGCGATCGGGATCGCCGGCTACGCCGTGTACCGGCGCGGTCAGAAGCTGTCGCTGACGCAGACGGCGAAGATCGTCGTCCCGAAGCCTGTTGTCGAGCACGAGGTCGAGTATGACTCGATCCTCGTGGTCGTCGAGGACGACGCCTATCATCCCGAGGACGTCTCGACCGCCTTCAAGCTGGCCGCGCGCCGGCGGCGCGGTATCCACGTCCTCGTCACCGTCACCGTTCCGGCCAACGTCCCGATCGACGCCGCCCTGCCCGAGCAGGAGGCGCGCGCGCGGCAGACCGTCGCCGCGGCTCGCGAGCTCGGGGGACGCCGGGTCACCGGCCACTCGGAGAAGGTCCGCTCAGGCGAAGCCGGTCGGCGGATCGTGGCCGAGGCCCGCGAGATCCGCGCGGCGGCGATCGTCATGTCGCCGCCGCCACGGCGCACGGGGAGCTCGGTGTTCGGGCGAACCCTCGAGTATGTGCTCGCCGAGCGCCCGTGCCGGGTGATCATCGAGTCGCCGCCCGCCCGCGACGGAGCCGGTAACGGTCGCCCCCGGCCGCGGGATGGGGAGGGCGTGGAGGGCGCTGCGGCGGGGCGCTGACCACCGGTCTACCATGGCGGCGTGCGACACGCCTACCGCCACTCGATCCGCGCGATTTGCGTGCTGCTCGTCTTGGTGGGCATCGCCATGGTCGTCTCGGCGCTCGCCCGCGGCGGCGGGCCGCTGTCGGTGGGGGTGGTGCTGGGCCTGCCCCTCGCACTGCTCGGGGGCGGGCGACTCGTTCTCGCCCGCCCGGGCGCCGCTCCCCGCTCTGGCGGTGCCTGAGGCGGTCACCCTGGCGCGTCGGTCGAGCTCGCCGGCAGGCGATGACTGAGCCCGCACCCCCGGGGCGCCCGCGCGCCGGGCACTCCGGGGGAGCGAGTTGACCTCGACCGGCCTTCTGCGCACGCGCGAGTCCGTCGACCGAACGCTCGGCGTGCCCGCCCTGTTCGCGATCGCCGGGGCGGCGATCGGCTCCTCGATCTACTTCGCCCTCGGCGTCGTCGCGCGCGACGCGCTCGAGCTGACGCCGCTCGCGTTCCTGGTGGCCGGCGCGTTCTTCGCGGTGACCGTCATGAGCTACGTCGAGGGCAACTCGCTCCACCCCGAGCGCGGTGGCGCCTCGACTTTTGCCCGCTACGCCTTCGACGAGCTCTGGAGCTTCATCGCCGGATGGGCGATTCTGCTCGACTACGTGATCGTGATCGCCATCGGGGCGCTCGCGATCTCGCACTACCTGGCTGCGTTCTGGTCCCCGCTAGGCCGTCCGGGGGTCGAGCTCGTGGTGGCGGCGCTAGCCCTGGCGCTGGTCGCCCGGCGCAACGTCCGTGGCCTGGCGGCGAGCGGGCTGGGGCGGGTGTTGGGAGTCCAGCTCTTGAACGTGGCCCTGCTGGTGGCGGTGGTCGTCGCCGCTGCGGTGGCGGGCGGCGGTGGACCGGGGGCGCCCTACGCGCCACTCGATCCGCAGACGCCCCCGACGGCGAGCGGCTTCCTCCTCGCCGCGGTGATCGCCAGCGTGGCCGTGACCGGGGCGGAGGCCGGCTCGGGCCTCGCCGGAGAGATCCGACCGCGCGCCCGCGCCCTGCGCCGCCTGGTCCTCGCGGCCGGGGGGACGGCCGTCGTGATGTTCGTCGCCGTCTCCCTCGTCGCTGTGACCACCGTGCCCGTGATCGACGGCGCGACCGCACTCGGCGGCCAGTTCCTCGAGGCCCCGGTGCTCGGCGTCGTGATGGGCCTCGAGCCCCCTTGGCTCGCGCTGGTGTTCGGGTACCTGGTCGGTGCGGTGGCCGCGCTCGTGCTGTTCGTCGCGCTCAACGTCTTCATGCTCGGGCTCTCGCGGCTCGTCTACTCGCTGGCGACCAACCGCCAGATCCCGGCCCGCCTCGGCCGCCTGGACGCGCGCCACGGGACGCCTTCGGTGGCGATCAACACCGCCGCCGGCCTCGCGCTGGTGCTGGTGGCCACGGGCGATCTCGAGTTCCTCGCCCAGCTGTTTGCCTTCGGGGCGATGCTCACCTTTACGATCGCGCACGTCTCGGTGATCGTGCTGCGCTTCCGAGAGCCCGGGCTACGGCGCGCCTTCCGGATTCCCCTGTGGGTCAAGGTCCGGGGTGCCCAGGTGCCGCTTCCGGCCGTGGTGGGAGCCGTTTTGGCCGGAGGCGCGTGGGTCAGCGTGGTTGTTCTCAGCGAGGGCGCGCGGATCGCGGGCGCTCTGTGGATGGCGGCGGGGATCGCCCTCTACGTGTTCTATCGGCGTCGTCAGGGCGTCTCGGTCCGTGGCCGCCTGCGCGTCGAGGAGAGCGAGCTGCAGGAGGCGGGAGGTTCGATCGAGTACGGCAGCATCCTCGTGCCCGTCTTCGGTCGACCGCTCGACGACGACATCATCGGCACCGCGGGGCGTCTCGCCGCCGAGGAGGCCCGACCGGGGGAGAGCGGCACGATGATCCAAGCCCTCTTCGTGCTCGAGGTCCCGATGGCGCTGCCGCTCGACGCCGAGGTTCCCGAGGAGCGCCTCGCGGAGGCGCGACGGGCGCTGTCGCGGGCCAAGGACGTCGGGGAGGAGTACGAGGGAGTCGAGGTGGCGACGGCCACGACGCGCGCGCGCTCGACCGGCTCGGCGATCGTCGAGGAGGCGCGCCGGCGGGGAGTGGAGGCGATCGTGCTCGCCGCCGAGGAGCCGACGAGGATCCGCGGGGGCGCGCTGCTAGGCGGGCGAGGGGGGGCGCGCCAGCGCTTCGTCGGGCACATGACCCGCGAGGTCCTCGAGGAGGCGCCCTGCCGGGTGATCGTCACCGCCCCTCCGGCCGAGGACGTCGACGACGACGGCGCCCGGGGGTGACCCTTGCTTCGCCCCGGCGTTAGAGTTAGCGAACGTCGGCTGCGGACGAGTCGGTTCGGCCATCGCCAAGTCGATGCTCTCGGACGGGCACGAGGTCTCCGTGGTCGACGAGACGCCTGAAGCGATCGCGCTCCTCGAGAGGGGCCAGGACCGCAGCTGGGAGGAGCTCGGTGGCTCCTTCACCGTCGGCACGGCGCTCGAGATCGACGCCCTGCTCGAAGCCGGCATCGAGCGGGCCGACGCCTTCGTGGCCTCGACCGACGGCGACAACACGAACCTCATCATCGCGCAGGTCGCCCAGCGGCGCTTCCACGTCCCGAAGGTCGTCGTTCGAGTGCTCGACCCCGCCCGCGCGTCCTGGTACCGCGAGCAGGGGCTCTCGACGATCTGCCCGACCCAGACGGCGATCGAGCTCCTCACCGACGCCGTCCGCGAGGCGGCCCGCCAGCACGAGCGGGTCGGCTGACCGTGTACATGCTGATCGTCGGCGCCGGCAAGGTCGGGTGGAACCTGGCCCGCGAGCTCGACGACCGCGGCCACGAGCTGCTGGTGGTCGAGTCGAGCCAGGGTCGCTACGCGACCGTGGAGGAGGAGCTCCAGCACGCCGTCCAGTACGGCGACGGCTCCGAGCTGTGGGTGCTCGAACGCGCCGGGATTCAGCGCGCCGACATGGTCATAGCGGTCACCGGAGACGACGAGGACAACATCCTCATCTCCCAGGTCGCGCGCGAGAAGTACGGCGTCGAGCGCGTGATCGCCCGCTGCAACAACCCGCGTAACCTTCAGCACTTCGACCTGCTGGGCATCAAGCCGGTGGTCTCGGCGACCGACCTCATCCTGCGCCTGATCGAGCACGAGGTGCCCAAGTACGGCCCGCTCCACCTTCTCGACCTGCCCCAGGAGAGTCTCGAGATCATCGAGCTCGATGTCGCCGATGACTCGGTGGCCGCCGGGTCGCAGGTCCAGGAGCTGGGACTTCCCGACGGCTCCCTGGTGATCTCGATCCTGCGCGACGGAAGCGGCTTCGTGCCGACCGGCGACTCGGTGATCGAAGCGGGGGACGAGGTCCTGCTCGTGCTCGACCCTGGGCTCGAGCCCCGCGTGACCCCGTGCTTTACCTCGCCCGCGGAGCGGGCGGCGTGACGGCCTGCGCCGCTGCGGCGGGGACCTCCGGCTGGGCGCGACGCGCGGAGTTCTCTGAGCCATGGCCGACCGCGAGATCGACTTCCTGATCGTCGGCGGCGGGGTCGCGGCCGCAAGCTGCGCCGAGACCCTCCGCGAGGAGGGGAGCCCACGGATCCATCGCCGTCGTCGGGCGCGAGGCCGATCCGTCCTACCATCGCCCCCGGCTCTCCAAGGGCTACCTCCGCGGCGAGGAGGCTCGCGGAGACGCCCTGCTCTACCCCGACGGCTGGTGGAGGGAGCAGGACATCGAGCTGATGGTCCGCACGAGCGTGATGAAGCTCGACCCGGGCGAGCGCATCGCGCGGCTGTCGACCAGGGAGGACGTTCACTTCGGCCGGGCGTTGCTCGCCACGGGCGCCAACGTGCGGCGCCTGCGCGTCGAGGGCTCCGAGCTGGACGGTGTCCACTACCTGCGCGCCTTTGGGAACAGCGACGGGATCCGCGCCGACGCCTACGCGGCCGAGCGGGTGGTGGTGGTCGGCGGGAGCTACCTCGCGTGTGAGGTCGCCGCGACACTCACCGCCCGTGGAGCTCGATGCGCGATGGTGATGCAGGAAGACGTCACGCTCGAGCGAGCCTTCGGCGCTGGCATCGGTCGTTTCTTCCAGGGCGTGCTCGAGGAGCACAATGTCGAGGTGTTGGGCGGCGACGAGCTCGAGCGCCTGGAGGGCGGCGGTGAGGGGGTCGAGAAGGTCGTTACGGCGCGGGGGCGGGAGCTCGCCTGCGAGTGCGTGGTCATCGCGGCGGGTGTGACGCCCGACGTCATGCTCGCGCGCTCTGCCGGGCTCGAGATCGGGGAGAGCGGCGGGGTCGCCTGCTCGTCCCGCCTCGAGACGAGCGCCCCGGTCGTCTTCGCCGCCGGCGACGTGGCCGAGTTCGACTCGCCGCACCTTGGGAGGCCGGTGCGGATCGAGCACTGGGACGTCGCCCGCGAGCAGGGTCGCACCGCCGCGCGGAACATGGTCGGACGCGGCGTGGCCCACGAGGCCCTTCCCTACTTCTGGTCGGATCTCGCCGATTGGGCGTCGCTCGAGTACGTGAGCGACGGAGGTTCACCTCCCGGGGAGCCCGTGCTGCGCGGCTCGCTCGAGGAAGGTGCCTTCAGCGCCTTCTGGCTCGCCGAGGACGGTCGCCTGGCCAGCGCGCTCGTCGTCGGACGTCCCGCGGATCTCGGGGAGGCGCAGCAGATGATCGCCGAGCGGAGCTCGCTTCATCGCGGGACGCTCGCCGCCGCGGAGCTCTCGTCGGCCTGAGCCGGCTCAGGCGGCGGCGATGCGCCGGCCGCCGCCCGTCAGGCGCCACTCGCCGTCCTCGGTGAGCCCCGAGCGCAATGCGAGCCCGTCGGCCTCCGCGTCAGACAAGGCGGCCTCGACACGATCGAGTGGATAAAGCCCGCCGAGCACGGTCGTGATGGTCTCGGTGGTGGCCGGACTTCCGAGGTAATCGAGCTCCCACAGCGCCGTGAGCGCTCGCCGCTCCACGAGGTCCTCGAGGCCGTCGGAGGTGGAGACCAGGGTCAAGCCCCCCCGGCGCCGCTCGTCGAACCAGGTGAGCGCGATGCGACGCGGCCCACCGTCGCCCTCGCGGCCGTCGCGGCAGTAGGCGTAGGCAGAGTCGACGGATATCACCAGCAGCGGGCCTCCCGTTCCATGGAGGCTCTCGTCGTTCCAGACCTGGCCGGGCATCACCCGATGGGCCTCACCGGGCTCGGCATCGCCGCCGAATCGTCTGGGACGGGCACTCAGCGTCCGCATCGGTGGCCTCCGAGAGCCCGAGCGGACCGGCGCCTGGCGGTTGGGCAGCCCTTTCCCGGGACCGTCGATTTCGTCATGTCACCCAAAGCATCGGCCACGGTGGGTCTCGCCCCCGTGGTCACCTTCGGCGCCATCGCAGCTCGCCCTGCTGATCTCAATCGAAGCATTCGTTACGTTGTCGGCGGCACGCGGACTCGGCTTGAGGCTCTGTACGGAAGGCCGCAGGAGCGGGGGCCATGGAACCCTGCTCGGCCTCATCGGGGGAGGAATGCCGGCGATCCAGGCCGTCGAAGTCGCCGGGTGTGACTCACGCCCCGTCGGCCTCCATGGCTATCCTGTCGCGGATCCGAGTGCGGGATCGTCTAATGGCAAGACGCTCGGCTCTGGACCGAGAAATTGGGGTTCGAATCCCTGTCCCGCAGCTTGTCCGTCCGCACAGTAGCCGGCGATCGGGCGGAAACGGCTCTACCGGAGCCTCACCCCACCGCCTCCTCCGTCCAGTCTCCGTAGAGACGCGCGTACGCCCCTCCCGCCTCGATCAGCTCCTCGTGCGTGCCGTCCTCCACCACGCTCCCCTCCGCGAGCACCAGAATACGCCCTGCGCGCCGGATCGTGGACAGCCGGTGCGCGATGACGATCGCGGTGCGCCCGGCGAGCAGTCGCCGTAGCCCTCGCTCGATTCGCGCCTCCGTACGGACGTCGACGTTCGCGGTCGCCTCGTCGAGGATGAGGATCCGGGGGTCGGCCGCGGCCGCGCGCGCGAAGGCCACGAGCTGGCGCTGGCCCGCGGACAGCTGCCCTCCGCGCTCCCCGACCGGTGTGTCGTAGCCCTCGGGCAGGCCGGCGATCAGGTCGTGGGCGCCGACCGCGGCCGCCGCCGCGGCGATCTCGTCCCCGGTCGCCTCGGGCCGGCTAAAGGCGATGTTGTCGCGCACCGTGCCCGAGAACAGGAACCCCTCCTGAGGCACGATCCCGAGCTGGGAGCGCAGCGACTGCTGGGTCGCCTCGCGTAGGTCGTGCTCGTCCACGAGCACGCGCCCGCGGGTCGGGTCGTAGAAGCGCGCGACGAGCCTGGCGAACGTCGACTTGCCTGCGCCGGTGGCTCCCACGAGGGCCACGGTCTGGCCGGGTGGGATGGTCAGGTCGACATCGCGCAGAGCGAGCGGCCCGTCCTCCCCCGCATAGCCGAACGAAACGTCCTCGAAGCGGATCTCCCCGCGCACGCGCGGCAGCTCGGCGGCGCCCGGGATCTCAACCAGGTCGGGCTCCTCGTCGAGCAACTCGAAAACCTTGTCGAGGGCGGCCATCCCCGCCTGATAGGTCGTGTAGAGCTGGGAGAGCTGCTGGATCGGATCGAAGAAGGAGTTCAGGTAGAAGACAAAAGAGGCGAGCACCCCAATCGTCACCCCACCGGCCAGAGCCTGCCGCCCGCCGTAGAGGAGGATCGCCGCCGTGCCTACCGCCGACAGCAGCTCGACGGACGGGAAGTAGGCGGCGCTGAGGCCGACCGTCCGCATGTTGGCCTTGCGGTTGTCGTCGTTGAGCTCGCGGAAGCGCTGCTTGTGGCGCTCCTCCTGTCCGAACGCGCGCACCACGCGCACCCCCGAGATCGTCTCCTGCAGGTAGGCGGTGACCCACCCCACCTTCTCGCGGGTGAGCCGATAGGCCTCCGAAGACGCGATCCGGAAGGCGATGCTGCCTAGCGCGAGCACGGGAAAGACGAGGAAGGTGACGAGCGCGAGCTCGGGATCGAGGAACAGGAGGATCGCGGCGGTGCCGACCAGCGTGAGCGTGGAGGCCAAGAGGTTCTGGACGCCATCGGTGACGAGCTGGTCGAGCGCCTGGACGTCGTTGGTGAGGCGGGAGATCAGGACACCCGCGCGGTTGCGTGAGTAGAAGCCGATCGACAGTCGCTGGAGGTGGGCGAAGATGCGCGAGCGCAGGTCTTGGAGCGCTCGCTGGCCGACCCAGTTGACGAGGTAGGTCTGTGCGTAGGTCGCGCCCCAGTTGACGAGCGCGGCACCCAAGAAGATCGCGACGATGACGACGAGGACCCGCGTGTTGCCGGCGCGCACGCCGTCGTCGATGGCCCGCCCGAGCAGGTAGGGGGGAGCGAGCGCGGCGGCGGTCGCCACGGGCAGGCACACCAGCAGCAGGAGTACGCGCCCGCGGTAAGGGTGGAGCAGCTCGAGCAGGCCGCGCAGCTTGCGCGCCCGTCCACCGCGCTCGCGACGCCAGGCGCGGACGCGCCCCAGGAAAGCTCCGCCTATCGGCGCCCTCACAGGCCGGCGACCTCCGGCTCGAGCTCCTCACGCCTCGGGTGGAGCCGGTCCGGCCGATCACGGCCGCGCTCGGCGATCTCGCGGTAGAGCCCCAAGCGCTCGAGTAGCTCCGCGTGCTCGCCGCGGTCGGTCACGCGACCGTCCTCGAGGACCACGATCTCGTCCGCGAGCGCGATCGTCGACATCCGGTGGGCGATCACGAACGTCGTCGGCCCGCCCAGGACCTCCCCAAGCGCCTGGCCGATGCGCGCCTCGGTGGTGGCGTCGACGCTCGAGGTCGCATCGTCGAGGATGAGGATGCGCGGGTTGCCGATCAACGCGCGCGCGAGGGCGATGCGCTGCCGCTGGCCGCCGGACAGGGTAAGCCCCCGCTCTCCCACCAAGGTCTCATAGCCCTCGGGAAGACCCTCGACGAAGTCGTCTACGGCGGCCCGCCGAGCGGCCTCGCGCACCTCCTCCTGCCTAGCGTCGGGTCGCGCGTAGGCGATGTTCTCGCGCACGGTCCCCGAGAACAGGAACGGGTCGTCGGAGACAAAGGCGATCTCTGCGCGCAGCGAGCGGAGGTCCACCGACCGCACGTCGGCGCCGTCGATGACCACGCTTCCCGCGCTCGGGTCATACAGCCGCGACAGGAGGCCGACGAGCGCGGTCTTGCCGGCGCCCGTCGCTCCGACGAGCGCGACCGAGCGTCCGGGCTCGACCGTCAGGTCGATCCCCCGCAACACCGGGGTCGCCACCGCTCCGTCTCCGAACCCCGCCTCGACTCCCCGCAGCTCGACACGGCCGCCACCCGGCGGCAGCGGCGGCGCGTCGGGCGGGCTGACGATGCGGGGCTCGCGATCGAGGATCTCGAACACGCGCGCGCCCGAGGCCACCGCACGCTGGGCCATTCCGAGCGCGGTCCCCAGCATCCGCATCGGACCGACGAGCATCACCACATACCCGTAGAAGGCGACGAACTCGCCGACGGTGATCCTCCCGGAGATGGCCTGGGTCCCGCCCACGAGCAGCAGCGCCGCGAGCCCGAGCTGGGGCAGAAAGGCGATTAGCGGGTTGTAAAAGGCGCGCAGGCGCGTCGAGACCATCGACTGGGCGAAGACCCGCGCCACGGCTCTCCGGAAGCGCGCGAGCTGGCGCGCCTCCTGAGCGAAGGCCTTGACCACCCGCACGCCGGAGATGTTCTCCTCGGCCTCGGCGGTCAGCTCGGCGAGCCGCTGCTGGACCTCCTGGCTGGCCGGTCGGTTGCGCCGGCCGTAGCGCCCCGCGGCCCAGATAGCTGCGGGTACGGGCGCCAGGGCGACGGCGGCGAGCAGCGGGTCGACGACCACCATCACCACCACGGCCACCAGGATGGTGACCAGCGACTGCGTGAAGAACACGAGCCCGTAGCCGAGGAAGAACCGCACCGACTGCAGGTCGACGGTGGCGCGCGACATGAGCTGACCGGTCTGGTGGGCGTCGAAGAAGGCGAGCTCGAGCGACTGCAGGTGGGAGTAGAGCCGGTTACGCAGGTCGTACTCCACCCCGAGCGAGACGCGCCCGGCGACGAGCCGGCGCACGACGCTGAACGCGAGCCGCAGGATTCCGGCCGCGACGATGGCCGCGGCGAGCGGCCACAGCCGCGGCTCGCCTCGGCGCACGGTGTCGATGGCCCGGCCGACGAGGAAGGGGATGAGCACCCCACTGCCCATCGCCGCGGTGGCCAGTACGAGCGAGGCGATCACGCCCGCGCGGTACGGGCGCAGGAAGCCGAGGAGGCGCCAGAAGGTCTGCATCGACCTTACTTTACTTTGTGAAGCAGGTCGACCCTCCATGTGTCAGGCGTCGAGGATGCGCGCGACCTCCCTCTGGCGGAAGTCGAAGATCCGATCGAGGTCGCGCCGCACGAGCACCAGGCGCGCCAGCTCGCCGACGGGTCCGAGCGGCAGGCCGTAGCGGACGACGTCACGCATGACGGTTCCCTCACCGTCCGGCTCGAACGTGTGCGTGTGGTGCCATACCCGGTAAGGACCCGCCAGCTGGACGTCGACGAAGCGCCTCGGCGGGTCCCAGAGCGCTATCTCGGTGTGCCAGCTCAAGCTGGCGCCGTGAAACGTGAGCCGATAGTCGATGAGCGTGCCGGCGCGCATCTCGATCGGCTTTCGGGTCACCACCGAGAAGCCGAGCCAGGGCGGCGTGATGCGCTCGAGGTTGAGCGCGTCGGCGAAGAAGGGGAAGACCTCGTCCGGCGGGCGGGAGAGCCGCTGAGTTCGCTCGAGAAGGTGCAGCCGCATGGCCTGTGTACGCAGGCGCGAGTTGGAGGGTTCGTCCCGGCTCGGGGCAAGTCCCCGTTGACCGCTCGCGCGTGCGGACGACCGATCAACGCGTGATCCCGGCAGCCGAGCTCCTGCCCGCGCGGTGAGCACGAGCTCAGGCGGCCCTTGACCAGCTGCCCTTCGTGGCTAGGCTTGCCAGACCGGCATACGCTATGCGACCTCTGCCTCGAGATCGCTGAGGGCACGATGCTCTACGACCTCCCCCGCACCGAGAAGGCGTCAACCGGCTCGACGGTCTCGCTTGCGAGCGGCGGCTTCGGCATGCCCTGCTCATGGCCCCCCGCGCTCAGGCGCTTTCCCACACGCGGCGACTGGGCCGTCGCCGATCCCGCGGCACGCCCAGACGCGTGAGCCGCGCTCGACGGCTCGGCCTCTGGCTGGGGCGCGTGGCTCTGCTCGCCGGGATGGTCGCCGGCGCGACGCTGGTCGCGCTCTTCTCGGCGGTGACCTATCTCGAGCTCACCGAGGGCGAGGCGCGGAGCCCCATCTCGATCCTGACCGGGGTGCTCGTCCCCGTCTGCGGGCTGCTCGCCGCGGGGTGCTGGTGGCTTCTCGCCGAGAGCTTCAGGCGCACGGATCCCCGGCCCCGCCCCGGCCCGCGCGCGCGCTCCTGACCTGTCCCGACCGCGCATCAGGACCGCTTCGACTCGATAGCGCCGAGCACGGTCTTGCGGTTCTCGTGGCGCAGCTCGTAGTCCTCGGCCTCGCGGAGCTGCACGTCGCTCAGGCCGTCGAGGCTCGCGCGGGCCTCGTCGGCGTTCATGCGGTCGTAGCCGGGGACGGGTTCGGAGCCGCCTCGACCCTCGAGCCGCTCGACCTCCTCGGCCTTGCGGTCGGCGCGCTCCTGCTGGCGCTCGGCCTCGGCCTGCTCGTGCGCGAGC
>JAUJNZ010000001.1:101351-135849 GCA_030447905.1 Thermoleophilaceae bacterium
GCCCTCGAGGCCGCGGCGAGCCTCTGACCCGCGGCCCGCCGCCGCCCGACCCCTGTAGGCTCGCGCACCGCCCATGCGCTTCCTCGAGTACGATCCCCGCCGCATTTTCGAGCACACCGGGGTGGCGTTCACCCGGTCGCAGATCTCAGCTCCTCCTCGGTGCCCTGCGCGCGCCGGGCGGGCGTCCGTCGGAGACGCGCGGTCCGCGGGCCGCCATCGGGCCGCGGCCTCTCGCGAGCTCGTACCCCTACACGATCGATAACGGCGCCGGCGAGCAGATGACCTTCGAGGGGCGCCGGCGCGACGAGCACGGCGAGTACCTCGAGGTGCGCAACTCGGTCGCGCCGGGCGCGGGGCCGCCGATGCACGTCCACCACCTCCAGGAGGAGGCGTTGACGGTCGAGCGCGGGACGATGGCCTATCAGGTCCTCGGCGAGGATGAGCGCCGGGCCGAAGCGGGCGAGTCGGTGACTTTTGCGCCCGGAGTCGCGCACCGCTTCTGGAACGCGGGCGACGACGAGCTGGTCGGCTCCGGCCACATCCGGCCCCCCGACAACGTCGAATACTCCTGACGCAGGTCTTCTCCTCGACGCGGCGAGGCGGAGGCAAGCGTCCCGGTCTCTTCGACGGCGCCTACCTCTCTCACCGCTACCGCAGCGAGTTCGAGCTGACGGAGGTGCCCCTCCGGCGGTTCGTCTTCCCGGCCGTCGCCGCCGTCGGGAGGCTCTTCGGGCTCCACCGGCGCTTCGCCGGAGCGCCCGAGCCGGTAACCCGGCCGCGCCCCGGAGGACGCGTGTAGGCGGCCAACGACGGACGAACTACCGCTGGCGCTGACGTTCCGCAGTCGAGCGGAGCGCTGACCAGCGTCGTCCGTTGAGGATCCTCTCGTCGAAGTAGCCGTGGTGGTGATCCAAGGGCCACGGGCGGGCGTATCAGTGGGTGAGACGAGCAGTTTCGGTCTCCCCTCCCGCGAGAGCCGCCGCTCCCCCTCGGCGGCTCTCGCCTCTTGGGGGGCGCTCGCCGGGCTCCCGCCATGGGCGCCCTTCATAGCTCCGGGTGGATTCGAACCACCGACCTCACCATTATGAGTGGTGCGCTCTAACCGCTGAGCTACGGAGCCACGGCATCCAGTGTATTCCTCACCCATCCTCCTGACCGTGCCCAACGCCAGCGCCGGACGCCAAGAGCACATCGTCGCCGATATCGCTCGCGTGCTGGCCCCGGCGGGGGGTTCGGGTCCGAGCTTGCTGGACGTCCACCGGGACCCCGACCACGACCGCAGCGTCTTCACGGTCGCCGGTCGCCAGGGTGAGCTGGCGGAGGCTCTCCTGCGGGGCGCGACCGCGGTCGTGGACCGCGTGGACCTCCGCGCCCAAGAGGGCGTGCACCCGCGCGTCGGCGCGCTCGACGTGGCGCCCGTCGTCTATCTCGACGAATCCGACCGCGGCGCCGCGTGCGCCGAGGCGCTCACCGCCTCCGCGCTGATCGGCGAGGATCTCGAGGTCCCCGTCTTCCTGTACGGCGACCTCGCCACCGCCCCCGACCGCCGCGAGCGGGCGGACCTGCGGGCCGGTGGGCCGCAAGCCCTCGCCGAGCGAATCGAAAGCGGGGAGCTGCGCCCCGACTACGGCCCGCCCCGCGCCCATCCCTCCGCGGGCGCGACGCTCGTAACCGCCCGCCCTCCGCTCGTCGCCTTCAACCTCGAGCTCGACAGCGACGACGTCGAGCTCGCGCGACGGATCGCGGCCTCGGTTCGCGAGTCGGGTGGCGGCTTTCCGGGCGTCCGGGCGCTCGGGCTACCGCTCGCCGAGCGGGGTCGTGTGCAGGTCTCGCTCAACGTTCATGACCACCGGGCCGCGCCCCTCTCCGAGCTCGTGGCGGCGGTGCGGGCCGACGCGCCCGTGGCCTGCGCCGAGCTCGTCGGCCTGGCTCCGACGGCGGCCTTCGAGAACTTCCCGGAGGACATCGCGGTGCGCGGGTTCGACCCCGCCCGGCACCTGATCGAGAACGCGTTAGGCTCACTCGGCAACCATGGCGAAGACCAAAGCCAAGCGCCGCCGCAAGCACCGCGGCACCCAGGCCGGCACCGTCGAACGGCGGACTGAGGGACGAGCTCGCGGTTCCGGCGCGAGCCCGGCGAAGACCGAAGGCAAGGCCGAGCGCCGCGAGGCCGCCCGCGCGCGGCGGCTCGAGCGCCTCGACCGCCCGCCGACCTGGCGCAGCGCGTTCAATCGCGCCGCCATCGCCGCGGTGGTGGTGGGCGTGGTGGCCGTGCTCGCACTCGGGAACACACCGCTGCAGGCGGTGGTCCTCGCCGGGGTGATGCTCGCCATCTACGTCCCGCTCGGCTACGCCTTCGACACCTTCGTCTACCGCCTGCGCCAGCGCCGCAAGGCGCAACGGGGCCGATAGGCTCGGCCGACCATGGACGTCCGCTCCTTCACCGTCGGCCCCGCGCAGGAGAACTGCTACCTGGTCCGCCGCGAGGGCTCCGACCGGGCGGTCATCTTCGACCCCGGCGACGAGCCCGACCGCCTCCTGAACGCGATCGAGCGACTCGGGCTCACCCTCGACGGCATCCTCCTCACCCACACCCACTTCGACCACGTCGGCGCCGTAGCGCCGGTGGCGCGCGAGACGGGCGCCGAGGTGTGGGTCCCGGAGATCGAGCGCGGCGTCCTGGCCGACATCAACAGCTACGTGCCGTTCCCCGGGTTCGGGCCGTTCGAAAGCTACGAGGCCGAGCACAGCCTGGTCGGCGGCGAGCGACTCGAGCTCGCCGGCCTCGAGATCGACGTTCTGTTCACGCCCGGCCACAGCCCGGGGCACGTGAGCTTCTCGATTCCCGACGAGCTGGCGCTCTTCTCGGGCGACGTGCTCTTCCAGGGATCGGTGGGGCGTGTCGACCTTCCGGGTGGAGACTGGGAGACGCTGCTGGCCTCGATCGCCTCGCTGGTCGAGGCCCTCCCGCCCGAGACCGCGGTCCACCCGGGGCACATGGGCAACACCACGCTCGGCGCCGAGCGTGCCTCGAACCCCTTCCTGGCCGAGCTCGCGGGCTGACATGGCGGCCTCGCGGTCGCAGGCGCGCGCCCTCGAGGCGCCGCGCGGCACCTTCGACGTGCTCCCCGGCGACGGACGGCCCCGGCGGGCGCTGGGGCACCTCGCCGAGGAGATTTTCGAGCGGGCGGGCTACGGCTACGCCGAGACCCCCGCCTTCGAGAGTGCCGACCTCTTCGCCCGCGGAGTGGGGGAGGCGACCGACATCGTCCAAAAGGAGATGTTTGCGTTCGAGGACCAGGGCGGCCGCGCGCTCGCGCTGCGCCCGGAGAACACCGCCGGCTTCTGCCGCGCATACGTCGAGCACGGCATGCACAAGCGCCCGCAGCCGGTCAAGCTCTGGTACGAGGGACCGTTCTTTCGCCACGAGGCTCCCCAGGCGGGGCGCTTTCGCCAGTTCGCCCAGATCGGCGCCGAGGCCCTCGGCTCCGACGACCCTTCGCTCGACGCCGAGCTGATCGTGCTGCTCGCGGAGCTCCTCGACCGCGCCGGAGTGGGGGAGGTGCGGCTGCGGCTGTCGAGCCTGGGGACGGCCCCGACCCGCCACGCCTACGCCGAGGAGCTGCGCGACTACCTGCGCACCCGCGAAGGCGAGCTCTCCGAGGAAGTGCGCGCGCGGCTCGACCTCAACCCGCTGCGCGCCTTTGACTCATCCCATCCGGGGACGCGAGCGGCGCTCGTCGAGGCGCCAAAACTGCTCGACCGCCTCGAGCCCGAGGATGCCGAGCACTTCGCCGCCGTTCGGGAGCTGCTCGACGACGCGCGAGTCCCCTACGAGGTGGATCCCGCGCTGGTGCGCGGCCTCGACTACTACACGCGGACGGTGTTCGAGTTCACGAGCGATCGGCTCGGGGCTCAGAGCGGGGTAGGAGGTGGTGGGCGCTACGACGGGCTCGTCGAGCAGCTCGGCGGGCCGCCGACGCCCGCGGTGGGCTGGGCGGCCGGCGTGGAGCGGATCCTGCTCGCGGCCCAAGGCGAGGACGGGAGCAGCGGCGACGGCCGCCTCGGCGACGGCGTGCGGCGCGAGCCCGTGATCTTCGTCGCACTCGAGTCCGAAGCCGGCACGCGCGCCGGCTTCTCGATCCTGCGCACGCTCTGGCGAGCGGGAGCGCGCGCCGAGATGGAGCAGGCCGGTCGCTCGCTCAAGGGCCAGCTCAAGCAGGCCAGCCGCGCCGGCGCGCGGGCGGTCGTCATCGTGGACGACGCCGGGATGCGCGTGCGCGACATGCGGAGCCGCGAAGAGCAGCTCGCCGCCGATCCCGGGCAGGCCGTGGAGCTGGCGCTCGGCCTGACAGGGGCCCTGTGAGGCCCCCTCGCGCGAACCGCTTCCGCGACGCCTGGGCCGGCACGCTCCGCACCGACCGCACCGGCGAGCGCGTGCGCGTGGCCGGGTGGATCCACCGCCGCCGCGACCACGGCGGCCTGATCTTCGTCGACCTGCGCGACCGGACCGGGCTCCTCCAGCTCGTCTTTCGCCCCGAGGAGGCGCCCGCCGCCCACGCCGCCGCTGCGGCCCTGCGGCCGGAGGACGTCGTCACCGCCGCCGGAGAGCTCGTACGCCGCGAGGAGGGCACGGTGAACCCCGGCCTCCCGACCGGAGAGGTCGAGCTCAACGTCGTCGAGGTCGAGCAGCTCGCCGACGCCGAGACCCCGCCGTTCCCGATCGACGAGGACTCCCCCGTCGGAGAGGAGACGCGCCTGCGCTATCGCTACCTCGATCTTCGGCGCGAGCGGATGGCGGTGGCGCTCGAGCTGCGCCACCGCGTCGTCCAGGCCATGCACCGCTTCCTCCACGAACGCGGCTTCCTCGAGCTCGAGACGCCGATGCTCACCCGCTCGACCCCCGAGGGCGCGCGCGACTTCCTCGTCCCGAGCCGGATGCAGCCGGGCGACTGGTACGCGCTCCCCCAGTCGCCCCAACTGTTCAAGCAGCTCTTCATGGTCGCTGGCTTCGAGCGCTACTACCAGGTCGTCCGCTGCTTTCGCGACGAGGACCTGCGCGCCGACCGCCAGCCCGAGTTCACCCAGCTCGACATGGAGCTCTCGTTCGTCGAGGAGGAGGACGTGATCGAGGTCTGCGACGAGCTCCTCCGCGACGCCCTAGCCGCCGGCGGGGTGGAGCTCGAGCTCCCACTCGACCGCCTGACCTACGACGAGGCCATGCTCCGCTACGGCACCGACCGTCCCGACCGGCGCCCCGGACTGGAGATCGCCGACCTCGGCGAGGCGTTCGCGGGGTCGGAGTTCCGGGTCTTCGCCGACGCGCTCGGCGGCGGCGGCGTGGTGCGGGGTTTCAGAGCGCCCGCCGGGACGGTCGAGCTTCCGCGCCGGCGCCTCGACGAGCTGACCGAACACGCGCGGCGGCTGGGCGCCAAGGGCCTCGTGTGGGCGGTCCTCGAGGAGGGAGGGGCCTGGCGGTCGCCGGTCGCGAAGTTCCTCTCGGAGGAGGAGATGTCGCGCGCCGCCGCAAAGCTCGCGGCCCGCCCCGGCGACACGCTGCTGATCGTCGCTGACGGGGAGGCGGTCGCGGCGAGCGTCCTCGGCGAGCTGCGCCTCGCCGTGGGCCCGCCATCGCGGGGCCATGACCTCCTCTGGGTGGTCGACTTCCCGATGTTCGAGTGGAGTGAGGACGAGCGGCGGTGGGATTCCCTCCACCACCCGTTCACCGCGCCGGTCGGCGACCTCGACGCCAGCCCGGGCGCCTGGCGCAGCCGCGCCTACGACATCGTCATGGACGGGCTCGAGATCGGGGGTGGATCGCTCCGCATCAACCACCCCGATATCCAGCGCAGGGTCTTCGACGCGCTCGGCATCCCTCCCGAGGAGGCGCAGGCGCGCTTCGGCTTCCTGCTCGAGGCGCTGCGCTACGGGGCACCGCCCCACGGCGGCATCGCCTTCGGGCTCGACCGCCTGTGCGCGCTGCTCGCCGGGCACGACTCGATTCGCGACGTGATCGCCTTTCCCAAGACGGCGAGCGGGGCGGACCCGCTCACCGGGGCGCCGGCGGCGGTGGACGCGCGCCAGCTGGGTGAGCTCGGCGTCCGGCCCGCGCCCGCGCCGAGCGCTCCGCGCCAGTAGCTGCCCCCGTCGCTTCGGACGGGGCATTCTGAGTGAGCTCACCGCAGCGAGGGCTTGCTGTCTCGATCGGTGACGGCGCGGCGGAGCACCGCTGGGCGGCCCTGGTTGGCCTCGAGCCACCCTCGAATGCTGTTCGCGTAGGCACGCTCGTCGTCCTGGCGGTTGGCGTGCAGCTGCATCAACAGCAGCAGCCGGTTCGTGCGCTTGCGGTTCTTGAGGCCATAACGCCGCGCGCGGACCGTGTCGCGGATCGGAGCGATGAGGCCGTCCATCGGCGAGGTCGAGAGGGGCATGTCGGCGGATCGCAGGCTGCGCAGGCCCCGGCGATAAAACTGTTCCTCGACCACGCGGCCAGCGCCCTCGAGCCAGCTCTGAAGCCGCGGGATCTCGGCTGCGTGAGCGTCGCGGATAAACGGCTTCCAGAACGCCGGTCCGGTGAAGGCCGCCTCCACGCGCGGCAGGAGTGCATCGATGGCGGCCCGGTGCTCAGGCTCTCGTGCGGATCTTGGCCATCAGCCGCTCCAGCGCGTGGCGCAGGTGCCACTCGCAGAGGTAGAGCTCGGCGTCGGGGAAGACGGCTCGCACGGCCCCGTTGAGGCCATAGTGGTTGTCGCAGACTACGCGCGGCGGAGCGCCCTCCAGGGCGCGCAGGAAGGTCTCCCAGTTGGCCTGGGAGGCGTCGGGGAACGCCTCGACGCGCCAGAGTTTCGGGCGTCCTGCCTCAAAGCCGGCCGCGCAGAAGACCCTGAAGGCGATCCGAAAGCGCCCGGTGGCCGGGTCGCGCACCGAGAAGGGCAGATCGTCGAGCAAGAGCGACCCGGCCGTCGGCCAGGCGATCGGGCGGTGAGGCTCAAAGACGACCGGTGCGAAGACCTCGACCCAGTCTCCGACCAGCTGCCCGTGGCGCGTCGTGCGCAGCTCGCCCGTCTGCGAGTCGGCGCGCAGCCGCCGCGCTCGCTCCCGTGCGACCAGGGCCGCCTGGCGGTAGCTCGTCCCGACTCCCACAGCCGCAACGCCTCGGCGATCCCGCGCGCCACGAACTGGTACCGGCGCGAGCGTGCGGGCCCTCGTGCAGGGGGACCGGCCGCTCGCAGGCCTCGCAGGCGTCGTGCTCTCGGTGAAGCGGTGCGGCCGGTCGCCGTCGGCGGGCACGCACCGATAAAGCTGGCGGCGGTGCCCCGCCTTGCCGTACTGGCCGTCGAAGCGCACGCGCGACCCCGCGTGCTCGGAACGCGGACAGGCCGCTCGCGCCTCGCTCCATGTCTTCCCCCTCGTCGCCACGGCGAGCGACAAAGCTACGGGCGAAGGCGGACAGAATGCTCCAGCGAGAAGCGACGGGGGGGCCGCTGCTAGCCTCGGCCGTGGCTCGAGCCTGTACGCCAGCCGTGTTGATTTGAGCCAACACACTGGGATCGGGAGCCTGGATCAGGGGCGCGCCGTGGCTCGCTCCGCTGGGCACCCACTTGCGACAGCAAGGTTCAAATCCCTGACGGCAGCGGCAGGTTGGGGCCACCACTCCCTCCCACCTCGACTCCCGGAGCACGCACCACGTCCCTCTCGGCCTTCGAGGACCATCTCACGGCACCGCGCGGGCGCGGACGCCTGGCCACAGCGCGGCACGCCGGTGCCGCCGGCGGAGCGCCGTGCGGTGACCTCGTGCGGGTCGCCGTCCGGGTCGCGGGCGATCGAATCGCCGAGGCCGGGTACGAGGCTCGCGGGTGTGGAGCCGCCCAGGCCGCCGGCAGCGCGGTCGTGGAGCTCGTCGAGGGAGCGCCGCTGCTCACCGCCGCGCGCGTCGGCGCGGACGAGATATCGACGGCGCTCGGGGGGCTGACCCCGGGAAAGCGCCACGCGGCGACCCTCGCCGCCGATGCGCTCCACCGCGCGCTCGGCGCGGCGTCTGTCGACGCGCGGCTCGACGAGGGACCGCGCCGCACGCTCGTGGCCATGAGCGGCGGAGTCGACAGCGCGGTCGCGGCGCAGCTGGTCCGGGCTGATGGCGACGAGGTCGTGGCCGTGACCCTGGAGCTGTGGTCCGATCCCGCCAACGACGGCGAGCGCTCCTGTTGCTCTCCCCAGGCGGTGACCGGCGCGCGAGCCCTCGCCCACGCCATGGGCCTGCCTCACCTCACCCTCGACCTGCGCGAGCGCTTCCGACGCGAGGTGGTCGACGACTTCCTGCGCGAGCACGCCGCCGGAGGGACGCCCAACCCGTGCGTGCGCTGCAACGGCTTCGTCCGCTTCGATGAGATGCTCGCCCTGGCGCGACGCCTCGGGGCCCGACGGCTCGCCACCGGGCACTACGCGCACATCGTCCGCGATGCCGAGGGCCCCCTGCTCGCTCCGGCCGCCGACGCCGGCAAGGACCAGACCTACATGCTCGCGCGGCTCGAGCCGGCCGCCCTCGAGCGACTCCACTTTCCCCTCGCCGCGCGCACCAAGCTCGAGGTCAGAGCTGCCGCGCGCGAAGCCGGCCTCCCCGTCGCCGACCGCGCGGAGAGCCAGGATCTGTGCTTTCTGGCCGGGGTCGGCAAGCGCGGCTTTCTGCTTCGGCACGGCGAGCGTGCTCGCACCGGCGCGGCCGGGGGCCTCCGTCCCCGCGGCGAAATCGTCTCGGTCTCGGGCGCGGTGGTGGGCCACCACGAGGGCCAGGAGGGCTACACGGTGGGACAGCGCCGCGGTCTCCGGGTCGCCGCCCCAGAGCCCCTGTACGTGCTCGCCAAGGACGCCGAGGCCAACCGGCTCACCGTCGGTCCGCGGGAGGCGCTCGCCAGCTCGACCGTCGCCCTCCGCGACGCCGTCCTCCACCGCGACGGCGCGCGGGTGGACCGCGTCAAGCTGCGCTATCGCTCGGCTCCCGTCCCCTGCCGCCTGGACGGCGCCCCGCTCCGCGGGTCGCACGCGCGTGCCTCGCTCACCCTCGCCCAGCCGACCGACGCCGCCGCCCCCGGCCAGACCGCGTGCCTCATGGCCGGCGACCGTGTCGTAGGCTGCGCCACAATAGGTGGAGATGACCGCGCCCCCCTCTCCTGACGTCGAGCTGGTCGAGCTCGAGACCCCGATCGGGTCCGAGTGGGAGCCCGTGTTCCGGCTCGTCCTCGGCGGGGTGGCCGATCGCCTCGGGCTCGGCTTCGAGGAGCTCGACGACCTCCAGCTCGCCGTCGAGCGCCTGCTCGCCGAGGCGGGCGCCCAGCGCTCGGTGAAGCTCGCCTTCGAGCTCGCCCCCGACCACGTGCGCACCCACGTCGGCCCGCTGAGCGAGGCCCCGATCGCCAAAGCCCTCCAGGGATCGCCCCCGGGCCCCGGCGAGCTCGGGCTGCGGCGGGTGCTCGAGACCGTCGTCGACTCCTTCGGCGTCGAGGAGTCCGACGGCGGAGAGCTCGTCGTGCGGCTCGAGAAGCGGGTCGGCCCGCGTTGACCACCTCGGCGCCCGCTCCCGGCCCATCGGGCGGCCCCGACCGCGAGCTGTTGCGCCGTTACCACGAGCACGGCGACGTCAGCGCCCGCGAGCAGCTCGTCGAGCGCCACCTTCCGCTGGTGCGCTCTCTGGCGCGCCGCTACGCCGGGCGCGGCGAGGCGCTCGAGGACATCGAGCAGGTCGGCACGATCGGCCTGATCAAGGCCATCGACCGCTACGAGCTCACCCGCGACGTCGCTCTGACCACCTACGCGACGCCGAACGTAGTCGGAGAGATCAAGCGCCACTTCCGCGACCGCGGGTGGACGATCCGCATCCCGCGTGCGCTCCAGGAGCTGAACGTGAAGATGTCGGGTGCCGTCGAGCGGCTGACCGTCCGGCTCGCGCGCTCGCCGACGATCGCCGAGCTCGCAGTCGAGCTCGACGCCACGCCCGAGCAGGTGCTCGAGGCCGTCGAGGCGGGATCCGCCTACTCGCCGGTCTCGCTGTCGGCGAGCCCCGGGACCGAGGATGATCTCGATCTTATGGAGGTGATCGGGTCCGAGGACGAGGGGTTCGCGCGGACCGACGATCGCACCTCGCTCGAGCCGGCGCTCGGGGAGCTTCCCGAGCGCGAGCGGCGGATCCTGCGCATGCGCTTCGAGGAGGGGCTCACCCAGACCCAGATCGCCGACCGGGTCGGGCTCTCGCAGATGCACGTCTCGCGGCTCATCCGGCGCTCGCTCGAGAACATGCGCGAGGCGCTGTCGGGGTAGCCAATCCGGTGACGCGCCCGTCTCGCCGTCCGGGTAGCCGCGTGAGCGCAGTATCGAGCGCGAAGAGAGGAGCACGCCGCGCACGACGGTCTCGCGCAGGCGGGCGCCCCGACCTCGGTGAAGACGCGCTGCGAGACGTCGACGTTCCGACGCTCCTGATCGTGGGCGGCCGCGACGCGCCGGTGATCGAACTCAACCGCGAGGCGCTCGAAGCGCTCTGCGCACGCACCCGGCTCGAGATCGTCCCGGGGCGACCCACCTGTTCGAAGAGCCGGGGGCGCTCGACGAGGTCGCTCGCCTCGCCGGCGACTGGTTCCTCGGCCACCTGACAAGCGAGAGCGGCCCTTGACCTACCGCGACCGCTACGACGCCGGCCGCCGACTGGCCGCTCGCCTAGCCCACCACGCCGGCGACCCGAGCGTCCTCGTACTGGGACTCCCTCGCGGCGGCGTGCCCGTCGCCGCGGAGGTGGCGAACGCGCTCGGCGCCCCGCTCGACGTCTACGTCGTGCGCAAGCTCGGCGTGCCCGACCAGCGCGAGCTCGCCATGGGGGCGGTCGGCTCGGGTGGAGTCCGGCTGATGAACGAGCGGGTCGTCCGCGCCTCCGACGTGGCGCCGGAGGCGATCGAGGAGGTGATCCGCGAGGAGGAGCGAGAGCTCGGCCGGCGCGAGCGGGACCTCCGCGGCGAGCGACCCGCTCCCGAGGTCGAGGGACGGACGATCGTCCTCGTCGACGACGGGATCGCGACCGGCTCGACCATGCGCGCGGCGATCGCGGCCCTGCGGGCCCGCGGCGCGCGCAAGGTCGTCGTCGGCGTGCCGATCGCGGCGTCTGAGACCTGCGCCGAGCTCGCCGAGGAGGTCGACGAGGTCGTCTGCGTGGCCACACCCGACCCCGTCCGGGCGATCAGCCTCTGGTACGACGACTTCGAGCAGACGACCGACGCCGAGGTCCGCCGGCTCGTCGAGGGCGCCGCCGCGGCGAGCCCCCTGGACCCCTCCTAGACTTCTCCGCGTGAAGGCCGCAGAGATCCGCGAGACCTACCTCTCGTTCTTCGAGGCGCGCGACCACCGCCGCATGCCGTCGGCGTCGCTGGTCCCCCCGACGCACGACCCCTCGGTGCTCCTCACCACCGCCGGCATGCAGCCCTTCAAGCCCTACTTCCGGGGCGAGGAGCGCCCGCCGCACCCACGCCTCACCTCGTGCCAGAAGTGCTTTCGCACGCCCGACGTCGAGAACGTCGGCTCGACCGCGCGTCATCTGACCTTCTTCGAGATGCTCGGCAACTTCTCGATCGGCGACTACTTCAAGGAGCGCGCCGTCGGGTACGCGCTCGAGCTATCGACCCAGGATTTCGGCTTCCGGGCCGAGGACATCTGGATCACCGTCTTCGGCGGCGACGAGGCGCTCGGCCTGGGGCCCGACGAGGAGGCGATCCAGCACTGGAGGACGATCGGTGTGCCCGACGAGCGCATCGTCCGCCTCGGGCGCGCCGACAACTTTTGGCAGGCCGGTCCGACCGGGCCGTGCGGGCCGTGCTCGGAGCTCTATCTCGATCGCGGCCCCGCGTACGGCCCCGACTCAGACCGTCCCGGCGACGACACCGATCGCTTCATCGAGTTCTGGAACCTCGTGTTCATGCAGTACGAGCTGTACGAGGACGGCCGCCTCGACCCGCTGCCCGCGCGAAACATCGACACCGGCGCCGGTCTCGACCGCGTGGCCATGCTCGCCCAGGGCGTCGACTCGGTGTTCGACACCGACTACCTGCGCTCGCTGATCGCAGTTGGGGAGGAGCTCTCGGGGCGCGCCTACGAGGGCGCCGACTTCGAGACCACGCGCGCGCTGCGCATCCTCGCCGACCACGGGCGCGGCATGAGCTTCCTGCTCGCCGACGGCGTCGTCCCCTCGAACGAGGAGCGCGGCTATGTCCTGCGGCGCATCATGCGCCGGGCGATCCTGCAAGGCCGCGTGCTCGGCATCGAGGCGAGCTTTCTGCCGCGCCTCGCCGAGCGGACGATCGAGATCGCGGGAGCGGCCTACCCGGAGCTCGGTCGCGAGGCCGAGACGATCGCCATGTGGGCGCGCTCCGAGGAGGAGGCGTTCGTCCGCACGCTGGAGCAGGGCGAGCGCCTGCTCGCCGAGGTCGTCCGACGCGCCCGCGACCAGGAGACGAGCTGGGTCTCCGCGGCCGACGCCTTTCGCCTGCACGACACCTACGGCTTCCCCTATGAGCTCACCAAGGAACTGCTCTCGGAGGAGGGGCTCGCCGTCGACGACCAGGGGTTCGCCGAGCTGATGGACGAAGCTCGCGAGCGCGCTCGGGCGGGTCGCCCGGTCGAGGTGAGCGGCCGAGCGGAGGCGCGTGCCGGCGGCGGCTCCGGCGACGTCATCGCTCACGAGCGCGTGCTCGACTTCGTCCGCAGCGCCGCCTTTCCAACGCGCTTCCTGGGTTACGAGACGACCGAGGTCGACACCGTGCTCGGCGCGCTCGAGCCCGCCGATGGGCGCCTGTTGGCCAAGCTCGAGGAGAGCCCCTTCTATCCCGAGGGCGGCGGCCAGGTCTCGGACGCAGGCTTCGTCGAGCTGCCGTCGGGCGCGCGGCCGCGGGTGACCGGCGTCTTCCGCCTCGGCGACGACCAGGCGCTCGAGCTCGAGGTCCTCGACGCAGCTGGTCCGCCGCCGGCACGCGGCGACCCCGTGCGCGCCCTCGTCGACCGCTCGAGCCGCCTCGCCACCATGGCCAACCACACGGCCACCCACCTGCTCCACGCCGCCCTGCGCGAGCGGCTAGGGACCCACGTCCGCCAGGCGGGCTCCTACGTGGGCCCCGACAAGCTGCGCTTCGACTTCACGCACGGCGAGCGCCTGAGCGATCGGATGCTTGCCGAGGTCGAGGAGCGGGTGACGAGCTGGGTCTCGGGCGCCCACCCGGTCCGCGCCGTGCACACAACCCGCGACGAGGCCGAGCGCCTCGGCGCCATGGCGCTCTTCGGCGAGAAGTACGGCGACTGGGTGCGGATGGTCGAGATCGAGGGAGTCTCGCGCGAGCTGTGCGGCGGCACTCACGTGACCTCGACCGCCGAGGTCGGCCTGTTCCACGTCACCGCGGAGACGTCGAGCGCCTCGAACGTGCGCCGCATCGAGGCCGTCACGGGACCCGGGGGAGCCGAGGCCTTCCGCGCGCGGACCGAGGCCCTGCGCGAGATCGCCGCGCTCCTGCGCGTACCCGAGCGCGACGCGCTCGCGGCCGTGCAGCGGCTGACCGAGCGAGTGCGCGAGCTCGAGCGCCGCCCGCGCGAGTCGGGTCGCGAGCTCGCCGAGGGACTCGTCGCCCGGGCGGTGGAGCTCGGAGGCGTCCGCGTGGTCACCGAGCCCGTCGAGGGCGTGGATCCCAAGGCGCTGCTCGAGCTCTCCGACCGGGTCAAGCAGACCCTCGGGGAGAGCGCGGTGGTGCTCGGCTGCACCCTCGACGGGCGGGCCCACCTGGTGGCCAACGTGTCGCCCGGTGCGGTCGAGCACGGAGTGCGCGCGGGTCAGGTCGTGCGTGCGGCCGCAGCGGCCGTGGGCGGGGGCGGGGGCGGGCGCGACACCATGGCCCAGGCCGGGGGCCGAGACCCCGAGAGGCTCCCCGAAGCGCTCGCGGCGGCCCGGCTGGCGGTCGAGCAGTCGCTCGCATAGAGCGGGAAAAAAGACCGCTCCGAGCGAGAATTCCGTCGCCTCGGCCTTGCCTTTGCCGCCGGGACGGGCGCTACGCTCGCCGCGCGATGCTCGCGGCCTCCACAGACCCCGCCGCACGCCTCACCGACCGTTGATGCGGGTTCTCGCCCTGGACCACGGATCCGCCCGCTGCGGCGTGGCGATCTCCGACCCGACCGGCACCCTGGCCACCCCCCTGGCCGCCGTCGAGCGGCCCGAGAGCCGCCGGGGGCTCGCCGCCCTAGCCCGCCTGGCGGCCGAGCGCGGGGTCGAGCGCGTGGTCGTCGGGCTGCCGCTCACCCTCCGTGGAGAGGAGGGCGACCAGGCCGGCGAGGCGCGCGCGTTCGCCGCGCGGCTCGAGGCGCGCCTCACCGTCCCGGTCGAGCTCCTCGACGAGCGGCTGACCACGCGCCAGGCGATGCGGACCGGCGGGGCGGCCGACCTCGACTCGCGCGCCGCCGCCCACCTGCTCGAGGCCTACCTCGCGAGGCGCCCCGGGACACGCGAGCTCGCCGGCGACGCCGCGGAGGCGAAGCGGCCTTGAGCGCCCCCGAGCCCTTCGGCGCCGAGGCCTTCGACTCCCGGGCGGTTCCCGACGAGGATCGAACCGGCCGCGACCGCGAGGCGGCCCGCCGCGAGCGCGCCGCCCGGCGCGCCGCCCGCGGCTCCACCCTGGCGCCGCCTCAGCCCCCGGCCGGGCGCTCGACCCCGGGCCAGGTGTCCGGGCGCGACGGGAGGGCCGCTCGTCCGCGCATCGGCGGAGGAGGCTCGGGCGGCGACGGGCCGCCGCGGCGCCCGGGTGGGCGCCCGCCCGCACCCGCACGAGAGCCGCTGCGCCGCCGTCGCCTCGGCCTTGCCGTCGTCCTGGCCCTCGCCCTGGTGATCGTGATCTGGATCGTCGCCGGCTTCTGGGCGCCCTTCGCCGGCCAGGGTGACGAGCCGGTGCGCGTCCGAATCCCGCAGGGGGCGGGGACCCAGGAGATCGCCGGCATCCTCGACGAGCGCGGAGTAGTGGCCAGTGGAGCGGTGTTCAGCGCTCGCGTCCGGCTCTCGGGCCGAGGCGCAGAGCTCAAGCCCGGCAGCTACACCCTGCGCAGCGGCATGGGCTATGGAGCCGCGATCGCCGAGCTCGCGGAGGGGCCGGCGCGCAACGTGACCAACGTGACCGTCCCGGAGGGGCGCGCGCGTGGCGAGATCGCGCCGGTCGTCGAAGCGGCTGGACTCGAGGGCAGCTACGCGCGGGCCAGCCAGGACTCGCCCCGGCTCGATCCCGCCGACTTCGGCGCCGAGAACGCCGAGAGCCTCGAGGGCTTCCTCTTCCCCTCGACCTACGAGCTGCGCCGCGGCGCGTCGGCCAGCGAGCTCGTCTCCCGCCAGCTCGACGCCTTCAAGCGGGAGTTCCGCCGGGTCGACCTGAGCGGGGCCCGGCGGCGAAATCTCTCCGCCTACGAGGTGCTGACCATCGCCTCCATGGTCGAGCGCGAGGCCCAGCTCGACCGCGAGCGGCCGCTGATCGCCTCGGTGATCTACAACCGCATCGCCCGGGGTGAGCCGCTCGGCATCGACGCCACGATCCGCTTTGCGACGGAGAACTGGGAGCGACCCCTGACCCAGTCGCAGCTGGCCGTCGACTCGCCCTACAACACGCGCGAGAACGCCGGTCTTCCGCCCGGGCCGATCGGCAACCCCGGCCTGCCCTCGATCCGGGCGGCGGCCAAGCCGGCGCGGAGCAACTACCTGTTCTACGTCGTCAAGCCCAACACGTGCGGCGAGCACGCCTTCTCGCGCACAGCCGGCGAGTTTGCCCGCGACAGCCAGGCCTACAACTCGGAGCGCGCCGCCCGTGGCGGCCGGTCGCCCGACGACTGCCCGGAGTAGCGCTCCCCAAGCGGGCGCTCAGCGACCCCGTCGCCTCGTCGGGTGACTCCCCTCGCGGGGGTCCTCGGCTACCCCGTCGCCCACAGCCGCTCGCCGGCGATGCACAACGCCGCCTTCGCGGCGGTCGCCCTCGACTGGCGCTACGTGAAGCTGCCGGTGCCCCCGTCTCTGTTCGTCGAGACCGTCCGCGCCCTGCCGGGCTCGGGGTATCGCGGCGCCAACGTGACCATCCCCCACAAGCTCTCGGCCCTGGAGGTCGCCGACAGCGCCACCGCGGCCGCGCGGGGAGTGGGCGCCGCCAACACCCTGACCTTCGCGGCGGAAGGGGCGATCGAGGCAGACAACACCGACGCGGGCGGCTTCCTCGACGCCCTCGGCGAGTCGCCGCGCGGCCGGCGCGCGCTCGTGCTCGGCGCGGGCGGGGCGGGGCGGGCGGTGGCGTGGGCGCTGCGGGAGGAGGGCGCCGGCGAGGTCCTGATCTGGAACCGCACGCCGGAGCGGGCCGAGGATCTCGCGCGCGAGCTCGACCTCGACGCCGTGGTCGCGCCGAGAGGCGCCGACATCGTGGTCAACGCGACCTCGGTCGGCCTCGATGCGGTGGAGCCCGCCGAGGCCGTGTGCGCGCTGGGGCTCGAGCCCCTCGACGCGCCGGCGGTCGTCGTTGACCTCGTCTACGCCGAGCGGGCGACTCCGGTCGTCGCCTGGGCAGAGCGGGTCGGTGCCCGGGTGGTCGACGGGCTCGAGGTGCTCGTGCGCCAGGGAGTTCGTAGCTTCGAGCGCTGGACCGGCCAGGCGCCACCGCTGGACGTCATGCGCGCCGCCGCACGCGAAGGCTGAGCTCCTCAACTTCCTCGGCCCCTGCCGATAGAAACCATGGCGATCTCCCCCCCCCCTCTGCTCTTCGCTCTGATAGCAGCGCTGGCGCTTCTGGCCGTGGTGACGGGCATGCGCCTCATGGGCGGCGGTGGGGAGGAGGAGCAGACCTCAAGGCCCCCCTCGGGCCAGACCAGCACCTCGATGACCGCCACCCCCTCGGGTCAGGCGTCTGCGCCTCCATCTGCGTCACGCTCGGCCCGTCCCCGCCGCGCGACCGCGGCGAAGCGAGCCCGCGACGAGGCGAAGGGATCCGACCCTCAGCGCGCGTCCTGCGCGCGCTCGCGCAGCGCAAGGTCGTGGTCCTCTTCTTCGGGCAGTACCTCGGCGCCGACGACCGGGCGACCCGCCGAGCCGTTCGCGCGATCGGCCGCACGCGCGGCGTGGACGTGTTTGCGGACTCCATCAAGGATGTCGCGGACTACCCGCGCGTCGCATCGGGACTCGGCATCCAGCAGAGCGTCGACCGCGGTCATCGATCAGCAAGGCCGCGCGCGCGTCGTGGAGGGATTTCTCGACGAAGGCTCGCTCAGTCAGCTCGTCGCCGACGCTCGGTCTTAAGTCCGCACCGTGGGTGCCGATAGCTACCAGGCGATGATCGATCTTCGCCCGCCCGCCTTTGCCCCGGTGTCCGGGGCCCCGGATGCCCTGAACGAGCCGGCCCGGCCGCGGTCATGCAACCGGGTGTCCGGATCGCCCGGTTGCGAACACGCCGCCCAGGAGGTACGGCCATGACCGGACTCACGTTCGATGCGGTCTCGAACGGCTCGACCGAGGAGCAGTCACGGTCCATCGAGACGCCAGCGCCCGAGGCGCCGGCGGGCATCACTCCTCCGCGCCACCGGGGCCGGTCCTCGGCTCCGCTCGCCGAGGTCCTCGTGGAGCTCGGCTTCACCTCGCGCCAGCGCGCCGACGCCGCGATCGAGGAGAGCCGCAGGACCGGTACCGAGCCCGAGCGGATCCTGCGCACCGCCCACGCGGTGACCGCCGATCAACTCACCCGGGCCGTCGCGGAGCGGCTCGGCATCGACTTCGTCGATCTCTCCGTCTCCAAGGCGGACCTGGCCGCGGCGAAACATGATCAGCGCCGAGGCCGCCAAGCGCTACGGGGCCGTACCGATCGGCTTCGACGAGGGCGGGCGACTGCTGATCGCCATGGCCGACCCCGCAAACGTCCTGGCCTTCGACGACCTGAGGCTCGTAACCGGCCACGAGGTGCGTCCGGTCACCGCCTCCGCCGACGACATCGAGTCGGTGGTCGGCCGCATGAGCCGTTTCGACGAGGCGGTCGCCTCGGCGCTCGAGGAAAGGAGGAAGAGCTCCCCGTCGTCCCCGAGATCCGCGAGTCCGCCGAGGACGCGCCCGCGATCCGGCTCGTCGCGTCGGGCTCAAGGTCGAGAAGCGGCCGGTCGACGTGCGCGTCGTGACCATGCCCTCGGTGCACGGCGAAGGAGTGGTCATGCGCCTCCTGACCAAGGACCACGGGCTCCTCAACCTCGATGGCCTCGGGATGCGTCCGGTGCCCTTCGAGCGCTTCGAGCGCTCGATCGACCAGCCCTACGGAGCCATTCTCGTCACCGGACCCACCGGCTCGGGGAAGACGACGACCCTGGATTTCGGCGCTCAGCGAGGTCAACGACGTGGGGCGCAACATCATCACCATCGAGGATCCGGTCGAGTACCAGATCTCCGGCGTCACCCAGCTCCAGGTGCAGCAGCGGAGTGGGCTCACCTTCGCGACCGGCCTGCGGTCCATGCTTCGCGCCGACCCCGACGTGATCATGGTCGCTGAGATCCGCGACGCCGACACCGCGCGCATGTCGAGGCTGCTCACCGGCCACCTCGTGCTCTCGCCGCTCCACACCAACGACGCGGCCTCGGCGATCACGCGCCTCACCGAGATGGGGGTCGAGCCCTTCCTGACCGCGTCCGCACTCGACCGCGTGGTCGCTCAGCGACTCGCCCGGACCCTATGCGTGCACTGCAAGGCGCCCCACGTGCTGAGCGCCGACTACCTGGAGAAGGTCGGCTACCCGGTGGGCGTCGACCTCGAGGTATACGAGCCCAAGGATGCGCCCGCTGCGCCCACTCCGGCTACAAGGGCCGCCTCGGCCTCTACGAGGTGATGGCTCTCTCCGAGGAGATCCGCGCGATGTGCGTGGACCGCGCATCGGCGGCGGTCATTCGCGACAAGGCGGTCGAGCAGGGACCTCCATCCTCGAGCCGGTGATGATCGTCGACCAGATCGAGTAGAGACGTTGTGGCTCCGCGTGAAGTGTCAGTCGCCCGCGCGAGTTGGGGTTCGCTCAAGTTTCTCGCATCTGAGCCGATCACCATTGCATGGAAACGCACTACCTAAACCGCCGCCCGTCGGAGGAGGCGGCGGCACACCACCGCTGGCTGGGCGTCGGGGAGTCGCTCGAGTCGGATTCCCGCGAGGCCGGGCGGGCGGCGGCTCGCCAGGCGCTCGAAAGCAGAGACCCGAAGCTCCTGCTGCTCTTCTGCTCGGATGCCCACGACCTGGACGGCCTTCTGGCCGCGATCAACGAGGAATCCAAGGGTGCGCCGCTCTAGGACGGGTCGCACAGCACGGGCGCGGCGCGCCGGTGGCGGGGTTCTACACCTACGGCGAGATCGCCCGCACGCGGGGCGTGACGGGCTTTCACAACCAGACCCTGGTGGTCCTGGCGCTCGGTTGATCCGATGAATCCGCTCGGGCAGTGGGCCACCGAGCAGCTGACCGCGTTCGCCACGTCGGTCTCGGCCGCCTCCAGTCGGGAGTCGGCCCTGCGCCGTGGAGTCGAGGGGGCGGCCGAGGCCCTTGAGGCAGAGGTGGCGGCGATGGTCGACGGCCACTCGGTGGTCATGTCGGTGGGCTTCTCGCCGGGACAGGTGCCCGAAGGCGCACTCGTCCTGGTCGGGGAGGGTCGAGCCAGCCGCTTGGAGATCCCCGGCGCCGGCAGCTGCCCCGCCACCTGCGCTTCCCTGGAGGACGGCAAATCCCGGAAGAGCCTCGTCCTCGCTCGCTCGGGAAGCGAGGGCTTTGCCACCGAGGAGGCCCACCTCCTCCGCGGCTTCGCGCGCGTGCTCGCACTCACGCTGCGGACGCTGGTCGTGCTCGACGAGGAGAGAGAGCTGCGAAAGACGACCGAGCGCGAGGTTCATGAGCGAGTGCTGGCCGAACAAGCGCTGCGAGAAAGCCAGGAGCGGGCCCAGCTGATCGTCGACACGGCGCACGACGCGTTCGTATCCATGGACGCCGACGGCCTGATCACCGCCTGGAACCCGGCTGCCGAGCGCACGTTCGGTTGGCGTCGGTCGGAGGTGGTCGGACGGCCTATTGAGACGGTCATCCCCCCACGCCTCCGCAAGGCGTACCGTCGAGGCCTCGAGCGCTTCCTCGCTCCGGGGGAGGGAAAGCTGCCGGAAGGGCAGCTCGAGCTCGTTGCCCTCCACCGCGGGGGTTATGAGTTTCCGGTGGAGCTGACGATCACGGCCCTGCAGACAGCCGAGTCCTGGGTGTTCCACTCCTTTCTCCGCGACATCACCGCGCGCCGGCGCGTCCAGCGAGATCTGGAGCAGCGCGCTGCTCAACAGGCGAGCGTCGCCGCGCTCGGGCGAAAGGCGCTCGAGGGGATCCACCTGTCGCAGTTGATGAAGGAGACGGCGCGTGGCTTGGCCGAGACCCTGGGAGTCGAGTACACCGCCATCCTGGAGCTTCTCCCCAACGGCACGGAACTGGTGCCTCGGGAGGGGATCGGCGTGCGCAAGGACACGCGGATATCCGCCGGAGCGGGCTCCGCGGCGGGCTACACCATCCGCTCCGCCGCTCCCGTGGTGGTCGAGGACTGGCGATCCGAGTCCCGGTTCGCTGGCGGCCCGCTTGCAGAGCAGGATGGGCTCGCGAGCGGCATGAGCACCGTTATCCGCGGCAGGGAGCGACCCTTCGGCGTGCTGCTCGCCCAGACGCGCACCGCGCGCAGTTTCTCTCCCGACGACGTGAACTTTCTCGAGGCCACGGCCAACGTCCTGGCCGACGCGATTGAGCGCCAGCGGGTGGAGGAGGAGATCCGCCACCAGGCCCTGCACGACCCCCTTACCGGGCTCCCGAACCGGATGCTGTTCTTGGACCGCCTAAGGCACGCGAACGCCCGCTCGCGGCGCTCTCGCGCGTCGGTTGGGGTGCTGTTCATTGACATCGACCGCTTCAAGGCGATCAACGACAGCCTGAGCCACGAGGCCGGGGACGAGCTGCTGAGGGCGCTCGGGCCACGGCTCAACGAGGCGCTTCGCGTCGAGGACACGCTCGCGCGCTTTGGGGGCGACGAGTTCGTCGTCCTCTGCGAGGAAATCAACGACGAGCGCGACGCCGTGGCGGTCGCCGAGCGCGTCGTGACGGCGTTTGCCCGCCCATTCATCATTCACGGTGTCGAGTACCCCGTGACCGCCAGCGTGGGCGTCGCGCTGGCGACTGCCGGTAGCCGGGATCCCGAGGAGCTCATCCGCGACGCCGACGCAGCGATGTACCAGGCCAAGCAGCTCGGCGGCGGACGCTACGAGCTCTGCGACGAGCGCATGAGGGTCCGCTCCCTCAGCCGCCTGCATAACGAGGAAGAGCTGCGTCTGGCGATCGAACGGCACGAGTTGCGTGCCTACTACCAGCCCATCGTCAGCGCCGAGCGCGGCGAGGCCCGCGGCTTCGAGGCTCTTCTGCGCTGGGAGCACCCCACACGGGGACTGCTGCCGCCCGCGGAGTTCATCCCGCTGGCCGAGAGGAGCGGCCTGATCTCGCCCATCGGGAGGTGGATGCTCGAGCAGTCCTGCCGGCAGACGGCTAGATGGATCGCGGACCACCCCTCCTGGTCAAACTTGCGGATAAGCGTGAACCTGTCCCCGTGCCAGGTGGCCAAGCCCGATTTCGCGGAGATGGTGGCCGATGTCCTCGACCGCACCGGAGTCAAGCCCGGGAACCTCGCCCTCGAGATAACGGAGAGCGTCCTGATCGAGGACACCGAGTCCTCGCTCGAGCGCCTGTACGCACTCAAGGCGCTGGGCGTGTCGCTCGTCCTCGACAATTTCGGTACCGGTTACTCGTCGCTCAAGTACCTGGAGCGCTTTCCGATCGACGAGCTCAAGGTGGATCGCTCGTTTGTCGCAGGGCTCGGTAACAACGCAAGCGCCGCTGCGATCGTGACCGCGGTGGTGTCCATGGCCGGGGCCCTCGGGATCACCGTCGTGGCCGAGGGGGTCGAGACTGCCGACGAGGAGTCTCGAGGTTGGACGCTCGGTTGTCAGTTCGCCCAGGGATACCGCTTCGCCCGGCCACTGTCCGCGAAGGATGCCGAGGCATGGCTCTTCTCGAACGGTAGAAACCGCTCGACGCTGCCCTTGGTGGCCCATGACCGCTAGCCGACGCCGCACGACGCCAGGCTCGGCCTCGCTCAAGCGTCGCACCAGCCTGGCAGGGCGCCCTTGAGGCGGTGGGAGATCCTCGGTTGGCACTCCGAAAGGCGATCGCTCGGGCGATGCAGGGGTCTTCGCTGTAGCTTTCGCGGCCGTGGCGCTTACTCGAGTCCCCACGCGGGTGAAGTGTCCGCCCCACCGCGCCAGAGGTCATGAGCCGGTGGGAACTGGCCGGTAGGAAGGGAATCCGAAGGCCCGTGCTATCGCCTTCTCAACCTTCACCTACACGGCTCCCGGGTCCGTTGCTTGATCCGTTGCCCCAGCCGGCCTTGTTGCTCGAGGCCGACGGCCATATTGCCGATTTGAACGATCTGGCGTCCGTGATGTTCAGAGCTGCCCCGGCCGATCTTCGCGGCTCGAGGGCCCGAGCACTGCTCGGTGACGTCGCGCCCCTGATGCAGTGGCTGGCCAGCGATCGCCGTCCCGTGGTTTTCCGTCAGCGCCTCGAGGCCCGCCGGTCGAACAACGTTCCGTTCACCGTCGACCTGAGCGCGCGCCGCTGCGGTCGCGAAGGCGCGAGGCAGGGGCTCTGCTTGCTCTCCGAGCTCGGCGAGGATCGACTGACGGCCGAAGCTCAGCTCTACTTGACATCGCCTTCGAGACGGCCCCGATCGGCATGGCCCTCTTCAACACCGACGGGCAGTACCTCCGCGTCAACTCTGCGCTCTGCGGTCTGCTCGGGCGCGATGCGGAGGACCTCTTAGGTCGCCGCGACCAGGAGCTCACCCATCCCGACGACCGCCAGGCGGACGTCGAGGCTGCCTGGCGGGCCCTCAGAGGAGAGATCGATACGTTTCAGTGCGAGAAGCGCTTCCTACGGCCCGACGGCGCTCAGGTCTGGGCGATCGCGAACCTCTCTTTCCTGCGCACCTCAGAAGGCCATCCCCTGAGCTGGGTCGGGCAGTTTCAGGACGTCACCGAGCGCAAGGACCGGGAGGCGTACCTGCAAGAACTACTCCGATCGAGACCCCTTGACGGGCGTCTACAACCGACGCTGTCTAGAGAAGAGGCTCGAGCAGATGATCGAGCGAGGCCGCAAGGGTGCCGTGCTCGTGGTCGACCTCGATCGCTTCAAGGAGATCAACGACTCCTACGGCCACCGCGCTGGCGACCTGGTGCCATCGGCGTGAGCTCGGCGCTGCGTGAGACCCCGAGAAGCGACGACATCATCGCCCGGATCGGCGGCGACGAGTTCGCGCTCGTGCTCGCCGACGCCAGTGAGCCGGAAGCGGCCGACCTCGTCGGACTCGTCACCGAGGTGGTCGAGGCTCAGCGATTCGCGTTCGACTCCTCCGCGTCCGTCTCCGCGAGCGTCGGCATGACTTGCTTCGGGCCTAGGCGACTGGTCCGTGCAGAAACCGCCCTCGCGCGGGCCGATCGCGCGATGTATCGGGCAAAGACCAGCGGCCGCGGCCGGTGGGGCGACGGGACGTCGACCACCGTTACCGCACCTTGAACCTCCCGCTCGACCCTTTAGCTCGTACTTGGCGGTTTAGCTCGCCCTTGCGCGGCTCGGTTAGGGTGAGCGTGTGGGTCAAACCGCTTTCCAACGCCGGTGACCCGCGCGCGGGCGGGCCTCGTTGGCCCGTACGGGCGGCGGGCGATCGTGGTCGTCGTTCTCTTGGCCGCGGTGTTCGGGATGCGCGCGGTGATCAGCGATCCCGTTATCGGAGTGGGCTTCCTCTACGTCGTGCCGGTGCTCACCGCCGGGGTCTGGTTCGGCCCTTGGGGCGGGCTCGGGGTCGGCGCCGCGGCGACGGGCTTGTTCGCCCTGGGTTTCCTCGTACGGCCTCAGGACCACCTGCTCGCATCGACGCTCCTGCGGCTCGCGATCTTCTGCTCGGTTGGCGTCGCCTTCGGCGTGCTCGTCCGGCGTGAGCGCCACGCGAGCGCAGGGCTCGCCGACCAGGAGAGTGAGCTCGCCGATCTGCGGGCACTACGCAGCGCGCTCGTGCCGCCCGAAGTCCCCGACCGGCCGGCGGTCGAGCTCGCGACGTGCTTCGTACCCGCCCAGGAGCGGGTGGCAGGCGATTTCTACGTGGTCAACGAGGGTCCCGATGACAGTACGGTCGTCGCGGTTGGGGACGTCGTCGGCAAGGGCCTCGAGGCCGCGCGGCGGGCGGCGTTCGTACGCGCGGCGCTCGCCGCGTACGCCCCCTACAACGACGACCCCTGCCGCCTGCTCGAGCTGGCCAACGCCGCGCTGGTCGAGCGGGCGGGCGCCTCGGAGGAGTTCGTCACCGCGGCGTGTGTGGTGTACCGGCCCGCCGATCACTCGCTCTCCTGGGCGCTCGCCGGGCATCCACCACCGATGCTCCTCGACGACGGCCGCCGGCTGAACGGGATACCGCCGGGCCTGCCGCTCGGGGTCGGCCAGCGAGTCGAGTGCGGCCGCGCCGACCGAGCCCTCGACGCAGGCGACGGGATCCTGCTCTTCACCGACGGCCTGACCGAGGCCAGGCAACCGTTCTCCGACGGGGTCGCGTCCGGCCGTGCCCACGAACGTCCCCGCCCCGAGCTATTCGGAAGCGACCGGATCGCCGCCGTTCTCGCCGAGCACGCGGGCGAGGAGCCCGGGGACGTGGTGCGGGCACTGCGGGCCGCGGCCGAGCGGTTCACCGGCGGAGACCTCGCCGACGACCTGTGCATGGTGGCGGTGCGCGCGCGGGACTGAGCCGGCGGCGCGCCGCTCGGGTCTCGGCGAGCCTCGACGGCGAGTCCGCCGCTCCGAGACCGGTCCGTCTACGGGGCGGAGAGGCCGAGGAGAGGGCATTGCGTGACCCTGGTTGCACCGATGGACGAATGACCTACTCAAGGCGGAGGGTGGGAAGAACCTCGGCTGGCGCCGGGCCCGGCGGGGACTCCTCCAACCGCCCGCCCGCTCGGGTTCGGGCTCAGGCGGCTCCGGCCGCGATGGCGCCGCCGGCGGCTCCGGCGACCCAACTCGACCGCCACCTGATCCACAGTCTTCGAGTACGTCACCCAGGTCGAGTTCGGCCGCATCGGCGCAGAGGAGCTCTACCGCGATGTCCGCGCTCTCGACGCCCTACCGAGCGAGCGCAACCCGGTGATCGTCTACCTCAGCCAGACACGCGCAAACGAGTCGGCTTTCCTCGTCAACCAGGCGATTCGCCAGGGCGGCGAGAGCGATTGCGTACCTAACCGCAGCAGCTGCAGCATCGTCTACCTGCGGCCGGAGAGGACCCAGGACGATCATTACTTCATCACTGGACCGCCCGAGGGCTGTAAGCCCGACAACTGCTACCTGAAGCTGATCGCCGTGAGGCGCAAGCTCGACGGTCGCGAGGCCTCTGCGCGCTCCCGGGACGAGAGCGCGTTCCGGCCACGGGTCGCGGGCGCGGACTCGACGCGTAAGGTTCGGCGTACCGCCTTCGACTTCCGCATCCCGTTGATCGCCGGTCGGCGAGGCTGAGCAGGGCTGCGGGCGCGCGTCTCCCAGCTCGAACGGACACGCCCGCGAAGGCCAGAGCTCACAGCCGTTCCGGGTCGCGTCCGCTCGCGGCCGGGGCCGCGGAGCCGAGCAGCTGAGCCTCCGGGCGGATCCGGCGCCGGTAGGCTCCTCGGTGAAGATGGCACTCCACTTCACAACCGCCGGCGAGTCGCACGGGCCGGGTCTCGTCGCCATCCTCGAAGGCCTGCCGGCGGGCCTCGACCTCGAGGCCGACGACATCGACCGCGACCTCGCTCGCCGCCAGCTCGGCCACGGACGCGGCGGGCGCATGAAGATCGAGTCAGACCGCGCGACCGTCACCGCCGGCCTGCGCCACGGCCGCACGCTCGGGAGCCCGGTGGCGCTGCGGGTCGACAACCGCGACTACTCCAACTGGGAGGAGCGCATGAACCCGTGGCCGGTCGCCGCGGAGGTCGCGGAGGTCCACCTCCCACGCCCCGGCCACGCCGACCTCGCCGGCGTCCAGAAGTACGGCTTCACCGACGTCCGCAACGTGCTCGAGCGGGCGAGCGCGCGCGAGACCGCGGCGCGGGTGGCCTGCGGGGCGCTCGCCAAGGCCTACCTGCGTCGCCTCGGCGTCGAGGTCCGCAGCCACGTGCTGAGCATCGGCGCAGTGGAGGCGGCGTCGATGAACGGCCTCGCCCCGGAGGACTTCTCCGGCGTGGACGCCTCGCCGGTTCGCTGCCTCGACCCCGGCGCGAGCGATGCGATGGTCGCGGAGATCGACCGGGCGCGCAAGGCCAACGAGTCGCTCGGCGGCGTCTACGAGGTCCGCGTGTTCGGGCTCGTGCCCGGGCTCGGGTCGCACGTCTCCTGGGAGGAGCGCCTCGACGGGCGCCTCGCCGCCGCCGTGATGTCGATCCAGGCCATGAAGGGCGTCGGGATCGGCGACGGCTTCGAGCTCGCCGAGCGCGACGGCTCGGCCGCCCACGACGAGATCTTCTGGTCCCCGGAGCGGGGCTTCTTCCGCGAGACCAACCGCGCGGGCGGCCTCGAGGGCGGGATGACGACGGGCGAGCCGCTCGTGGTCAGCGGCGCCATGAAGCCGCTTCCGACCCTGACCAAGCCGCTTCGCTCGGTCGACCTCGCCACCAAGGAGCCGGCGCAGGCCCTGCGCGAGCGCACCGACTCGTGCACGGTGCCCGCGGCCGCGGTCGTGGCCGAGGCGATGGTCGCGCTCGTGCTCGGCTCGGCCTACCGGGAGAAGCTCGGCGGCGACCACATCGACGACGCCCTCGCGGCGCTGCGCGCCTACGAGGAGCGCATCGGTTGGGTCCGGTAGGGGCGAGCGCGAGCGCCGCCCCGGCCTCCGCCGGGTCCGCGCCGGCCACCGGGCGCCGTTCGATCGTCTTCGTCGGGTTCATGGGCGCGGGGAAGTCGACCGCCGCGGCGCTCGTCGCCGACGCGCTCGGAGAGCCCGGGCTCGACACCGACCAGCTGCTCGAACGGGAGCTCGGCGAGACGATCGAGTCGTTCTTCGACCGGGAGGGCGAGGAGGCCTTTCGCGCGCGCGAAGAGGAGCTCGTCCTGCGCGCGCTCGCTCGGCCCGGCGGCGGCGTGATCGCACTCGGGGGCGGAGCGCTCGGATCGGAGCGCGTGCGAGCGGCGCTGGGCGAGCACGTCGTCGTGTGGCTCGAGGTCGGGGCCGATGAGGCTTGGCGGCGCGTAGCGCGGGGCGCGCGACCGCTCGCGCGCGATCGCGAGCACTTCGCGCTCCTGCACGAGGAGCGCCAACCGGTCTACGCGGAGGTCGCAGACGCCGTGGTCCCCGCCGGTGGGCCCCCCGCTGCGGTTATCGCCGCCCTTCCCGCTCTGCGGGCGCTGCGGGGGGAGCTCTCCGGAGACGGGGAACGGCTGCGGCTCGTATGGGCGGCCTCGGCATCGAGCAGCTACCCGGTGTTCGTCGGCCGGGGAGCGCTCGGGCGAGGGATCTTCCATCCCGCCGACGGTCGCCGCTTCGTCGTCGCCGACGAGCGGGTGGCGGCCCTGCACGAGCTGACCGGCGACTGGTCCCTGTCGGTGCCCGCCGGGGAGGCCGAGAAGACCCTCGGCCGGGCCGAGGACGTCCTGCGGATCATGGCGCGCGCCGGCGTGAGCCGCGACGACCTCGTCGTCGCCCTCGGCGGCGGCGTGGTCGGCGACCTCGCCGGGTTCTGCGCAGCGGTCTACCAGCGCGGCGTGCGCTGCGCGCAGGTACCGACCACGCTCGTCGCCCAGGTCGACTCGGCTTACGGCGGCAAGACCGGGGTCGATCTGCCGGAGGCCAAGAACTACGTCGGCGCCTACCACCAGCCGGCCGCGGTACTCGTCGACCCCGACGTGCTCGCGACGCTCCCGCCCGAGGAGGTGGCGGCGGGGTACGCGGAGGTGGTGAAGACCGCGCTCATCGCCGGGGGATCGCTGTGGGAGCGGGTGCGCTCCGGAGAGGATCCGACGGCCGAGGAGGTGATCCTCGGATGCCTGGGCACCAAGCTCGCCGTCGTGGCCGAGGATGAGCGAGACGAGGGGCGCCGCCAGGTCCTGAACCTCGGTCACACGGTCGGTCACGCGCTCGAGGCCGCGACCCGGTACAGACGCCTGCGCCACGGCGAGGCGGTGGCGCTCGGCCTGCTATGCGCCCTGCGCCTGTCGGGGCGCGAGAAGCTGCGCGACGAGGTCGCGGCGCTGTTCTCCAGGCGCGGGTTGCCCGTGCGCCTCGAGGGCATCCGGCCCGGCGAAGTAATGGAGCTCGTCGCACGCGACAAGAAGCGGCGGGGTGGCTCCGTGCCCTTCGTGCTCGTCTCGGGGCCCGGCTCGGTCTCGCCGGGGCACGCGGTCGCCGAGCACGAGCTGCGCGCGGCGGTCGAGGAGGTCGTCGGCGGATGAGAAACCGGGTGGCGATCCTCCACGGCGTGAACCTCGACACGCTCGGGCGCCGCGACCCCGTCCACTACGGAAGCCTCACCCTGCCCGAGCTCGAGGTTCAGGTCCGCCGCTTCGCCCGCGAGCTCCGGCTCGAGCCGAGCTTCTTCCAGACCAATCACGAGGGGGAGTTCTGCGAGGAGCTCCACGCCGTCGCCGACTACGCCGACGCGCTGCTGCTCAACCCGGGCGCGTGGACCCACTACTCGTGGGCGATCCGCGACGCGCTCGAGGTGAGCGGTCTACCGGCCGTGGAGGTCCACATCTCCGCGGTCGAGGACCGCGAGGACTGGCGACGCGTGTCGGTGATCCGCGACCTGTGCCTCGCCACCGTCCAGGGCAAGGGCGTCGAGGGCTATCGCGAGGCGCTCGAGCTCGCCCACGATCACCTGGCGGAGGCGGCACGGTGAGCGGCGCGGATCGCGCGCCCGCGCCGAGCCGCGCCGATCGCCTCGCGGAGCTTCTCCGCGAGCGCGACCTCGACGCCCTGCTCGTCACCAACCTCGTCAACCTGCGGTACCTGACCGGGTTCACCGGGACCAACGGCCTGGCCCTCGTCCGCGCCGACGGCGAACGTGCCTTTCTGACCGACTTCCGCTACCTCGACCAGGCCGAGGCTCAGGTTCCCGGCGAGTTCGAGCGGATCCGGGGCAAGGAGAGCCTGCTCGAGGACGCGGCGCCGCGCCTCACCGGCCGGGTCGGCTTCGACGACGAGCACATGACCGTGAAGGCCCACGAGCGACTCGGGGCGCACGTCGGCGAGGACGTCACGCTGGTCGCCGCGGGCGGGCTGGTGGAGGAGCTGCGCGCGGTCAAGGAGCCGGGCGAGGTCGTGCGCATCGCTCGGGCGGCGAAGATCGTCGACGAGGCCCTCAGGGCGCTCGCGGAGGCCGGGCTGACCGGGCGGACCGAGCGAGCGGTCGCGATCTCGCTGGAGCGCGACCTGCGCGAGCGCGGGGCCGAGGGGCCGTCGTTTCCGATCATCGTCGCCGGCGGTGCCCACGGCGCGCTGCCGCACGCCGGCCTGCGCGACGAGCCGATCCCCGCGGACGCGCTGGTGATCGTCGACCTCGGCGCCATCGTCGAGGGCTCCTGCTCGGACTGCACGCGGACCTTTGCCACCGGGGCGCTCGACGGAGAGCCCGCGGAGGTCTACGCGCTCGTGCTCGCCGCCCAGGAACGGGCGCTCGAGGCCGTGCGCCCGGGCGCGGGGGTGGTCGAGGTCGACGCCGTCGCGCGGGAGGCGATCGCCGACGGCGGCCACGGCGAGCGCTTCGGCCACGGGCTCGGCCACGGAGTCGGACTGGAGATCCACGAGCGCCCGCGGCTGTCGCCCCGCGGCGAGGGCACGCTGGCCGCCGGGAACGTAGTGACGGTCGAGCCGGGGGTGTACGTCAGCGGTGCCTTCGGCGTCCGGATCGAGGACCTCGTGGTGGTGAGGGAGGAGGGGCCTGAGGTCCTGAGCCGGTTCCCAAAGGCGCTCGTCACCGTGGAGTAGATCGGCCGGCCGTCGGCCCGCTTCGTGCCTATGCCTCGACCTCCGCGAGCCAGTTCTCTACGCGCAGGCCGCTCACGCGGGCGAAGCGGCGATCGGTCTTACCCGGGCAGCCGTCGCAGGAGCACGAGCCCAGCGAGCGCGCTCGAGGCGAGCACGCACACCGCCACGCGGCTCGCGCCCAGAGTGGTCGTCAGCGACAGCACGTCGGCGAGCAGGGCGATCGTCCCGCCCCACAGCACGAGCGGCCCGAAGCCGTTCGACACCTTCCCGACGAGTGCATAGAGGCCGAAGTCCTCGCCTCGGCGCTCGGGCGGGACGAGGTGCAGGAGCAGCACCCGATCGCTCGCCGAGACGCTCCCCAGCCCCACGCCGACGAGCGGCCCGACAACCCAGAGCAGGTCGCTCGAGCCGGAGACCCCGGCGACGACGAGCGCCACGAAGACCCCCGCGAGGGTCCCGGTGAGGACGCGCTTCGGCCCGATGCGGGCGGCCAGCCACCCCGCGCCGACCGCACCGACGATGGCAAAGCCGGTCGAGAGCGCGAGCAGGGCGTCGAGCTCTGTGCTCGAGAAGTTGCCGGTCCGGCGCGCGTACACGGTCATGAACGCGATCACCGTCGCGATCGCGTCGACGTAGAGAAAGCGCGCGAGCAGGAAGCGCCCGTGGGGCATCCCGGCCGCTCGGCGGACGCTGGCCACGAGCTGGGCGAGCGCGTGCGCCGGAATGCGGAGGAGGCTCGTCCCGCGCGCGGCTCCGTCCGCCGCAGCCCGGGAGCGGCGGTCGCGCACGAACAGCAGGCACGGCAGGGCAAAGAGCAGGTACAGGGCGGCGGTGGGAAGGAAGGCGCGTTGGTTGTCGCCCTCGCCTACGAGCTGTCCGAGGAGGACCAGCGCGACCAGCGCTCCGACGTAGCCGACGCCCACGCCGATCCCTGACACCCGGCTGCGCAGGCGCGGCGGGGCGACGCTCGCGAGCAGCGGGTGGTACTGGGCCTCGGCGCTGTTGAAGCAGAAGATGGCGATCCCCGCGACCACGAGGGCGAGCACCACCCCTTCGACGACGCCGAGCAGAGCCGTGCCCGTCACCGAGCTGAGCGTAAAGACGACGAGCAGCGGCTTGTGGCGGGCAAGGCGGTCGGCGAGCACGCCGAGCGACGGCAGCGCGACCACGAGCGCGAACGCCACCGTCACCGACATGACCCCGATGACGATGTCCGGCTGACCGCGCTCGATGACGACCCACTCGTTGAAGTAGCGCGTGAGGACGACGTAGGAGAAGATCGTCGTCGCGAAGTCGAAGACGACCCAGCTGAGGATCGGCAGGCGGGCGACGCGCCCGGGCGGCGGATCGGACTCGAACGCCTCCGCAGGCTCGACGACGACGGACTCGCTCATCGTTGGCGGTTACACCGCGGAAGGGGCTCCGGCTACGTGCTCGTCGCCTCGACGCGGTTGGTATCCAACGCCGTACCGGCTTGCGGGCCCCGTCACCCTCCTCCGCGCACGCTCGGAGAGATGCCCTCTACATGGGATCCGACACGGCGAGCGGCGGCCCGACGACCTCCATGCCAACTTCGCCCCCGATGCTGCGGAAGGCGTCGGGATCGACGGCCCCAGCCGGAAGGGAGGCGAACTCGTCGAAGAACCTCTCCATCCCCGCCGGGTTGAACATCACGAGGATGCGGGCCGGTAGGTCACCGACGTTCTGAAAGCAGTGAGCCGTGCCCGAGGCACGAACACGAACGAGCCGGCCGGCGCGCTGTGGATCTCGGCGTCGAGCTTGAAGCGGAGGTGACCGTCGAGTACGTACCACGACTCATCCTCGTTGGCGTGGACGTGCAAGGGCGGGCCCTCGTCTGGAGCGACGGTGTTCTCGAGGACCGTCAAGGCTCCGTTCGTCTGGTCACCGCGCACCTTGAAGGTTAGCGGCCCGCCCACCGGCCCCTGGATCGTGGCGCCTTCGTTCGGCCCTACGGTGAGAGGGCCTGCCTCGCCGGACTCCTTGTGTCGTTGGAGGAAGCTTAGGTGAGTCACTTCCCCTCCATCCGAATCGGGTGCGAACATACGTTCGTCATGGTCGTCTGCGTCCTTGCTCCCCGCTTTGCCCTCCTTGCCGCGCTGCGGGCAGAGGCAGAGCGCCGCGCGAGCGCCGCGCCCCCGCCCACCTCCCTGATCTCCGAGCCTGTCGCGCTCGGGCCTCCACCCGGCGGCGTTCAGACCGTGGGGGATACCTCGCCGGCCGCGGAGGCGTTCGGCGTCGCGGCGGGGATGCGGGTGGGGGAGGCGCTGGCGCGCTGCCCCGAATTGCGTCTCGTGCTCCCCGACCACGACGCCGTGCGGGCGCGGTGGGGAGAGGTGCTCGACCGCCTCGAGCGCATCGGCGCGGCACCCGAGTCAGACCGCGCCGGAGAGGCCTACTTCGACGCCGACGGCCTGCGCGGAATTCACGGCGGCCATCTGGAGGGCGTGCTCACGGCCGCCCGGCGGGCGCTCGAGCGCGGCGTCCGCCTCGGCGCCGGGCCGAGCCGCTTCGCCGCCTACGCCGCAGCGCTCGGCGCCCGCGCCCGGGGCGGGGCGAAGGTCGTTCCCGTCGGCGCGGTACGCGCCTACCTGGCGCCGCTCGAGGTCGACATGCTGCGCGCCCGGCCCGAGCTGTCAGAGCTCCCCGAGGTGCTCGAGCGCCTGGGCGTGCGCACGCTCGGCGAGCTCGCCGCCCTGCCCGCCCCCTCGATCTCGGAGCGCTTCGGCCATCCCGGCCTGCTCGCCCTCGACCTCGCCCACGGCCGCGACACCCCGCTCGCCCCGCGTCGGCCGCCCGAGCCCGTCGCCGAGCGGATCGAGCTGCCCGAGGCCGCCTCGGGGCCGCAGCTCGAGCGCGCGCTCGAGCTGCTCGTCGCGCGGCTGCTCGCCCGCCCCGAGCGCCGCGGGCGCACGGTACGCACGCTCGCGCTCTCGGCCCGCTTCGTCGAGGGAGGGAGCTGGCGCGCCGAGGCCACCCTGCGACAGGCGAGCGCCGACCCCGAGCGCCTGCGGCTCTCACTCGCCCCGCGCCTCGGCGAGCTGCCCGCGCCGGCGGAGTCGCTCGGCGTCGAGGTCGAGTCCTTCGGGCCGCCGGCGCACGACCAGGGGCGCCTCGTCCACGACGCCGCCTCGGCCGCCGCGGTCCGGCGAGCGCGGCTGGGTGAGGCGGTGCGCCACGCGCGCGCGGTAGCCGGCGAGGGAGCGGCGATGCGCACGCTCGAGGTCGACCCCGACTCGCGCGTGCCCGAGCGCCGCGCGGTGCTAGCGCCGTTTCCGGTCGAGCGAGCGCCCGGGTCGCGCGGGCGTGGGGGCGGGCGCTGGCAGGGCGGTGGGCGATGACGCCCGGCCTGCGGCGCCTCGGCGCCCCGCGCCCGGCCGCGGTGCGCGCGGGCCCGGGCGGTGTGCCGGCCCTACTCGGCCGCGCGCGCGTCGAGGCGGTACGCGAAGAGTGGGTTGTCGAGGATCGCTGGTGGACCGGCGAGCCGCTGCGGCGCCGCTACTTCGAGCTCGTCCTCACCGACGGGCGCGACGTGGTGGTGTTCCGGGAGCTGGGGGAGGGGAGGTGGTACGAGCAGCGAGGGTGAGGGATTCTCCGGTAAGCTTTACTCATGAGGGAGCGAGTAAAGCCCAGGCGGCGACGCGGGTACACGAGGATCTCGGGGAAGAACCAGGCGACGATTCCGGTCGAGGCCCTCGCCGAGGCGGGGCTTCGTCCGGGGGACGAGTTGAAAGTCGAAGTCGAAGGGGCGGGTCGCATCGCGCTCGTTCGCAGCGAGGACCCGCTCCTGCGGTATGCGGGCTCCCTGTCGGGCGTCTACCCACCCGGCTATCTCGAGGAGCTGCGCAGGGAGTGGGAGCGATGACTTCGACACCCGCCGACAGACCGGACCGGGTGCTCCTCGACTCAAGCGTGACCATCGCCTTCCTCGAGATCGGGGATGCTCTGCACAGCCGGGCGCGGGCGGCGCTCGAGCGTCATGCCGGAGCCCATATGCTCGTCTCCGTCCTCACCTACGCCGAGACACTCGTGCGTCCGCTGACATATGGAGGCTCTGTCCTCGAGATCGTCGAAGGCTTCATGCGCGAGGCGATCCATCGCATCGAGCCGGTGACGCCGGCGATCGCGCGCCGAGCGGCCGGCATGCGCTCGACGAATGGAGGACTGCGCCTCGTCGACGCCCTGATCGTCGCGACGGGCGAGGAGCTCGCGGCCGACCGCATCTTGACCGCAGACGCGCGGTGGGCGTCGGCCAGCGATCGAGTGGAGCTCGTCGTCGGGTAGGTCGGGCTGGCAACTTCGGATGAGCCATGATCCCTCACACGCACCGCTCCGCTGCAGATCCCGAAAATGGGTGCCCGCATCGACCTCGAGGACGCCGAAG
>JAUJNZ010000001.1:135949-143430 GCA_030447905.1 Thermoleophilaceae bacterium
CGACGACGAGCTGATAGACCCCCTCGACGAGGGCCGGGATGCATGTGAGTGAGGTCAGCCGGCCAGCTTCTTGAGCTGTCGCCTCCTCCTCTGCGGCGACCCCCTGGTCGGTGGGTCCGCCTTCGCGTTCGTCCCCGTCTCGCAGAGAAGATCTTCCTCGGTCGGCCTGCTTCTGGCGGAGCCGTCAAGTGACGTCCTTCCGTCCTTGATAAGCAGAACTAGCCATATGCCTCGGGGCCGGGAGGGGCACGGCAGATATGAGGGGGATCATCCGCCGTTCGGCGGTATCAAGAATGCCGTACTTGGCTCTGCCTTCCCTCCGACAAGGTCCCTCGGCTTGATCAGTCGACCGCTTGCACCGCAACAAGGTCGTCGATGATCGCGAAGTCGGCAGTGTCAGCCGTGAGTAGTCGCACGCCGTGGATGTTCGCGGTCGCGGCGATCGCGAGACCGATCGCTCGGCGCCGCGGCCGCCCTCCGCGCTCGGCGACCGCGGCCGCGAGGCGTCCCCATTCCCGGGCGACGCGAGCGTCGACGGGGAGCGGGTCGAACGTCGCCTCGATCACGCCAAGCCGCTGCGCTCGCCGTGCCCGTTCGTCGGGATCGGCGGCGACGAGCGTCCCGAAGTGCAGTTCGGCGAGCGACGCGGCACTGATTCCGCCCTCAAGGTCGCCGGGATCGTTCGCGCCGATCAGAACCGATGTGTCGAGTACGACCCGGCTCACCCGAACGGGTCGCCAAGTGCGGCGGGGAGTCGCTCGAGGTCGTCCGCCAGAGCTCGAGGAGCGGGGGTCTCGAAGACGCTCTTCAGCGCGCGACCGCTGATCCAGCGCCGTCTCGAAGCCGGCCCGAGCTGGGCGACCGGCCTGCCGGCGACTGTGATCGTGAGCTCCTCGCCGGCTTCGGCACGGCGAAGCACTTCCGCGACGTTGTTGCGCAGCTCCTTCTGAGGGATTGTTGGCATCCCCGGAAATGGTAGCATTAATGCTACCACGGCGGCGGGCCTGAATTTGTCCTTTGACCGGTCGGTCGATCGCGTTCCAGCGTCACCCGGCGAGCACCATAGGGCGACGCATATGGGCATGCGGACAGAGCTCGCTTCAAAGGCGCTCAAGTTATGCGAACATACGTTCGCATGCCCTACGCAGAGCTCCACTGCCACTCCGCCTTCTCGTTCCTCGACGGCGCATCGCACCCGGTCGAGCTGGCCGCGGCGGCGGCCGAGCAGGGGCACGCGGCGCTCGCGCTCACCGACCACGATGGCCTTCACGGCGCGATGGAGCTCGCCCAAGCGACGAAGCCGCTCGGGGTGCGGACGATCGTCGGCGCCGAGCTGACGCTCGAGGACGGTCACCACCTCACGCTCCTGTGTGAGAACGAGAACGGTTATCGAAACCTCTGCCGGCTGCTGACCCTCGCCCACGCCGGCACGCGACCGGCGCCCGGGCGCGAGCCGCTTGAGCCGAGCACGCCGCTCGAGGCCGTCGAGCGCCACGCCGAGGGACTCGTGTGCCTGTCGGGCTGCGCGCGCGAGGGCGCCCTCGCCGCGCGCGTCGAGCGCTCAGAGCACGCGCAAGCCGCGGCGCTCGGGCGCCGCCTGCGCGACGCCTTCGGCACCGACAACCTCCGCGTCGAGCTCCAGCGGCCCTTCGCCCGCCACGACCACCGGCGCAACCGCCTGCTCGCCGAGCTCGCCGAGCGGCTCGGGGTGCCGACGGTGGCCACGGGCAACGTGCACGCGCACGAGCCCGCTCGCGCCGCGCTCCAGGACGCCTTCGTAGCCGTCCGCCACCGCGCCACCCTCGACGAGTCCGAGCCGCTGCGGCGCGGCAACCGCTCGCACGTGCTCGCCCCGCCCGAGCGCATGGCCGAGCGCTTTTGCGACCACTCCGAGGCCGTGCACGAGTCGGGGCGCTTGGCCGAGCGCCTGCGCTTCGACCTGACCGAGGACCTCGGCTACCGCTACCCCGGCGCCGACGACGAGACCGCCGACCGCCGCCTCGCCGAGCTCTGCCGCGCCCGCCTCGAGGAGCGCTACGCGGGCCGCGCGAGCCGCGTCGAAGCCGCCGACCGGCTGGAGCGCGAGCTCGCGGTCATCCGCCACCTCAAGCTCTCCGGCTTCTTCCTCCTCCATCGCGACATGCTCGAGCTCGCGCGCGAGGTCGCCTGCGAGGTGCGCGGCCCCGACACCGCGCGAGCGCTGCTACCGCCCGGCCGCGGCCGGGGCTCGAGCGTGTCGTCGATCGTCTGCTACCTGACCGGCCTCTCGCACGTCGACCCCGTCGAGTGCGACCTCTTCCTCGGGCGCTTCCTCAACGAGGAGATCTCCGCGCTGCCCGACATCGACCTCGACTTCCCGCGCGACATCCGCGAGGTGCTCATCCCGCGCGTGCACGAGCGCTACGGTCACGACCGCTCGGCGCTCGTCGCCGCCTTTTCCACCTACCGCTCGCGCTCGGCGGTGCGCGACCTCGGCAAGGCGTTGGGGCTGCCGCCGGTCGAGGTCGAGCGCCTGGCGCGCGCCGTCGACCCGTGGGAGGCAGGGGACATCGAGCGCGAGATCGCCGCGTGCGTGGGAGAGCGGCGAGCCGCGTCCGCGCGCTGGCGAGCGCTCGCCCGGCTCGTGCGCGACGCCCAGCAGCTTCCTCGCCACGTGACCCAGCACTCGGGCGGCATGGTCATATCCACCGAGTCGCTCGCCGAGCTGTGCCCGATCCAGCCCGCGGCCATGGAGGGCCGCCAGATGGTCCAGTGGGACAAGGACTCGTGCGGGGAAGCGGGCTTTCTCAAGATCGACCTGCTCGGCCTGGGGATGCTGTCGGCGGTCGAGCGCTGCGTCGAGGAGATCGCGCGTGTGCGCGAGGAGCGGATCGACCTCTCGCGCATCCCGCTCGACGACCGCGCGGTCTACGCGGAGATCCAGGCCGCCGAGACCATGGGGGTGTTCCAGATCGAGAGCCGCGCCCAGATGCAGATGCTCAAGCGCACCCGCCCCGAGTCGCTCGACGACCTCACCGTGCAGGTGGCGCTCGTGCGCCCGGGACCGATCCTCGGCGGAGCCGTCCATCCCTACATCGAGCGCCGCAAGGCGCTGCGCGCCGATCCGAGCTACGTGGTCCCCTACGAGCACCCTTCGCTCGAGCCCGTCCTTCGGGACACGCTCGGGGCGATCGTCTTCCAGGACCAGGTGATCGAGGTGGCGATGGCCTTTGCCGGCTTCTCGCCCGGCGAGGCCGAGGGCCTGCGGCGCGCGATGTCCAAGAAGCGCTCCGAGGCGGCGATGCGCGCCTACGAGGTCAAGTTCGTCGAGGGCGCGACCGCGCGCGGGGTTTCCCGGAAGGTCGCCGAGCGGGTGTACGCGCAGATCGTCGGCTTCTCGGGCTTCGGCTTTCCCAAGGCCCATTCGGCGGCGTTCGGGCTGCTCGCCTACCAGTCGACCTGGCTGCGGGTCCACTACGCGCACGAGTTCCTGTGCGGGCTGCTGAACGAGCAGCCGATGGGGTTCTACCCGCCGGACTCGCTGGTGCACGAGGCGCAGCGGCGGGGGTGGAGGTGCTGGCGCCGTGCGTGGTGTCGAGTGCTGTCGAGTGCTGCGTCGAGTGTGTGGCGCCTCGGCCGGCGGATCCTGTCGGCGACGGCCCGCCGCGGCTCGCCGTGCGCATCGGGCTGGGGTACGTGGCGGGGGTGCAAGAGGAGGACGTGCGCGAGGCTCGTGGCCGGAGCGCGAGCGGGGCGGAGCGTTTGGGTCGGTGACCGAGCTCTCGGCTCGATGTGCGGCGCGGCGACGCGCGCGGCTCGCGTGGGCGGGCGCGTGCGACGCGCTCGTGGCGGGTGCGGACGGCGTCCTGCGGGAAGCGCGGGCGGCGTGGTGCCCGGCCGCGCCCTCGTGGCCGCGCGGTGGTCACCGGACCGAAGTGCCACGGGGCACTCAGCTCGCACTGTCGCCCGAGCCGCCCCTCGCTGCGCGCGATGACGCCGTGCGAGCGCATGACGCGGCTCGACCGGTCACGCTGCGCGAGCATCCGATCGAGGATGCGTCCCGACCTCGACGAGGGGCTCTCGAGCGCCGCGCTCGAGCGTACGCGCGACGGCGCGCGGGTGCGGGTGGCCGGGCCGTGATCGCCCGCCAGCGCCCCGCCACCGCCCGCGCACGACGTTCATGCTGCTCGGGACGATCCTGATCGTCCCCCCGCCGGTATACGAGCGCTGCCGCCCCGCCGCCCGTGCCCGCGGCCGAGCGCCGTGAGGTCGCGCGTGCTCTGCGAGCCACGCGGCCGGACGGCACGCACATCGAGCCTCGTTCACTGTCGATCCTTCCGAGCGCATGGCGAGCCCGCTGATGGCCTACGTGCCGTCGCACCGGCCGCATTCTGCGCGCGATGACGCTCGACGGAGCGACGTGCTGCCCCATCGCGTTGAGGCTTCTTGTGCGCTGCGCGGTCTCGACCAAATCAAGCGCATGCGCGAGCACCCGATCGAGCGGATGCGTCCCGACCTCGACGAGGACGTGATCGAGCGCCAGGGCTCGAGCGTCGCCGCGCGACGGCGCGCGGGTGCGGGTGGCCGGGCTGGAAGTCAGTTCTCCGATCGCCCGCCAGCGCCGCTCGGCCACGGCTCCCTGCCCGCGGCACGACGTTCATGCTGCTAGTCGGCGAGGACGCATCGCATCCGGGACGATCAACCTGATCGTGGGCCCCTGCCGGTATACGAGCGCTGCCGCCCGGCCGTTCGCGCCGAGCCGCTCGTGCTCGCCGACGGCAAGCTCGAGCGCCGCGAGGGGTGACCAACGTGCTCTGCGACGCCGTGCGTCGTCTCGCCAGCGGCCTGATCTTCCCCTGGGGAGCGGTCACGCACTTCGAGCCGGGAACGGGACGGGCGCGGGGGACATCGAGCCGGGACGGGCGACCTACGGAGCTCGGAGGCGGTAGAGGGAGAGGCCGGGGCGAATCCTTCCGAGCGCATGGCGAAGGGGGCCACGGGCGGTGCAGCTGCGACTGATGGCCTACGTGCCGTCGCACCGGCCGCCCATTCTTTCGGGCGGCGCGGGCGCAAGATCGTTCTGAACGCAGCGACAGGCTCTCGTGATTACACCCGCCGCGAAGCGCGCAGTCAGCGACGACCCTCCACTCACCGGCCCGAGCGATCATTGCCCCATCGCGTTGAGAGCTCTTGTGCTCCGCCTATTAACAAAAACGCGACGATCCAGCCGGCGAACGCAGCCAAGAAGATGGTCATCAGCGCCAAGGCGGTCAAAATCAAGCGCATGGGGCTAAGCGCATGGGGCTCGGTCCAATGTGAACTAGGCGGGGCCAGCGGAGGCGTGCGGCGAGGAAATACGCCGCTAAAAAGCAACAGCGCGCCGACAAGGAGTATCCCACGGACCGTTGCCCGCGGGTCGCTGTTCTCGCCGGAAACCAGAGTGCCAAGGGCGAGAACCGAGCATAGGCCAGCAAGCGCCGTAAGCACCACTACGACCACCACTTGTCTGCGGCGGTCGAGTTCAATCATGGGTGACTGACAGGGGCGCGGCGTCCAAACACCTCACCAACGTCCCAACAGCCTCGGTACCCGCGAGACGAGGATGACCCTCCTCGGTTCTAGCTTCCCCACCATGTCTATCCCCGTGCCCGGGGCGATTTAGACACCGAGCCCAGGTGGACGGCACCCTTATTCTCGGCGCCCATGCCCGCCCGCATCCTCGTCGGCACATCGAGCTGGGCCGACCCCGGCTTCGTCGAGGACTGGTACCCGCCCGGCCTCCCGGCCCGCGATCGCCTCCCGTGGTACGCCGAGCGCTTCGAGGCGGTCGAGCTGAACTCGAGCTTCTACGCGTTGCCCAAACGCGAGACCGTCGAGCGCTGGGCGAGGGTCACGCCGCCCGGGTTCACCTTCGACGTCAAGCTCCACCGCCTGCTCTCGCGCCACTCCACCTCGCTCGACTCGCTGCCGCCCGACCTGCGCGACCAGGTCGAGACCACCTCGCGCGGGCGCGTGAAGCTCACCGAGGACCTCGAAGCCGAGATGATCGACCGGCTGCTCGCCGAGGTCGCGCCGCTGTCAGAGGCGGGCAAGCTCGGCGCCTTCCTGCTCCAGCTCACGCCCGGCTTCGCGCCCGACCGACACGAGCTCGGCGAGCTCACGCCGCTGATCGAGCGTCTCCAGCCGCACGTGACCGCGATCGAGTTCCGCCACCGCGGCTGGGTCAACGAAAAGCGCGCCGAGCAGACGCTCGCCTACCTCTCAGAGCACGACGCCGCCTTCGTCTGCGTCGATGCTCCCCCCGGTGACCATGTGCCGATCATGCCCCCGCTCGACGCGGTCACGAGCGACCGGCTGGCCTTCTTCCGCGCCCACGGCCGCAACACGGAGGGCTACCTGAAGGGAAGGACGGTCGCCGAGCGCTTCGGCTGGGTCTACGCCGACGAGGAGCTCGAGGAGATCGCGGGCCGGGTCGAGAGCCTCGCCGAAGAGGTCCCGCAGGTGACGATGATGTTCAACAACAACCGCTCGGCCGACGCGCCGACCGCGGCCCGGCGCTTCCGCGAGCTGATCGGCCAGGACCCGGGGCCGGCACCGGTCGAGGCGCAGGAGCGACTCGCCTGAGAGGTCAGCGGGCCGCCCCGCCAGCGCTGTAGCGATTGGTGATCGGCAGCCGGCGGTCGCGCCCGAACGCCTTGGTGGAGATGCGAATCCCCGGGGGGGCCTGGCGGCGCTTGTGCTCGGCGCCGTCGACCATGGCGATCGTTCGCTCGACCTCCTCGCGCGGCATGCCCTGGCGCACGAGCTGCTCGTCGTCGAGGTCCTCCTCGACGTAACCGGCCAGGATCTGGTCGAGCAGCTCGTAGGGCGGGAGGTCGTCCTCGTCGCGCTGCTCGTAGCGCAGCTCGGCGGTGGGCGCGCGGTCGACGATCTCGGGCGGCACGAGCTCGCCGTCGGCCTGCTGCTCGCGCCAGCGCAGCAGCCGGTAGACCCAGCGCTTGAAGACGTCCTTGATCGGGCCGAAGCCACCCGCCATGTCGCCGTAGAGGGTCGAGTAGCCGACCGAGAGCTCGGACTTGTTGCCGGTGACGAGGACGAGCCAGCCGAACTTGTTGGACAGCGCCATCAGCAGGTTGCCGCGGATCCGCGCCTGAATGTTCTCTTCCGCGATGTCGGGGTCGCATCCCTCGAACGGATCGGCGAGGACCTCCTCGTAGGCCTTCATCGGCGCCTCGATCTCGAGGTCGAGCAGACGTACGCCGAGGTTGCGCGCGAGTTCCCGCGCGTCCTCCTGCGTGCCCTCCGAGGAGTAGCGCGATGGCATGACGACGCAGCTCACCCGCTCGGCGCCGAGCGCGTCCACGGCCACGACCGCGGTGAGCGCGGAGTCGACCCCGCCCGACAGCCCGACCACGACGCCCTCGAAGCCGTTCTTTCCCACGTAGTCGCGCAGGCCGGTGGTGAGCGCCGCGTAGATCTCGGCCTCGGGGGAGAGGGGCTCG
>JAUJNZ010000001.1:143530-185677 GCA_030447905.1 Thermoleophilaceae bacterium
GCGCAGGCCGGTGGTGAGCGCCGCGTAGATCTCGGCCTCGGGGGAGAGGGGCTCGGACCGCTCTACGCTGCCCGTGCTCGGTGCGTCGCCGTCGGCCGCTACCTCGACCGATCCGAGCCGCGCCACGCCGGCCCCGTTCGCTCGCTCGCGACGGACGGCCTCGCGGTGGGAGGCGTCGCGCAGGCGCTCGGCCGCGACGGCGCCGAGGTCGACCGTGCAGAGCGTGAGCGCCTCGTCGAACTGGGGCGCCCGGGCCAGCACCTCGCCGCGCTCGTCGATGACCGCGCTCATGCCGTCGAAGACGAGCTCGTCCTGGCCGCCGACCAGGTTGCAGAAGGCGACGGCCGCGACGCTGTCACGCGCGCGCTGGGCGAGCATGCGCTCCCGGTCGAGCGGCTTTCCGGCGTGGTAGGGCGACGCCGACAGGTTGGCGATCAGCTGTGCGCCCGCGAGGGCCTCCGAGGTCGCGGGCGGGCCGGGCTCCCAGACGTCCTCGCAGATCGTCAGTCCGATCTCGGCGCCGTTCAGCTCAAGGAGTGCGGGTCGCTCGCCGATCTGGAAGTAGCGATGCTCGTCGAAGACGCCGTAGTTGGGCAGGTACATCTTGCGATAGGTGGCGACCACATGCCCGTCGGCGAGCACGGCGGCCGCGTTGTAGACGTCGTCGGCTCGCTCGGGGAAGCCGACGAGCGCCACGATCCCGGCGGTCTCGGCCGCGAGCTCCTCGAGCGTCCGGCGGGCGGCGTCGAGGAAGCCCGGCTTGAGCAACAGATCCTCGGGCGGATAGCCGCACAGGGCGAGCTCCGGGAAGACGACGAGTGCTGCCTCCCGCTCCCGCGCGGTCGCCGCCATGTCGGCGATCTTGCGCGCGTTGTCCTCGAGGTCGCCAACCGTGACGTTGACCTGACCGAGAGCAAGTCGCAGTGGCGCGTTGCGCATGCTCATGGACGCAAGTATGAAGGCGAAACGCGCGGGCGTATCTACACTCAGGACATCGACCGGCACGTCGGCAGGGGAAGCTTCACGCGCCGCGGCCTCCGGGCCGCAACGCTCGCGCTCGCGCTCGTAGGGGCGCTGGCCGCGCCTGCCGGTGCCCAAGCGCCCGCCCCGCAGCCGGGCGCGCCGCTGATCGGGGCCGACCGCGACCGCGACCGGATCTCCGACGACCTCGAGCGCCGCCTCGCTCCGCGCGAGGGCGGCGAGCTCGTCGACGTGATCATCACGCTGGAAGATCCGGCGTCGCGGGACCGGTTGGGTCGCCTCGAGCGCGGGGTGGGGGACTTCGTCCTGCGCGACCGCTTTCGCTCCGTGGACGGGTTCGCGGCGAGGGTGACCGAGAGGCAGGTCGCCACGCTCGCCAAGCGCTCCGGCGTCGTCTCGGTCCAGCAAGACGCACCGGTACGGGCGCTCAACAACTCGGCCCAAGCCGCCTTCGGCGTGGCCGAGGCGCGGCGCGACAACCCCTACCTCGACGGCAACCGCGGCGGCAGTCCGGCGACCTACTCCCGCCGGGACATGGTGGCCGCCGTGATCGACACGGGCATCGACGCGCGTCACCGCGACCTCGACGAGGGCAAGGTCATCGCCTTTGCCGACTGCGCCGCGGGCCCGTGCCGGGTCCGCCGACCCTACGACGACCACGGCCACGGCACCCACGTCGCCGGGACGCTCGCGGGCGAGGGCGATGCCCGGGCCGACCGCCGCCTGCGAGGGGTGGCTCCCGGGGCCGCGCTCGTAGGAGTCAAGGTGCTCGGAGCCGACGGCTATGCCTCGGAGTCGAGGGTCATCGCCGGCATCGACTGGGCGATCGCCAACCGCGGCCGGTACGGCCTCGAGAGCGTCAACCTCTCGCTCGCGGCGGGTGGTTGCTCGGACGGGACCGACGCGATGTCCCAAGCCGCCAACCGCGCCGCCACTGCCGGCCTCGTGGTGACCGCAGCCGCCGGGAACTCCGGCCCGACGCCCTGTTCCATCGAGTCTCCGGCCGCCGCGTCCGGTGCGATCGCGGTCGGAACGATGGCGGACTTTGGGGCGGGGGGGTTCCTGGCTCACCCCAGCTCGGGCCGCGGCCGGCCCGGCGGCATCGTCAAGCCGGACGTGATGGCCCCGGGGGAGGCAATCACCTCCGCCAGACGGGGCAGCCTGACCGGCTACGCCACCCGGAGCGGGACGAGCTCCGCGGCCCCCTTCGCGGCCGGAGTCGGGCTGTTGATGCGCGATGCCTCGCCCTCGCTCTCTGCGGCCGACATCAGGGGCCGGCTCAGGCGGTCGTCGGTCGACTGGGGCATCGGCGGCAGCAGCTCCACGCTCACCTCGCGCGGGCCCGACGTCGACTTCGGGTGGGGGCGCCTCGACGCCTACGCGGCGTTGCGCTCGTCGGGTGCGACCCGTCTCACGAGCCCGCCCCGGGTCTCCGATCACCGTCTGATCGAAGGCGGCCTCAGCCCGACGACGACCGTCCGCGAGTTCCCGCTCGACGTCGCCAATCGCTGCCTGCCGCTCGCCGCCAGCCTCATCATCCCCGGCCACTCGACCGGCGACGACTTCGACCTGTACCTGAAGGATCCGGCCGGCCGTCAGGTCGACGCCAGCTACACGACCGCGCGCCAGGAGAGCGTCTCGGTCGCACCGGCCCGGACGGGCCGTTATCGGCTCCGGGTCGTGTCCTACGCCGGCGAGGGGCCTTTCTTCGTCGACGTATCCGCCGGCCTCGCCAGGCCGCCGGCGAGCGCCCCGGCGACCTGTCGCTGAGAGTCACGACCGCGTCGCGGCCGCTCCGGCGGCGCCGGTGCCCACCGGCTCTCACGCGGGGAATAGGCTTCCGCGCCCGTGTACGCCGACTCGGCCCTCCAGCCGTGGTACGACGCTCTCCGCGAGAGCGTCCCCGCGCTGCGCCTCTTCGATGCCCACACCCACACCGGCGCGAGCGACCCCGACGGCTTCACCTGCTCGATCTACGAGGTAGCCGAGGCGCTCGATCTCGTCGACGCTCGCGGCGTGGTCTTCACCATGCACGAGCCCACCGGCTACTCACGCGCCAACGATCGCGTGCTCGCCGAGGCGGCGGCCTCGGAGGGCAAGCTCGTCGGCCTGTGCCGGCTCGACCCGCACGAGCGCCCAGTCGCGGAGGCCGAGCGCTGCCTCGCGGCGGGGGCGCGCGGGATCAAGCTCCACCCTCGCGCCGAGGGCTTCTCGCTCGCCGATCCCTCGGTCGAGCCGATCTTTGCGCTCGCGGACGAGCGACGGCTGCCGATCGTCGTCCACGCGGGCCGAGGGATTCCCGCGCTCGGCCGCCACGTGCTCGGGCTCGCCGAGCGCTTTCCACACGCCCGGCCGATCCTCGCTCACGCGGGAATATGCGACCTCGCCTGGATCTGGCGCCGCCTCGACGACCACCCGAACGTCTTCTTCGACACCGCCTGGTGGAGCACGCTCGACCTGCTGACCCTGTTCAGCCTCGTGCCCCCCGGGCGGATACTGTGGGCTAGCGACCTCCCGTACGGCACGCCGCTCCAGGCGGCCGTGCTCGCGCTGCGCTGTGCGCTCGAGGTCGGACTGTCGCCCGAACAGGTCGCGAGCGTCGCCGGCGGGCAGATCGAGCGGTTGCTCGCGGGGGAGGACCCGCTCGACGTCGGTCCGGCACCGGGAGGAGAGCACGCGGAGGGCGACGTCCTGCTCGACCGCGTGCACGGTGCCCTCGTGAACGCGATCGGGCGGATAATGGGGGGCGAGGAGGGCGATGCGGGAGTTGGGCTCGCGCGCCTGGCTTGCGAGGTGGGGGAGGAGGCTCCGCAGGCGCCCGCGTGCCGCTCGGTGCTGGCGCTGCTCGACCGCTACGAGCGCCACGCCGCGACGGTGAGCGACTCGAGCGCGCCGGGAAACCTTCCCGGCGCGCGGTTTCCCAGCCTGCACCTGCTCATCGTCGCGGCCGGGGTCGCGCGGACGCCGCGGGTGGCCCTGCCCGTCGAGCCCGAACCCGTGGCAGCGGGCGAGCGCTCGCCGTAGTCCCTCGCTCGCGCGAGTCCGTGCAGGGCTCAGGCCCGCGCAACTTGCGCCCGACGGGTGGGTTAGATGAACCAGCCAAGCCCGAGTTCGGCATGCCGAGCCGCCGGCGCCCGCGCCGGCGGACGGGGGAACCATGGGGCGCGCGATGTGCGTCCGGGGCGAATCGGCCGGTGCTCCGGCCTTAGCGGGATGGGATGTACACCCCGCGAGCCCGTCAGCTAACCCCGTAGGCGACCGAGAAAGGAAGCCAGCCCCTTGACCGCGAGTGCTCATGCCCGTCCAAGCCGTCCGCTGACCGCGGCGCTCCTGCTCGCGTCCCTCGTGGTGCTCGTGCTCTGGGGTCCGGGGGCGACGACGGCCTTGGCGCAGGAGCGCGAGGAAGCCGACGGGCCACGCTCGGCCGCTCGCGGCGCAGGCTCGGGGGCGGCGGGACCGGATCGAGACGCTCGCGCTTCACGGCGGAGTCCCGGCACCTCCAGGGTCGGGGCGAAAACCGATCCGACCGGCGACGACCGGCGAGCGAGTCGCGATCGAGCGGCCAAGAGCTTGTTTGCTGCCAAGCGTCGCTCGCGGTCTCGTAACGAGGGCGACGGCCGCTCTGATCGGGGCGAGTCGATCCGCGCCCGCGCCGACGCCATGCCGAGAGACCCGCGCGAGCGCGCCGCCGAGCTGCGCCGCGAGGCGCGCGCCCGGGCGGAAACCGTCCGACGCAAGGCCCGGGCCCGGGCCGAGGCGATACGGCGCGAGGCGCGCGCCCGTTCGCAGGCCGTCCGACGCGCCCGGGACGGCACTCGCCGTAGCGACGCCGGCTCGCCCGACCGATCGCCTGCGCGCGAACGCGCGAGCGCGAGCTCCGGAGAGGCGAGGGTATCGATCGCAGAAGAGGCGAGGGTGTCGATCGCCGGTCGCGAGCGCATCGAGCTCCTGCCGGGCCGGCGACACATCCTTCGCGGCACCCGGGCGCTCGTACGCGGGTACGTGCCGTCGGGGCGCTCCGGTCGCACCGTCGTGCTCGAGATCCTGCTCGGCCGGCGGTGGTATGAGCGCGACCGCGCCCTCACCGGCGCCGAGGGGAAGTTCTACCTCGGGTGGTACCCCCGGGGGATCGGACGCTACTGGGTGCGCGTGCGGGAGATCAATGCGAGCTCGGAGACGCTCCCGAGCCGCTCACGGCGGCTCTACATCTACCGCCGGGCGGTCGCCTCCTGGTACGGGCCGGGCCTCTACGGAAACCGTACGGCGTGCGGACAGACCTACACGAGCCGGCTGCTCGGCGTGGCGCACCGCTCGCTTCCGTGCGGCTACCGAGTCACGATTCGCTACCACGGGCGGTTCATCACCGTTCCGGTCGTCGACCGGGGTCCCTACGTCAGGGGGCGCGACTACGACCTCACCAACGCCACCAAGGAGTACCTGCGCTTCGCGGGCGTCGACGGAGTCTGGGCGACCGCCTGAGCAGTCAGTTGTCCCTGCCCTAGCTGGCCTGGCTCACCGGCCGCAGCAGGACCTCGTTCACGTCCACGCGCTCAGGTTGGGATAGCGCGTACATCACTGCGCGGGCCACGTCGTCGTCCTCGAGCGCCCCCTTGGGCCGGTTCTCGAAGAACGGCGTGTCGACCAGGCCGGGTGAGACCAAGGTGACGCGGATGCCCGCCTCGGGCATGTCACTGCGGATCTCCTGACGCAGGCTCTCGGCCATGGCGGTGACGGCGTGCTTGGTCGCCGAGTAGAGCGAGCCCTGCAGGGGCCGGCGCCCGGCCACCGACCCGGTGAGCACGAAGTGTCCCCCGCCCGCGTCGCGCAGGTGGGGGAGGGCGGCCCGGATCGTGAATGCGACGCCGAGCACGTTGGTCTCGACCATCTCGCGCCAGTGTTCGACCGACTCCTTGAGGAAGCCGCGTGCGGCTCCGAATCCGGCGTTGGCGAAGACTGCGTCGAGGCGTCCGAAGTGCTCGATCGTCGCCGAGACGAGCTCCTCCTGATCCTCGAAGGTCGTCACGTCGCAGCGGTGGGCGAGGGCCCGCTCTGAGCCGCCGAGCTCGTCGGCGAGCCCGCGCAGGCGCTCATGGGAGCGGGCAGCGAGCGCGACCCGCCAGCCCTCCTCGACGGCACGCCGGGCCGTGGCGGCGCCGATGCCTGTGCTCGCACCGGTGATGAGGAGGACAGGCGCTTCGCCTGCGGGGTCGCTCATCCCTCGGGCGTCGGTCCGGCGACCGCGACCGCGCCTTCCATGATCGAGTCGATGCGCTCGAGGTCGTCCTCGGGGAGCTCGATGTCGGCTGCAGGGGCGGTTCCCTCGATGTGATCGGGACGCCGGGCGCCGACCACGGCCACGTGCACGCCCGGCTGGGCCAGCGTCCACGCGGCCGCGAGCTGGGCCACCGTGTGACCACGCTCCTCGGCGAAGCGTCCAAGCTCCTCGACGACCTCGAGGTTGCGCTCGAAGCTCTCGCCCTGGAAGAGAGGACTCGAGGCGCGCCAGTCGTCCTCGGGCAGCTCGGTGTCGCGGTCGAACCTGCCCGATAGCAGCCCGTGCGCCATCGGGCCATATACGAGCACGCCGATGTCGTGCTCGCGGCAGTAGGGCAGGACGTCGCGCTCGATGTCGCGGCGGAAGAGATGGAAGGGGGGCTGCAGCGTCTCCACCGGCCGTCCGCGCGAGAAGCCGTCCATCTCCTGGGGGGTGAAGTTCGACACGCCAACGTGGCGGATCTTTCCCTCCTGGACGAGCTCCTCTAGGGCGCCGGCGCTCTCCTCGAGCGGCGTGTCGGGATCGGGCCAGTGGACCTGGTAGAGGTCGATGTGGTCGACGCCGAGGTAGCCCAGGCTCTCCTCCACGCCCTCACGCAGCCACTGCGGGCTCGAATCCCGCTTGAGCTCGTCATCCTCCATCCGCAGGCCGCCCTTGGTGGCGAGCACGATTTCGTCCCGGTGGGAGCGCAGCTCGTCACCGAGCGCCTTGGCGATGAGCTGCTCGGAGGCGCCGAAGCCATAGCCCTGGGCAGTGTCGAAGAAGTTGATGCCGAGGTCGAGCCCGCGCCGCAGGGCCGCCACGCTCTCCCGCTCGTCGAGCGACCCCCAGTCCCCGCTGAACTGCCAGGTGCCGAAGCAGATGCGCGACACGTCGAGGCCGGTTCTGCCGAGTTTCGTGCGTTTCATGGTCCTCCTGGCTGCGGTCGATAAGGACGGGAGCGAACCGTCCTCCTGACCGTTTCCCGCTGAGCGGGCCCCGCGAACGTGCTCAGCCGCCGCGAGGCGACTCCTCGAGGGCGAGGGCGCGCTCGACCCGTCCCTCGTCGGCGAGGCCATCCTCGACGTGGATCTCGAGCGCAGGGGCATCGCCTCCTACCGCGACCCGGCCAGGAAGTGCCGCGCGAGGTCCAGGCGGGTACGCCCGACACCGTGAGCTCCCATCGGACACCGGGCGAAGCCGCGACCGTCGGCGGTACCGAGGTTGTGGGGACCGCGGGGACGGTGGGCAGCGCCGCGGTCGTCGGCAGCGCGGCCACCGTGCGCAGCGCGGCGGTGGCGGGGAGCGCGGGGACGGTGGGAAGTGCAGGCGTCGTCGGCAGCGCCGGTGTGCTCGTGAGCGCTGGAGTCGTTGGGAGCGCCGGAGTGGCGGCCGGACTCGGCAACGTCGGTTGCGCGGCGTGCGTGGCGTGCATTGGCTGTGTGGACTGAATCGGGTGCGTCGCATGCATCGGGTGCGTCGGCCTTCGCGGAGCGGTCGGCGCGATCGGATAGGTGCATCGGCGCCGGTAGCCCGGTGCGGGGGGCGGATGGAGCGATTGCCGGGGCCGACCAGGCCCGATCGCCTGACGATCTGGCCCTTCGAGTCCGCGGCTTCGGCGTCGATGTCGAGTGGCGCGGTGCCGCCGGCAACCAGCGCGCGACCGTCGTTCGCGGTCTGCTCGAAGAGACGGGTGTCAGACACCGGCTTCGCCAGGGTGTGGACGGGCGCACGTGGATGCTACGGCGGGCCACGCCGCATTCGAGACGTTCTCAGTGCTTGATAATGGAGGTTATGGAAAGCAGTGCGCGCGAAGCGTCGGTGAGTGCCTCAGAGCAAGAGCAACGCCAGGCCGCTGCGATCGCCGGCGGCGCCGGCCAAGCGCGCCACGGACGTGTGCTGGCGCCACGCCGGGCTGTTTACCGCCGCTGCCCTGCCCGGGATCGTCGCCGGCACCGCCGCCGGCGCCGCCGTCAGCGGACGAGGACTGCTCGCAACGTTCGGCGTCGTCATGCTCATCGTCGCCTACGCCACGGCGCACAAGAAGACCATTCAGGCCGGCTCGGACGAGCGCTGCCCCGGCATCCGTCCAGCCTGGCATGCTGGATTCGGCGCGCTCGTCGGATTTCTGACCGGGTTTCTCGGCGTCGGCGGCGGCTTCGTCGTCGTCCCGGTCCTCGCCGTCGCGCTGAGCTTTCCCATGCACAGCGCCGTCGGGACCTCGCTCGCGATCATCACCGCCACCGGGGTGCTCGGCGCAGCCGTCCACTTCGCCTCCGGGCGCAGCATCGACGCCGACGTCACGATCGCGATGACCGCGGCGATGGTCGCCGGAGCGCTCGGCGGCGCGCGGCTCGGCCAGGGCGTGTCCGAGCGCGCGCTCGCGCGCGGCTTCGCCACGCTGGTCGCCGTCGTCGCCGTCTACCTGATCGCAAGCTCCGCGTTCTTCGGCGGCCCGCCCGAAAGTTAAGTCATCGACACAAGGAGGACAGCATGCACAACGTCAACATCGACGCCCTCAACAAGACCATCGACAAGGCGCGCCAGGACCCCTCAGCCGTCGCCCAGCAGGTCAGCTTCGACGGCGAATGGAACGTCGCCGACGGCCCCCAGTTTCGCGCCACGATCCCCGCCCCCAACGGCGACGCGGTGACGTTCGAGGCGGACTTCCCCCCGCCGATGGGCGGCACCGGATCAGCGCCCAACCCGCTGGCCTACTGCTTCTGGGGCGGCCTTGCCTGCTACGCGATGACCTACGCCCAGGAGGCCGCCCGCCAGGGCATCGAGCTTCGCGCACTGCGCGCCCGCGCCGAAGCGCGCGTCGACCAAAGCCGCGCGCTCGGCGTCACCGACAACGCCCCCGTCGAGCAGATCGACTGGCAGCTCGACGTCGACGCCGACGCCACCGCCGAACGCCTGCAGGAGATAAAGCGCATCGCCGACGACCACTGCCCCGGCGTCTACTGCGTGGCCAACCCGATCGACCTGCACACCCACCTCAACATCACCGCAGACAGCGCATGAAGATCCAGCGCGCCAGCCGCGCCGCCGACCGGATGATGGTCCCCAAGTGCGCCGACCAGCCCGGCTACGTCATCGTCGATTCAACCTGGGGGCAGATCCAACCGCTCGAGGTCGCTGCCGGCGTACAGACGATCGCCGAGCTCGACGTCATCGAGCACCTCCAAGCCGGCCGGCCGCTCATCGACACCCGCCACCCAGAACAACACCAGCAGGCGACGATCCCCGGCGCGCGCGGCATCCCACACGAGCAGATCACCGCGCGCGTCGACGAACTCGACCCCGAGCAGGTCACCGTCCTGTTCTGCAACGGACCGCAATGCCCCGCCACACCGCAAGCCGTGCACGCCCTGCTCGAACACGGCTATCCGGCCGAGCGGCTGCGCTACTACCGCGGCGGCATCCACGACTGGATGACACTCGGGCTGCCCGTCGACGGCTCACGCGCTCGCGCCGCCGGCCCATCAGCGCGATGACGCACAGACCCCGGCAACGAGCCATCGCGGGCAGTGCGAAGCCGTGTGCGAACAGGCTGGGCCCGCCGAGCAGCGCGAGGCATCAGGCCGGCCTTCGCGGACGGACTGCCAGATGAGATAGGCGCCACCAATCTCGGCGACAGCCGCCACCGGGAACAGCTCGACGGAGCGTGCCACGACTGCCGGCGGTTCTCGACGGCCGCTGACCGTACGAAGGTCGGGCTGGTACAAGACGTTGACGCCAAATCTCTCCGCGCGACACGCGAAGGTCAACGTCGTGCAGAGTGCGCGGGTCTCGCGGGGAAGACGCCCTGTCGTTGTCGCTGCGCCGGCCACGTAGCGCCGTCGGTCGAGCTGATCGCGCCGAGTCGGTGGCGACAAACACTAAGAGTTGGATTTCGCGCCGATGATGGCGCTACCGCAGCCCGCGACACCGTTCGCCGACTATTCAGCCCCTCGCCAGAGGCGAGCCGCGTCGGTTGTGAGGAGTTTCGGGTCAGGCCTGGCGGCTAGGTAGCAGCCGGCCTGAGGGCGTTGGTGGGGCCAGCGCGACACGCGACGGTTCTCGTTCAGGCGCTCGCCGACCGGTCGAGGACGGTGTCGGCAAAGGAGGAGGGATCCTCGAGAGGCTCGAGGTGGGTGAAGACCACGAGCTGCGGGACCGCGGCGCGCAACTCCGCCTCGAGCTCTTCGAGCAGGTCGTGACCGCGCTGCACCGTCCAGGCTCCGGGTACGAGGACGTGCACGGAGAGAAAGGAGAGCCGACCCGCGCGGCGGGTGCGCAGCGCATGGAAGCGGATCGAGTCCTCGCGGGCTCGACGCAGCACCTCGTCGATCGCTTCGCGCTCGGCGGCCGGGAGCTGGCGGTCCATCAGGCCGCCCGTCGAGCGGCGCACGAGCCCGGCGCCGGTGACGAGGATGTTCGCGGCCACGGCCAGGGCGATCACCGGATCGAGCCACTCCCAGCCGGTTAGCGCCACCGCCCCGACCCCGGCCACGACGCCCACTGAGGTCGCCACGTCGGTAAGCAGGTGCCGGCCGTCGGCCTCGAGGGCGATCGACCGCTGCCTGCGTCCGGTGCGCAGGAGCACGCCCCCGACCACCAGGTTGATAAGCGACGCGCCGCCCGCGACCGCAAGCCCCACGCCGACTTCCTCGAGCGGCAGCGGATCGAGCAGACGGTCGACCGCCGCCCACCCGATGCTCACGGCCGCCAGGAAGATCGCCGCCCCCTCCACCCCGGCCGAGACGTACTCCGCCTTGGCGTGGCCGTAGGCGTGCTCCTCGTCCGGGGGCTTCGCGGCCCACCGCAGCGCGCTGAGCGCGAGCACCGCCGCGACGAGGTTTACCACCGATTCGAGCGCATCGGAGAGCAGCCCGACCGAGCCCGTCAGCATCCAGGCGAGCGTCTTCAGGGCGATGGTCGCGACGGCCGCAGCGACCGCCAGCCACCCAAAGCGGGTCAGCGGCACGTTGCGACCTTGGTTGGGAACACCCACCGGACGGGTGAGGCTAGAGAAGCCCGCCATGCCCAATCGGCCGGGTGCGTCGCCGGGATGCCCTTAGCGGCGGGCCACGTTCCGGCCGCACGATCGAGGCCGACGGCCCGGCGAGCGACCGCCGCAGCGCGCCTGTACTCTCGGGCTCTTGACCGAGCTCTCCGCCCTCAACCGCATACGTATCGAGGTCGAGCGCGACCTCTGCATCGGCTCAGGCGACTGCGTCGATGCGGCACCCCGGGTCTTCGCCCTCGACGACGAGGGCAAGGCGATCGTCCTCGATCCTGACGGCGCGACCCCCGACGAGGTGGTCGACGCGGCGCGCAACTGCCCGGTGACCGCGATCTTCGTGGTGGGCGAGGACGGCGACATCTATCCCTGAAGGCCGCTGGGTCGGGCGAGCGCCTCGACCCCCCCGGCGAGCACTCGCGCTCGCTCGGTTCTTCTGGACCGGCCGAGGGGCCGGGCCGCGCCGCCTAACCTCGGCGGCGGTGGGGTCCTACCTCCCCCCTCCTGGTACTGCCGACGGCCGCTTCGCGCCCAGCCCAACCGGCCCGCTGCACCTCGGCAACCTCCGCACCGCGCTGCTCGCCTGGCTCTTCGCCCGGTCGGCCCGCGGCGCGTCCTACCTCCGCATGGAAGATCTGGATGCCGCTCGCGTGCGGCCCGGCGCGGCGACGGGCCAGCTCGAGGACCTGCACGCGCTCGGGCTCGACTGGGACGGACCCGTCTTGCATCAGGCCCAGCGCCTCGACCTCTACCGCGACGCGATCGGGCGGCTCGAGGCCGCCGGGCTCGTCTACCCGTGCTACTGCAGCCGGGCCGAGATCCGCGCCGCCGTCTCCGCGCCCCACAAGTCGGCGCCCGCGTACCCGGGCACCTGCCGTGAGCTCTCGAGGGCGCAGCGGACCGAGCGCGCGCGCGGCGGCCGCCCGCCGGCGCTGCGTTTTCGGGCAGACGGCGCGACGGTCGCCTTCGACGATGCCCTCCTCGGCCGCTGCGCCGAGATCGTCGACGACTTCGTGGTCCGCCGCGGCGACGGAGCGCCCGCCTACAACCTCGCGGTCGTGGTCGACGATGCGGCCCAGGGGGTCGGCCAAGTCGTCCGCGGCGCCGACCTCGTCGAGACTACACCCCGCCAGCTCGTCCTTCGCCCGGGCGCTCGGCCTGCCCGAGCCGGCGTTCGCCCACGTTCCCATCCTCCACGGGCCGGACGGGCGCCGGCTTGCCAAGCGCCACGGCGCGGTCACGCTCGCCGAGCGCCGCGAGCGCGGGGAGTCGCCGGCGGAGGTGCGGTCCTGGCTGGCGGCCAGCGTCGGGCTCGCCGAGCCCGGCGATGCCGCCGACACGGCCGGGCTCCTCGCGCGCTTCAAGCCCGAGCGCCTCTCCGGCTGCGCGACGCGCCTCGGCTTCGACGAGCTCACGCCCGCGGCGGCGTAGGGATCGCTGCGCCCGTCCCATCCGGCGAGGCCACGAGCTCCTCCTCCTCGGCGGCGAAGGGGCGCCATGAGTTGGCGATCGGCATGCGCCGGTCCTTGCCAAAGGCGCGCGCGGTGATCTTCACCCCCGGTGGTGCCTGGCGACGCTCGAACTCGGCGTCGTCGATGAGCTGGAGCACGCCGCGAACCGTCGCGCGGTCGAAGCCGGCGGCGATGATTCCCTCGGGGCCCCCTCCCTCCTCGACGTAGCGCTCGACGATCGGGTCGAGGATCTCGTAGGGAGGCAGGTCGAGCCATTCCTGGTTCAGCGCGGTGGGCGGGCGCTCGAGCACGGCCTCGGGAATGGCGCGGCCGCGGGCGTTGCGATGACGAGCGAGCTCGTAGAGCAGGGTCTTCGGGCAGTCGCGGATCGGCGCAAAGCCGCCGGCCATGTCGCCGTAGAGGACCGCCGAGCCGACCGACAGCTCGCTCTTGTTGCCGGTGGCAAGCAGGAGGCGACCCAGCTCGTCGGCGATGGCCAGCAGCATGGCTCCCCGCGCGCGGGCGTGGAGCTCCTCCTCCGTACGCTCGGTGAGGGAGTCGCCGAGCACTGAATCGAGCCCCGCGACAAGAGCGGTGAGGACGGGCGCCATGTCGACGATCTCGGACGCGATTCCCAGGTCGGCGGCGAGCCGGCGGGCGTTGGCGACCTCGACGTCCGGGGTTCCAGGCGAGGGCATCGAGATCCCGAGCACGTTCTCGGGGCCGAGTGCGTCGGCGGCGACGGCGGCGGTCACCGCCGAGTCGATCCCGCCCGAGAGGCCGAGCACGGCGGCGCTGGCCCCGTTTCGATGCGTGAAGTCGCGCGTGCCGACGACGAGGGCCTGCCACACCTGCTCGAGCTCGCCCGCCTGCGGCGGCGATGCGGGTGGAGGCTCGGGCGCGCGCAGGGCGCCCACTCGCGCGTGGACGACATCGGGGCGGCCGCGCAGCGGGCGCGGGCGGGCGAGCGGCACGTCGAGGCAGAAGCGGGCGGGCTCGAACTGGGCGGCGCGGAAGAGCAGGTTCCCGTCGCCGTCGACCACGATCGACCCGCCGTCGAAGACGAGCTCGTCCTGGCCGCCGACGCAGTTGACGTAGACCACAGGCACCCCGTTGCGCCGCGCGACCGCCGCGGCCAGCGCGCGGCGGCCCTCGGCCTTGCCGCGATGGAAGGGCGACGCGTTGGGAACGAGGAGGACTTGGGCGCCGCTTGCGGCCTGGGCCTCCGGGGGTCCATCGCCCGACCACAGATCCTCGCAGATCGACACGCCCGCCACCGTCCCGCCGATCCGCCACAGCGCGCTGGGGCGTCGCCCTGCCGCGAAGTTGCGCGCCTCGTCGAAGACCTCGTAGTTGGGCAGCAGGACCTTGTGGTAGATCCCGCGGACCTCCCCGTCCGACAGGAGAGCCGCCGCGATCGACACTGCGCGCCGTCGCGAGTCGCGTCCGCGGCGCGGGCGAACCGCGTCGATCGTGCCGACCACGGTCGTGGTGCGGCCGGAGTGTCGCGCGAGCTCGGAGAGGGCCGACAGCGCCGAGTCGACGAACTCGGGCCGCAGCGCCAGGTCGTCGAGCGGGTAGCCGGTCAGCGCCAGCTCCGGCAGGACCAGCACATCCGCTCGCTCGCCCTCCGCCCAGCGCATGGCGTCGAGGATCCGGTGGCAGTTGCCCTGGATGTCGCCGACGACGTTCTCGAGCTGCGCTCCGGCCACGCGTAGGGCCTCCGGGCGAGGACTCGTCGGATCTGTCTCTGTCATCGGCTGGCCTCCGCGCGCATCGTAACGGCGCGCTACAACCCGCAGGCCATGGCGCTCGTCGACGAGATCCGCTCGGCCTGCGCCTTCGTGGCCGCGCGGGCGCGTTGGGTGCGGATCGCGTCGAACGAGCAGATCGCCGAGTACGCCCGCGCCCTGCCGGCGCCGGCGGCCGCCCTCGGCCCCGACCCCGAGGTCGCCGTCCTGGACGGTCCGCCCGAGGTGCGCGCCGCCTTCGCCCTGACCCTCGACGCGATCAACTTCGGGTCGGGCTTCTGGCCGGAGATCCGCAGGCGTCCCGGGCGCTCGGGCTTCACCACGATGGCCCTCGGCCTGCGCGAGCGCTTCGACGCAGCGGGGCCGTGGTCGGCGACGCGACTCGAGGCGATCGACGCACCGACGGTCGCGCGAGCGCTCGGCCAGGACCCCGGCCACTCCCTGATGGAGCTCTACGCCGAGTCGCTGCGCGACCTCGGGCATCGCGTGGTGGCCGAGCACGGCGGTCGCTTCTCGGCGGTGGGGCAGGCGGCCGGGGGCTCCGCCGTCACCCTGCTCGAGCACCTCTCCGGCTGGGGGTGCTTTGCCGACGTCTCGACCTACGACGGCCGGGCGGTTCCCTTCTACAAGCGGGCCCAGCTCGCCTGCGCCGACCTAGCGCACGCCGAGGTCGCGCAAGTGCGCGACCTCGACCGGCTCACCCTGTTCGCCGACAACCTGGTTCCCCACGTGCTGCGCGTCGACGGCCTGCTCGCCTACGACGAGTGCTTGCTCGCCCGGATCGATGCCGGAGAACTCCTCGAGCGCGACTCCGCGGAGGAGGTCGAGATCCGCGCCTGCGCAGTCGAGGCCGTCGAGCGGATCGCCCGGGCCCGGCCCGAGCTGAGCCCCCAGCAGCTCGACCACGTGCTCTGGAATCGCGGTCGAGGGGCGGCCTACAAGGCACGTCCCCGCCACCGGGCGCGCTCGACCGCCTACTGACCCCGTCCGGCCGATCGGCCCTCTGCCAGACTTCTCGCCGTGGCCAAGCAACGCCAGCAGCGAATGCAGATGCGCACGGGTACCCTTACCGCCCTGCCCGAGCTCGAGGAGCGCACCGACGAGCAACTAAAGAGCGAGTCCAAGCACCGCGCGGCGGCGCGGACGATCCTCGGGGCCCGCGCCGCGGAGCGCTACGACTCCCAGACCGCCCGGCGGTTCTTCAACGAGGCGCTCGCCGCCTGCACTCCCCAGGAGCGCCCCTACCTGCGCCAGATGATGAAGGCCTCGCTCGCCCAAGCCGAGCGGCGCCCCGACGAACTCAAGGATGCGATGGAGAAGCTGGGCCAGGCGCCGCCCACGGGGCGCCAGATGCTCGCGCTGCGACTCATGGGCCTCGTTTCCCCTCCCCCGGGCGCGAGCTTGGCCGCTCGGGCGCGCGGCATCGCCATCCTGCTGGGGATCGTCGTAGTGGTGCTCGCCGCCGGCTACGGGCTGGCCGAGCTCGGCGCGCTCCCCTTCGGAGGGATCGGCCTCCTGGGCGGCTTGCTCGTCGGCCTGGTGATCGTGATCGCCGTGCTCGGCGTGCTCGTCCTGCTCGGGCGTCGGCGCCAGGCGCGCCAGCGCGAGGCCGCCCGGACCGCTCCGCGCCCCGGCTGACCGAAGCTCAGTAGATCGCCGCCGCCAGACGACGCCGATGCTCTCGGGCGAGCGGGTCGTCGGGTCCGAGCTCTGTGAAGATGGCGACCATGGCCTGACGGATGGCGTCGCGCTCGGCGCCCTCGGTCGCGGCAAAGGCCTCCTGCAAACCCTCGAGAGCGGCGGCGTGGTCGCCGCGGTCCCAGGCGGCGAACGTCTCGTCGAGGCGGTGGCCATCCTGGGACAGGCGGGCGCGGGCGGCGAGCCCGGCGGCCAGGAAGTCGTGCGGGAAGGGCTCGACGACCGCCAGCGCCTCGTCGGTCTCACCCCGCGCGAGCAGGAGGCGGGCGAGCTTGCCGGCCGCATCAGCCTGGAGTGGATCGAGCTCGAGGGCTCGGCGCAGGGATACCTCGTCGTCCGCGGCGGCCAGCTCAGCGGCCTCCGAGGGGACGAGCGCGTCGAAGAATCGCTCGACCTGCGCGGGCGGCGCGGCGCCCGTGAACTCACTGGCGACCGCCCCGTCCCGGAAGGCCTTGACCGCCGGGATGCCCTGCACCCGGTAGGTTTGGGCGAGGCCGGGGTTGCGGTCGATGTCAACCTTCGCCAGGTCGACCTTTCCCTCGCGAGCCGACGCGGCGGCCTCGAGGGCCGGGGTGAGCTGGCGGCACGGGCCACACCATGCCGCCCAGAAGTCGACGACCACGGGAACCGTGCTCGAACGCTCGATGACCTGCTGCCCGAAACCTGCCTCGTCGATGTCTATGACCATGTGGACAAGGATATTCGCCACGCCGATCTTGCCGGCTCGTACCATCCCGCGGCGTGGACCTCTCCGAGCGCGTCGAGCCCTATGACCAGGTCATCCTCGATCTCGACGGTTGCGTCTGGGTCGGCCACGAGGCCACCGCCGGAGCGCCGCAGGCGATCGCCGCGCTGCGGGAGGCGGGAAAGCGCGTCGCCTTCGTCACCAACGACCCGCTGCGGGCCACCGAGGACTACGTGGCCCGGCTGTGGTCGATAGGAGTCCAGGCCTCGGTCGACGACGTGGTCACCGTGGGCGGGGCCACCCAGCGCCTCCTGCAGGAGACCCGCTCGGGGAGCACGGCCTTTGTGATCGGGACCGAGTCGATGCGCCGCCACGTCGCCGCTGCGGGCCTGCGCGCGCTCAACGGCTCCGACCTCGCCGCCGAGGCCGACGTGGTGGTCGTGGCCGGCGTCGACTATCTGGACCTAGACGACCTGCGGATCGCCACCCAAGCGCTGCGTCGCGGCGCCGGGCTCGTGGCCACGAGCCGCGACGCCGTCTACCCGACCGCCGACGGCCCCTCGCCGGGGACCGGCGCGATCCTCGCGGCGGTCGAGTACGCGTCGGGGGCCACGGCGAAGATCGTCGGCAAGCCCGAGCCCGAGCTCTTTGGGACGGCGCTCGACCGCCTCGGCGAAGGGCGTACGCTGGCCGTGGGCGATCGCCTCGACGCCGACGTAGCCGCCGCCGCCGCGGCGGGCCTCGACGCCGCGCTCGTGCTCACCGGGGGGACCACGGCCGAAGAAGCCGACGCGGCCAGCGCGCTGGGCCTGCTCCACGTGGCAGAGAGCCTGGCCACGCTCGTCCTCGACGGCGCGAGCTACTCGTAGACCACGAACTCGGGTTGGGGGCGCAGGCTCAGCACATCGCGCGGCGCCATCAGGCCGGTGTCCTCGCGGTAGAAGAGCTTGAAGCCGTGGCGAGCGGGGTCGCGGCCCCGCACGAACTCGTCGTACTTGTCGACCTTGAGCGTGCGATCGCCGAAGCCGTCGACGTTTAGGACGAGCTCGACGCCGGGGTAGCGGCGCAGGCGCTCACGGTTCTCGACCATGTCCTTGGTGAACTGGTGGACGACCAGCAGCTTCTCGGGCAGCCGCCCGCGGCGGACGATCTCCGACAGGCGCGCGGAGATCGCGTTGACCTCGTCGGCGGTCATCGAGCCGATCGTCTCGCCCGGCACTTCTCCCTCCCCCATGTGCCACTCCGGGTCGAGCGCTACGCTCACCTCGGGCTCGGCGAGGTAGCCCTCGAGCGCGCGTAGCTCCTCGAGGAAGTCGGCCCGTCCCGGCTGGATGTCGAGCACGAGCAGAGCCCGGGCCCGGCGGGCCGCGGCCAGGTACCGGCGGATCGTGTCCGGCTCCTGACGCGTACGGTACCTCCCGTCGTCGCCGGCACTCGCGTTGGCGATGACCGCGATCAGCTCAAAGGCGGGCAGCGTCGGCCGGGCGGCGGGGCCCTCGGCGTAGGGCCGCGCCTGGCGCTCGAGCCTGCGGGCCACCGACGCGGGGGAGCCGATCCCGAGCACGCCGAGCTCCTCGTCCTGGGGTGCGCCGTAGAAGCCGACCACGCGCGACTCGGGGAAGATGCTGCGCCCGCCCCGCGGGAGCTGGGGCAGGGGCGCCGCCGCCTCGGTGTCCCGGCCGCCGTTCTGGGCTCCCCCGGAGAGCGCGGCGAGGCCGAGCACCACAACGAGTAGAAGCGCTCCGGCGCCCGCTGCGGTGAGCACCGTCCGGCGCTGACGCGCGCTGCGGCGCCGGGCCTGGTCACGCCGTGCGCGCCGGTCACGCTGCTCCACGCCCCCAGCCTATCCCCGTCATTGCGGTACACGCGCCGCCGGCACGCCACCATGGAGGACCAGATGGCGCGCAAGACCCACCACAAGCACTCGTCCTCGAAGGGCTATCGCCGACTCCTCGACGGCCTCGCCGCCCTCGACGGCGTCCATCGCGTCGCCACCGGGCGCGTCAAGCCGCGGATGGGCTCAGGCCGCCCCGTGGCCCCGATCTCGAAGGTCCGCCGAACCGAGTCGGGACTCTCGATCACGATAAACGCCGAGGGCGCGATCATCGACGCCTACGTGGTGACCGACCGCCCGGAGGAGGTCGCGGCGGCGATCGCCGAGCGCGGCTGGAGCGCATCGGAAGATTCCTAGACTCCCGCGCCGTGCGCGACCGCTCGCTTACCCTGATCGCCAACCCCGTCGCGGGCGGCGGCCGGGGACGGCGGTCCCTGGACGCGGCCTGCGCCGAGCTCGAGCGTCTGGGCGCGCGGTTTAGCGCGGTAACCGCTACGAGCGGGGAACACGCGATCGAGCTCGCCCGGGAGGCGGTCGGCGCCGGAGCCGAGACCGTGGTGGCCGTAGGCGGCGACGGCCACGTCGGCTCGCTCGCAGGTGTCATGCGGGATACCGACACGCCGCTCGCGATCGTTCCCGCCGGACGGGGCAACGACCTGGCGCGCGTACTCGGCATTCCCACCGATCCGGCCGCAGCCGCTCGCCTCGCGCTCGGCGGCGAGCCGCGCCCGCTCGATGTCGGCGAGGTCGGCGGCGTCCCGTTCCTCGGCATCGCCAGCGTCGGCTTCGACTCGGAGGCCAACCGGATCGCCAACGAGTCGCGGCACCGGGGAGACGCGGTCTATCTGTACGCCGCGTTGCGGGCGCTCGCCGGCTGGCGCCACGCTCGATTCGAGGTCACCGTCGACGGATCGCCCCACGCCTTCACGGGGTACACGGTGGCGGTGGCGAACTCGAAGGCCTATGGGGGCGGGATGCTGTTGGTTCCCCACGCCGTGCTCGACGATCGCCGCCTAGACGTCCTGATGGTGCACGAGCACTCCCGGCTGCGCTGGCTGGCCACGGTGCCGCGCGTCTTCCGCGGCACGCACGTCGGTGACCCGAGGGCACACTTCCTGACGGCCCAGGTCGTCGAGGTCAGCGCGGACCGGCCGTTCACGGTCTACGCGGACGGCGAACCGATCGGCGAGCTGCCCGTAACCGTGCGGTTGGCCGAGCGCCAGGTCCGGATAGTGGCGCCGGCCGTCGGGGCGGCGCAGTGAGGCCGTTCGACGAGGCCGTCGCCTGGCACGACGTCGAGTGCGGCGGCTACGACGCCGACCTCTCGCTCTGGCGAGAGCTCGCCGCCGCCCGCCCGGGACCCGTCCTCGAGCTCGGGGCGGGCGCCGGACGGGTGGCGCTCGACCTCGCTGCGGGCGGCCACGAGGTGACCGCCCTCGACTCCGATCCCGATCTCGTCGCCGTGTGCTCCGCCCGCGCACGCGCGCGCGGCCTGCGGGTCGACGCCGTCTGTGCAGACGCGCGCAGCTTCGCGCTGGGTCGACGCTTCTCGCTCGTGCTCGCGCCCATGCAGGTCGTCCAGCTCCTCCAAGAGTCGGGACGGGAGGCGATGCTCTCCCGGGTGCTCGCTCACCTCGAGCCGAGCGGCCTCTTCGCGCCCGCCCTTGCCGATCCCTTCGCCGGCCTCCCGGCCGCCGACTCCCTCCCGCCTCTCCCCGATACGGGTGTCCACGACGGGTGGGCGCTCGCGAGCACTCCGGTCGCTGTGCGCGAGGAGGAGCTCTCGCGCGGAGAGCGAGCCGTCGCCATCGACCGCCTGCGCCGCGCAGTCTCCCCCACGGGCGAGACCGTCGAGTCCGCAGCGACCGTTCGCCTGTCGGTCTTCCCGGCCACAGAGCTCGCCGCGAGCGCCGTCGCCCACGGCTTTCGCCGGCTTTCCGATCGCTCGGTTCCGGACACCGAGGCCTATGTGGGCTCGACCGTGCTCATGCTGGAGGCGTCGCGCCGGCCGTGACCCCCACGCTGCGCGTGTGCGCGCTCTATCCCGAGCTGATGAACATCTACGCCGACCGGGGCAACCTGCAGGTGCTGCGGGCGCGCTGTGCCTGGCGAGGTCTCGGCTTCGAGCTGCGCGGGAGCACGCTCGGCGACGACCTCGACCCGCACGCGCACGACCTCTTCTACATCGGGGGCGGCCAGGACCGCGACCAGATCGCCGTGGCCGAGGACATGGTGGGCACCAAGCGCGACGGCCTCCACGCCGCCGCCGACCGCGACGCGGTGATCCTCGCCGTATGCGGCGGATACCAGCTGCTCGGGCGCTCCTACCAGCTCGGGGAGCAAACCATTCCCGGCATCGGGCTCATCGGCCTGACGACGGTGCGCGAGCCCGGTCCGCGCCTGATCGGCAACTGCGCCATCGAGTCCGAGATCGCCGGAGGGTCGCGCGTCATCGCGGGCTTCGAGAACCACGGCGGGCGGACCTACCTCGACTCGGGCGAGCGGCCGCTCGGGCGGGTCCTGTCCGGCCACGGCAACAACGGTCGCGACGGAGGCGAGGGCGTGCGGCGGGGCAACGTCGTCGGCACCTACCTGCACGGCCCGCTGCTGCCCAAGAACGTTTGGCTCGCCGACCGGCTCGTCGAGGCGGCCCTGGGCGTCGAGCTCCAACCGCTCGACGACGGACTCGAGGAGGCCGCGCACCGCAGCGCGCGGCGAGCGGCGGGGGTGTGAGCCATAGCCGGAGAGTCACCGCCCGGTCGACCCAAACCCCCCGGCCCCCCGCCTCGTCTCCTCGAGTGAGGGCAGCTCCCACAGCTCCGGCGCCGAAAACGCCACGAGCACGAGCTGTGCGATCCGATCACCCACCGCGACGTCGAAGGGCTCCCGGCGGTCGGTGTTGAGCAGCAGCACGCGGACCTCGCCGCGGTAGCCCGGGTCGATCAGGCCGGGCGCGTTGGCGAGCGCGATGCCGTGGCGCAGCGCGAGACCCGAGCGCGCGAGGACCAGGCCGGCGAACCCCTCGGGGACAGCGAGCGCGAGACCGGTGCCCACGCTCGCGCGCTCGCCGGGGGCGATCGTCGCCGTCTCGGCGGCGTGGAGGTCGTAGCCTGCGTCTCCCTCATGGGCGGGCGCCGGCGAGCGGGCGTCGTCGTGGAGCCGCGTGTAGGGGAGGATCACTCGGGGGCGGCGCCATCGGAGGCGCCGCTCTTCACCGCGAAGCGCTCGAAGCGCGCCGCGACCCCGGCCGGCACGCGTGCGCGGACCCTCGCTCCCTCGGGGGTGTCCTCGCGGTCCAGCTCGCCCGCCACGTCGTGGAGCTCGGCCAGGCGGCCGCCCTCGCGGTAGGGAACGAGCACGTCGACGGGCCGCAGCGCGCGCAGGAACCGAGCCTCGACGGCGTCGCGCAGCTCGTCGCGCCCCTCGCCGGTTGCGGCCGACACCTGGATCGCCCGCGGATGGCGAAACTCGAGCTCGCGCCGGCGCTCGCGGTCGAGCAGGTCGACCTTGTTGAGGGCTAGAAGCTGCGGTTGCTCGGCGGCTCCGATGCCGGCCAGGACCTCCTCGACGGCGGCGATCATCTCCTCGATCTCCTCGTGCGCAGCCGCGGCGTCGACGACGTGCACGATCAGGTCGGCGCGCAGGGTCTCCTCGAGCGTCGCCCCGAAGGCCTCGACGAGCTGGTGGGGCAGCTTGCGGATGAACCCGACCGTGTCGGTGAGCAGGTATCGGCGGCCGGAGATCTCGAAGGAGCGCGTGGTGGGGTCGAGGGTGTGGAACAGCCGGTCGCGCACGCCCGCGGCGGCGCCGGTGAGCGCATTGAGGAGAGTCGACTTGCCGGCGTTCGTATAGCCGGCGAGAGCCACAGTCGGAAGGTGCGCGCGCTCGCGCTCCTGACGCATGACCGCTCGGGTCGAGCGGGTACGCTCGAGCTCTCGCCGCAGCGCGGAGATGCGGTCGCGGGCGAGGCGACGGTCGGTCTCGATCTGGGTCTCCCCCGGTCCCCGCGTGCCGATCCCGCCGTCCATCCGGCCCGCGCCGAGGCGCTCGAGGTGGGTCCACAGGCCGCGCATGCGGGCGAGGTTGTACTCGAGCTGGGCGAGCTCGACCTGGAGCTTGCCCTCGGCCGAGCCGGCGTGCTCGGCGAAGATGTCGAGGATGATCGCGGTCCGGTCGATGACCGGCACGCCGGTCTCCTGCTCGAGGTTGCGCTCCTGGCGGGGGAGCAGCTCGTCGTCGCAGGCGATCAGGTTGGCGCCCGATCCCCTGGTCGCCTCCTTGAGCTCGGCGAGCTTGCCCCGGCCCAGGTAGCGGTCGGGGTCCGGTCGAGGGCGGCGCTGGGTGAGCTCGCCGGCCACGGCGACCCGAGCGGTGCGCAGGAGCTCGCGCAGCTCGGACAGGTCGGGCTCGTCGGGGCCGGCGGCGATCAGCATGGCGCGCTGGCGCGCCCGGGGATTGCGGAGGCCCTCGCCATAGCGCGTTCCGTCACGGCGGGCGTGGCGGTCGCCATCCATCACCCACCAGTGTAGGGCCGCGCCTCGGCGGCGATGGCGTCGGTGCGGCTGGGGGCCGAGCCCCGACACGACCGTGCGATGGCTACCTTGAGCCGATGACGCCGTCCACCGACGCCATCGAGGTGTCGAGCGATCCCGCCCGCCTAGACCGCCACCTCGTCCACCGCTTCCTCTCGCGCGAGTCCTACTGGGCTTTGGGGGTCGCCCGCGAGACCGTCGAGCGGGCCATCGAGGGGTCGATCCCCTTCGGCCTGTACGACCACGGCGCTCAGGTCGGCTTCGCGCGCGCGGTGACCGACGGCACCACCTTCGCCTGGATCGCCGACGTGTTCGTCGTCGGCTCCCACCGCGGGCGCGGGCTCGGCCACCGCCTCGTCGCCGCCGTGCTCGACCACCCCGAGGTCCGCGGGTCGCGCAACGTCCTGCTCGCGACCGCTGACGCCCACGAGCTGTACGCGCGGCACGGGTTCGCGCCGCTCGACAGGCCCGACCTGTATCTCCAGCTCCGCCAGCCCGGTCGTGAGCCGTTCGCGCCCGCCGGGGGGCGGCCGGAGGTGTAGCGGTGGCTACCCGCTCGGCCGTGGCCCGGCGCGCTCCGCAGGCGCTTGGGGGGCGGGCATCGCCCCCTCGGCTTCTCGCCCGGTGTCTCCGAGCCGTGCCCGCGGCACACGCGGGATCACGCCCTCGCTCGAGAACATCTCCGGCGCCCGTGAGCCGGGCATGACGACGACGCCCTCCTCCGGGTCGCCAAGCCAAGCCGCATGTCCGACCGCATACCGGTGCGCGCACAGCGCCGCCGCGGCGGCCTCGATCTCCTCGATGCGACGGCTCCAAAGGTCGCCGCCCGAGTCCTCGACGTGGCCCTCGGTCAGCTCGTCGATGCGGGTCAGCACCCCGAGCGGGTGGCGGCGCGCCGGCACGCGACGACCCTCCAGGGCGCAGAAGACCGCGTCGATGTTGACCTCGAAGACGCCGGCCTCCCGAAAGATGCCGTCCTCGACGCGCCCCTCCTGCTCGCCTTCGGGTCCCACCGGCGCGTCGGTGGACACGTCCGGGACGAAGAGGCCGAGCTCCTCGAGCGCGTCGAACAGCGCGAAGCCCGTCTCGAGCGAGGCGCGCGGGCTAACCCCCCGCCGGCGCAGAGCCGCGTCGCATACCCGCACCTGGCGGCCGTCCAGGGGATCTCCCTGCGGAGCCCCGATCGCCACCGCGATATCGCCAAGCGCCTCGAGCTCCTCGACGACCTCGGCCGGCGAGCCCGGCTCGTAGAACGTCGCGCGCAGGCGAATCGGAGGGTCGCCGGTGCGCATCTCCTCGAGTCGGCAGAGCTGCTGGAGCTCGCTGCCAACCGCTATCCCGCAATACCTCACGCCGCGCGTCCCTCCGCCGCCCCGAGGCTCGAGCGCAGGCGCTCGACGGCCTCGCACAGCCGGTCGTCGTCGATCGTGAGCGAGATGCGGAAGAAGCCCTCGCCGTTGGGCCCGTAGGCCCCGCCCGGCGAGACCACGACCGCGGATTCCTCGAGCACCTTCTCGCAGTAGGAGGCCGAGGAGTGCCCGGCGGGCACGGGTGCCCACACGTAAATCGTCCCCATGGGGGGCGTGACCGCGACGCCGATTTCGCGCAGCGCGTCACAGACGAGGTCGCGTCGGCGCTCGTACAACGCGCTCATCTCGCGCGCCGCCTCGTCGCCCTCGGGGGAGAGCGCGGCGGCGGTGGCGAGCTGGACGGCCTCGAACATGCCCGAGTCGATGTTGGTCTTGAGGCGCCAGTAGGGCTCGAGCGCCGCGGCGTTGCCGACGATCGCGGCGGCACGCCAGCCGGTCATGTTGTAGCCCTTCGAGAGCGAGAAGACCTCGACGCCCACCTCCTTGGCGCCCGGGGTGGCCAGGAAGCTCGGCGCGACGTAGCCGTCGAAGGTGGTCTCGGTGTAGGAGGCGTCGTGGACCACGAGCAGGTCGTGCTCGCGCGCAAAGGCGACGGCTTGCTCGAACAGACCCTCAGGAGCGACCGCGCCCGTCGGGTTGTTCGGGTAGTTGAGGTAGAGCAGACGGGCGCGCTCGCGAGCATCGGCGGGGATCGCCTCGAGGTCGGGAGCGAAGCCGCGTTCGGGCCGAAGCGGCATGAGGACCGGCTCGCCGCCCGCGAGCAGCGGTCCACCCGTGTAGACCGGGTAGCCAGGATCGGCGGCGAGGGCGACGTCGCCCGGATCGAGAAACGCGAGGTTGAGGTTGAAGATGCACTCCTTGGCCCCAAGCGCGGGCATGATCTCCGTTCCCGGGTCGAGCGTGACGCCGAAGCGGCGCGCGTAGAAGGCGGCGACTGCTTCGCGAAGCTCGGTCCGCCCGCGGTTCGAGGGGTAGCGATGCGTGCCCGGGTCGGCGGCCGCCCTGGCGAGGGCGTCGACCATGAGCGCGGGCGTGGGCGTGTCGGGATCGCCGATGCCGAGGCTGATCACGTCGATTCCCTGCGCGCGCTTTTCGGCGATCTTGCGCTCGAGCTCGGCGAACAGGTACGGCGGGATCCGGCTCAGGCGCTCACTCGGTTGCATGCAACTCCTCCACGAGCTCGTCGCTGAGGGTGCCACGGTAAACCGGCAGCGCCCAGCCCGTCAGCCGCACGCCGAGGTCCTCGGAGACCTCGACTTCGAGGTCGCCGCCGTCGAGGTGCACGGTCACCGGGCTCTCGGCGCCCCGCAGGACCGCCGCGACGGCGGCGCCGCAGGCACCTGTGCCCGAGGACAGCGTCTCCCCCACGCCGCGCTCGTAGATCCGCGCGGCGATCTCGGTCTCCGTCTCCTGCCGCCAGAACGACACGTTCGTGCGGTTCGGGAACAGGTCTGTATTGCCCTCGATCGGCGAGCCGAGCTCCTCCAAGTCGAGGTCCTCGAGCGGCGGCGAGTCGTCCGCTCGCACCTCGATCGCGCACTGGGGGTTGCCGATCGAGACGTGCTGGAAGGGCAGCCTGCGTCCAGCCACGGTGATTACCCCGGCGCCGCCTTGGTCACCGGACGGAAAGTCGGGCGAGCGCAGCCGAGCCCGTCCCATGTCCACCGAGCACGTCGTCGATCCGGTGATCTGCGGCCGGATCTCACCCGCCGCGGTCTCGATCGAGAAGACGTCGTGCTCGACCCAGCCCGAGCGGCGCAGATAGAGGATGGCCTCTCGGGCGCCGTTGCCCGAGAGCTCGGCCTCCGACCCGTCGGGATTGAAGATCCGCAGGCGGGCGACGTAGCCCCGCTCCGACGGCTCGCTCAGGAGCAGCACGCCGTCCGAGCCGATGCCGGTGTGGGCGGCGCACAGCCGGCGCACGCGCTCTGCGGTCAGCTCGAAGGGAAGGTCCCCCTGCTCGACGATCAGGTAGTCGTTGCCGAGCGCCTGCCACTTCTCGAAGGTCATCGCGGGTGGGAGCCGAGGTCGGGTGGGGACGAGGAGCGGGGCATCGCTGGGCACATAGCCGCGGCGGTCAGGGCGCGGCGGCCGGCGACCCGAGGCGGGCCATCCGGGCGGCCGGCGGGTTCGTTCGGCGCGGCACTATAGACATCCGGCGATCTCCTCGGCGACCTCGGCAGGGTCGCGCCCGGTCACGTCGATTCGCTTGACCCCGGCGAGCTTTCGCATCCACGTGAGCTGGCGCTTGGCGAGGTTGCGCGTGCGCCGCTCGAGCGCCTCGACCTCGCCGGCGAGCAGCTCCTCGAAGCCGAGTGCCGCGCGGGCCGTCGCGGAGGCGCCGGCGGCGGCGGCGCGACGTACCTCCTCTTCCGCCCCCGCGGCGACCATCTCCTGGACGCGCCGCTCGATCGCCGCGTAGAGCGCGCCGCGCTCGGCGATGAGGCCGACGAGCAGGGTCGGGCGGCGCGTCGCGCTCGTCCAGAGCTGGGACTTGCCGGATTCCGAGGGGACCGGGAGCGGGACCTCCCCGGTCTCGAGCAGCTCATGGGCACGGACTATCCGGCTGCGGTCGGCCGGGTCGATGCGAGCCGCGGCGTCGGGTGACCGGCGACCGAGCTCGGCGTGCAGGGCGGCTGGTCCGCGAGCAGCCAGGTCCGCCTCGACCCGCTCGCGAACGCCGGGACCGGGGGGCGGGCGCAGGTCGAGCTCGCTCAGGGCGGCGCGCAGGTACATGCCCGTTCCCCCGACGACGATCGGGCGCCGCCCGGCGGCCAGCGCGGCGTCGATCTCGCGGTGGGCGAGCGGCACGTACTCCCCCACGGAGAAGGTGGCGCTCACCGGCACGGAGGCGACGAGGCGGTGCTCGAGGCGGGCCTGCTCGGCGGCGGTGGGGGCCGCGGTGAGGGTCTCGAGGCCCGCGTAGACCTGCAGGGCGTCGGCGGAGATCGCGACCGGGTCCTCTCCGAGCCCGCGCAGCCGCTCGCCCAGGGCGACGGCGATGGACGTCTTGCCGATTCCGGTCGGACCGAAGAGGGCGACGACCTCGGGGCGCCCCGCGGGCGCTGGATCGCTCAGAGCGCGGCGGAGAGGGCCCGCGCCTCGCCGGCGAGGGTGGTGCTGGTGGCGCCGGTGATCTCGACGCCGACGAGCTCCCCGGGCTGCGGTCGAGCGCTTACCTCCCCGGTGTCGGACCCCACATTTCCCAGACCGAAGTTTACCGTCTTGTTGTGGCGCGTGCGCCCGCGCAGGCGCGAAGGGTCGGTGCGGGAGGGTCCCTCCACGAGTACCTCCATGGTTCGACCGACGAACCGCTGTGCGCGCTCGGTGGCCCGCCGCTGAACGGTCTCGACCAGCCGGTCCATCCGCTCCCGCTTGGCCGCGTGTGGGAGCTGACCGTCCATGCCGGCGGCCTCGGTTCCACGCCGCGGCGAGAACAGGAACGTGAACGCCGAGTCATAGCCGACCTCCTCGACCAGCGACAGCGTCTGCTCGAAGTCGTCGTCGGTCTCGCCGGGGAAGCCGACGATGATGTCGGTGGTGAGCGCACAGTCGGGCACGTGGTCCCGGATCAGTGCCACCCGATCGAGGTAGCGCTGGCGGTCGTAGGTCCGGCGCATGGCCTTGAGCATGCGGCTCGAGCCCGACTGCAGCGGCAGATGGATGTGCTCGCAGAGCGCCGCCAGCTCCGCGTGGGCGCGAACGACGTCCTCGCGCATGTCCTTGGGGTGCGGGCTCGTGTAGCGGATGCGGTCGATGCCCGCGACGGCATCGACGGCAGCCAGCAGCTCGGCGAAGGTGACCCTCTGGTCGCGGGGTAGGTCGCGGCCGTAGGAGTTGACGTTCTGGCCGAGCAGGGTCACCTCGCGCACGCCGTCGGCCGCGAGGCGCTCGACCTCTCCCACGAGCTCGCCGGGCGGTCGGCTGGCCTCGCGCCCACGCGTCGAGGGGACGATGCAGTAGGCGCAGCGGCAGTTGCAGCCGACCGAGATCTGCACCCACCCCTGGAACTCGCGCGCCCGCTTCATCGGCAGGTGCCCGGAGAAGCCCTCGAACTCGAAGTAGCCCTGCGCGGTCAGCGAGTCGCTCGTCAGGAACTCGGCCAGCTTCGGGATCTGGCCCGGGCCGAAGGCGACGTCGACGAACGGGAAGCGCTCGAAGACGCGCTCCTTCATCGACTGCGACCAGCACCCGCCCACCCCGACGACGCGCGCCGGATCCTCTCCCTTGAGCCGCTTGGCCTCACCGAGGTGGGCGACGAAGCGGTTGTCGGCCGACTCCCGGATCGAGCAGGTGTTGAAGAGGATCAGGTCCGCCTCGTCGCGCGCGGGGGCCTCGCGGTAGCCGAGCGACTCGAGCATGCCCTTCATCCGCTCGGAGTCGTGCTCGTTCATCTGGCAGCCGAAGGTGGTGAGGTGGTAGCGCTTCGGGATTCCCTCTCTCGGGTACGCTCGCTTCGCTCGCTCAGGGAGCCCCTCGATAGGGAACCCCTTCGCGCGGCCATCGTCGATCGACCTCACGCGGCGATTCTATTTTGCGTAGTCCACGGCACGGCTCTCGCGGATAACCGTGACCTTGATCTGACCAGGGAACTCGAGCTCCTTCTCGACGTCGCGGGCGATCGCGTGCGAGAGGAGCGCCGCGGCGTCGTCGTCCATGGCCTCGGGGCTCACGACCACCCGCACCTCCCGCCCGGCCTGCATGGCGAAGACCTTCTCGACGCCCTCGTGGCGGTTGGCGATCTGCTCGAGGTCGCGCAGGCGCTTCATGTAGTGCTCGAGCGACTCCCCTCGCGCGCCCGGACGCGCGCCCGAGAGCGAGTCGGCGATCTGCACCACGACGGCCTCGATGGTCTGCAGCTCGACCTCGTTGTGGTGGGCCTCCATGGCGTGCGCGACCGCCTCCGACTCCCCGTAGCGGCGAGCGATGTCGCCACCCACCAGCGCGTGGGGACCCTCGATCTCGTGGGTCACCGCCTTGCCGATGTCGTGGAGGAGCGCCGCTCGGCGGGCGCACTTGGCGCTCGCGCCGAGCTCGGCGGCGAGCGTGCCGGCGAGGTTCGCGCACTCGACCGAGTGGGCGAGCACGTTCTGCCCGTAGCTCGTGCGGTAGCGCAACCGGCCGAGCAGCTTGACGAGCTCGGGATGCAGTGCACCCGCCTCGGCGTCGAACACGGCCTGCTCGCCGACCTCGACGACGTGTCCGTCCATCTCCGTGACGGCCTGGTCGTAGGCGTCCTCGATGCGCGCGGGGTGGATCCGCCCGTCCTCGAGCAACTTCTCGAGGGTGATGCGCGCGATCTCGCGGCGGACGCCGTCGAAGCCCGAGAGGACGACCGTCGAGGGCGTGTCGTCGACGATGAAGTCGATGCCGGTCAGGGTTTCGAGCGAGCGGATGTTACGCCCCTCGCGGCCGATGATCCGGCCCTTCATGTCGTCGGAGGGAAGCTGAACGACCGACACGGTCGTCTCGGCGGCGTGGCCGGCGGCAAGCCGCTGCATCGCGGTGGCGAGGATGCTGCGAGCGCGGCGGTCGGCCTCTCGCTTGGCCTCTTCCTCGGCTTGGCGGATCATCCGGGCGCTCTCGTGCTCGAGCTCATCCTCGAGCTCCCGCAGGAGGATCTGCTTGGCCTGGCCGGCGGTGAGCCCGGCGATCCGCTCGAGCTCGCGCAGCTGGTCTCGCCGAGCCGAGTTGACCTGGTCCTGGCTCTGCTCGAGGTTGCGCTGGCGATCGTCGATGGCGCGCTCGCGCCGCTCGAGGTCGGCGAGCTTGACGTCGATCGACTGCTCCTTCCCGAGCAGCCGCTCCTCGATCCGCCCCACCTCGGCCCGCCGCTGGACGAGCTCGAGGTCGAGCTGCTCGCGTAGATCGGCGGTCGACGGCCCTGCCGACGCCTCCCCTTCCTCCTCCTCGAGTGCCACCGGGGCTGGCGACGCAGCGAACGAGGCGCCCTGCGGTACGACTCCCACGCTCGACCGCCCGTTCTCGGCGGCCGCGGCTCCGTCCGTGCGAAGGCCCCGCGCGCGATGTGTGGTCGCGACCACGGCCACCGCGGCCGCCGCCAGCACCACCAGACCGATCAGCACGATCTCCATATCGGGTGTCTCCTCGTTCAGCTCGCCTACGCGAGCCTGAAGTCTGCGTACCTCGGCCCAGACCGACGCGCAAGACACCAGGACCGTGCTCTTTCAGGCAGACGTGTGGCCGCGGGGAACCACACCACGTACAGCGCGCCGCTAGCTCGCTCCTTCCTGCTCGTCCGCTGGGTGATCCGGGGGTGTCATCGACTTCTGCCGTGGAAGCGTGGTTATCTGGTACCTGATCTGCGACGGACGGCTAGGCCCGTTCCGCGACAGAGATTAGTACCGTGGGACCGTCGGTTCAAGAGGCGGCCGGGCGGTTGCCGGCGGGATCGGCCGGGACCCCTCATGATCGCTCACGCCGAGCTCAGGGTGGCTCGGCCGTTGGGGACGGGCAGGAAATCTCCCGCTCGTGGCGACGTATGGCCTCGTATGCGACATCGGCGTCGTAGCCGCGGCGGACGAGCAGGCCCAGGGCGCGCTGACGACCCCGATCGTCTGCCGGCGGGACAGCCACGCGCTCGGCGAGCAGGGCGCGCGCCGTCTCGAGCTCCGCCTCACCGCGATCGGCGAGCACCTCGCGCGCGAGCTCGGGCGCGATCCCCCGGCGCTCGAGGGCTCGGGCGATCCGCTCCCCGCCCCACCGGTCGAGCCGTCGCCGATCTTCGACGAAACGGCGCGCGAAGCCGGCGTCGTCGAGGTATCCGGCGCCGGCGATCTCGGTCAGCGCCGCATCGGCGGCGGTCGGCTCGACGCCTCGTCGCTCGAGCAGCGCCCGTAGCTCGGCGAACGTGTGGTCGCGCCGGGAGAGCGCCCGCCAGGCGAGCGTGAGCGCCCGGCGGTTCTCTCCAGAAGCGTGAGCCTCGCGGGGCACCGACGCCTCGCGGTTCGCCCGAGAAGTGCCTCAGGCGGCCTGGCGGACCGAAGCTCCGGCGCTCGAGCCGTCCTCGGCGCCGTTCGGGGCAGCGGAGTCCGAGAGCGCGCCGTCCTGGGTCGAGGCCCCGCCATTGACGCTCTCGACCGGTCCGGTCCGGCGTTCCACTCCCACGGCCTCGTAGATGCGTCGCTCGATCGTCTCGGCGACGTCGGGATGCTCGCGCAGGTAGGCCTTGGCGTTGTTGCGACCCTGTCCGAGCCGCTCGTCGCCGAGCGAGAAGAACGAACCCGACTTCGTGACGATCTTGTGCTCGATGCCGAGGTCGATCAGGCAGCCCTCCGAGGAGATGCCGTCGCCGTACTCGATGTCGAACTCGGCCTGGCGGAACGGGGCGGCTACCTTGTTCTTGACCACCTTGACTCGGACGCGGTTGCCGATCGCCTCGGTGCCCTCCTTGAGGGTCTCGATGCGGCGAATATCCAGTCGCTGCGAGGAGTAGAACTTGAGCGCGCGACCGCCGGGCTGGGTCTCCGGTGAGCCGAACATGACGCCGACCTTCTCGCGGATCTGGTTGGTGAACAGGCATAGGGTGCCGGCGCGGTTGAGGTTGCCGGCGAGCTTGCGCGTCGCCTGACTCATCATCCGAGCCTGGAGGCCGACCGTCTGGTCACCCATCTGCCCCTCGAGCTCCGCCTTCGGAGTGAGCGCGGCGACCGAGTCGATGGCAACGACGTCGATCGCACCCGAACGGACGAGCACGTCGGCGATCTCGAGCGCCTGCTCGCCGTAGTCGGGCTGGGAGACCAGCAGCTCGTCGACGTCCACGCCGATGCGCTTCGCATAGATCGGGTCCATGGCGTGCTCGGCGTCGATGAAGGCGCAGGTGCCGCCCTGGCGCTGGGCCTCGGCGAGGACGTGGTAGACGAGCGTCGTCTTGCCCGACGACTCGGGCCCGAAGACCTCGACGATGCGCCCGCGCGGAAGGCCGCCGACCCCCAGTGCGAGGTCGAGCGAAAGCGCGCCACTCGGGATCGCGGAGACGCGCACCGCCGCCCGCTCGTCGCCCATGCGCATGATCGACCCCTTGCCGAAGTCGCGCTCGATCTGCCCGAGGGCACTGCCGAGGGCCGCCTCGCGGGCCTTTGCCGCCTTGTCGTGATCCTTGTCCATTGCTTTTGCTCCTGGCTCTCTGTTCTCGTCCCGGTTTCGTGGGTGGGGCGAAGGTAGGGGACGGATCGGACGCCATGGGGAACTTGGGTGACGATCTCCCGACACCTGTGTGACAGCTACGCGACAAAGGCGGTGACGGCTGCGGACGCTCGAGGTCCTCGCACCGAGCTCGTCAAACCTCGCTTGCGCACCCCAAGAGGGCAGGCCGGACGATGCGCTCACGGCCGCAGGCGGTGGCGCGCGAGCGGCTCGTAGCGAGCCCCGCCCGGGGCGAGGTGGGATCGGTAGAGGGTGACGTGCTCGAAGCGCAGCGGCCCTTGGGGTCGCTCCGCCTGGGGCGGCAAGGCGGGGCTCGGCTGGCGTCCCGCGTGCCCGCGCACGCGCGCGAGGGTCATGTGCGGCCAGAAGGGGCGCCGCTCGGGAGCGTGCAGCTCCTTGGCTTCGAGCGCGTCGGAGGCGACGGTCTGGACGGCCCCGGCGCGGCGCTCGGGATCGCCTAGACCGAGCGCGAGGAGCCGCGGGCGCCGGCGCGGCAGGGCCTCGACCCCGAGGGGCCACAGCTCCGGTGCGGACAACCCCGCGAGGGCGCCCAAGGTCCCGGCGATCGGCTCGATCTCCGCCTCGGGGCGATGGCCGAGGAAGACGAGCGTCACGTGCAGGCTCTGTGCCGGTACCAGTCGCAGCCCGGCTTGTCCCGTCAAAGCCGAGTCGCGCCACGCGGCGAGCGCCGTCCGTGCCGAGTCGACCGGGTCGAGGGCGAGGAAGAGGCGAGCCCGCGAGACCCCCGGCCTCCGACCGCCATCCGCCTCCTCAGGTGGGCGCCGGCTCTCCAAGCAGCAGGGCTCGCAGGACGTGCATCGCCAGAGTGGTCGAGCGGTCGCGGACCTCGGCCCGCTCGCCCGGGATGACGAGGTCACGGGCGACCTCCCGCCCGTCGGCGAGCCTCGCCGCGAAGCAGACGTAGCCGACCGGCTTCTCCTCCGTTCCCCCGCCGGGGCCGGCGATCCCCGTGACGGCGACCGCCGCGTCGGCGCCTAAGCGCCCGACTGCCCCCGCCGCCATGGCGCTCGCCACCTGCGGCGAGACCGCCCCGTGGCGGGCGATCAGGGCCGGGTCGACGGCGAGCAGGCTCGCCTTGGCCTCGTCGGCGTAGGCCACGACGCCTCCGGCGAAGTACGCCGACGCCCCGGCCGGCCCGCTCAGCCGCCCCGCGAGCTCGCCGCCCGTGCACGACTCGGCCACCGCGACGGTCGCCTGCGACTCGCGTAGCAGCGCCGCCACCTGTTCGTCGACGGTCGCGCCGTCGTCCGAGAACAGCTGCGGTCCATGGCGTTCGCGCACGAGGTCCAGCAGTCCCTCCCAGGCCGCCTGTGCCGGTGGCTCGTAACGGACCCCGACCTCGAGCTCGCCGCGCCGCAGGCACGTCGTGACCTCGAGCTCGCCGAGCCGGTCGATGTGCGCCTCCCCCACCCGCAGCGTCTCGGCGATCTCGGACTCGGGGATCCCGATCAGCCGCAGCGTACGGTGCTCGTAGCGCGACCGCCCCGCCACCGCGGCCCTGAAGGCCTCAGTCGCGACGGCCTCGGGCCACAGGGACTGGAGCTCCCGGGGCGGGCCGGGGAGGACCACCAAGGTCGGGCGACGGTGGCCGTCGACCGGCGGAACGACCAGACCGGGCGCGGTCCCCGCGGGCCCCAGCACGTCCGCCCCGACCGGGATCGTGGCCTGCTTGCGAGTGGAGGCCTCGATCGCCGCCTGATCGAGTCCCCGCCAGCGCTTGAGCAGCGGCTCGACGATGGCGGCGATGCGGCGCTCGAGCTCCTCGTCCAGAAACGAGTCGCGCCCCTGGAAGCGGCCCACGACCTCGGCGGTGAGGTCATCGGCGGTCGGGCCCAGCCCGCCGCTGGTGACCACGAGGTCGACGCCCTCTGAGGCCAGGAAGCGAAGCTGGGCCGCGACGTCAGCCGGGCGATCGCCGCAGATCGCGATGTGGGCGAGCTCGATCCCGAGCTCGGAGAGCCGGTCGGCGAGCCAGGGACCGTTGCGATCGGGGACCCGCCCCGCCAAGACCTCGGTGCCGGTGACGACGATGCCGGCGCGCGCGCTCACCGAACGGCCGGGGCGGCTGCGCTCATTGGTCAACCTCCCCGCATGTCGACCACCGCCGGGGGAGCGCCAACGGCGCTTGCCCCAAAGAGGGCCCGCATGAGACCAGCGCCCCCGGCGGTGCGAGGCACCAGAAGCCCCAACAGGACGTCGCGCCCCTGAGCGCCCGTCAATGAGCGCCCGCAACGGTACCTCGCGGTCGAGGCAAACGCAACCGAGCGAGGAGGGAGACAGATGGGCGCCTGCGCCGGCATCGACTGGGCCAAGGACAAACACGACGTGGTCGTCGAGGACAAACGGGACCGGGTGTTGCTCGACTTCACCATTGCCCACGATGAGGCGGGCATCGTCGAGCTGTGCTCGACACTCGTAGCGCACGAGGTCGAGCGCGTGGCCGTCGAGCGCCCCGACGGGCTGATCATCGAGCGGCTGCTCGCGGCGGGGCTCGTCGTCTTGGCGCTGCACCCCAACCAGGTCAAGGCCGCGAGGCCGCGCTTTCAGGTGGCGGCCTCGAAGTCCGACCGCTTCGACGCGTTCGTGCTCGCAGAGCTCGCCCGCACCGACTCCCACCGCTTCCGGGCGCTCGTCCCCGACGCCGACGAGACCAAGGCCCTGCGGGCTCTCACCGCGCCCGCGAGGACCTGGTCGAGGCGCGCGTCGCGCTCGCCAACCAGCCGCGCGCCGAGCTCGAGCGCTTCTGGCCGGGGACGGTGAGGTTGTTCGCCGAGATCGACTCGTCGATCACGCTCGCCTTCCTCGAGCGCTATCCGACGCCGGCCGCGGCGCGTGGGCTCGGCGAGCAGCGCCTCGGCGGCTTCCTCGCCCGCCACGGCTACTCGGGACGGCGCACGCCGGCCGAGTCGCTCGAGCGCCTCAAGGACGCGCCGCGGGGAACGGCCGGCGAGGCGGAGGTCGAGGCGCGCGGTACGGTCGTGCTCGCCCTTGTCGCCACACTGGGTCCGCTCGTCGAGCAGATCCGGCTCTTGACGAGCGAGATCGCCGGCGCGGTGCGCGCCCACCCCGATGGCGAGATCTTCCTGTCGCTCTTTCGCGACCCGAAGTCGGTGGTCTGCGCGGCCACCCTGCTCGCTGAGCTGGGCGACTGCCGCGGGCGCTATCCCTCGAGCGCCGCGCTCGCCGCCGATGGGGGCGTGTCGGCGGTCGCGGTCGAGTCCGGCCGGCGCCGAGTCGCGACCTTTCGCCGCGCCTGCGATCCGCGCCTGCGGGCGGCGCTCTCGACACTCGCCGACGCCACCCGCCACCACCATCCCTGGGCGAGGCGCCTCTACCGCGACGCCCGCGCGCGCGGCCACGACCACCCCCGCGCCACGCGCACGGTCGGGCGCGCGTGGACGCGCGTGCTGTGGCGCATGTGGCAGGACGGCGTGCCCTACGACCCAGCCCGACACGGCTCTCTCTGTCGTCAATTGGCGACGGAGGGTTGACACAGGACGTCTCATGCCGCCCCGTCCCCGTCCGCACACGGGCGCTGGCCCGACGGTATCTGGCGCGGGTCCTTGCCGGGCGCAAAGGAGAAGCCGACCGATTTGGTCTTGGTGCCCAGGTCGACGTCGTCACCGTTGACGCGGACCTCCGCGGAGGGGCGCCCGAGATTGAGCCGCAGCCGCCGGCCGCGGAAGGATCGCGCCGAGGTCAGGCTCCCTTCGTAGAGCGGCGCCTCTCCCTCCCCGCGGTCGACGCACACGTAAGTGGGCTCCACCGGGCTGACCTTCAGCTTGACGCTCTTGGGCCGCGCGCGCGCTCGCGCCTCCGGCGCTCACGACGCTCGCGGCGCTCATCCGCCTCCCTTTGGACGGCCTGCTCGGTGCCGCCGTCCCCACCCTGCTCGGGCCCTCCGCCGCCGCTCGTGAGCCCGAGCACCAGGAACAGCACGAGCAGTGCGGCGATGCCCCCGGCGACGAGCAGGCCGGTGGCCGGAGGACGCCGTTCGTAGCGCATCGGCTCCCGGCGGCTCGGCGGGCGCCGGAAGGCCGGCGCGGGGTCCTCGTCGGGGAGGCCCTCGCTGCTCGCGCGGAACTCTTCGACGATCACGCGGGCGTCGAGCCCGAGGTGCTCGGCGTAGGTCTTCAGAAATGAGCGGACGAAGGTCGGCCCCGGGAGCAGGTCGAACTCCTCGTTCTCGAGCGCACGCAGGTACTTCGCGCGGATCTTCGTCGCGCGCTCTACCTCGCCGATGTCGACCTGCTGGCGGATGCGCGCCTCGCGCAGGGTCTCACCGATCCCGGGCATGGCACGTATTCTGACGCACGCGTGCCCGCGTGCGGGAGCGGGCCGATGTGGCCTGCGGTGGCCGGCGGCCCGGCGCTCACCCCCGCTCGAGGACCCCGCCTCGACCGGCTCGTCGAGCGCCGCGAGCACGCGCGGCACGTCGGTCTCTGAGATCAGTACCTGCCGCGCCTTCGACCCCTCATAGCCTGAGATGACCCCGCGGCGCTCCATCATGTCGATCAGCCTCCCGGCACGGGTGTAGCCGACGCGCAGGCGCCGCTGGAGCATCGAGGTCGAGGCCGAGCCAAGCTGGGCGACCGTGGCGATCGCCTCGCCGAGCAGCTCGTCGGCATCGGGATCGAAGTCGTCGGGCGAGTCGCTCTCGTCGGCCTCGACCTCCTCGAGCAGCTCCTCGTGAAGCTCGGGCTCGCCCTGGCGGCGCCAGTGGTCGGTCAGCCGCTCGATCTCGTCCTCGGCGATGTAGGCGCCCTGGATGCGCGCGCCGCGCGACTCGGTCGCCGGGCGGAAGAGCATGTCGCCCTGGCCGAGCAGCGACTCGGCGCCGTTCGAGTCGAGGATCACCCGCGAATCGGTCTGCGAGGACACGGCAAAGGCGATCCGCGCCGGCACGTTGGCCTTGATCATGCCGGTGATGATGTCCGCGCTCGGGCGCTGAGTGGCGAGCACCAGGTGGATGCCGACCGCGCGCGACTTCTGGGCGAGGCGGATGATCGCGTCCTCCACGTCGGCGGGCGCAACCATCATCAGATCGGCGAGCTCGTCGATCACGCAGAGGATGTAGGGCAGCGGGCGGTCGCCTCGCTCCTCACGGGTGCGGTTGAGCTCGACCAGATTGCGCGAGCGCGCGAGGCTCATGGTCGAGTAGCGCTCCTCCATCTCCTTGATCAGGTTGGCCAGCACGTTGGCCGCCACACGCGGGTTCGTGACCACCGGGGTGATCAGATGGGGGATCGACTCGTAGTGGTTGAGCTCGACCTGCTTGGGGTCGACGAGCACGAGCTTCACGTCGTGGGGGGAGGCGTGGAGGAGGATCGAGGACAGCATGGCGTTGACGCACCCCGACTTGCCGGAGCCGGTGGTCCCGGCGACGAGAAGGTGCGGCTGGCGGGCCAGATCGGTCCCGATGGCCTTGCCGGCGATGTCCTTGCCGAGCCACACGGTCAGCGGCGACCAGCCGCTCGGGGCCTCCTGGTAGACGTCGCCGAGGTAGACGACCTTGCGGTCTCGATTCGGGACCTCGACTCCCACCGCCGTCTTGCCGGGGATCGGCGCGAGAATGCGCACGTCGGTGGCGGCGAGCGCGTAGGCGATGTCGTCCTTGAGCTGCGCGACCTTGGACATCTTCGTCCCGGGCGCGAGGCGCAGCTCGTAGCGGGTGACGTGCGGGCCCGAGACCGTGCCGGTCACCGACGCGTCGACGCCGAAGTGCGAGAGCGCCTCGACCAGCGCGGCGCCGAGCCCGACCTCCTCGCCGGTGTCCGCGCGGTCGGCGCCCTCCTTCGAGCGGCGCAGGAAGCTCGGGCGCGGAGGAACGTAGACGAAGTCGTCGGCCTCGGTGATCGAGGCGCGCAGGCGGCCTTGGGGGGTGAGGTCGTCGGGGCCCGGGATCCGCGAGGGCGCCCCCTCCCCCCGCCCGGAGCCGGTGGCCACGGTCACGTCCTCGTCTGCGCTTGGGGGCTCGTCGGCGAGCGCCGGCTCTGACTCGATCAGCTCGTCGAGCGACTCCGGCTCGGGCTCCTCGGGCTTACCGCGCCCCGCGCCGAACTCGGGCGCCGGGGGGAACTCCGGCACCTCCTCGTACGGGCTGTCTCGGCTCTCGTCCCGCCGGGGGGGCACCTCGACGTGGGTGGCGCGGACGATCGGCTCGACCTCGGGCGGGCGCAGCCCGTCGCCGCCCTCCCCTGATACGCCACCCGAGACCGGGTCAGGGGCGAGCGGCCCGACCGCCGGCGGCCCGGGCACCGGCTCGGAGCGGGTCGGCCCCTGTCGACGCCGCGGCCCCGTTCGCGGCGCCCGCCGGGTCACCACCGCTGCGAAGTCGCCCGTCGACTTGCGCACGCGCCGCGTAGTCGAGGCCATCCCCTCCCCCGTCGCCTTGAGCACCCCGGCCACGGTCGCCCCGGTCAGCAGGAGCAGTCCGGTTACGGCCAGGAAAAGCACCAGGATGTCGGCGCCGACCTCCTGCAGGAGAAGACGTGCGGCCCAGAAGAAGGCCTCCCCGAGGGCGCCGCCGTGACTGCGGAAGAAGGCCGGGTCGAAGAAGCCCTCCCGCGGCGGGCGGTCGGGCCCGAGCCCGAAGCTCTGCGCGGCGAGCCCGAGGAGCAGCGCGGCGATCACGCAGAGGGCGCCGGCCTTGAGCGGCCGGGTCGTCGGTAGCATCGGACGCAGGACGAGCACGGCCCCGACCGCGAAGATCCCCACCGGCGCCAGGTAGGCCACACGTCCGCCCAGGTACATGAGCGCGCTCGCCAGCGCCTCCCCGAGCTCTCCACCCGCCCAGCCCATGTAGAACACGAAGGCGAGAAAGGCCGCGACGGCCACGAGCGCGATCCCGATCACGTCGAGGTGGCGCTGCGCGAGCGCGGGCAGGCGGGGGAAACGAGGCGGCGGCCGGCGCGCGGGCCGCCGCGGGCGCCTCTTCGCAGGACGGCGGGCCATACGACCGATCCTTCGACATCGGCGGGCGTGACCCTGCCGCACGCGGACGCCGATGGACCGGGCGCCTACCATCTCCAGCATGGCCCGGAACGCGCGCGTGCTGGTCGTCGAGGACGACGTCGAGATCGCCGGGGCGCTCCGGCGCTCGCTCGCCCTCGAGGGCTACGACGTCGAGCTCGCGGGCGACGGGGTCGCCGCACTGGCGGAGGCCGAGACCTTCGAGCCCGACGCCGTCGTGCTCGATCTCGGCCTGCCGAAGCTCGACGGGGTCGAGGTCTGCCGGCGCCTGCGCGACCAGGGCGACGTCCCGATCCTCGTCCTGACCGCCCGCGATGCCGTCGAGTCACGGGTCGAGGGCCTCGACTCCGGCGCCGACGACTATCTGGTCAAGCCCTTCGAGCGCGCCGAGCTGCTGGCGCGCGTGCGCGCGCTGCTGCGCCGTCGCCCGCCGCGCGGGACGGCCTCGCTCGTGGTCGGGGACCTGCGCCTGAACGCCGATCGCCACGAGGCGCGGCGCGCCGGCCGGCAGCTCGACCTCACGAGCCGCGAGTTCGAGCTGCTCGAGCACCTGATGCGCAACGAGCGGCTCGTGACCTCGCGCGAGTCCCTGCTCGAGGACGTGTGGGGCTACGCGCCCTTCTCGGAGACCAACACCGTGGACGTCTTCGTCTCGAACCTGCGCCGCAAGCTCGAGGCCGGGGGTGAGCCTCGAATGTTGCATACCGTCCGCGGAGCCGGATACGTGTTGAGATCGCCGTGATCGGACGCCGCCGCTTCAACCGCCTTCCCATCCGGTGGCGCCTCGCGCTCACCTCGGCCGTCCTGACCCTGGTAATACTCGCGACCTTCGCGGTGGTCATGGGAGCGTTTACGGCCGAGCGCCTGCGCGACGACTTCGACAACGACGTCCGCGCGCGCGCCGCCGACCTCAAGGACCGCATCCGCGTCGCGCGGGAATTCCCCTCGGGCCGCGTGATCCTCGAGCAGGACGACCTCGGGCAGGTGATCGTCAACGTGGCCGCCTCGGGCGACGGGGCAGTGCGCGTGATCGACACCGGGGGCGAGATCATCGCCCCCTCGGCGGGAGGGCCGGCACTCGGGCCCCCGCGAGCGGGCATCCGCGAGGTCGGCCCCTACCGAGTCGCCTCAGAGCCGCTGTACGCGGGGTCGCTGACTCCGGTCGCCTACCTCCAGTACGCCAAGGCGAGCCGCAGCCTAGGGGCCACGCTCGACCGGCTGCGGATCTTCCTGGCTCTCGGCGTGGTGGCGGGAACCGGCCTGGCGCTGCTGGCGGGAACCGCGGTCGCCCGCCGCGCGATGGCGCCGGTCGGGCGGCTGACCCGGGCGGCCAAGCACGTGGCTCAGACCCGGAACCCCACCGTGTCGCTCCCCAAGCCCCCGAGCGAGGACGAGGTCGCCGACCTCGCACGCACGCTCGAGGAGATGCTCCACGCCCTCGACCAGGCCCAGGGCGAGACCGAGTCGGCGCTGCGCCGGCAGCGCGAGTTCGTGGCCGATGCCTCGCACGAGCTGCGCACCCCGCTCACCGCGGTGCTCGCCAACCTCGAGCTGCTCGAGGCCTCGCTGGAAGGTGAGGACCGTGAGCTCGCCGCCTCCGCCCTGCGCTCCTCGCGGCGGATGCGGGGTCTGGTCGCCGATCTGCTGCTGCTGGCGCGGGCCGATGCGGGGCATCGGCTCGCGCGTGAGGCGGTCAACCTCGGCCAGGTCGTCCGCGAGGCCTGTGGCGAGGTGGCTCCCCTCGCCGTCGACCACAACCTGTCGGTGTCGACTCCTGAGGGCCGGGGCTCGGACGGTCCCGTGCTCGTCGAGGGCTCGGGCGACGAGCTCCACCGCCTGACGCGCAACCTGCTCGAGAACGCGGTCGTGCACACGCCGGCGGACACTCACGTCCAAGCGATCCTGAGCACCGACGACGGAGCCGCCACCCTAGATGTCTGCGACGACGGCCCCGGGGTGCCGTTCGAGCTGCGAGGCCGCGTCTTCGAGCGCTTCGTACGCGGAGACTCCGACAACGGCGCCCGAGTCGGCACCGGCCTCGGCCTGGCGATCGTCCGCGCGGTCGCCGAGCGCCATGGCGGCTCGGTCGAGGTCGGCGTGGGCCCGGCGGGTGGTGCTCGCTTCACCGTCCGGCTGCCCGCAGGACCGGGGGTGGACGCCGGCTCGCCAACCCGGGCGCGCGCGCCCGAGCCCGCTGCGTGAGACGACGGGGCGGGCCACCGGGCCCGCGCTAGCCGCAGCCGGCTGGGGCCTCGTCGGCGGATCGGCCCTCGTGCTCGGCGCCGGCATCGGGTGGTGGCGAGACCCTCAGCGGGTCATCGCCCTGGTCATGGCCTTCGGCGCCGGCGTCCTGATCAGTTCCCTCACCTTCGAGCTGACCGAGGAGGCCTTCCGCCGCGGCGGTGCGGTCGCGGGGGCGGGCGGCCT
>JAUJNZ010000001.1:185777-274429 GCA_030447905.1 Thermoleophilaceae bacterium
AGCTGACCGAGGAGGCCTTCCGCCGCGGCGGTGCGGTCGCGGGGGCGGGCGGCCTCGGGCCTCGCCGCCGCGCTCGGCTGCGGGCTGCTCGAGTCGGCCTCGCCGGTGCTCGTCGGCGCCGTCCAGGTTTTGCGGCCGGCGCGATCCTCACCATGCTCGCCGACACGATGATGCCCGAGGCGTTCGAGCACGGCGGCGGGGTGGTCGGCCTCGTCACCGTGGCGGGGTTTGCCGTGGCGTACCTACTCTCGACGGCGTCCTGAACGCCAGCCCGGCTCCCTCGAGGCGGTGCGGTGCGCGACCGCCATCTCCACGGGAGCTAGACCTCGACGACCACCGGCAGGACCATCGGCCGACGCTTCAGGCGGTCGTACACGAAGCGCGCCACGTCGTCGTGCAGGCTCTCCTGGAGCAGGGAGATCTCGTGGATCTCCTCCTCAGCCGAGCGGGCGAGCGAGGCGTCGACCGCCTCCCGCACCTCGTCGACGAAGCCGTCGATCGACTCGAGGAAGGGAACTCCGCGAAATATCACCTCGGGCGGGGTCACCGACCGGCCGTCGTCGCCCGAGACCGTGGCCACGACGATGAAGATGCCGTCCGCCGAGAGCATGCGGCGGTCGCGGAGGGCGACGTCCTCGAGCGAGCCGACGTCGACGCCGTCGACGAATATGACCCCGGCCTGCTCGGCCTTGGCGACGCGCGCGCCGCGGCGGTCGATCTCCAGCGGGCGGCCGTTGGCGAGACGGAAGACGCGCTCGGGCTCGATCCCCACCGCGTCGGCGAGCTGGCCGTGCAGGCGCAACCTGCGGTGGTCGCCGTGCACCGGCATGACGTAGCGCGGCTCGAGCAGGTTGAGCATGAGCTTGAGCTCCTCCGCGTAGCCGTGGCCCGAGGCGTGGATGGGCGCGTCGCGGGCGGTCACCACGTCGGCGCCGAGCTGGTAGATCCGATCGACGGTCTCGTTCACGGCCCGTTCGTTGCCGGGGATCGGCGTGGCCGAGAAGATCACGGTGTCGCCCTCGCGCAGCTCGACGTTGGGGTGGTCCGAGTGCGCCATGCGCCGCAGCGCCGAGAGCGGCTCCCCCTGGCTGCCGGTCGAGATGACGACGAGCTTGTGGTCGGGGAAGTCCTCGATCTCGCGCACGCCCACGAGCACCCCCTCGGGGACATCGATGTGGCCGAGCCGGCGCCCGATGTTGACGTACTTGCGCATGGAGCGGCCCACGAGCGCCACCTTGCGCCCGAGGGCCTCGGCGGCGTCGACCACCTGCTGGACGCGGTGGATGTTGGAGGCGAAGGAGGTGACGACGATCCGGCCGCGACAGCGGGCGAAGGCCTGCTCGAGATGGGGGCCGACGTTCGACTCAGACAGCGACCAGCCCGGCCGGTCGACGTTGGTCGAGTCCCCGCACAGCAGCAATACGCCCTCCCGCCCGAGCTCGGCCAGCCGAGCCACGTCGGCGGGCTCGCCGTCGACCGGGGTCTGGTCGAACTTGTAGTCGCCGGTCATCACGATCGTCCCGAGCTCCGAGCGCAGCGCGACCGCGAACGAGTCGGGGATCGAGTGCGCCATCTTCACGAGCTCGAGCGAGAAGGGGCCGGCGTCGACGTCCTGGCCGCCCACGAGCGGCTCGAGCGCGGCGCCGCTCAACCGGTGCTCGTCGAGCTTCGAGCGCACCATCTCCACGGTCAGCGGGCCGCCGTAGATCGGAGGCGCCGCGTCGTCGCCGATCTCCCGCAGGATGTAGGGCAGCGCGCCGACATGGTCCTCGTGGCCGTGCGTGAGGACGATCGCCTCGATGTCCTCGGTCCGCTCGCGCAGGTAGGCGAAGTCCGGCAGGACGAGGTCGATGCCGAGCTGGTCGGGCGCGGGGAACATGAGGCCCGTGTCGACGATGACGATGCGGCCCTCGTACTCGACGACGGTCATGTTCTTCCCGATCTCGCCCAGCCCGCCGAGGGGCAGGACGCGCAGGGCGCCGCTCACCGGAAGCGATCCACGCCGACTCGCCTCAAACCGTGCTCAACAGGCCGTGGCGCTCGAGCGCAGCGCGGATGACGTCGACCTCCTCGTCGGAGGCCGGCACGAGCGGAAGCCGCGGCGAACCCACCGAGTGGCCGAGCAGGTTGAGCGAGCTCTTGATCGTCGCCGGCGCCGGCGCGACCGTGTTGACCGCCTTGACGAGCCCGGCAATCTCGTGCGCGATGTGGCGCCGGCGGTCGGGATCATCGATCATCCGCCGCATCTCGTCGCCGACCAGGTGGGAGGCGACGAGTATGCCGCCCGTCCCCCCCATGTCGAGCACCTCGGCCAGCATGTCGTCGTTGCCGGCCAGGAGGTCCATTCCGTCGATCGGCCTGACGTCCTCGAAGCGCGCTTGCTTGACCGCTGCCACGTTGGGTAGCTCGGCCAGCTCGGCCAGCAGGTCGTTGGGCAGGTCGACGACCGAGCGGGACGGAATGTTGTAGACCACGAGCGGACGGTCGGTGGCCGCCGCGGCGGCGCGAAAGTGGGCGAGCAGACCGCGCCGGTTGGGCTTGTTGTAGTAGGGCGTGACGACGAGCACGGCGTCGACGCCGGTCGCAGTCGCTCGCTCGGTCAGCTCGACGGTGTGGGCGGTGTCGTTCGAGCCCGTGCCGGCGATGACCATGGCCCGGTCGCCGAGCTCCTCGACGGCGAGCCCGAATAGCCGCAGCTTCTCCTCGTCGCTCAGGGTGGGTCCCTCGCCGGTGGTGCCGGCGAGTACGAGTCCGTCCGAGCCGTGCGCGACGAGGTGGCGCATCAAGCGGACGGCCTCGTCCTCGGCGAGTCGCCCGCGCTCGTCGAAGGGGGTGACCATCGCGGTTATGACGCCGCCGATGCGCACGCCCCCGATTATCTCAGGCGGCCGAGGCCCGACGATCCGCGCCGCGCGCAAGCCCCGCCCCGCCCAATTCGGCCGACGCCCCGCGGTCGGTAAAATCCCTGCTGAGAGACATGGCTCAGACCGCCGACTACAGTCACCGCAGTCCCGTCCAGAAGCTTGGGATCGAAGCCGGCCAGCGGGTCGAGGTCGGCGGCGACCTCGGCGCCGACCTGCGCCGCGACCTGCGCGAGACGCTCGGCCGGGGGTTCGTCCGCTCGGCCGAGGTCGACGCTGCGATCGTGCTCGTCGAGTCGGTCGAGGAGGCCGAGCAGACGATGGTGGCCTACCGCCCCCGCCTGCGCGAGGCGGGTTCTTTATGGCTCGTCACCTGGAAGCGAGGCCATGAGACCTACGTGAACCAGATGGAGCTCGTCGCGCCCGCGCGGCGCGTAGGCCTGATCGACAACAAGACGTGCTCGATCGACGAGGAGCGCTCGGGAATCCGCTTCGTCATCCCGCGCGCCCTGCGTGGGCGAGTCGATCCGAGGGCCTCTTGACCAAGTTGCCGATCGCCTGAGCGACCGCGGCAAGACTGTCTAGAGGAGCTTCTCGAGCCCGATCGTCGGCGAGCGTTCGAGGCCTGCCACCGCTCGCACCGCCAGCAGCACTCCCGGCATGAACGACTCGTGCGCGAGCGAGTCGTGACGGAGGGTCAGCGTCTGACCCGGTCCCCCGAACACGGTCTCCTGGTGAGCCACGAGCCCCGGCAAGCGGACCGAGTGGATCGGCTCGTGGACGTTCCCGCCCGCCTCGCGGATCAACTCCGCCGTGCGCAGCGCCGTCCCCGACGGCTTGTCGAGCTTGCGGTCGTGATGGAGCTCGACGATCTCGCACTCGGGCATGTGGGGGGCGATCAGCTTCGCGGCCTCCGTCAGCAGGACGGCGCCGATGGCGAAGTTGGGGGCCACGAACAGGTTGGCCTCCCCCACACCCTCGAGCTGGGAGAAGTCGGCCCCGGTCGTCCCCATGACGCAGTGGACCCCGGCGTCCAGGCAGTGTCGGGCGTTGCGCAGGGCCGAGGCGGGGACGGTGAAGTCGACGACCACGTCGGCATCGCCGAGCACGTCCTCGAGCGCGACCCCTAGCTCGGGGTCGGCTCGTCCCACGAGCTCCATGTCGTCGGCCCCGTCGACGGCCCGGCACACCGTCTCCCCCATGCGCCCGGCGGCGCCCGAGACGGCGACGTTGATGACGCTCACGCGGCGGCGAGCGCGGGGCTGAGCGGTTCGAGCGCTCGGCGGAAGGCGTCCTCGTCGGTGCCCACCGCCGCGGCCGAGAGCAGCTCGGGGGCGTACAGCTCGCGGGCGAGGGAGGTGAGGTCGTCGGCGGTGACGGCGTCGATCCGCGCCATGATCTCGTCCGGGCTCAGAACCGGCACGCCGGTCAGGACGGAGCTGCCGAGCCGGTGCATGCGGGCCTGGGTCGACTCGAGCGCGAGCGCGGTGCGTCCCTTGACGTTCTCTCGGGCGCGCTCGAGCTCCTCGGCGCCCACCGGCTCGGCTTGGAGGCGATGGAGCTCGGCGGCGACGACCCGGAGCGCTTCGGCGACGCGATCGGGCCGGGTGCCGATGTACAGCGCCACCTCGCCGGTGTCGACGAACTGCCCGAAGTAGGAGAAGACGCTGTAGGCGAGGCCGCGGCGCTCGCGGACCTCGCGAAAGAGCCGCGAGGAGGACGAGCCGCCGAGGATGGTGTCGAGCACGCGCAGAGCGAAGCGGCGCTCGTCGTTGCGCGCGAGGCCGGTCGCCCCGAGGCAGAAGTGGACCTGCTCGGTCTCCTTGCGGTGGTAGCGGACGACCGGGGTGCGCGCCGCCGGTGCCGCGTCGGGGGCGATCACCGGGCCGGGCGCCGGGCCGCCGGCGACGAGGCCCTGCTCGACCAGCGAGACGACGGAATCGTGGTCGAGGTTGCCCGCCGCCGCGACGACCAGGCGCTGAGGCCGGTACCGACGCTCGTGGTAGGCCGCGAGGTCATCCCTCGACACCCCGCCCACGACCTCCGGCGTCCCGATGATCGGCCGCCCGAGGGGATGGTCGCCGAAGACCGCCGTCGCGAGCACGTCGTGGACCTTGTCCGAGGGCTCGTCCTCATACATGGCGATCTCCTCGATCACGACTTGGCGCTCTGAGTCGACGTCGGACCACGCCGGGCGCAGCGCCATGTCGCTCATGACCTCGAGCGCGCGCTCGAGGTGGCGGTCGAGGAAGCGGGCGTACAGCGAGGTCGTCTCCTTGCTCGTCCCCGCGTTGATCTCCGCACCCATGGCGTCGAAGATCTCGTCGATCTCGGTCGAGCCGAAGCGACGGGTCCCCTTGAACAGCAGGTGCTCGATGAAGTGAGAGATCCCCTGCTGCTCGTCGCTCTCGTCGCGCGAGCCGACGCCGACCCACAGCCCGAGGGCGATCGAGCGCACCGAGGGCATGGCCTCGGTCACGATCCGCACGCCCGAGCCGAGCTCGGTCAGGCGGTGGCCGTTCGTGGTCACCGCCCGACCTGTCGCCTCAGGGTTCAATCCCGGCGGTCACGACGGTGCTCGCCGCCGCCGTCGCCGCGCCCGCCGCCGTCGCCACGGCCCCGGCCGCCGCGCCCGCCTCGGCCCCCGCCGTCGCCGCGGCCTCCGCCCCCGCGGGGACGACCGCCGCCGCCATCGCCGGTCCCGACGCCCGCGAGCTCGGCGGGCGACTTGCCGGCGATGTCGGGATCGTCGGCCAGGCGCAGCCCGATCCGCCCTCGCTCGCGGTCGACCTCGACCACTCGGACGGCGAGCTCGTCGCCGCGGCTCAGGACCTCCTCGACCGACTCGGCGCGCCGACCGGGCGACACGTTCGAGATGTGCAGCAGCCCGTCGGTGCCCTTGGCGAGCTCGACGAAGGCGCCGAAGGTCGTCGTCTTCACGACCTTGCCGGTGTACTCGTCGCCCACCTCGACCTCCTTGGTCATCTGGCGAATGCGGTCGACGAGGGCATCGCCCTGGGCGCCGGTCTGGGCGTAGACGAGCACCGTGCCCTCGTCGTTGACGTCGATCTGGGCCTCGAACTCCTCGGAGAGGGCGCGGATCGTCTCGCCGCCCTTGCCGATGACCATGCCGATCTTCGAAGGGTCGATCTCGATCGAGGTGATGCGCGGCGCGTGCTCGGACAGCTCGGCGCGTGGCTCGTCGATCGCCTCGGCCATCCTGGCCAGGATGTGGCGCCGGCCCGCGAGCGCCTGGTCGAGCGCATCACGCAGGATCTCGAAGGTCACGCCGGCGATCTTGATGTCCATTTGGAGCGCGGTGATCCCCCGCTCGGTGCCGGCGACCTTGAAGTCCATGTCGCCGAGGTGATCCTCGACGCCCGCGATGTCGGAGAGGACGATGTAGTCGTCGCCCTCCTTGATCAGCCCCATGGCGATGCCCGCCACCGGCCGCTTGATCGGCACGCCCGCATCCATGAGCGAGAGGCTCGAGCCGCAGACCGAGGCCATCGACGACGACCCGTTCGACTCGAGGATGTCCGAGACGACGCGGAGGGTGTAGGGAAACTCCTCCTGCGACGGCACGATCGGCACGAGCGCCCGCTCGGCGAGCGCGCCGTGACCGATGTCACGGCGCTTGGGGCCGCGCATGAAGCCCGCCTCCCCGACCGAGAACGGCGGGAAGTTGTAGTGGTGGAAGTAGCGCTTCTCATCGCGGACGCCGAGGTCGTCGACGCGCAGCTCCTCGCGCGTGGTCCCCAACGCGGCCACCGACAGCGCCTGGGTCTGACCGCGGGTAAAGATCGCCGACCCGTGCGCGCGCGGCAAGGCACCGACGTCGATCCAGATCGGACGGATCTCGTCGGCGACGCGGCCGTCGGGCCGCTTCTTCTCGACGGCGATCCGCTGGCGGACGGCGTCCTTCTCGAGCTCGTCGAAGGCGAGCTGGACGGCCTGACGGCGGTCGGGGTCGTCGGCCGCGTCGGGCGCCTCGGGCGGCCGCTCGCCGGAGAAGGCGGCGTGCACGTCGGCCTCGACCTGCTTGGTGGCCTCCTGGCGCTCGAGCTTGTCCTCGACCCGGGTCGCCGACTCGAGCGCCGAGCCGAAGCGCTCGCGGATCTCCGCGAGCAGCGACTCGTCTACCTGCGGCACTTCGACCTCGCTCTTCGGCCTCCCCGCCTTGCCGGCCAACTCGCGCTGCGCCTGACAGAGCTTTCTGATCTCGCCGTGGGCGATGTCGAGGGCATCGAGGACCTCGGCCTCGGAGATCTCCTTGGCGCCCGCCTCGACCATGAGGATGGCCTCCTCGGTTCCCGAGACCACGAGATCGAGCTCGGGGTCGAGCAAAGCCTCCTCGTCGGGGTTGACGACGAAGTTGCCCTCCTCGTCCTTGCCGATCCGCACGGCGCCGACGGGAGCGGGGAACGGGATGTCGGAGACCATGAGCGCCGCGCTCGCGCCGTTCATGGCGAGCACGTCGTAGGAGTTGACGCGGTCGACTGATATCGGCATCGAGACGAGCTGGGTCTCGCGCCGCCAGCCCTTGGGAAAGAGCGGGCGCAGCGGGCGGTCGATCATGCGCGCGGTGAGCGTGCCCCGCTCTCCGGCGCGGCCTTCGCGGCGGAAGAAAGAGCCGGGGATCTTGCCCGCGGCGTACATGCGCTCCTCGACGTCCACGGTGAGCGGCAGGAAGTCGACGTCGCGCAGGTTGCCGGCGGTCGCGGTCCCCAGGACCATGGTGTCGCCGGCGCGGACGACCACGGATCCGCTCGCCTGCTTGGCGAGCCGTCCGGTCTCGAGCGTGATCTCGGTGCCGCCGATCTCGACCGAGACGCGGTGCCCCTCAGGGCGTACTTCGTCTGTCATGTGTTCCTTTCGCGCCGCCTCCGGTTGGCGGCCTCTCCGTGTTGATTCTTCGAGGTGCAGTCGGCGCCGATGCTAGCAACGACCGGGTGTACCGCCGTGGGCGGGTCAGGGCTCCTTCGGAGACGATCAACGGGCGGATCCCCCGGGAGAATGCGGCACGCGGTCTTTCCCCGGCTGGGCGCGAGCACACGTGGAACGTCACCCGGCGCCGCCGATCAGGTGCTCGAGCAGCTCGGGACCCGGGACGGCGGCATGGAGCTTCCCCTCCACGAACAGCGTCGGAGTGGTAACCACGCCCGCTCGAACGCCCGAGCGGAAGTCGCCTGCGACGCGCTCGGCCACCGCTTCCGAGCGGCGGTCACGCTCGAAGCGGTCGAGGTCGAGGTGGAGCCGGCGCGCGCGCTCCCACAGGTGCGGGTCGTCTATGCGGCTCTGGTCGGCGAAGAGGGCGTCGTGCATCTCCCAGAAGCGGCCCTGGAGCGCCGCGGCCTCGGCGGCAGCGGCGAGCACGCGCGCGCGCGGATGCTTCGACGGAACCGGGAAGTGCCGGAACACCCGCCGCACCGCCAGGTCCCTCAGCAGGAGGTCGGTCTGCGCGCAATAAGGACATTCGTAATCGGCGTACTCGATCACGAGCGGGTCGCCCGCGAGGCCGCGCACGTGATCGGCCTCCCCGACCTCGGGCGGCGGAGCGCTGCGGAGATCGGCCATCGCGGCGGCTCGGCGAGGCGTCGCCCCCGCGCTCAGGCGGCCGCGGCGTACTCGAGCGCGTCGAAGATCAGGTTCGCCCCGGGGATCTCGAGCGGGCTGGGCGAGACGTGCGACCAGTCCACGATCCCCTCCGGGCCGATCAACACAAGCGCCCGTTGCGATATTCCGCGCTCCTCGTTGAACACGCCGAAGCGCCGGGCGACATCGCCCTTGGGATGGAAGTCGGCGAGCAGCGGGATCGAGATCCCGAGCTCGCGCTGGAAGGCCTTGTGAGCGAAGGCCGAGTCGACCGAGACCCCATACAGGCGAGCCCCCGCCCGCTCGAGCTCGGGCAGGATCTCCTGGTAGACGTTGAGCTGGTCGGTGCAGACCGGCGAGAAGTCGAGCGGATAGAAGGCGAGGACGATCGTCTGGCCACGCAACGACTCGAGGCTGACCTCGTTCCCGTCCTGGTCGGGCAGCATGAAGTCGGGCGCCGGCGTGCCCGCCTCGATCATCGCCGCAGGCCGAGCTCGCTGATCAGCGTGCGGTAGCGGTCCAGGTCCGAGCGGCGGAGGTAGTTGAGCAGCCGCCGCCGCTGGCCCACCAGCATGAGCAGGCCGCGGCGCGAGTGATGGTCCTTGCGGTGCTCGCGCAGGTGCTCGGTGAGGCCGTTGATGCGCTCGGTCAGGAGGGCGACCTGGACCTCGGTCGAGCCGGTGTCCTCGCCGGTCTTGCCGAAGCGCTCGACGATCTCGCGCTTTCTGTCCACGGTGAGGGTCACGGCCGCGACACGCTAGCAGCAGCAGCGCAGATCATTCGGGCCTCTTCGACGTCGGCGTGCATCTGGTCGACGAGCGCCTCGACCGAGTCGAACCGCCGCTCTCCGCGCAGCCGCGCGAGGAACGAGATGCGGATCGTCTGCCCGTACAGATCGTCGTCGAAGTCGATCAGATGGGCCTCGATCACGACCCCTCGGCCGCTCTCGAAGGTCGGTCGTACTCCCACGTTGACCGCCGCGGGACGTCCTTGGACGGTCGCCGCGTAGACGCCATGCCCCGGATAGGCGAGCCGGTCTCCGGGGACGAGGTTCGCGGTCGGCATGCCGAGCTCGCGGCCGCGGCGGTCGCCCTCGACGACCTCTCCCTCGAGCGTGAACGGCGCCCCGAGGAAGCGAGCCGCCGCGACGACGTCGCCTGCGGCCACGAGGGCGCGGATGTGGCTCGAGGACACCGTCTCCCCCTCGACCTCGACGATCGGCACCACACGCGTCTCGAACTCGGGCCGCGACCGCAGGTAGTCGGCGTCGCCACGAGCGGCCCGGCCGAAGCGGAAGTTCTCCCCCACCGAGACGTGCGTGGCCTCGAGCCCCGCGACGAGCACGGCGTCTACGAACTGCTGGTGAGTCCGAGCGGCGAAGTCCCGGTCGAAAGGCACGACGACGAGCTCCGCCACGCCGAGCGAGGCGATCAGGTCGCGCTTGAGAGCGAACGAGTCGAGCAGCTTCGGCGCCGCGCCGGGGTGGATGACCTGGAGTGGATGGGGATCGAAGGTCAGCACGGTGTCCGACCCCCGGATCACCTCGCGGTGGCCGAGGTGCACGCCGTCGAACGTCCCGACGGCGACCTGCCGTGGGCGTGGCGCGGCCTCGGTGAGCGGCGTGACTTTCAAGGCTCGAAGACCACGACTGGCTTGAGCTCGTCGCCGCGCGGCTCGGCGATCGCCACGAGGGTCCCCTGGTGGGTCAGGCGAACGTGGTCTGGCCGCGGTCCGCGGCCGTCGCCGGCGGCCACCGCGACGCCGTGGGCGGCCCGCTCGGCGTCCTCGGGCTCGAGCACCCGCTCGGGCAGGAAGTCGAGCGCCTGGGCCACCGGTACGATCCGCTCGGGATCTGCGTCGTCTCGGTCGAACGGTCCGATCCCGGTTCGCTCGAGCTCCTCGCAGTAGGCGTCTCCGAGGTCTGAGACGAGCTTTCGCACGTAGGTCCCCGCCGAGCACTCGAGCTCGAGCTCGACCCGGTCGGCCTCGCGGCGAAGCAACGACCAGCGATAGACGCTCACCCGGCGCGGCGGCGGCTCGACCGCCTCGCCGCGGCGGGCGCGCGCGTAGGCGCGCTCGCCTCCGACCCGCACCGCCGAGAACGCCGGCGGGCGCTGGAGGATCTCCCCGGTTGGCAGCTCGACCCGTTCGGGCGCGCGCCCGGTGTACTCGAGGCGCCCGTCGCGGTCGCCGGTGTCCGAGCGCCAACCGAGTCGCGCGAGGACTCGGTAGCGCTTGGGCAGCCCGATCAGGAACCGCTGCGCGCGCGTCGCCCGCCCGACCAGGACGATCAGCAGTCCGGTGGCGAAGGGATCGAGCGTGCCCGCGTGCCCCACCCTGACGCGCTGCCCGGCGCTCGCCTCGCGCAGGCGCCGCCGCACCGCCGCGACGACGTCGTGCGAGGTCACCTCGGGTGGCTTGGGGTAGAGGATCACCCCCGCGGGGACCATCGCCGGTCAGGGGGCGAGCATCGGCGGCCCGAGCTAGAGCTGCTCGCCGACCTCGACGCGCAGCCGCTCGAGGAGCTCGGGCAGCGGCAGTACGGTCGTGAAGCCGGCGGCCTGAAGGTGACCGCCGCCCCCGAGGCCGCGGGCGATCCGCGAGACGTCGACGGTGTCGTCCACCGAGCGCAGGCTGACCTTGCGCAGCCCGGCGCGCTCCTCGGCGAGAAGCTCGCGCACGAGCACCGCGACGACCGTGCCCTCGACCGAGCGCAGATGATCGACGATGCCCTCGGAGTCGTGCTCGTCAGAACCAGTGTCGACGAAGTCCTCGCGGGTCAGGTGGGTGGCGGTGATCGCTCCCGCGTCGAGGCGGTGCACGCGCGCGAGCGCGCGCGCGAGCAGCTTGAGGCGGCAGAAGGGCAGGCTCTCGAAGACCTGGCGGTTGACCTTCTGAGGCGAGGCGCCGGCCTCGATCAGCTCCGCGGCCATCCGGTGGGCGTCGGACCCGGTGTTGCGGTACATGAAGCGACCGGTGTCGGTGACGAGGCCCACGTACAGCGCCTCGGCCATCGGCTCGGTGATCGCGACGCCCAGCTCGTGGGCGAGGCGCCACACGAGCTCGGCGGTACAGGACGCCGAGGGGTCGACCAGGTTGACCTCCCCGAAGCGCGTGTTGTCGTGGTGATGGTCGACGTTGACGATCCGGATGCCGTCGGTGCGCAGGAAGGCGACCGGCATGCGGTCGATGTTGCCGCAGTCGAGGAAGACGACCAGGCGCTCCTCGAGGTCGTTTGGCGGCTCGTTCATCACCCCGTCGAGCGGCAGGTAGCGATACTCGTGCGGAAGCGGGAACTCGTCGGCGGCGAGGAACATCGCCGGGTCCTTTTCGAGCTGGGAGAGCAGGAGATGCATGCCGAGCAGGGAGCCGAGCGCGTCGCCGTCGGGGTTCTCGTGCGTGGTCAGCAGGAGCTTGTCGGCGTCTCGCAGCTCGTCGGCGACCTGATCGAGCTCGGTGATGACGCTCACCGGCGGTCGTCCTCCGGTGGCGGCGCCGCCTCGTCGATCAGCTGCGAGAGCCGCATGCCCCGCTCGACCGAAGCGTCGTAGACGAAGGCGAGGATCGGCGTGCGCTTGAGGGACAGCTCGTCGTTCAGCATGGCCTGCAGGTAGCCGCGGGAGGAGTGGAGTCCCTCGAGCGTTCGCTCACGGTCGACCTCGTCGCCGAGAACGCTCACGTAGACGCGCGCATGGCTCAGATCCGGGCTGGTGTCGGCGGAGGTCACGGTCACGAAGCCGATGCGCGGGTCCTTCAGGTCGCCGGCGATGTGCGCCGAGACGACTTCTCGGACGGCCTGGTTGACCCTCCGCATCCGCGCGCCGGGCATCTTAGTGATCGTCGGGGTCGTGAGCCGGCCATTGGGCGGGCGCTGCCAGCCCGGCGGGCCGGCCCCCAGGCGAGGGCCTCACGGTTCGAGAACCTCCTGCGCCGAGCGGACCGCCCGCTCGCACCGCACGCCGTCGCCGAAGCGCGCGAGCACATGGCGCTCGACCGACGCGGCGGCATCCTCGACCGCGTTGGCCTCGCGGGCCACCAGCGCGGCCGTGAGCGTGGCGCGCTGCCACAGGTCGTGGTGCTCGGTCTCCGCCACCGACGCCCCGAAGCGCCGCCGCAGCTGCTCCTTGAGCGACACGAGGTCCTTGCGCTTGCCCTTGAGGCTCCCGCCCTCCGGGAATTGCAGCTCGATCTCCATGAGGCAAACGAAGCTCATACCGCTTCACCAATCCTCGAGGTCAACGATCGGAGGCGCTTGCTGGGCGCTCTGCGCGGAGCAAGCGTACCCGAGAGGAGGATGGTCAGAGCGCCCGCTCGACCGACTCCGTCTCGTAGGCCTCGAGCACATCGTCCTCCTTGACGTCGGCGAACCCGTCGATAACCACGCCGCACTCGTACCCCGTCTCGACCTCGCGCACGTCCTCTTGGAAGCGGCGCAGCGAGCCGATCCGGCCGTCGTAGGCGATCGTGCCGTCGCGCACGACACGGACCGCGATTCCCCGCCGCAGTGTGCCCGAGCGGACATAGCAGCCGGCGATCGTCCCGACCCGCGAGGCGCGGAAGGTCGCCCGGACCTCGGCCTGGCCGACGGTTCGCTCGACCTGTTCCGGCTCGAGCAGCCCCTCCATGGCTTGGCGCAACTCCTCGATCGCCTGGTAGATGACCGTGTAGGTGCGGATCTCGACCCCCTCGCGGTCGGCGACGCGCGCGACGTCCCCCACCGGCCGCACGTTGAAGCCGACCACCACCGCGTCGGAGGCCGAGGCGAGCATCACGTCGGACTCGTTGATCCCGCCGACCGCGTCGTGGATCGCGTTGACGGCGACCTGGTCCTGGGGCAGGCGCGCGATCTCGTCGAGCAGCGCCTCGAGCGAGCCCGCGACGTCGGCCTTGACGACCAGGTTGAGCTCCCGCGCCTCACCGCGCTGGGCGCGGGCGAAGACGTCTTCGAGCGACACGCGGACGCCCTGGCGGCGGGCGATGGCCTCGGTCTTCAGGCGCGTCGCCCGCTCCCCCGCGAGCTGCCGGGCGCGACGCTCGTTCTCCACCGCGCGCACGGTCTCGCCCGCCTCGGGGACGCCGTCGAAGCCGAGGATCTCCACGGGCTCTCCGGGCGCCACCCGCTCCACCCGCTGGCCGCGGAAGTCGTGCATGGCACGCACACGGCCCCAATGCGCTCCGGATACCAGAGCGTCGCCGACCCGCAGCGTGCCGCGCTGGATCAGCAGGGAGACCACCGGTCCCCGACCTGGATCGAGGCGCGACTCGATCACCGTGCCGGAGGCCTCGGCGTCGGAGTTGGCTCGCAGCTCCTGGAGGTCCGAGAGGGTGACGACGGTCTCGAGCAGGTCGCCGAGGCCGTCGCCCGTCCGGGCGGAGACGTCGACGAACTCGGTGTCGCCGCCCCAATCCGCCGGGCTGAGGCCCTGCTGGGCGAGCTCCCCGCGCACCCGGTTCGGATCGGCACCCTCCTTGTCGATCTTGTTGACGGCGATCATCATCGGCACCTCGGCCGCGCGCGCGTGGTCGATCGCCTCTCGGGTCTGGGGCATCACGCCGTCGTCGGCGGCGACCACGATCACCGCGATGTCGGTGACCTGGGCGCCGCGGGCGCGCATGGCCGTGAAGGCCTGGTGGCCGGGGGTGTCGAGGAAGGTGATCGTGCTGTCGTCGTGGTGGACCTGGTAGGCGCCGATGTGCTGGGTGATCCCACCGGCCTCGCTCGCGGCCACCTCGGTCTCGCGGATCGCGTCGAGCAAGGAGGTCTTGCCGTGGTCGACGTGACCCATGATGGTCACCACGGGGGGCCGTTCGGCGAGTGCGTCCTGGGGATCGACGACGGCGGGTTCGGCCTCGACCTCGTCGGCGGCGTGGACGATCTCGACCTTCTTGTCGAGCTCCTCGGCGAGCACGCCGATCGCCTCGTCGGTGAGTGTCTGGGTGAGCGTCGCCATCTCGCCGAGCTGCATCAGCTTCTTGATGACCTCCGGTGCCGGCAGGCCGAGCGACTCGGCGACCTCGCGCACGGTCGCGCCCGAATTGACTTGGCTGGGCGGAGCCTCCTCGACGACCGCGTTGGCGTCTTGGGTGAGGTCGGGCTCGACCCAGGGGGTGCGTCGGCGCCGGCCGCGCCCGCGGGGCGGGCGCTGCGGAGGCGGCGGGCTGGTCCCGCGCGGACGCGATGCCTGGGAATCGATCACGACACGCCGGCGACGGCCCCCGGGCGCCTGCTCGCCGAGCCGTCCGCTGCGGCCCGGCCGCGAGGCCCGCTGGCCCGCCGGCCCGCCGTTCGAGGCGGGTTCGCCCGGGGGACTCTGGCCGTCCCCGTCGGACCCGGGCGCGGGCGCTTCCTCGGAGCGAGCCGCCGGCTGGGCCGGGGGTGCGGCGGTGGCCTGCGGCGCGGCCGCGCGCTCGCGCGTCCCGCCCGAGAAGGCGACGGCGATGTCGCGCTCGTCGACGCTCGAGGCCGCGGCCTTGACGTCGAAGCCGGCCGCCTGCAGCCGGGCGATGACCTCCTTGGAGGGGATCCCCCTCTCCTTGGCTATCTCGTGTACGCGCTTCTTTGCCATTGGCCTATCCAGTCTAGGGTCTTCTCGGGAATGTTCACCGGCTCACGCAGCGCCCGGGCAAAGGCGCGGCGGCGAACCGCCTCGCCAAGGCATCGGGGATCCCTACAGAGGTAGGCGCCGCGACCCGGCCGGCGCGCCGCCGGATCGGCTGACATCTCGCCGTCGCCGGCCACGAGCCGCAGGAGCTCGCCCTTGGGGAGCGAACGCCGGCAGCCGAGGCAGAGCCGCTGCGGAGCCGCTATGGGGTCCGGTCCTCCGCCAGGCCGGATTCCTGCAGCGAGGTCTCGCGCTCGGCCGCCGCAGCCCCGTCGGATTCCCCGACCTCAGCGCCCTCGCCCGCCACCGCCGCCACCTCGTCGGTGCCGGTGCCCTCGAGCGCCTGGTGGACGGGCAGGCCGCAGTACCGCGAGCCGGGCAGCGAGGCGTTCGGGCAACGCTTGCCGGTCGTCATGATGGCCGCGCAGCGGCCACTCGCCTCCTCCTCCTCGTAGGCCATCGACGCCTCCTCCTCGGCGAACTCGGTCTCCGAGCGGATGTCGACGCGCCAGCCCGTGAGGCGGGCGGCGAGGCGGGCGTTCTGGCCCTCCCGGCCGATGGCCAGCGAGAGCTGGTCGTCGGGGACGATGACCGTCGACTGGCGGGCTTCGTCGTCGACGAGCACCTCGCGCACGCGCGCGGGCGAGAGCGCCTTGGCCACGAAGCGAGCGGGCTCGTCGTTGAACGGGATGATGTCGATCTTCTCCCCGCGCAGCTCGGAGACGACCATGCGCACGCGCGAGCCGCGCGGCCCGACGCAGGCGCCGACCGGATCGACCCCGTTGGCGTGCGAGACGACGGCGATCTTCGAGCGGTAGCCGGGCTCCCGGGCGACGTTCTGGATCTCGACGAGGCCGTCGGCGACCTCGGGTACCTCGAGCTCGAAGAGCTCGCGAATGAGCTCCGGCGAGCGCCGAGAGACGACGATGCTCGGCCCCTTGGCCTCGGCCGAGACGTCCGTGATCACCGCCTTGATGCGCGCGCCGTGGTCGTAGCGCTCGCCCTCGACCTGCTCGGACTTGGGGAGCAGGGCCTCGACCCGCTCACGCAGCTGCACGAGGGTGTAGCGCTTGTCCGACTGCTGGATGATGCCCGTGATCAGCTCGCCTACGCGGTCCTGGTACTCGTCGAACATCATGTCGCGCTCGGCCTCGCGGATGCGCTGGAAGATCACCTGCTTGGCCGTCTGTGCGGCGATGCGCCCGAACCCGCTCGGAGTCACGTCGCGCTCGTCGATCTGGTCGGAGTGGGCGGCGAGCACCTCGGGAGGGATCTCGGGTTCGCCGGGCTCGCTCATCTCCCCGGTCTCGGGGTCGATCGTCGGCTCCTCGATCTCGACCTCGGCGAGCAGCTCCTCCTCGAGGTCGGGCGGGAGCATGAGCTCCCAGACGCGGAAGTCGGCGGTGTCGTGGTCGAGGTCGACGCGTGCGTACCTGGCGGCGTCGGGGGTCTTCTTGTAGGCGGACAGGAGTGCGTCCTCGACGGCGGTCATCAGCCGCTCAGCCGAGATGCCCTTCTCGCGCTCGAGCCCGTGTACGGCCTCGACGATCTCCTTTGCCATGGGCTCAGCCCTCCCTTCGGTTCGCTGCCGAGTGTGGCACGGTAACGATCTCGAGCCTCATCCCGCGACCAGGTTGCCGCGGTTGATGTCGCCGTAGGGGATCGACACGACGCCGCTTTCGGCGGCGACGGTCACGGCTACGTCCGAGGCGTCGACGAGCTCGCCGGTGAAGCTCTTGTGTCCCTCGCGCGGCTCACGCGTGCGCACCCGCGCGCGCCGACCGACGTAGCGGCGGAAGTGGTCAGGCTTGGTCAGGGGCCGCTCGGGCCCGGGCGAGGAGACCTCGAGGCCGACGTCTCGCAGAAGCTCGCTTAGATGGACGGTCACCCGCTCGCACAGGGCGAGGTCGACGCCGGCGGGATGATCGATCACGAGGCGCATCTTCTCGGCGGCGATCCGCTCGCAGAGGAGTACCTCCACGTCGGGCTCGACGGCGGCGAGGCGGTTCTCGATGTCGGTCTGGACCGGTTGCAAATCCGTGAGATCGGGCGGTTCGGGGCCAAAAAAAAGCGGGCTGCGAAGCCCACCTCCAGGTGCGGCGACGCGCGCCGCAGACGAAAGTCCAAAGCTGAGTCGGATTATAGCCCGGTGGTGTCAGTCATCTCGACGATCAAGGTCACCGGACCGTCGTTGACGAGGTCGACCGCCATGTGGGCGCCGAAGCGGCCTCCCTGGGCCCCAAGCGCTGCCCGCACGCGCTCATACAGCGGCTCCGCGAGCTCGGGCGGGGCCGCCTCGGCGAAGCTCGGGCGGTTGCCTCGGCGAAGGTCGCCGAGCAGCGTGAACTGGCTGACGCAGAGGAGGTCCCCGCCGGCGTCGGCGACCGACCGGCCCATCCGACCGGACCCGTCATCGAAGACCCGCAGGGACAGGATCTTGCGCGCGAGGCGGTCGGCGATGTCCTCGGTGTCCTCGCGCGCCACCCCGAGGAGCACGACCAGGCCGGGGCCGATAGCGGCCATCGTCTCTCCCTCGACGGCCACCGAAGCTCGAGAGACCCGCTGGATCAGGGCGCGCACGGGCCGGCCGGGCGCGGAGCCGCGTGGGAGTAGGGTCCCCCTGGATGTCCGCGGTCGATGTGGTCGAGGCCTACCTGACCGGGCTTCCCGGCGCCGCGCGCCGGCTGGCCCACGCCGAGTGGGGACTCAGGATCGAGGAAGACCAGCTCGGCGGACCGCTCGACGTCGGCGTGCGCATCGCCGACGAGCTCCTGCGCGCGCAGGCCTTGGCGCTGGCGGCCGATCCGAACCTCGACGTTCGGCTCCTCCTGCACTGGAACCGTCAGACGCGCCTGGTCCGCTTCGGCTCGACGCGGGCGGGCGATGTCTGGGTCCACGCCGACGTTCCCATCCTCGGCCTGGACGAGCGCGGCGTCGATCGTCTGCTCGGCCTCGTGGTCCAGGCCGCCGCGAGAGCGCGGGAGTACGCGGCCGCGGTGAGCGACCCGGCACCGCCTGAGCGCACGTGGCTGTCGCGGGCGGCTAGACCGCCCGCAGGCGATTGAGGTAGGCGCGGTAGTCGGCACGGTCGGGCCTCAGCCCGGCGGCCAGGGTCAGGTGACGACGGGCCTCGAGGCGGTAACCGGTCTTCTCGAGCGAGCGACCGAGGCAGAAATGGGCGAAGTCGTTCACCGGCGAGCCCTCGACCACGGCCGCGAACTCGTCGCGGGCGGCGGCGTACCGGCCGGCGTGGAAGTAGGCGCGCCCCAGGGCCTCGCGGATCGAGGCCTTGTCGGGCTCGAGACGGCGGGCCCGCTCGAGCGGGACGGCCGCGGCTTCGTAGTCGCGGGCCTCGAGCAGGGCGCTCCCGCGGCGAAACAGGTCGTAGACCTCGGTGCCGGGATCGTCGCCGCCCGTGCCCGAGACACCGCCCCCCGGCTCGTCGCCGTCGCCCTCCCCGCCGGGACGGATTCCGCCGCCGCCGGTCGGCTCGTCGCAGCTCATCGAACTCCCGGCCCCGACGCGGCGATTCGGAGACCGCTCGCCTCGGCCCGAAGCGACTCGACGGCGTCGAGGATCTCTCGGGCAACCTCCGTCTTCGATGCCGGTGGCACTTCTCGCTCTCCCTCCACGGTGAGGATCGTCACCGCGTTGTCCGGGGCCTCGAACCCGATTCCCTCGCCCGAAACGTCGTTCAGGACGATGGCGTCCAGGCGCTTTCGCTCGAGCTTGCGCCGCGCGCGGGCGAGCGCTCCCGTTCCGTGCTCGGCGGCGAAGCCCACGACGGTCTGGTCGCTCCGCCGCGCCTGCGCCACCGCCGACAGCACGTCTTCAGTCGGCTCGAGCTCGAGGGCGAGGCCGTTTCGTCCGCCCTTTTCGATCTTTCCGCCCTCAGCGGCCGCGGGCCGGAAGTCGGCCACAGCCGCGCCCATCAGCAGGACGTCGGCGCCCGCGAGCTCGGCGTGGGTGGCATCGGCAAGCTCGGCCGCGGTGACCACGTCGCGGTACCGGATCCCTTCGGCCCGGGCGAGGTCGACGTTGGCGGCGACGACGACCGTCTCGGCGCCCCGGCGAGCCGCCTCCTCGGCGAGGGCGAAGCCCATCCTCCCCGAGGACCGGTTGCCGACGAAGCGCACCGCGTCGATCGGCTCCCGCGTGCCTCCGGCGGTCACGAGCACCCGCAGCCCGTCGAGCGGACGCGGGGCGTAGTCGGATCGACCCGAGGCCAGCGCCGACTCGATCGCCGCGAGCAGCGCCGGTGGCTCGGGGAGGCGGCCCGCTCCCTCCTCTCCTCGGGACGCGAGCGCGCCGGTCTCGGGCTCGACGACGGTGGCGCCGCGGTCGCGCAGGACCCTCAGGTTCGCCGTGGTGGCAGGGTGCTCCCACATCCGCTCGTTCATGGCCGGGGCGAGCAGGAGCGGCGCCCGCAGGCTCAGCGCCGCGCTGGTCAGGAGGTTGTCGGCGATCCCGGCGGCGAGCTTGGCGACCGTGTTCGCCGAGGCCGGGGCGATCGCGAGGATGTCGGCGCCGCCCACCAGTTCGAGGTGGGAGATCGGGGCATGGTCGGGCGCGGGGTCGCCCGGAAACGCGCCGCGAGCGGGGTCGCGCTCCCACTCGGAGACGAGCGCGGGCGCCCCGGTGATGCCCTCGAAGGTCGCCCGGCCGACGAAGCGCTCGGCGGCAGCGGTCTGAACCACCCGCACCGAGTGACCGGCGGCGATCGCTAGGCGCGTCAACTCGACGGCCTTGTAGGCGGCGATACCGCCGCAGACGCCGAGGAGGATGCGCGCCACGCCGGCCTGCCCAGCCCGCTCGCCTAAGACGCTGTGCCGAGCGCGACGGGCATCCCGGCGCGCGCGCGTGGGGCGTTGACTTCCAAGGTCGCCGATCCGGCCGCCGCGGTTTTTGGGCTAACGCCCGTAGCGGTACCGCAGCTTGTCGGCCACGATCTCGTCGAGCGCGATCTTCAGGTAGTTCTTCGAGGTGGTCTCGACCATCGGAGGAACGTGCTCCTCGAAGGCGCCCTCGCCAAGGCTCTGATAGTAGGCGTTGATCTGGCGGGCCCGCTTGGCGGCGATGATCACGGCGGCGTAGTGAGAGTCGGCGCGGTTATCGGCGACGAGGGTGTCGAGGCGGGGCTTGATCACGTCATGTTCCTTTCCCGGGCGAATCCCAGACTCTAGCGACGAGCTCGGCCAGCTCCTCGGCGGCCCGCTCGAGGCGGTCGTTTACCACCACGTGCTCGAATTCGTCCCGGGCACCGAGCTCTCTCCGGGCGAGCTCGAGCCGGTCCTCGATCTGCCGGGCGGAGTCGCTGCCGCGGCCGGCGAGCCGGGTGCGCAGAGCGTCGAGCGACGGCGGCGCGACGAACACTTGGACCGCCTCGGGGAGAGCGGTACGGACCTGCCGCGCACCTTCGACCTCGATCTCGAGCACGAGCCCGGCGACCCCCCCGGGGCGGTCGCGGCTTCCGGGCCGAGGAGCCGCGCGCTCGATCTCCGAGCGCAGTGTCCCGTAGCGGTTGCCGGCGTAGGTCGCATGCTCCAGGAACGCGTCGGCAGCGACCCGCCGCTCGAACTCCTCGGACGACAGGAACCAGTAGTCGCGCCCGTCGACCTCGCCCGGGCGCTCCGGCCGGGTCGTGGCCGAGATCGACAGCTCGAGGCCCGGAAAGCGCTCGCGCAGCGCGCGGATCAGCGTGCCCTTCCCCACCCCGGACGGGCCGGTGACGACAAGTACGTGAGCGGGTCGGGCGCCTATCGCCGGAGGTTGCCGACGAGCTCTTGCCGCTGGCGCTCGGAGAGGCCACCCAGCGTCTTGCTCGGCGAGATACGGCACTGAGTGAGCAGGCGGTTGACCTTCACGCGCCCGTACTTGGGCACCGAGAGCAGCAGCTCCGAGACCTTGGCGTTCTGCAAGTACTCGGGCGGATCGAGCAGTACTCCGTGGATCTGCACGCGCCCGGCCTTGAGGTTGCGCTTGAGCTGGGCGCGCGCGCTGCGGATCTCGTTGGCTCGCTGCAGCGCGTCCATCTGCTGGGCGAACGAGCGCTCCGGCGGCGCGCCCGACCGTCCGGAGGCGGTCGTGGGCGGGGAGGGGGCGGCCGGCGACATGCGCGGCGATTCTACAGGGATCGATGCCACTCAACACGTCGACGGAGGCTCCGCCGCCTAAAAAAGCCTCTAGCTCAACCTAAGCCTTCGCCATTCGAGCATTGGTTGACGGTTTACTGTGGATTTGCAGGTATTTCCCGTGCTACGGCCGCTGAGGCGCCCGATGACGCCAACTCGGAAAAATCGCTGTGAGCGAGGACTTCGGCAAGCTCCTCGGAGATCCGTCCACCGGCCCGCGGGTCGCGGAAGCTCTCGGTCCCGACAGCCACCGCGGTAGCGCCGGCGGCGAGCAAGTCGGCGGCGTGGGCACCGCTCGCGACCCCCCCCATGCCGATCACGGGCACGCGCACTCCCCGGGCGACGGCGGCCACCTGGCCGAGCGCCACCGAACGGACCGCGGGTCCCGAGAGACCGCCCGTGCCGCCGCCGAGCCACGAGAGCCGGGTGCGCGGGTTGAGGGCCGAACCCCTGAGGGTGTTGATAAGCGAGACCGCGTCAGCTCCGGCATCCTTTGCCGCGGCCGCCACCGCCGTGGGCTCCGCGGCGGTCGGGCTCAGCTTGACGACGAGCGGAACGTCGGTGAGGGACCGCACGTGGTCGACGGCGCGGGCCGCCTCGCTCGGCTCGGCGCCCATCTCGAGTCCGGTCTCCACGTTGGGGCAGGAGAAGTTGAGCTCTACGAGCGCGACCTCGGGCCGCATGCCCACCCTGGCGACGAGCTCGCCGAGCTCCGCGCGGTCGAAGCCCATCACCGAGACGACGAGCGGCACCGGGAGGCGGGCGAGGATAGGCAGGTCCTCGGCCAGGAAGCCTTCGAGGCCCTTGTTGGGGAGTCCGATCGAGTTGAGCAGGCCAGATGCCGTCTCCCAAAGCCGCGGCGGCGGGTTGCCGGCCCGGGGAGCGAGGGTGATGGTCTTCGAGACAAACGCGTGGAAGGGAAACCGCTCGATGAGCTCGTCGCCGAAGGCGCGCCAGGCCGCGATCGCATCGAAGGTGCCGGAGCCGTTGAGGACCGGCCCGGCCAGGCGGACGCCGCAGAGGTCGACCGCCGGGAGGCCGGCGGGGAGCTTCCCGTTCCCGGCCGCCGTCGGCCTAGCACCGCCGAGGGATGGGTCGGCTGCGGCCGTCAGTGCCCTGCTCCCTCGAAGAGCGCGGTCTCGAGTTGGGCGGCGTCGAGCACCGGTCCGTCCAGGCACAGGCGCAGGAAACCGTCGCGGGTAGGGACCGCGCAGCCAAAGCAGGCTCCGTAGCCGCAGGCCATCCCCGACTCGAGCGCAAGCTGGGCCTCGACCCCACGGGCGGCACAGAGGGCGCGCACGGCCTCGAGCATCGGCGGCGGCCCGCAGGCGAGGACGGTGGCGCGAGCGTCGCGGTCGAGCTCGTCGCGCAGGAAGTCGGTGACGAGCGCGTGGTGCCCGACCGACCCGTCGTCGGTGGCCACGCGAGGCCCGGCGTCGAAGAGGCTCGCCGCGGCGGCGTGACGGGCGGAGCGAAAGCCGAGCAGGACGGTGGCGTCCCGGCCGAGCTCGTCGGCGAGGGCCAGGATCGGCGCGGAGCCGATTCCGCCACCGACGAGCACCGCCCGATCCGCGTCCGGTGTGGGGCCGGGTGGTCGAAAGCCGGTCCCGAACGGTCCGGCGAGCCAGAGCTCGTCTCCTCGCTCGAGCCTGGCGAGGCGGTCGGTTCCCGGCCCGATCGCCTCGAGCAGGAACCCGAGGCGCTGGGCGCCGTAGCGGTCGTGCGCGACGCGGGCTTGGGAGAAGGCGCGCGGAAGGTAGGGCCGCCCGTCCTCTCCTCCGCCCCAGCCCGAGGCCGCGGCGAGCATGTAGAACTGGCCGGGGCACGGGTCGGACGGGCCGCCGGGGTCGGTCGCCCAGAGGAGGCGGTAGGCGCCGTGGTCCTCGCCGTCGGCAACGCGGGCGAGGCGGCGCCCGAACGGGGCGCGGGTTCGCCGCTCGCCGCTCGCGAGCGTCTCGGCGCCCGGGCTCATCGCCGGGCGGGTGCGCTCGCGGCTGGGACAGACCCCGCAGAGGCGGCCGCGGCGAAGCCACCGCGTTCGGCGTGGAGCTCCTGCAGCGACCTCGGCTCCGACTCGCCACGGCGCATGGCCACGATCGCCCGCTGGGCGGCGCTCGCGCCGGTCATCGTGGTGATGCACGGGACCCCGCGCGCGGTCGCCGCGCGGCGGATCTCGTAGCCGTCGACGCGGGCGCCCGAGCCCGTCGGGGTGTTGATGACGAGGTCCACCCCACCCGACTGGATCAGGTCGACGACGTTCGGGGAGCCGTCCTGGATCTTCGCGACCCGCTCGACGGGCACGCCGACCCCGCGGATCGCCTGCGCGGTGCCGGCGGTGGCGTAGATGCGAAAGCCCAGGTCGCCGAGGGCGGCCGCGAGCTGGGTGGCCGCCGGCTTGTCGCGGTCGGTGACCGTGATGAAGACCGCTCCCGCGGCAGGCAGCTCGGATCCCGCGGCGATCTGGGCCTTGCCGAAGGCGGCCGGATAGTCGTCGGCGATTCCCATGACCTCGCCCGTCGACTTCATCTCGGGGCCGAGCACGGTGTCGGCCTGGGGGAAGCGGTCGAAGGGGAGGACCGCCTCCTTGACCGAGACGTGCCTCGGGGCCGAGGCTCGCGCGGGGAGGTCGAGATCGCGCAGGCGCTCGCCGAGCATGAGCCGGCAGGCGAGCTTCGCGAGCGGCACGCCGACCGCCTTCGAGACGAACGGCACCGTACGCGAGGCCCGTGGGTTGGCCTCGATCACGTACAGGTCCTCGTCGCCGTGTATGGCCAGCTGGATGTTGATCAGGCCGACGACCCCGAGACGCAACGCCAGCGCGCGGGTCGCCTCCTCGATGCGGTCGAGCATCTCGCCTCCGAGCGACATCGGCGGCAGGACGCACGCCGAGTCACCGGAGTGGACGCCCGCCTCCTCGACGTGTTGCAAGATGCCCCCGAGCCGGACCTCGTGGCCGTCGCACAGCGCGTCGACGTCGATCTCGATCGCGTGCTCGAGAAAGCGGTCCAGGTAGATCGGGCCGGCCGAAGCCGCGCGCCGCAGGTAGTCGGCGAGCCCGTCGGCGGAGTAGCAGATCTCCATCGCCCGTCCCCCCAGCACGTAGGAGGGCCGCACGAGAAGCGGGTAACCGACTCCCTCGGCGGCCTCGAGCGCCTGCCGGGGGGAATCGACGGTGGCGTAGGGGGGTAACTCGAGCCCGAGCTCGGCGCACAGGCGCCCGAAGCTCGGCCGGTCCTCGGCGAGGTCGATCGATTCGACCGGCGTCCCGAGCAGGGGCACACCCGCGTCGGCGAGCCCGCGCGCGAGCTTGAGCGGGGTCTGGCCGCCGAACTGGACGATCACGCCCTCCGGGCGCTCGAGCTCGACGACCCCGAGCACGTCGTCGAGAGCAAGCGGCTCGAAGTAGAGGCGGTCGCTCGTGTCGTAATCGGTCGAGACCGTCTCGGGGTTGCAGTTGACCATGACGGCGTCGCGCCCGGACGCGCGCACGGTCAAGGCGGCGTGGACGCAGCAGTAGTCGAACTCGATCCCCTGGCCGATGCGGTTGGGGCCGGCGCCGAGGATGACGACGCTCGGCCGCGTGCCCCGGCGCACCTCGTGGCGCGGGCCGGCGGGCCCCGGCCGTTCCCATCCCGAGTAGTAGTAGGGGGTCTCGGCCTCGAACTCGGCGGCGCAGGTGTCGACCGCCTTGAACGTCCGCAGGCGCCCGGCCTCCGGGTCCTCGCCGTCGGCCAGGGCGGCGAGCTCGGCGACGAACCACGGGTCGATCCCGGTGCGGCGGGAGATCTCCTCCTGCGACGTGCCCCGCCGCAGGGCGGTCAGCAGCAGCTCGTACCGGTCGGGCGCGGGTGTCTCGAGCCGGGTCAGCAGCTCATCGGTGTCGTCGGGCGGGACGGCCTCGACATCGAGCTCGCGCGAGCGCACCGCCTTCACGAACGCCTGCTTGAAGGTCCGCCCGATCGCCATCGCCTCCCCGACGGACTGCATGTGGGTCGACAGCTGCCCGCCCGCTCCCGGGAACTTCTCGAACGCGAACCGCGGCCACTTGACGACCACGTAGTCGATCGTCGGCTCGAAGCTTGCCGGGGTGGCCCGAGTGATGTCGTTGGGGATCTCGTCGAGCGCGTAGCCGACGGCGAGGCGCGCGGCGATCTTGGCGATCGGAAAACCGGTGGCCTTTGAGGCGAGCGCCGAGGACCGCGAGACGCGCGGGTTCATCTCGATCACCACGATCTCGTCGGTCTCGCGGTTGACCGCGAACTGGATGTTGGATCCGCCGGTCTCGACGCCGACCGCTCGGATGACCGCGAGTGCCTGGTCGCGCAGGGCCTGGTACTGACGATCGGTGAGCGTCTGCTGAGGGGCGACGGTGACCGAGTCGCCGGTGTGGACGCCCATCGGGTCGACGTTCTCGATCGAGCACACGACGACGACGTTGTCGAGGCGGTCGCGCATGACCTCGAGCTCGAACTCGCCCCAGCCGATGACCGACTCCTCGACGAGGACCTGACCGATGGGGCTCGCGGCGAGGCCCTCGGCGACGCGCTCGCGGAACTCCGTGGCGTCGCGGGCGATGCCTCCCCCCTCGCCACCCATGGTGAAGCCGGGACGGATGATCGCGGGGAGTCCCACGGCCGCGAGCACGCGCTCGCCCTCGGCCATCGACGTGACGACCTCCGAGCCGGGCACGCGCATCCCCGCGCCCTCGATGGTCTGGCGGAAGAGCAGGCGATCCTCCGCGCGCAGGATGGCGTCGTGGCTCGCCCCGATCAGCTCGCAGCCGAGGCGCTCGAGCGTCCCGTCGTCGGTGAGCGCTCGCGCCAGGTTGAGCGCGGTTCCGCCACCGAGCGTGGGCAGCAGCGCGTCGGGGCGCTCACGCTCGATGACCCGTGCCACCGAGGCGGGCGTGAGCGGCTCGATGTAGGTCGACGTGGCGAACTCGGGGTCGGTCATGATCGTCGCCGGGTTCGAGTTGACGAGCACGACCTCATAGCCCTCCTCGAGCAGGACCTTGCACGCCTGGGCGCCCGAGTAGTCGAACTCGGCGGCCTGGCCGATGCGGATCGGGCCGGAGCCGAGGATGAGGATGCGGTCTATGTCGTCGCGTCTAGACACGGGCGCAGGTCAGCTCACGAGCTCCAGGTAGCGATCGAACAGATAGGTCGCGTCGTGCGGTCCCGGCCCGGCCTCGGGGTGATACTGAGCAGTCGCCGACGACACGTCGCGGAGCGCGAGGCCCTCGACCGTGCGGTCGTAGAGGTTGACGTGGGAGAGCTCCGCGGCGCCGAAGTCGGTCTCCCACCGGACCGGCTCGTCGGCGGTCATGCGCTGCTCGCCGCCCGGGCCGACCACCGCGAAGCCGTGGTTCTGCGAGGTAACGTCGATGCGGCCGCTCGAGAGGTCCTTGACCGGGTGGTTCGAGCCGCGGTGGCCGAAGGGCAGCTTGAACGTGTCGAGCCCGACCGCCCGGCACAGGAGCTGGTGGCCCATGCAGATGCCGAAGACCGGGACCCTGCCCACCAAGTCGCGCACGGTGGCGACCACGTGGTCGAGCGCGGCGGGGTCGCCCGGGCCGTTGGCCAGGAAGACGGCGTCGGGCGAGCGGGCGAGCAGGTCCTCGGCGCTCGTACGGCAGGGGTGGAGCTCGACGCGCGCGCCGCGGCGGCGCAGGTGCTCGACGATCGAGTCCTTGATCCCGGTGTCGATCGCCACCACCCGCGGCCCGGGGTTCTCGGGGTCGAGGACGATCGGCTGGGCGGGCGAGACCTCCCCCGCGAGGTCCTGCCCGTGCATCGGCGGCTCGGCGCGGACCCGGTCCATCGCCTCGCCGTCCGAGACCTCGGCTCCGAAGATTCCGCCGCGCATCGCCCCCTTGTCGCGGATGTGGCGAACGAGCGCGCGGGTGTCGGTCCCGACGAGCGCGGGGATCCCACAGTCGGCGAGCCAGGTGAGCCAGCCCCCCTCCGCGCCGGGCGCATCCTCGCGGTCGATTCCCTCGCGCATGACCACCCCGCGCACGTGCACCGAGTCCGACTCCTGGGCCTGCGCCGAGACCCCGTAGTTGCCGACGAGCGGATAGGTGAAGACGAGGATCTGGCCGCGGTAGCTCGGGTCGGTGACCGCCTCCTGGTAGCCAGACATCGCGGTGTTGAAGACAACCTCCCCGGTCGTGACGAAGAGCGCGCCCGCCGCGTCGCCATCGAAGCGGGTGCCGTCCTCGAGCAGCAGGTAGGCACCGGGCATGCTCACGCCGGGCTTTCCGCGAGCGCGAGACTCTCCGCGAGTGCCGGGGTGCGCCAGGCGACGGCTCCACCCGCGAGGGTCAGGCGCACCGCGCCCGTGAGCCGCCGACTTGCGAAGCACGAGTTCTCCGAGCGGCTTTGATAGCCCGGCTCGCCGACGATCCACGAAGCCGACAGATCGACGAGGGACACGCTTGCCTCCGTCCCCACTCGAAGCGCGGGGGCCGGCAGGCCGAAGAGGTCCGCCCCCGCGGTCATCCGCTCGACTACGACGCCGAGCGGGAGCACGCCCGGGAGGACGAGCTCGGTGTGCAGCGCGGCGAACGCGGTCTCGAGCCCGATCGTCCCCATGGGGGCGAGCTCGAACGGCTCCTCCTTCTCCTCGCGCGCGTGCGGGGCGTGGTCGGTGGCCACGCAGTCGATTGCGCCCGAGCGAAGTCCCTCGACGAGGGCGCGCCGATCGGCGTCGGCGCGCAGCGGCGGGTTCATCTTGCGCGTGGTGTCGAGGGTGCGAACGTCCTCGTCGATGAGCACGAGGTGATGAGGAGTGGCCTCCGCGGTGATCGCCACGCCCGCCGCCTTTGCGCGCTCGACGGCCTCGACGGACTCGCGCGCCGAGAGATGCTGTACGTGTACGCGCCCCCCCTCGTAGCCGGCGAGGGCGGCGTCGCGGGCCACCATCGTCGACTCGGAGATCGAGGGGATCCCGGCCACCCCGAGCAGGGCCGACACCGCTCCCTCGTGCATGGCGCCCGCGCCCGAGAGCTCGGGGTCTTCCTCGTGCAGGGCGATCGGGAGTCCGGCGAGGCGCTGGTACTGGAGTGCCATCCGCAGCACACCGGCGGAGCGAACGGGCAGGCCGTCGTCGGTGAAGGCGACCGCCCCCGCATCGGCGAGGTCGGCCATCTCGGTGAGCTCGGTACCGGCCTGGTCCCGGGTAATCGCGGCCAGGAAGCCGACCGGGACGTGCGCCTCGGCCCGCGCCCGCTCGCGCAGGGAGCGGAGCACCGGCGCGGTGTCGACGACTGGGTCGGTGTTGGGCATGGCGAGGATCCCCCCGAAGCCTCCCGCGGCCGCCGCCCGGGTCCCCGACTCGACGTCCTCCTCGTCCTCACGCCCGGGCATCCGCAGGTGCACGTGAGGGTCGAAGAAGGCCGGGAAGGCGTGGAGGCCGGTGGCGTCGAGCTCCTCGGCCTCGGGAGGCGCCTCGAGCGATCCCGGTGCGCCGAGCTCGGCGATGCGGCCGTCGCGGACGAGCAGGTCGCCGGGACCGTCGAGCCCGGTGCGCGGGTCGAGCAGGTGGGCCCCGCGCATGAGGAGCGTGGCCCCCGGGGCAGCGCGGGCGTCGAGCTCGGCAGCCGGGCGCGAGCCGGCGCCGTCGAGCCGACCGCTCACGCCGACTGCCCCGCGACCTCGACGACCGCGGGGACGGGCGCTTGAAGGCCGAGCCCGGCCGCGGGCTCCTGCTGCCCTCCACTCGCCAGCAGCTCGTACAGAACCGCCATCCGAACCACCACCCCCGCCTCGACCTGCTGGGCGATCAGAGCCTGGGGCGAGTCGATCACCTCCGCCGAGAGCTCGACCCCTCGGTTCACCGGCCCCGGATGCATGAGGACCTGTTGCGGGCTGAGTCGCCGGCCGTCGATCTGATAACGCGCGGCGTACTCTCGCAGCGAGGGGACGAAGGCTCCCTCCATGCGCTCGCGCTGCATGCGCAGCGCGTAGACCACGTCGGCCTCCGCGAGCTCGTCGAGCGACGCGCGCACCCGGCACCCGAGCGACTCGATCTCGCGGGGGACGAGCGTGGGCGGCCCGGCGACCGTCACCTCGCAGCCCATGCGTCTGAAGGCGAGGACGTTCGAGCGCGCAACCCGGCTGTGGAGGACGTCGCCCACGATCCACACCTTGAGCCCGTCGAGCGCGCCGACGCGCTGCCAGAGCGTGTAGAGGTCGAGGAGCGCCTGGGTCGGGTGCTCGCGCTTGCCGTCGCCGGCGTTGACCACCGCCGCCGGAGCCCAGCGCGCGACGAGCTCCGCCGCCCCGGCCCACGGCGACCGGATGACGACGAGCGCCGGGTCGTAGGCCGAGAGCGTGCGGACGGTGTCCTTGAGCGACTCGCCCTTGTCAACCGCCGAACCCTGCGCGCGCACGCTGACGAAGTCGGCCGAGAGACGCTTGGCGGCGAGCTCGAACGAGGAGCTCGTGCGGGTCGAGGCCTCGTAGAAGAGGTTCAGCACCGTGCGACCACGCAGGGCCGGCACCTTCTTGATCGCGCGCCCCGAGACCTCGGCGAAGCTTTGGGCCCGGTCGAGGATGCGCTCGATGTCGGCGCGCGTGAGGTCCTCGACCGACACGAGCGAGCGCCTCACGAGCGCACCACCCCAGCCCCCCGCGGTGAGGCGCCGTCCGCCGCGTTTTCCCCTGGCGCCTCGGCGATCGTCACCTCATCGACCCCGTCGAGCTCATCGACCCGTACGTTGACTCGTTCGGCGCGAGCCGTCGGGAGGTTCTTGCCCACGTAGTCGGGGCGGATCGGCAGCTCGCGGTGGCCGCGGTCGGCGAGCACGGCGAGCTGCACGCGCTCCGGACGGCCGTAGTCGAACAGGGCGTCGATCGCGGCACGCGCCGTCCGGCCGGTGTAGAGGACGTCGTCGACGAGCACGACCGTTCGGTTCTCGAGCGGGAACTCGACGTGCGAGGCGTGGACGACCGGCTGACGCGAGGACGAGCGCAGGCCGACATCGTCGCGGTAGAAGGAGATGTCGACTTCCCCGAGCGGAACGGGTTCCTCGCAGAGCTCGAGCAGACGCGCTTGGAGCCGGCTCGCGATCACCGCTCCCCGCCGGTGCACGCCAACCACCGCGAGCCCGCGTCCGCCCGTGCGCTCCACTACCTCGTGGCTGATGCGCGCGAGCGTACGCCGTACATCCTCGGCGTCGAGGACGATCTTCTCCAAGTCGATGGGTCCTTCCTGGCCTCGCTGGACCGGGTTAAAGGGCCTTGCGAAGACCGAAGCTAGCAGGGCGCCCGGACGGACTTCGTGACCGAGAGGCTCGGCGTCGCAACCGAAGCCCGGCCTCGGCCGGAGTCCGCGCGGGGTAGGTCAGCCGCGCGGCGACGGGGCGTCGGCGCGTACGTGCGCCGGGGCTCCGCGTTCCGGAAACGGGATCTCCACGCGATCGAAGTCGCGCGGGACGATCGTCGGCGCGAAGACCGCCCGGGACTCCTCGCGCAGCTCGCGTCCTCCGTAGCGCGGAGAGACGTGGGTCAGGGCGAGCATCGCCACCTCGGCGCGGGCGGCGAGCTCGGCGGCGCCGCGCGCGGTGGAGTGTCGGGTCTCGCGAGCGCGGTCGGCCTCTTCGTCGGTGAAGGTCGCCTCGTGGACCAGCAGGTCGGCGCGCCAGGAGGCGGCAAGCGTGGTCTCGTAGGGAGCCGTGTCGCCGGGGAGGACGACCGTGCGTCCCCGGCGCGGCTCGCCCAGGACCTCGTCCGGGGCTACCTCCCCTTTCGGACCGCCAACCGCCTCCCCGCGCTGCAGCCGGCCGAAGTCGGGCCCGGGCGCGACCCCGAGCGCCCGTGCCCGAGCCTCGTCGAAGCGGCCCGGGCGGTCGTCCTCGACGACCGCGTAGCCCAGGGCGCGCACCCCGTGGCTCACTTCGAAGGCGCCGATCCGGTAGCCGTCGCGCGAAAGCTCGTCCTTAGGGCCCAGCTCGACGAGCCGCAGCTCGAAGGGCAGCCGCCCGATCACCGGCTCGAGCGTCCGGAAGAGGCGCTCGAGGCCTCGGGGTCCGTAGACGGTCAGCGGCTGCTCTCGTCCCCGGAGCCCGTAGGTCTTGAGCAGGCCGGGAATACCGAGGACGTGGTCGGCGTGGAAGTGGGTGAGGAAGATCTCCTCGAGCTCGATCAGGCCGACCGAGCGCAGAAGCTGGCGCTGGGTGCCCTCGCCGCAGTCGAAGAGCAGCCGGTCGCCGCCCCGCCGGACGAGGGTGGCGGGCAGGGCGCGGCGCGCCGTGGGCACTGAGCCGGCGGTGCCGAGGAACAGGACGTCGAGGTCCATGGCGCGTATCTAATCGAGCGGCACGTGCTCGAAGCGGATCTCTCCCTCCCCCACGGTCGCCAGCCCCATCGAGCGGTGCGGAGCGCGCCGGCGCTCGGTTGGGCTTCCGGGGTTGAAGATCTGAAAGTCGCTTTCGCGCTCGTGCAGCGGAAGGTGCGAGTGTCCGAACACCGCCGCATCGGTGTCCGGAAACCGCCGGCGCAGCCGTCCGAGGCGTCCGCGCGCCGGCCCGGCGTCGTGGACGAGCCCGACGCGAGCTCCGGCGAGCTCGAGCACGCGCTCCTCCGGCAGGTCGCGGCGCAGCGCCTCGTCGTCGACGTTGCCGTACACCGCTATGACCGGCGGGCCGATGGCCGCGATCTCCGCGAGGACGCCGGCCGTCACGAAGTCGCCGACGTGGACGATGAGGTCCGCCCCGTGGAGGCGCTCCAGACACGCCTGCGGCAGCCGGCGCGATCCGCGCGGCATGTGGGTGTCGGCGAGGATGGCGATGCGCGCGGGCCCGACCTCCCCGTGCCCTCCTCCCCCGCCGGATCGGCTCAGAGGGCAACCGCCCGGCCGTCCTCGAAGACGCCCCCGGTCGGACGTTCGTCCAGGAGTGCGGCGAGTCCCACGAGCAGCGCGGGACCGTCCTCGATCGGCTTCGTGGCTCCCGTCGGTCCGCCCGGCTGCGTGGTCACGAACGCCGGACACGCCGAGCTCACGAGCACGCCCTCCTCCGCGCGCTCACTCGCGAGGGTCGGGCCGTCGGGTTGAGTAACGCCTCGACCGCGCGCGCCGCCGACCTCCTCCCCAGCGGTCGGCCTGGGTTCGGCGGGGCGGTGAGGGACACCGTTTATCCCCACTCGGCGAGCCGGCGGCGACCTCGCGGCCGATCCCACGATTGGCGCCGCTGACGAAGGCGACGGGCACGCCGTAAGTCAAGCAGCTGTCCGGCCGAAGGTAGACTCGACCGAGGCGCCCGTAGCTCAGTGGATAGAGCGCTGCCCTCCGGAGGCAGAAGTCGCAGGTTCGAATCCTGCCGGGCGCGTGGAGCATTGACCGCTTGTACAGCCGAGTCCGCTGTCCGAGACGAGCGCTCAACGCACTTGAGCTTGCACCTCTGGCCCGTCGGGCCGCTGGTCCACCCAGCCCACTTAGGCCGACCGACGGGCCTCGAACTCGGCTAGCTTGGCCTCGCATCTTGTAGCGCGCGCCGAGCGTCGGCGAGGTCCTGCCGGAGAGCATCTTCGGTTCGCCTGCCGGGCGAACTCCTCGCCCACGGTCGAGTAGCCGCTCGCCTGTCTTCCGGGCCGCCACGACGGTCAAGCGCTGGCTTATCGGCTTCAAGAGTGCGCGCAAAGCCCGCCTGCTCCGCCTCCTCTCGATCTCCGATCGCCGCCGAACGGGCCAAAGCCCACGCAAACAGTGCGACCACCGCTGTCCCCGTCAGCCAGGCAGCGGGGGCGATAAGTGCCCAGCTCACCCTTGCGCTATCGGCGGATACTCGAAAACCTTTAGCGGATTGGGTTAGAACCGCCGGTTCTTCGGGTGACCGCTCCGCACCCGCCTGCTTAGCCTTCCTGGCTACCGGCGATTCACCCGCCATCGGATCTTTCGGTTGACCGTGGCGGCAGTTGCCCTTTCGCTCGACGATGTAGCCGCGGCCGGCCTGTTGCGGCGGGCCGTCAGCGTCGCCCCTGCCACGTCTCGGGCACGGTGTCGGGCCAGAGGCTCCAAGACTCCCCCCTGAGTACTGCCGAGACCAAGATCGTATCTTCAGCGTGGCCAGATTCGTCGAATGGGTCTGGAGCACCCACGACCCGTTCGGTGAGCACCGCAGCGGCGCGCTCGTCTGCGGTCAGGCATTCTGGGCAGACCGAGCCTTGGAAGTTGCCTTCTTCGTCCTCGAAGTCGACCCAACCTTGAGCTGCCGCCCCTTCGGGGCCTGCAATCGGCGGCGGCGGTACCCGCGTCCCACGCGCCCGCACCCCGTCAGAACCGTGCTCGAGCAAGCACCTGTAGCAGCCCATGGAGGCCATCGGAACCCCCTCTCCGTCTCGAGGATTTCAAGCGACACAGTACAGGCAGACGGCACGCCGAGATCCGGATAAATGTCGTGGCGGATCGCCCACTTGGAGCTCGTCATCTTCGGATCGGCCGCGGTGGCCGTCGTCAGCCTTCGACGCCCGCGGCTCGCGCTCGTGTTGGGATGGTGGTCATGGTCCACCTCGCGCTGACGTTCGTGCTCGACCAGCGCGGAGACCGGACGCACAGACTCTCCGGGCGAGAGCGCCTCCTGGCGGTCTAAGGCAGCCGACGCGACGCTGACCCGGAGATCTGCGTCACACCGGCCCGGACCCGAGCCATTCGGCTGGTCCGTGAGATGCCTTCCAGCGGCTTGCCCCGGAGCGGCGCTAGCGCCAGCGTCGCGTGGGCTTGCCGGTTACAACCCGCAGTCGGCGGTGGCGTTGCGGGGCCGGACCGATCGGCGGCGAAGCCTCATAGCTCGCATCGATACGCGACTTCCGCGCCCCGACCGCGCGGTGCCCCTGCCTCGCCGGTCGAGGGCGTGACACTGGCAGACCAAACGGCCCGCAGGCGCCAGCTCCTCACAACCGCGAGTGCTCATGGTCTCTGACCGAGCGGCGGGCGGAACGGTGACGGGGGGAGCGACCAAGCGGAAGACTTCGCCGGATACCGTCCGCCGAGGGGCGCGGCCATTGTTACCCAGCCAGGCCGGTGAAGATTGCCCGACCGGAGGGCGGGTAACTCAGCTCCAGACCATAACGGGAGGTGAGTCATGGGGGTCTACATCGGCAGCGCAGGGGTGCTCCTGATCATCGTCATCATCGTGATCGTCCTTTTCCTCTAGCACCAGCGGCTGGCTTGACAGGGGCGCCGCGCTCGCGGGGCCCCGGCTGTGCGTCCTCGCCGGCAACGGGCCTCACCCTAGTCGCCGAAGAGGTGCCGCGACGCTCAGGCGGTCTGTTGGGCACGCCGGGCCGCTCGGGAATGATTCCGCGGGAGCTATCGGTCGCAGGCTAGTAGCCGCTCTGCTCGCCGACCCGGTAGCTCATGCCGTCGCTCGCCGCAGGACCGCGACCCCCCACGTGCGAAACGGCCGCCAGCGCTCGGCCAGCGCGATATAGGCCTCGTCGTCGTCGACGACCTCCGGTGCCCCGTAGGCCTCGGCCGCGGCCAGGCGCCCGCGCTTCTCGCCGAGGGCCAGGGCGTCGGTCGTTCCGACCGCCCGCAACAGGATCCCCTCGGCCCAGAACGGGCCGATCCCCCTGATCGCCTGCAAGGTGGCGAGCGCCTCGTCGTGGGGGGCCGAGAGCAGGCGGTCGCGGTCGATGTGGCCGCCGAGTGCGATTTCGGCCACGCCGTACAAGCGTTTGAGCTTCTCCTCGCTCAACCCTCGCGCCGCCCTTACGCCCAAGAGCCGCTCCGGGTCGGGAAAGCCGAGGAGACCTCGCCGCCAACCCGCACCCGCGCCCCGCGGGTGGCCGAAAGCTCGTCGCGGATGCGAGCGGCCTGCGACTGACGGGTCCGGGCCGAGAGGACGGCCCAGCAGGCGGCCTCGTAGACGAGTGAAAGAGGACGGGGCGCAGCCAGCCCGACTCGCGCTGGCGACTGCCCACGACCTCGTCGCGCTCGCCGAGGTCGGCGTAGCCGCGCGGGTTGTGGTCGAGGGAGACGATACGGGCCGCCTGGTCGCGGACGCGGCGGGGGTCGCCGGCGGTGCTCGAGGCGATCTCCCCCTCCACCGGCCCGTTGGCTCGGCTCTGACGCAGGACGACGCCGGCGTGCCCGCTCCAGTCGTCGACCGGGAAGGCCAGGCGAAGGATGCGCTCGCTCCCTGTCGCGGCGTCGGAACGGGCGGCCGGAGGCCAGCCCGCGATGAAGCGGACGGCCGCCGAGAGGTCGAAGGGGCCGGCCGGCTCGAGGACGAAGTCGCTCACCGGCGGTCAGCCCGGTAGATCAGGGCCCAGCGGCCGTAGCGCCGCGCCGCAGGGCTAGCCCCCCGCGACCGCCGGTAGGATCGTGACCTCATCGCCGTCCTCGACCTGGGTGTCGAGCCCGTCGAGGAAGCGGATGTCCTCACCCTGCACGTAGACGTTGACGAACCGTCTCAGTCCGCCGTCCTCGGCGATCCGCTCGCGCAGGCCGTCGTAGCGCTCGTAGAGACCGTCGAGGACCTCGCCGACCGTTGCGGCCGCATCGACGTCGGCCTCCGCCTCGCCGGAAGTGACGCTGCGCAGCTGGGTGGGAATCTTGACCGTGATCGCCATGGCGCGGATTTATAACCGATCGAAACCCCCGGTCCCGACGGCTAGCTACGCCACTACCCGATCGCCCTCAACCGCCTCGGCGAACGCGTCCGCCCGCGGCTCGATCTCGTAGGTCTCGAAGCTGCCGCGCACGGCGTCGAGGGTCTTGAGCCCCTCACCGGTGATGGTCGCCACGACGCGCTCGGCGGGGTCGATGTCCCCGCGCTCGGCGAGCCGGCTTAGCACCGCGGTGGTCACACCGCCGGCGGTCTCGGTAAAGATGCCGGTGGTCTCGGCCAGAAGCCGAATGCCATCCCGGATCTCGTCGTCGCAGACGGCTTCGATACCTCCGCCCGAGCGCCGCGCGAGCTCGAGGGCGTACGGGCCGTCGGCGGGGTCGCCGATGGCGAGCGACTTGGCGATGGTGTCGGGGCGGACGGGGCGACAGACGGACATGTCGTCGGCGAACGCCCGCGCCACGGGCGAGCAACCGGCGGCCTGGGCACCGTTCATGACCGGCAGGTCACCCTTGATCAGGCCGATGTCGAGCCACTCCTCGAATCCCTGCGCGACCTTCGTGAACAGCGAGCCGGAGGCGATCGGTACGACGACGCGGTCGGGGAGCTCCCAGCCGAGCTGCTCGGCGATCTCGTAGCCGAGGGTCTTCGACCCCTCCGCGTAGTAGGGACGTACGTTGACGTTCACGAACGCCCAGTCCCGCTCGAAGGAGAGCTCGGTGCACAGTCGGTTGACGTCGTCGTAGGAGCCGCGCACGGCGACCAGGTGGGTCCCGTAGACCCCGGTGGCAAGGATCTTCTGCTCCTCGAGATCAGAGGGGATGAAGACGTAGGACTCGAGGCCGGCCGCCGCGGCGTGCGCAGCGACCGAGTTGGCCAGGTTGCCGGTCGAGGCACAGGCCACGACGTCGTAGCCGAGCTCCCGGGCCTTGGCGACGGCCACCGTGACCACGCGGTCCTTGAAGGAGTGGGTCGGGTTGGCGGCGTCGTTCTTGACCCAGACCTCGCGAAGCCCGAGTCGCTCGGCCAGACGGTCTGCCTTGATGAGCGGGGTGACCCCGGCCGCGAGCGCGGTCTGGGGCGGCCGCTCGAAGGGCAGGAAGTCCGCGTAGCGCCAGATGGTCTGGGGCCCGGCCTGGATCTTGCGCCGGGTCTCGGCGGCGTCGAGGCCCGAGAAGTCGTAGGCGACCTCGAGCGGCCCGAAGCAGTTGTCGCACACGAATCGGGCTTCGAGCGGGTACTCCTGCGCGCATTCCTTGCACCGGAGCGACTCGACTCTACATCGACTCCCTCTCACGTCAGACACCTCCGTCGGTTTTGCCTTCGTGACGGAGGCCCTGGAGGAGCGCTCTGTCACATCTACCCAGGGCTTTGGCTGGAGCCTGGCTGGAGTTGGCACCGTTCCGCGGCCTTCACGGCCGTCGGATGGTTGCCGGGGCTTCACTGGGCCAGTCCCTCCACCCCTCTCGATGCGTACGGCTTATGTGAGCGACACGATAGCGAACCGGCCGCCGAGAGGCTTCGGAGCGGCCTTTCCCGCGGGCCCGGCTATAAACTCGTAATAGTTGCCCGAGCCCACGCCCCCCGGTCGCCTGCGGGTCTTAGTCATCTCCCAGATGTGGCCGAGCCCGCGCGATCCGGACTTCGGTGCCTTCGTCGCCCAGATGGCCGGGGAGCTCGAGCGCCGGGGGCATCGCATCGATCGCGCGACGATCGACCGGCGGGGCGGCTCGCCGTTCAAGTACGCCCGCCTGGGCCGGGCGGCGCTCGGCTCGGCGCTGCGCCGTCGCCCGGACGTGATCTACGCCCACTTCCTGGTGCCCGCGGGCGCGCTGGCCGCCGTGGTCTCCGTGATCGCGCGCGCTCCGCTGGTGGTGACCGCCCACGGGACCGACGTGCGCAACGTCGGGCGCATCCGCGGCGTCCGGGCATTGACGCGCGCCACTCTGCGGCGCGCGGACAAGGTCGTCGCCGTCTCCGACTTCCTGCGTCGCGAGCTGACCGCCCGGCTGCCGTTCGCGGCGAAGAAGGTCGAGGTGATCGACTGCGGAGTGGATCTCGATCGCTTCCGGGCCCGCGCGCGCGAGGAGGCCCGGGAGCGGCTCGGCCTGGAGGGCGAGCGGCCGTTCTTCCTGTTCGTCGGCGCTCTCGACGCGCGCAAGAACGTGGTCGCGCTGGCCGAGGCGTTCGAGCGGCTCGGGTACGGACAGCTCATCGTAATCGGCGACGGACCCCTGCGACCTGGGATCGAAGGCCGGGCGGGCGTGCGGTTGGTCGGTCGGGTTCCCCACGCCGAGATCGCCGAGTGGATCGCCGCCTGCGACGTCCTGTGCCAGCCGTCGCTCGAGGAGCCGTTCGGGCAGGCCATTCTCGAGGCGATGGCCTGCGAGCGGCCGGTGATCGCCACCTCGGTCGGCGGTCCCCCGGAGTTCGTAACCCCCGAGTCGGGTGTACTCGTCGATCCCGCCAGCGTCGAGTCGATCCGTGCCGCTCTCGAGCACGCGACGACCCTTCCCTCCCCGAACGCGGCCGCCCGCCGGGCGGCGGCGCGCCACGACGTGCGCATCCAGGCTGAGAGGGTGGAGGAGCTGCTGCGCGGGGCGAGCGCTTCGAGAGGCTCGGCGCCGCCCGCCGGGGAGAGCACACGGGTCGTCAGTCGACGCGGATAGACTCACCGCAGCGATGACCGAAGACCCGTCGAGACGCGATGCCCAACCTCCCCAAGCCTCGCCTCAGGAGGCCCGCACGCCCGCGGGTCGACGGTCGCGCGCCCGCGCCGGCTGAGCCGCGCGTCGAGCAAGTCCAGCTCGGCGGCCTGCGCTGGGTCAACCTCGAGCACCCGGGCTCGGTCGACCTCGCCTGGCTCGAGGAGCACTTCGACTTCCACCCGCTCGCTCACGAGGACGTGCGCTCGCGCAACCAGCGCCCGAAGATCGACGAGTACGACGACTACCTGTTCATCGTCCTGAACTTCCCGGTCTTCGACAAGCAGGTCGGGCGCCTGAACGCCGCCGAGCTCGACATCTTCGTCGGGCCGGACTTCCTGATCACCATCCCCAACGTGGCGCTTCAGCCCGTCGAGTACCTGTTCGAGCGCTGCCGCGTGTCCGAGGAGATGCGCGAGGCGCTTCTGTCGCGGGGGTCGGGCTACCTGCTCTACCGGATCGTCGACGAGTCCTTCGACTACTGCTTTCCGATGCTGCGCAAGATCGGGCACAAGCTCGACGACGTCGAGGGGGCGATCTTCGAGGGCCGCTCCGAGGAGGCCGTGCGCGACATCTCGAACGTCAAGCAGGAGATCATCAACTTCCGCAAGATCATCCGCCCCCAGCGCTCGGTGCTGGGCGACCTCGAGCGGACGAAGGCCCGCTACCTGGCCGGCGACCTCGAGATCTACTTCGACGACATCCGCGACGCCTCAGAGCGCATCTGGGACATGCTCGAGAACTACAAGGAGGTGGTCGAGGCGCTCGAGGACACCAACGAGTCGGTGATCTCACATCGGGTCAACGACATCCTCCGCGTCCTCACTGGGGTCAGCGCCATCCTCCTGCCCCTGACGCTCGTGGCGAGCATCTGGGGGATGAACGTGCGCGTGCCCGGCGAGGGCGAGCTCGGCGGCTTCTTCGCGGTCCTCGGAGGGATGTTTGCGCTGTTCGTGGCCATGCTGTGGTACTTCCGTCGGCGCGGCTGGCTGTGAGGGTGGCGCCGGCGCGGGTCAGTCGCGCGCGGCAGGAAGGCCCGGCGTCAGGAGCTGGTCGACGGGCGCGTACTCGTCGGTGAGCACGACGGCACCGGCGAAGAAGCGCCCGAGCGCGCGGCCGGTGACCATCTCCTCGCCACCGCCGCGGGCGCTGATTCGCTCGCGCAGTCCTTTCAGGGGCAGCGGTGCCTGAGAGGCGAGCAGCACGAAGTTCCCGCCCGACCTTCCGCTCACCGACTCGGGCGGCGCGAGCAGCGCGACGTGGCGGAACCCCCGTGCGAGCGTGCGCGCCTCGGCGCGCACGAAGCGCGACGGCGGATAGTCGATCACGTTGAGCGCGTAGATGCCCTGCGGGGTGAGCGCGCGGCGGACCTCGCGCACGACCTCGAGGGTGGTCAGGTGCCACGGGACGGCGACGCCGCCGAACGCGTCGCCGACCACGAGGTCGCGTGTGCCGCTGCGCTCTCGGGCCAGGGCGACGCGCGCGTCGCCCGTGCGCACCGCGAGCTCCGGCCGCGTGCGCAGGCCGAGGCGCTCGCGGGCGAGCTCGAGCAGCGCCGGGTCGAGCTCGAGCACCAGGCTCCGTGAGCCGGGGCGCGTGGCCTCGAGGTAGCGCGGGATGCTGAAACCGCCTCCGCCGATATGGAGCGCGTCCACGGGCGCCCCGGGCGGGCGAAAGACGTCGATCGCATCCCCGATCAGCTGGGTGTAGTCGAACTCGAGACGGGTCGGGTCGGCCAGGTCGACATAGGAGTGGCGCAGCGTGTCCAGGCGCAGGAGGCGACCGCTCGGGCGGCTCGGATCGGCCTCGACGCGGGCGCAGTAGTAGGCGCTCTCCACCTGACAGCGATCGCCGATCGCGACGCCGGCGGCGCCCAGGGCAAGTGCCACGGGGAGGGCACCCAGGGCCGCGGCGCTCAGGCGTCCACGGCGTAGCACCGCCGCCAGCACGACTCCGGCGGTCACGAGCGCACCGCCCACCGCGAGCACGATCGGGGTGGTCGCGAGCTCGGCGACGAGCGCGAAGCCGGTGAGGAACGTGCCGACGAGCGCACCCGCCGTCCCCAGGGCGGACAGCCGTCCCACCACGGCGCCGGTCTCGCGCAGGCTCCCGAGCTGGAGCTTGACCGTCGTGGGCGTCACCGAGCTCAGGACCGCCGCCGGCGGGAGGAACGCGAACAGCGCGAGCAACACGATCGAGCTGCCGCCTCCGCGCGCGACGGTGAGCTCGCCGAGGGCTCGGACCACCGGCAGGGTGGCGAGGGCGAGCAGGCCTCCGACGATGAGGACGGGGCCGAGCGTGAGGCGCGGGTCGACCCAGTCCGCGATCCGGCCCCCCGCCCATGTCCCGAGGGCGATTCCCGCGAGCACGACGCCGATGATGGCCGTGTAGGTCTCGAGGGTCACGCCGACGTAGGGCGCGACCATCCGCCCGGCGAGGATCTCGAGCACGAGCACCGCCCCCGAGGCAAAGAACACGAGCGCGCCGGCAAGGGCCTCGGGCAGCGCGGTGGGCGCCGGCGCCCCCGGGGCGGCGGGGGTCTCGTTCGGGATGGAGGTCGTCACGGCGGAGGGGTGAGTGAGGTTAGGCGCCCGGCTCCTCTAGAGTGCCGCCCCGTGAGCGGTGAGCGACTCTGGGCCCCGTGGCGGCTCGACTACATCCGGGAGCCGAGCCCCGAGGAGTGCATCTTCTGCCGCGCCGCGGCCTCGGAGGGTGACGAGGCGCGCGCGAGCCACGTCCTGCACCGCGGCGAGCGCTGCTTTGCGCTGCTGAACGCCTACCCCTACACGAGCGGCCACCTGATGGCCGCGCCCTACGACCACGTGCCCTCGATCGAGGACCTCGACGCGCCCGCCGTCGGCGAGCTGATGGCGCTCGCCCAGCGCTCGCTCGCCGCGCTGCGCGACAACTACGGCCCCGAGGGCTTCAACCTCGGGATCAACCAGGGCAGGGTCGCCGGCGCGGGCTTCGAGGACCACGTCCACCTCCACGTCGTCCCGCGCTGGGGCGGCGACACGAACTTCATGCCGGTCGTCGGCGACGTGCGGGTCCTTCCGCAGAGCCTGGACGAGGCGTGGACCGAGCTGCGCGAGCGCTTCGCCGAGGTTGACCAATGAGCGGCGTCGACCCCGGCGTCTTCAAGGCCTACGACGTTCGCGGCATCTACCCCGACGAGCTCGACGAGGAGGGCGCCCGCCTCATCGGCCGGGCGTTCGCGAGCGTGCTCGCCGGTACCGAGGAAAAGCCCGTCGACGAACTGCGGGTCGGAGTCGGACGCGACATGCGCCTGGAGGCCGAGGACATGGCGGCCGCCTACGCCGACGGCCTGCGTTCGGCGGGGGCGAGCGTGCTCGACGTCGGCGAGGTCGGGACCGAGGTTCTGTACTTCGCGGTCGGCGCGCGTGATCTCGACGGCGGACTCGCGTGCACGGCCTCGCACAATCCGGCCGACTACACCGGCGCCAAGCTCGTCCGGCGGGGGGCGCTGCCGCTGTCGGGCGACACCGGCATCGGCGAGCTACGCGAGCACGTGATGGCGGACGATCCGTCCCCCGCGGCGGATGGTGACCGGCGGGGTGGCTACGAGACCGCCGACGTCGGGGAGGAGTTCCGCCGGCGGGTCCTGTCCTTCATCGATCCCGAGCGGATCCGGCCGATGAAGGTCGTGCTCGACGGCGCCCACGGAATGGCCGGTCCGATGGTCGGGCCCCTCCTCGAGGGCCTCCCGCTCGAGCGCGTCGAGACCTACTGGGAGCCGGACGGACGCTTTCCCGAGCACCATCCCAACCCCCTGCTCGAGGAGAACCGCCGCTTCGTGACCGAGCGGGTGCTCTCCGAGGGCGCCGAGCTCGGGATCGCCTGGGACGGCGACGCCGACCGCTGCTTCTTCATCGACGACAAGGGACGGTTCGTCGACGGGGACTTCCTCACCGTCCTGCTTGCCGAGTGGATCCTGCGGATGGAGCCCGGCGCCACGATCCTCTACGACGTGCGCGCGAGCCGAGCGGTCCGCGACGTGGTAGAGCGCAACGGGGGGCAGGCGCTGATCAACCGCGCCGGCCACGCGTTCTTCAAGAGTCGCATGCGTGAGACCGGCGCGGCCTTCGGCGGCGAGGTCTCGGGGCACTACTACTTTCGCGATTTCTACTGTGCGGATTCGGGGGCGATACCCGCCCTGCTCGTCCTCGAGCTTCTCTCGCGTGAGGATCAGCGCATGAGCGAGCTGCTTGCCCCCCTGCACGAGCGCTACTTCGTGTCCGGGGAGATCAACTCGGAGGTCGAGGACGTCGACGCGAAGATGGAGGAGCTCGAGCAGCGCTACGCGGAGGCCGGCGCCGAGATCGGGCACCTCGACGGCGTGTCGGTCGAGTTCGAGGACTGGCACTTCAACGTCCGGCCCTCGAACACCGAGCCGCTCCTGCGCCTCAACCTCGAGTCGCTCGTCTCCGAGGAGCACATGGAGGAGCGCCGCGACGAGGTGCTCGGCCTGATCCGCGACTGAGCGACTCGCGGTCCGGCGAGCTCGGGATCAGGCGATCCGGAGCGGCTCGCCACGCTCGACGTACAGCTCCGCGAGCTCGAAATCAACCCGCTTGCCGAGCTCGCGGTCGAGCCGGGCACGAAGCGCGTCGTAGCGGCGCGCCGCCTCGCTCTCGCGTTCTCGGAGCAGGCACAGGGCGATCAGCCGGCGTTGGATCCCCGTGTCGAGAGGGTGCAGCTCCGCCGCTCGCTCGACCCGGACGGCGGCGGCATCGGGATCGCCGGCGTCGAGGGCGAGCTGTCCAGCGGCGAGCAGCCCACGGGTCGCCAGGTTGCGCAGCCGCTCGCGCTCGACGAACGCCCACTCAGCAGACGGCTCGTCGGCCAGGAAGTCGCCTTCGTAGAGGCGCAGGCCGGCCTCGAGCGACTCCGAGGCGGCCGACGCCTCGCCGCGCGCGAAGGCGGCGAGCCCGGCCTCTACGGCGGCGGCGAACTCGTCGGCGTCGACCCGGACGCGTGCCCGGTCGACCGCATACCCGCCGTTGCGGGCGACGATGAAGGCGGAGGGATCGCCGCTGGAGCGCGTCGGCTCGATCCGCTGGCGCAGAACGTGCACGACGTAGCGGACGGTCGCCGGGGCGCCGCGTCCGGTGGCGGGCCACAGCGCCTCGGCGATCTCCTCGGCGGTCAGCGTCCGGTCGCGCTCGCAGACGAGCAGCTTGAGGAGCTGGCCCGCCCGGTGCTCGAGCCAGGCGCCTCCGATCGGACCCTCGGCGCTCTCGACACGCGTGCGCCCCAGCGTGCAGACCTTCAGGCGAGGTCGCCCGGTCCAGTGCGGCTCGGTGCGCCGGCGCCGGTCGGCGCGCTCGCCTGGCCGCAGTGCGACCAGGACGTGCCCCTGCGGCTGCTCGAACGGGGTGGCCGTTACCCAGGCGGCGTCGCCGACGGCCGCCGACGGAAGGTCGATGCGGATCTCGGGAAGGGGCGCGTTGGCCGCGCGGGCGAGCTCGGTCAGGCAGTCGCGGGGCAGCGGGCCCTTGGGGTCATGGCAGCGGAAGAGGTCACAGCAACGCGCCGGCGCGCCGTCGGGCTGCTCGAGCGCTCCCTCGAGCTGCTCGCGCGCCATCGCGTTGAGGGCAACGACCTGCCGCGCGGGATCGATCACCGCGACCCCGTGGGGAAGGCGATCGAGGATCGCCTTAGCGAGCTCTCCGTCTGTGATTCCGCCCGGCTCGCCCACCTCCGCGGCCGGCGAAGGCGGTCCGCCGCGCGCGGTAGTGGTCGATGGGTTCAGCCGCTGGCTCACTCGTTCTTGGACGCAAAGCCCGGTCGGTTGTTAGGGCGTCGCTCTGGACGGGACGGCAGGAGACGCTCATCGCGCGCCTGAGGACGAGCACGGCCTCCCCGGTTGCTCGCTGCGCTCGGCCAGGCCTACGGCACCGTCGCCGGGGTGGTCCGGCGCCGCGGCCGCCTATCTCGCGACAAACGAGAGTCTCTCTGGAGCCCCGACTCGCGCAGGCTACTGACGGAGCACGCCGATCCGTCGCCGCTGAATGGAATCGATCATCTAGGGTCTCCGTCCTCGTGCGCTTGTCCATCCTCGACGGGGACTCCCTCGACGCCGACCACCTAGTCGAGGATGAGCCTCTCACGCCGTGGTGGAGATGGGACCGATTCCGGGCGCCCGCTCGAGGGGCTCGTGCGCGCTTCGTGGCCCCCGACTAGGGCCGTGCGGGTTCGGGAATAGGCCACGGATGGGGAGGGCTCCCAGCGATAGCGCGGGGGGCGATCGTCTCCGCTTCCTGCGCTCCTTTCTCGCGAGTCCCCGCAAGGTCGGTGCCGTTCTGCCGACCTCGCGGCGGACCGTAGACAACACCCTCGACCTCGCGCCGCTCGAGGAGGCGCGGTGGGTGGTGGAGCTCGGCGCGGGCACCGGCGTATACACGCGCGGGATCCTCGAGCGCGTGGGCTCCGACGCCCGCGTGGTCGCCTTCGAGGTCGACGCCCAGCTGTCGTCTATCCTCGCCTCGCAGCTGCGGGACCCACGGCTGAGCGTCGTGAGCGACTCCGCGGTAAACGTCGCTCGCCACCTCGACGGCGCCGCGGTCGACGTGATCGTCTCGGCGGTCCCATTCACATCCCTCCCCGTGCCCGAGCGCAAGCAGATCCTCCGCGCCGCGCGTGACGCGCTCGGGCGTGAGGGCATCATGCTCGTGCTGCAATATTCTCCGCTCATCGAGCGCGAGCTCCGCCAGACCTTCACTTACGTCCGGCGACGGCTGTCGCCGCTCAACGTGCCGCCCGCCTTTCTGTTCGCTTGTCAGGGCGACCCTCGGTCGCCTGCGGGGGAGCGATGACCTGGCGCGGCCTGCGGGAGGCGCGACGCTACCTCGTCGTTGTCGCGGGGCTCGAGGCGGTCCTGGTGGCGGTCGGCTTTCGCGGCGCCGCGCGGGTGCTACTCGCTGCCGCGGCGCCCGCCCTGCTCTGCTTTCGTGACCCCGAGCGTCGCCTCGACCCCGACGAGAGCGTCGTCTACGCCGTCGCCGACGGGGTGGTGACCGAGGTCGATCGGGTGGTCGAGCCCTGGCTCGAAAGCCCGGAGGCCACGCGCGTGAGTACCTTCCTGGCCCTCTACGACGTTCATGTGACGCGCAGTCCCGTGGCGGGGCGACTCGCGCTCGAGGAAGAGCTAGCGGGTGGCTTTCGGCCGGCCTTCGAGCGTGCCGCCGAGGAGAACCGCCGCCGCCGCCTCGCCATCGACGGCCGTCGAGGGCGGGTGGTGGTCACCCAGGTGGCGGGAATGGTCGCGCGGCGCGTCGCGCCGTGGGTGAGGGTCGGGCAGGACCTCACCGCGGGACAGCGGCTCGCCATGATCCACTTCGGCTCGCGGGTCGATGTAGTTCTGCCGGCGGACAGCGCCGAGGTCTGCGTGCGCGTCGGCGAGCGGGTGCGGGCCGGCGCCACCCCGCTCGCCCGCTATCGAGCCGTCGACCAAGAGCGCGACCGCCACGACTCGATCTCCCGCGCCCGTGGTGAGGAAGTCGCCGCGTGAAGGACTTCGTAAATCCCGCCAGCCTCGTGACGAGCGGCAACCTCGTGGCCGGCTTCCTGGCCCTCGTCCTCGCCGCGCAGGGCGAGTTCGAATGGGCGGCCGCCCTGGTGGGGGTGGCGGCGGCGTGCGACAGCGTCGACGGGATCGTCGCCCGGCGCCAGCGGTGCGAGAGCGTGTTCGGCTCGCGGCTCGATTCGCTCGCCGATCTGCTCTCCTTCGGGGCGGCGCCCGCGCTCATCCTCTACGGCGGGCCCCTCGACGGCATCGCGGTCGCCGGAATGGGCGCGTGCCTGGCCTTTGTGCTCTCCGGGGCGTGGCGCCTCGCGCGCTTCTCGCTGCTCGAGAACCGCGACTTCTTCGTTGGCTTTCCGATTCCCCCGGCCGCGGTGATCGTCGTGGCCCTCGCCGTGACCGGCATACCAGCCGCTCTCGTATGGCTCGCCACGGTGGTCCTGTCCGCCCTGATGGTCAGCACGTTGCCGATTCCGACGCTCGGGGGGCTAGTGCGCGACCTGCTGCGCCGGGGAAGCTCCGACTTCGAGATGGCCCCCGCGCCCGACGTGCCCGACCAGGCGCCGCGACCGAGCCCCTGATCTCCTAGAGGTGCTCGGCGTGGCGACGGCGGCCACGGCGGCGACGCTGTACAGCATCGGGGTCACGCTCCAGCGCCTCGAGGCCCGGAAGACGCTCGTAACTCCCTCCACCGCCGAGGGTAATCAGCTCGATGACCGTCGCGGAGACCGCGCTCGAGCGCGCCGAGGACCTCGCCGAGCGCGTGCTACCCGAGCGCACGTCGAAGCGGCGGATGCTCGTGATCGTCAATCCTTATGCGACCACGGTCTCCGACCGGCTGCGCAACCTCGTCGTCTACGCGCTCGGCGCCCGCTACTCGGTCGAGGCCGTCGAGACCCGGGCGCGATCCCACGCCACCGAGCTGTGCCGCGAGGCGGCCGCCGCCCGCTACGACGTGGTCGTCGCCTTTGGCGGCGACGGGACGATCAACGAGGCGGCCAACGGCCTGGCCGGCAGCGACGTTCCCCTCACTTGCCTGCCGGGCGGCTCGACCAACGTCTTCTGCCGTACGCTGGGCATTCCCGCCGACGTGGTCGACGCCACCGAGCACCTGCTCGCGCTCGCCGACGATTTCCGGCCCCGGCGCGTCGATCTCGGCCGCGTCGACGACCGCCACTTCGTGTTCGCCTCGGGCGTCGGCCTCGACGCGAGCGTAGTCGAGCGCGTGGACAGCCGCCCGCACCTCAAGGCCAGCATGCGCGAGTGGTACTTCACGTACTCGGCGGTCTCGACCTTCCTGCGGCGGTACCTGGTGAGCGCTCCGCGCGTGCGCGTGGAGGCCGGCGGGCAAACGGTCGATGGGGTCACCGTGATCGTGCAGAACGGCGACCCCTTCACGTTCTTCGGATCCCGACCAATCCGGGTCTGCGAGGGGGCGGGTCTCGAGCTGGGAACGATCTCGCTGGCCGTGCTCAAGCGCGCGCGCCCAATCGAGCTGCCGACGGTGCTACCGCGGATGTTCTCGGGGCGGGCCTCCACCGTACAGCGACACCGCCAGATCGAGGGGTTTCCCGGCGTGCGCGAGGCCAGGGTGACTGCCGTGGGCGGTAAGTCCTTCCCGCTCGAGGTCGACGGCGACTATCTCGGCGAGCGCGACGCGGTCGTGTACGGGGTCCGGCCCGCAGCGTTGCGGGTGGTGGCCTGACCGCTTCTCCCGCGGCCTCCGCACGGGTGCTCAGCCAGTCGGCGTCACACGGTAGGCGTCGAACACCGAGTCGACGTTGCGCAGTCGCCCGACGCAGTTCTTGAGGGTCTGGGTGTCCCCCACCTCGACGACGAAGCGGTTCTTGACCATCGGGTACTCGGTCACGCAGCGGGCCTCGACGATGTTGACGCCCGTCTCGGAGAACGTGCGCGAGAGATCCTCGAGCAGGCGATGGCGGTCATAGCCGTCGACCTGCAGCTCGGCGCGGAAGGACGAGGCACCCTCGCCGTCCCAGGCTACGTCGGCGAAGCGCTCGGCGCTGCGCGCCAGCGCGCGCGCGTTCGTGCACTCCTCGTGGTGGATCGTGATGCCCTTGCCGAGCGAGATGTAGCCGACGATCGGATCGCCCGGTACGGGGCGACAGCACTTGGCGAGGCGGACCATCACATCATCGATCCCCTCGACCTTGATGCCCAGGCCGGACGAGGAGCTCGTCGGCTTGGCCGCGGCTCCACGCCGGGGCGCGATGAGCTCGCCGGCGCCGCGGGGCTCCTCGTCGGCGGCCTCCCCCTGCTTGAGGCGCTGCATGAGCTTGTTGACGACTACGGTGGCCGAGATCTTCGACCCGCCGAGGGCGATGTAGAAGTCCTCGCCCTTCTTGAAACCCATCTCGCGGATGACGTCGGCGAGCAGCGGCGATCCGGCCATCTTCTGGGCCGGGAGGCCGGCGCGGCGCAGGTGCTCCTGCAGGGTCTCGCGGCCGACGCGCTCGGAGTCCTCACGGTGCTCGCGCTTGAACCAGGCACGGATCTTCGACTGCGCGCGAGTCGTCTTGGCGAGCGCGAGCCAGTCGCGGGAGGGTCCGCGCTCATGCTTGGAGGTCAGGACCTCGACGATGTCGCCCGACTGGAGCTCGTAGTGCAGGGGAACTATCTTGCCGTTGACCTTGGCTCCCACGCAGCGGTGTCCGACGTCGGTGTGGACGGCGTAAGCGAAGTCGAGCGGCGTCGCGCCCGCGGCGAGCGACTTGACCTCGCCCTTGGGCGTGAACACGAAGACCTCGTCTTCGAACAGGTCGGCCTTGAGCGTCTCGGCGAACTCCTGCGGATCGGACAGCTCGTTCTGCCAATCCACGAGGTGTCGCAACCACTCGACGCGCTCGTCGCGCGTGCGGGCGTCGACGCGACCATCGCCGTCGGTGGGGTCGTCCTTGTAGACCCAGTGCGCGGCGACGCCGTACTCGGCGGTGGCGTGCATGTCGCGGGTGCGGATCTGGATCTCGAGCGGGCGTCCCTCGGGCCCGATCACCGTGGTGTGGAGGGCCTGGTAGCCGTTGAACTTGGGCATCGCCACCCAATCCTTGAAGCGCCCGGGCAACGGCTTCCAGAGCGAGTGGATGACGCCGATGGCGCCGTAGCAGTCCTTGACCGACCCCACGAGCACGCGCATCGCGGTCAGGTCGTAGATCTCGTTGAACTCGCGGCCCTTACGCGCCATCTTCACGTAGATCGAGTAGAAGTGCTTGGCCCGGCCGGAGATGTCGGCGTCGATCCCGACGTCCTCGAGCTCCTGCTCGAGGTAATGCCCGGCGCGCTCCACGTAGCCCTCGCGTTCGATCCTCTGCTGGTTGACGAGCGCCTTGATGTCCTTGTACTTGCGCGGGTGCAGGGTCTGGAAAGCCAGGTCCTCGAGCTCCCATTTGATCGCGTGGATGCCGAGTCGGTGGGCGAGCGGCGCGTAGATGTCGAGGGTTTCCTTTGACTTCTCCTTCTGCTTGTCCTTGGCCAGCGCACCGATCGTGCGCATGTTGTGGAGGCGGTCGGCGAGCTTGACGAGGATGACCCGCAGGTCCGCCGCCATCGCGAGCATCATCTTGCGGTAGTTCTCGGCCTGGCGGTCGTCGTTGGACTGGAACGTGATGCCCGCGAGCTTGGTCACCCCGTCGACGAGCTCGGCGACCTCGTCCCCGAACTCCGACCGGACCTCGTCGAGCGACGCGCTCGTGTCCTCGACGGTGTCATGGAGAAGCGCGGCGACCAGCGTCGCCGTGTCCGCCCGCATGCCCGCGCAGATCTTTGCGACCCCCACGGGGTGGGTGATGAAGTGCTCGCCCGAGCGGCGGCGCTGATCGGCGTGGTGATCGCACGCGAAGGCAAAGGCGCTCGCGACGGCGTCGCGGTCGATCGACTGCGGGGCCTCCTCGGCGTGCTCGGCGATGACCGCGAAGAGGTCGTCGAGCAGTCCGCGCTCGCGCTCGTCGAGGTCGTGGGTGGCGGCCGGAGGGATCGTGGAGGCGGTCTCGAGGGGGCCCCGCTGGGCGTCGAAGCCGTTGCCCCCGCCGGTCTCGTCCACCGGCGTGCGCGTCCCTTCGAGCTCGTCGGCGACCACGCGCGCGCCGGCCTCCGTTGGGGCCTCGGCGTCGTCGCTTCCGTCCTCTTCGGCGCCGCGCGACCCCGGCGGGGCGCTCGTCTGCGGGATCCTGGTCATGGACCCGAGTGTACCCCCGTGGCCGACTTCGCCCCGCGGGGCGGGCGTCAAGCCTCGACCGCCGTCGCCTGAGTGCGGCAAGCTTCAGGCGGCGACCTCGGTCGGGAGGATCCGGTGGTCGGTCGTACCCGTGCGGTGGCCGTTCCCGCGCTCGCTACGGAGGGATCGAGACGTGGACGCAGCGCTGCATCTCGCAGGTAGGCGTGGGCCTCCCCGAGGAGAGCCAGCGACGCGCGGTAGGTCGGCGACCGCTCGAGCTCGACTCGTGGCGCCTGCGCACGCAGCCGGCATACCGGCTTGCTCCCGTCTTGGCTCGTGTAGTCGGCCAGCTCGAGCTCGCCGAGGACGCGCAGCAGGCGTGCGCACAGCTCGGGGTCGCGCGAATACGGCCCGTGCCCGCACAGCGCGCCCGCCAGGGCATCGCCCGACAGCTCTCCGCCGCCGGCGCGAAGCGCGCGGTAGAGCTCGGTGAGCGCGGGGCGCAGCTCGAGCCGGGCACGCGCCGACCGCCCGACGAAGTCCACCTCCGACCGGCCCCAGCAGACGTGCGCGTGAGGAGTGGTCTCCGCGCCGGGCGGTCCGGGAGCGGCAGCGAGCAGATGCTCCCCGCGGGCGTTCTCGGGCGGGTCGAGGGCGACCAGGTGCGGATAGGGCCGCGCCAGGTCCGGGTCGCGCTCGAGCGCCGCCCACGACACCAGCGCGAGGCGCGTCCACCTGCCGCCGCCTGCGCGCAGCGTTCGCCCGAGCGCCCCGACCAGCCCCTCGACCGCGCGCCGCCGCCGAGGGACGTCGGCACACACGACGAGTGCGTCGTCGCCGGAGGAGAGGAGATCGCCGACGGTGCCGGCGAAGCCCTCGGCGCGGCGATCGCTGACCGTCCGGGCGCCGGCGGCCGCGTCCGGGGCGGCCGACAGGCGCCCTGCGAGCTCGCGCTCGAGGGCCTTCCAGAGCGGCATCTCGCCTCCGAGGACGGCGCACTCCCCCTCCTCGGTCTCGGCGAGTGCCCGCAGCACGAGCCGCGGCTCGACCGCGCCGTTCCACTCGTTGAGCTCGAGCCGCGCGGCGACGTCCTGGCGCCGATCGGCGCGGCCGCGTAGGCCCTCCGGCGGGGTTCGGAAGGCGACGACCCGCGCCCGGGCTCCGCCGCTCGAGAGCGTGAGCGTCGCGTGCTCGCCGTCGACACCGAGCGCGCGTACGTCTCCGACGTGCGCAGCGGGCACGAGCAGCGTCGGGCGCGGGTTGGCCTGCCCGAACGGCCCGAGCTGCTCTAGCTCCTCGGCGAGCGGCAGCCCGAGTGCCGAGGCGGGCACGACCGCGTCGACGCGCTCGAAGGGAACGAGATCGTCGGGCGAGAGGGCAGCGCGGGCGTGAGCGAGGAAGGCGGTTCGGAACGCGTCGAGGCTTGCGGCCTCGATCTCGAGCCCCGCTGCGGCGGGATGGCCACCGAAGCGCCCCAGGTGATCGGCGCAGGCGGTGAGACCGGCGTGGAGGTCGTAGGCCGGGATGCTGCGACCCGAGCCCCGCCCGGAGTCGCCGTCGAGCGCAACCAGGATGCACGGCCGCCCGTGGCGCTCGACCATCCGCGAGGCCACGATGCCGATTACGCCAGGGTGCCACCCCTCTCCGGCGAGCACCAGCGCCGGCCCCTCGGGCGCGTCGCTCCGAGCGGCTTCGGCGGCGAGCAGGATGCGCTGCTCGACAGCGCGGCGCTCGCGGTTGAGCAGGTCGAGCTCGGCGGCCACCTCGTCGGCCCGCGTCCGGTCGTCGCCGAGCAGCAGCTCGAGCGCGCTGTCGGCCCGCCCGAGCCGGCCGGCGGCGTTGAGGCGCGGAGCGAGGCGGAAGCCGAGCGCGGGGGCGTCGATGTGCCCGGGATCCACGCTCGCCACCGACATCAGCGCACGCAGACCCGGCTTCTCCGTGCGCGCAAGCACGCGAAGGCCCTCGCGCACGAGGCGGCGGTTCTCTCCCCGCAGAGGCACGAGGTCGGCCACGGTGGCCAGGGCCACCAGGTCGAGGTCCTCCTCGGGGCGCTCGGGGTCCTGGCCGGCCGTGGCCTCGAGGGCCCGGGCGAGCTTGAGCGCTACGCCGGCGGCACACAGGTCCCCGAACGGGTAGCCGCTCACCGTCGGGTGAACGATCGGGCAGCTCGGCAGCCGCTCGGCCGGGCGATGATGGTCGACGACCACCGCATCGAGGCCGAGCGCGCGTGACGCGTCGATCTCGGGCGCCGACGTTATCCCGCAGTCGACGGCGATCAGCAGCCCGGTGCCCGAACGCGCGAGATCCTCGACCGTCGCCGTCGAGAGCCCGTACCCGCCGTCGAAGCGGCTCGGCAGGTGCCAGCCGGGGTCGGCCCCGAGCCGGCGCAGCGACCGCACGAGGATCGCCGTCGAGGAGACCCCGTCGACGTCGTAGTCGCCGTGTACGACGATCCGTGACCCGCGCGCGACGTGCTCGAGGATCAGCGCGCACGCCTCACGCATGTCCGCGAAGGCGAACGGATCATGGCGGTCGTCGGCGCGCAGGAAGCGCTCGGCCGCCGCGGGGGTCTCGTGTCCGCGGCGCACGAGGATCGCGGCGACCGTCCGCGAGACGCCGAGCTCCCGCTCGATCTCCGCCGCAGCTCCTCCACAGTAGGGCGAGCAATCCCAACGTATCGAGGAGGAGAGCACCCAGCACATCCTGAGTGGAGGAGCGGACGGAACGCCGCTTCTCTCCCCCTCGATGGTCCGCTGCCCGCGCTCGTCTCCTGCTGCGGCGCTCGGGTCGACGAGCGGGGCAGCGGCCCCGCCGAGGGAGACCTACGCCGAAGGGTCGGTCCTGGCGCCGTACACGTAGGCCGCCGCGAGCCCGAGCAGTGAGCCGGGGACGGCGAGCAGTGCCTGCACGACGTTCGTATCCGCCTCACCGGGGACGGCGAAGCCCGAGACCGCGACCCCGAACACGGCTGCGCCGAATATGGCGGCGACGAACGCACCGACGATCCCGCCCCAGAAGCGGTCGGGCACGAAGACCGTGAAGTGCCAGATGGCGATCGCCATCATCACCCACACGAGCATGCTCATCGGCGACCGTGCCTCTTGCGGGACCGGCGATTCTTGGAGCGAGGGGCGGAACGTTCTCCGCTCCCGTCACCGGCGCCGGGAACCGGGGGCGGCGAGTCGGTGCGCGCGCCGGTAGCAGCCGGCTCGCGCGCGGGTGTGGACGTGCGGGCGCCGTTGCCGCCATCGCCGGCTCCGTCGACGACCTCGTCGTCGGATCCCGCTCGTGCCGGCGCTTCGGGCGCCGGGGGTCGCTCGGGAGCCGCGACTCCTCCTCCGCCGGGCGGTCTCTTAGTCGCGGCTCCGGCTCCCCGGCCGACGCGCGGCGGCCGACCACCCGCGGTCGCGCCCGCTGCGGCCCCGCCGTCACCACCGACCGCACCGGTCGCATACGCCGGCACCACGCCATCGTGATCCTCGAGGATCACCTCGCGCCGCCGCCGGTAGACGCGCTCGCGCTCCTTCCAGGCGGTCAGCACCGGCGAGGCGATGAACACCGACGAGTACGTTCCCGAGGCCACCCCCACGAGCAGCGCGAAGCCGAAGTCCTGGAGCGTCTCGCCGCCGAAGAGCATCAGCGCGGCGATCGGGAACAGGGTGGAGAGGCTCGTCACGAGGGACCGGGTCAGGACCTCCGACATCGAGCGGTTGACGATCTGCGAGAAGGTCGCGCGCGGCATGCGCGGCACGTTCTCGCGGATGCGGTCGAAGACGATGATCGTGTCGTAGAGCGAGAAGCCGAGGATCGTGAGCAGCGCGGCCACCGTCGAGGTCGTCACCTCGCGCTCGGTCAGCGCGTAGACGCCCGCGGTGATGAGCAGGTCGTGGAAGAGCGCGATCAGCACCGGCACCGCGAACTTGGCCTGGAAGCGCAGCCCGATGTAGATCGAGATCAGAATCAGCGAGGCGATGATGGCGATCAGCGCGGTCTGGGCGATCTGGGCGCCGAAGGTCGGGCCGATGGAGCTCGTCGTGAACTCCGAGCGGTCGACTCCGAAGGCGCGGTCGAGGGCCGCACGCACCTGCTCCTCCTGGCCGGGCCGAAGCTCTGAGGTCGAGATTTGGAAGACGTTCGGGCCGAGCTCAGGGTCCTCGACCGCCTGGATCTCGGCGTCTCGGACCGCGGGCGGCAGCGCCTGGCGGACCTGGTTGACGGATGCCGGCCGCTCGATCGGCGTCTGGATCCGGGTCCCGCCCTCGAAGTCGATCCCGAAGTTGATCCCGAGCCCCGCGATGGCGATCGCCCCCACCGCCAGGATCACGCCCGACATCGAGAAGAACCACTTCGAGGCCCCCATGAAGTCGAAGCTCCACCGGACGCCCTCGCCGCCGGCTCCCAGAGCCAGCCGCGAGCGCAGCAGCCGGGTGCGTCCGAGCGAGCCGAGGATTGCCGAGGTGGCGAGCACGGCCGTGAACAGCGAGACGAGCGTCCCCACGCCGAGGGTCAGCGCGAAGCCCTTGACGCCCCCGGTGGCGACCATGAACAGGATGAACGCCACCCCGATCGTCACGACGTTGGCGTCGGCGATCGTGCGCAGGGCCTTGCCGTAGCCCGCCGCCAGGGCACGCGGGACGGATGCCCCCGCTCGCGCCTCCTCCTTGACCCGCTCGAAGATGACGATGTTGGCGTCGGCGGCGACGCCGAGGGTGAGGATGAGGCCGGCGATGCCGGGCAGGGTGAGCGTGACCGGAATCAACTCGACGAGCGCGTACAGGAGCACCGCGTAGGTGACGAGGGCTATGCCGGCGACGACGCCGAGGACCCGGTAGAAGGCGACCAGGAACACAAGGACGAGCAACAGTCCGGCCCCCGCCGCGATCAGACCCTGGTCGAGCGCCTGCTGGCCCAGCGTCGCCGATATCTGGGTGTTCGAGATCAGAGCGAGCTCGATCGGAAGCGCGCCGATGCGCAGGTTGTTCGCGAGGTCCTGGGTCGCCTCGATGTTGCCGATCCCGGTGATCTGGGCGCCCGTCTGTCCGTCGATGCCCTCGGGGTTCTCGCGGAAGTTGATGGTCGCCAGCGAGACGATCTGGTTGTCGAGCGTGATCGCGAAGCGCTGGAAGGACGCGTCGGGCGGCGTACCCGGCGGCAGCAACGTCTCCGAGCCGCGTTGGGCGATCCGTCGAGTGACCTGCTCGAAGGCGCGCCGCCCGCTGTCGGTGAACTCCATCGTCACCACGGGCTCGTTGGTCTGGGGGTCGAAGTTCTGTTCGGGGTTGCGGATCTCGCCGCCCGAGAGCTCCGAGTCGTCCTCGAGGACCCAGTACTGGTTGACCTCGGTGGTCTCGGGCACGTTCTCGGGCCGCTCGGCCTGCACGACGGCGATCCCGCGCGGGACGCGCACCACCGTGCTCCCCTCGGGTGGACCAGCGGCTCCGAGCGCGCCAAGCTCGGCCCGGCACGCGCTCTCCGGCGGTGGCGTCCGCCGGCCGCGGTCGCCGTCGGGTGCGCGGTCGGTAAGCTCGCTAAGGAGCTCTTGGCAGCTCGTAGCCGGGCCGGCGATCGGCGGCCGAGTCGGGCCGTCGGCGGGTCCGAAGAGGTAGTACTTCTCGCCGGCGGTGTCGTTGCGCCGGTCGTAGGCCTCGAGGATGCGGGCGCGGTCGCCGCCAAGCCGCCGTTCGACGGCGGGCGAGGCGCCACCCGGCGGGAGATCGGTCTCCTCGGCCAGCGGCCGGGCCTTGGTCGCCAGCTGGACGGCCTCGAACAGGCTCGGCTGCGGGCGCTCCTGGGCCTCGCTCGACTGGGCCTGGATCGCCTCGAGCAGGCGAACAGTGCCCTTCTCGCCATCGCTGACGATCAGGTTCGGCTCCCAGTCGTAGAACTGTAGCTGCGCCGTGGTGCCGACCTGGTCGATCGCCCGCTCGGCGTTCTCGACGTCCGGCAGGGCGACGGTGATCTGGTTGGCGCCCGAGCGCTGGATCTCGGGCTCGGCGACGCCGAGAGCGTCGGTGCGGCGGCGGATCGTCGAGATCGCATCCTCGACCGCCTGCGGGGTGACCTCGGGGACCTTCGGCGTCGGCCGGGCCTCGTAGACGAGCTCGACGCCGCCGCGCAGGTCGAGGCCGAGCCGCGTCGGCTTGGTGGCGACCACGGCGACCGCGCCGCCGAGCAGCGCGAGCACGAGGCCGATGATCGCGAGGTTGCGGCGGCGGTTGGTCATCTCTGATCGGGCCGGAGGGGGCTCACGACGGATTGCCTACTTGGGCGTAAGGACTAGCAGCAGACCGCCGTCCTCGTCGTAGGCCGGGAAGATGTCGGCCTTGGCGGGCTCCGGGCGATCGCCCTCGGCATGCACGGTCACCGGCTTGTCGAGCATGCGGACCCCCCACTCGAGCGCCGTTCCGATGTGGTCGGAGCCGTTGTCGAACTCGAGCCCGAGGACGTCGCGGACCCCGCGCCCGATCACGTCGGTGTCGCCGAGCCCGGTGAGCTCGCGCGTGCCCCGGCCGGCGCCGATGACGCGCGCGTCCTGGTCGCAGACGAAGAAGGCGGCGTTCGGGGCCGGGTAGTAGTCGTCGAGCAGCTCGAACAGGAAGCCGAAGCCGCACTTCGGGCAGCTCTTGGGGCGTGAGCCAAAGCCCGCGGTGCGCTCGCTCGAGGCGAGCCGGTTGCCGCAGCTGGGGCAGATGAAGTTGGCCATGGTCGCGAAGATGATTATGGTCGAGAAGCGCTCGAACAAGGGTAGTCGTCGCCCGGGTCGCCCTCACCGAGCTCGATGGCGTAGAACTCCGGCCCCGACGCCGGTCTCAACCTCGAGAGGAGCACCAAATGGACCTCATCGCCCGCCTCGACGCCGTACGCGAGCGCTGGAACGTGCTGCGCCACCCGTTCTACCTGCGCTGGAGCGCGGGCACGCTCGAGCGCTCGGAGCTCGCCTATTACGCGGGCGAGTATCGCCATGCCGTCGTCGCGCTCGCCCAGGCGACCGCCGCCGCCGCGGAGGCGGCCGAGCCCGAGTTGAGGGCCGAGCTGTCGCGCCACGCCGACGAGGAGGCCGCGCACGTCTCGCTCTGGGACGACTTCGTCGCGGCGCTCGGCGGCGAGACCGGCCGTGCCGCCCGGCTCGAGACCGCAGCCTGCGCCGAGGCCTGGACCGGCGGCGACGACCTGCTCGAGCGCCTCGCGGTGCTGTACGCGGTCGAGTCCGCTCAGCCCCCCGTCGCGCAGACGAAGCTCGAGGGCCTGTGCAACCACTACGGGATGGGCGCCGACGACCCGGGGACTGCCTACTTCGTCGTGCACTCGGAGCGTGACCACGAGCACGCGGCGCAGTCGCGGCGCCTGCTGCACGACCGTGCCGGCGAAGACGACGCCGATCGCCTCGTCGAGCAGGCCGAGAGCGCGCTGCGGGGGAACTGGTGGCTGCTCGACGGAGTGGAGGCTCGCTCGGGCTGAGTCCCGCCCCGCTGGCTCAGAACAGGCTCGCCGCCTCGTGGGGGCGCTCGAGCCCGAGGTGCGCAAAGGCGGCGCGGGTGGCCTGACGCCCGCGCGGGGTGCGCTGGAGGAAGCCCTGCTGCAGGAGGTAGGGCTCATACACGTCCTCGATCGTGTCGGCCTCCTCGGCGACTGCGACGGCGAGCGTCGAGAGCCCGACGGGCGAGCCGGCGAACTTTTCGCACAGCGCGCGCAGGATCTCGCGATCGAGGCGGTCGAGGCCGGCCTCGTCGACCTCGAGCAGGTCGAGGGCGTCATCGGCCAGCGGGGCGTCGATCCTCCCCTCTCCACGGACCTCGGCGAAGTCGCGGATGCGGCGCAGCAGGCGGTTGGCCACCCTCGGGGTCCCTCGCGCGCGGGACGCGATGGCGCGGGCGCCCTCGTCGTCGACCTGGACCTCGAGGATCCTCGCCGAGCGCCGGACGATCGTGGCGAGCTCGTCGGGCCCGTAGAGGTCGAGCCGGTGGCTCACCCCGAAGCGGTCGCGCAGCGGCGTGGAGATGAGCCCGGCCCGGGTGGTCGCGCCGACGAGCGTGAAGGGCGGCAGGTCGAGGGTGACCACCCGCGCGCCCGCCCCCTGCCCGACGGTGATCGGCAGCCTGCGGTCCTCCATCGCCGGGTAGAAGGTCTCCTCGATCGCGCGCGGGAGGCGGTGCAGCTCGTCGACGAAGAACACCGAGCGCGGCTCGAGCGCGGTCAGGAAGGCGGCGATGTCGGCCTTGCGCTCGAGCGCCGGGCCGGCGGTCTCCACGAACGGCGCCTCGAGCTCATGGGCGACGATCTGGGCGAGCGACGTCTTGCCGAGGCCAGGCGGTCCGGCGAGCAGCACATGGTCGAGGGCCTCTCCGCGGGCCCGGGCGGCCTCGATGAAGATCGAGAGCTGGTCGCGCACCGCGTGCTGGCCGACGAAGTCGGCGAGGCGGCGAGGCCGCAGCGAGCGGTCGAGCTCCTCGTCGGCGGGCTGGGCCGGGGCGGCCTGGAGGCGGTCTACCCCCGGGGTTCGGATCCCGGGTGTCGAGGCGGTCACCGGGCCGCCCTCAGGGCGCCCGCGATCAGGTCCTCGGGCGTCTCACCGCGCGCCCGGTCGAGCAGCTCGTCGGCCTCGCCGACCGTGAAGCCGAGGCCGACGAGGCCCTGGCGGGCGAGTGAGCGCGGCTCGCCGGCGTCGTCGGCCGCCGTCTTCAGCGCAGCTTCCCCACCCGGCCCGGGCGCATCGGCGCCCTCCACCTTCTCCCGCAGCTCGACGATGATCCGTTCCGCCGTCCGCTTGCCGATTCCCGGCACGGCCTGGAACCTGGCCGCGTCGCCGCCCGCGATCGCGCGCAGCAGCTCGCGTGGTGGGCCGCCCGAGAGGATGGCCAGCGCGACCTTGGGGCCGACGCCCTGCACGCCCACGAGCAACAGGAACAGCCCGCGCTCCTCCTCGGAGGCAAAGCCGTAGAGCTGCATCGCGTCGTCGCGGACGACGAGGTGGGTGTGGAGCAGCGTCTCCTCCCCGGCGGCGGGGACGTGGCGCAGGGTCTCGGCCGACACGGCGACCCCGTAGCCCACTCCCCCACTTTCGACGACCACCCCGTCGGGCCGCCGCGCCGCGACCTGCCCGCGAACCGAGGCGATCACGCGATGGCCTCCCGCAGCTCGTGCCCGTTGGCGTGGCAGATCGCGACGGCGAGCGCGTCGGCGGCGTGGTCGGGGCGCGGAAGCTCCGAAAGCGAGAGCATGGTCGCGACCATGCGCTGGACCTGGTCCTTGGCGGCCGCGCCGGAACCGCACACCGCCCGCTTGATCGCCTGTGGCGTGTAGACCGAGCACGGCACCCCCTGGAGACCGGCCGCGAGCAGGACCACGCCCCGCGCCTGTCCGACCGCGAACGCGGTGCGGACGTTCTGGCCGAAGAAGAGATCCTCGATCGCGAGCGCGCGCGGTCGATGGGTGGCGATGAGGTCGCGAACGCGGGCGTGGATCCGCGCGAGGCGCTGTTCGAGGCGGACGTCCTTGTCGGTCGCGATCGTCCCGCCGTCGAGCGCGACCAGACGCTGCCCGCGAGCGAGTACGACGCCGTAGCCGGTGTGGGCGACACCGGGGTCGATCCCGAGGATGACCATCATCGGGATGATTCTGCGCGCGGGGGCGGACGCCTCCCTGCCGACGCCGTCTTCGGTGGACCATCCGTGGCGGATAAGGTCGGACCGAGTCGATGAGCAAGTCCTCCACCTCTGTCAAGGCGAAGAAGCGCTGCTGCAAGGACCGGCCCCGGTGCAAGCGCTGTCCCGTCGTGCTCAAGCGCCTGGCCCGACAGGGTCTCGCCGAGCGGGTCGAGGGGCGCCGCTACGCGCTGTCTCCAAAGTTGAAGAAGAAGCACGTGAAGAAGGCTCGGGCGCGGTAACGGGATGCAGGCTAAGGTCCGGCCGGGCGTGACCGGCGAGCACTCGAGAAGCTGAGCCTCACCTCACCTCGGGGCGGGTCGAGCCGCCGCGCCCGGCTTGGCGGCACCGGCGTCGTCGCGCTCTTCTCGGCCGCGCTCTTTTTGAGCGCGGCGCTCATGTTCAGCGTCCAGCCGATGTTCGCTCGGTTCGTGCTGCCGTTGTTCGGCGGGACTCCGGCGGTCTGGAGCACCTCGCTGGTCTTCTTTCAGACCGCGCTCCTCGCCGGCTACCTGTACGCGCACGAGACGACGCGGCGCCTCGGCGTGCGCCGCCAGGCCGCCCTCCATCTCGGGGTGGTCCTGCTCGCCCTGCTCGTCCTGCCGCTGGCGGTCCCCGAAGGTTGGGCGCCCACGGGCGGAGAGAGCCCGGTGCCCCTTCTGCTCGGCCTGCTGGCGGTGGCCGTCGGCCTGCCGTTCTTCGTGGTCTCCACGACCGCGCCGCTGCTTCAGCGCTGGCTGGCCGGGACCGACCATCCGGCGGCCCGGGACCCCTACTTCCTCTACCGTGCGAGCAACCTCGGCAGCGTCCTCGGCCTGCTCGCCTACCCGCTCGCGGTCGAACCGACGCTGGGGCTCGCCGAGCAGGGTGCCGCGTGGGCGGTGGGCTACGCCCTGCTCGCCGCGCTCGTGGCCGCGTGCGCGGCGGTGGTGTGGCGGTCCGGGCGCCAGGTCGCCACATCGCCGCCGCCGGCGCCGGCGCCGGGCGCGGCTGGGCTGCCGCCCGACCCGGCTTCGCCGGCGGCGGCGGAGCGCCCGGTCACCGCCAAGCGGCGCCTGCGCTGGATAGGGCTCGCCTTTGTGCCCTCGAGCCTCATGCTCGGCGTGACGAGCTACATGACCGTCGACCTCGCGCCTGTGCCGCTCCTGTGGTCGGTGCCGCTGTCGCTGTACCTCGTCTCGTTCATCGTCGCCTTCGCCCCGGGGGCTCGCAACGAGCGGCGCCATCGCCGACTTGTCCTCGCCTTGCCCGTCGCCGCTCTGCTCCTGTCCCTGCTGATCCTCCTCGAGGCGCGCGAGCCGCTGTGGGTGGTCATCCCCGTGCACCTGACCGGCTTCCTCGTGGCCGCACTCGTCTGCCACGGGGAGCTCGCGCGCGACCGCCCGGCGGCGCGGTCGCTGACCGAGTTCTACATCTGGATCGCCGTCGGCGGTGCGCTTGGCGGCGTCTTCAACGCGCTGCTCGCGCACGTGCTGTTCGACTCCCTGACCGAGTACCCGCTCGTCGTCGCGCTCGCGTGCCTGTGCCTCCCGCGGAGGCCGGGGCGCTTCCCCGCGGGTCCGCAGACCCGGTGGCTCGACTTCGCCGCGCCGGCGCTGCTCGGCGCCGTGGTGGCGACGATCCTCGCCCTCGCCGGTCGCGCGGGGCCCGAGCTCGAGCTCGCCGGGCGGGGGTTCGCCCTGAGCGTGGCCGCGGGCGTGGCGCTCAACTTCGCGCGCCGGCCGCTGCGCTTCGCGCTGTCGGTGGGGGCGATCCTGGTCGCCGGGGCCCTGCTGGCCCCGGGCGATCGGGTCCTCTACCAGGAGCGCAGCTTCTTCGGGGTCAACCGGGTCGAGGCCGAGCCGGGGCGGTTTCACCGCCTCGTCAACGGGACGACCACCCACGGGGGCCAGTACCTCTCCCCCGGCCGCGCGCTCCGACCGACCACCTACTACCACCAAAGCGGGCCGATAGGGCAGTTCATGGCCACCCGCCCGCGGGCCGGGAGGACCGATCGAGTGGCGGTCCTGGGCCTGGGGGGCGGAGGCATGGCCTGCCACGCGCGCGCGGGCGAGCGTTGGACCTTCTACGAGATCGACCCCACGGTCGAGCGCGTGGCGCGCGACCCGAGCCTGTTCACCTACATGCGGGACTGCCCGGGGCACCGCGAGGTCTTCCTCGGGGACGCTCGCCTGTCGCTCGCCGGGGCCCGTGACCGCTCCTACGGCCTCATCGTGGGCGACGTCTTCAGCTCGGACGCGATCCCGACGCACCTGCTGACCCGCGAGGCCGTGCGGCTCTACCGCTCGAAGCTGACGGCCGACGGCGTGCTCGCCCTGCACATCTCGAACCGCTACCTCGAGCTCGGGCCGGTGGCCGCCGAGCTCGCGCGCGACGCCGGGCTCACCTGCCTCTCCCAGGACGAGCCGGAGGCGGCGGCACGCCTAGTGCCCGGCAAGGCCGCCGCTCACTGGGTGCTGATGGCGGCGACGCCGGGGCTCGTCGGGTCGGTGGGCTCCGACCCTCGCTGGCGGCCGTGCCGCTCCGAGCCCGGCGCCGAGGTCTGGACCGACGACTTCTCGAACCTCGTCGAGGCGCTCGACCTGCGGATCCTCCCGGCGGGCCGCGGCGATGAAGCGGAGCGCGCGAGCTCGGGTCGGTAGGGTCCCGGCCGCTGCCCATGCGCGCGATCGCTCTCAGAGACTTCGGCGGCAACGACCGCCTCGAGCTGACCGATGTCGAGGATCCGAAGGTAGGGCCCGACTTCGTGCTCATCCGCGTGCGCGGCGCCGGCCTCAATCCGGTCGACTGGAAGGTGCGAGAGGGGAAGCACGAGGGAAGGTTCCCGCATGTCTTCCCGGTGGTGCTCGGCTGGGACGCGGCAGGGGTCGTGGAGGAGGTCGGCCCCGCGGTCACTCGGTTCGCCTCCGGCGACGAGGTCTTCGCCTACTGCCGCAAGCACTTCGTCGGGGAGGGGACCTACGCCGAGTACGTGAGCGTGCCCGAGGACTTCGTGGCCCGCAAGCCCGAGACGATCGACTTCGTCCACGCGGGCGCCGTGCCGCTCGCGGGTCTGACCGCGTTCCAGGCGCTCGTCGAGGCGACGGCGGTGCGAAGCGGCGAGACCGTGCTGGTGCACGGCGCGGCCGGAGGCGTGGGGGGCTTCGCCGTCCAGATCGCCCGTGCGCGGGGAGCGCAGGTGATCGGCACGGCCACCTCGCCCAAGCACGAGTACTTGAAGGAGCTCGGGACGAGCGAGGAGATCGACTACAGCGAGGTCGACTTCGTCGAGGCCGTGCGCGAATCGCGGCCGGGCGGCGTCGACGTCGTCTTCGATCTGTTCGGCGGCGAGACGCTGTGGCGAAGCGTCGAAGTCGTGGCCGACGGGGGCCGGATCGTGTCGCTCGCGGATCCGCTGACCGACGACCACTACGGCCAGCGCGGGATCCGGCCCGCGTACGTGTTCGTGCGGCCGAGCGGAAGTCAGCTCGCCGAGCTCGCGCGGTTGGTAGACGGGGGCGAGCTGCGGGTCGAGCTCGAGGAGAGCTACCCGCTCGCCGAGGCGGCCGAGGCGCTCGAGCGGCTCGAGGGCGGGCGGGTGCGGGGCAAGCTGGCGCTCGAGGTGCCATAGGGTCCCCCTGGCGAGAACCTCCTCTACACCATCGCCCTCCCCGTGTAGTAGCCGAGCGCCGCCGCGCCGATGCCCAGGCCGACCGACGCGATGAGGTAGAGCATGGCCCTCCCGCCTTCCCCGGCCTCGAGTTGACTGAGAACGTCGACCGAGAACGTCGAGAAGGTCGTGAAGCCGCCCAGGACCCCGCCCGCGATGGCCGATCTGACCCCGGGCGCCAGCCCGCCCCCGAGGCTCGCCACCAGCCCGAGCAGCAACGACCCGGCGACGTTGATGACCACCCTCACCGAGGGGAGCACCTCGGACGAGACGGTCGTTCCGAGGGCGAGCGCCCCAGCACGCCTAGCACTCCTCCCGACCGCGACGAGCAGGACGGCCACGGCGCGGCATGAGGGCCCTCGGCACAGACAGGAACCTCAACGGCGGCCGCCATCACTGCTCCGAGGGCGGCCGCCGGCGCTCTGCCTTGCGCGCGCCCGTCCGTCGCTTGGCCTGAAGCCTCCGTTCCCGCTGGCCGCGGCTCGGCCGCGTCGCGCGGCGTGTCGGGGCCACGTGCAGCGCGCCGGCCAGCCGCTCCCGCAGCCGCTCGAGCGCGATCTCGCGGTTTCGGGCCTGGCCGCGCGCCTCCTGGGCCACCGCGCGCGGGCGCGGCCCTAGGCGCTCGACGATCCGGGCCTTGGACTGCTCGCCGAGCGCGCTCGAGGCGGCGACGTCGAAGACCGCCTCCACTCGGGAGGCCGTGACGTTGGCGTGCTGGCCGCCGGGACCCGAAGAGCGGCTTGCGCGCAGTTCGACCTCCGTCAGGGGCACGGCCACGCCGGGGGCGATGGGCATCGGGTCAACCACCGCCTCGATGATGCCCGCGACACGGTCCCTGACCTCATTCGCGCTGCCGACCGGAGCGACACCCGCAATTTCGAGTCCGGCTGTCCGGTGGCCGCTCAGGTCAGCCAGACCGCGTATCCCCGAGGTCAGCGTCCGGGCTAGGGAGGGAAGCGCGTCCTCTCTGGGGGCTGCCAGAGGAGCCCCTCTGGTTGGGCGGGCGGCGGAGCGAGGGCGGCGGTGGGCGTGACCGAGGCCCGTGGAGCGCCCGCGCGTTCTCGAACCGACGAGACCCCTAGGCGGCACCCGCCGCGGATACCTCGGAGGTCGCTCCGTCGGTGGTCCAGGAGCGGACGATGTCGCGCATCGACAGGATGCCGAGGACCTCCGAGCGGTCATCGAGAACGACGACGTGCCGGATCGCCTTCTTGGTCATCTCCGCCGCCGCACGGTCGAGCGGCCAGTCGACGTGGGCGTAGATCAGGTTCGACGAGAGGTGATCGCGGACCAGTTCGGTGTCGAGGTCCTCGCCCGCCCCGCACGAGTGCAGCAGGTCGCGCTCGGTGACGATGCCCGGACCCTGCCCGTCGTTGTCGATCACGACCGCCGCGCCGACGTTGCGGGCGGTCATCCGCCGCGCGGCCTCCCTGAGCGTGTGGCTCGGCCCCACGGTCACGACGATCTCGTTCATCCCGTCACGCACCTTCATCAAGACCACTCCCCCATCATCAGATTCCACTCCCCCACTCCCTCTAGTGCGGACCGGCACAAAGGCTTACTGAAAGGAGCGTGCGCGCGTCGGCTGTCCATCGACTCCGGTAGCGCGCCAGCGCCTTGCGCGAGCGGTGATACGAACCCGTGGCGGTCGGGGTCGGTAGGCGGGGGAACCTGCTCCCTCAGCCAGGTCGGCCCTTGCTGAGAGAGGAGACGGCTGCCTCACCGAGGGTTCGCCTACCGGCGCGGGCGGGTCGACCGAAGGTCGTGAGGGCCACAGGTTTGGAGCATCCCTTCCCCGGAGAAACCGTGGGCAGGCCGGCGGCGGCCAGCATTCCGTACTTCTAAGAAGGGAAGAGGAGCGTTTCTTCATGGCAGTAGACGTCAGCGAACTCGAAGCAACCGCGCACAAGATGGTCGACAACGGCCGGGGGCTCCTCGCCGCCGACGAGAGCACGGGCACCATCACCAGCCGGTTCGAGGCCCTCGACATCGAGTCGACCGAGGAGACCCGGCGCACCTTCCGCGACCTCATGGTCACCACCCCGGGGATCGAGCAATGGATCGGCGGCGTGATCATGTACGACGAGACCGTCCGCCAGCAGGTCTCAGACGGCACCCCGTTTCCCAAGTACCTCGACAGCCGCGGCATCGTCCCCGGCATAAAGCCCGACAAGGGCGCAAAGCCGCTCCAGTTCTCCGAGGACGAGAAGTACACGTATGGACTCGATGACCTGCCCGACCGGCTCGAGGAGTACTACGAGCTCGGCTGCCGCTTCACCAAGTGGCGGACGGTGATCACCGTCGACGAGGAGCAGGGCCTGCCGTCGCGCTACGCCCTGCGCGTCAACGCGCAGAACCAGGCGCGCTGCGCGGCGATCGCCCAGAACCAGGGCATGGTCCCGGTGGTGGAGCCCGAGGCCCAGATGAAGGGCTACCACTCAATCCAGACCGCCTTCCACGCCACCCGGGAGATGCTCTACCACCAGTTCTCCGAGCTCGTCGAGCAGCGCGTGAAGCTCGAGGGCATGCTGCTGAAGACCAGCATGGTCATGACCGGCTTCGACTCCGACCTCGCCGACCAGGCCGGCCCCGAGGAGGTCGCCGAGCGGACGCTCGAGTGCATGTACCAGGTCGTGCCCGCCGCCGTGCCGGGGATCGTCTTTCTCTCCGGCGGCCAGTCCGACCAGACCGCGAGCGCGAACCTCAACGAGATGGTCAAGCGGGGACCGCACCCGTGGACGATCAGCTTCTCCTACGCGCGGGCGCTGCAGGGCGTGCCGATGGAGATCTGGGGCGGCCAGGACGAGAAGGTCGAGGACGCCCAGAAGGCCTTCCACTACCGGGCCCGCCTCACCGGGGCCGCGCGTCTCGGCGAGTACTCAGAGGACATGGAGGCACAGCCCGGGGACGTGGTCAGCGTCGAAGAGCAGGAGATGGTGGCGGCCTAGGTCCCTCGGCCCGAGGCGCCCCGACCTCTTGGCGAACGAGGAGGATCCCAAGGCGAGGGCTCGGGTTGCCGCGGCGGCCCGGGCCCTCGACGAGGTCGAGCCGGGTATGGCGATCGGCCTCGGCTCGGGCCGCGCCGTCGACGCGGTCATCGAGGCCATAGCGGGGAAGTGGCCGGACGGTCCGCCCGTTCGGGCGGCCGTCGCCGCGCCACGGACCGAGGAGGCGGCGCGCGCGGCCGGGATCGACGTGGTGGCGCTCGACGGCTCGTTCCGCCTGGACGTCGTCATCGACGGTGCGGACGAGGTCGGCCCCTCGCTCGAGCTCGTCAAGGGAGGAGGTGGTGCCCTCCTGCGCGAGAAGCTGCTCGTCTCGGCGTCCGACCGGTTCGTCGTCGTCGCCGAGGCCGAGAAGCGCGTCGCGCGCCTGGGCGAGACGCAGAGGCTGCCCGTCGAGGTGGTGCGCTTCGCCTGGGAAGACACCCAGCGCCGGCTTCGCGAGACGCTCGAGGAGCCCACCCTCCGCGAGGGTGAGGACGGCGAGCCCTTCGAGACCGACGAGGGCCACTTCCTGCTCGACTGCCTCATCCCCTCCTCCCCGGGGCTCGTCGCCCTCGAGGAGCGTCTGAACGGAACGACCGGCGTCGTCGAGCACGGCCTCTTCCTCGACTCGGCCGACGCCGTCGTCGTCGGCGGGCCCGACGGCGGCGTCGAGACCCTGACCCGCTGAGCCCGGCGGCGCCGGTAGGCGCGGTCAGGTCGCGTCGGCCGCGGCGGCGATCGAGCGGTAGGACTCCGCCGGATCGTCGGAGCCCATCACCGCGGACCCCGCAACCAAGACCGTCGCGCCGGCCTCGACGCACCTCGGCGCCGTCTCCTCGCCGATCCCGCCGTCCACCTCGACCGGTACGCCGGCGGGCAGTTGGGCGCGCAGGCGCTCCACCTTCGGCACCGAGGCCTCGATGAAGGACTGGCCGCTCCACCCCGGGTTCACGGTCATGCAGAGGAGCAGGTCGACCATCTCGCCGAGCTCGCCGACCGCTGCCACGGGCGTCGAGGGGTTGAGCGCGAGCCCGGCCAGGCACCCGGCCTCGCGGACGCGCTCGAGCGCGAAGTGGACGTGCGGCGTGGCCTCCTGGTGGATGGTGATGATGTCGGCGCCCGCCTTGGCGAACTCCTCGACGTGGCGCTCGGGATTCTCGATCATGAGGTGCACGTCCAGGATGCCGCCCGCGTCGCTCACCTGCTCGCTGATCGCATCGACGATCGGCGGTCCGACCGAGATCGGCGGGACGAAGTGACCGTCCATGACGTCCACGTGCACCACGCGCGCGCCCGCGGCCATGATCCCCTCCACCTGGCTCGACAGACGCGCGTAGTCGGCGGCGAGAATCGAAGGGGCGACTCGCGTGTCGCGAAGGAGCTCGGCCGCGCGTGAGGGAGCAGAGTCAGTGCTCATGAAGGCGGCCGAGACTACAGCAGAGGGCTCTAAGCCGTACAATCGCCGCCGCTCTGCAGTCGGCCGATGGGAGGAAATCGCTTGAGCACCTACCTGGATTCCTTCGCGCCTTCTCACGCGCTGACCAAGCTGAGGACCCTCGAGCCGATGGCCGCGGACGCCACGCGCGCGGCGGCGATAGCGTCCGTCCAGTTCGCCGGACGCGGAGACGACAAGGCCGCCGACGGGGCGGCCACCGAGGCCATGCGCGCAGTGCTCTCCCAACTGCCGGGAACCGGGACCGTGGTGATCGGCGAAGGCGAGAAGGACAAGGCGCCCATGCTCTTCAACGGGGAAGAGGTGGGTGACGGCAGCAGCGACCTCACCATCGACATCGCCGTGGACCCGCTCGAGTGCACGGACTTCTGCGCCGCCGGGCTCCCCGGGGCACTGACCACCATCGCCTTCGCGGAGGGGGGCACGATGTGGTCACCCGGGCCGGGCCTGTACATGGAGAAGCTCGTCGTCGGCCCGGAGGCAAAGGAGGCGATCGACCTCGACGACCCGCCCGATCGCACGGTCGCACACGTCGCCGAGGCGCTCGGCAAGCCGGTCGAGGAGCTCCGCGTCGTCGTGCTCGACAAGCCGCGTCACGCGGACCTCATCGAACAGCTGCGCGGGCTGGGCGCGGCCGTCTCCACCCCGAGCGACGGGGACGTGGGGGGAGCGCTCGCGGCGCTCCTCTCGGGCGGCGACGCCGACCTCTTGATGGGCGTCGGCGGGACGCCCGAGGGTGTGATGACCGCGTGCGCGGTCCGCGCGCTCGGCGGAGGCATGAAGGGTCGCCTCGCACCCCAGAGCGACGAGGAGAAGGAGGCCTTGGCCGATGCGGGGATGGAGGCCGAGCGCTCACTGGACGTGGACGAGATCGTGGGCGGGGAGGCCATCTTCGCCGCCACCGGGGTCACTGGGGGACCGCTCGTGCGCGAGCCGTGGGACTCCGACGGCGAGACGATGACCGAGTCCATCGTCATCGCCCCCGGGAAGGTGCAGCGGATCGTAGAGGCGGTCGTCGGGCAGCCGTGGGCGCCTCCCTCCAACGGCGCGGGCGCCGGAGATCATTCGTGAGCCCGGTCGCGCGGCCGCGTTCCCACCCACCGCGAGGAGCTCCCTGAGCGCGATCGACGTCGGGTTCAGCGCGGCGGACGTCCGTGCGGCCGACGTCATCGTGGTGATCGACGTCCTGCGCGCCACCTCGACGATGGTCCAGGCGCTGGCCGCGGGCTACGAGCGGGTGCGCTGCTGCCAGAGCGTCGAGGACGCCCTGGCGCTGCGGGCTCCGGGGCGCGTGATCGCCGGGGAGCAAGACTGGAAGACTCCCCCGGGGTTCGACCTCGGCAACTCCCCCGGAGCCTTCACTTCCCCAGACGGGGCGGAGGTGGTGCTCGCGACGACGAACGGCACCCCGATGATGGCCGCCGCCGCCGCCCACAGCGACCACGTGGTGCTTGCTTCGCTGCTCAACCTCGATGCCGTCGTCGCCGCGCTCTCGCCGGCCGACGTGTTGCTCGCGGGCGCGGGCACGAACGGGCGCCCGGCCCTCGAGGACACCTACCTGGCCGGGCGGATCGCGAGCCGACTCGAGGGCGAGCGCACGGATGCCGCCGTGATGGCCGAGTGGCTGGCGGACGCCCGCGAGCCGCTCGGGGCGCTCGCGGCGAGCGCCGACGCCGCGAAGCTCCGCGAGGCGGGTCTCGGCGACGACGTGGAGTGGTGCGCGCAGGAGTCGGTCCTCGACTCCGTGCCGCGGGTGGCCGCCGTCGAGGACGGCGTGGGCATCGTCGAGCTCACCGATCCGCACGGGGCCACGATTCGCTCGTCCGCTGAGACGAGAGTCTGATGCGCACCCGCGGGTTCTTAATCGGCCCGCTTCGGGTACTGTGTGCGTTCGGACACCTGGAGAGCCAAAGCAAGCTAGCGAAAGGCGGTCACACCTCATGGCCTCAAACGGCAACAGCAGCGACTCCACGGCCGGTCGCTCCACCTCAGGGGTCACCCCTATGCGGAGATGGGCTACTACAACGACGAGTACGAGGTCAAGGACACCGACGTCCTCGCGGCCTTCCGGGTCAGGCCCCAGGAGGGCGTCGATCCGATCGAGGCGGCCGCCGCCGTAGCGGGCGAGTCCTCCACCGCGACCTGGACCGTCGTGTGGACCGACCGCCTGACCCCGTACGAGCACTACCAGGGCAAGGCCTACGACGTGCAGGAGATCCCCGGTCGGGAGGGCGAGTACCTGGCGAAGATCGCCTACGACATCGACCTCTTCGAAGAGGGCTCGGTCCCCAACATGGCGTCCTCGATCATCGGCAACGTCTTCGGCTTCAAGGCGCTGAGGTCGCTCCGGCTCGAGGACCTGCGGATCCCGCAGGCCTACCTCAAGACCTTCCAGGGGCCGGCCACCGGGATCGTCATGGAGCGCGAGTACCTCGACAAGTACGGGCGCCCGCTGCTCGGCGCGACCACCAAGCCCAAGCTCGGGCTCTCGGCCAAGAACTACGGCCGCGTGGTCTACGAGGGGCTGCGGGGAGGGCTCGACTTCACCAAGGACGACGAGAACATCAACTCGCAGCCCTTCATGCGCTGGCGTGACCGGTTCGTCCACTCGATGGAGGCCGTCAACCGCGCCACGGCGGTCACCGGCGAGGTCAAGGGCCACTACATGAACTGTACGGCGGCCACGATGGAGGAGATGTACGAGCGGGCGGAGTTCGCCAAGGAGCTCGGCAGCGTCATCATCATGGTCGACCTGACCATCGGCTGGACGGCGCTGACGTCGATGGCCCACTGGGCGCGGGCGAACGGGATGATCCTGCACCTCCACCGCGCCGGCCACGCGACCTACACCCGCCAGAAGGACCACGGCGTCTCCTTCCGGGTGATCGCCAAGTGGGCCCGGATGATCGGCGTCGACCACATCCACGCCGGCACCGTGGTCGGCAAGCTCGAGGGAGACCCCGGGATGGTCGCGGGCTACTACGACGTCTGTCGTGAGAAATTCAACCCGGTCGATCCCGAGAAGGGATCGTCTTCGACCAGCCATGGGCGTCGCTCGACAAGGTGTTCCCGGTCGCCTCCGGCGGCATCCACGCGGGGCAGATGCACGACCTCCTCCACTACCTCGGCGAGGACTCGATCCTCCAGTTCGGCGGGGGTACGATCGGTCACCCGATGGGCATCGCGGCGGGCGCAGCCGCCAACCGCATCGCCGTGGAGGCCATCATCCAGGCCCGCAACGAGGGCCGTGACTGGTACGGGGAGGGCCCCGACATCCTCAAGCAGACGGCCAAGAAGAGCCCCGAGCTCAAGGCGGCGCTCGAGATCTGGGGCGACGTCACGTTCCAGTTCGAGTCCACCGACACGGCGGACGTCGAGCAAGAGGCCACCCCGACGCCGAGCTAGCCGGCCGACACGAGAAAGCGAGGTATCTATGAGAATCACCCAAGGCACGTTCTCGTTCCTGCCGGACCTGACGGACGAGCAGATCGAGCTGCAGATGAAGTACTCGCTCCGCCAGGGATGGGCGATCATCATCGAGCACACCGACGACCCCCACCACCGCAACCCCTACTGGGAGATGTGGAGCCAGCCGAGCCTGGACCTCCCGGAGGAGGAGTCCCACATCCCCATGGGGGATATGATCGCCTGCCGGGAGGCGTTTCCGAACCAGTACATCAAGGTCGTCTGCTACGACCGCGGGCTGGGGGTCCAGACCAGCAGGCTGGCCTTCATCGTCAACCGGCCCGAGGAGGAGCCCGGCTACCGGCTGGAGCGGACCGAGGTGAACGACCGGGTGATCAACTACACGATCCACCCGTACGCCGCCGAGCAACCGGCCGGCCAGCGCTACGGAGCCGAGGGCATTCCCGGCATGGCGTCGAAGCTGGTCTCGGAGGGCGACGCTCCGTCCGGCTCGGACGGCGGCGACCCCGAGTCGGGCGGAGAGTCGGAGGCGAGCGAAGAGGCGTGAGCGAGCGCAAGCTCGACACCACGGGCGCCCCGATTCCTCCTAGCGAGGAGCTGGAGGAGGCCTCGCAAGCCGAGCAGGAGGCCGAGAACGGGGCAAGCCCCGCGGACCACTTCTCGGACACCGAGTCGGCCCGCGCGGCCATCAACGACGTCCTCGAGGAGATGGATCGGGAGTTCGTCGGGTTGGGCACGGTAAAGACCCGGATCCGGGAGATCGCGGCGCTGCTCGTGATCGACCGGCTCCGGGAGGAGAACGATCTCTCCTCGGAGCGGCCCACGCTGCACATGAGCTTCACCGGGAAGCCAGGGACGGGCAAGACCACGGTGGCGCTCAAGATGGCCGACATCCTCCACCGCCTCGGGTACGTGGAGGACGGGCACCTCGTCACCGTGACCCGCGACGAGCTCGTCGGCGAGTACGTAGGCCACACCGCTCCGAAGACCAAGGAGGTGGTGGAGAGCGCCTACGGCGGGGTGCTCTTCATCGACGAGGCCTACTACCTGCACCGGCCGAACAACGAGCGCGACTACGGGCAGGAGGCGATCGAGGTTCTGCTCCAGGCCATGGAGGGGGACCGCGACAAGTTCGTCGTCGTGTTGGCGGGCTACAAGGAGCCGATGGATGAGTTCTTCAGCGCCAACCCCGGGATGGGCTCGCGCGTGGCCCATCACATCCACTTCCCCGACTACACGGTGGACGAGTTGATGCAGATCGCCCACATGATGCTCGAGCAGCAGGGCTACCAGGTGAGCGACGATGGCGAGGAGGCGTTGCGGGAGTACATCGCGCGGCGCGTCGAGCAGCCCCGCTTCGCCAACGGCCGAAGCATCCGCAACGCCATCGAGCGGGCACGCATGCGTCAGGCGAACCGGCTCTTCAACGGGGAGGAGACGCCGTCGCGGGAAGAGCTACTCACGCTCGAGGGCGACGACATCCGCAAGAGCTCCGTGTTCGAGGAGGAGCAGGAGGCGGGACCCGAGCCGGGACGGGACGGCAATGATCCGGACCAAGCGCCCTCGGACGGGCGTGCTGAGGCCAGGACCTAAACGAGGAGGATAGATGCCACGCCCGGTCATCCTAGGCGTCGTCGGCGACTCGGCGACGGGCAAGACGACGATCACCGACGGGCTAGTCAAGCTCCTGGGCGAGGAGAACATCGCCCACATCGGAACCGACGACTACCACAAGTACGACCGCAACGAGCGCAAGGAGCTCGGCGTCACGCCGCTCAACCCGGACGCCAACCACATGGACATCATGGCGCAGGACCTCGAGCTGCTGCGCGACGGCAAACCGCTCCTCAAGCCGATCTACGTGCACTCCGACGGGACCTTCGCGCCCCCCGAGTACGTCGAGTCGAAGCCCTTCGCGGTCGTCGAGGGTCTGCTCGGCTACCACACCGAGGAGCTCCGTCAGGCCCACGACGTGCGGGTCTTCCTGGCTCCGCCGGAGGAGCTGCGCCGCAAGTGGAAGATCGATCGAGACTCCACGAAGAGGGGCTACACGGAGGAGGAGGTGCACGCCGACCTCGACAAGCGTGAGCCGGACTCCGAGCAGTTCATCCGCCCGCAGAGACACCACGCCGACGTGGTCGTCACGTTTCGCCCAGCCGACGACGACTCGGAGGTCGTGGATGCGGAGATCACGCTGAGGGAGGGCCTGGACCACCCAGACCTCTCGCCGCTGATCGAGGACGGACGGGACGACATCCAGATAGAGGAACGTGAGGGCGAAGCCGTCGTGTGGATCTCCGGTCGCATCGACTCCGAGCGCGCGCGCGAGATCGAAGAGGCCGTGTGGGACAAGATGCACTTCGCCAAGCACCTGCGCACGGAGGACCTGGGGATCTTCGAGACCGGAGGCGAGGAGAAGCGGTCGGAGTCGCTTGCGCTCGTGCAGGTGCTGCTCCTCTACCACCTCGTCACGGCCAGGGCGACCGTCGCGCTCGGCGGCGAGAATGCCCGCACCGACGGTGACGAGGTGGCCGCGGCGTCCTCGCGCTGAAGCGATGGTGGCGGTGGGAATCGCTTCGACGCGCTCGGCCAGACTGACGGCGTGCCCGTCAGCCCGATCGGGTGGCGCCTTTCCTACCGGGAGTCGTAGAATGAGCCAGTCGGGCGGCGAGCCGCGCAACCCAGAGGGAGGCACCTATGAATGACCATGAGCAATGGCGAGAGCTGGCGCAGCAGCTCCGCGTCGACTCCGTCCGAGTCACCGACGCAGCACAGTCGGGCCACCCCACCTCCTCGCTCTCGGCCGCCGACCTCATGGCGGTGCTGATCTCTAACCACCTGCACTGCGACTTCGACGAGCCCGACAACCCCAACAACGACCAACTGATCTTCTCCAAGGGTCACGCCTCTCCCCTTCTCTACGCGATGTACAAGGCACTCGGGCTCGTCTCGGACGAGGAGCTGCTCACCTATCGCACTACCGGAAGCCGCCTGCAGGGCCATCCCACCCCTGACCTGCCGTGGGTCAAGGTTGCCACCGGCGCTTTGGGCCAGGGGCTACCCGCCGGTGTCGGCTTGGCGCTCGCCGGCAAGAGGCTGGACCACCTGCCGTACCGGACGTGGGTGCTGTGCGGCGACAGCGAGATGACCGAGGGGTCGATGTGGGAGGCGCTCGAGCACGCCGGCCACCTGGGGCTCGACAACCTGACGGCGATCATCGACGTCAACCGGCTCGGCCAGCGCGGCTTCACCATGCATCAGTGGAACCTCGACGCCTTCGTCAAGCCCGCGATGGCCCTCGGGTGGCACGTCATCACGGTCGACGGCCACGACCTCGAGGCCATCGACAACGCCTACGCGGAGGCCGTGGGCATGCCCGGCCAGCCCACCGTGATCGTCGCCCAGACGCTCAAGGGCAAGGGCGTCACCCAGGTCGAGGACCGAAACGAGGTCCACGGCAAGCCCGTCCAGGACTCCGAGTCGGCCATCGAGGAGCTGGGCGGCGCCCGCGAAGTCAGCGTTCAGACGTCCATGCCAGTCACCGACCAGGCCCCGCACGACTTTGAGGTCGCCGGGGCGGAGATGCCTCGGTTCGAAGTCGGCGAGGAGGTCGCCACCCGCAAGGCCTTCGGGGAGGCCCTGGTCGCCCTGGGCAGCGCGCGAGGCGACGTGGTGGCGCTCGACGCCGAGATCTCGAACTCGACCAACTCCCAGCTGTTCACCGTTGCCCACCCCGAGCGCTACTTCGAGATGTACATCGCCGAGCAGCTAATGGTGGGCGCGGCCGTGGGCATTCAGGTCCGGGGCTGGGTGCCCTACCTCTCGACCTTTGCCGCCTTCCTAACCCGGGCCTACGACTTCATCCGCATGGCCGCCATCAGCCGGGCCGACCTCAACCTGGTTGGCTCCCATGCCGGGGTCTCGATCGGCGAGGACGGCCCCTCCCAGATGGGCCTCGAGGACATCGCCATGTTCCGCGCCGTGCACGGCAGCACCGTCCTCCACCCGTGCGACGCCAATCAGACCGCTCAGCTCGTCTGGCAGATGGCCGACGCGACCGGTATCCGCTATCTGCGTACCCTGCGACCGCATACGCACGTGATCTACTCGGCCGACGAGCGGTTCGAGATCGGTGGCAGCCACGTCGTCCGACAGAACGACGAGGATCAGGTGACCATCGTGGCCAGTGGCATCACCGTCCACGAGGCCCTCGAGGCGGCGAGCTCCCTCGAGGAGGAAGGGATCTCCGTGCGGGTCGTCGACTGCTACTCGATCAAGCCCATCGACGCGGACACTCTGCGAGAGGCAGCGCGGGCGACCGGACGGATCGTCACCGTCGAGGACCACTGGCCCGAGGGTGGCCTGGGCGACGCGGTGCTTGATGCCCTCGCCGACACCGACGAGGCCCCCCGCGTCGTCAAGATGGCCGTGCGCCATATGCCCGGCTCGGGACCCTCCGAGGAGATGCTGGCGGAAGCCGGCATCGATGCCGCGGCCATCGCCGAGCAGGCGCGGAAGCTGGCTCAGACGGAAGCCCGCGAGCCGGCCGTGACCTAGCGAGCAGCCCCGAGCCCCGGCGCTCGGCGTAGCGTCCTCGGGTCGAGGTCCTCGGGCGTCTCTGCTCGACGGCCGCTCGGGGTCATCTGGTGGCGCCCCGAGCGGCGGGCTCGCCGGCGCCGCTTGAGGGCGACGACGCCCCGCCGGACCCTTGCGTTGCCCTCGCTCGGCCCCCTCCGAGCGCGACGGAGGCCTTGGCGGTCACGAGGTGGTACAGGATCAGCACTTGCACGATCGCCAGCGAGTTCGAGCGTCGCAGGTCGGTGCCGACCGTGAACTCACCGAGCCGCTCGGTCCGCAGGTGGCTCGCAAAGCGCATCTTCTCCCAGACGATCGCCTCTATCTCCTCCGCGCGCTCCCGCCCTATATGCCCTGGGATACACAGGTGGCGCTCGCGACGCCGCTCGATCACCGTGATCCCCTCTCCGTTGCCGGTGATCTGCGAGAGATCGGGGTGAGGCAGGCCCTCGCGCAGAACCAGTTCCGCGTCCATCACATCGGCGTCGCCGCCGTCGTGCGGCATGAACGAGACAACCAGATCTGCCCTGCTTTCCTGCGGTCGGATGAACTCGGCCGAGTCGGGCTCGCGCCGGTCGAGCTCCTCTAGGACCTGGTCGGTCGTATAGCCGCGCCGCGAGCAGTCGCGCCTGACCTTCCACTTGCGCCGCAGATCCTCGGGCGGCGCCAGGTAGACGCGCACGTCGTAGCAGCCGCAGAGCGAGCTGGTGTGGTAGCCGAGCAGACCCTCGACCACGGCGAAGCGCTTCGGCGCCACATACTCCGGCGGACCGAAGGTCCCGTCCGAGTGCTGGTAGACCGGCTTCAGGATCGGCTCGCCGGTGCGTATCAGGCCGAGATGCTGGGTCATGATGTCGAGGTGGTTGCAATCCGGATGGAGCGGCGTGATCCCGCGCTCCGCACGCTGCCTGCGGTCGTAGCGGTGGTAGTCGTCGGTAGCGATGTGGTTGACGTTCTCCTCTCCGAGGAGGCGAACCAGCCCGCGGGTGATCGTCGTCTTTCCGGCTGCCGAGTCGCCGACCACACCGAGGACGATGGGACGGGGGTCCTCGAAGCCCATCAACCATCACCGTCCGCGCGGATGGACAACCCCCACCCGTCGTGGTCACCGTGCCCGCCCTCGAGCAGTGGGCTGTTGAACAAAGAAATCACGATGGTCTCCTCTTTCGCCGATGGCCTAGGTCTACGAAGTGCGAACGACCGTCGGCCCAGTCCGTTGGGTGCTCGACCATGCAGCCCACCACGCACCGCAGTCCGGCGGTCACGCGATCGACTCCGTGCAAGCCACCCCGGCGGACTCCCACGGTCCACGTTGGACCTCGTTACCCATAGACAAGCGAAGACAACCTTCGGTCCACGGGTAGGCGGACGGCCGCGGGCCGCCGACCCCGGCCGGCAGTTTTCTCCGACGACCGGGCCGCTCGCTTACGGCGCTGCGAGGGCACCCTCTCGGCGAAGCGCGGCGTCGGGCACCTCGACGTGCGTGACCGGGAGCCCCAGGCCGCGCACCTTGCTCGGCAGATCGACTCTCAGCCAGCGGGAGAAGCGGCGCGGCAGCGTGGAGACGAGGATCTCGTCGAAGCCGTGGTCGTAGAGCGCGTCCATGATGGCTGCAAGCGGGTCGGCGGTGCCGACCTCCCCGGTGGCCTCCGAGCCGGCGGCCTCCTCGAGCCTCGGAAGGGCGTCCTCGAGCCGGGCCGCCGCCTCCTCGCGACCCGCGACCTCCGGATCGACGACGCGATGCATCCCGCGCGGGCTCGCCGGCACGACAAGATGGAAGCGCGCCTCTCCGTGGTCGGCGCGCTCGGCGACCGCGGAGAGCAGCGCCGGCGTGGCGGCGGTGCGGTTGGCGACGACGAGCACCCTAGCGGGGCGGGGCATTGCTCTTCCTCCTTCGGCAGGTTGTGCGGATTGCCACTAGGCTAGCAGGGCCACGATGTTGGCGTGTCTCGCCGAAAGACGGCCCAGTCCGATGATTCCAGCTTCGCCGCGCGGTCATAAGCAATAGGAGCGGAACCGCGAGCAACTCAGAAGGAGGGCGAGATGAGTCTCCCCCAGGTCGTGCCACGGGAAGAGTGGCTGGTCGCGCGCGAGGAGCTGCTGACCGAGGAGAAGGAGCTCACCCGGCGACGAGCGACTTCAACTACGACTTCCACGTCACGCTGGACGAACCTGTCGCGCCGCTCGAGTACAACTACCGGACGGAGACCGAGCACCGGCAGGCGAGTACCGCCGGCTACGTCGAGGGCGAGCAGCCCATCGAGGCGCCAGGCTCGAGCTACTTCCTGCGAGACGACAGCCGCGTCTTCCACACCTACTCCGCCTACGCCCGCGGGGCCGAGATGACCGGCGGCTCGTACTACTTCCTCGACCTGACCGCGCTCGGTCGCCAGGAGGACTGGGAGGAGCCGAAGGGTCATGCGGCGAGCACGCACGGCGCGGTCCCGGACTTCTCGGTGTGAGCCAGGCGCCGCGAGGGGAGGATCGGTGATCGTGCACCACCATGCGCACGACAGCCGGCAGCGCGTCCGCTCCCGGCCTCGAGCAGCCCGGTGACAACGCACTCCAGTCTCGCCATCGAGGCGACGGGGCTCGTAAAGGTCTTCGGCACGACGCGGGCGGTCGACGGCGTGGACCTCGCCGTGGGCACCGGCTCGGTGTACGGCGTGCTCGGTCCGAACGGCGCCGGCAAGACCACGACGATCCGAATGCTGGCCACGCTGCTCAGCCCCGACGCGGGCTCCGCGCGGGTGCTCGGGCATGACATCGTGCGTGAGGCCGAGCTGGTCCGCGGCGTCGTCAGCCTGACCGGGCAGCTCGCCTCGGTCGACGAGGACCTCACCGGACGCGAGAACCTGATCCTGCTCGCCCGGTTGCTGGGCCTCAACCGGGCCGCGGCCAAGGCCCGCGCGGCCGAGCTGCTCGAGGCGTTCGCTCTCGCCGACGCGGCGACGCGGCTGGTCAAGAACTACTCCGGAGGCATGCGGCGCAGGCTCGACCTCGCCGCGAGCCTCGTCGTCACGCCGCAGCTCATGTTCCTCGACGAGCCGACCACCGGCCTCGACCCGCGCTCTCGCAACCAGGTCTGGGACATCGTCCGCGCGCTCGTCGCCGAGGGGACGACGATCCTGCTCTGCACGCAGTACCTGGACGAGGCCGACCAGCTCGCCGACGGGATCGCCGTGATCGACCACGGCAAGGTGATCGCCGAGGGCACGCCCGCCCAGCTCAAGGCCTCGGCCGGGTCGGGCTCGCTGCACGTTCGACTGCTCGATCCCGCTCAGCGACCCGAAGCCAAGCGGCTGTTGACCCGGGAGCTCGACGGCGTGCAGCTCGAGCCCGACCCGGCGACGCTGTCCGCCTCCTGTGCCGATGCCGATCGGGGCGCCGAGGCCGTCGCCCAGCTCTCTCGGGCCGGGGTCAGGATCGCCGACTTCTCGCTCGGCCAGCCGACCCTCGACGAGGTCTTCCTGGCGCTGACCGGCCACCCGGCCGCAGAGGAGGCCGGTGAGGAGGAGGCGAAGGTCCAGGACGAGCGAGCGGCATGAGCGCCGACCCGACCAGGGAAGTCGACTCCGAGTCCGCCACGGAGGAGGTCGCGCTGCGCAAGGCGCTCTCCTCGAACCCACGCCCGCCGCGGCCGAGCGCCCTCTCGGCGAGCCTGACCTTCGGCTGGCGCGGGATGCTCAAGGTCAAGCACGTGCCCGAGCAGCTACTCGACGCGACGATGACGCCGGTCCTCTTCACGCTGCTCTTCACCTACATGTTCGGCGGCGCGATCGCGGGATCGACACGGGAGTACCTTCAGTTCCTCCTCCCCGGGATCCTGGTGATGTCGGTCCTGTTCACCACGGTCTACTCGGGGGTCGCCCTGACCACCGACGCCACGAAGGGGGTCGTCGACCGCTTTCGCTCGCTGCCGATCTGGCGGCCGGCCCCGCTCGTCGGTGCCGTACTCGGCGACAGCGTGCGCTACCTGGTCGCCGCGACCGTGGTCGTCGTGCTTGGCGTGGCGCTGGGGTTCCGGCCGCAAGCGGGCCTGGGCGGAGTGGTGGCCGCGGTCGCGCTCGTCGTCGTGTTCGCGTTCGGGCTGGCTTGGGTCTTTACGACCGTCGGGCTGCTGATGAGGACCCCCAGCGCCGTCCTGAACGGCGGTTTCATGGCCCTGTTCCCGCTGACTTTCCTGAGCAACGCCTTCGTCGAACCCGAGACGTTGCCGGGCTGGCTCGAGACGTTCGTCGAAGCCAACCCGGTCTCACACCTCGTAACCGCCTCCCGCGGCCTGATGGACGGAACGGCGACCGCGGGAGAGATCGGCCTGGTCCTGGCGTCGGCCGCGGCCCTGACCGCCGTGTTCGCCCCGCTGACGACTCGCCTGTACCGCAGCAAGGGCTGAGCTCCTCCCAGCCCCGGGTGCCTGACCCTCGACGCCAGGCACCGCCCGGGGCCGGAGTCTGGAATGCTGCCCGCGATCGTGGACCAGGAAGGAGCGAGGATTATGAAGCTGGTGATCGGAATCGTCCGTCCCGAGAAGGCCAATGACGTGCTCGAGGCCCTCTATCGCGCGGAGGTGCGCGGAATCTCGATAACCCGGGTCCAGGGCCACGGAGGGGAGCTCGACCGGGTCGAGACCTACCGCGGCACGACCGTGAAGATGGGGCTCGCCGAGAAGGTCCGCTTCGACATCGCCCTCTCGGACGAGTTCGTGGAGCCGGCGATCGAGGCCCTCTGCGACAGCGCGCGGACCGGTGAGGTCGGCGACGGCAAGGTCTTCGTCGTTCCTCTGGAGCGGGCAGTTCGCATCCGCACCGGCGAGACCGACCACGGCGCCGTGACGCCGGTCGCTAGGTGACGGGCCTGGCGAACGCCACGGCGGCCGCAAAGGTGGACGCCGGTGACACGGCGTGGATGCTCGTCGCCACGGCGCTCGTCCTCATGATGACGCCGGCGCTCGGGCTCTTCTACGCGGGTCTCGTGCGGGCCAAGAACACGCTCAACACGTTCATGATGTGCGTCGCCGCGCTCGCGGTCGCCACGGTGATGTGGGCGGCGGTCGGCTACTCGTTCGCGTTCGACGAGGGCAACGGGCTCATCGGTGGTCTGGACCACGCGTTCCTGCAGGGCGTCACGTTCGCGCCTCGGGACGAGACCACGATCCCCCATCTGCTCTTCATGGCCTTCCAGGCGACCTTCTGCATCATCACGGTCGCGCTCGTGTCGGGCGCCGTGGTCGAGCGGATGCGCTTCGGCCCGTACCTGGTCTTCGCGGGTCTGTGGTCGGTGGTCGTCTACGCGGTGCTCGCGCACTGGGCCTTCGGCGGCGGGTGGCTCCAGGAGCTCGGGACGCTCGACTTCGCCGGCGGAGTCGCCGTCGAGATGGGGTCCGGCTTCTCGGCGCTCGCGGCCGCGCTGGTCGTCGGGGCGCGCAAGGACTACGGGCGCCAGGCGCTACTGCCCCACAACGCGATCTACGTGCTCGTCGGCGCTGGGCTGCTCTGGTTCGGCTGGTTCGGCTTCAACGGCGGCAGCGGCTTCTCGACCGGCAACTCCGGCGTGCTCGCGTTCACGAACACGCTCCTGACCCCGGCCTCCACGCTCGCGGCCTGGTTCGCGCTCGACCTGGTCCGGGGACGGCAGGTGACAGCGATCGGCGCGGCGACCGCGATCATCGTCGGCTGCGTCCTGATCACGCCCGCAGGCGGCTTCGTAAGCCCCGGATCGGCGATGCTGCTCGGCGCGCTGGGCGCGTTGCCGAGCTACGCGATCATCGTGTGGCGGCCGCGGACGCGGGTGGATGAGACGCTCGACGTCCTTGCGGCCCACGGGGCCGCGGGCCTGACCGGCATCCTCTTCATCGGGTTCTTCGCGCAGGAGTCCTGGAACGGCGCGGCGGACGGACTGGTCTACGGAAACGCGGCTCAGCTCGGCTGGCAGGCGCTGGCGGCGGTCGCCACGCCGGCGTACGCGTTCGTGGTCACCTACCTGCTCCTGCGCGTGATCGGGCTCGTGATGCCGCTGCGCGCGACGGAGGGCGAGGAGGCGCTCGGCATGGACATCGTCCAACACGGCGAGGATGCCTACGCGACCGGCGAGGGCGCGATCCTGGTCACGCCGGAGGCCGGGGTCGAGGCCGAGAGGCCGGTCGCCAATCCGCTCTAGCGGCGAGATCGACGCGGTTCTCGCCCAGATGGTCGAAGACGTCGATTGATCGCCGTCGCTGTCCATCAAGTCGTTCGCGACCTCGAGGGAACCCTGCTGGGCGAAGGCGGTCTGTCACGTCTACGTCTTTGGTGGCGACCTCGTCGCCCGGATGGACGTCGAGGAACCGGCGAGCCTGACAGCGGGAGAACCGAGTGAGCCCGATCGATCGCAGCCGACCCGGTCGGCCGGTCAGCGTGGGCGGTACTCGAGCACGCTACGCCGGTGCCAGCCGCTCGAGCGTCGCCGCGTCGATGTCGAAGTTGGCGTGCACGGCCGACACGTCGTCCTGATCCTCGAGGTCCTCGATCAGCCGCAGGACCCGCCCGACGTGGCCCTCCTCCACCTCGACCTTCGTTTGCGGCCGCATCGTTAGGTCCGCGGACTGGATATCGACTTCCGCCTCCTCGAGCGCGTCGCGGACCGCCTGCAGGTCGCCGGGCTCGCTGACGATCTCCCCACGTTCTCGTCGCGCGTCAGATCCTCGGCGCCGGCGTCGATGGCGACGATCAGGTCGTCCTCGTCGTGGCGCTCGGAGTCGACGACCACGACACCCTTCTTGTCGAAGTTCCAGGCCACCGAGCCCGGCTCACCGAGGTTCCCCCCGTTGCGGCCGAACAGATGGCGCACCTCGGAGCCCGTGCGGTTGCGGTTGTCGGTGAGCGCCTCGACGAGCACGGCGACGCCCCCGGGCGCATACCCCTCGTAGACCGCGGTCTCCCAGGCGGCGGCGTCGGCGTCGTTGCCGGCGCCCTTGGCGATCGCCCGCTCGATGTTGTCCTTCGGCATGCTCGCGTCGCGCGCCTTCTGGACGGCGGTGGCGAGCGCCGCGTTGCCGGCTGGGTCGGGACCGCCGTCACGCGCGGCGACCTGGATCGCGCGCGCGAGCTTCGTGAAGAGCTGGCCGCGCTTCGCGTCGGCGGCGCCCTTCTTGTGCTTGATCGAAGACCATTTTGAGTGCCCGGACATGGCGTGATTCTAAGCCACGTCCTCGAAGTCGCTCGTCGAGTCGCCGCGCGGCATCTCGTCGGAGTCCCCCGCCCGTTGGCCATGGGAGTCCTCGCCGAGCTCGATCGTCGGCTCGCTGTGGACGACGTCGTCGAGCTCGTCGGTTGGCTCGTTCTCCGCCTCGGCGTACTTGCGGATGAGGCGAGCCCCGCAGCTCGTCGAGCAGCTCTCCGTCGGAGCCCCCGACCCTCCAGGCGTGCCAGCCATCGTAGGCCGGAATGCCCGCGGCCTCGACCGCCGCACGAGACGGCGCCGAGAAGGTGCGCCCGTCCTCGAGTTGGATGCAGCCGTTGTCGGTGAGACTGGCGTGGTAAGTCTCGCCCGCCTTGGGGCGCGCCCAGACGAGCTCGTCGCCGGAAGCGATGAACCCAGCCTCGAGCAGGTCGGTGAGCCGGATTCCGCGCCCCTCGAGGACGAGCTCCTCTCGCGCCCCCGTCCCCCCGTGGGCGGCGCCGTGTCCGACCCCTTCCGGCTCTTGCTCGCCCTCGACGTCGACGTACTTACGGCCCTGCCCATCCTCGTACAACGCGACACGAAGGGCCTTGACGGGCAGCGCGTGCTCCACCAAGAACTCGAAGGCCGGGGCGGTGCGAGCGTGAAAGCCGCGGGCGACGAGGATCAGCCGAGGCGGGCGCCGGATCCTCTGCGAGGTCGAGGAGTCGGTGAACTCCTGCCAGTCGCCGAAAAAAGCATCGGGGCCCCGGTGGTAGATCTCGGCCAGCTCGTCCAGGTTCGTGTTGCGCGCCCACCCGGCGTACTCCAGGGCGTGGGCGAGCTCGCCGCGGTCGATGTCGCGCTTCGCGTCGATCACCACCACCCTGGCCTGCTCGTCGATGGCCACGACGTCTGGGTGCCCCCGCCTATGCTCGGCCGGCGAGCGACGCGAAACAGAGGCTCGCCGAGGATCTCCTCGAAGCTCTTCCAGACGAGGTCCCCGATCTCCCGCGCATAGACGTCGGCTGCAGCGTGCAGCCGCCGAAAGGGATCAGCTCATCGGACTCGGCGAGCTCGAAGAGGCATCCGGCAGTCCGATCGAGAGCTTGGTCACCAGGCCATCATCGCAGGGTAGGTGGTGCGAGCGGCCGATTAGTTTCTCCTCGTCGGACGGATCTCCGTCTTCCGGAACTCGCGCATCGTGAACGTCGCCCACTACACCGAGGCCGGGCCGCGACCGGCCGGCACGGTGATGGTCGTGGAGTTCGAGCTCGACGGTCAGCGCTTCGTGGCCATCAACGGCGGCCCCGAGTTCACCTTCGACGAGGCCATCTCCTTGCAGATCAACTGCGAGACCCAGGAAGAGATCGACTACTACTGGGGACGGCTGTCCGAGGGCGGTCAGGAAGGGCCGTGCGGCTGGCTCAAGGACCGCTACGGCCTGTCCTGGCAGGTCACCCCGACCGGCATGAAGGAGGTCTTCAACGATTCCGACCCGAAGCGGGCCGAGCGCGCGATGGAGGCGATGCTCGGGATGGGCAAGCTCGACATCGCCGAGCTTCGCCGTGCAGCCGACGGAGTCCCCGCCACCTGACCGGCGGGCGCCGAGGGGCACGTCGTCTCTCTATCGCGCCGCCCGCGGAACGACTCGCGCCAGGCGAGCCACGAACCGGGCTCCACCCAGTTCCGAGTCCTCGACCCAGGCGTCGCCGCCGTGCAGGCGCGCCTGCTGGCGCACGAGCGCGAGACCGAGCCCGGAGCCCTCGCGCGCGCCGTCCCCGCGGGCGAAGCGCTGCCAGATGCGCTCGCGCTCGTCGGCGATAATCCCCGGCCCGTCGTCCTCGACGGCCAGCTGGAGCTCGTCGCCGGACCGCCCGAGGGCGACCTCGACACGCCCACCCGGGCGGCCGTGGCGCGCGGCGTTCTCGACGAGGTTGTCGACGAGCACCTGAAGCCCGTCGGGCCAACCTTGTACGGCCGTGCTCTCCCGCGAGGAGCGCAGATCGAAGGCGACGCCGGGGTGACGGCGGCCCGCCCGCTCGAGCGCCGCGTCGACTACATCGGCCAGCTCGACCTCCTCGCGCGGCAGGGCCGCGCCCGCGTCGCCGCGCGCGAGGGTCTGCAGCGCCTCGAGCAGGCGCACCGTCCGCTCGGCCTCTGCCTCGGCCTCGCTTAGCACGGCTTGGCGCTCGTCGCCGTCCAGGCCCGGATGGCGGAGCAGCGCTCCCAGGTTCGCCCGCAGCGCGGTCATCGGCGTGCGGAGCTCGTGCCCGGCGTCGGCGGCGAACCGCCGCGTCGCGTCAAGCGCTCGCTCGGTTTCGGAGGCCGACCGCTCGAGCCGCCCGAGCATCGCGTTGACGCTCTCCGAGAGGGCGTCGATCTCCTCGAGCCTGCTCTCCGCGGGGAGCCGGTTCGAGAGGTCGCGGGTGCCCGACACCCGCGCGACCGCGGTGCGCAGTCCGCCGAGCGGTCGCAGGGCGAGCCCGGCGAGCCACCAGGCCAGTGCCCCGGCGACGACCACGCCGAAGAGCGAGACGACGATCACGCGGGCGCGCAGGGCCCCAACGCGCTCGCGCACGCCCGAGAGGTCGGCGCCGACCTCGAGCGTCAGCCCCTCGGGCGTCGTCCGCACGAGCGTGCGGTAGGCCGTCCCGCCGGCCCGGACGGTCCGAAATCCATCCCCGCGAGCGGGCGGGAGATCTCTCGGAGCGTCGACCGCCGCGATCGCCTCCCCGCCGTCGAGCAGGCGCACGAACTCGCCCTCGGGCCGCAGTGCGCGCCCGCCGAGTCCGGGCGGAGGGGGACCGAACCGGCCCGGACCGCCGTCGGGCCGAAACTCGGGCCCGTGCGGGGGGACCCCCAGCCTGCCGGCTCCCCCCGCCGGAAGCCGCCCTTCGGCGAGGGCTCGACCGAGAGCCCGCGGCGAGGGCTCGGCCAGCCGCTCGTCGAAGCGGGCGCGCTCACGCTCGGCGAAGGTCGTGATGGTCACGGTCCCGACCGCGAGCAGGACGGCTGCGACCGCGGCCGTGGCGAGCGCGGCCACGCGCCCGCGGATCGAGCGCAGCGCCCTCACACCCGCAGGACGAACCCCACGCCGCGGACCGTGTGCAGCAGCCGCGACTCGCCGCCCGCCTCGAGCTTGCGGCGCAGGTAGGAGACGAAGACGTCGACCACGTTGGAGTCGACCTCGAAGGTATAGCCCCAGACCTGCTCGAGGAGCTGGGACCGCGAGAGCACCATCCCGGGGTGGCGGGCCAGCGTCTCGAGCAGCTCGAACTCACGGTTGGTCAGCTCGATCTCGCGCGCGCCGAGCCGCACGAGCCGCCGCACCGGGTCGACGAGAAGGTCGCCGACGCGCAGGGGCACGCGATCCTCGGACGGGCTGCGCCGCAGCAGCGCGTGCAGCCGCGCCGTGAGCTCCTCGAGCGCGAAGGGCTTGACCAGATAGTCGTCGGCGCCGGCGCGCAGCCCCGCGACGCGGTCGGCGACCTCGTCGCGCGCGGAGAGGACGCAGATCGGCACTCGACTGCCCTCTCCACGCAGGCGTCGAGTGACCTCGATCCCGTCGAGGTCGGGCATGACCACGTCGAGCACGACGACGTCGGGAGGCTCGGCCGCGAGCCGCTCGAGCGCAGCCGTGCCGCCGTCGGCGAGGTCGACGGCGAAGCCATCGAGGCGCAGGGCGCGCTCCAGGGCCTCGCGGATCGCCGCCTCGTCGTCGACGACGAGGACGCGGGGCGGCGCAGCGGCGCTCATGCGCCGTAGGCTCCCACGGCCGGGGGATCCGGGCCCCGCGCGACCGCCCCGCCTCCGGTTGAGGGCTGGATCAGAAGCCCCCGGGCGGACCGCCGGGCCCGCCGCCGTGCCCGCCTGGGCCATTGCCCGGCACGTCCGGGCCGCCCATCGGTCCACCGTCGGGCGGCGGCCCGAAGCCGGGCCCAGGCGGGCCGAAGCCGGGCCCAGGCGGGCCGAAGCCGGGCCCGCGACGGGACTCCGCGCGCTCGCGGATCTCCTTTGCCTGCTCCTCGGTGATCCGTCCCTCCTTCACGGCCTCGGCGAGGCGCGCCTCGAACTTCGCCTCCCGGATCGCGTCGAGCGCCTTCTTGACCTCGCCGGCGCTCTTGTCGAGCTCCTTCGCGAGCGCCTCGACCAACGGTCCGCCGTCTCGGACACGGTCGCGCCGCTCCAGCCGCTCGCCCGGAGCGGGGACTCGCGCGCGCCGAACCTCCAGCTTGGACGCCATCGCGGCCTCGAGCGCGCGCTCGGCGTCCTCGGCCGAGACGTCGAGCCGCTCCGCGAGTGCCCTCGCCAGCTCGTTTTCGTGCGCCTCGTGGCGCTCGCGATGGACCTCCTCGAGCGCACGATCGACCCGCGCGGGATCGACCCCGAGCTTCTCGCCGAGCGCCCGCGCGGGCTCGGCGCGCCGCTCGTCGCGGTCGCCGAACAACCCGAGTGGGGCCCCGTCCGGCGCCGCCAGCGCGGTCGTACCCGCGGCGAGGGCCAGCGCTCCGGTCACCGCTGCGGCCGCGGTTCTCTTGCGTGGCATGGTCAACTCCTCTCGTCCTGGGCTCTGTGAGCCGGTCGAGCAAGATCGTGGCCCGCCACTCTTGGGAGATCATGAGACCTTCCTGGGCGTTCTCTGAGAATCCGTGCGGCGGCTGGCGGAGCTCTAGAAACGGCGACAACCAAGTCAAGGAGGAGAACCATGGGAGACCTCGTCGTGCAGCAGTTCGTCAGTGCCGACGGCTTCGCCGCGAACGACCAGAACGAGTTCGACCTGGTCGACCGCCTAGAAGGGGACTCCTCCGCGTTCGACCAAAGCAACCTGGTGGCTCGAGAGCGTCGGGGCGATTTCGAGGAAGCGACGATCGAATCGGATGACGCGGCCGAAGCGATCCGGCGTCTCGAGAGCGAGGTCCGGGGTGACCTGGTCCTCTGGGGCAGCCTCTCGCTCCCCCACAGCCTGTGGCGGGCGGGTGCCATCGACCTGGTGCGGCTGGTCATGGTGCCGGTAGTGCTCGGATCGGGTCGCGGCGTGTTCCCGGCCGACTCACCCACCTCGCAGCTCCGGCTCGTCGCGAGCGACACCGTGAGCGGCCTGGTCGCCGTCGACTACGCCGTCGACTTCCCCGGCCACTAGCCCTCTGCGTGCTCCGCTTCGAGATCACGCCGATCGGATCGGTCGAGTCTCCTCTGACCGACCCTGCGTCCGCTCCCAAACAGGGCGACGAGGGAGCACCAGACGCGTGGCTCGCCTTCGAGCCATCGGCGCTCGAGGGTCTCGACGGCATCCGAGCAGGGGACGAGATCATCGTCATCACCTGGCTCGATCGTGCTCGCCGGGACGTCCTGCGCGTGCATCCACGCGGCGACGTGTCCAGAGCACAGCGAGGCGTGTTCAGCACCCGCTCCCCCCACCGACCGAATCCGCTCGGGCTGCACCGCGTGGTGATCGCGTCGATCGACGGCGCCAGGGTTCGGGTGCGCAACCTCGAAGCGGTGGACGGGACGCCGATCGTGGACGTGAAGCCGGTGCTCACACAAAACATCAGCGAGCGCTGAGCGCGGTGGGCGCGGTGGGCGCGGTGGGCGCGGTGGGCGCGG
>JAUJNZ010000001.1:274529-301860 GCA_030447905.1 Thermoleophilaceae bacterium
GCGCGGTGGGCGCGGTGGGCGCGGTGGGCGCGGTGGGCGCGGGCTGACACTGGGCGGTTACGACCTACGGGCCCAGAAGGGCCCGTAGGTCGTCGATCGTGTCGGCCTCCCCGGCGCTCTTGTCCGGGCGGTAGCGCTTTACCCGCGCGAAGCGCAGCGCCACGCCGCCCGAATAGCGGGTCGAGGACTGGACGCCGTCCAGGGCGATCTCGACCACCAGCGCCGGGCGCACGAGCACCGCGATCCCCTGCCGCCCGGCCTCGCGGGCGAGGAGCTCCTTCGTCTGCCATTCGAGGAGCTCGTCGGTGAGTCCCTTGAAGGTCTTTCCCACCATGACGAAGTCGCCGGTGCTCGGGTCGCGGGCCCCGAGGTGGAGGTTCGAGAGCCAGCCGCGCCGCCGCCCGTGGCCCCACTCGGCGCCTAGCACGACGAGGTCGTAGGTCCGCACCGGCTTGACCTTGCGCCACGCCTTGCCGCGACGGCCGGCGGAGTAGAGCGACGCGGCGTCCTTCACGACGATGCCTTCGTGTCCAACGGCCAGAGCGTCTTCGAGGACGCGCTGGGCCGTCCCCGAGTCCGACGTCGTCGCGCTCGGGATCTTGAGGTGCGGCGCGATCTCTTCGAGCCGCGCGGAGCGCTCCTCGAGCGGGTTGTCCAGCAGGTCGTAGCCCTCGAGGTGGAGGAGGTCGAAGAGGAACGTCACGATCCCCTCGGGCGGCGCTTCGCTGTCGATCCGCGAGACGGTGTCCTGAAAGGCAGCCGGGCCGTGCGCGCCCATCCACAGCGCCTCGCCGTCGAATACGGCTTGGTTCACGGGCAGGGCGCGCACCGCGGCGACGATCCCGGGCAGCACGGGCGTGATGTCGTTGAGGTTGCGGGTGTAGATGCGGACCTCGTCGTCGCGGCGATGGATCTGGATCCGGATCCCGTCAAGCTTCCACTCCACCGACGAACGACCGAAGCCCCCGACCGCCTCGGGCACGCTCGCGGCGCTGGACGCGAGCATCGGAAGGACGGGTCGGAAGATCTCAAACCCAACGGCGCGAAGCCCGTCCTCGCCCTGGGTGAGCGCGATCTCGGCCGTGCGGCTGAGATCGCCCGAGAGCATCAGGGCCCGGCGCGCGTGCTCGGCGGAGACCCCGGCCGCCTTGCCGATCGCGTCGACCATCAACCCGGCGAGCGCGCCCTGGCGCAGCTCGCCGGTGAACAGCCGTTTGACGAAGTCGGCCTCTTGGTCGGTCGCCCGGGCGACCAGGTCGCCGAGGATCTGCTTACGCTTTGCCGCCGATCCGCTGCCCGTCGCCGCCTGGACCTCGGCGATCGCGCGATCGAGCTCTTCGATGCTCAGAGACGCCTCCCGGGCGGACGCACGCTCGATGCCGTAGATTGTCGAGTAGCCGACGCCGATTCGCCCCTGCCGGGGCACGCCCGCCAGGAAGCCGACCGCGACCCCGACTTCGCTCGCGTCGAGCCGCCCCAGGAGCTCGGCGAGTATGGCGACCTTCTCAGAGCGGGACCTCGTGTCGGTGAGGTCCCGCGACGCGGTGACTACATCGGCGAGCAGGGTCATCGGTGAGCCCGTAGCTAAGCAATGGTCGCCGAACCGGCTGGGGGTGCGGCTCCAGAAGTAGGCAAGCCTTCCTTGTCGTAGAACTCCCGGCCATGGCCGCGTCCGAGACCACGACCGTCGACGCCGGTGGGCGCGAGCTGCGCGTGTCGAGTCCCAACCGCGTGATCTTCCCGGCGACCGAGCGCTCGGGCGCGGTGACCAAGCTCGACATCGTCGAGTACTACCTCGCCGTCGCGGACGGCATCATGCGCGCCCTCAAGCGGCGGCCGACGACCCTCGAGCGCTGGCCGAAGGGCGTGCACCCGGGCATCGTCGTCTCGACGCGCGAGAAAGGCGGCGGCGACGCCTTCTTTCAGAAGCGCATCCCACGCGGAGCGCCGGACTACGTCCAGACCGCACGGATTCAGTTCCCGTCGGGTCGCCACGCCGACGAGATCTGTCCCACCGAGGTGGCCGCCGTCGGCTGGGCGGCCCAGATGGGCACCCTCACGTTCCATCCGTGGCCGGTTCGCCGCGAAGACGTCGACCACCCCGACGAGCTGCGCATCGACCTGGATCCCCAGGCCGGGACGGACTTCGCCGACGCGGTGCGCGTGGCCGGCGAGGCGCGCGTGCTCTTGGAGGAGCTCGGCTATGCCGGTTTCCCGAAGACCTCGGGAGGCCGGGGTGTCCACATATATGTCCGAATCGAGCCGCGCTGGACGTTCACGGACGTCCGCCGCGCCGCCATCGCCTTCGGGCGCGAGCTCGAGCGGCGTCTGCCGGGGCAGGTGACGACCAACTGGTGGAAGGAGGAGCGCGGCGAGCGCATCTTCGTCGACTACAACCAGAATGCGCGCGATCGCACCATCGCCTCGGCCTACAGCATCCGGCCCAAGGCGGGTGCACCGGTCTCCGCACCGGTCTCGTGGGACGAGCTCCGCGAGATCGCGCCCGAGGAGTTCACGGTCACGACCATGCCCGCCCGCTTTGCCGAGAGGGGCGATCGCCACGCCGCGATCGACGATGCCGCTCACTCGCTCGAGCCCCTCCTGGACAGATACGAGAGGGACGTCGCGGAGGGATACGCGGACCTGCCGTACCCGCCCGACTATCCGAAGATGCCGGGAGAGCCGAAGCGCGTTCAGCCCTCGCGGGACCGCGACCGCCCGCGGTAACGACTGCCACGACCGCAGCTCCGGGGATCGAGCTGCGAGCGCGTCCGTGGTTGGGACGCTTGGACGGCTACGGCGACTGCGGCAGCTTGGCCGAGCCACGCCGGGTCACTGGAGCGGAAGGCGGCGGCACGACGGGCCCGATGTCCCCGTCCGGCGCCTCGTCGAGGTCGACGATCACCGGCGCGTGGTCGCTCGGCCCGCTGCCCTTGCGGGCCTGGCGGTCCACCCATGCCGCCCGAACGCGGCCGGCGACCGCCGCGCCGGCCAGGACCAGATCGATCCGCATCCCGAGGTCCTGATGGAACATGCCGGCCCGGTAGTCCCAGTAGGTGAACACGCGCTCGTTCGGCCACCGATCGCGCACGACGTCACGCAGGCCGAGCGCCTGCAGCTCCGCCAGCGCCTCCCGCTCGGGCGGTGTCACGTGGGTCTGGCCGATGTAGGCGTCGGGATCGAACACGTCGTCGTCGGTCGGGGCGATGTTCATGTCCCCGCAGACGACGGTCTCCTCCGGGCCGGCGGCAACCGTCTCCCGCAGCGAAGCCAGCCAGGCGAGCTTGTATTCGTAGTGCTCAGAGCCGGGTGCGCGCCCGTTCGGTACGTACACGGAGACCACGCGGACCCCGCCACACCGAGCAGACACCGCGCGCGCCTCCGGGTTCGGAAAGCCCGGCGCGCCGGCGACTCCCATCACCACGTCGTCCAGCCCGACACGTGAGAGGATCGCCACCCCGTTCCACGTCGCCTCACCGTGAACTGCGACCGTATATGCGCGTTCGGCGAGCTCGTCGCCGAGCAGGTCGACGAAGGCGTCGTCTGTGAGCTTGGTCTCCTGCAGGCAGACGACGTCGGGCTCGCGCGCATCCAACCAGGGCAGCAGCCGCGGCACGCGCTGCTTGACCGAGTTGACGTTCCAGGTCGCGATTCGCACCGACCTCACGGTACCGGCGCCGCCGACGCCTCCCGCTCGCCAGGCGGCCCACCTTCGGACGGCCTCCGCTCCGAAGCAGACTCCCGCCGGTGCCCAGCGGCGAGCGCGGAAGATCGATTGCCCAATCGCGTGGAACCGGCCTGGGCTCCGTTGGTTTTCGGGCGAAGCGACAGCGGCCCGCCCTCGAGACCGACGTTCGAAGTCCCCTGTCGGTCTGATTTCGCGGGGTCGATGCGCCAGACTCCTCGGCAACTTCCGCCAGGTGGAGGGTTCAGACAGTGCCAACGACAAGCATGTGCTCGACCCTCGGGGTCGAGCACCCGGTCATCCAGGGGCCGCTGGGCGGCCCGTTCGAGGTCGGCGCCGAACTCCCCGCCGCGGTCTCGAACGAGGGAGGGCTCGGCAGCATCGCCACCGCGCTACGCACTCCAGACCAGGTGCGGGCGGACATCACAGCGGTGAGGCGACTGATAGGCGATCGCCCATTCGCCGTCAACGTCACCCGCCGCCCCTTCGACGAGGCGATCTTCGCCGCCGTCCTCGAGGAGGCCCCACCCGTCGTCTCCCTGGCGCTCGGCGACCCCGGGGACCTGGTGGAGCGCGCCCACGCGGCCGGCTGCCGGTTCATCGAGCAGGTGGCGACGGTCCGCCAGGCGGTGGAAGCGGCCGAGGCGGGCGTCGACGTGATCGTCGCCCAGGGCGCCGAGGCAGGCGGCTTCAGCGGCTCGGCCGGGACGATGACCCTCGTTCCCCAGGTGGTCGACGCCGTCGCGCCCATCCCGGTCGTCGCGGCGGGCGGGATTACGGACGGGCGCGGTCTCGCAGCGGCGCTGGCGCTCGGCGCCGACGGCGTCAATGCCGGCACTCGCTTCCTGGCCTCGAGCGAGGTTGGGATCCACGAGGATTGGAAGCGGGCGGTCCTCCTGGCCAGCGCGGAGGACGCCGTCAAGGTCGACTTCGCCGAGCACGTCGTGCCGCGACCGACCGATCGTGGATGGCTGACCGTTCCGCGGGCGCTTCGCACGCCGTTCATTGACACCTGGCTCGGCCGGGTCGGCGAAGTCGAGCTCCGCGCTGCGGAGCTTCGGGATGAGCTCGTGGCCGCCATGGGCGAAGGCCGTGCGCACGAGTACCTTCCGCTCGCCGGGCAGGCCGCCGGGGCGATCGGCGAGATCCTTCCGGCGGCCGAGATCGTGCGGCGTATCGTCACAGAAGCCGACCAAGCGCTCGGGCACATGGCGTCGACCCGCCGCAAGGACGCCTCCTAGCTGGGCCGACGCGCCACGTCCCACCTGATCTCCCGACGCCGTCGAAGCGCTCGCAGATCGCGCCGAGCAGCTCGCGGTCCAGCCGGTCCAGGCCGAGCACGTCGACCTCGAGCAGCGTGAGCGCCTGGTCGGCCGCCTCGGCGATCACCACGCCGGCGAGGCGGACCTCGGCGAAGTCGCGCACCCGCTTGAGCAGGCGGTTGGCCACCCGCGGCGTGCCGCGCGAGCGGGCGGCGATCGCGCGCGCGCCGTCGGGGTCGAGCTCGACGCCGAGGATGCCCGCCGAGCGGGTCACGATCGCGGCGAGGTCCTCGAGGCCGTAGGGCTCGAGGCGGTGCTGGATGCCGAAGCGGTCGCGCATCGGCGTCGAGAGCAGCCCCGCGCGCGTGGTCGCGCCGACCAGCGTGAACGGCGGCAGGTCGAGCGTGACCACCCGCGCGCCCGCCCCCTGCCCCACGGTGATCGGCAGCTTGCGGTCCTCCATCGCCGGATAGAACGTCTCCTCGAGCGCGCGCGGCAGCCGGTGGATCTCGTCGACGAAGAAGACCGAGTGCGGCTCGAGCGCCGTCAGGTACGCGGCGACGTCCCCCTTTCGCTCGAGCGCCGGGCCGGCCGTCTGCACGAACGGCACCCCGAGCTCGGCCGCGACGATCTGCGCGAGCGACGTCTTCCCCAGCCCCGGAGGCCCGGCCAGCAGCACGTGGTCGAGCGCCTCGCCGCGCGCCTGCGCCGCCTCGATGAAGACCGCGAGCTGATCCTTGATCGAGGGCTGGCCGACGAAGTCGGCGAGCCGCGACGGCCTCAGCGAGCGGTCGAGGTCCTCTTCGCCGGCGGCCACGGCGGGGGCCGGGACGCGCTCGGGCTCGTCCTCCACGCCCGGCGTGCGGATGCCTCCCGAACGGGTCATGCCCTCAGCGCGCTGCCCTCAGCGCACCGGCGATCAGGTCCTCGGCGGTCTCGCCGGCCGCCCGCTCCAGCAGCCGGTCGGCCTCGTCGGCGCCGAAGCCGAGTCCGACGAGGCCCTCGCGCGCGAGCGTGCGCGGGTCGTCGGAGCGGCTGATCCGGATCTCGTCCACGGCGGCGTCGACGACCTTCTCCTTGAGCTCGACGATCACCCGCTCCGCGGTCCGCCTGCCGATCCCCGGGACCGCCTGGAAGCGGGCGGTGTCGCCGGAGGAGATCGCGTTCAGGAGCTCCCGCGGCGTTCCGCCCGAGAGCACGGCGAGCGCCACCTTGGGGCCGACGCCCTGGACGCCGACGAGCATCAGGAAGAGGTCGCGCTCCTCCTCGCTGGCGAATCCGAACAGGTGGATGCCGTCGTCGCGCAGGACGAGGTGGGTGTGCAGCCGTGCCTCGGCACCGGCCGCCGGAACGGAGCGCAGCGTCTCGGCGGAGACCGCCAGCCGATAGCCGACGCCGCCGCACTCGACCACCACGTGGTCGGCGCGTCGCGCCACGACCGGCCCGCGCACCGAGGCGATCATCCGACGCCCTCGGGCACCGGCACCGCCGCCCGCATGGCGCTCCCGTTCGCGTGGCAGATGGCGACCGCAAGCGCGTCCGACGCATGGTCGTCGGCCGGCGGCTCGGGCAGCGAGAGGAGCGCTCCGACCATCCGCTGAACCTGTTCCTTCCGCGCGCCGCCGCTGCCGCAGACGGCCTGCTTGACCGCCTGCGGCGTGTAGGAGAAGCAGGGGACGCCGGCGAGACCGGCGGAGAGCATCACCGCGCCGCGCGCCTGGCCGACCGCGAACGCGGTCCGGACGTTCTGGCCGAAGAACAGGTCCTCGACCGCCACCGCGGCCGGCCGGTACTCGGAGATGATGTCGCACACCTGCCCGTGGATCCGCGCCAGTCGTCGCTCGAGCGCCTCGTTCGGACCGGTGCCGATGACGCCGCCGTCGAGCGCCGCGAGCCGCTGCCCGCGCGAGAGCACCACGCCGTACCCCGTATGGGCGGTGCCTGGGTCGATGCCGAGGACGATCACCACCGAGGGGATTCTGCGCGGGACCCCGGACGCCTGCCGGGTTCGGGTCAAGAACGGCCGACCGAGCGCCCGAGGCGCCGCGCCAGGCGCAGGCGCCAGTACCAGGGCGGCTCGCCGAGCTCGGCCAGACGTGCCTCGATCCGCTCGGCGCGCAGGCGCTCCTCGCGCGCCCTGATCCGCTCGCGGACGGCCCGCTCGGCGAAGCGGTCGGCGCGCGACTGCAGGGTGTCGGCCCGGCCCTGGTGGCGCAGGTGCTGCGTTCGCTCGTGGTCGAGGTCCGTGGCCGCGGCGAGCGGCCCGTGCTCGGTGACCTGCGGCTCGGCGGCGCCGCGCCGGCGGACCGAGACCTCGACGCCCGAGACCCAGCGCTCGCCGAAGAGGGCGCCCAGCAGCACGGCGGGGTCGGTCGGGTCCACCGGCGGCGCGCCGCCGTTGCCGTTTCCCGGAACGGTGGGCATCTCCACGACCGGCTCGGCGGCGGGCTCGGGCGGCTCGTGGGCGCGCAGGTAGGCGGACAGGCGGCGGGCGCGGGCCAGCGGCCCCGTGGCGGCGACCTCGACCATGGCGTTGCGCGGCACCTCGCCCGGCACCGTCACGTGCAGCGCCCCCACCCCCTCGGCGGCGATCAGCTCGCAGAGGTCAGGACAAGGTGCGCTCGTCGGCGAGCGCGAGCGCCGGCCAGGTGACCTGGTAGGGGGCGTCGGGTCGCCGCCCTCCCCGGGGCGCCGAAAGGCGACGCGCGGGTCGGCGGCGCAGGCGGCCTCAAGCTCTGCGCGCGGGGTGGTCGTCTGAGAAGCTCGAGCGCCAGGCGCGCAGGTCAGAGCAGGCGCCCTGCGAGCAGGCAGTCGACGGTCTCGAGGATCTCTGCCGCCGGCTCATCGGGCCCGGCCCGCAGCGCCAGCGCCAGCGCCGGGCGCTGTGCAGGCGCCCGCCGCCGGGCGCGCTGGAAAGCCCTGAAGCGGGATCAGGCTCCGGGTGCGCTGGTCGGCGGCGGCCTGGGGCGCGAGGAAGCTCGGCTGGCGGTAGTGGTGCGTGCTCTCGGCCGCGGATTCGGGGACGAAGACGCAGCCGGCCTGCTCGAGGCGGTAGGCGAGGTCGAGGCGCCAGCGCTCTGGGTCTGCGCCCGCGCGCGGCGGGCCGAGCGCTGCCAGCAGCTGCGAGCGCGCGGCGACGTTGTCGTGAGCGGCGACGCGAAAGAGGTCGGCGCGGCGCTCTGTCAACGAGCGCGTCGCCTCGAGGAAGGTCTCGAGCGCGGCCGCCTCGCCGTCGCCTTGGTCGGGCTCGGCGGCGTCGCGGCGCCGCGAGCGCCCGACGGTGACGGCGTCAGACACCGTCTCGTGCCAGCGCGCGTGCGCGGCCAAGCAGTGCGGCTCAGGCAGCGCGCCGGCGGCGAGGAAGAGCACCAGCTCGCCGGCCGAGGCGGCGGCGCGGGCGGGATCGTCGCAGGCAGGCGCGGCGAGGCGCAGCGAGTGGCGCTCGGCGGCCGCCGCGAGCGCGTCGGCGGCGAGCGCCGGGTCGGCGACGACCGTGACGAGCTCTGACGGGTAGCGCTGCGCTGCGAGCGCCGCAAGCGTGCGCTCGCAGAGGCCGTCGGGGTCGGGGCCGGCGAGGTGGACCACCACCGCCGTGGACGGCGAGAAGCGCGCGAGCGCCGGCGCGTCGATCTCAGTCCAGAGGTTCTGGGGCACGCGCGCCGGCGGCGGCGTGCGCTGGCTGTCTGCGGCGGGCGGCGAGGCGCTCGGCATCGCGGCGCGATGCTAGCGACGGCGGTGGTCTTGAAGGCGACGCCGACCCGGCGCTCTCCTAGAGTGGCGCCGATGGCCGAGACGCTCGCTCAGGCGCCCGCGGCGGCGCCGCTCGCGCTGGCGGTCGCCTTCTTGGGCGAGCGCGCGCGCGCGCTGCTCGGCGGCTGGGTCTCGGAAGTCTCAGCGCAGGCGCTCTCAGACGGCGCCGACGCCGCCGAGCGCCTCGACGCGCTCGTAGTCGACGCCGCCCCCGCCGGGATCGACCGCGAGCAGGCGCGCCGCGCGATCGCCGCCGCCAGAGAGCGCGGCGCGCGCGTGATCGGCGTCGCCGCCGCGGACGTGTCAGAGCCGGTCTTCGCCGGGGCGGCCGACGTCGTCTTCTCAGAGCGCCTCAGAGAGGGGGCGCTGTGCGCGCCGGCGCCGCTTGACCCGCGCGTGGCGAACCCGCTCGGCTTTCGCCACTCAGACGTCGCCGGACTGGCGCTGGTCGCCGGCCAGGGCGCCGACCCCGAGCCGGCGCTGGCTCACTTCGAGGCCGTGCGCGGCGCCGAGCCGCTCGTGCTGCTCGCGGCGGCGGGCGGCCCCGAGCCGCCCGCCGGCGTCCTGCGCCAGACGCCGCCCGCGACCGAGGCCGAGCTCTTGGCGGCGCTCAGAGAGCGCCTCGGCGTGCTCGACCACCCGCGCCTGCACCAAGACGACGCGGCGCGCGCGCGGGCGCTCGTGCGCCTCTGCGCCGCCGGGATCCCGGTCGTCTGCGCCGAGCGCTCGCCGGCGCTCGAGGCGCTGTTGGGCGAGGAGCTCTCGGCGGCGCTTGCGGGCGTCGGCTGGCGCGCGCTCTTAGACCTCGACCGCCGCGAGGCGGTGTCGGTCGCCCAGCGGCGCGCGGCGCTTCGCCGCCATTCGCTCGACGCGCGCTGGCGCTGCCTGGCCGCAGCGGCGCAGATCGCCGTGCCAGAGCGCGCGAAGGTGTCTGTGATCCTCTCGACGCGGCGCCAGGAGTGGCTTTCCTTCGGCCTCGCCCAGGTCGCACGGCAGAACTACGCGCCGCGCGAGCTGGTCGTCTGCCTGCACGGCGACGGCTTCTCGGACGACGTCGAGGAGCGCCTGCGCGCCGAGGTCTCAGGGCCGCTTTCGATCGTGCGCGTCGCCAGCGAGCAGACGCTCGGCGACGCGCTCAACGCCGGCGTCGAGGTCGCGAGCGGGGCGTATGTGACCAAGATGGACGACGACGACTACTACTCGGTCGACCACCTCGCAGACCTCGTGCTGGCGCTCGAGTACTCGGGCGCCGACCTCTGCGGCAAGGCGGCGGAGTTCGTTTACCTGGAGGAGATCGACGTCACCATCCGCCAGCTCACGCGCGACGTCGAGACGCGCCTCGCGGGCGGCGGGATGATATTCCGCCGCGACGTCCTGCGCGAGCTCGGCGGCTGGCCTTCGCTGTCGCGCGCGGAGGACCTCGCGATCGTGCGGCGCTTCGAGGAGCACGGCCGGCGGATCCACCGCACCCACCCCCACGGCTACATCCTCAACCGCCACGGGCGCGACCACACCTGGCGGCCGTACGTGGACTACTTCCTGTTTCGCTCGGGCCGCCAGTGGCGCGGCCTGCGCTTCGACCGGACGGGGATCAGGTGAGCGCGCGGCCCGCGTCGCCGGCGTTCCGCGCTCAGCGCGAGGTCGCGCCCACCTCGTAGCCGAGCTCCTCGAGCAGCGGGCCGGCGATCGCCTCGAACCGGCGCTGGTCCCCGGCCGGCATGTCCTCGCGCCAGCGCGCGATCCGGCTCGGGTCCGGCGGCCGTGAGACGCGCTCCATGATCTTCTGGCGCTCGGCGGTCGAGACGACCCGCCCGTCCGGCGCGATCTCCTCCGGCGGGATCTCCAGCGCGATCCGCTCGTCGACGTGCTCGTGGTAGTTGAGGACGCGGTCGGTCCACGGCAGGTCGAGGAAGTCGCAGATCCGCCGCAGGTGCGGCTCGGGATCGGTGACGATGTCCTCGTAGCGCACCTCCATGTAGTGAGCGAGCTGCGGCGCCTGCTCGCGGCCCTCGCCGATGCGCGCGGTCCAGAACTCGGCCGCCTCGTCGATCGAGTCGGGGCCGAACCAGAGGTCCTTGATCGACAGCGTCACCGCGCGCCCGTCGCGGACGATGTGCACGAAGCGGGCCTCGGGGACGATCTCCTGGATCAGGCTCATCCGGCGCACGTAGAACGGCGTCTTGTCGCCCCAGCGCGGCTTTCCGACCTTGTCCGAGTAGAGCCGGTAGAAGGCGCGCACGGCGTCGCCGAGCTCGCGCGGGCGCTCGTCGTCGAGCCGCCGCTTGAACGCGGCGGCGTCGAGGTGGAAGTCCCTCCAGCGCTTGTGCTCGACGACCGTCGCGTAGAACGCCTCGACCGGGTCGGTGGAGCGGTCGCGGCGGCGGCGCTTGACGGCCAGCTCCCAGCTCTTCGCAGCCTTGGGCAGGAAGTATGTCTCCGGCGGGATCGCGAGCTCGGGGTGGGCGTCGAGCATCAGCCGCAGGAGCGTGGTCCCCGAGCGCGGCGCGCCGACGATGAAGGGAGCGGGCAGGCGTTCCTGCGATCGCCTTCCGAGCAGGCGCTTGACGGACGCGAGGGCGCTCACGCGCGCGTCACCGGGTCCGCGGCGTCGGACATGGCGGCCAGTGTACGAGCCCGCTCGGCGCGGTTACGCGACGAAGCGCCCGTCGCGCTGGAGCTCGATCCCGTCCACCTCGATGCTCCCGCCCTGGCGCAGGTCGCAGACCATGTCCCAGTGCACGGCGGAGTCGTTCTTCCCGCCGGACTCCGGGTAGCTCATCCCGATCGCCATGTGGACCGTGCCGCCGATCTTCTCGTCGAGCAGGATCTCCTTGGTCCCGGTGGCGATGCCGTAGTTCGTGCCGATGCCGAGCTCGCCGAGCCGGCGCGCTCCCTCGTCGGTGTCGAGCGTCTCGAGCAGGAACGCCTCGCCGCGCTCGGCCGAGGCATCGACGACGCGGCCCTCGCGGAAGCGGAGCTTGATCCCGACCACCTCGCGGCCGCCGTAGGTGGCCGGGAACGAGAACGCGACCTCGCCCTCGGCGGAGTCCTCGACCGGCCCGGTGAAGAACTCCCCATCCGGCATGTTGTGCTCGCCCGTGCACGGGATGAACTTGCGCCCGCCGACGTTCAGGGTCACGTCGGTGCCCGGCGCCCTGATCCGGACCTCCTCCCTGCCCTCGATCCACTCGGCGAGCCGCTTGACCTCGTCCGACTGGCGCTGCCAGGCCGTCACGGGGTCGCTGTCGTCCACCAGGCAGGCCGCGTAGTAGAAGTCCTCGTAGCGGGCCAGCGACATGCCCGCTTCGCTCGCGTAGGCATTGGTCGGAAACAGTGTCAGCGCCCAGCGGTACTCGCCCTCGGCCGCGCGCCGCATCGAGGTCTCCATCAGCGGCTTGCGCGCCTTCTGCGCGCGCGCCTGGCGCGCCGGCTCGATCTGCGACAGCTCGCGCGGGTTGGCGTCGGCCATGATCGCGATCCGCACGTCGGCGTTCTCCGCCGCCCACTTCGCCGTCGGCGGGATCCAGTCGAGCTGCTCGTCCGACGCGAGGTCGTAGAACGCGGCCGACGCGCCCTCGGTGGCGACCTGCATGATCGGCAGCCCGCCGGCGCGCAGCACTTCCTCGTATGTCGCCTGCACCAGCGGCTCGGCCGTGGTCGTGGACTGGATGACGCAGACGTCCCCCTTCTCGACCCGCGTCGAGTAGCGGACCAGGATCTGCGCCAAGGCGTCGGCCCGCTGGTCTCTCACGCCACCCTCCGGATCTCGGCGCGGGCGGTGGACGCGGAACGGGCGGCGGCACGGTCGAGGAGCCACTCGTGGAGGCGGTCGTCCTCGGCGAGCTCGGGGTGGAAGGCCACGGCCACCACGTTGCCCTGCCGGATGGCCACCGGGTGTCCGTCGACCTCGGCCAGCACCTCGACCTCGGCGCCCCGATCCTCGACCCAGGGAGCTCGGATGAAGACCGCGTGCAGCGGCGCGCCGCCGAGCGCGTCGATCGCGAGGTCCGCCTCGAAGCTCGCAAGCTGGCGGCCGAAGGCGTTGCGGCGGGTGGTCACGTCGAGCACGCCGAGGTGATCGCGGTCGAGCACGATCAGCCCGGCGCAGGTCCCGAGCACCGGCGTGCCGGCCGACGCCAGCGCGCGCAGCGGCTCGGCGAGCCCCTCGCGCTCGATTCCGAGCGTGATCGTAGTGGACTCGCCGCCGGGGATCACGAGCCCGTCGAGCCCGTCGAGGTCGGTCGGCGTCCGGACCTCGCGCGGGTCCGCGCCCAGGCGCCGCAGCACGGCGGCGTGCGCCTCGAAGTCCCCTTGAAGGGCGAGCACTCCGATCGTAGGCGCGGTCATCTACCAGCCGCGATGCTGCATCAAGCCCCCGCCCCCGGGCGCCTCGAGCGCGCCGATCTCGAGGCCGGCCATCGCGGCGCCCAGGCCGCGCGAGGCGCGCGCCACGCGCTCGGGGTCGTCGAAGTGCGTGGTGGCCTCGACGATCGCGGCGGCGCGGACGGCGGGCGTCTCGGACTTGAAGATCCCCGAGCCGACGAAGACGCCCTCGGCTCCGAGCTGCATCATCAGCGCCGCGTCGGCGGGCGTCGCGAGCCCGCCGGCGGAGAAGTTCACGACCGGCAGTCGGCCGCGCTCGGCCACGTCGCGTACGAGGTCGAGCGGCGCCTGCAGCTCCTTCGCCGCGGTCGCGAGCTCCGACTCGTCGAGCGACCCGAGCCGGCGGATCTCGCCCTGGATGGCGCGCATGTGTCGGACCGCCTCGACGACGTTGCCGGTGCCGGCCTCGCCCTTCGTGCGGATCATCGCGGCGCCCTCGGCGATCCGCCGCAGCGCCTCGCCGAGGTTCGTGGCGCCGCAGACGAACGGCACCTTGAAGCGCCACTTGTCGATGTGGTTGGCCTCGTCGGCGGGCGTCAGGACCTCGGACTCGTCCACGTAGTCGACCTCGAGCGCCTCGAGCACCTGCGCCTCGACGAAGTGCCCGATCCGGGCCTTCGCCATCACCGGGATCGTGACCGCCTCCTTGATCCCCTCGATCATCGTCGGGTCCGACATGCGCGCGACGCCGCCGTCGGCGCGGATGTCGGAGGGGACGCGCTCGAGCGCCATCACCGCGGCCGCGCCCGAGTCCTCGGCGATCCGCGCGTGCTCGGGCGTGACCACGTCCATGATCACGCCCCCCTTCAGCATCTCCGCGAGCCCCGCCTTGACGCGGAACGTGCCGGTGCTGCGGCCGTTGTCGCCCATGCGCGCGATTCTACCCGCGCCCCCGCCGCCGCTCGCCGTGGCCTACTTCAGCTTGAAGGCCTTGATGCGGTCGGCGTAGGCCGACTCGTCGAGCGCGTACACCCCGTAGGCCAGCGCCTGCACGAGCGACAGGAGAGCGGCGTGCGAGCGGACGAAGGTGGGGCTGTTCGAGGAGTAGTAGAGCTTGCGGTCGGCGAGGCGGGCGACCTCGGACAGGGTGGCGTCGGCGATCGCGAGCGTGGCCGCCTCGCGATGGCGCGCGAGCTTGATCGCCCGCACGATCAGGGGGTGCGGGCGGCCCGCCGAGAACCCGATCACGAGCATCCCGGCGTCGATCCGGCCGAGCCGCGTGAGGCCCTCCTGGCTCGGGCTCGCCACCGCTCAGATCCGGCTGAGGACAACCCCCGCCACGAGCAACACGCTGAACGCCAGATGCAGCTGCGCCGTCCGCAACGGAAGCGTCGTCAGCTCCTCGCTCCCTTCCCCGCGGGCTCCGCGGACCTGCTCGATGCGCCCCTTCGCGAGCGGCAGGGTCAACAGCGGCAACAGCACCGGCCACCAGAAGAGCCCGGCGACCCAGACGATCACGGGCGTCGCGTACGCCAGCGCGAGCAGCGCCAGGTACAGCACCCGGGCGTTGTCGAACCCGAGCCGGACCGCGAGCGTCCGCACTCCCGCGGCCCGGTCGCCGGGGATGTCGGAGAGGTTGTTGCCCGAGATCGTCGCCGCGATCAGCAGGCCGGGCGCGAAGCCGACCCAGAATGCCGGCGGGTGGAAGGCGTCGCCGGTCACGGCGGTGTAGGCGCCCTGGGTCAGGAGCGGGCCCATCAGGAAGACGATGCTCGCCTCGCCGAGGCCCGCGAACTTGAGCGGCCGGGGCCCGGCGGAGTACCCGGCCCCGCCGAGGATGCCGAGGATGCCGATCACAAGCAGGGCCGGACCCTGGAAGACGACCAGCACGAGGCCCAGGACGAAGGCGCCCGCGAAGAAGGCGAGCGCGAGCCGCCGGCCCTCCACGATCGACATGAGGCCGGTGTTGAAGACCCGCGAGTTGTCGATCTTCTCGGCGGAGTCGACCCCGCGGGCGGCGTCCTCGACGTCGTTGATCACGTCGGTGCCGGCGTGGACGAAGAGCAGGGCCACCAGGGCGACGGGGAGCAGCGCCCACTCCGCGCCGGCCACCCCGATCGCCGCGAGCGCGCCCGCGAGCGCGGGCACGAGCGAGGTCGGGATGTACTGCGGCCGGGTGGCGCGGAGGATCAGCGCCGCGCGGCTCGGAGCCGTAGACGCAGGCCTAGACAACGAACCGGCCGTCGCGCTGGAGCTCCGCCCCGTCCACGGTGATCGTCCCACCCTCGCGCAGGTCGCAGACCATGTCCCAGTGCACCGCCGAGTCGTTCTTTCCACCGGTTTCCGGGTAGCTCATCCCGATCGCCATGTGCACCGTCCCCCCGATCTTCTCGTCGAGGAGGACCTCCTTGGTGGCGGTACCGATGCCGTAGTTGGTCCCGATCCCGAGCTCGCCGAGCCGGCGAGCGCCGTCGTCGGTGTCGAGGGTCTCGAGCAGGAACTCCTCGCCGCGCTCGGCTGAGGCGTCGACCACCCTGCCCTCCTCGAAGCGCAGCTTCACGCCCGACACCTCACGCCCCCCGTACACCGCCGGGAAGGAGAAGGCGACCTCGCCGGTCGCCGAGTCCTCGATCGGACCGGTGAAGAACTCGCCGTCGGGCATGTTGTGCTCGCCCACGCAGGGGACGAAGGTCCGCTCGGAGACGTTGAGCGTTATGTCGGTGCCGCCGGGTCCGGTGATCCGGACCTCCTCGCGGCCCTGGATCCAGTCCGCGAGGCGATTGACCTCGTCGGACTGGCGCTGCCAGGCGGTCACCGGGTCGTCGTCGCCGACGAGGCAGGCGTCGTAGTAGAAGTCCTCGTACCGGGCGAGCGACATGCCGGCCTCGCTCGCGTAGGCGTGGGTGGGAAAGAGGGTGACGTTCCAGCGGTACTCGCCCGCGGCGGCGCGGCGCATCGAGGTCTCCATGAGCGGCTTGCGGGCGCGCGAGTGGCGAGCCTGGCGCTTGGGGTCGATCGCGCTCAGCTCGCGGGCGTTGGCGTCGGCCATCACGGCGATGCGCACGTCGGCGTTCTCGGCGGTCCACTGCGCGGTCGGCGCGATCCAGTCGAGCTGCTCGCCGGAGGCGAGCTCGTAGAAGGCCGCGGCCGCGCCCTCGGTGGTGAGCTGCATGACCGGCAGGCCGCCCGCGCGCAGGACCTCCTCGTAGACGGCCTGGACGAGCGGCTCGGCGACGGTGGTCGACTGGATCACGCAGACGTCGCCCTCCGCGACCTTGGTCGAGTAGCGGACGAGGATCTTGGCGAGGGCGTCGGCGCGCTGGTCTCTCATGCGGCCTCCCGAGCGAACCCGGTCTCGCCTTCGGGGCGGCGCGCGTTCGCGCGGTCGATGAGCCAGCGGTGGAGGCGATCCTCGCCGGTGATCTCCGGGTGGAAGGCGACGGCGAGTATGTCGCCCTGCCGGACGGCCACCGGATGGCCGTCGACCGAGGCGAGCACGTCGATCCCCTCGCCGTGCTCCTCGACCCAGGGGGCGCGGATGAACACCGCGCGCACCGGCTCGGCGCCGGCGGAGGCCTCCCCGAGCGGCAGGTCGAGCTCCTCCTCGAAGCTCGCCACCTGGCGCCCGAAGGCGTTGCGCCGCGCGCGCACGTCGAGCACGTCGAGGTGGTCGCGGTCGAGCATGATCAGGCCGGCGCAGGTCCCGAGCACGGGCGTCCCCGCCCCGACGAGGTCGCGCAGCGGCTCGGCGAGCCCCTCGCGCTTGATCCCGAGGGTCATGGTCGTCGACTCGCCGCCGGGGATGACCAGGGCGTCGATTCCAGCGAGGTCGGCCCGCTCGCGCACGACGCGCGCCTGCGCCCCCAGCCGCTCGAGCACGCACGCGTGGGCCTCGAAGTCGCCCTGCAGCGCGAGGACGCCGACGACGGTCAACGCGCTACCAGCCGCGGTGCTGGAGCAGGCCGTCGCCGTCGGGCCCGGCGAGCGCCGAGATCTCGATCCCCGCCATCGCCGCACCCAGGCCCCGCGAGGCCGCGGCGACGCGCTCGGGCTTGTCGAAGTGGGTCGTGGCCTCGACGATCGCGGCGCCGGTGCGCTCCGGATCCTCGGACTTGAAGATCCCCGAGCCGACGAACACGCCCTCGGCTCCGAGCTGCATCATCAGCGCCGCGTCGGCGGGCGAGGCGATCCCTCCGGCTGAGAAGTTGACCACGGGCAAGCGCCCATCCTCGGCGACCTGGCCCACGATGTCGAGCGGTGCCTGAAGCTCCTTGGCGGCGGTGTAGAGCTCGTCGGGGTCCATCGAGCGGAGGCGGCGGATCTCGCCCTGGATCGCGCGCATGTGGCGCACGGCCTCCACCACGTTGCCGGTTCCCGCCTCGCCCTTGGTACGGATCATCGCCGCGCCCTCGCCGATCCGCCGCAGCGCCTCGCCGAGCCCGGTCGCCCCGCACACGAACGGCACCTTGAACTTCCACTTGTCGATGTGGTGGGCCTCGTCGGCGGGAGTGAGGACCTCGGACTCGTCGATGTAGTCGATGCCGAGCGCCTCGAGCACCTGGGCCTCGGCGAAGTGGCCGATGCGCGCCTTGGCCATGACCGGGATCGTCACCGCGACCTGGATCTCCGCGATCATCGAGGGATCGGACATGCGCGCCACCCCTCCGGCCACGCGGATGTCGGAGGGCACCCGCTCGAGCGCCATCACCGCCACCGCGCCCGCCGCCTCGGCGATCCGGGCCTGCTCGGGCGTGACCACGTCCATGATCACCCCGCCCTTGAGCATCTCAGCGAGCCCGGTCTTGACGCGGTGGGTGGCGACGTCGCGCATCGGCCTCAGATGGTAGCCGCGCCAACGGTGGGCCCCGGTGTGCGGGCTACTTCAGCTTGAAGGCCCTGATCCGGTCGGCGTACGCCGACTCGTCGCGTGCATAGACCGCGTAGGCGAGCGCCTGCACCACACCGAGCAGGGCCGCGTGCGAGCGCACGTAGCCGGGGAGTCCGAGGAGTAGTAGAGGCGGTGGCGGGCGAGCTTGGCCGCGTCCGAGAGGGTCGCGTCGCATATGGCGACGGTGTGGGCGCCGCGGTTGCGGGCGAACTTGAGCGCCCGCGCGACGAGCGGGTGGGCCCGCCCCGCCGAGAAGGCGATCACGAGGCTGTCCTCGTCGATGCGGCCCAGGCGGGCGAGCGCCTCCTGGCTCGCGCTCGCCACCACCTCGCAGCGCAGGTCGAGCAGGAGCAGCAGGTGGCGCAGGTAGCTCGCGAAGAAGGCCATCTGGTCGGTCCCGCAGACGACGATGCGTCCGGCCCGCGAGATCATGTCGACGGCCGCCTCCACCTCGTCGCGGTCGACGGCGCGGGCGGTCTCCTCGACGTTCGCGTGGTCGGCGGCGAGCGCGGACTCGAACTCGGTCTGGTCGAGCGGGAAGAGCGGCGCTCTCGGCAGCGGCTCGATGGTGGCGTCGGGGTTGTCGCGCCAGCGGCGGTATTCCTCGCGGGCGGCCGCCTGGAGCCCCGGAAAGCCGTCGAAGCCGAGTGCCTGCGCGAAGCGAACCACCGTCGAGCTCGAGGTGTCGGCCCGCCGGGCGAGCTCCTCGGCGGTGTGGAAGGCGGCCTCGTCGAGGTGGTCGACGATGTACCGGGCGACGTCCTTCTGCGAGCGCGAGAACCCCTCGAAGCGCGCGCGGATCTCGCTCGAGAGGGTTGTGAGCTGGGGGGCGGTGGGCTGCGTCACGCCCCCCTCGATTCGCCCGCGTGTTGCCAGTTCCTTCCTGCCGGGTAGGTGCGCCCCTGACGATGACCGAGCGCGCGCGAGTATCCGTGGTGATGCTGACCCACAACCGGGTCGATCAGACGCTGCGCAGCCTGGCCGAGCTGGGCTCACTCCCCGAGCGGCCGCCGCTGGTGGTGGTCGACAACGCGTCGAGCGACGGAACGGCCGCCGCGGTAGGGCGCGAGTACCCGGACGTCCGCGTGATCGAGCTGACCGAGAACATCGGTGCGGCAGGCCGGAATCACGGAGTCGAGGCGGTGGACACCGAGTACGTCGCCTTCAGCGACGATGACTCGTGGTGGGCTCCGGGTGCGCTCGCACGTGCGGTCGAGGCCTTCGATCGCCACCCCCGGCTCGGCGCCGTCCACGGCCGCATCCTCGTCGGCGAGGAAGAACGCGAGGACCCGATCTGCGCCGAGTTGCGCGACAGTCCCCTGCCCGGCGACCCGAGCCTGCCCGGCACCCCCCTGCTCGGCTTCCTGGCCTGCGCCGTCGTCTTCCGACGCGCGGCCTTCGAGGCCGTCGACGGGTTCGAGTCCGACGTGATGATCGGCGGCGAGGAGGAGTGGCTCGCCTGCGACCTCGCCGGGGCCGGCTGGGAGATCCGCTATATGCCCGAGATCGTCGCCCACCATCATCCCCCGCGTCGCCCGGGCGCGGCCGCCGACGCGCGTCGGCGAATCGGCCTGCGCAACACCCTCTGGTTCTCGTGGCTTCGGCGTCCCGTGACCAGTGCCCTGCGGCGCACCGCCCACCTCGTGCGCACCACGCCGCGCGACAGCGTGACGCTGCTCGGCTTCTGGGACGCACTGCGGGCGCTCTGGTCGCGCGAGGCGCCGTCGCGGCGGGTCGTCCCTCCGCACGTCGAGCGCATGCTGCGGCTGCTCGACGACCCCCAGATGGAGTCGAACGTGCGGCGGCACGTCTCGTGACCGACTCCCCCTCCACTTTCGACGCCGACGCCGCCGGGGCCGCCTGGGACCTCGAGCCGCTCGTCGACGGCGAGGGCGAGCCGGGCGTCGAGCGGCTGCTCGACCTCGCCACCGCCCGGGCGCGCGCGTTCGCCGAGCGCCACGAGGGTCGCGTGGCCGAGCTCGACGGAGACGGCCTCGCCGCCGCCATGCGCGACCTCGCCGAGATCCAGGAGCTCGCCGGGCGCGCGGGCTCCTACGCGATGCTCTGGTTCTCGACCGACACCCAGGACCCGCCCCGCGGCGCCCTGGTCCAGCGCGTGCAGGAGCGCGGCACCGAGATCGAGACCGCGCTGCTCTTCTTCGAGCTCGAGTGGGCGGCGCTCCCCGACGAGCGCGCCGATGAGCTCCTCGCCACCGACGGGCTCGACTTCTGCCGCCACTACCTGCACACCCAGCGGCGCTACCGACCGCATCTGCTCAGCCAGCCCGAGGAGCGCGTGCTGGCCGAGAAGAGGGTGACCGGCGAGAGCGCGTGGGCGCGCCTGTTCTCGGAGCTCGTGTCGGCGGTCGAGGTCGACGCGCCGCCCGAGCGAGGGGCGAACGGCGCCGGCGGGAGCGCGACCGAGCGCGTGCCGCTCGACGCGGCGCTCAGCCGCCTGACCGCGCCGGACCGCACGGTCCGTCGCAGCGCTGCGGAGGCGATCACCGCCGCGCTCGCGCCGGGACTGCGGACGCGCGGCTACCTGTTCAACACCCTGCTCCACGACAAGGCCGTCGACGACCGGTTGCGCGGCTATCGCAACTGGCTGGCGAGCCGCAACCTCGCCAACGAGGCGAGCGACGAGTCGGTGCAGGCGCTGGTCGAGGCCGTGCGCGCCCGCTACGACGTGCCCCAGCGCTGGTACCGCCTCAAGGCCGAGCTGCTCGGCATCGAGCGGATCGCCGACTACGACCGCATGGCGCCGGTCGTGGGCGAGGACGAGGATATGCCGTGGCCGGAGGCGCGCGAGCTCGTGCTCGATGCCTACGCCTCCTTCTCGCCCGAGCTCGGTCGGGTGGCCCGCGGTTTCTTCGACGAGCGGCGCATCGACGCTCCGCTACGGCCGGGAAAGCGCGGCGGCGCCTTCTGCGCCTACACCGTTCCCTCGCGGCAGCCGTACGTGCTCCTCAACTGGACCTCGAAGCGCCGCGACGCGCTCACCCTCGCACACGAGCTCGGCCATGGCGTGCACGCCGCGCTCGGGGCCTCGCAGGGCGTCTTTCACCACCACACCCCCCTCACTCTCGCCGAGACCGCCTCGGTGTTCGGTGAGGAGATGCTGTTCGCTCGCCTGCTCGAGCAGGCCGCGGACCCGGCCTCGCGGCTCGCGCTGCTCGCCGGGAGCATCGATGACTCGATCGCCACGGTCTTTCGCCAGACCGCCATGAACCAGTTCGAGGACAAGGTCCACTCGGCGCGCCGGGAGCAGGGCGAGCTGCCGCCCGACCGGTTCGGGGAGCTGTGGATCGAGAGCCAGGCCGAGATGCTCGGCGACTCGGTCGAGCTCACCGAGGGCTATACCACCTGGTGGTCCTACATCCCCCACTTCATCCACACGCCCGGGTACGTCTATGCCTACGCATACGGGCAATTGCTGGCCCTCTCGGTGTACGAGCGCTACCTCGCGGAGGGCGAATCCTTCGTTCCGGACTACCTCGAGATGCTGTCGGCGGGCGGATCGCGCTCACCCGAGGAGCTCGGGCGGATCGTCGGCGTCGACCTCGCCGACCCCGGCTTCTGGGACTCGGGGCTCGCGCTCGTCGAGCGCCAGCTCGAGCAGGCCGAGGCGGCGGCGCGCGAGGTCGGCGGAAACGGGCGCCGGGCGTGAGGGGACGCCTCGAGCTCGGCGTCGCCGAGGGCATCCACCGCGTCGAGGACCACTTCGTCAACTGGTACCTGGTCGAGGAGGGGGGGCGGGTGACCGTGGTCGACGCCGGCCTGCCGCCTTCGTGGGAGTCGCTGCACGAGGCGCTCGCGGCGATCGGGCGGATCATGAGCGACGTCGAGGCGGTCGTGCTCACCCATGCCCACCCCGACCACCTCGGCTTCGCCGAGCGGGCACGGTATGAGCTCGGCGTCCCCGTCTGGGCGCACGAGGACGAGGCGTGGTTGACCCGCCATCCGCAGCGCTACAGGACCGAGCGCCTTCCGCTGGCCTACCTGAGCCAAGCGCAGGCCCGGCGGTCGCTCGTCTCGCTCCTGCGCACGGGCGCCCTGCGGACGCAACCCGTCGCCGAGGTCAGGACCTTTCTCGACGGGGAGACTCTCGACGTCCCGGGCCGGCCCCGCGTGGTCTACACGGCCGGGCATACCTTCGGCCACTGCTCGTTCCACCTTCCCGACCGCGACGTGGTGATCGCCGGCGACGCGCTCGTTACCCAGGACCCGTTCACGGATGCCACCGGGCCTCGGATAACGGCGCGGGCGGTTACCGCCGACTCGCGGCGGGCGCTCAAGTCGCTCGACCGGCTCGACGAGACCGGCGCGGGCACGCTGCTTCCGGGCCATGGCGACCCCTGGAGCGAGGGAGTGGCCGAGGCGAGCCGGCTGGCGCGCGAGGCGGGCATCGCCTAAGGGCGCGTCAGCTCCTCGCTCAGCTCCCACAGCCGCCGCCGGGCCTCGGCGTCGTAGGCCTGGCGCTGGGCGGCCGACTCCTCGAGACCGTCGAAGTAGCGACCGCTGACCCCCTCGACGTCCTCGGCGACCGCCAGGCGCACCACCGCCTCCGCGCCGTCCTCCACGCTCGTACGCGCGCGGCCGAAGGCCCGGCGGACCATCTTCGTGTCCATGAGGGTCGCCGGGTGGAGGGCGTTGACGGCCACGTCCTCGTCCCCCAGCCGTTCCGCGAGCTCGAACGCGAACATGACCTGAGCGAGCTTGCTCTGGGCGTAGGCGCGGAAGCCGTCGTAGCCCCGCTCGAGCATGACGTCGTCGAAGTCGACCGGGGTCTGGCCGATCGAGGAGACGTTGACGACCCGCGCGGAGGGCGAGCGCCGCAGGAGCGGCAGGAGCAGCTCGGTGAGGAGGAAGTGGGAGAGGTGGTTGACGGCGAAGGTGAGCTCGTACCCGTCCTGGCTCAGGGCGCGCTCGTCCGCGAAGATCCCGGCGTTGTTGACGAGCACGTCGAGGCGCTCGTGGTCGCGCTCGACGTCTTCGGCGAGCCGGCGAACCTCGGCCAGCGAGGATAGGTCGGCGAGGTACAGCGCGAGCCGATCGCTGCCGGTGGCCTCGCGAAGCTCGTCGAGCACATGGTGTCCGCGCTCGGCGGTGCGGCCGTGGAGCAGCACCGCCGCCCCGCGTTGGGCCAGCTCGGCAGCCACCCGGCGACCGAGTCCGTCCGTCGCGCCGGTGACGAGGATCGTCTGCTCTTCGACCGGCAGGGCCATCAGCGCGCCGCCGCCGAGCGGGCGGGCACGAACGGCTCGATCTCGCCTCGATGATCGACGAGGTAGAGCGTGCCCTGGTACGGGAACGCCTCGCGAGCGTCGTAGCCGAGGGCGACGGCCGCGAAGGCGGTCCCGGCTATCCGGTAGACGTCGCGCACGACGCCGATGTCGAACAGGGAGCGGGTCTCGGTCGTGGCGTCCCCGTCGCCGGCTCGCAGGGCGATGACGAGGTCCTTGCGGACGCCACGTCCAGCCACCGTGATCGCGATGTTCTCTACCTCGTCGGAGGTCACGGCCGCGAGCGCGCGCCCGTGAGAGCGAGAGGCGCCGGAGCATGTCCTGGCTCGCCCCGCCTCCGATCACGACGGGGATACGCTGCTCCTTCCTCGCAGCAATGTGGGTGCCTCGGGATCGCGTTCCACCGCGACGACCGCACCCCCAGCTCGCGGAGGAGCTCGCACAGCCTCAGCCCGACCTCACCCAGACCGATCACGACGACGTGATCTCGGCGTGGCACCGCCGAGCGACCGACGATCCCGGTCAGGCGGGGATCGAGCAGGTAGTTGACGAGTCCCGCGGTGAGCACGGCGGTGAAGCCCACGATCAGGAGCATCGCCGCCGAGGAGAAGAGCTTGAACCAGTCGGACGCCCCAGTCGCGGCTTCGCTCGGCCCCACGGTGACCGCCACCTTGGTCGACAGGTAGAAGGCGTCGACGAGCGGAACCCCTCGGGCGAGCGCGGTGACGATCGTCTCGACGACGAGGACCGACAGGAAGCCGAGCAGCCGACGAGGAGGATGGGGGCGCTTGCGTCGAAGGGCCAGGCGGTCGATCCGAGCCTGCCGAGCAGTCGCCGGGCGGGGCCGGGCGCGCGTGACTCGAGCCGGCTGCGCTGGGGACCGTCCTCGCCCCCTCGACCGCGGCGATGTTCGAGAGAGGGCCGGCGACGGCGAGCAGCTCCGGGAGGCACGGTCCCGCGAAGGCGGGGAGCACGAGGTCGGCCATCGACAGGACCCGTACGTTCTCGACCGTGTTCTCGAGCTGAGCAGCGACATCCCGCCCGAAGGTGTTGACGAGAAGGGGAGTCCCGGCCGCAGGTGGGAGACCACGAGCGCCAGCCGCAGCGAGACGACATCCGAGCGCGAGATGATCACGACGCCGTCGACAGCCTCCTCGAGAGCGCCGCGAATGTCGGGATCGCTCGGGTCTCCGAGGCGGACGACGCTCGCGCCTCCGGCCTCGAGGGCGCGCTGGGCGGCGTCGGCGAGCCGATTGGCGCCGACGAGGAGAATGCGCCGGGACGCTGAGCGGTCCACCGACGGCTCGGCGACCGTCCGCGGTCGCCCCTCCGCGTCGGAGCGGCCGTCGTCGTGGGATCGGTTTGACACTTGGGCAGCGAAAGGGGCCGGGATCGCGCGGACTCGCGCCAAGGTATCGCTCCGGGCGGCGAATCTACAATTCGTCCCAGAAGTCACACGGCCGCCCGGCGCCTCGAGGTACGAGCCGGCGCCCTGGAGAGCCGGTCCGAGCGCTCGAGGGCGTCGATCTCCTCGAGCGAGCGGCCCGCTCCCTCCACCACGCAGGTCAAGGGCGAATCGGCGAGCCGGGTGGCCAGGCGAGTCTCCTCCTGCAGGCGCTCCGCGAAGCCCCGCAGGAGCGAACCTCCTCCCACGAGGACCATGCCGTGGCGCATGATGTCGGCCGAGAGCTCGGGCGGCGTCCGCTCGAGCGTGTCGCGCACCGCCCCCACGATCGTTCGCACGGGCTCCTCGAGCGCGGAGCGGACCTCCTCGCTGCTCAGCTCGACGACCTTCGGCAGGCCCGAGACCAGGTCGCGCCCGCGCACCTCCGCGCGCAGCTCGCGCTCGAGCCGGCCGGCCGAGCCGATCTCGAACTTGATCTCCTCCCCACGCCCGCTTCCGACCGCCAGCCGGTGGCGGCTCTTGATATGGCCCAGGACGGCCTCGTCGAGGTCGTAGCCACCGACCCGAACCGACTGCGAGACCGCGATCGCTCCGAGCGTCATCACCGCGACCTCGCTCGTCCCCCCTCCCACGTCGACGACCATGCGCGCGCTCGGCTCCTCGATCGGCAGCCCCGCGCCGATCGCGCCGGCGAGCGGCTCCTCGATCAGGTGGACCTTGCGAGCGCCGGCCTCCAGGCAGGCCTCGTCGACGGCGCGCTTCTCGACGTCGGTGATCCCCAGAGGCACGCACATCACGACCGTCGGCCGGGAGAAGCGGCTGGGATGGACGGAGCCGATGAAGTGCCGCAGCATCCGCTCGGTGACCTCGAAGTCCGCGATCACGCCGTGGCGCAGCGGCCGCGTGGCCGAGATCGTCGCCGGGGTGCGACCGAGCATCCGCTTGGCCTCGAGCCCGACCGCGTGGACCATCCCGGTCTGCTCGTTCATCGCCACGACCGAGGGCTCCGAGAGCACCACGCCGCGGCCGCGCTCATAGACAAGGGTGTTGGCGGTGCCGAGGTCGATCGCGATGTCGCGATGGCCGATGCCGAAGCGGTGGGAGATGAAGCTCATCGGGGTGCGCGGGTCGAAGGTCGGGCGGGCGCCCGTAGGGCCTCGACTCTCCCAAGGTTAGGGAGGCACCGATGCGGGCCGGCGGGGTGCAAGCGCCCGTTCGCCGGGGCCGAGTCGGTCTCTCCGGCCCCGGACGTGACCGCGATCAGGCCGGGATGAGCGCGTCTGGGCCGTCGACCGGGAGGATGTGCCCACTGTGATCGACCCCTTCGAGGCAGTGAGGTCGGGTTCCGCGTTGGCCTACCTGATCATCACCGGCTCGATCGCCGGCTCCGCCGTGTTCCCGGTGCTGCCGAGCGAGACCATGATCTTCACCGCGGGAGCGGCCGCCGGTGCCGGCGTCCTCCAGGTCCCGCTCGTCATGGTCGCGGGCGCCGTCGGCTCGCTGCTCGGCGACGTGCTCGGCTACGCGATCGGAAGGCTCGTGGGCGAGCGTGCGCTCGGGCGGTTCGCGCGCGGCGAGCGGGGACGGCGCTCGCTGAGCTGGGCTCAGCGGACCCTGATGCGTCGCGGCGGACCGTTGGTCGCCGCAGCGCGGTTCATTCCGGGCGGCCAGACCGCCGTCACCGTGACCGCGGGCACTCTGGGCTTTCCCCTGGGTCGGTTCTCGGTGTTCGCGGGGATAGGAGCGGGCGTCTGGGGGGTGTACGGAGCGCTGGTCGGCTCCCTCGGGGCGGGGGCTGTCCGCAGCGGCCAGTGGCTCGGACTCGTGATCGCGATCGCGCTGGTCCTTGCCGTCGCCGGGGTGGCGCAGGTGGTTCGGCGCCGCCAGCGGTGCGACGACGATAATGAGGCTGGGGACGGCTCGTAAGACGTTTTCTCGACCTCCGCGCCGATCCGGTCGCTTTCGGCTATCGAACCGTTCGCCGTGAACGGCGGCGCCGAGTCCTGCCCTCAGCGCCCGGAGGCCTTGCCGGTGCTGCCCGCGCGTAGTGGCCGTGGGGCGTCAGCGAAGGCGCCTAGCGGGGCGCGGGACGGCCGGCTTCGGTCTTGCCGGAGCTCAAGAGGGCGGCCCCGATCCCGAGCACGCCGAGCGCCAGATGGATCAGGTTGTCCAGGGTGCTGTACTCGCTGGGAAACAGGCCGAGCGGGTTCGGCTCCGCGAAGCTGACCAGTCCGACCAGCAGATAGACGACGCCCAGCCCGCCGACCACCGCGCGGACGACACCGCCGTCCATCCTGGCGAAGCCGACGTACGCCAAGAGGCCTCCGGTCACAAGGTGGATGATGTCCTCGGCGATGTCGACGTTCAGGACGTCGAGCAGGGACTGCTCGCCGACGATCAGCCCTATGACGCCGATGATGATGACCGTGGGCCCGACCAGCTGGGCGTACCGGCGGTCGGGGGGCTCGCCGCGAAACTGCATCGAGTCTCATCCTAGCGCCAGGCCCGACTCGGGTTCGCCGAGCGGTGCGAGACCTAGGCGGGCGCGGCGAGAAGCTCCTGCCGACCGGTGTCGAAGTGGTCGCGCGCATAGGCGTCGAGCAGCTCGGCCGTTGAGTCGGAGGAGGCGCCGGCGAAGTCGCCGATCGCCTCACGCAGGACCGTCGCCCGCAGCCGCACCCCGAACGGCTGGTCCTCGTCGAGGCCCGGTCGGCGAGCTCGAGGAGGTAGAGCATGACCGCCGACAGGGCGAGGCGAGCGTCGGCCGCGGAGAAG
>JAUJNZ010000001.1:301960-389162 GCA_030447905.1 Thermoleophilaceae bacterium
AGGGCGAGGGCCGAGAACGGGACATTGCCCGCCAGGGCGAGCGTCGCGTGGAAGGTGGCACCCACCAGCAGACCGAGCACGCGGGTGCGCGGGACCGCGAGTAGGACGGGAAGCGCGACCTCGATCGCCACGGTGCCCCACATCGAGGGTGCCACCCGCCACGCTCCCTCGAGAAGGGACGGGTCGAACCACGCCACCTGGCCCGAGAGCGCGACCGCGCAGCTGACCTCGCCGTCGAAGAAGCCCGTGTTCATCTTGGCGATGGCCGCGGCCGCGTAGACGACCAGCAGCTGCACCCGGAGGAAGGGGGCGATCCGCTCGAACAGCGGGCCGGGCTCGGGCAGCCGCCGGGTCCGCAGCGTCGTCCAACTCGCGTAGGCGACCAAGCACGCCCCACTCACCAGCACGAGCAGCGTGTGGCTGCCTACGTCGGGCATGTCGAGTCCCACGGATACGACCTCCGCGGCCATCATCGTCAGGAAACGCACGATCGATGTAGGCCGCAGAGCGGTCCACAGCGCCGCGAGGACGACGAGGAAGTGCACGGAGAGGACCTCGAAGCCGAACCACCACAGCTGGTGAAAGATCAGCGAGAGCGCGAAGAGGCTGGTGAAGAGGGCGAACAGCCACGTCGCGTCGGCGGGCCGAGCGGGCCGATCCGGCGACGGCGTGCTCATCCGCCGAAGCGTGGCAGCTGACCGCGTGGGCGGCGAGGGTTCGGACCGGCCCCGAGCGGCGGGCGTCTGCCGATGTCGAGCGATGGCGTCCGCCAACGACGGACTGCGCCTCGTCGAGCGGTGCGTGTTGGGAGCTCTCGCGTGGTGGGGCTTCGCCGCCGGGAGCGGCGCCGTTCGCTGGGTGGTCGGCCTCGGCGCGCCGCTGCTCGTCGCGGTCGTCTGGGCGACGTTCGTCACGCCGAACGGCGCGCTGGCGGTGGAGGATCCCGTGCGGCTGTTGCTCGTGGTAGCCATCTTCGGGGCGGGTGTAGCCGCGGTGGTTGGCTTCGGTGGCGCACGCCTCGCGCTCGTGTTCGGCATCGTGGGTGGTGATCATCTGGCGTTCACGTTCTTGTTCGATCAACGGTGAGCGCGTGCCGTTGAGCCGCCGGCGAGGTGGTGCGCGCGGCGTGAACGTCGAGCCCCGGCTCAGGCCGGTCCGGCGGACGCTCACGAGGCAGGTCGGTTCGGCTCCTCAGGAGGAGAGCTAATCCGAACTGCCAGTTCGCAGACGGTGCTGGGATGGGCCGGGCAGGATTCGAACCTGCGACCGACGGATTATGAGTCCGCTGCTCTGACCGCTGAGCTACCGGCCCGCTCAGCGCCAGGGTACGCGTGCGGTCCCGCGGAAGCGCGGTGAGGCGGGCCAGTCCCAAGGTAGGCTCCCCCCGTCGCGCCGCGCACCCCGGCGCTCCCTCACCCACGCAAGGAGGTCCCGCCCATGCCAGACCGCGCCGCCCTGGTCACCGGCGCCTCGAGCGGCATCGGTCTCGCGATCGCCCACGCCCTCGGCGAGGACGGGTACCGCGTGACCGTCTCTGCCCGGCGCACCGAGAAGCTCGAGGAAGCGGCGAAGGGTCTCTCCGACGCGGGATTCGACGTCCACCCCGTGACGGCAAACATGGCCGAGGAGGACGACATCAAGGTGCTTGCCGCCGCCCATCGGGAGCGGTACGGGCGACTCGACGTGCTCGTGAACAACGCGGGGATCAGCATCGGGTCGGAGATCGCCGGGCTCGGGACCAAGCGGCTCGACCTCCAGATCGACGTCAACCTGCGCGGGGTCTTCCTCATGACCCGCGAGGCGATTCCCATGCTGCGCGAGGCCGGTCGCGAACACGGCAAGGCCCTGCTGCTCAACATGTCGTCGATCGCCGGCAAGCACGGCCAGCCGGGGGTCGCCGCCTATTCGGCGACCAAGGCCGCGGTCGTGGGCCTGAGTCAGGCCACGCAGGGCGAGGTCGACAACGACGGGGTCCAGGTGACGGCGTTCTGCCCCGGCTTCGTCGCCACGCCGATGACCGACTGGCACGAGGGGTTGCCCAAGGAGGAGATGATCCAGCCCGAGGACCTCGCCGAGGCGGTCCGCTTCCTGCTGCGGACTTCGACGCACTGCCGCGTGCCCGAAGTGCAGTTCATGCGGCCGGGCGCCTAGCGAGCGCTCTCGGCACAAGGAGATGCGACTTGGACTCCATGTCGGCTACTGGGGGCTGGGACTCGAGGCCGCCGACCAGCTGAAGCTCGTGCGCGAGGCCGAGGATCTCGGGTTCGATTCCGTCTGGGCCGCCGAGGCCTACGGATCGGACGCCGCCACCGTCCTCTCCTGGCTCGCCTCGCAGACCGAGCGGATCAAGGTCGGCTCGGCGATCTTCCAGATCCCGGCCCGCTCTCCGGCGATGTGCGCGATGACCGCGGCGACGCTCGACAACATCTCGAACGGGCGCATGATCCTCGGGATCGGCGCGTCGGGCCCGCAGGTGGCCGAGGGCTGGCACGGCCAGCGCTTTTCCGGGCAGATCCAGCGCACGCGCGAGTACATCGAGATCGTCCGCAAGGCGCTGGCGCGCGAGCGAATCGAGTACGACGGCGAGGTCTTCACCCTCCCGCTTCCCGATGGCCCGGGCAAGGCGCTCAAGCTCACGATCGCCCCCGTGCAGGAGCAGCTTCCGATCTACCTGGCCGCCCTCGGGCCGAACAACACTCGCCTCGCGGGAGAGGTCGCCGACGGATGGATGCCGTTCCTGCTCAAGCCGGAGGAGGTCGGCGAGTTTCGCAAGCTGCTCGAGGAGGGCGCCCAGCGGGGTGGGCGCGAGCTGCCGGACTCCTTCGACCTCGCGCCGAACGTCAACGTGGTCGTCGACGACGACATCGACCGCGCCCGCGACGCCGTGCGGCCGTTCGTCGCGCTGTACGTGGGCGGGATGGGATCGCGGGAGAAGAACTTCTACAACAAGCTGGTGCGACGCTACGGGTACGAGGACGCCGCGGCCGAGATCCAGGACCTCTACCTCGACGGAAAGCGCGACGAGGCGGCGGCGGCGATCCCCGCCGAGCTGATCGACGAGGTCACGCTCTGCGGCCCGGAGGGCCGCATCCGGGAGCGGCTTGCGGTCTACCGCGACGCGGGGATCGGCACGCTGATCGCGACGCCGATGGCGATCGACCCGGACGGGCGCTCGAGGACCATGCGCGCGCTCGCGAGCTTCCTCTAGGGCTCGCGGGGCTGAGCTGCCGTGGCCGGCCGGTACCTCCTCGCGGCCTTCGGCGACCCGGGGCACGCCTTCCCGGCGATCGCCCTCGGGCGCGAGCTCGTCTCGCGCGGACACGAGGTCTGCATACAGACCTGGCGCCGCTGGGAGGCCGACGTCGAGCGGGAGGGGCTGCGCTTCGCTGCGGCCCCGGAGTACCAAGTATGGCCGCGGCCCGGCCGGGCCTTGAGTCCGTATCAGGCGGCGGTGCGCGCGGCCCACGAGACGCGGCCGCTCGTGCGGGAGTTCGATCCCGACGTGGTCGTCGTCGACATCCTGACCGTGGCCGCGACCCTCGCCGCCGAGCTCGAGGAGCGGCCCTGGGTGTCGCTCGTACCGCACCTGCTCCCCACTCCACAGCCCGGTCTGCCGCCTTACTCGACGGGAGCTAAGCCGCCGCGCACCGGACTCGGGCGAACGCTGTGGCGAGCGGTCGACCCGCTCACGCGGGCGGCGCTGCGCCGCGGCCGCGACGAGCTGAACGGCGCACGCGTACGGGTGGGGCTCCCGCCGCTCGCCCACCTGCACGGCGGCCTCTCGCGCCGGCTCACGCTCGTCGCCACCTTCCCCCAACTCGAGGCCGCGCGCACGGTGCCGAGCTGGGCCACCGTCACCGGGCCGCTGATCTGGGAGCGACCGGCCGAGGAGGACGCCACTTGGGCCCCGCCCGGCGACGAGCCGCTCGTCCTCGTCGCCCCCAGCACGTCTCAGGACCCCTCGCACCGGCTGCTGCGAGCGACGCTCGCGGGGCTTGCGGGCGAGCCGGTGCGGGTGCTCGCAGCCACCAACGGACGGGCCCTGCCCGCCGGGGTCCGGGTTCCGCCCAACGCGCGCATCGTCGACTGGCCCTCCTACTCGCGCACGATGCCCCACTGCGCCGCCGTCGTCTGCCACGCCGGGCACGGGACGGTCGCCCAAGCGCTCGCGGCGGGCGCGCCGGTGATCTGCTCGCCTGCGGGGGGCGACATGGGCGAGAACGCGGCGCGCGTGGCGTGGGCGGGAGCGGGCCTGTCGGTGCCCTGGCGGCTCGCCGGCCCGCAGGCGGTGCGACTCGCGGTGCGCAGGCTCCTCACCCAGCCGAGTTTCACGCGGCGTGCCGGGGAAATCGCCGGCTCGGTCCGATCGGGACCCGGGACAGCGGCGGAGGCGCTCGAGGCCGTCGCCGGCCGCGGTTCCCTGACAGCTCCCCGGGTAGGACTCGAACCTACAACCTAGCGGTTAACAGCCGCTCGCTCTGCCGATTGAGCTACCGGGGAAAGTAGCTCGGACGCCCGCCGCATCCGCGCGCGCGAAGGGTAGCGGACCCTCGGATCCGGTCAGCGGGCCTCGCCCATCAGCTCGGCGACCTGCGCGCGCGTTCGCTCTCGCTCCTCCAGCAGGAGCCTCTGGCGCTCGAACTCTCGTTCCTGGGCGGCGGATCGGAGCTGTCGATCGACCCGGCGGAGCTCGAGCTGGAGAAAGCTCAGTTGCAGGACGGGCTCAGACGAGGGCTCTGACTCGGCGAGCATGGCCACCTCGGTGATGAGGGCCGCCTCGTCGGGGTCCTCGGGCAAGGCGGCGAGCGGATCGTCGAGATGGTCCACGAGGTGGGCGCGTACCGGTCGCAGACGCTCGGAGAGGTCATCCTCCCCCACACGTTCGAGGAGCTCGCGCCCGAGGCGCGGCTGCCCGACGCACATGGCCAGGAAGGCCCGCTCGGCCCGCTCGACGGGACTGGGCGACGGTCGCGGTAGGCGGGCCTCCGCGGCAGCGCCTCGGTCCCGGCCGCCGACCGGTTCGGTCGAGGGCCCACCGCGCGATACCTCGCTGGCGGTCCCCGGCGTCACGTAAGAGGCCGGCACCTCGAGCCGATCGGTGACCAGGCGCACGAGCTCGTCGCGCACCACGCTGCGCTGCGGCGTCGCCGCTACGAGCGGACGCAGACGCTCGAGCGCACGGTCGCGCCCGTGGGCCGTCCCCAGATCGGCGGCGTCGAGCACCCGGCGGGCCTCGAACTCCGGGACCGACAGCGCCCCCTCGAGCAGGCGCTCGAACGCCGGCGCGCCGTCGGCCGCGACGAGCTCGGCCGGATCGCTTCCCTCCGGCAAGGCGACCACCCGCAGCTCCATTCCCCGCTCGGTCGCCGCCCTCGCCGCCCGCAGCATCGCCTCCTGGCCCGAGGCGTCGGCGTCGAGGGCCATGAGCACGGTGGTCGCCGCGCGGCCGAGCTCGACGAGCTGCTCGGGGGTGAGCGCGGTTCCCATGATCGCCACCGACTCGTCGAGTCCGGCGCCGTGGAGGGCCAGCACGTCGGTGTAGCCCTCGACCACGATCACCCGCCCCGCCCGCGCCGCCGGCGCACGAGCGCGGTCGATCCCGAACAGGTGGCGGCCCTTGCGGTAGAGCTCGTTCTCGGAGCTGTTGAGGTACTTGGGCTTCTGGGAGTCGCGCACCGCGCGGGCTCCGAACCCGAGCACCCGCCCGCGGGCGTCGGCGAGCGGAAAGGTGATCCGCGCCCGGAAGCGGTCGAAGTAGCCCCCCCGGCGGCCGGTCTGGGCGACCCCGGCGGCGACCATCTCCTCCGGGGCATACCCGTCGCGCTGGCCGGCGAGGAGCACACGGTTCCAGGCGCTCGGAGCGTAGCCGACCCGAAAGGCGCGCAGGACCTGCTCGTCGAGGCCGCGCGCGGCGAGGTGGTCGCGGGCGGCGCGGGCCTCGGCCGAGTCCCACAGGTAGCGCGCGTAGAAGGTCGCCGTGCGGTCGAGCAGCCGCATCAGCCGGTCGCGGCGGCGGCGGTCCTCCTCGGCCCGCGGATCCTCCTCCTCGCGCTCGAGCTCGACTCCGTAGCGGTCGGCGAGATGCTCGATCGCCTCGGCGAAGGCAAGCCCCTCGGTCTCGCGCACGAAGGAGATGGCGTCGCCCGAGGCCCCGCAGCCGAAGCAGTAGTAGAGGCCGTGCTCGGCGTTGACCGAGAACGAGGGGGTGCGCTCGTCGTGGAAGGGACAGAGGCCTACGTGGCGCGTACCGACGCGGCGCAGGTGGATGCGCGCGCCGACGAGCTCGACCATGTCGATCGCGTCCTTGACGTGCTCGACCGACCCGCGCGTGAAGATGGCCATGGACACCGCCTAGGGGTCTTCGGCCGGCGCGAGCTCCGCGTACGCCCGCTCGGCGTAGCGGTCGGTCATCCCGGCGATCCAATCGGTCACTCGCTCGGCTTCGGACGCCCCCGCGGCGAGCGGTGGAGGCGGGCGCTCGGCGCAGGCCTCGACTAGCGCCGACACCACTCGCTCGATTCGCTCGTGCTCTGCCTGCACCGCTGCTCCGAGGTAAACCCGCTCGAACATGAACTCCCGCAGGCGCCCCATGGCCGCCCCGACCTCCTCGCCCTGGGCGATCGCCCCCGCCTGCGCCGAGTGCTCGACGAGGTCGCGCACGAGCGTGTCGATCCGGGCCGAGCCGGACTCCCCGAGCACGGCGATCTCCGCCCGGGGGAGCTCGCTGCGGTGGAGAACCCCGGCGCGCACGGCGTCGTCTATGTCGTGGTTGATGTAGGCGATCCGGTCGACGAGCCGGACTATCTGGCCCTCGAGCGTCGCGGGCGCCTCGGTTCCCGTGTGACGCAGGATGCCGTCGCGCACGGGCTCGGTGAGGTTGAGTCCCCGACCGTCGCGCTCGATGCGCTCCACCACCCGCAGCGAGTGCTCGTGGTGGCGGAACCCGGCTCCGTAGCGCTCGCGCACCCGCCGGTCGAGCGCGGCCTCGCCGATGTGGCCGAACGGCGGGTGCCCGAGGTCGTGCCCGAGGCCGATCGCCTCGGTCAGGTCCTCGTTCAGCGCCAGCGCGCGCGCCACCGTGCGGGCGATCCCGCACGTCTCGAGCGTATGGGTCAGGCGGGTGCGGTAGTGGTCGCCCTCGGGCGAGATGAACACCTGGGTCTTGTGCTTGAGGCGGCGAAACGCCTTCGAGTGGACGATCCGGTCGCGGTCGCGTGCGAAGGGGGTGCGCACCGGCGAGTCCTCTTCCGCGATCGCGCGGCGGGCCGGGTAGGAGCGCGTGGCGTACGGCGAGAGGAAGGCGTCCTCGAGGGCCGCGATGCGGTCGCGCAGCGGGACGGGCGGAGCGGCGGTGACCATGCCCTCATTATCCCAGGCGCAACGGCGGCGCCCCGCCCGCGCGAGCAGATCGGACCCGGCTGCCCAACGCGCTAGGCGACGCGGCGAAGGCGCACGTGAGCGTGGTGCTCGAGCGTCTCGGCGATGGCGCGATCGGCCTGGCGCAGAGCGGGCTCGAGCGCCTCGGGAGCCTCGGCGAGAGGGCGGCCCAGCGCGGCGGTGAGAAAGTCGTGGGCCTCCTTGCCGAACGGGAAGGAGCTCGCCTCACAGCCCGCGCAGACTACGCCGCCCGCGCTCGCCGAGAAGCCCGTGAGGTCCTCGGGGTCGCCACAGGCCGCGCACGCGGCGAGCTCGGGGAGGAAGCCCGCGGCAAGGGCGAGCTTGAGCCGGAAGGCCAGGCTGTGCGCGCGGGTCGCCGCGGCGGGCTCTGAGTCGAGCAGCGCCAGCTCGCGGCAGAGCAGGTGGAAGGCGGGGCGGTTCGGCTCGGCGGCGTCGAAGAGGCGCAGGACGGCGTCGCAGGCCTCCGCCGCGCGCTCGAGAGCGTCGCGGCGCTCGCGCAGAGCGGGATGGGCGTGGACGGTCTCGGCGGCGGTGACCGTGCACAGCTCGCCGCGGCCCTCGTGGAGGACGAGCCGGGTCCGAAAGAAGGGCTCGAGCCGCCCGCCGAAGCGCGAGCGGGGACGGCGCACCCCCTTGGCCACCGCGCCGAGGCGACCGCGCTCGGCGGTGTAGAGGTGAAGCACCCGGTCGGCTTCGCCGAAGCGGATCGAGCGCAGCACGACGGCTTCGGTCTTGAACGGTCCGGGCATGGCCGAAGGAGGCTGCCAGGCGTCGCGGACGCCGCCGCCGCGGCTAGTCTCTGGGGCGTGGCAGGGGTCACGGTCTACACCACCGAGCCGTGCGGCTTCTGCTCGCAGGCCAAGGCGCTGCTGACCGCCCGGGGGGTCGACTTTGAGGAGGTCAACCTGGCCAAGGACGCCGACGGGCGCGCCGAGCTCGTCGCGACGACCGGGCAGATGACCTTCCCCCAGATCCTCGTCAGCGGGCGCTCGATCGGCGGCTTCCGAGAGCTGCTCGAGGCCGACCGCGACGGGCGCCTGCCGCGGCTGCTGGCGGCCTAGAAGACCGCCGCGGCGCGGGCCGGGCGACCTCGCCGCGGGGGCCGCGGGCGCGTCTGGCACCCCTCACACACGTAGGTCCCCCGCTGAGCCACCCGCAGCTTGACGATCTCGCGCCCGCAGTCGGGGCACGGCTCGCCGGCGCGGCGGTGGACGAGGAAGCGGTCCTGGAAGGAGCCGCGCGCCCCGTCGGGCTGGCGAAAGTCGTCGATCGTCGCCCCGCGCGCGTCGATGCCGGCCTCGAGCGACGCGACGACCGCGTCGCGCAACGCGGCGAGCTGGCTGCGCCGCAGCGACCCCACCGGGCGCAACGGGTGGATACCGGCGCGAAAGAGCGCCTCGTCGGCATAGATGTTCCCCACCCCCGCGATCCGCTCCTGGCTCAGCAGGAAGGCCTTGACCGGCGCGCGGCGGCCCGCCGCCAGCGCGTGCAGCGCGTCGGCGGTGAAGTCGGGATCGAGCGGCTCGACGCCGAGGCGGGCAGCGAAGTAGGCGTCCCGAGCCTCTGCTCCGCGCAGGAGGACGCCGGTGCCGAACCGGCGGGGGTCGGTGAAGGCCACGCGGTCTCCGGTGCCGAGCTCGAAGCGGACGCGCAGATGGGGCGCCTGGGTCGCCTCGCCGGGCGCGACGAGCAGGAGGTTGCCGGTCATGCGCAGGTGGAGCACCAGGTAGACCGGTCCGGGGGCGACCGCGCCGGCGAGCTGAGCCGCGGGCGGACCGAGCTTCCAGACCAGGTACTTGCCGCGCCGGGCCAGCCGCTCGACCGGTCGTTCGGCGACCGCCGCCTCGAGCTCGGCGGGCGGGGCCGGCGCACAGAAGCGCGGATCCATGATCTCGAGGCGCTCGAGAACGGCGCCCTCGACCCGGGAGGCTAGGGCGCGCCGGATGGTCTCGACCTCGGGGAGCTCGGGCATGGAACCCGAGGCTAATGGCTCGTCTGCAGCTCACTCCACGGCCCGCGGATGGGCGCTGAAGTAGACCTCCTTGAGGCGGTCGGTGGAGAGGTGGGTGTAGATCTGAGTGGTCGAGACGTCGGCGTGGCCCAGCATCTCCTGGAGCGAGCGCAGGTCGCAGCCGCCGGCCAGGAGGTGGGTGGCGAAGGTGTGGCGCAGGGTGTGGGGGCTCATGCGGCCGGCCAGCCCGGCGCTCCGGGCGTGACGCTCCACGATCCCGTGCAGGCCCTGGCGCGTGAGGGGTCCACCGCGCGCGTTCACGAAGATGCGTACCTCGAGGCGCGTGCCGACGAGCTTGGGCCGTCCTCGCTCGAGATAGGCCCGCAGCGCCGACCGCGCCGCCCGGCCGACCGGCACGATCCGCTCCTTCGACCCCTTGCCGCGCCCGCGCAGTATCCCCGCTTCGAGATCGAGGTCCCGCAGCTCGAGACCGGTTACCTCCGAGGCGCGCAGACCGCAGGCGTACATCGTCTCGAGCAGCGCGCGGTCGCGCAGCGCGAGCGGCTCGGTGCCCTTCGGTTGGGTCAGCAGGGAGCGGACCTCGTCGCGGCTGATGACGTCGGGCAGGCGCGCGGGGCGGCGCGGGGTGGCGATCCCCGTCGTGGGGTCTGACTGGCGCACCCCCTCGCGACGCAGGTGGCGATAGAAGGAGCGCAGGCAGGCGGATCGGCGGCGCAGCGTCGCGGCCGAGGCCGCGCGGCCGCCGTCGCCCGAGGCCAGGTGGGCGAGGTAGTCGGCGAGATCGCGTTGGGAGGCGGACTCAGGGTCTGAGCCGCGCTCGGCGAGGTGGCGGCCGAAGTGGAGGAGGTCGGAGCGGTAGGCGGTCAGCGTGTTGCGAGCGAGACCGCGCTCGAGCTCGAGGTGGGCGAGGAAGTCGAGCACGAGCTCCTCGAAGCGGCGCGTGGTCGGCGTGGAGGCCGGCGGGGCCATTCCTGACCCTTCGCCGCCCGGCCGAGGCGACCTCCCGGCCGATCAGCTTCCGCGCAGGTAGGCGCGAAACCAGAGCAGCCCGACGAGGGTCTTCGCGTCGCGGTTGTTCGCGATCGTCGCGTCGAGCTCTGCGAGCGGGATCTCGCGGATGTCGATCCGCTCCTCCTCGTCGGACTCGGCGGAGGCGGCGGAGAGCTCGGTGGCCAGGTAGATCCACACCTCCTCGTCGGTGAAACCGGCCGACGAGTAGAACGTGGTCAGGTGACGCCAGCTCTCGGCGCGCTTGCCTATCTCCTCGGCGAGCTCGCGCTGGGCGGTTTCGAGGGGGTCCTCGCCCTCTTCGTCGAGCTTTCCGGCCGGGAGCTCGAGGAGCTCGTCCTCCCCCACCGCCTCGCGCGGCTGGGCGACCAGCCAGAAGCGCTCCTCGTCGTGGGCGAGGACCGCGACCGCCCCCGGGTGGACGACCCGCTCGCGGGTGACCTCCTCGCTGTCGTCGTGGCGAAACCGGTCGACGCGGACGGTGAAGATCTTGCCCGCATAGACCTCTTCCCCGCCGGTGTGCTCAAACATCTACGGCCTCCTCCTCGTCGTGGAGTCGCATCATCCACTCCGCCCGACGATCCCGAGCGCCACGTCGAGCGCGGTCTCCAGGGAGGCCACGCTTACCCGCTCGTCGGGGCGGTGGTTGTGCTCGGTGCCGTCGGCGACGTTCAGGCACGGAAGCCCGGCGGCGTTGAGGACGTTGGCGTCCGAGCCCGCGGCCGTCGCCCGCAGGCGCGGCTCGAGGCCGAGCTCGGCGAGCGCCGCGGACGCGACCTGGACAGGCTCGGCGCTGCGGGCCAGGCGATAGCCGCGAAAGCCCTCCTCGACCTCGGTCTCGACGTCGCATTCGGCGACGCCCGCGGCGTCGGTGAGGACGTCGACGATCTCGGTCACGGTCGCGTGCGCGCGCCCGCGGTCGAGGCTGCGGACCTCGAGCTCGACCCGGCAGCGCTCGGGGACGACGTTGGCGGCGCTGCCGCCCTCGATGCGACCGACGTTGGCGGTGGTCTCCTCGTCGAGGCGTCCGAGGCGCAGGCGGGCGATCGCCCCGGCGGCGGCGACGACGGCGCTGCGACCCGCCTCGGGCGCCAGGCCCGCGTGGGCGGCCTGGCCCCGGAAGGTCGCTTCGATCCGGTAGTAGGTGGGGGCGGCGGCGATCAGCTCCCCGACCGGCGAGGCGTGGTCGAACACGAAGCCGTAGTCGGCCCGCAGGAGGGAGCGGTCGAAGGCCTTGGCGCCGGCGAGCGCGCGCTCCTCGCAGGTGGTGAACAGCAGCTCGACGTCCGCCCGTGCGGGCTCGCGCGCGAGCCGTCGCGCAACTCCGAGCAGCACGGCGACCGCGACCTTGTTGTCGGCACCGAGGATGGCCTCGTGGCGGTTGGCGAGAAAGCCCTCCTCGCGGACGACCTCGATCGGGCCGGCGAGCGGCACGGTGTCCATGTGAGCGCAGAGCAGGACCGTGCGCTCGCCGTCGGTGCCCGCGACGCGCGCGAGCAGGTTTCCCGCGTCGGCGCGGGTCTCGGAGGAGCTACCGTCCTCGCTGACCTCGAGGCCGACGGCCTGCAGCTCCCGCGTCACCGCGTCGGCCACCCCGCGCTCGCGGCGCGACGGGCTCTCGATCTCGCATAGGCGGATGAAGTCGTCGAGCAGGCGCTGGCGCTCCTGCGGGTGAGCGCGGAAGGCGGCTTCGGTCGGCACCGCCGGGACGCTAGAGGACGCACCGTCGATAGGCTCTCCCGCCCGTAGGTGGTGTGCCGGCCTCGCGGCGAGCGCCCCGCACCCACCGGGGCGAGGTCGCTCGGGCGTCAGGCTCGGCCCGCGGCCACCGCCATCGCCGCCTCTGGTCGCTCCCCCGCCCGCTCGAGCGCCGCGCCGACGAACTCGCGAAACAGCGGCTGGGGGCGCAGCGGCCGCGACTTGAACTCGGGGTGGAACTGAGAGGCCACGAAGAACGGGTGGTCGGGCAGCTCGACGATCTCCACCAGCCGGTCGTCGGGCGAGGTTCCCGAGCACACGAGCCCCGCGGCCTCGAGGTGACGGCGCAGGTGGTTGTTGACCTCGTAGCGGTGGCGGTGGCGCTCGTAGATGACCGCCTCCCCGTAGACCTCGCGGGCGCGGGTGTCCTCGTGAAGCTTGACCGGGTCGGCGCCGAGGCGCATGGTCCCACCGAGGTCGCGAACCTCCTTCTGCTCGGGGAGCAGGTCGATCACCGGATAGGGGGTCTCCGGGTCGAACTCGGTGGAGTTCGCTCCGTCCATGCCGACCACGTGGCGGGCGAACTCAGACACCGCGACCTGCATGCCCAGGCAGATCCCGAGATACGGAACGCCGCGCTCGCGGGCGAAGCGGGCGGCGTGGATCTTGCCCTCTATCCCGCGCGTGCCGAACCCGCCGGGGATGAGCACCCCGTCGCAGCCGGCGAGCTCTCGCTCGCCCTCCTCACGACCGAGCGCCTCCGCGTCGACGAGGCGGACCTCGACGCGGGCTCCGTGGTGGATCCCCGCGTGGCGCAGCGACTCGTTGACCGAAAGGTAGGCGTCCTCGAGCGCGACGTACTTGCCGACCACCCCGATCCGGACCGTCCGGTCGGCCGCATCGGCCCCTCGAACGAGCTCCTCCCAGTCGGCGAGGTCGGGCGGGCCGGCCTCGGTGCCGAAGTGCTCGAGGATCTGGTCGTCGACGCCCTGGTCGCGGAACGACAGGGGAACCTCGTAGATCGAGTCGACATCGCGCGCGCCGACCACGCTCTTGACCGGAAGGCTCGAGAAAAGGGCGATCTTCTCGCGGATGTCGCGGTCGAGCGCCGCCTCCGAGCGGCACATCACGAGGTCGGGCTGGATGCCGATGCGCCGCAGCTCCTGAACGGAGTGCTGGGTCGGCTTGGTCTTGAGCTCGCCGGCGTGGCCGAGGAACGGCACGAGAGTGAGGTGGACGAACATGCACCGTCGGCGCCCCTCCTCGACCTGGAATTGGCGCAGGGCCTCGAGGAAGGGCAGCGACTCGATGTCGCCGACCGTCCCGCCGATCTCGGTGATCACGAAGTCGACGTCCTGGGCGTCGGCCACGAGCCGGATCCGCTGCTTGATCTCGTCGGTGACGTGGGGAATGACCTGGACGGTCTTGCCGAGGTAGTCGCCGCGGCGCTCGCGACGGATGACGGAGTCGTAGATCGCCCCAGTCGTGACGTTCGATCCCCGTGTCGTGTTCGCGCCGGTGAAGCGCTCGTAGTGGCCGAGGTCGAGGTCGGTCTCCGCTCCGTCCTCGGTGACGAACACCTCACCATGCTGGAACGGGCTCATGGTCCCCGGGTCGAGGTTGATGTAGGGATCGAACTTCTGGATGGTCACCCGCAGGCCGCGGGCCACGAGCAGGCGGCCGATCGAAGCCGCGGCGATCCCCTTGCCGAGTGCGGAGACGACACCGCCCGTCACGAAGATGAAGCGTGTGTCGGGGCGGCTACGCATGGAATCTCCGGGCGAGTCTAGTCGGGCCAGCACGGGCGATGGCGACCAAGCCAACCTACCGGTGAAGTCGGACGCAAGCCACGCTCAGGCGGCGGTGAGTAGCGCCTCGGCGTGGCGACGGGCGCCGTCGTCGTCGGCGTTGCCGCCGAGCATGCGACAGAGCTCGTCAACCACCGCCCCACCCGCGAGCTCCTCGACCACCGTGTGGGCGAGATCGGTCCCCGGTCGCTTCTCGATCCGGAAGTGGCGATCGGCCAGCGAGGCGATCTGGGGCAGGTGGGTGATGCAGAGGACCTGGCGGTGCTCGGCCAGGCGTGCGAGCTTGCGGCCGACCGCGCGCGCGGTCTGGCCGCCGATCCCTGCGTCGACCTCGTCGAAGACGAGCGTCTCGCCTCCCTCGCCGTCGTCGGCCCCGGCGGCGCTCGCCACGGTCATGAGCGCGAGCATGGTCCGCGACAGCTCGCCCCCCGAGGCGATCTCGCGCAGGGGCGCCGCCGCGACCCCGGCGTTCGGGGCGATCAGGAGCTCGACCCGCTCGTCGCCGAGCGCGGTCCGCTGCTCGCGCGGCTCGAGCCCGACAGAGAAAGAGGCTCCCTCCATGCCGAGCTCGGAGAGCTCGCCCGTCACCGCCTCGGCGAGGCAGGGAGCGGCCTCGCGCCTGGCCGCACTCAGGGTGCGAGCGTGCTCGTCCTCCTCGGCGGCGACCGCGGCGAGCGCCCGCTCGACCGCGTCGATCGACTGCTCGGCGGTCTCGAGCCCCTCGAGCTCGGACCGGCATCGCGCGGCGTGGGCGAGCACCGACTCGACGCTGCCACCGTGCTTGCGCGCGAGGCGTTCGTAGCGGTCGAGCCGGTCCTCCACCTCCTCGAGTCGACCCGGCTCCCGCGACAGCCCGTCGGCGTAGCGGCGAAGCTCGCCGCCGAGGTCGCTCGCCTCGATGCGCAGGGCACGCAATCGCTCGGCGAGCGCGTCGAGCGCGGGGTCGACGCCCGCCACCGAGTCGGTCCGCCGCTCGCTCTCGGCGAGCGCCTGAAGGACGTCGAGCCCGTCCGCGGACTCTGCGGACAGCGCCTCGGCGCCACCCCCGGCCGCCGCGCGCAGCGCGCCGACCTGGCGCAGGCGCTCGCGCTCCTCGCGCAGGGAGAGCTCCTCGCCGGAGTCGGGCCCGAGCGCGTCGATCTCCTCGAGCTCGTAGGCGAGCAGATCCCGCTCGCGCTCGCGCGCGCCGGTGCGGGCCCGAAGCTCGGCCAGCTCGGCCTCGAGCTGGCGCACGCGCGCGTGCGCCCCCGCGAGATCCGCCCGGTGCTCGAGATGGCCGGCGCCGCAGAAGGAGTCGACGATCTCAAGCTGCTGCGCGGCGAGGGTCAGGCGACGGTGCTCGTGCTGGCCGTAGAAGGAGAGGAGGCGTCCCCCGAGCTCACGCAGATCGGCCGCACTCGCCGCGCGCCCCTGCACGAACGCGCGCGTGCGGGCTTCGGCGCCCACCCGGCGGGCGAGGACGAGCTCGTCGTCGCCCTCGGCGGGCAGGCGCTCGCGAAGCTCGGCGAGCGCCGGGTCGTCGAGCAGCCTCTCCGGGGGCGCGAAGACTCCCTCGACGTAGGCCTCGCTCGCCCCGGGCCGCACGATCCCGGCGCGAGGGCGCCCGCCGAGCAGGAGGTCCAAGGCGTGGGCTACCACGGTCTTACCGGCCCCGGTCTCCCCGGTGAGGGCGGTCAGCCCGGGTCCGAGGCGGAGGTCGGCGCGCTCGATCAGAAGGAGGTTTTCGACGCGCAGCTCAAGCAGCATGCGCCACATGTACCACCGCCGTCCGACGGACCACCCGCGAGAGCCGGCCCCCGGCGCCTGTCCGTGACACGCCCGTAACACCGGTGACCGGGTTTTCACGCTCTTCCCAGGGCCGGAAGAGCGTGACGGCCGCCCTGGCTCTCGGCTCAATACGCCAATCGCCCAAACTTCTCGCGCAGACGGTGGTAGAAGCTCGTGCCGGGAAGCTGGGCGATCAGCACCCCGTCGTGGCAGAAGCGAACCTCGGCGCGCCCCCCGGGGGCGAGCGTGGCCACGTCGCGCCCGTCGGTGCTTACGTCGACCGGGTAGCGGCGTGAGCGGTTCTCGACCTCGAGCACGGTGTCGGTGTCGACGACGAGCGCTCGCGCGGTAAGGGTATGCGGCGCGATGAACGACACGACGAACCCCTCGACCTTCCAGGCGAGAACCGGTCCGCCGTTGGCCAGGTTGTAGCCCGTCGAGCCGACCGGCGTCGAGGCCACGAGGCCGTCGCAGCGCACGCAGCCGAGCTCCTCGCCCTCGACCGAGTAGGCAAGCTCGGCGACTCGCTCGTCGGGGCGCCGGTGGAAGGAGACGTCGTTTACGGCGAGCCGTGCCCCCCCGTCGACGTGGACCTCGAGCGCGGGTATGGGAAGGATCTCGAAGTCGCCGGAGAGGACCCGCCCGATCCCTTCCTGAAGCTCGCCGTGGTCGACCGTCGACAGGAAGCCGATCGCCCCGTAGTTGATGGCGAAGACGGGGACGTGACGCCCTCCGTAGGCCCGCAGCGTGGTGAGAATGGTCCCATCGCCGCCGAGCACGACGGCGATGTCGGCATCGGTCGAGGCCTCCTCGCCCACCACGACTCCGGACCCTTCCTCGATGCCGTGCTTGTGGGCTTCGTCCGGCGGCATCCGGACCTCGACCCCGGCCGCGCTCGCGGCATCGAGCAGCGCGACGACGCCGTCCGCCGTGTCCTCGACCGTCGCGTGCGTGAACAGGGCGATCGACTCCGGGCTGCTCACGGCTCGGCGCTCCGCGCGGCGTGCTCGAGGTCGGCGACGCCTCCGCCGCGACCGGGCTCGGCGAGCCACGCAAAGCTCTCGCGGTTTCCGGCCGGCCCGGGCAGGCCGGAAGAGGCGAAGCCGAGCACCGCGCAGCCGAGCTCGTCGCGCGCGTGACGCCCCAGCGCGACGAGGGCCTCGCGCCGCGCACTCGGATCGCGGACGACGCCGCCCCGCCCGACGCGCTGGGGGCCGAGCTCGAACTGCGGCTTGACGAGCGCCAGCACGTCGAAGCGTTCTGCGAGGCAGGCCAGAACCTGGCCGAGCACCTTGACCAGCGAGATGAAGGAGAGGTCGAGGACGGCGAGCTCGGGCCGGTACGGCAGCAGCTCGGGGCGCAGGGCCCGGGCGTTGGTGCGCTCTAGCACGGTCACCCGGGGGTCGGAGCGCAGGCGCCAGGCGAGCTCGCCGTAGCCGACGTCGACTGCGGTCACCGCCACGGCCCCGCGCTCGAGCAGACAGTCGGAAAAGCCGCCGGTGGAGGCCCCGACGTCGAGGCAGCGGCGCCCTGCCGGGTCGACGCCGAGCGCGTCGAGGCCGTGGGCGAGCTTGATTCCCCCGCGCGATACGTACTGCGCTGGCCGGGCCAGCAGGAGCTCGACGTCGGGTCGAACGAGCTGACCGGGCTTGGCCGTCCGTCCGCCGGCGGGCTCGCCGAGGCGGACGTCGCCGGCCATTACCGCTGCGGCGGCGCGGGAGCGCGACTCGTACAGGCCGCGCTCGACGAGCAGGGCATCGAGCCTCGTCTTCCCCATTCGGCGTCCTAGCTGCGCTCGGCGTGGGTCTCGTCCTCGCCCGGAGCCCCGCCCTCCTGCGACACCGGCTCGGCCCGCAACTCCTCCACCTGCGCCTCTCCCACCCTGGTGATCTCGAGCGGGTGACCGTCGACCTGCACGACCTCGCCCTGACGCGGCAGACGCCCAAGGGCCTCGACGACGTGGCCGCCGATAGTGGCTTCGCGGGCGGCCGTGGGCGCGATGCCGAGCTCCTCCTCGACCAGCCGCAGCGGGGCCCCGCCCTGGATCACCACGGCATCGCCGTCGCGGCGGACGAGCTCGGCGCCCGAGGGGTCGAACTCGTCCTCTATCTCGCCGACGATCTCCTCGAGGAGGTCCTCGAGGGTGACGATACCGATCGCCGTGCCGTGCTCGTCGACCACGAGCGCCATGTGCTGGCGCTCTCTGCGGAGCTTGAGCAGGAGCTCGTCCAGGGCGGTGGCGTCGGAGACGCGCGGCAGCGGCCGCGCCAGCGCGCGCAGCTCGACCTCGCGCGACTCGAGGGCCTCGGACAACACGTCCTTTACGTGCAGCAGGCCAGCGACGTTGTCGAGTCCCCCGTCCGGCTCCACGACCGGAAAGCGTGTGTGACCGGTCTCGCGCGATCGCTCAGCGGCGCCCGCGGGAGTCTGGTCGGCCGACACCACCATCACGTCAGGCCGGGGAATCATGACCTCGCGCGTGCGGCGGTCGCCGAAGGAGAAGACGTTCTCGGCGAAGGTGTGCTCGTGCGGGTGGATCAGGCCCTCCTCCGAGCTCTGGCGCACGAGCGTGCGCAGCTCCGCCTCGGAGGCCGGGGCGTGGCCGGCCTCGCGGGCCGGCGGGATCCCGAACGGCTTGAGCAGCAGGTTCCCCATCCCGTTGAACAGGTCGACGAGGGGCTTGGTCAAAAAGTAGAAGATCCGCATCGGCGTAGCTACGGCGAGGGAGATGCGCTCGGTGCGAGCGATCGCGAGGCTCTTGGGGGCCAGCTCGCCGACGACGACGTGCAGCAGGGTGATGATCAGGAAGGCGGCCGCCCCGGCGAGGCCGACGCTCGCGATCCGCGTCTCCTCCCCCAGGAGCGGCTCGAGCAGGTCGTGGAAGACCCGCTCGCCGACCACGCCCAGGCCGAGGCTCGCCATCGTAATGCCGAGCTGACACGCCGCCAAATAGGCGTCGATGCGGTCGACGGCGTGACGCACCGAGCCGGCTGTCGCCCTTCCCTCGCTTTCGAGGTCCGACACCTGCGCGGGTCGCATGCGCGTGATGGCGAACTCGGTGGCGACGAAGAAGCCGTTGGCGGCGACGAGGGCGAAGGTGAGGATGAGTTCGAGGGCCACGGTGACGGGAGCGGCGACGTTGAGCGCAAGGTCCTCCCCGAGCGATCTTCCGCACCGTCGGCGTCGGCAAACGCTCGTACTCGCCGGCCGTGTGATGGCACTCACAGACAGGTGCCCGGCGACCTCCTAGATTGAGGACTGTCTCTGACAGTGCGATCCGGCGGTGCGAACGGTAGCTGCAGCCCCAAAGACTTCCCCTCAGAGACCACATAACGCAGCACTCCTCCCTGAGCGACCCGCCGCCCCCCTCGGCGGGTCGCTCGCTTTCTGGGTTCGGGTGTGCGGGCGACTTACGTGTGGCACAGTTCGGCGATCCGCTCGACCCTCCGCACGGCCGGGACGCCCCTCCGTTTCGTACCGCGGCGCAAGCCGGTTGCCTGAGGCCCGCGACGCGATCGTCGTCGGCTCGGGGCCCAACGGCCTGGCGGCGGCGATCACGCTCGCCCGCACCGGCCGCTCGGTCCTGGTGCTCGAAGCCGAGCCGGCCGTCGGAGGGGGCATGCGGTCGGAGGCGCTCACCCTCCCGGGCTTTGTGCACGACGTCTGCTCGACCGCCCATCCGCTGTTGCTCGGCTCGCCGTTTTTCTCCGAGGTGCCGCTGGACGAGCACGGGCTCGAGCTGATCCAGCCCCCGGCGCCGCTCGCTCACCCGCTCGACGACGGCAGCGCCGTGGTGCTCGAGCGCTCGGTGGAGGCGACCGCCGCCCCCCTCGGACCGGACGCGACCTCCTACCGCGAGTTGTTCGGGCCGCTCGTCGGCGACGCGGCGCGTCTGCTCCCGGGCATCCTCGGCCCGCTGCGCCCGCCGCGCCACCCGCTGTCGCTGGTCCGGTTCGGCCTGAGCGGCCTGCGCTCGGCGCAAGGCCTTGCGCGCCGACGCTTCGAGGGGGAGCGGGCACGAGCCCTGGTGGCCGGCTGCGCCGCCCACTCCATGCTGTCCCTGAGCCAAAGCCCGAGCGCCGCCTTCGGCCTCGTGCTCGCGCTGCTGGGCCACGCGGTCGGCTGGCCCGTCGCCCGCGGCGGCTCACAGCGCATCGCCGACGCGCTCGCCTCGCACCTGCGCTCGCTCGGCGGCGAGATCGAGACCGGCCGGCGCGTGCGCTCGATCGACGAGCTGCCTCCCGCCCGAGCCGTCCTGCTCGACCTCAGCCCACGCGGCGTGCTCGAGGTGGCGGGACACCGGCTGCCCGACCGTTACCGCCGCGCGCTCGGACGCTTTCGCTACGGGCCGGGGATCTTCAAGCTCGACTGGGCGCTCGACGCGCCGATCCCCTGGAGCGCGCCGGAGACCGCGCGCGCCGGTACCGTGCACCTCGGCGGATCGCTCGCTCAGATCGCGGCGTCCGAGGACGCGGTGGCCCGGGGGCGCCCTCCCGAGCGGCCCTACGTCCTGCTCGTCCAGGCGAGCCTGTTCGACCCAGAGCGCGCACCGCCCGGCCGGCACACCGCGTGGGGTTACTGCCACGTACCGAACGGCTGCACAGCCGACATGACCGGCGCGATCGAGGCGCAGATCGAGCGCTTCGCTCCCGGCTTCACCGACCGGGTGCTCGCCCGCGCGCGGATGACGAGCGCCGACGTCGAGCGCCGCAACCCGAACTTCGTGGGCGGCGACATCAACGGCGGCCGGCAGGACCTGGGCCAGCTGTTCACGCGCCCGGTGGCGCGCCCGGTGCCCTACGCGACGCCGGTCGAGGGCATCTACATCTGCTCCTCCTCGACGCCGCCCGGGGGAGGCGTCCACGGCATGAGCGGCTTCTTCGCGGCTCAGGGCGCGCTGAGAGGGCTCGATCGGCCGAGCCGTGGAGCGCCGCGCCGCGCCTAGACCTCCGTCAGCGCGCCGCGGGGGGCGAGCAGGGTCTCGGCCACGCGTCCCGCCACCGCCTCCGGTGTGAGCCCGACCTCCTCGCGCAGAAGCGCCGGCTTTCCGTGGGTCACGAAGCGGTCGGGAAGCCCGAGGCGCAGGACCCGGGTCTCGGCGAGGGCGTCGTGGTCGGCGAGGGTTTCGAGCACGGCCGAGCCGAAGCCGCCGGCAAGCACGTTCTCCTCGACGGTGACGACAAGCTCGTGCTCTGCGGCGAGGTCGCAAAGGAGCGGTTCGTCGAGCGGCTTGACGAAGCGCGCGTCGACCACCGTGGGCTCCACGCCGTGCTCGGCTTCGAGCTGCTGCGCCGCCCCGAGCGCCACCGCCACGCCGTAGCCGTAACCGACCAGCGCGACGCGGTCGCCGCCGCCTCGCAGGACCTCGCCGCGGCCGATCTCGATCGGGGCGGGATGCTCGGGCAGTAGCACGCCCTCGCCTTCGCCGCGCGGATACCGCAGCGCGATCGGCCCGGCGTCGTAGACCAGCGCCGTACGCAGCATGTGAACGAGCATGGCCTCGTCGCGCGGGGCCATGGCCACGATGTTGGGCAGGCAGCGAAGGTAGGAGACGTCAAAGGCGCCGTGGTGAGTCGGTCCGTCATCGCCGACCAGTCCGGCGCGGTCCATGGCGAAGACCACGCTCAGGCCCTGCAGGCAGACGTCGTGGACGATCTGGTCGAAGCCGCGCTGAAGGAACGTCGAGTAGATCGCCGCCACCGGCTTTGCGCCCTGGAGGGCGAGTCCGGCGGCGAACAGAACGGCGTGCTGCTCGGCGATGCCGACGTCGTAGTAGCGGTCGGGGAGCGCCTTTTGGAGGATGTCGAGCCCCGTGCCGGAGTTCATGGCCGCGGTGATCCCGACCACGCGCTCGTCGCGCCGGCACTCCTGGACGAGGGCCTCGCCGAAGACCTTCGTGTACTGGGGCGCCGGCTTGGGCTTGGCGGCGCCCGCCGCTCCCTGCGCGGTCGTCGTCTTCGAGGCGGCCTGGCGGTTGACGATCGAGGACGGCTTGGCCGCGTGCCACTTCTCCATACCCTCGAGGCCGCCCTCCTCGGCCGGGGCGAAGCCCTTGCCCTTGACGGTCTTGGCGTGCACGACCACCGGGCGATCGGCCTCGAGCGCCTCGCCGATCGCCTCGCGAAGGGCGGCCATGTCGTGGCCGTCGACCACGCCGACGTAGGCGATGTCGAGCTCCTCGAAGATAAGTCCCGGCGCCCAGTAGGCCTTGAGCGACTCCTTGAGGATCGGCCCGAACCGCTCGATCCGCTCGCCGAGGCCGGCGGGGAGCTTGGTCAGGCCGGTCTCGACCTCCTCGCGGGCCTTGTGCAGCTTGGGGTTGAGCCGCACCCGGTTGAAGTAACGGGAGAGGCCTCCCACGTTCGGGGCGATCGACATGCCGTTGTCGTTGAGGACGATCACGATCGGCACCCCGAGGCCGCCGGCGTTCTGCAGCGCCTCGAAGGCCACGCCGCCGGTGAGCGCCCCGTCGCCGACCACGGCGACGACCTTGCCGTCCTCCCCGCGGCCCTGGCGCATCGCCTCCTTGAGCCCGACCGCGTAGGAGATCGCCGTCGAGGCGTGGCCGGCGCCCATTATGTCGTGCTCGGACTCGAAGACCGAGCAGAAGGGTGCGAGGCCGCCGTACTTGCGGATAGTGTCGAGCCGGTCGCGGCGCCCGGTGAGGACCTTGTGGGGATAGGCCTGGTGGCCGACGTCCCACAGCACCTTGTCGCGTGGCGAGTCGATCAGCGAGTGGATGGCCGTGGCTAGCTCACATGCGCCGAGGTTCGCCCCGAAGTGCCCGCCGATCTCGCCGATCGTGTCGATGATCAGCTCGCGGACCTCCTGGGCGACCTGTGCGAGCTCGGCGTCGGACAGGCCGTGCAGGTCGTTTGGCTTGTCGATCTTCTCGAGCAGGGTCATCGCCGGCGGGTGAGGATGTAGTCCGCCACCTGTGCGAGCTTAGCCGTCCGGCCGCCGGCCTCGGCCAAGGCCGCCCGGGCCCCCGCGTGCGACTCGGACGCGAGCTCCCGCGCGCGATCGAGCCCGAACACGCTCACGTAGGTCGCCTTGCCGTGGCGCTGGTCCGAGCCGCTCGGCTTTCCGATGGCATGCTGGTCGCCCGTGACGTCCAGGATGTCGTCGACGATCTGGAAGAGGACCCCGAGCTCGCGGGCGAAGCGGCGGTAGGGCGCGGTCTCCGCTTCGGACATGCCGCTGAGCAGCAGCACGCACTCGACCGAGGCGCCGATCAGGCGGCCGGTCTTCAGGCCGTGCAGGCGCCGCAGCGACTCGCCGTCGGCCGGTGCGTCGCCCGCGATGTCGAGGAACTGGCCACCTACCATCCCGTTCACCCCGGCCGCGGCCACGAGCTCGCGCGCCGCGGCGAGCAGATCCGCGGGGTCAGCGGCCTGGCGCTCGAGCAGGAGCCGAAGGGCCTCCGCGAACAGGCCGTCGCCGGCGAGGATGGCGACTCCCTCGCCGAAGGCGACGTGGCAGGTCGGCCGTCCGCGGCGCAGCTCGTCGTCGTCCATAGCCGGGAGGTCGTCGTGGATCAACGAGTAGGTGTGCACGAGCTCGAGCGCCGCGGCGAGCGGCATCACCTCGGCGGGCGCTCGGCCGACGGCCTCGGCGGTGGCGAGCGCGAGCACGGGGCGGACGCGCTTGCCGCCGGCGAGCAGCGAGTAGCGCATCGCCTCGTCGAGGCCCTCCATGCCCGGTACGGTCGCGAACTCGAGGTCGGCCAGGTACGCCTCGACCTCGTCCTGGAGGGCGACGGGGTAGGCGGCGTGCTCGGCGCCGCTGCTCGCCGGAGGGCCGGCGTTCACCGCGGCGTCGCCCCCGCCTCGAGCCCGGCGAGGTCCCGACCGCCGTCGGGCGTGGCGTCGTCCCAACGGGCACCCGAGAGCGCCGCCACCGCCTCTTCTGCCGCGCTGATCCCGCTGCGCACCGCGCCCTCCATGGTGGCGGGCCACCCGGTGTCGGTCCAGGCTCCGGCGAGGACGAGGCCGGGCGCTCGCGTCCGCGGCCCGGTACGCAGGCGCGCGACCCCAGGCGCGGCGCGGAACGTCGCCGCCGGCTCACGGGTGGCAAAGAAGCGCTCCAGGCGGGCGTCGCGGGCTCCGGGGAAGAGCGCGGCTAGCGCAGGCAGGAAGCGCTCGCGCAGCGCATCGCGGCGCATCGCGATCTCCTCGGTGGCGCCCGACAGGGAGACGGCGAGGTACTGGCCGCTCGCAAGCCCCGAGGACTCCGTGCGGTCGAAGACCCACTGGACCGGACTCCCCACCGCGGCGGCGAAGGGCAGATCCGTCACTGGGCGGTCGTAGACGACGTGCAGGTTCACGATCGGCGACTCGCCGAGCCGCTCGAGGCGACCGGGGTCGGCGAGCGCGCCGGCGGGCAGGAGGGCGCCCGCGCGTGCTGGCGGGACAGCCAGCACCACCGCGTCGGCGGCGATCGCACCCGCCGGCCCCGCTATCTCGTAGCCGCCCCGCCCGTCGCCTGCGATCCGCCCGGCGCGCCACCGCAGGCGTACGTCCACCCCGGCCGCGTACAGCGCCCGCCGCACCGGCTCGTCGTGCAGGTTCGAGAGGGGAGCGGCCGCATAGCCGATGTCGGCCGCGTCACGGTGCTCCAGGAGACCGACCTGGAAGACCTGCGCGGCGAGGGCGAGGCTGGCCTCTGAGGCCGGAAGGTTGAGGGTCGGCAGGGCGATCAGGTCCCAGAGCGCCTCGACCGCCGCGGCGCTTTCGCCCCGCTCGGCGAGCCAGTCGCCGAAAGTCGCGCAGTCGAGCGCGGGATCCTCCCGATCGAGGCGGGACAGAGCGAGCGCCGTGCGGGCACAGCGCGCGCGTTCGGATCGCGTCAGGTGGCGATAGCGGGCCAGCGACGCGCCCAGTTGGAGCGGAGCAGGCAGGGCGTTGCGCTCGAGGCGCGCAGCGCGACCCCCAGGGGCGAGCACGGTGAGCGATAGTCGCCGCTGCAGGACAGCGGAATCCGCAGCGCCGACGCGCTCCAGAAAACCGCGGTAGGCGGTGCAGCAGCGCAGGAAGACATGCTGGCCGTTGTCGATCCACGTTCCGTCGCGACGGAACGAGTAGGCCGCTCCGCCCAGACGCGGCCGTACCTCGAGCAGCGTGACCTCCGCCCCCGCGTCGGCGCAGGCGAGCGCCGCCGAGGCTCCGGCGAGCCCCCCGCCGACGACGGCGACACGGGAGCCGCTCGGGCGCTGGCTCAGAGGACTCAGAGCGGTACCAGGTTGCGGGCCGCGACCAACGCCTTCTCCGACGCGGGGAGCGCGAGCCGGCCCTCCAGGACCGCCCCCGGACGGCGCTCGATGCGATCGAGGATGCGCCGATAGATGCCCGACATCGCGCCAACGCACGCCCGGCTGCGGGCGTCGAGCATGGGCAGGAGCTCGAGACCCGTGGCAAACCAGGACCGAGCACGGTCGGCCTCGAAGCGCACCAGCGCCGCGAAGTTGTCCGGCGGAGCCGCCCTGAGCTCGAGCGAGCACCCGAAGCGCTCCAGATCTTCCTTCGGGAGGTAGACCCGGCCCCGCAACCCGTCCTCGCGGACGTCGCGAAGGATGTTCGTGAGCTGCATCGCGATCCCGAGGTCGTCGGCTCGGCCCGAGGCTCGGGGCCCGTCGCTCGCGCCGAAGACGGCCACCGAGAGCCGCCCGATCGAGCCCGCCACCCGCCGGCAGTAGACCTCGAGCTCCTCGGCTCGGTGGTAGCACGTCTCGTGGACGTCCATGGTGACCCCGTCGATCAGATCCCCGAACGCCGACACCGGAAGCGGAAAGCGCTCCCGTGCGTGGCCGAGAGCGGCGAGCACCGGATCGGACGAGTCGGGCCTCAGGGACGTGAGCTCGGCGCGGGCGAGCTCGAGCTGGCGCTCCTTCTCGTCGGGCGGAAGCGAGCCGTCGCCCACGTCGTCCACCCGCCGCGCAAAGGCGTAGATCGCGCACATCGCCCGGCGCTTGGCCGGCGGGAGCAGGCGGATGCCGTAGTAGAAGTTCCCGGCCGCCCGGCGCGTGACCTCCTCGCACGACCGGTAGGCGGCCTCGGCCTCGACCGGGCTCACCTCGCCCGCGCTCGGCCGAGCGTCGCGAGCAGCGCACGACCGTGGTCGCGACGCGACGCCCGCGGAGGCCCGCCGAGCACGTCGTGGCCCGCCCGCTCGACGGCGTCGAGCGCGGCCCGGCCTCCGGCGACGAACGCCGCGACCGCGAGCGCCGGGCGGCCGCGCAGGGTGCGCACGAGCGGAAGCCCGTCGTCGAGCAGCGTGCGCGCCCGGTCGACCTCGAACGCGATCAGCGCCCGCAGCCGGCCGCTCGCCGGGGGCTTCGAGAGGTCGCTCTGGTCGCAGCCGAAGCCTCGCATGTCGGCGGCCGGAATATAGACCCGGCCGCGGGCCGCATCCTCGGCCACGTCCTGCCAGTGCTCGGTGAGCTGGAGCCCGCTGCAGATCGCATCGGAAAGGCGGAGGCGCTCGGGCGTCGCCGCGCCGAAGACATGGAGCACGAGGTGGCCGATGGGGTTGGCCGAGAGCTCGCAGTAGGCGAGGAGGTCGTCGATCGTCTCGTAGCTCTTGACCTGCTGATCCTGGCGGTTGGCGTCGATCAGCCGGCGGAAGGGCTCGGCGGGGATCCGGCATTCGCGGACGGTCGGCGCGAGGCGGCGTATGAGCGGATGGGTCGGGGAACCGGAGTAGACCTGCTCGAGCTCGTCATCGAGCCAGTCGAGCAGTTCGAGGCGGTCTCCTGCCGCCTCGTCGCCGGCGTCGTCGACCAGGCGAGCGAAGCCATAGAGGGCGAGTAGGTGCGAGCGCTCGCGCCGAGGGAGAAACCGGCTGGCCACCGGGAAGTTCTCCGAGCGCGCCTGGGCCATCACCTCCGCCGAGGTCGGTGCGCTCGACCCGGAGGTCGCAGACGGGCTCGCCATCGAGCCGCGCGCGCTCACGGCCCGCCTGGCCCGACGGTGGACCGCCCCGCCCTCACAGCAACGGTTCCTGGCCACTTGGCGTGGGTTCGGCCCCCATCGTCCGCGAGGCGCGATCGAGCTCGCCGCCGGCGCGTGCGGCGAGCTCGGCGCAACGCTCGACGAGCTCGGCCGCCTCGTCGGGATCGAGACCGCCGGCCCGCAGGCGCTCCGCCGCCTCCTCGAGCTCTGCGATCGACGCGTCGAGGGCACTCAACCGCTCCGGGCCCCATCCGGTCACCCTGCCGGCGCCTCCTCCGCGGCCCGGTGCGCCGCGGCGAGTACCCCGTTCACGAAGGCCGCCGCCTCGGCCGCGCACAGGTCCTTGGCCGCCTCGACGGCTTCGTCGATCGCCACCTCGGCGGGCACGTCGGGGCGGTGCTCGAGCTCGTACAGCCCAACTCGGAGAATGTTGCGCTCGAGCGGGGCGATCCGGTCCAGCGACCAGCCGATCGAGTGGCGCCGGATGGCCGCGTCAAGCTCCGCGCGGGTCTGCTCGACGCCCTCCACGAGCTCGCGCGTGAAGGCGGGGGCCTGCCGGTCGAGGAGCTCTGCCGCCGCCCGCTCGGTGATCTCGTGCTGATAGAGCGCGAAGACCGCCGCGCGGCGCTGATCGGAGCGGCGCACCCGGCCTACGCGCGGGCGACGTACTCGCCCGACCGCGTATCGACCCTGATGCGGTCGCCGGCGTTGACGAACAGCGGTACCCGGACCGATACTCCCGACTCGAGCGTGGCCGGCTTGTCCCCGCCGCCCGAGGCGGTGTCGCCGCGCAGGCCGGGCTCGGTCTCGGTTACGGTCATCTCGACGGCGCTCGGGACCTGGACGTCGGCGGGCCGCTCGTCGACGTGGAGCACCTCGACCTCCTCGCTCGGCGCGATCCAGCGCAGGGCGGCGGCCACCTGCTCCTGGGGCAGGGCGAGCTGGTCGTAGCTCTCCAAGTCCATGAAGTGGGCATCCGATCCGTCGGCGTAGAGGAACTGCATCCTGCGCGCCTCGGTCCGGATGGGGCGGAACTTCTCGCCGGCGCGGAAGGTCCGGTCGATCACCGCCCCGTCCGCCTGGCGGCGGAGCTTGGTGCGCACGAACGCACCGCCCTTGCCCGGCTTGACGTGCTGAAACTCGACGATCTTGAAGACCGTCCCGTCGACCTCGATGTGGGTGCCGTTCTTGAACTGGTTGGTGCTGATCACGCGGCTCCAAGACTAGCTTCGAAGGCGACCTCTCGCTCGGGGCGGTAGCGGTTCTAACTTGTCGGAGCTGAGCGCGTGTAGGGTGCGCGACCCGCTGAGAGAACGCCGATGTCCGAAGAAGCCCTGCAACGCTCCGCCCTGGATCAGGCCGCCCTCGTGCGGGCCGGCGAGTTGCCCTCACGTGAGCTCGTCGAGGCGTCGCTCGAGGCGATCGACCGCCTCGATGGCGAGCTGAACGCGTTCGTAACGCTCGCGCCGGAGCGAGCGCTCGCCGAGGCCGACGCGATCGGACCCGGCGACGACCGCGCGCTCGCCGGCGTCCCGATCGCCGTCAAGGACATCCTCGCGCTGACCGAGGGGATCCGCACCACGTTCGGCACCGCCGCGGTCGGCGACTGGGTCCCGCCGTTCGACAGCGCGGTCGTGCGCCGGCTGCGCTCGGCCGGAGCGATCGTCGTCGGCAAGACCAACACGCCCGAGATGGGGATCCTCCCGGTGACCGAGCCTCATCGCTTCGGGCCGACCCGAAACCCGTGGGACACCGCTCGAACGCCCGGCGGCTCCTCTGGCGGGAGCGCGGCCGCAGTCGCCGCCGGGATGGTCTCGCTCGGGCACGGAAACGACGGCGGGGGCTCGCTGCGCATCCCCGCCGCCTGCTGCGGGCTCGTCGGCCACAAGCCGAGTCGCGGCCGGGTCTCGACCGCGCCCGGTTCCGGCGACGTGATCGGCCTGGTCTCTGACGGCGTGCTCACGCGAACGGTGGCCGACACCGCGCTCGCGCTCGACATCCTGTCCGGCTACGAGCCGGGCGATCCCTTCCTCGCCCCCGCTCCCGCCATGCCCTTCGCGCGCGCCGCCGAGCGGGATCCGCGGTCGCTGCGGGTCGGAATCGTGACCGAGGCTCCGCTCGACTTCCCGCTCGATCTCGAGCACGCCGAGGCTGTCCACGAGGCGGCAAGGCTGCTGCAGTCGCTCGGGCACGAAGTCGAGCGGGTCGGATTCCCGGTCGAAGATCCCGCCACCTTCCTGGCCAACTTCCTCCGCGTATGGGTCGCGGGCGTGGCCGGAAGCATCAAGACCCTCGGCACCGTCGTCGGCGGCGAGCTCGACCGCGGCCGCCTCGAGCCGCTGACGCGCCAGATGGTCGAGGCCGGGGAGGCCACCAGCGCGGTCGACTACGTCGCCTCGGTCGCCTACCTGCGCGTGGCCTCTCGCGGAATGCTGAGGTTCTGGACCGACCACGACGTGCTCGTCACGCCCACGCTCGCCCAGCCCCCCCTCGAGATCGGGGCGCTCGAGCCGGCCGAGGGCGAGGAGCCGATGGCCATGCTCGGCAAGTCGAGCGGCTTTGTCCCCTTCCCCCCGCCGATCAACGTCACCGGCCAACCCGCGATCTCGCTGCCCCTCCACCAGTCCGGCGCCGGCCTGCCCGTCGGCGTCCACCTCGTCGGCCCGCCCGGCGACGACGAGCTGCTGATCTCGCTCGCCGGTCAGCTCGAGCGCGCGCGACCGTGGTCGGAGCGCCGGCCGGCGCTCACCGCCGCCGCCCTGAGCCAAGCCCGGCTCAGCCGCCCGGAGCGGGACGCACGGCCAGCGTCACCCGCGAGACCGCGCACAGGCGGCCCTCGTCGTCTGTGAAGTCGACGTCCCACAACCACGTGGTCCGGCCGTGGTGGCGCCGGCGGCCCTCGGCGTGCACGGTGCCGTCGAGGACGGGGCGCAGGAAGCTCGTGTGGTTGGACAGGCCGACGGCGATCAGGCCGTTCGAGGCGACGGCCTCGTAGGTGGCGGCCGACGCCAGCGACTCGGCGAAGGCGGCGAACGCACCCCCGTGCACGAGGCCCAGAGGCTGCTTGACCCGGTCAGCGGCGGAGAAGCGGCCGGTCGCTCGCTCGGGACCGAGCTCGAGCAGCTCGAAGCCGAGCGTTGCGATCAGCGTGTCATCGGGGGCGACCGCTGGCGGCGACGGCGACACGCGAGGAGGGTACCCTTTGGGCCCCGATGGCCACCCTCGACTCCCTCGAGCCACAGCGACGGGCGATCATCGAGCTCCTCCTGGGTCAGGGGAAGGGCTACGACGAGCTTGCGGAGATGCTCGACACGCCCTCTGAGCGGGTCCGCGAGCTCGCCCTGGAGGCGCTCGTCTCGCTGGCGCCCGGCCGGGCCCGGCGAGTCGACGACGACTGGCGCGCCCAGGTCGCCGACTACGTGCTCGGCGAGCAGGCGGGTCCGGATGCGCGGGCGACCCGCGGCCACCTCAAGCGCTCGGAGCCGGCCCGCCTGTGGGTCTCCTCGCTGGTCGACTCGCTCGACCACCTCTACGGCGACGGTCCCCGCCCCGACGTCCCCGAGCCCGACGGTCGCGGTGGCGCCCGACCGCCTCGGGAAGCGGTCGGCCGGCGGGCCGCGGTACCGGCGTGGGCGCCACCTGCCACGACGGCTGGTGGGGAGCGCAGACGCGGCCAGAGCGAGGACGGCGATGGGCAGGAGATCGAGGCCGACGTGGGGACGGCGACGGCCCACGAGCCATCGGCGGCGGGCGGGTCCGTCGCCGCACCCGCCGTCGCCCCGACCCCGGGGCCCACCACTGCGCCACCGGGTTGGGAGGGCCAGCGAACCCGCGGGCGCTCCTCCGGGCGCCGGGCGGCCGTCCGGCGCCGGCGGCTCATGGGAGGCGCGCTGGCAGCCGCCGCGGTCGTGGCGGCGCTCGTGCTGGCGCTCGCCCTGACCGGCGGCGGCGAGGAGCAGGACAAGGGAGGTTCGCAGCCCGCCGAGAGCCAGGGCGATCAAGCGCAGATAAGGCTCCTGGGCCAGGGCCAGCTCGCGAACGTCGGCGACGGCGATGCGCAGGGCGTCGCCGTGATCGCCGAGCGCGGCGGCCAGACCCAGCTGCTCGTTCAGGCCCGCGGGCTCAAGCCGAGCGGTCGCCGGGGGGCCTACGAGGTCTGGCTGTACAACTCCCGGCGCGACGCCGTCTCGCTCGGAGGCCAGGTGGCGGACGGGAGCGGGAGGCTCCAAGGGGCGGGCCCGTTGCCGTCGAGCTTCCGCAGCTACCGCCTAATCGACATCTCCCGCGAGAAGATCGACCGCAACGCGGGGCACTCGGGCGACTCCGTCCTGCGGGTGCCGGTCTCAGACGTACTGCGCGGGGCCGCCGCCGCGGGCGCCGGAGACGCCGGGGGCGCGGGCGCCGCCCCTGGCGGCGGGGCGGCACCCTAGCCTCGGAGCTCACGGCGCGCCGGCTCGGGCGAAGACCCCTCCTCCCAAGGCACCAGCTTGCCCGGGTTCATGATCCCGGTCGGGTCGAGACGTGCCTTGACCGCGCGCAGCGCCTCGACCCCGAGCTCGCCGACTTCGGCCGACAGCCACGGCAGGTGAACGCTTCCCACCGCATGGTGATGGGTGATCGTGCCACCCCCCGCCACGATCGCCTCGCTCGCCGCGACCTTGGCCGCTCGCCACTGCTCGAGCTCGCACCCTCGCTCCTGCCGCGCGAGCACAGTGAAGTAGAGCGACGCCCCCGAGCGGTACACATGCGAAACGTGGCAGCCGATGAGCGGCGTGGCGCCGCGAGCGGCGAGCGCGCCGGTCAGCGTGGCCCCGACCGACCGGTGGAGTTCGGCCAGCCGGTCCCAGGTCGTCGCGGTCTCGAAGGTCTCGACGAGGATCCCGGCGTCGAGCAGATCGTCGCGGAGGTAGGGACCCTCGAAGCGCCCGCGCGCCCAGGCGTGCCCCGGGCGTGGCCCCAGCGCGAGTCCGCCGGCCGCACGCAGGAGGCGCGTCGAACGAGCCCCCCGCCGGCTCACCTCCCCCTCCACGTCCTCCCAGCCGACGATCGCCAGGCACGGTCGGCGCTGGCCGCGTAGACGCAGGTAGCGGCGCAGCGCGCGCGCGCCAAGGCCGCCGCCGGCGGCCGCCTGAGTGAGTGCGAGCGAGGTCTCTCCGGCGTCGGAGAGCCGTGCCACGTCGGGGGCGGCGCCCGCCTGGGCGAGAGCCCGCAGGGCCTCGGCGCCCGCTTCGAAGGAGGCGAAGGAGAAGCCCTCGTAGCGGCGCGCGGTCGGCCGGCGGCGAACGGCGAGCGTCGCCTCGGTGATCACTCCAAGAGCCCCCTCCGACCCGACGATCAGCTCGACCAGCGAAGGTCCGGCCGCCGAGGCCGGTATGGGGCGGGCGCGCACCTCCCCGGCAGGCGTCGCGCAGCGCAGGCCGAGTACGAGATCGTCGACGCGTCCGTAGCCTGCCGAGGCCTGCCCGGCCGAGCGGGTGGCCACATAGCCGCCGATCGTCGCGTGCTCGAACGACTGGGGGAAGTGCCCGAGCGTGAGACCGCGTGCGTCGAGCAGCGCCTCGGCGCGGCGCCCGGAGATCCCGGCCTCGAAGGTGGCGGTGAGCGAGCGCTCGTCGAGGGCGACCAGGCGATCGAGGCGACCAAGGTCGAGCGAGACCACGGCCGGGAACCGGCCCCGGCCGGGCTCGACGCCGCCGACCACGCTCGTGCCCCCGCCGAAGGGGACGACGGCCACCTCCTCCTCCCGGCACACGGCCAGCGCTGCGGCGACCTCTTCCCGGGACCCCGGCGCCACCACCGCGTCCGGCGCACCGCGACCGTCGCCGCCGCGCAGGCGCACGAGGTCCTCGTAGCTCTGGCCGGCCGCGTGGGCGACGCGGGCACGGTGATCCTCGTCGACGTGCTCCGCCCCTACCGCCCGTATCAGCCCTTCCCGCGCTCGATCGGAGAGAGCGGACGCGCGGACCTCGATCTGCTCGAGCGGCACCGGCGGCGCCAAGCCGGTCGCCACGCCGAGTGCTCGCCGCAGCACGTCACGGGCGCCCGCCGACAGCCGCGGGCCAGCGCGCCCGCCACCCCAGCCCCACCCGCGCTCGCTCGTACCCGCCGCCCCGGTTGCCGGCAGCACCGCAAGCGGTCCCGGCGCCGGACCGCCCGTGCCGCGGCGCCGGCCTCGCCTCACCGTCAGGCGATCGCGGCCGTCGAGCCGTGGCGGCTGGCCCGCGGCACGGCCTACGCGCCGTCGTAGGTGATCAAGCTGTGTACGTCGGCGTCGCCTAGGCGCTCGCGCCCGGCGAGGAATGCGAGCTCGATCAAAAAGGCGCAGCCCGCGACCTGCGCGCCGGCTCCGCGCACGAGCTCGCACAGGGCCCCCGCTGTGCCGCCGGTCGCCAGCAGGTCGTCGTGGACCAGCACGCGCGCGCCGCCTGCGAGCGCGTCTCGGTGGACCTCGAGCGCGTCGACCCCGTACTCGAGCGCATACTCGGCCGCGGTGGTCTCGAGGGGGAGCTTGCCGGGCTTGCGCGCGGGGATGAACCCGGCACCGACGCGCGCCGCCACCGCAGCCCCCAGTATGAAGCCACGCGCCTCGGCCGCGACGACGACCTCGACCTTGCGCTGGTCCGCGTACTCGGCCGTGAGCTCGATGACCCGGGCCAGCGCGCTCGCGTCGAGGAACAGCGGCGTGAGGTCCTTGAAGACGATCCCCGGCCGAGGGAAGTCCGGGATGTCGCGGACGTAGGCGCGCAGGTCGAGGTCGGCGGGTGCCGTCTCGGCTTCCACGGGACCCTCAGCCGGGTGCGAGACGCCGCAGATCGCGCACGAGCAGCAGGTGCTTGAGGTGCGAGGCGACGGTGGCGAGGTTCTCGAGCGTCTCGATGGCCTCGCGCCGGCGCTCGGGGTTGCGCGAGCGCAGCGACGGGGCGAGGATCTGCTCGAGCAGGGCGGCCTCGCGATCGGCCGAGGTTCGAAAGACGCGCAGGTTGCGACCGCCGACGCCGAAGCGGGCGAGCTCCGCGGCGGCGCGAACGATCTCGCGCTCGGTCTCGTCGTAGGTCAGCTCACCGCCCTCCTGCTGGCCCTTGACCACCCCGAACTCCTCGAGCTCGCGGACGAGGCCGGGCTGGGCGCCCGTCTCCTCGAGCACGCTCTGGAGCGGGTACCGCGCCTCGGCGCGCTCGCCGACCGAGACCGTGGCGCGGCGCAGTGAGCGCGGGTCGGGTGCCTGGGACTCGCGGTCGCCCGTGTCGGCGCGGCCGGCGGCGAGCTCCTGGCGGATCACCCGCAGCGGCAGGAACTCGTCGCGCTGGAGTCGCAGGATCGTGCGCAGGCGGTTTACCTCCCGCGCGCTGTAGAGGCGGTACCCACCGGGCGTGCGTCGGGGGGCGAGCAGCTTTTGGTCCTCGAGGTAGCGGATCTTGGAGATCGAGATCTCGGGGAACTCCCGCTCGAGCTGCTTGCACACCGCGCCGATGGTCAGCGTCTTCGAGGGCAACGACGAGCCGGATCGCCGGCCGGGCGGCCCCGCCTCGGGCCCGCGGGTACCCGGGGTCACTCCCGAGCGCGTCGATGTGCCCTCGCCCGCGTCGGCCTCGCCCCGCGAGCGCGGGTCGGGCGGGGTGTCGACGCCGGTCGTCATCGCTCGAGGTAGGTCAGCTTGTACTTGCCGATCTGAACCTCGTCCCCATCGGCGAGCTTGTGCGATTCGATCCGGTGGCGGTTGATGTAGGTCCCGTTGAGGGAGCCGAGGTCGTCGATGTAGACCCCGTCGCGGCGACGGACGAGCAGGGCATGGTTGCGCGAGACCGTGACGTCGTCGAGGAAGACGTCGGCCTCGGGACTGCGGCCGACGCGCGTCTGCTCGCCCCCGAGCGTGAAGGCCTCTCCCGAGCGCCCGCCTCCCGAGCGGATGACGAGCGTTCCGCCCTCGGTGCCGACCTGCTCGAGATCGACGGCGTGGAGCTCGCCGGACTCGTCGAGCTGATAGGCGATCGTCGTGTCGCCCGGGGCCGCGTGGCGCGGGCGCGACTCGCCTCCCAGGAAGGCGCCGCACTTCTGGCAGTAGTTCGCGCCCTCCGGGTTGACGAAGCCGCACTCCGGACAGTGGAGCGCGCCTCGCTCCGGCCGCGCCATCGGCTCATCTACTCCTCGGTGGCCCTGTCAGGGTCGAAGCCACGCTCATCGGCGTCTCCCTCGTGCGCGAGCCCGCCATCAGCCAGGAGGCGCTCATCGGCGGCGGCCTCGTCTACCTGCTCGGCGCCGCCGGGGGGCGATTCCCCACGGCCGCCCAGGATTTCGGTGAGCTGGCGCACGTCGGCCCCGGTGATGATCGGCTCGCCTTCCTCTCGCTTTGTCCGCAGCCGATTGACGAGCTCCGCGCGCAGAATGTCGATCTTCCCGTGCAGGAGGCGCCGCTGGTAGGAGACCTCACGCTCATCGTCCGTGAGCTCCTGGATCAGATCCTTGAGCTCCTGGTCCGAGAGGGCGCCGAGATCGGGAAAGGTGTCCATGGCTCGCCTCCGGTCGGGTCGGGTCGGAAGGCGAGTATACCGCTGGCTCTCAAGCGGAGGTTGAGGGTCCGCCGACTGTCCCCGAGCGGTCGCTCGTCAGGCGCGGCGGCGGAGCCTGAACCCGTCGCGCAGGTAGAGCAACGTTGCCCACACGCTCAGGCCGAGACCGAGCAGCAGCAGCCCGCTGGCGACCCAGGTCGTCGAGACCATGGCCAAAAAGATCGAGAACATGGTCGGCCAGACTGCCCAGCGCCCGACCATCTTGATCTCGAAGTCGATGCCGCGGCGCAGAGCGAGCTCGGTTAGGACGAGCATGAAGAGCTCGCGGGCGGCGAGGGCGGCGAGCGCCCAGCGGGGGAGCAGCTCGAAGTGCCAGGACACGACCGCCCCGGCGAGCACGAGCAGGCGGTCGGCGACGGGATCGAGCAGCGCCCCCAGCCGGCTGTACTGGCCGGTCAGGCGGGCCAGCATCCCGTCGAGGTAGTCGGTGGCCCCGATGAAGGCGTAGAGCAGGGCCGCAGCGGGCGCACGCCCGTCCCCCGAGCTCAGACCCAGGACCAGGAACACCGGTATCAGGGCGAGCCGCATGTAGCCGACGGCGTTGGGAATCGTCCACGGGCGCAGCGGCTCGCCGCGGCGGGTGGCCTTGGGCAGACCGCCCGAGCGGTCGAGGCCGAGCAGCCGTCGGGCGGTCAGGGGGCCCTGCGCCACAGCTCGAGCGCCTCCTGCGCCGCTCCCTCGAGGGAGAGAGTCCGGCGCTCACGACCGCGCCGCACCTGGGCCTCGACCTCCCTCGCCTCGACGCCCTTGCGCCCGACCGTGAGGCGTAGGGGGCAGCCCAGCAGCTCGGCGTCGGCGAACTTCTCCCCCGCGCTGCGCGGGCGATCGTCGAGCAGCACGTCGAGGTCCGCGGCCCGCAGCTCGTCGTAGAGCCGCTCGGCCACCGCGAGCGACTCCTCGCCGGCCTTGCCGAGCGCGACGACCTCGACGTCGAAGGGCGCGAGCCGGCGCGGCCAGGAGATCCCCTGCTCGTCCGCGCTCTGCTCGACGGCCGCGGCGAGGATGCGCGCGAGGCCGATCCCGTAGGAGCCCATCCAGACGTGTCGCTCGCTACCGCCCTCGTCGAGGTAGGTCGCCTCGAGCGGCTCCGAGTAGCGGGTCCCGAGCTTGAAGATGTTGCCGACCTCGATCGCCCGCTCGAGGTGGATCGACGCCCCCGCCGGACAGGTGTCACCGGCCTCGACCGAGCGCACGTCGGCCCACTCGGGCTCGAAGTCGCGGCCGGGCTCGACGCCGCGCAGGTGGCGGTCGGCCTCGTTGGCGCCGGCCACGAGGCCGCGCAGGTCGCGCACCGCCTCGTCGGCGACGACCGGCACCGGCGCCCCGACGGGCCCGATGTACCCGGGCACAGAGCGAAACAGTGGTTCGACCTCGTCGGCCTGAGCGGGTCGCGTGGCCTCACCGAGCGCATTGGCGAGCTTGATCTCGTTGAGGCGATGGTCGCCGCGAGTGACCACGAGGACGGGCCCGCGTCCACTGGCGATCACCGGGAAGGCCTTGAGCAGGGCGGCGGCGGGGACGCCGAGGCCGCGCGCGACGTCATCGATCGTGGTCTGGCCGGGGGTGTCCACCGGCTCGGGCGAGTCGAGGGCGGGCGGGAGTCCATTAACCGGACGCGGCGCCGCGCTCGCCACCTCGACGTTAGCCGCGTAGCCCGCCGGCGACAGCGCGACCTCGTTCTCGCCGGCCGGACACGGGGCCATGTACTCGTGAGCGCCGAGGCCGCCCATCATGCCGACGTCTGAGGCCACCCGGTGCCACTCGAGCCCGCAGCGATCGAAGACGCGGTCGTAGGCTTCGACGTGGAGCCCGTAGGAGCGGTCGAGGCCCTCGGCGTCGCGATCGAACGAGTATGAGTCCTTCATGATGAACTCGCGCGTGCGCAGCAGGCCCGCGCGCGGGCGCGGCTCGTCGCGCTCCTTGACCTGGAACTGGTAGAGGATCTGGGGCAGGTCGCGATAGGAGCGGACCTCGCGGGCCACGTGCCAGGTCAGGGCCTCCTCGTGGGTCATGGCCAGTACGTGCTCGGCGCCCTTGCGGTCTGAGAGCTTGAGCAGCTCCTCGATCGCATACCGGCCGGTGCGCCGCCACGGATCGGCGGGCTGCAGGACCGGGATGAGCATCTCCTGGGCGCCGATTCGGTCGAGCTCCTCGCGGACGATCTGCTCGGCACGGCGGTGACAACGCCAGCCGGCGGGCAGGAAGGTCCACATACCCGTGCCGAGCTGGCGCACCAGGCCGGCGCGCACTAGCAGCCGGTGGGAGACCGCCTCGGCATCGGCAGGCGGCTCCTTGACGGTGGGCAGGAGGTACGAGGAGAGCCGCGTCACGGCCCGAGTCTACCCGTGCGTCGCCTCGCCGCTCGGGGACTGAAACCCCTCGTTGAGCGCGCCCGACCGCAGGGGCTCCAGATCGATAGCGGTGCGCACGTAGCCGGCCTCGCGCAGAGCCGTGGCGATCGCCGCCCGGGCCGCTGGGGCGAGCGCGCGCTCGAGGTCGGCCGCCGGAAGCTCGAGCTTGCCGAGGTCCTCGTGGTGGCGCACGCGCAACACCGGGTAGCCGAGCGCCCGCACCGCGCGCTCGGCGCGATCGACCCGCGCGAGCCTGGCCGGCTCGACGCGCGTTCCGTAGGGCAGGCGGGAAGCCAGGCACGGGCTGGCGGGCTTCTCGGCGCTGGGCACGCCGAGGCGGCGCGCGAGTGCTCGCACCTCGGCCTTGCCGGCTTCCGCCTCGAGCAGGGGATGGCGCACCCCGTGCTCGGCGGCCGCGCGCAGCCCGGGGCGCCAGTCGCCGCGGTCGTCGGCGTTCGCCCCGGAGAGCAGGACCGCGAAGCCGCGCTCGGCGGCGAGCCTCCACAGCTCCCCGTATAGCTCGGTCTTGCAGTGATAGCAGCGGTCGCGAGCGTTGCGGCGGTAGCCCTCACGACCCAGCTCGTCGGTGGCGATCACCAGATGCTCGACCCCGATCGCCGCAGCCACCCCGCTCGCTCCTTCGAGCTCTCCGGAGGCCAGGGCGGGTGAGACCGCCGTGACCGCGAGGGCGCGGTCGCCGAGGGCTCGGGCGGCGAGGGCCGCGACCACGGAGGAGTCGACCCCGCCCGAGAAGGCGACCACGGCGCTCTCGAGCTCGGCGAGCGAGCGCTCGAGCCGCCCGCGCAAGGCGTCGACCGTGAGGTCGCTCGGCTCCCCGCCGGCGACCGGGAGCTCGCGCACCGAGCTCACGCTCGCTCTTCCTCCGCGAGCCAGCGCTGTCCGGCGGCCAGCGCCGCGGACCAGATCGACACGGTCGAGCGGCCGGTCCGCTCGGCGGCGCGGGCGCAGTCGTCGTGCTCGGGCGCGACGTTGACCACGTCGCCGTCGAGGCGGCCGAGCTTGACCCGCACCGCCTCGCCGGAGACCTCGATGGCCCGCCACTCGCGCTCGAGCTCGACCCGCTCGAAGCGAGCCACGCGCACTCCGAGCGCGGTCGTCGAGCGCAGCAGCGCCTCCGCCACGGCGGCCTCGCGCTCGGGGCGTACGAGCGCCGAGACGATCACGCCCGGCCTGCCCTTCTTCATGCCCGCCGGCGTCGTCCACACGTCGAGCGCCCCCGCCGCCGTCGCGCTCTGCGCGGCGTCGGGCACGAGCTCCGGCGAGAGGTCGTCGAGGTTGGTCTCTACGAGCGACACCGGCTGGGTTGGGGCGCGCGGGGCGGCCTCATCCGCCTCCCCCAGGAGGACGCGCACCACGTTGGGCACGCGCCCGAGCTCGCGCGCGCCCGCGCCGTAGCCGGTGGCTTCGAGTCGCAGGGCGGGGAGCGGCCCGAAGCCCTCGACGAGCGCGCCGACCAGCGCGGCGCCGGTGGGGGTCACGAGCTCCTCGTCGCCTTCGACGCCGTGCAACGGCGCGCCCTCGAGCAGCGCGAGGGTGGCGGGAGCGGGCAGCGGCAGGGGTCCGTGCGCGCTCGCCACCACCCCGCGCGCGACCGGCAGCGGCGAGCAGGCGATTCGCTCCACCCCCAGCGACTCGAGCGCGAGGGCGACTCCGCAGACGTCGGCCAGCGCGTCGGCGGCCCCGACCTCGTGGAAGGTCACCTCCTCGGGCGCGATGCCGTGCACCCGACCCTCGGCGACGGCGAGCCGGTCGAAGGTCGTGAGCGCGCGCTCGCGCGCTCGCGGCGGCAGACGCGCGCCCTCGATCAGCTCGCGTACTTCGCGCGGGCCCCGGGGCGGTTGATCGGGCGGCCCGACGACCTCGACCCGCGCGGCGTCGAGCGGCCCGCGCCGCGCCCGCCCGATCCGCACCTCGAGGTCCTCGATGCCGAGGCGGGCGAGCCCGGACCGGACGAGATCGGCGTCGGCGCCGGCGTCGAGCAGGGCGCCGAGCAGCATGTCGCCCGCGACGCCGCCCACACAGTCGATGTAGGCCAGCCTGCTCACGCCGCTGGCGCGCTCGCCCGGGCGATCCGCGCCGCGATCGTGCCCGCCCCGAAGCCGTCGTCGATCCCGACCACCGCGAGCCCGGCCGCGCACGAGGCCAGCATCGCCAACAGAGCCGAGAGGCCGCCAAAGGCGGCCCCGTAGCCCGCGCTCGTCGGGACGCCGATCACCAGCGCGGCGACGAGCCCGCCGACCACCGAGGCCAGCGCGGCGTCCTGGCCCGCCACGACGACCACGCAGTGGGCGCGCTCGAGGTCCTCGAGCGCGGTCCCAAGCCGCGCGATCCCGGCCACCCCGATGTCGCGCTGGACCGCCACCTCGGCCCCGAGCAGGCGCGCGCGGATCTCGGCCTCGCGCACCACCGGTCCGTCGGCGGTCCCGGCGGAGACGATCGCCACCTGCCCGGCGACCGCAGGGACCGCCCGCGCCACCCACGCCAGGCGGGCGCGTTCGTCGAGCTCGGCCTCGCCCGGGGCGGCTCGGGCTACGGCGGCCCGGGCGGCCTCGTCGGCGCGCGTCACGAGCACGCTTCCCACCCCGTCGGCGAGCATCGCCGTGACGATCGCCTCGATCTCCCCGGGCGACTTGCCCTCGCCGAGCACGGCCTCGGGCGCACCCTGGCGCAGCTCCCGGTGGGTATCCACGCGCGCGAAGCCGAGGTCGCGGAACGGCAGGTGCTGGAGCTCTGAGAGGGCGGCTTGTGCGGCGACCTCCCCCCGCTCGACCGACTCGAGCAGGGCGAGGAGGTCGGCCGGCGAGGTCGGAGCCGACGTCACCGGCGCCCCGCCGCCCCGGCCAGCGCGCCGATCGCCGCGCCCACGCGCTCGGTGAACTCCTGGGGCTCCTCGCCCGCCAGCGGCTCGACGGCAGGGCCGAAGCGGACCTCCGTCCGCCCGCGCCGGGTCACCCCGCGCCCCTTGGGCATCAACAGCCCCGTTCCGCTCACGTGCACCGGCACCGCCGGCGTGCCCGTCGCCACGCACAGCCGCCCGACCCCGCCGCGCAGGCCCCCGAGGCCGGAGGTCCGGGTCGCCTGCGGATAGATGAGCACGTTGGACCCGCCGCGCAGGTGCTCGGCGGCGGCGGCCAGCCCGCGCCCCTCGCTCCCGCGGTCGAAGGGAAAGGTGTTGATCCACAGCGACGCCATCAGCGCGGTGCGGCGGCTCGCGTAGAAGCGATCGCTCGCCGCCCCGACCACGGTTCGCATCCGCCACACGCGCGGCAGCGCCCATAGGACCAGCGGAGTGTCGACGTCGCTCGAGTGGTTGGGGGCGATCACCGCCGGCTGGGGCGCGTGCAGGAGGTCGTCGGCCCCGCTGACCTTCGGGCTCGTGACGACGCGGGTGAGCGGAAACAGCAGCGACTGCTGGAGGCCCTCCCGGGCGAGGGAGGCGCGCCGGCCGCGCAGCCATGGCTGGTCGGCCACTTCGGCGGCAGCGCTCCAGGGATCGGGCCCGCCGCGGCGGGTGCGCCAGCGCGCGGGCGACCGCGCCGATCCGCCGGTCCCGCCGTCTCGGGGCGGCCCCGCCAGGCGCTCGAGCAGGCGACCGCTCCTCACTCGACCTCGCAGTAGAAGAGCGGCGGGCACCCGAAGTGGGTGATCGAGGGATCGCGCCCCACGACCTGCTCGGCCATCTCGAGCGCGTCGAGCATCGTGTCGGCCCGGCGAAAGCCCATCCGCCGGCACGCCTCGCGGTCCCCGCCGACGAAGATCACCTCGCCGACGTGCTCGAGCGCGTGGGCGCCCCAGTACCACATGTAGAAGGGATGGACGCCGTGGTAGGCGTGGGATGTGCGATAGAGGTGGCGATACCACTCGTCCTCGGCGTAGTCGCGCTCGAAGCGGCGCTCGAGCTCGGCCGGGTCGGTGGTCTCGGCGAGCACCTCCTCGTAGAAGTCGATGTAGGAGGGGTGATGCACCGGGTGGAAGTCGCGCGGCACGGGATGGGTGAAGATCAGCGCGCCGCCCTCGCGCACGAGCGGTCGTCCCTGGTACAGGTTGAAGAAGTACCCGAGTCCCAGGCACATGACGAGGATCGGGTTGAGGATCGAGTTGACGTTGTAAGGACCGATGTAGGGAAGCCCGGCGGTGACGACGTCGGACTGTCCCTCGACCCGAACCGCCTGCTGCTCGGCGAGGCGCTCGAGCGCCACGGCGTGGGCGGCGTCGACCGCGCCCCCCGTCACCGAGGTGACCGCGTACGGCGCCGACATGCGACTGAAGGCGGTCCGCCGGGCGCGGACCGGCATCCGGTCGACCGCCCGCTTGACCCCCGCGAACACGACCTGCTCGCGCGGCGTCCACAGGTGCTCGGGCTTGCCCAGGAAGCGCAGCGGCTCGGCGTACATGGCGTCGTTGAGGGTGGCCTCGAGGTGGAAGACCGGCACCGCCCGCTCGATCAGCTCGCCCTGACGCCCCGAGGAGTGATGGAGCTCGGAGTGGTCGGGATCCATGAACGAGCGCGAGTGACGAAGCGTGTGCGTCGTGTGGTGGGCGCTGATCGACCGGTAGGTGCCGAGCCCGATCGCCGCCGACTTCGGTCCGCCCTGCAGGGGCGCGGTGACGAGGTGCACGTACACGAGCAGGTCGGACTCGGCGGCGCGGCGGTTGAGGGTCACCGGCTCGCCGTGGTCGGTCTCGCCGATGACGACGTTTCCGTCGGGGTCCTCGGCGTCGTGGTTGTAGAGCTCGTCGGGACCGAAGGCGTCGAAGACCGCGGGTCCGAGCGCGTGTCGCAGCTCGGCCGGGGTCATGCGCCGGTGCAGGGCAAGCGCGGCGATCAGGTGGATGTCGTCGACGCCGGCGCGGTAGGCACGCTCGAGCACGCGCTCGACGATCCGCCCGCGGACGTCCGGCGCGCGCATCGGCGGCAGCGGCACCGACAGGTCGTCGAAGGCGATGGTGAGCCGCATCCCGGCACGCAGGCGCGCGTCGAGCGGGTCGGCGCCGAGCGGCTCGTCGAGCGCGCGGTCGATCGCCGCGTCGAGATCGCCGAGCCCCTTGAGCGGCGGGGGGGCGTGCACCACCCGCGACCCGACCGGCAGTCGCTCGAGCCGAAAGGACTCGCCGGCGTGGAAAAGGGTCGGTGGCGACTTCACGGTGACCTCGGACACGCTCGCCCCCCGCTCGGCGGCGGGTCGTCGCCGCGCGGGGCGCCCGTCGGCGCTCGGCGCGGGCGGCTCGACCATCGTCGTTCGCGGCCTCGGGGCGAGCGTCATCACTCCGTGCGCAGGTCGAAGACCGTCCTGACCTGGCCCGAGCGGGCCGCCCGCGGGGCCTCCGCGAGCGCGCGAGAGTGGTCGCTCAGATGCCAGCCGTCGGCCACGAGCCGCCCGGTCCCCAGCCGACCGGCGAGGTCGATCGCCGCGGGGAAGTCGCCGCGGTAGCCATAGGCGCCGCGCAGCTCGAGCTCTCGCTGCCACGCGAGCGAGAGGTCGGCGCGCACCTGCCCGGGCATACCCACGAGCACGACCGTACCGCGCGGGCGCGTGACCGTCACCGCCGCCTCGAGCGAATCGCCGCTGCCGACGCAGTCGAGCACGCGATCGAGGCCGCCGAGCAGGAGCTCGCGCCCGAGGTGGCCGACGAGCCTCCGGGCGCCGGTCAGCCGCGCCGCCTCGACCGGCAGCTGCTCGGGCGCACAGGTGTGGTCGGCGCCGAGGCGGCGCGCGGCGTGCGCCTGGGCGGGGTGCTTTGCCGTGCACAGTACGACGGCATCCGGCGCGAGCTCACGCAGCGCCGCCACGCAGAGGAGCCCGATCGTCCCCGCCCCGATCACGCCCACCGCCTCGCCCGGACTCGGCGCCGCCGCCCGCGCGGCGTTGAGCGCGCACGCCAGCGGCTCGACCAGCACCGCATCCTCGTCGGAGAGCTCGGCCGGCACGGCGTGCAGCTGCGAGTGGTGGGCCACGAGCCCCTCGCTCCAGCCCCCGCCGGTGTCGCGGCAGTAGCCGATCTGCAGGCCCGCCGAGACCTCTCCTTCGACGGTATTGCGACACAGGGCCGTGAGTCCCTCCGCGCACTCCGTGCACTCGGGCTCGGCGCCTCGCACCACGCACGAGAGCGCCGGCTCGACTACGACCCTCTCACCACGACGCTCCCCACCCGCGATCTCGCCGACGATCTCGTGACCGGGGACGAACGGCGTCGAGGTGAGCGTCCCCAGGTACGGCGACGCCGAGCCCGAGAAGAGCGCCTGATCCGATCCGCAGATGCCGCTCAGCCTGGGGCGGACCGCGAGCCAGTCGGCGTTCGGTGGCCGTGGGGGCGCCATCCGACGCAGCGTGAGACCCCCCTCCCCCGCCCGGCGGGAGACCCGCGCCGCCGCGTGCCGCGCCACGGACGGCGTGTACTCGAGGGCGAGCATGTCAGGCGCCGGCCGCGACCGGCGCCGGCGGACGGGTCCGGGCGCCGGGCTCGGTGGCCCAGGTCAGCACCGGCCACCCCCGCCGCCGGGCCTCGCGGGCGAGGCGGAAGTCCGGATTGACCGAGTGGGCATGGCCGACGACCTCCAGCAGCGGCAGGTCGGAGACGCTGTCGCCGTAGGCGTGGCAGTCCGCGAGCGCGACCCCGCGGTCGGTCGCCAGGCGCGTGGCCAGGGCGGCGCGGGCCTCCGCGGTCAGCGGCGGCTCCTCGAGCTCGCCGGTGAAGACCCCGAGCTCCTCGCGCAGCCGCGCGGCGACGAGCTCGTCGCCCAGCGCCCGGAGGGGCGCGACCAGGAAGTCGACCGCGCCGGTCAGGAGGACGATCCGGTCGCCGCGGCGGCGATGGGCGCGGATGCGGCGCACCGCGGCCTGCTGGAGGCGGGGGAGGATGTGCTCCTCGAGCGCGCTCTCGGCCTCGGCGCGCAGCTCGGCGGCCGGCAGACCGCGGTAGGTTCGGTAGAAGTCCCGGTTGAAGGCCGCACGCGACCGGCGGTCGGCGAGCGCCCAGCCGGGCGCCCGCGCGGCCACCCCGGCTCCCCACACGACCCGGTCGAGCCCCGGCATGCCGCGCGAGCGCAACCACGCGTAGAAGTGGGCGACCGTCGTGTCGACGACCACGCCCTCGACATCGAAGAACGCGAGCGCGGGGGGGCCGTCCGGCAGCGCTCCGTCCCCCGACCCGAGCGCCCGGGCGGGACCGGTCGCGCGCGGGGGGCGGGGAGGGCGCACGAGCTCGCGTAGGGCTGGGAGGTGGACCCGATCCAGGTAGTCGGTCCAGTCGATCGCCGCCGTGTCGAAGGACAGCCGCTCCCGGTCGGAGGGCGACAGGCGACCGAGCAGCTCGCACGTGCCGCGATCGTCGAAAATGCAGTCGAGCTCGACGTAGGGACCGTATATCTCGGCGAGGCGTCGCAGCCGCTCGACCCGGCGGCGCTCGACGTGCAGACGCCGCTCGGCGTCGTCGACGCGAGGCACCGGGACGCGGTCGAGCAGGCGCCGACCCGTGCGCAGCGCGCGCTCGGCGCGGTCGAGGGCTCCCATCACTCGCGCCCCCGACGCGTAGCGCATGTCGGAGAACTCGATCGGGGCGCCGTCCTCGTCGGGCAGCGGGCGGGCCCGGAAGTGGTCGGTGACCGTCCGGCTGATCTCTGCGAGCGTGATCGGGTTACGCCTCCCGCTCGCGAGCGCGAGCGTCCGCGGGCTCGGCATCGGCGGATGCGCCGCCGCGACGACGCAGGCGTTGGCCACTAGATCGACGGGCACGACGTCGAGCACGCCGGAGGGGTTGCCGGGCAGGCGTGAGGCCAGGCCGCCCGCATACGCCAGGATGATCGGGTCGGCGACCTTGATGCCCTCGAGCCATCCCGGTCTTGGCTCGTGCAGGGCCGACTCGATGATCGCCGGACGCACGAACGTGAGCGAGGTCAGGTTCTGGGCGCACAGGGCCCGCTCGGCGAGGCCCTTCGACAGCGAGTAGCCGTCGGCCCAGCCGAGCGTACGGCAGCGGCGCCGCCCGCGCTCGACGAGCTCCGACGCGATCCAGGCGCGGCGCAGCTCCTCGGCGCGACGACCGACGGGCAGCGAGCCGGCCGGACCGAGCTCCTGCCTCGCCTCGCGAGCGAAGCGCTCCTGGTGGTCGGGCAGGCGGGACTCGGCATCGAGGTCGCGCCGCCACGCGCGCGCCGCGTCGAGCTCTGAGTCGAGATCGAGCTCGGGCTCCTCGGGCGACTCCCCGGAGGGTCGCTCGAGCACGAGCCCGGTGCGGTTGCCCGCCGCGTACGCGGTGGAGACATGCACGAGCGCGGGCTCTGCGGCCCCGCTGGCGCGGGCACCCGCCCGCAGGGCCTCGACCAGCCGCAGCGCCCCGAGTGCGTTCATATCGATGATCTCGTCGAGGGGCTGCTCGAAGGAGACCGAGGCCGCGCAGTGGATCGCCACGTCGATCCCGCCGAGCGCGTCGTCGCCCTCGGGCCGCCCAAGCGCGTCGGCCGTGAAGTCACCGGCGAGGGCACGCAGGCGCCCGGCCGCGAGCGCGCTGTCGGCCGACTTGCGGACGTGGTCGAACGCGTCGCTCGCGAGGACGTCGGAGCGCAGGCGCTCGAGCGCCCCCTCGTCGTCGCCGGCCCGGAGCACAAGCCGGATCTCGCGCAGATCGGAGGCTTCTCGGAGGAGGACGCCGAGCACTGCCTTGCCGAGAAAGCCCGACGCCCCGGTCAAGAGGAGGGTCCGGCCCGCGAGCCGCCCGGCGATCGTCTCCTGGTCGCTCCCCGTCACCGCTTTGCGCACCCTCTCGAGAGGTCGACTGCGCGCGCACTCTACTGACAAGTCAGTATAAAAGTCGAAGCACCTCGTGAGCTCCGCCGCCTCCATCCCCCTCCGTCCCGCCTCCTCGCGGGATCTCATCCTGCTCGCAGCCCGCGCCGAGTTCGCCGATCACGGCTTCGACGGAGCGCGGCTGCAGGCCATCGCCGCCCGGGCAGGGGTACGCCACCCGACGCTGCTCTACCACTTCGAGTCGAAGGAGCTGCTCTACCGCGCGGTGATCGAGTCGGTCGTGGGCGACTGGGCGGTCGAGACCGAAGCCGCGATCTCGACCGGCCTGCGCGGCTTCGACCAGGTCGCCGCGCTCGTCGACGCCGGCTTTCGGTTCTTCGAGCGAAACCGGGACTTCGTGCGCATCGTCCGACGCGAGGCCATCGAGGGGGGCGGGCGCATGGAGGCCCAGATGGCCGAGTTCGTACGGCCGTTCCTCGAGGACGCCGTGCGGTTTCTGCGCCGCGAGATGCGCGGTGGGCGCCTGCGCCGCCACGACCCGCTCGAGCTGATGCAAGTGATCTACGGCGCCGTCTTCACCTACTTCTCGGACGCGCGCTTTCGCGCCAACCTCACCGGCGAGGACCCCCTGGACGCTCGGGCGCTGCGGCGGCACGAGCGAGCGCTGATGAAGCTGCTGGGGGCCGCGCTCGAGCCGGCGACGGGTTCGTGAAGCCGGAGGGCCGAGCCTGACACTCTTGCCCGTCTGCGCTTACCGGGCGAGAGCGTCCCGCTCGCCCCGCCGCGCCAGAGCGATCCCGCCGACCAACAGGAGCGCCCCGAGGGCGAGGAAGGCTAGGTCCAGGAGCGGGGCGCCGGCCCTGACGTGGTGGATTGCGAGGATGTGGTGGTCGACCACACCCTCGACGAGGTTGAAGGTGCCCCAGCCGGCGAGTATGAGGCCCAGGAGCAGGTGCCCGGACCAGGCGACACCCGACGCCACCGCGCGCGCCAGGAGAACCAATCCCGCCGCGGTGAAGAGCCACGTCGAGGCATGGAAGAGGCCATCCCACAGGGTGTTGACCTCGAGGCCCCCGACTGTGGTGGCGGGGTAGCTGCCCTCGCTGGTGAGCATGTGGTGCCACTGGAGGATCTGGTGCAGCACGATCCCGTCGACGAAGCCGCCGAGGCCGAGTCCCAGAAGGAGGCCGGGGGCGGTGAGCGAGGCGCGTCGGTGCGAGGGGGGTGAGGTTGCGCTGGGTGCTGCCTTCGTTGCCACCGTCGGCTCCTTCCGTCCGTTCCATCCGGCGCACGCCGCACGATCTAACGCGCCGTCGCTCGGCCAAGCTAACGCTGTCGCTCGCCCCCGGGGACAGCATTACGTGTGCCTACGCGGGAAAGGCCATCCCGTGAGCTCAATCCGCCCGCGCGAAAACGACCACGTTGTCGCGGTAGTGCCCCCGTGAAGCATCGAACGAGCCGCCGCAGGTGATGAGCCGCAACGTCGGCTTCTGTGTGCGCGAGTAGACGCGCTCGGTAGGGAAGTGACGCTTCGGGTAGCGATGGCGCTCCATCACGGAGAAGCTCGCGCGCGAGCCGTCGCGGTGGACGATCCGCACGCGGTCTCCCGGCCGAAGCTGACGCAGGCGGTAGAAGACGGCAGGTCCACCGTTGGCGGCCACGTGCCCGACGATCACCGCGGTGCCTCGGCGTCCGGCCTTGGCCCCGCCCGACCACCAGCCGGCCTGGGAGGCCGAACCGGGAACCTGGAGCGTGTCGTCGCCGTTCTTGCCGAGGCGTATCACCGGCGCGCGCACGCCGATGGCGGGAATCGATATCCGAGCTATCGCGTCGCCGAAGGCGGGCCGATGCCCCGGTGCCAGCCGCTGGCGAGGTTTCTCTTCGGCAGGGGGCTTCGGCCGTTCCCTCGGTTTTTGCCTCTCGCGTCGAGGCGGCTTTGAGCGCGGACGGTCCTCCTGGTAGCGCAAGGGAAGCGGCGCCTCGGCGACAGCTCCGAGTGCAGGCGACTTGGCGCGGGGCGGCGGCTCGGGGGAGACCGCGAGGACCCAGAGCAGGACGGCGCCGCCGAGCGACGCCGCCGCGGCAGCCAGCGCGCGCGTGCGGTGGCGCCGGATGGACCCGGCGACCGACCGGAGCCTCTCGCTCACTTAGGCGCGGCGGCGGAGCGCGATGGCCGCGAGGCCAAGCGACAAGAGGGCAAGCGCGGTTCCCCCGGCGGCCAGAGGCAGGTTCACGCGGCTCCCGCCTGACGGCCCGGCGGTTGCGCCGCCGAGGCCAGTCTCGACTCCGCCCTCGGGGAAGTCGTTTTCGCCACCCTCGTCCCTTGAGGGGAGGTCCTCGCAGGCGATGCCGTCGTCCTCACCGTCGTCCTCGTCCAACCTGTCTTCGTCGGACCCACCTTGGGAGCGGAAGAACTCCTGGGCATCCTCCTGAAACTGGAAGTCATCGCAGTTGACGTCGTCCTGGCCGTTCGTCGAATCCGAGGTGCCCTCACCGTCCACGCTTCCCGACCCGTCGCTTCCGGCGCCCTGAGCCTCGACCTTGGCGTCGCCACCCTCCGGCGAGTCCTCATCGACGGTTCCGGCCGCCGCAGCACCCGGCGCCTCATCCGCTCCCTGGGCAAACGCACTCCCGCTGAGCATCAGCAGCGCAAGCAGGCTCAGCAGCACGGCGATTCCCCAACACGATCCGTTTCTCTGCCGCACGATTCTCTCCCCCTCGATCTCCTCCGGTGTCGGCGGAAACCTACCCAAACTCGAGCTTTCTTGGGTAGCAGGCAACGAGACATGCACGCCGCCGTGCACGCACGCTGGCCCGGAAGTCCTGCGACCTGCGGCGCTACCCGCGCTTGAAGCGCCGCCCGGCCGTCGGCGAGGCGGTCTCGTCGAGGCGCAGGCGCTCAGCCGCCGCGACGGGCAGGGCGATGACCTCGCCGTCGCCGTTCGGCGCCGCGCCGGCCTCGGCCTCGGCCGCCGCCTGCGCGGCCTCCATCGCCGCCAGCCGCTCCGGGGTCAGCTCGCCCGCGTTCTCGTCCTCGATGCGCCGCAGCCACTCGGCCCCCTCCGCGGACTTGCGCTCGTCGACCACGGTCTGGCCCACCTGCAGCGACCTGTCGATCTCGGCGAACAGCTCGTCCACGAGGCGCTCGGTCGGGACTTTGCGCAGCGGCTTTCCGTGGGCGAATATCAACCCCTCGTCCTTGGCGCCGGTGATCCCGAAGTCGGCGTGCGAGGCCTCGCCGATGCCGTTGACCGCGCACCCGAGCACGGCGACCTCGACCGGGCTCTCGTAGCGCTCGAGGCGCCGCTCGATGTCGGCGACCACCGTGTCCATGTCGAACTGGAGGCGCCCGCACGTCGGGCAGGCGATCAGCACCGGCCCCTTCTCGCGCAGCTTGAGGGCCTTGAGGATCTCCCAGGCGACCTTGACCTCCTCCTCGGCGTGGAAGGTCGAGAGCGAGATCCGCATCGTGTCGCCGATGCCGTCGGCGAGCAGCGTGCCGAGGCCGACCGCCGACTTCAGAGAGCCGGTCCACCTGGTGCCGGCCTCGGTGATCCCGAGGTGCAGCGGGTAGTCGATCCGCTCGGAGAGCAGGCGGTTCGAGGCGATCGTGTTCGGCACCGAGGTCGACTTGATCGACACCTTGAAGTCCTCGAAGCGCAGCGACTCCATGAGCTCGACGAACTCGACGGCGGCGCGCACGAGCGCCTCGACCGAGTCCTCGCGCTCGAGCTCGTGCAGGTGCCTGGGCAGCGAGCCCGAGTTCACCCCGATCCGCATCGGCACTCCGGCCGCCCGGGCCCGGTCGGCGACCTGCCTGACCTTCTCGGGACCGCCGATGTTTCCCGGATTGAGGCGGATGCAGTGTGCGCCGGCGTCGATCGCCTTGAGCGCGAGGGTGTGGTTGAAGTGGATGTCGGCGATCACCGGGATCGGGGAGTCGACGACGATCTCCTTGAGGGCCTCGATGTCCTTGTTGCGCGGCACGGCGACGCGGACGATGTCCGCCCCCGCCTCGGCGATGCGGCGGATCTGGTCCTTCGTCGCCTCGAGGTCGGCGGTCTCGGTCTTGGTCATCGACTGCACGGCCACGGGCGCGCCGCCCCCGATCGGAACACTCCCGACGTGGATCTGGCGCCTCGATGCCACGGGCCGAGTCTAGCCCCCGCGTGGGACCGCCAAGGCGCAGCCCACGCCCGCGAGCGCGACCGCCGCGCTGACCAGGAAGCCGAGTGTGAACGCGCTCTCGGCGGGAGCGCCGGCTCCCAGCGCGAACGCGGCGAGCAGGGCCGCCGCGACCTGGCCGCCGACCGCCCCTCCCATCCGCCGGGTCACGCTGTTGAGGGCGGTGGCCACGCCGGTCTCCGCTCGTCGGACGCCCTCAGCCACCAGGGTAGTCCCCGGTCCGATGGCGAAGCCGAGTCCCACCCCCATGAGGAAGGTACCGATCACGACCTCGAGCGGCTCGGCGTGAAAGAGCGCGAGCGCTCCGGCTCCGGCAGCGAGGAGCAGGAGGCCGCCGGCGAGCGTCGCCTTCTGGGAGGAGCGCTCCGCGACCCAGCCTGAAACGGGGCCCGCGAGCAGCTGCCCAACCGCGTTCGGCAGCAGGAACAGCCCGGTCTCGAGCGCGCTCGCGCCGAAGCCGTAGCCGGTAGATCCACCCGGCGACTCGACGAGGTGGGGCACGAGGAAGAGCATCCCGAACAACACGTAGCCGAGCAGGAAGGTCGTCATGTTGGCGAAGAGGACCGGTCGGGCTCCGAGGGCGCGCAGGTCGACGAGCGGCTCGTGGGCGCGGAGCTCATGGCGCACCCAGGCGACCAGCGCGAGCGCGCCCGCGACGCCGAGGCCGAGCGTCGGCGGCGAGGTCCAGCCCCAGCGCTCGCCCTCGGTGATCGGGATGAGCACGAGCGCCAGACCGACGCCGAGAAGAGCGGCGCCCGGCATGTCGAGACGGGCCTGGTTGCGCACGGGCGACGGCGGGACGAGCAGTCGCACCAGGACGGCGGCGAGAACGACCAGGACCGCCCCGGAAACGAATACCGACCGCCAAGAGAACGCCTCGACGAGGAACCCTGTCAAGCCGAGCCCGAGCGCGCCGCCGAGGCCGAACGCGCTCGTCAGCCACCCCATGCCGGTGCCGACGCGCGCTTCGGGGAACTCGTCACGGACCACCGACTGGCTGAGCGGGAAGACCGCCCCGCCGAGTCCCTGAAGCGAGCGAAAGACGATCAGCCAGCCGATGCTCGGGGCGAGCGCCGCGCCCACCGAGCCCACGAGGAACGATGCGAGCGCGATCAGGATCAGCCGGTGCTTGCCGTGGCGGTCGCCGAGCTTGCCGAGCAATGGCGCCGTGACCGCCGCGACGACGAGATAGCCGGTGAGCAGCCAGGCGCTGAGGCGCGTCGGGGCGCCGAGGTCACCCTCGATCGTGGGAAGCGCCGGAACGACGGCGGTCTGCTGGAACGCGAACGCGGTGGTGCCGAGCACGAGCGCCACCAGGGCGCCCAGGTAGCGGCGGCGGTCGCCGAGCTCGCGGGCGGGCGGGCGTCGGGGGAGCCGGCCGGTACGGACCTCGCTGCTCACCTGGCGAGAGTACATTCGGCTCATGGCCACGCTGGCCGAGGCGGCGCTGAGGGCAGAGGAGCGAAGGGCGCTCGACCACTTCGTCGAGCGGCTCGAGCTCGAGCTTGGTGGCGACCTGCGTGGGGTGTGGCTGTACGGCTCGCGCGCACGGGGCGAGTGGACGGGACCGGAGTCAGACGTCGATCTGCTGGTGATCACCACAGACGGCAGCGAGGAGGCCTGGCTTCGGAGCGCGCTGTGGGAGACGGTCGAAGCGGAGCGCGCGAGCCCGTTTTTCTTCTCGCTCCAAGTCTACGGGCTCGACCGGCTGGCCGAGCGGCGAGGGATCCAAGCGTGGTTCGAGAAGGAGGTCGACCGCGAACGGATCGTGCTTGCCGGCGATCCCGAAGGATTAGCGGGGGTGAGAGCACCGGCGCCGGAGCTTCTACCCGGAGAGATGCGACGGCGGACCGAGGAGCTGCTCGAGGAGGCGCACGAGCGCTTGGAGGTCGCCAGGCTCTCGGTCGGAGCGGAAATCGGCACCCCGGCGGTGAGCCTGGCGTACTACGCGGCTTTCGACGCCGCGCGCGCGGCGCTGAGCGAGGAGGATCGCCACACTCGAAGCCACGAAGGCACGTGGCAGCTCTTCCGCGAGACCTTCGTGCTCGCCGGCCGCTTCGACGCCGGACTCTACGCGGCCACCCACGCTGGCCAGGAGCGGCGAGAGAACGCCGACTACAGGCGGGTGCGCTTCACACCCGAGGAGGCTCGCTCGATCATCGAGACCTGCGATCGTTTCCTGACCGCGGTCGAGGCCATGCTCGCACGCGACCCGGACCCGAAATGAGAGTCTCAGCCGCCGACTGGCTCCGCAGTGGGGAACGGCGCGTAGCTCGACGGACGCCCTTCGCCCCGACCACCCTCACCGCGACGAGAACAGGTTCAGCAGCGAGATGAAGATGTTGACGATCGACACGAAGATCCCGGTCGCAAGCCACACCACGTCGTTCTCGCCCGCCCGCTTGCGCAGGAAGTTGAAGTTGACGAGGATCAACGCCGCCGACAGCCCGTAGATGAGGAGCGACAGGATCGGGCTGCCCGCCGCGCCGACGACGAGCATCACGATCGACACTCCGACGGCGATGAGCACGAGGATCGACAGCGGGCGCATCCAGCGGGCAAGGTCCTTCGAGAGCGTGAAGCCGAGGGCGCCCATGCCGAGCACGGTGAGGGCGGTGCCGCCCGCGGCCTGGGTGAGGATCCCCGGCTGGCTCGCCGTGAAGTAGGCGATCGTCGGGCCGAGACCGAGCCCGATGAGGAGCGCCAGGGCATAGAGCCATCCGATCCCGAAAGCTCCGACGCGGAAGCGCTCGCCGCCGAACGATGCGATCAACAGCATGCCCAGCCCGCCGAACGAGCAGATGAGAGCGGTGCCCGGGGCGAGGTCCTTGCCGATGACCGTGCCGAGGGTGAGAAAGCCGATGGCTACGGCCACGAGGAAGAGCGTGCGACCGAGGATGGTCGCCGTGCTGACCGCGGCACCGGCGCCGACCGTTGCGAACCTACCCTGCGATCCCGCGTACGAAGGCATCGACTCTCCTCTCGCAATCAGTGTCTCCGAGAGGATACCTCGGCCCAAGAGCGCAGCGAGCGTCGGTCAGACCGCCTTCCTCACGTCGATCACGTCGCCAGGACGAGGGCGCGGGCGCCGCTCCGCGGCTTGACCTCGACGCGCGCGTGAGGGCAGTCTGCACGCGCTCCCTCCGTTGTCACCTCGCTCGTCGCACCCCGCAATGCCCCCAGGAGGGATTACCGCACCCTGAAGCCCTCCCCGGTGAGCCGGCCGATGTCGTTCGTCAGCCCGATGACGAACAGCACCGCGACGAGCATGAAGCCGACGACCCCGGCCCGTTCCATGACGCTGAAGGGCACCGGCCTTCGCCGCACCTTCTCCACTAGCGACCAGAAGATGTGGCCGCCGTCGAGCGGCAGGAACGGGAACAGGTTGATGACCGCGAGGGCGAGCGAGATCACCCCGAGGATGCCGACGACCTCGGCGGCGTCGTCGAGGATGGTCTGGCGGGTGATCTCGTAGGAGCCGACGATGCCGGTGATCTGCTTGCGCTTCTCGGCGTCGAACAGGCGCAGCGGGAGCTTGATCGTCTCCCAGGTGACCAGTAGGAAGCGGTCGGCGGTGATCGCCACCGCCTCACCGAGAGGCAGCGGATCGCGCGGCCCGGCGGCGTAGGAGAACCCGAGCCGGGTGCGGCCTACCGCCGGGTCGTAGATCGGCCGCGCCGCGACCGCGCGCCGCTCGCCGCCGCGCTCGACGAGCAGGGTCACCGGCCGGGCGGCCGCGCAGCCGCGCCGCGGGGGCTGGGCGGCGCAGCGGTTGTCGGAGATCGCGGTCGAGAGCTGTTGGGGCTCGCCGCGCCGACCGTCCACGGCGAGGATGCGATCGCCGGGCTTGAGCACCCCGGCGGCCGGGTAGCCGCGCTCGAGCGTCCCGACCCGGCTGCTCACGGTCTCGGGTCCGATGGCCGCGAACAGGACGAGCAGAAGGAGAAAGGCCAGCACGAAGTTCACCAGCGGCCCGGCGGCGATGACGACGATCCGCTTCCACACCGGCTGGGCCGTGTAGGCGCGGGTGCGGACGTCGTCGGGCAGGTCCTCGTCCGGAGTCATGCCGGTGATCTTCACGTAGCCGCCCGCGGGGATCGAGCCGAGCGCGTACTCGGTCTCGCCGATCTTCTTGCGCAGCAACAGCGGCGGAAAGAACAGCGCAAACCGCTCGACGCGCATGCCGACGGCCTTGGCCGCGGTGAAGTGGCCGAGCTCGTGCAGGACGACGAGGACCATGAAGCCGAGCGCGGCGCCGACGATGGCGACCAGGTTCACGCGGCCGCCTCGATGGCCTCGACCAGCGCGGCCGCGCGGGTGCGGGCGGCGCTGTCGACGGCGTAGAGGTCCTCGAAGCGCCCGACCGGCTCGGCGGGCGTGGCCTCGAGCGCTTCCTCGACGACGCGGGCGATCCCCGGGAACGAGAGCCGGCCCGCCAGGAAGGCCTCGACGGCGACCTCGTTGGCCGCGTTGAGGGTGCAGGGCACGGTTCCGCCGGCCGCGGCGGCGCGGCGGGCGAGCGCGAGGCACGGGAAGGCCTCGAGGTCCGGCGCCTCGAAGGTCAGCGAGCCGACCTCGGCCAGGTCGAGGGCGCGCACCGGCACGTCGGCGCGGTCAGGCTCGTGCAGGGCGTAGGCGATCGGCACCCGCATGTCCGGGTGACCGAGGTGGGCGAGCGCCGCGCCGTCGGCGAGGGTGACGAGCGAATGCACGATCGACTGGGGATGGACGACGACGTCGATTCGCTCGAGCGGGATGCCGAACAGGTGCACGGCCTCGATGACCTCGAGGCCCTTGTTCATCAGCGTCGCCGAGTCGACGGTGATCTTGCCGCCCATCTCCCACGTCGGGTGGGCGAGCGCCTCCGCCGGCCCCACGTCGGCGAGCTCTGAGGCCGAGTGGCCCCGGAAGGGACCACCGGAGGCCGTCAGGACGAGCCGCTCAACGGCGCCCGGGCGCTCGCCCCGGACGAGTTGCCACAGCGCCGAGTGCTCGGAGTCGACCGGGAGGATCCGGGCTTCGGTCGCCTCGGCGAGGGCCATCACGAGCTCGCCGCCGACCACCAGGCTCTCCTTGTTGGCAAGCGCGAGGTCGATCCCCTCTCCGAGCGCCGCCACCGTCGGCCCGAGGCCGGCCGATCCGACGAGCGCGTTGAGCACGACATCGCACTCGCACTCGGTGACGAGGCGGACGAGACCCTCGGCGCCCGAGAGGACGGTCCCGGCGGTCCAGGCCTCGGCGGCACGGGCGGCGGCGCGCTCGTCGGCGAGCGCGATCCGCTCGACGCCCAGGCGCTGGGCCTGCGCGAGCAGCGGCTCGAAGCTCGAGTGCGCGGCGAGGCCGGCGACTGAGAGCTCGTCGGAGCGAGCGATGACGTCGAGCGCCTGCTCGCCGATCGACCCGGTCGAGCCGAGGATGAGGACCCGCTTCACCCCGACGAGTGTAGGTGGGCTCGCCGGTGCGCCGACGGCTCAGGACCGCGGGCGCTCGACCGGCCCCGCGCGCGCCGGGCGCGGGCGCGCGATGCCGGGCAGGCGCTCGGCGATGGCTCCGAACCGCTCGGCGAGACCCTGGAGCGGCTCGACCGCCGCCGCTAGGGTGGTCGCGGCTCGGCCGAGGTCGTCGATCGAGTCGCCGATGCGGGTCACCGACGGCAGCCCGGCCTCGAGCCGCTCGCCCACCGCCAGGATCTTGGCCGAGGAGCCCTCGAAGCGGTCTGCGGCGGCGAGCATCGAGTCGACCCGCTCGTCGATCCCGCCGAGGCGGTCGAGGATCGATTCGGCACGAGCGTCGAGTTGGTCGATGCGAGCCAGGACGGCTTCGGCCCGGGCGTCGAGCCGCTCCCCCGCCCCCGAGACCGCCTTGCCCTGCCTCTCGATGCGTTCGCCGAGCGCGACCGCGGCCTCGAGCCGATCGCCGAGCTCGCCCAGCGTCTCGGTGGCCTCGACGACCTCGCCGGCGCGCCGGTCGAGGGCTTCGAGCCGCTCGGACAGCGCTCGCTCGGTGTCCGGAACGGTGCGTGCGAGCGCGGCGAGGTCTCGGAGGTCGTCGAGCCCCTCGGCCAGCGCGCCGTCGGGCTCCGGGTCGCGCGCGGCTTCGGCCAGCATCCGGGCGGCGACCGCGAGCTCGTGCAGATCGTCGAGGGCGCGAGCCAGCAGCCGCGGCGGGAGGAGCAGGGGATTGATGATGTTCTCAGTCTCTCATGCCCCGGCCGGCGCCAAACGCCGCACGAGCGCCAGGCAGAGCCGCGCGGCGTCCGCCACGCGCGCGTAGTCCACCCGTTCGGGCGTGTCGGTGGGCCAGTGGTAGTCGGTCGGCACCTTGAACTCGTCCACCGACGCGATCGCCGCGCACGGGTAGCCGGCTCGCAGGGGGACCAGGCCGTCGGTGGCGTTGCGAAAGCGCAGGCCGCGCTGGAGGTCGACCTCGGCCTCCTCGGCGCAGCGCGCGACCAGGTCGCGGATGGCCGGCGGGTAGTCGGTCATCGTGAGCATGCCCTCGCCTTCGAGCACGGCGAGCCGCGGCGAGCCGACCGTGTCGAGGCAGAACACGTGCGTCCCTTCGGTCGGCAGCGCGGAGAAGTGACGCGCCGCAAAGGCGGTCATGCCCTCCTGATGGGACTCCTCGGCGCCCGTCGAGACGAGCATCACCCGCAGCCCCGGCGGTGGTCCGCCCGCGCCGGCCAGGGCGTGGGCCAGCGAGAGCAGCGCGGCGACTCCGCTCAGGTTGTCGTTCGCCCCGGGCACGACGGCGCGCAGCCCGATGTCCACGAACGCCGCGGCATACGCCGCCGACACGACCGTTCCGAGCCGGCGCACCGCCGTCCGACCCGCCAGCGCGCCCAGCGCGACGAGCGCCGGCCCCCCCACCGCGCCCCACATCACGGGCGGGCTGGTGTTCGCGTGCTCGAGCACGGCCGGGAAGCGACGAAGGAAGGCCCGGGGAAGGTCCGGATGGAAGATCAGCCCCGAGTGGGCGGCGTCGTGGTGGGCGGTGATCAGCACCGTGCGCTCCGCGTCCGGGTCGCCGAGCTCGGCGACAACGTTGGCGGTCTCGCGCCGGGGCAGTATGCGGCGGCGTAGCCAGCGCGACCCGCCGCCGAGATCGTCGACCACCGCGACGAGCCCGAGGGCGGCGAGCGCGGCGCCGACCAGGCGCCGCGGAGCACTCGGCGGGCCTCGCGCGATCACGCCGCCGGCGGTGGCGACCGCCAGCGGCAGGCCGGTCGGCCACCAGTGCGTCCCGTGGACGGTCTCGGGCTCGATCCGCACCCGGGCTCCGACCTCGCGGAGCTCTCCGGCGATCAGCTCGGCCGCCGCGAGCTCGCCGGCCGAGGCCGAGGGACGGTTCAAGGCCGCGAGCCTGGCAACGCGCTCGCGGAGCTCTTCCTCCGAGAGGAGGCCGCCACTGCTCACAGAATGGCGAGGCTCATGTAGTAGGCCACGGGCACGCTGAACAAGACCGCGTCCAGGCGGTCGAGGACGCCGCCGTGGGGACCGAAGAAGCCGCCCGTGTCCTTGACGTCGAGGTCGCGCTTGACGAGCGATTCGAACAGGTCTCCGAGGGGCGCGGCGAGGGCCACGCCGAACCCGATCAGGAGCGCCTGGCCCCCGGTCATGAACTCCTGGTAGGAGGTCTCGAACAGCCAGAAGGCGAGCGTCCCGCCCACGATCCCGAGCACCAGGCCTTCGACGGTCTTGCTCGGGGAGATATGCGGCGCGAGCCGGCGCCGCCCCCACGCCTTGCCGCCCGAGTAGGCGATGCTGTCGCCGACGAAGGTCCCGATCAGGGCGTCGAGCAGGAGCGCTCCTCCGTGGGCGCCCTCGCGCAGGAAGACGGCGTGGGCGAGCGGCAGGCCCACCCACAGCACGCCGAATAGAGTCACCGCCACCGCCCAGGAGACCTGCTCGCGCCACGGTCGCGCGACCGCGAGCGCGTAAGTGACCGGAAAGGCGCAGGCGAGCCCGAGCACGACGTGAAAGGGCTCGCCGAACAGGGCGCCCAGGACGATCCCGACAAGGGCGAGGAAGCCGGCGATGTCGACCGGGCGCACCGAGCGCGTCATCGAGTAGAGCTCGTGCAGCGCCACGACGCCGAGCGCGGAGATACCGAGCGCAAAGACCAGCCCGCCCTGGGCCACGATGAAGATCGCGAACGCCGCGGCGGGCACGCCCCAGACGACCCGGCGGCGCAGCTCGCGGTCCCCGCGCCGACGCTCGCGCGGCTCGCGGCGGCGCACGCGGGCGCGGGCGGCGCCCCGCTCGGCGGCCGCGCTGGGGCCGCGGCGGGCGCGGCGACGAAGGCGCAGGGCCACCGCTCGCCAGCCTCAGCGTGCCCCGAAGCGGCGCTCGCGGACGGCGTACTCCTCTAGCGCCGCCGCCAGCTCGTCGCGGTCGAACTCCGGCCACAGCGCCTCGGAGAAGACGAGCTCCGAGTACGCGCACTGCCACAGCAGGTAGTTCGAGAGGCGCCGCTCCCCGCTCGTGCGGATGAGCAGCTCGGGATCGGTCATCTCCGGGGCGTACAGGCAGCGGCGAAAGGCCTCCTCGTCCCCGCCGTCGAAGCGACGGGCGGCGTCGAGGATCTCCGCCCGGCCGCCGTAGTTGAAGGCGACGAACAGGGTCATCCGGTCGTTGGCCTCGGTGCGCTCCTCGGCCCAGCCCATGCGAGCGCGCAGCTCCTCGGACACCCCGTCGCGCCGCCCGACGAAGCGCAGGCGCACGCCCTCCTCGTCGAGCTCGGGGGTCTCCGACTCGATCAGGTCGGTGAACAGGGCCATCAGCCCGTCGACCTCGGCGCGCGGGCGAGTCCAGTTCTCGGTCGAGAACGCGTACACGGTGAGCTCGCGCAAGTCGAGGGCGACGGCGTGGCGGACCGTGCGCTTGAGTGCCTCGGCGCCCTGGCGGTGACCTTCGAGCACCGGCACGCCGCGCTGCTGAGCCCAGCGGGCGTTCCCGTCCATGATGATGGCGACGTGCCGTGCGGCCAAGGGAGGCGGGCGGTCTGCCGCGAGGGCGAGGGGCGAGGAGGCCTTCCTCAGACCTCGAGGATCTCTTGTTCCTTGCGACCGAGCGCCTCGTCGATCTCCCCCACGCGCTCGTCGGTCAGCCCCTGGAGCTCGGTCTCCGCGCGGTGCTCCTCGTCTGAGCCGACGTCGCCCTCGCCCTTCAGCTCGCGCAGGTCGTGCATCACCGATCGGCGGATGTTGCGGACTGCAACCCGCCCGTCCTCGGCGATCGCACGCACGACCCGGACCAGCTCGCGCCGGCGCTCCTCGGTCAGCTCGGGCAGCGTGAGCCGGACGAGGTTGCCGTCGTTTGAAGGCGTGAGGCCGAGCCCCGACTCCATGATCGCCTTCTCGATCGACCGGATCGAGCTCTTGTCGTAGGGAGTGATGGTGAGCAGCCGCGCCTCGCTCGCCGATACGTTGGCGAGCTGGCGCAGAGGGGTCTGGGTGCCGTAGTACTCGACCGACACGCGATCGAGGAGCGCCGGCGAGGCGCGGCCGGTGCGCACGGTGGCGAACTCGCCCCGGGTCGAGTCGACCGACTTCGCCATGCGCTCGCGGGCGTCCTCGAGGAGGTCCGAGACGAGGTCGCTCGCTATGTCGAGACCACCGTTCCCACTCGCTCGCCGCAGACTATCCGGTCGATGTTGCGCTCGTCGTCCATGTTGAAGACGTGGATCGGGAGGGCGTTGTCCATGCACAGCGACAGGGCCGTGGAGTCCATTACCTGCAGGCGGCGCTCGATCGCCTCGCGGTGGGAGATGGCGTCGAGGAAGCGGGCCTCGGGGCGCTCGCGAGGGTCGGCGTCGTACACGCCCTCGACGCCGTTCTTGGCCATGAGGATGGCTTCGGCGTGGATCTCGAGCGCCCGCAGCGCCGCGGCGGTGTCGGTGGTGAAGAACGGGTTGCCCGTGCCGGCGGCGAAGATCACGATCCGGCCCTTCTCGAGATGGCGCATGGCGCGACGGCGGATGTAGGGCTCGGCGACCTCGGAGATCGTGATCGCAGACTGCACGCGCGTCACCGCGCCGACCTTCTCGAGCGCGTCCTGGAGCGCGAGCGCGTTGAGCACGGTGGCGAGCATGCCCATGTAGTCGCCGGTGGAGCGATCCATGCCTTCGGCGGCGGCGCGCAACCCGCGGTAGACGTTGCCTCCGCCGACGACGATCGCGACCTCCACGCCGCGGTCGGCGACGTGCTTTATCTGCGCAGTGATGGCGGCGATGCGCTCGGGGTCGGCGCCGTAGTCGAGCTCGCCCATGAGCGCCTCCCCCGAGAGCTTGATGAGGATCCGGGAGAAGGCGGGTGCGCGGCCGTCGGGCCCGCTGCCGTTGCCCTCGCCGGTCGCGTCCACGCGCTGGCTATTCCTCGCCGACGGCGAAGCGCGCGAAGCGGCGGACGACCACGTTCTCGCCGGTGCGCGCGGCCGTCTCGGCGCGCAGCTCCTCGATCGTCTGGCCGGCGTGCTTGTCGGCGTTCACGTGGGCTTGGTTGAGCAGCACGACCTCCTCGAGCCACTTGCGCATGCGGCCCTCGGCGATCCGGGGGCGGACGTCCTCCGGCTTGTCCTGGGCCTGCTCGATGAAGATGCGCATCTCGGCCTCGCGGGCCTCCTCCGGGACCTCGTCCTCGGATACGTACATGGGCGCGGCGGCGGCGACGTGGAGGGCGACGTCGCGGGCGAAGTCACGGAAGTCGTCGTTGCGGGCGACGAAGTCGGTCTCGCAGTTGACCTCGACCAGCACCCCGACCTTGCCCGTGGCGTGGATGTAGCTCTGGACGACGCCCTCGGAGGCCGTGCGACCGGAGCGCTTGGCGGCCTGCGCCTGGCCGCGTACCCGCAGGAGCTCGACGGCGGCGTCGAAGTCGCCGCCCGACTCCTCGAGCGCACGCTTGCAGTCCATCATGCCGGCCTGGGTGCGGTCGCGGAGGGCCTTGACGTCGCCGGCGGAGACGCTGACGCTCACGAGCGCGACTCCTCTCGGTCGGCTTCCGAGGGCTTGTCCTCCGGAGCCTTGTTCGCCTGCGCGGCCTCCGCCGGGGCCGCGGCCCCGGTGTCCTCGCCCGGAGCGGCTTGACGGTCTGAGGTGGCCGGTGAGGCCTGGGCGGGAGCGGCCGAACGATCCGGGGAGACCTGGGCGGGGGCGGCCGGCGGGGCGTCGCCGGCCGCCACGACCTGAGGCTCGGCCTCGATCTCCGGTCCGGGGGCACGCTCCTCGGCGTCGCGGGCGGCCTGCTCGGCGGCCTCGCGGCGGGCCTGCTCCTCGGCCTCGCGCCGCTCGCGCTCCTCCCGCTCGCGGCGGGCCTGCTCCTCTGCCTCGCGCCGCGCCCGCTCCTCCTCGGCGCGGAAACGGCCGGCGCTGTCGCGCACGACGTCCCCGATCGCCTCGACGATTAGCCGGCAGGAGCGGATCGCGTCGTCGTTGCCGGGCACGGGGTAGGAGACCGGACCGGGATCGACGTTCGAGTCGACGAGCGCGATGATCGGCAGGTTGAGCCGCTCGGCCTCGCGCAGGGCGATCGTCTCGGTCTTCAAATCGACGATGAACACCGCGTCGGGGACGCGCTGCATGTTGCGCACTCCGCCGAGGTTGACCTCGAGCTTGGCGAGCTCGGACTCGGCGGCGATTCGCTCGCGCACGGGCAGCAGGTCGAGCGTGCCGTCCTCGCGCCACCGGGTGAGCTCGTGGAGGCGGTCGATGCGCCCCGAGATCGTCCCGAAGTTGGTCAGCAGCCCCCCGAGCCAGCGTTGGTCGACGTAGGGCATGCCGGCCTCCGTGGCGACCTCGCGGACCGAGTCGGTGGCCTGCTTCTTGGTCCCCACGAACAGGACCGTCCCCCCGCGACCGGCGACCCCGGCGGCGAAGTCCCGTGCCTCCCCGAGCAGGGCCTCGGTCCGCTGCAGGTCGATGATGTGGATCCCACCCCGCTCGCCGAATATGTAGCGGCGCATGCGGGGATTCCAGCGCCTCGTCTGGTGGCCGAAGTGGACTCCGGCCTCGAGCAGCTCCTTGATCCCTACATCGGGCACTTCGCGTCCTTCCCTTGTCGTTTCGTGCTGCCCGCCGGGGCGTCGCGCGGGACCCGGGTGCGACGTGCGTCCGGGCAGGGCCGCGGCGGAATCCGGGCGGGGTGGGTGGTTGACCCGCGAAGGATAGGGCACGGCCTGAGGACGCGCGGGGTCATGTCGAGCCACGCTCGCCTCGCGCCCGCTCGAGGGCCGCGGTCAGGTCGGCGGGCAGCGGCGAGCCGAAGGCGAGCCGCTCCTCGGTCACCGGGTGCTCGAGGGCGAGGCGGGCGGCGTGGAGGAACTGGCGGCCTAGGCCGAGCCGTCGCCCCGAGGCCGAGCCGCCGTAGCGCGCGTCCCCGCACACCGGGTACCCGATGGCCGCGAGGTGGGTGCGGATCTGGTGGGTGCGCCCGGTCTCCAGCGAGACCTCGAGCAGGGCGGATAAAGCGAGCGCCTCCCGGACCTCGAAGTGGGTCCGGGCCGAGCGCGGGCGGTCGGTGGCCGTCGAGACGAGCGTGCGGTCGGCGCGGTCGCGGCCGACGGGCGCGTCGATCGTCGCTGTGCGGGCGTCCGGGATTCCCTCGACGAGCGCGAGGTACTCGCGCCGAACGGCGCGTCGGAGGAGCGCCGCGCTCAGGGCGGCGTGCGCCCGCTCGGACTTCGCCACCACCAGCAGCCCGGAGGTGTCCCGATCGATGCGGTGGACGATGCCGGCCCGCTCGGGCGCTCCGCCCGCGGTGCGATCGGCCAGCGCCTGGGCGAGCGTGCCGTGCTTGCGGCCGTGGCCGGGGTGGACGACCACGCCGGCAGGCTTGTCGACCACGATCAGGTGGTCGTCCTCGAATACGACCGCGTGCGGGGCGGTGGGGAGCTCTGTGGCCGAGGCTTCGGCGGGCACCTCCTCGAGCTCGACCGCCACCTGCTCTCCCGCGGCGAGCCGGTGACCCTTCTGTCGCCGGCGGCCGTCCACGGTCACCCGTCCCGCCTCGATCAGCCGCTGGGCGGCCGCGCGCGACCCGACCTCGCGCCTGGCGCCGAGGACCCCGTCGAGCCGTCCTCCCGTCTCGTCGGGCCCGGCGGTCAGCTCGAGTCGCGACACGACGGTCGCCGGGTCAGGCGGCGTCCGCCCGTGGCTCGGTCGGCTCGCGCGCCGGCTGCGACCGCCGCTCGCCGGCGTACAGGACCCCGAGCACGCCGATCACGATCGCGGTGTCGGCGAGGTTGAAGGCCGGCCAGAAGGCCGGGTCGATGAAGTCTACGACCGCGCCGGTGCGCCCGCGATCGATCAGGTTGCCGGCCGCGCCGCCGAGCACCATGCCGACCGGCAGCCACAGGACCGGCCGGGTGGCTCGAACCGCGAAGAAGCCGACGAGGGCGACGACCGCGACCACCGTCACGGCGACGATCAGTCCCTCCCCCGCCCCGGCGAGGGCGCCGAAGGCGATGCCCGTGTTGCGCACGAGGTGCAGATCGATGCCCAAGAAGAGGCTGACGCTCTCCCCCCTAGCCAGCCACTCGAGCGCGAGCGCCTTTGTCGCCTGGTCGAGCCCGGCGACCGCCACCGCGACGATGGCCGCGAGGGCACACGCCCGCGCCGGCGACGCGGGCCCTTGCCGGTGCCACAGGGCCACCGCGGTGGGCACCTAGCCCCCGATCAGGGCGACGACGATGCCCCGGACGATCATCAGCACGAAGATGCCGACGATCGGGCTGAGGTCGAGCGCGGCGGGGCCGAGCCGCACCGCCGGGAGGATGCGGCGAAACAGATTGAGGTAAGGGTCGGTGACGTCCTGCACGAACCCGACGACCGCACGGAGCACCGGGTTGTAGGGCATCCGCGGTATCCAGGACAGGACGATGCGGACGATGATCAGCGCGATGTAGACCGTGAACAGGGTGGCGACGTAGGTCGCGACCTCGCCGCGGGTGATGGCGAGCAGCTCGCTCGCGGCGAAGGTCCTCATCGACGGCCCGTCCCGACCACCGCGTCGACCGCCCCGTCGAAGGCGCTGCGCACGCCGCCCCGCTCGAGCGCGGCGAGCCCGCGGGCGGTCGAGCCGCCGGGAGAGGTCACCCGCCGCCGCAGCTCCGAGGTCTCGAGCTCTCGTCCCGCGAGCAGCGCGGCGGTCCCGGCCATGGTCTCGCAGGCCATCAGAGCGGCCCGCTCGGGCGGCAGTCCGTGGCGCACGCCGGCCTCGCCGAGCGCCTCGAGCACGAGGGCGAAGAAGGCGGGCGCGCAGCCCATGAGCGCCGTGGCCGGCTCGATCAGCGGCTCCTCGAGCTCGATGACCGTGCCGAGCCGGCCGACCAGCCCGAGCAGCTCTCGCTCGGGGCCGTCGGCCGCCCGCGTGCCGGGCGCGTAGCAGACGACCCCGCGGCGGGTCTCGACGGCCAGATTGGGCATGAAGCGGTAGGCCGGTACGCCGGGGTAGGCGTCCTCGACCGCCGCCACGCCGACCCCGCCCAGGATCGAGGCCACGGCCCGGGCCCGGCCACCGGTCTGCCCCGCGACCTCGTGCAGCTGAGCCGGCTTGTGGGCGAGGATCACGATCTCGGCCCGCTCGGCCAGCTCGGCGCTAGAGCCGAGCGCCTCGCCCTCGAGCTCCACCGCCAGCGACTCGGCGCGCGCTCTGTCCGCGTCGGCGACGAGCAGCGGCTCGCCGAGCCCGCGGGCGAGCGCCGAACCCATGTTGCCCGCTCCGATGAGCCCGATGACCATCCCGAGAGGATAGGTGCGCCGGCCGTGCGAGGGAGCCGTGCGCTCAGGACTGGTTGTAGAAGCCCTTCTCGATCAGCCGCGCCCGCTCCTCGGCGGAGACCTCGACGTTGCGCGGCGTGAGCATGAAGACCTTGTCGGCGACCTTCTGCATGCCGCCGTCGAGCGCGTACGCGAGGCCCGAGGAGAAGTCGATCAGGCGCTTGGTGAGCTCGGTCTCGGTTCCCTGGAGGTTGAGGATCACTGGAAGCCCGTTCTTGAACTGGTCGGCGACCTGCTGAGCGTCGTTGAAGTTCTTGGGAACGACGAGGTGCACCTGGACCCCGGCGCGCCCGTTCTCGGGCACCGCCCGCAGCGCGCGCGTCGGGCGGCTGTCGGCCGACTCCGGCTCGTCGCCGAAGATCTCGTCGATGTCGTCGCCGCGGCGGCGCGTGGAGAGGCGGCGCACGTTGGGGCGATCCCGGTAGCGCGCCTTGAGCTCGGTCTCGGGCTCGGGGCCCCGCTCGACCTCCTCGAGCTCGGGTTCGTACGGATAGCGGTCGTCCTCGGCCAGGCCGAAGTAGACGAGCGTACGGTGCCAGGTGTCGCGCAGGGCCATCGCGGTGCCTTTCGCGCGCGCGGGCGAAAATCCTCGCGCGGGCGATGAAAAACTAGCCGTCGAGGTTACAACTTGGCGATGACGACCACCGGCGACGCAGACCCGACGGGCTTCGAGGTGCCGCTGCCCGGCGGCGGTCGCCTCGCGGGTCAGATCGCCGGCGCGGGCGCGACGATCCTCCTCCTCCACGGGGTGACCGCCACCCGCCACAACGTCGTCCAGGGCTCGCGGCATCTCGAGCGCCACGGCCACCGCGTCGTCGCCTACGACGCCCGGGGCCACGGGGATTCGTCGCCGGCGCCGAGCCCCGAGGCCTACGAGTACCGCGACCTCGTCGGCGATCTCGAGCGACTGCTCGACGACCTCGAGCTCGAGCGGGTCGTGCTCGCCGGCAGCTCGATGGGCGCGGCGACCGCCCTCGCCTTCGCCCTAGAGCATCCGGAGCGTGTCGACGCGCTCGTGCAGGTCACCCCGTCATCGCGCGGCGCACCGAAGGACGACGCCGACGAGCTCGCCGCCTGGGACTCGCTCGCGCGCGGGCTGCGCGAGGGCGGCGTCGAGGGCTTCCTGGACGCCTGGGAGCCCCGGGTCGAGGAGCGCTGGCGCGAGTCGGTCATTAGCGCGACCCGCCAGCGGCTCGAGGCTCACCTCCACCTCGACGCCGTCGCCGACGCGGTCGAGGTCGTGCCCCGGTCGCGGGCCTGGGACGGCGGTCTGGATGCTCTCAACACCCTCAACGTCCCGACGCTCGTCGTCGGCAGCCGCGACGACTCGGATCCCGGCCATCCCCTGGAGGTCGCTATGGCCTACGCGGAGGTGATTCCGCAGGTCGAGCTGGCGGTCGAGGAGGAGGGCGAGTCGCCGCTTGCCTGGCAGGGCGCGCGGCTGTCGCGAACGATCGCCGAGTTCCTCGGGGTCCGCTGAGCGTTGGAGCTCTGCCTTCGGGTACCCCAGCTCATCGGCTCGCAGACCGCGCCGAAGCTCGCTGGATCGGGGTCTCAGGACGCGTCGCCGGCGCCCTCGTAGAGGACGCTTCCGAGGCGTACGATCGTCGCACCCTCGGCGACCGCGATCTCGAAGTCCTGCGTCGTGCCCATCGAGAGCCGCGCCAGGCCGTGCTCGGCCGCGAGCTCGGCGAGGTGGGCGAAGTGGCGGCGGCTGTCCTCGGGGCGCTCGGCGGCCGGCGGCATGGTCATCAAACCGGTCACCGGCACCGGCGCGCCGGCGAGGAAGTCGGGGAGGTTGCCGGGGGCGATCCCCGCCTTGCCTTCTTCGTCGGCGACGTTGACCTCCACGAGCACCTCGGGCACCGGATCGTCGGCGAGCCGGCGCAGCGCCGATTCCGAGGCCACCGAGTGGATCAGCCTGACCGCTCCGGCCAGGTCGCGGACCTTGCGGCTCTGAAGCGCGCCGATGAAGTCCCAGGCAAAGAGGCCCGCGTGCTCGCTGCGCTTGGCCCACAGATCCTGGGCGCGGTTCTCCCCCACGACCTCGATGCCCGCCTCCGCCAGTGCGGGCAGCTCGGCCGCGGCGACGTACTTGATCGCCGCGCAGACCTCGACCTCCCGCGGATCGGCCCCCGCCGACGCAATTCGGTCCCGTACGCGGGCGAGGTTCTCGGCGATCCGCTCGGCGCGCAGACCGGTCAAGCCGGGTCGCGTACCCGAGGTAGGGCTCACGGATCTCTCCACACGATCCCGCCCTGACGGCCCGTGATCCCGTTGTCGCGGCGATGGGAGAAGAAGAGGTCGGAGCGACAGCTCGTGCACAGGTCGACGTCCTCGATCCGGCGAACCCCGCTCGCCTCGAGCCGCGCCCGCGCGACCGCGCGCAGGTCGAGCATGCGCCCGCTCGCCACCCCGTCGAGGTCCTCGAAGGCGGCCAGCACCTCGGGGCCGACCTCGTAGCAGCAGCGCCCGATCCCCGGCCCGATCGCCGCGGTCGGCTGCTCGGCAAAGCGGGCGACCGCGCGCTCGATGATGCCGGTGGCGAGGCCGCGCCAGCCGCAGTGGAGCATGGCCACCCGTCCGGCTCCCGCGAGCGCGACCGGCAGGCAGTCCGCCCCGAGGATGAGGAGGCCCACGCCCGGAAGATCGGTCAGGTGCCCGTCGATCTGGCGCAGCGGGGCGCCGGGGAAGGCGTAGCCGCCTTGGCGAGGCGGCTCGGTCCACTCGGCCAGCTCGGCGCCGTGGACCTGCCATACCATGGCCACCGACTCCGCCGGGAGGCCGAGCGCGGCGGCGAGGCGACCGCGATTGTCGGTCACCCGGGCGGGATCGTCGTCGGTCAGGATCCCGAGGTTGAGCGAGCTGTAGGAGCCCTCGCTGATGCCGCCGACGCGAGTCGAGAAGGCGACGCGCGCGCCGGGGAGCTCGAGCTCGATCGGGTCGGGTGGTCTCACGCTCACCTCGCCTCGTCCCGCGCGAGCGCGAGCGCGAGGCGAAGCTCCTCCTCGCGCCCCGACACCTCGCCGTCGAGCTTTCGCCGCAACGTCTCGGCGAGCGCGCGGCCGAGCGCCGGCGAGGGCTCGATCCCGGCGGCCACGAGATCGTCCCCGCCGATGTCGAGCCCGACGGCGCGGAGGTCGCGCAGGTAACGGGAAACCGGCTCCGCCGGTGCGCCCAGCGCCAGCGCCAAGGCGAGCGCCTCGGGTGGCTCGAGCGCGAGCAGGCGGCGAAGCTCGGAGTCGGGTAGACGAGGGTTGGCGTTGAGCGCGGCGGCGATCGGCCCCGCGCTGCGGGCGGCCCCGGCGACGCGATCGCGTCGCGGCGCCCCGAGGTCGAGGCTCGCGAGCCAGCCCGTGAGCGCGTCGAGGGCGCCGGCCAGCAGCGCGGCCAGCGCCGCGAGAGCACGGTCGGCTCCGGTCGCCGGCGCCGCGTCGGCCGCCGCCCCGGCGAGGTCGGCGTCGACCGCGAGCGCCGGATGGAGCGCCCGGTCGAGCCCGAGGCCGGCGAGACGGGCCAGCGCGGGCCGCAGTCGCTCTTCGGCGAGCAGCTGGAGCAGCTCCGTGCCGATGCGCGTTCCCGACACGGTCTCGGGCGCCCTGTCAGCGGCCGCTGTACGCCCCAGCGCCTCGGTGTCGCGGTCCATGGTGAAGCCGAGCCGGGCCTCGTAGCGGACGGCGCGCAGCAGGCGGGTCGGATCGTCGACGAAGCTGTGGCGGTGCAGGACGCGGATCGCGCCCGCCTCGAGATCCTCCGCACCCCGGTAGGGGTCGTGCAGGCGGCCGCGCTCGTCGGCCGAGAGCGCCACGGCCATCGCGTTGACCGTGAAGTCGCGGCGGCCGAGGTCCTGCTCGATCGAGGCGGGCTCGACCTCGGGCAGCGCCCCCGGGCGCCGGTAGCGCTCGCGCCGGGCGGTGGCCAGGTCGAGCGAGAGGTCGCCGGCGACGCGCAGGGTGGCCGTACCAAAGCGCTCGTGGCCCTCGACCTCGCCTCCGAGGCGCTGGGCGAGCTCGCGGGCGGAGGCGTCGGCCGAGCCCACGACGGCGAGGTCGAGGTCCTTGACGACGGCGCCGCGTAGGAGGTCACGCACCGCCCCGCCGACGAGGTAGGTCGGCGGCAGACCGTCCAGGGCGGGGAGGACCCGGTCCATGGCGGGGAGCGCCTCGATGCGGCTGCGCAGCTCGGGGAGGGCGACGGCGGTCATGGCCTCAGTGTGCCCAAAGCCCGGTGCACGCTCGGGCCGGCGGCTCCGGCTCAACGCGACGGCTACCGCCGATCGGCCTCCGCGTCGGCATCGCGCCAGGCCTGGGGGGGCTCGGTAGGTGCGTCGCGCTCGCCCTGGCCCTCGGGCCCCGGCGAGTTCGGCTCGCTCACGTGGCTGGGATCGTGGCTCGAGGTGTCGAGCGGCCGGACGCTCCAGCCGAGGCGCGTAAGCGCCTCCTCGACGCGCTCTGTGAGCCGACCCTCCCCGCCGGTCTGGGCGAGCGTCAGAGGCTCCTCCCCGACGTGGCGACGCAGGCGGTTGACCACCTCCTCGGCACGGCGCCAGCTGAGCGAGACCTGTCGCCGGTCTGGGTCGTCGGGATCGATGAGGCGGTGGTTGGCGAGGCCGCGGTAGAGCTCACCGGCGAAGGAGTCCTCGCGCAGCTCCTCCTCGGAGAGCTCGCCCAAGTCGCGCTCGAGCTCGTGCTCGGTCTCCTCGGCCTGGGCGTCCGAAGCCATCGGTGCCAGCTTCACCCGCGCAGGGCGAGCCAAAACCCGCGAGCCTTCAGGCGGCCCGCACCGGGATCGAGGCGGCGGCCATCGCCTGCTTGGCCTCGCCGACGGTGTGCGTCCCGTAGTGGAAGATCGACGCGCACAGGACGGCGTCGGCGCCACCCTCCTCGACGGCGTCGACGAGGTGCTCGAGCCGCCCGGCTCCGCCCGAGGCGATCACCGGGACGTCGACCGCGGCTGACACCGCACGGGTGAGCTCGAGCTCGTAGCCGTCCTCGGTTCCGTCGCGGTCCATGCTCGTGAGGAGGATCTCGCCGGCGCCGCGGTCGACACCCGCCCGCGCCCACTCGACGGCGTCGCGGCCGGTCGGCGTGCGCCCGCCGTGGACGACGACCTCGTAGCCAGCCTGCTCGCCGGCGCCGGCCCGGGCGTCGATGGCGAGCACCACGCACTGCGCGCCGAAGGTCTCGGCAAGCTCGTGGATCAGCTCCGGTCGGGCCACGGCCGCCGAATTCACCGACACCTTGTCGGCGCCGGCGTCGAGCACGGCCTGAGCGTCGGCCACCGAACGGATGCCGCCACCGATGGTGAACGGGATGAAGACGTCGTCGGCGGTGCGCCGGGCGAGCTCCACCACGGTCGCCCGCTGGTCGCTCGAGGCGGTGATGTCGAGGAAGCAGAGCTCGTCGGCGCCGTCGGCCTCGTAGCGCATCGCGAGCTCGACGGGATCGCCCGCGTCGCGGATGTCGACGAAGTTCGTTCCCTTGACGACGCGGCCGGCGTCGACGTCGAGGCAGGGGATGACGCGCTTGAGGAGCATGAGCCTGGCGGCGAGGCTAACGCGGCGCGGGAGCGCCGCCGCGGGACCGCTCCAGGGCGGCGTTGGCCTCGGCCACGGTGAAGCGTCGCTCGTACAGGGCCTTGCCGGCGATCACGCCCTCCACGTTGGGCAGCGCCAAGTCGCGGAGCACCTCGATGTCCCCCAGCGAGGCGATCCCGCCCGAGACGATCAATCGACCCCGCATCGCGGTCGCGAGGCGGCGCACCGCCTCGACGTCCGGACCCTCGAGCGTCCCGTCGCGGTCGACGCTCGTGTGCACGAAACGCTCGACGCCGCGAGCCTCGAGGCGCTCGACCAGCTCTTCGGCGCGTACCTCGCTGCGCTCCGTCCATCCCGAGACAGAGATCCACCCGCCACGGACGTCGACGGCCACCCGCACCCGCTCTGCCCCGCCGATCTCGAGGGCGGCGTCGAGCAACTCCGGGGTACGCAGTCCAGCCGTACCCAGCACGACTCGATCGGCGCCCGCCTCGAGGGCGGCGCGCACGTCATCGATCGAGCGAAGGCCCCCTCCCCACTGGATCGGCACGTCCACCTCCTCCGCCATGCGCTCGAGCTCGTCGAGGTGTCGTGGCTCGCCGCTGCGGGCGCCGTCGAGGTCGACGACGTGCAGCGCCCGCGCGCCGGCCTCGACCCACGCCCGCGCGGCCGCGAGCGGGGAGTCGGCGTAGACGGTCTCCGCGTCGAAGTCGCCGAGCCGCAGCCGGACGGCGCGGCCGCCGCGGATGTCGACCGCGGGAAGGAGGATCACGCGCTCGAGGCGACCGCGCCACGCCGCCCGTCTCCCACCGCGGACGCTCCCGCGCTCAGGCGCACGAAGGCCGCGAGCAGAGCGAGGCCATCGGGCCCCGACTTCTCGGGGTGGAACTGCACACCGAACACGTTCTCGCGAGCGACCACGGAGACGAACTCGGCCCCGTAGGTGGCGATCCCGACGATGTTCTCGGGGTCGGCCGGCGCGGGCGCGAAGGAGTGCACGTGGTAGAAGGCGCAGGGTTGCGGCAACTTCTCGGTGATCGCCGAGGGCCGGCGCCATCCGACCGCGTTCCAGCCGATCTGAGGGACTTTGAGCCCGCCGGCCTCGAGCGGGCGCACCTCCCCGGCCAGGACCCCGAGCCCCTCCCCTCCACCGAGCTCGCTGGAGCGCTCGAACAGAAGTTGCATGCCGAGGCAGATGCCGAGCACGGGGACGCCCGCGGCAAGACGCTCTGAGAGCAGGCGGTCGAAGCCGCGAGACCGCACCTCGCTCATCGCCTTGGGAAACGCCCCCACGCCGGGCAGCACGAGCCCGTCGGCGCGACGGACGCGCTCCACGTCGCTCGTCCGATCCGCCCGCGCGCCGACCCGCTCGATCGCCTTCTCGATCGAGCGGAGGTTGCCCATGCCGTAGTCGAGGATGGCGATCCGGGCCGCGTCCATCAGAGCACTCCCTTGGTCGAGGGAACGCCGCCGCGCGCGTCCGGGTCGATCGCCACCGCCGCCCGCAGCGCGCGCGCGAACGCCTTGAACGCCGCCTCGATCATGTGGTGGGCGCTGGTTCCCGCCTCGATCCGCACGTGCAGGGTCATCCGGGCCGTGCTCGCCACCGCGCGCATGAACTCCTCGCACAGCTCGGTCTCGAAGCCGCCGATCGTCATCGCCGGAAGGCGACGCCCGTCGAACACGCACAGCGGCCGCCCGGAGAGGTCGATCGCCGCGCTCGCCCGCGCCTCGTCCATCGGCACGGTGGCGTCGCCGAAGCGGACGACGCCGGCGCGGTCGGCGAGCGCCTCGTCGAGCGCGCGGCCGAGCAGCAGGCCCGTGTCCTCCACGGTGTGGTGGGCGCCCGTCTCCAGGTCGCCGCGGACCTCCGCGTCGAGGTCGAGGCGGCCGTGGCGCGCGAGCGAGTCGAGCATGTGGTCGAAGAAGCCGACGCCGGTGCACCGCTCACCCGCGCCCGTGCCGTCGAGCGCAAGCGAGAGGTCGATCTCCGTCTCCGCGGTCGCGCGGGTGGCGGTGGCGGTGCGGTTCATCGGGAGGCCAAGGCTACCCGGCGATCGAAGCTCAGCCCGAGCGCCCTTCGCAGCCCAGGGCGGCCTTCCCGCGAGCAGCGCACACGAGGCGCTAACAGGCTGTTCTCCTGACCGCGCCCGGGCGGCGACGGCCTCGTGCTAGTGGGCCGGATCCGGCAGCCGTCAGAAGGAACGGCCGGCTCGGCGCCTGCCTTGACAACGAGTTACTCGCCTTGAGGCTCCACGAGGCTCGCCTGACCTCAGGGCGCGCCCGCGTGCGATTCCTGTCGGGTGGTTCATCGACCCTCCCGCACGGCGGCGGCCGCCTTGGACGTCTCGTCGGTGTGCACTTCCTTCAATGGCTTCTTGGCGGGTCCCTCGAGGACGCGCCCGTCGGGATCGAAGCGCGAGCCGTGGCAGGGACAGTCCCACGTGCGCTCGCCGGCGTTCCAGTCGATCAGGCAGCCCATGTGGGTGCAGACAGGCGAGCAGGCGTGGACCGAGCCGTCTTCGTCGCGGTAGCAGGCGGCCTTAGTGCCATCGATCTGAAGGATCCGGGCCTCCCCGTTGGCGAGGGAGGACACCGGAGCGTCGTCGGCCTTGCCGAAGCGGGCCTGGAGGAAGCGCTTCGGAAAGCGAGCGCCCTGCGTGGCGAGCTTGCGAAGCCCGGTTGCGGGCTTCGATGTAGTCGGCCGCTCGGTCCCCAGGTCTTCGAGGCGCACGGCGGGGTCGGCGAGCTGGCTGGGGTCGACCTCGATGCCAGAGCGCACGAGGGCCTGGACGGCCTCGGTGACCTCCCAGACGTTGACGTTCATGCCGGCCGCTACTCGCCCCTCCCGGAGCCAGAAGGCCATGAACTCGCGGCTGGCGGGATCGCCGCGGAGGACGACCTCGTCCGTGCCGCTCCCGTGACCGGCGTACTCCATCCCGATGTCGTACTGGTCGGAGAAGAAGTAGGGCACCCGATCGTAGGGCTGGCCGCGACCGAGCATGGCCCGGGCGGCGGCGGGCCCCTGGTTGAGGGCGTTCGACCAGTGCTCGATCCGCAGGCGCCCGAACACGGGATGGCGAGCGTTCGCCACATCGCCGGCGGCGAAGATGCCGGGTGAGCTCGACTCTAGGCGCTCATCGACGACGATGCCGTTGTCCACTTCGAGGCCCGCCCGGGCGGCCAGCTCTGAGCGCGGGACCACGCCGATGCCCGCGACCACGAAGTCGCACTCGACGGTGCGCCCGTCCGCGAGGCGGATGCGCTCGACCGTGCCGCCTCCCTCGAAGGCCTCGAGTCCCGCGCCCGCGAGCAGCTCGACGCCATGCTCTGCGTGTACGTCGCGGAAGATCTCGCCGACTTGAGGGCCGAGGACCCGCTCGAGCGGCACGTTGCCCTGCTCGACGATCGTGACCTCGAGGCCCTTATCGCGCGCGGAGGCGGCGACCTCGGCACCGATCCAGCCCGCGCCTATCACGACCAGCTTGCCCCCACGGGCGATGCGCTCGCGGATCGCTTCCGCGTCTTCGAGGTCACGCAGGTAGAGCAATCCGTCGAGGTCGGCGCCGGGCACCGGCAGCCGGCGCGGGGCCGCCCCGGTCGCGAGCAGGAGCCGGTCGTAAGGCAGGCGCTCGTCCTCGCCGAGGATCACCTCCGAGGTCGAAGGATCGATCGCGGTCACCTCCGTCGAGGTCCGCAGCTCGATGTCGCGCTCGGCGTAGAAGCCCTCCGCGTGCACGAAGACCTTCTCCCGCTCGGCCTCGCCGCGGATGTACTCCTTCGACAGGGGCGGGCGCTCGTACGGACGGTCGGGCTCGCCTCCGATCAGCACGACCCGTCCGTCGAACCCGTCCTCGCGGAGGGTCTCCGCGGCCTTTGCACCGGCGAGGCTCGCGCCGACGATGACGAACGTGGGGCTGGCTGACATCTCTCTCCTTGGATCCGTTGACCGGCGATGATCGCAGCGCGCGTTTGCTTCGCACTCTGGTCCGTTGGCGTCGCTCAAGCACCTTCTCTTACCTGCCGCCGCAGCACCTACGCGGTCGTGTGTGACCGGGCGGAGCGACCTGCCGAAGCGGCTCGCCTCCGCCCGCCCTCACCTCGCCTTTCGACCCTCGCTCAGGACGAACGCGCGCAGGCTCTCGTAGTCCTCCCGGCAGGCAGGACAGCCCTCGAGGTGCTCCCTCATGCCCGGAATCTGGGCGTCGGCGTCGGCGTCACCGAGGCCCAGCTCGACGTACCGGTCGAGCTCCTCGAAGCAGCTCTCGCACAGGAGCTCATTCCCGCCCGGACCCAGCAAGCGGCCGAGTTCGCCCGGCTCGAGCATGCGCTTGGTCACGGGCGCGCCCCTTCCCCCGCTGCTGCGACCTCGAGTCCCGACTCCGCCAGCTTGGTGCGAAGCTTGCGACGGGCGTCGTGGATGGTCTTGTAGAGGGCGCCGCGAGTGGTGCCGAGGCGGTCGGCCAGCACGTCGATCGGCACGTCGTTGAGCGCGACTGAGACGAGGACGTGACGCTGGTGAGGAGTCAACGCGGTGGCGACCGCGTCCCCGATGGCGGCCATGAGCTCCGAGCGCTCGGCGTCCGCCTCGGGGGAGGCATGGGGATCGTCGAAGTGTGGCCAGCTCTCGGGCTCGAGCGGGGTCTCGCGCCCCTGCCACGCCCGGCGTCGCAGGTTCACGGCGGTCTCCAGCAGAGCGAACTTGTACGCCCACGTCGTGAAGAGGCTTTCGCCGCGAAAGTCGCCGAGCTTTCCGAGCACCGCGACCACGGCGTCATCGGCGCTCTGGTGGGCGATGTCCTCGAGCTCGTCGCCGCGCAGATGAGGCAAGCTCCCGCGGCGCCGCTTGACCTCGAAGCGGGCCGCCCGCAGCAGCAAGGCGTGGAGGCGGGCCACGGCGTCATCACGAACCCTTCCCTCGGTGCTGAGCTCCTCGACCCAGCGCCCGGAGTCGGGCTTCGAGAGCTCGGAGCCGGCGGTCGGGCGCGGAGGGACGCCCCGTTCAGCCTCTCCGTCGACGCGGGCCTCCACGTCGCGGCCAGCGGTCGGGGAGCCGCTGTCCTTCGCGCCCATACGGCCACGCTACCAGCGAGAGGCTGGTCAAGAGCTCTCGTCATCAGGGATGAGAGAGCCCGCGTCGTCTGGGAGCTGAGGGGCCGGGTCTCTCGATGCCATCTTCGCGTCGTCGACCGCGTGCCCCTTACGCGGCGTGCGTAAGAAAGCGCATCGCCGCAGCGCTAAGCCGAGGACGACACGCCGAAGCAGGCGGGCGCCCTGACGGTCGCTCGCCCTTCCCACGACAGAAGGAGATCTCGCATGCAGAAGTTCGGTCCCGCACGCATCTACGCGCTCGTCGTGGGCGGGGTGCTCGTTGCCGCCGGCGTCCTCGGCTTCTTCTACAACACGAGCTTTGCCGTAGGTGACGCCGTCGAGCGCGACGCCGTCCTCGGAGTGCTCGACGTCAACGGATGGCACAACGTCGTGCACATCGCCACCGGCGCTCTGGGGCTCGTCGCCGCGGGGGCCGCCGCGCGCGCATATGCCCTCGGCCTGGGGGTGGCCTACGTCCTCGTCTTCGTGCTGGGCTCGATCGCCGGCGACGGCGGTGAGATCCTCGGCCTCATCCCTATTAACACGCCCGACAACATCCTCCACCTCCTGCTCGGCCTGGCCGGCATCGGGGCCGGCGCCGCGAGCGGGCGCGCGGCCGCGGAGGCCCCCGGGCGGGCATGATCGCCGATTCGGTGCACGAGATCGAGGCAGCCGGGTTCGTACCGGCTCCCCCGCCGCGCGTGTTCGCATTCCTCGCGGACCTCGAGAATCACTGGCACCTCGCCGACCCGTTCATCGAGATCCTCAGCCTGGAGCGCCCGTCACCCGAGGCGGGCGCCCACGGGGGGAGAATCCGGATGCACGGGCCGTTCGGTCTGGCACGGACCGCGGTAACGTGCGTCCTCGAGGCGACGCCCACGGAGAGCATGAGCGGAAGCGCGCAGGTGGGCCGGCGCACCAGCGCCCGGGTGAGGTGGGGGCTGACGCCTCACCACGGAGGGACATGGGTGCACCTCTCGGCCGAGCTCGAGCAGGCCAACGTCGTCGACCGGCTTCTGCTGGCGCTCGGGGGCCGTACGTGGTTTCGCCGCCGCTTCGCCGCGGTGATCCGTCGACTCGGCGATCGCTTCTCCGCGGCCATGGCGGCGGAGGCCTCGCGACCGGAGGCCACGACGGCGTTCGTGCCTGCCGACGACCCGAGCGGCGAGGGTCCGCCGATCGCCTATCTGGGCGAGGCTCGGAGGCGCCGCGGCCTGGATGGCAGGGCTCCTCATAGATGACTACCGGAGATCCCAGAGGCGCCTCCTCCTGTGAGGTCGGCTGCGCCGGCTCCCGGACCGGTGCGAGGACGCAGGCCGGCGCAGGCGCCTCCGTCGCGGCAGACGACTCCGTGACGGCCTTCGCGCCGGCGTGGTGGCGGCGGCGCTGAGCGGCGGACCGTCGACCCTGCACTGCCACGGCGCCGCACGACGGTCGCAGGCAGCGCTGCGCGCCATGGCGGCGCTCGATCTCGACCTGGTCGGCCGACGCTTCCACCGCGTTCGTGCTCTGTTCTACTTCCCCAGGGTGGCCGACCTGGTCTATGGAGCCGTCGTCGGAGCCGTCCTGAGCCGCCGCCGGGCTCAGCGTTGTCAGGGCTCAGCACGACTACCGGTCTAGCATGGACGGGTACCTCCCCATCGCCGAGCACGGTCTTATCGGCGACCTCCACACCGTCGCCCTCGTGGGAAGCGAGGGGACGATCGACTGGTACTGCTGTCCGCGGTTCGACTCGCCGAGCGTCTTCGGGGCCATCCTCGACAAGCATCGTGGCGGCTTCTGGCGGATCGTCCCCGAGGCGGGGGCCTGGACGACCAAGCAGCTCTACTTCCCCGACACCAACATCTTGATCACTCGCTTCCTCAGCGAGGAAGGCGTGGCGGAGGTGCAGGACTTCATGCCGATCGAGAGATCGCCCGGCGAGGCCCACCGCCACCGCCTGATCCGCCGCGTCGTCTGCATCCGTGAGGCGATGCGTTTCCGGGTCGAGGTCGAGCCGCGCTTCGATTATGGTCGCGAAGGCCACGCGGTCGAGACGCACGAGCACGGCGCAGTCTTCCGCTCCGCCTCGCTCTCGATGTCCCTCTCCGCCTCGGTCCCGCTCGAGACCTCGGGCACCGGGGCGCACGGCGCCTTCTCGCTGGCGGCTGGCGAGCGGGCGAGATTCGTCCTCGACCGAGCCGAGGCCGATGACGAGCCGCGGCCCTACGCAAGGCCGGAGATCGAGGCGCTGCTCGACGAGACGGCCTCGTTCTGGCGCCGCTGGCTGTCGCAATCCCGCTACGAGGGCCGCTGGCGGGAGGTCGTCCACCGCTCCGCCCTGACGCTCAAGCTCCTCACCTACGAGCCGACGGGCGCAATCGTGGCGGCTCCGACCACGAGCCTTCCCGAGCAGCTCGGCGGTCCGCGCAACTGGGACTACCGCTACACGTGGATCCGCGACGCCGCCTTCTCCCTCTACGGGCTGCTGCGCCTCGGGTTCACCGAGGAGGCCGAGGGGTTCATGGGTTGGCTCACGGACCGCTTCCGCGAGCGAACGCCAAACGCCTCCGGTCCCCTACAGATCATGTACGGGATCGATGGACGGTCGGAGCTCCCCGAGGAACAGCTCGATCATCTCGAGGGCTACCGAGGCTCCGCCCCGGTGCGCATCGGCAACGGCGCGGCCGACCAGCTCCAGCTGGATGCCTACGGAGAGCTCGTGGACTCGGTCTACCTCTACAACAAGCACGGCAGGCTGCTCCACCACGACGCCTGGACCGACCTCTGCCGGCTCGTCGAATGGGTCTGCGAGAACTGGGACCAGGCCGACGAGGGAATCTGGGAGACGCGCGGAGGGCGCCAGCACTTCACCTATTCACGGCTCATGTGCTGGGTCGCCGTGGAGCGGGCAGTCCGGATCGCCCGCCAACGCGGCCTGCCCGGCGACATCGTGCGGTGGATGTCGGCCCGCGACGACATCTACCACCAGGTCATGCGAAAGGGGTGGCACGAGCGCAGGCACGCCTTCGTCCAGCACTACGACACGGACGTGCTCGACGCCGCCGTCCTGCTGATGCCGCTCGTCAAGTTCATATCTCCCACCGACCCGCGCTGGCTCTCAACCCTCGATGCGCTCGGCGAGGAGCTCGTCTCCGACTCGCTCGTCTACCGCTATAACCCCGAAGCCTCGCCCGACGGGCTACGCGGGGAGGAGGGCACCTTCTCGATGTGCTCGTTCTGGTACGTCGAGGCGCTCGCCCGGGCGGGGCGGCTCGACGAGGCGCGGCTCGCCTTCGAGAAGATGCTCACCTACGCGAACCACGTCGGCCTCTACTCGGAGGAGATCGGCCCCACCGGCGAGCAGCTCGGCAACTTCCCCCAGGCCTTCACCCACCTGGCCCTGATCAGTGCCGCGGTGAACCTCGACCGGGCGCTCGGGTGAGCGCGGGTCGGCCCGCTCGAGCGGCCCAACCAACCCAAGGAGGCAGGCGATGAGGTTCGGAATGGTCGGGCTCGGGCGCATGGGCGCCGGGCTCTCGCGCCAGGCGGTCGGGAGGGGGCATGAGGTCGTGGGCTACAACCTCGACGCCGCGGCGACCGAGGCGGTGGCGAAGGACGGCCTCGAGCCGGCGTGGTCGCTCGAGGACCTCGTGGAAGCGCTCGAGCGACCGCGCGTCCTACTCCTCTACGTCCCCCATGGCGAGGCGACGGAGGAGACCTGTCAGGCGCTCAGGCCGCTGCTCTTACCGGTGACGTCCTCGTCGACGGGGGCAACTCGCACTGGCAGGACTCCGAGCGCCGCCACGCCCTCTTCTCCGAGGCGGGCGTGCGCCTTCTCGACATGGGCACGAGCGGAGGCCTCAAGGGAGCGAGCGAGGGAGCGTGCTTCATGGTCGGCGGGGAGCGGGAGGGCTTCGAGCTCGTGGCTCCGCTGTTGCGAGACCTTGCCGTCGATGAGGGCGGCGTCGTCTTCGCCGGTCGCCCGGGCGCCGGCCACTTCGCCAAGCTCGTGCGCAACGCCATCGAGTTCGCCATGCTCCAGGCCATCCCCGAGGGTGTCGAGATGCTCGGGCGCTGCGACTACGACCTCGACGTCCCGAGCCTCCTCGACAACTGGATGCACGGCTCGGTGATCCGCTCATGGCTGGTCGAGCTGATGCGAGACGGCCTGCGCGCAGAGCCCGACCTGGACGAGCTCTCGACCTACGTGGAGGACACGGCGGAGGTGAAGTGGGTGTTGCGCTGGGCGCTCGAGCGCGACATCCCGACTCCGGTCACGGGCGACGCCCAGACGGCGCTGATGCAATCGCGACCCCGACTCCGTGCAGGCCAAGGCCGTCGCGCTCCTCCGTCACGGCTTCGGCGGCCACCCCGTCCACCGCGCCGGCGACCAACCCGCCCGGCGCTAGGAGGACGCGACATGCCCGACGCTCAGCGAAACGACGGCGGGCGGCTCGCGGGGCGCCGCGCGCTCGTCACCGGAGGATCGTCGGGGATCGGCCGGGCGACCGTCAAGCGGCTGGCGGAGGAGGGCGCAGCCGTCGTCGTCAACTACGTGGGCGGCGGGGAGGGGGCTCGCGAAGTCGTCGAGGAGGTGGGATCGGAGGGCGGCCGAGCCACGGCCATCGCCGCTGATGTCTCCGACGAGGGCGCCGTGACGGAGATGTTCCGCCGCGCGGAGGATGAGCTCGGGACCATCGACCTCCTCGTCAACAACGCCGGAGTCGAGAAGCCCTTCCCCCTAGTGGATATGCCGCTCGAGGAGTGGAACCGCATCCTGGCCGTGAACTTGACCGGTTCGTTCCTCTGCGCCCGCGAGACCGCCCGGCGGCTCATCGAGCGCCGCTCCCACGGCGCGATCGTGAACGTCACGAGCGTCCACGAAATGGTCCCCTGGGACAGCTTCAGCCACTACTGCGCCAGCAAGGGCGGCCTGAAGCTGTTCGCTCAGAGCATCGCCAAGGAGCTCGCGCCTCACGGGATTAGGGTGGTCAGCGTCGCCCCGGGGGCGATCGCGACGCCGATCAACCGCGACGTCCTCGAAGACCCCGAGAAACGGCGCGCCGTCGAGGACGAGATCCCCTGGGGCCGCATGGGCACGCCGGAAGAGGTGGCCGGCGCCATCGCGTGGCTCGCGGGGCCCGAGGCGACGTATGTGACCGGTGCGACCCTCTTCGTCGACGGCGGCATGACCCTCTATCCCGGCTTCACCTAGCTAGTCCCCGGCGGTAAGGGTTGTCCCCCCATGCCGCCGGAGTTAGGGGCGTCCGGCCTGGTGGCCTTCGCACGGCGTCTGCGCCCCATGAGCGCGCCGGCCAGCACAGCGCCGCCCCGACGCCGCCCCCATGCCAGGAGCGTGCCGATGGCCGAGGCTGGCGGCAAGAGCAGGGACGGGCAAGGCGGCACAGCAGACCGTGGCGAGAGCGCCAAGACCGAGCGCCGCGATAACGCCCGGCCTCGACGGCTCGGGTGGAGAGACGCCGCGACATCGGCACGAGCTCCGTCGATGATCCGGCAGGCTGCGAGATGGACCTGGTTGCTCCGCGAGCGCGCGTGCCAGCGCGATGACCGCGGACACACGCTCGTCGGCCGCGGTAGAAGGCGGTTCCTTGCTCGCCGCGGCTCTGGACGAAGCCGCACCAGCGCTTGGTGGCACTTCGTGAACGCCGGTGCCGAGCGTCGTATCTTGAAAGCCAGGCAAGGTCCGTAGCGGAGCGAATGGCTCCTGCGCGGCGAGTCCAGGCGATCGCACGATAGAGCCCATGTACGCCGACTCGGTCTCCGCAGCGGCGCCCTAGCGACGGTATCGGTATGGGTCCCCGCCGAGCCGGCTAAGCTCAAGAGATCGGCAAACCCCTAGAGCCGTGGGCGAATGTCGGCGGCTCGGGCTAACTTCTCCGAACGAAAGGAAGCCAATGATGAGAAAGACCCTCGCAACCCTGGGCTCGTGCTTCGCCCTGGCCCTGACGCCGGGCGTCGCCTCGGCCAGCAACGACGGCCTGACCGTGGGCGACGACTGCTCGGGCAACCAGAACGCGGTCGGCCAGCCCCAGAAGGACCGAAACGCCGGCGGTGAGCCCAACGCCGTCGACCACGGGCGCCCCGGGGACCTGTTCGGCTCGCCGGTCGCGGGGCCGGCGTCGGACTTCAACGCGGTCGACCTCGCCCAGGGCTTTCCGAGCGAGCAGGCGGTGCTGGTTACCGACGGGGCGCGAGCCGAGGAGCACTCGAACTGCCCGAACAATAGGTAGTCGAGCCGAGACAGCGGGAAAGGGGGCGGGGCTACGGCTCCGCCCGGTTCTGTCGGAGCTCGGTCCGGCTCGCGGCTTCCGCGCCGCTGCGGCCGTTAGGTCGTCTTGTTAGAGGTCCGTGCCAGAGGAGGCCGCGCATAGTGGCGACCTCCTCCACCGGGGGCTCGTAGCGACCATCTCCTGCGGCGTCGACAAGTCGATCCCGGTGGCAGCGAGACTGGATCGCGGGGGCGGAGATGCGCACGGCGGTAACGAGCTCCAGCCCCTCGGACATCGCCGGACTCGGGGGTAAACCTCCGGCGCCGAGCTCGGCTGCGGCTCGCTCGCTACGTGTCGCTCGAGGGGGTCGACGAGGCGGTCGGGGCCGAGCGGACGACCCACTGCGACGCCTGCTCCGCGGGCGACTACCGCGCGAGCGCACGGGGGAGGCGAACGGCAAGTATGCGCTCAAGGAGCTCGCTGCCACAGCAGGCTGACACGTGCCGTGGTTGGGCCTCGGCCTGCGGCAACCTCGCGCCTGCGGTGAGGGCGAGCGGGACAGAGGTGAGGACGAACGCGACGTTCACGGAGGGCGAGCATCTCTCCGCCCTCGTTCTCGGCCCGGCACCTCTATCAGGTCGACCCGGAGAGGGGGAGTCACCGACCGCGCCGAACTCGTTCCCTGGGGCGCCAAGGACCTCGTGCTTGGACGCGCCCCGTCGGAGCCCTTCCCGGCGACCTCCGAAAGGACTTGACTTGCTGTCTTGAGTAACCTAATCTATAACTATGGCAGGTCAAACTCAGCAGTCCCGCGCCGGTCTCACCCAGCGGGAGCCGGCCGCAGACCGTCGCTCGGAAGAGCCGTGGCCACATCGCCGAGCCGAGGTCAGCCGCCTTCACATCGGCGCCCTTTGGGTCGGGGCGGCGCTGGCCGTGCTTCCCAGCCTTCCGTTCATCCAGTCGGAGGCGACCGCGTTCGTTCGCCTCCATAACTGGGCCATCTTCGCGGCCGGCGTCATCCTCGGGTGGGTCCTGGCCAACGCGCGTGGGTCGCTCGGCTGATCGGGCGAGCGCTGGTCTCGCCGCGCCGGCGTTGGACGAAGGTCGCTCGCGCCGGCTCGGACTCACGACCGCCGTGCTGGTCGTCACGCTCGCAGCCAGCGTTGCTACCGCCATACCGCTCTTCGTCGAGTCGGTGTGGGGCGTGGCCACGGGTGCCGCAGTCGTGTATTCGCACGTGGGCTTCAGCAGCGCTTTCTTCGGCGCTGTGGGCGTAAAGCTTGCCCTGCTGGGAGCGCGCGCCAAGCCGAGCCGGGCTAGACGCCGGTGGAGTGCGCTCGTGGCGCACATGGGCTCTGCGCTCTCGGGCTACACGATCCTCACCGGCGTTCTCCTGCTCTCGAGCGTAGTTTGGGCGGACCAGCATCTCGCCGCTTCGTTCTGGCTGCTAGCGGTGATCGGCGTCCACTCCCGCCAGTACGGTCGCCGCGCCGTCGAGCTACTCGCCGGCGCACTGGCTCGGTCTGGCCGGGCCGGTCCGGCGCGCCAAGACGAGCCTCGGACGCTGCTCGCCCCGCGGAGGGCGACCCCGTTAGGCGGGGAGCGGCCTGCGCCCGCCGAGGCCACCGAGGCGACTCCCTCGCCCGTGGACGATCTGCCATTAGCGCCTTCGGAGACCGACGTGGCGACGAGGTTGGCCGGGCCGCGGGCCAGCGCGGCCATCCAACGCCGGCTGGTGGTCGTCGGGGCCGGCCTCGCGGGCCTCGCCGTCGTCGAGGAGGCCCTTCGCCGACGCCCGGCCGAGACTTGGCGCATCACCATGCTCGGCGAGGAGCCGGGGCGAACCTACAACCGCATACTGCTGTCGAAGCTGCTGGCGGGCAGCTGTGATCGGCGCGAGATCGAGCCGCGTCCCGCCTCCTGGTTCGCCGCCAACGGGATCATCCTCCGCGCCGGCTTGCCGGCCGCGTCGATCGACCTCGACCGCAGCGCGGTGGTCGATTGCCGGGGCGGGCGTCTCGGCTATGACGCACTCGTGCTCGCGACCGGCTCGCGCCCCTTCCTGCCGCCGCTCCCCGGCGCCGAAGCCGAGCACGTCTTCGCGTTCCGTACCTGCGCGGACGCCGACCGGATCGCCGCGGCCGCCGCCGCGGGAGCCAGCGCGGTCGTCATCGGCGGCGGCCTCCTCGGGCTCGAGGCGGCAGCCGGATTGCTGGCGCGCGGGATGAAGGTCACCGTGGTCGAGGCCGCCGATCGCCTCATGCCTCAGCAGCTTGACCGCGGGGGCGCGGCCATGCTCGGACGCGCCCTGGCTCAGACGGGGCTCAGTGCGCTCGTCGGGCAGTCGGTCCGATCGATCAGGTCACGCTCAGTTCAGCTGGAGGATGGCCAGGAGCTCTTGGCCGACCTCGTGGTCGTCGCCGCCGGGGTCCGACCGGAGGTATCCCTTGCGCGGGAGGCCGGGATCGAGACGCGGCGGGGCATCCTCGTCGACGACGAGATGGCGACAAGCGCACCGGGCGTCTGGGCGGTCGGCGAGTGTGCTGAGCACGGTGGCTCGGTCTACGGGCTGTGGGCACCCTTGCTCGACCAGGCTCGAGTCGCCGGGGCCTCATTGAGTGGGTCGCCGTCGGCCTTCGCGGCGGCGGTGGTGTCAACGACGCTGAAGGTGGTGGGCGTCAGCGTCTTCGCCGGCGGCTCGCCGACCGCTGGACCCGGACAGCGCGAGGTCGCCTGGAGCGACGAGGAGCGCGGAACCTACGCAAAGCTCGTGCTCGTCGGCGACCGCCCGGTCGGGGCGCTCGCGATCGGCGACGAGGCCCTTGGGCAAGAGTTCGGGCGACTGCTGCGTAGCGGCGAGTTGCCGGCCGAGCTACTCGCCGCGGCCACCCCGTCGAAGACCGCCCTGCGGCCGCCTGCGCCGGGATCGGGCGACCCAGGGTCGGACGGCGAGCGGGCCGGAGGCAGCGATGGCGCCTTCGCCGAGCAGGGCGAAACAGAGCTCGTTTGCCTGTGCCGGCAGGTGACGCGCGGAGAGATCGTGGGCGCGATCCGCGCAGACGGCTTGAGCACCCGCGACGAGGTCGCCCGGGCGACTGGCGCGTCGACTGGTTGCGGGAATTGCGGTCGCGAGATCGAGGCGCTGATCGCGCTGGCCTCGTGACCGCGAACCGGGAGATCGATGCGTGGCTGAACCCGGCGCGCGCGCCGCCGGCACCGCCGTGGTGAGCGAGCTAACGAGAAATGAAACCGATCCAAGAAGGAGAAGACATTAAGATGAACACGCTGAGATGGTCCACCCGGCGGAGTCTGGCCGTCGCGCTCTTGGGAGCGTTCGCCGCTCTTGGGCCCGCTGGCGCTCTGGCGCACACGAAGTCCACCAGCGATTCGGAGCCCCCGAGAGTCGACGCCGTAACAGTGGTCGACGCCAGCACGATCCTCGTGACGTTCAACGAAGCTGTCGCCGACGACACCATCAACCTCTCGTCACGGCACTTCTACGTCGAGCATCTGAACGCGGATTCTCCCCATACGCACGAGGCCTCGGCTTTGGCGCTGAGCGCGGACCGGGCGAGGGTCGAGGTGTCGCTGGCCCGAGCGCTCCACCCGGATCGGAGCATGCCGCTGATCATCGACAACGTCGCCGACCTCGCGGGCAACGTGGTCTCGGACAAGGAGACGATCAAGTACGAAGGCGGCTAGCTGCGGCGACGCGGTGTCACGAGGCACCGCGTCAATGGAGGCGGGGCGGCGACGCTTATTCGGGGAAGATGCCCGTCGGCGCGCTCGGCAGCCGAATACAGGACGATCGTGCCTGAAAGCGGCGTCGACTGGTTGCCGGGGGTTGCGGTCGCGAGGTCGAGGCGCTGATCGCGCTGGCCTCGTGACCGCGCTCGGCAGGAGAAGCCACGTTTCCCTAGTGGGCCTCCGCGGTGGCCTTTTCTCGGGCACGGATTGGCCCCACAGCGGGCGTCTTCCCGCGAGGACGGCTGCCTCCCCGTACCGCGCCAGAGCGCCTAAGCTTGTTTGGGCGTCCAAAACCTATGATAAGGTGCCGTCCATGAGCAAACTAAGCCGTAGAAAGATGCTCGCCGGCGGCGGCGCCGCCGCCGCGTCTCTCCCGCTCATCCACTCGCTGCTGGGCCCCCACCGCCACCCCTGGTCCACGGGCGCAGCACAAGCGGCGCCGCCCGATCGCGGCCCCGGCCAGTCCGGCGCCAAGCCGACCATGGGCGGCCACGGCGGCGGCATCAACGGCCCCGCGTTTCAGAGCGGCCGGACGGTCGACCACCGCGCCAACGGCTTCAACCCCACCGACATCCTGCGCGACTTCGACTGGGGGAAGACGCGGCGGATCAACGGCCGCGTCTACCGTGAGTGGGAGGTGATCTCCTCCGACAAGGAGATCGAGGTCGCGCCCGGGGTGAAGTTCCCGGCGTGGACTTTCAACGGCCGGGTGCCGGGGCCGACGCTTCGCTGCCGCCAGGGCGAGAAGCTCCGCGTGCGCTTCGTGAACGGCTCAGAGCATCCGCACACGATGCACTTCCACGGCTTTCATCCTCCGGCCATGGACGGCGTCCCCGAGGAGGGCGACGGCTCCATCCCCCCAGGCAAGAGCACCGTCTACGAGTTCGACGCCGACCCGTTCGGCGTCCACCTCTACCACTGCCACGTGGGACCGCTCGCCGAGCACATCGCCCGGGGCCTCTACGGCACCTTCATCATCGACCCGAAGGACGGGCGCGAGGACGCGGACGAGATGGTGATGATGATGAACGGCTTCAACACCAACTTCGACGCCGAGGGCAATCAGGTCTACGCCGTCAACACCGTCGGCTTTCACCACGTCAACGAGCCGATCAAGGTCAGTCGGGGGGAGCTCGTGCGCATCTACCTCGTGAACATCCTCGAGTACGACCCGATCAACTCCTTACACGTCCACGGGCACTTCTTCGACTACTACCCGACGGGGACGTCGCTGAGGCCCAACGAGTTCACGGACACGATCATGCTCGGGCAGGCCCAGCGGGGGATCCTCGAGATGCGCTTTCGCTTCCCGGGTCAGGTGATGTTCCACGCCCACAAGACCGAGTTCGCCGAGCTCGGCTGGATGGGCTTCT
>JAUJNZ010000010.1:0-45415 GCA_030447905.1 Thermoleophilaceae bacterium
GCTCGTGGCAGCTCGGCACCGTCCAGCTCGACTACTCGATGCCCGAGCGCTTCGAGCTCGCCTACACGGGCGCCGACAACTCAGAGCACCGCCCGGTGATGATCCACCGCGCGCTGCTCGGCTCCTTCGAGCGCTTCGTCGGGATCCTCATCGAGCATTACGCCGGCGAGTTCCCGCTCTGGCTGGCGCCCGTCCAGGCTGTCGTCCTGCCGATCGCCGACCGCCACGTCGAGTACGCCCGCCGGGTGAGCGCCGAGCTGGGCGGCGCGGGGGTACGTTGCGAAGTCGACGAGCGGGCCGAGTCGGTCGGGCGCAAGATCCGCGACGCCGAGCTGCGCAAGGTGCCCTACATGCTCGTGGCCGGCGACCAGGAGGAGGCCGAGGACACCGTGTCGCTGCGCCGACGGGGGAAAGGGGACCTCGGTCGCCAGGCGGTCGCCGAGCTCGCCGCGAGCGCCCGGGGGGAGATCGAGTCCCGGGTAGGGGGCGGTCCGCGCGCCCCCGCGGCGACCGACGCCGGGGGCGAGGAACCGGCGAGTTGACCGCACGGGGACGCGGATGCCGAGGGCGCTCGCGGACGTCAGGCGCACCTGGTGGGCGAGCCCGACGTCGACAGGGCGCGGCCCTCATGCGCCCGCGCTCAAGGCGGACGGAAAAGATGGCCCGCCGCTGATCGTTGCCACGGGAGCGCCATGCCCTCCGCGGACTCGGCGCTATACTCCGCGCCGATGAAGGGGACTCACACCACGCGCCGCCACCCATAACGCGCAGTGCCCTTCCCGTCTCGCTCGCCGCTCCCTCTCGCCTTTGCCGTCTAGTCCCGCCCTCTCTGCCTAGTGCCGATCCCGCGTAGGTTCGATCGGCGCCCGCCCGAACGGGACCAGACCCGCGTCAACGAACGGATCGGGGTCCCGGAGGTCCGGCTCATCGGCGAGGACGGCCAGCAGGTCGGGGTGGTGGAGCGCGACGAGGCGCTCCAGTACGCCCGCGACCGCGACCTCGACCTCGTCGAGGTGGCTCCGCAGGCCCGCCCGCCCGTGTGCCGGGTGCTCGACTACTCGAAGTACAAGTACGAGCAGGAGCAGAAGGCCAAGGCCGCGCGCCGCCACCAGAAGTCGATCACTGTTCGCGAGATCAAGCTGCGCCCGAAGATCGCCGCCAACGACTACGAGACCAAGAAGGGCCACGTCGAGCGCTTCCTGCGCCACCAGGACAAGGTCAAGGTGACGATCATGTTCCGCGGGCGCGAGACAACCCACCCGGAGCGTGGCGAGCGGCTGCTCATGCAGCTCGCGGACGAGCTCTCCGAGCTCGGGACGATCGAGCAGCGCCCGAACCTCGACGGGCGCAACATGACGATGATGATGGCGCCGGTGCGGCCGAAGGCCGATGCCGGCGCGGGTGACGGCGAGAACGGACGGAGGGGCGAGAACGGCTCCGACGGCCACGCCTCCGGCGAGCGCACGGCCGAGCCGGTCCCAATCGACGCGGCCCGCGTCGCCGACGGGGCAGCCGTGACAGACGGCGAGCTCGCAGCCGCTGACGCCGAGGTCGAGTCACCGGCTCCGGCGGTCGCCGATCGCGCGCCCGTCCCGGAGCCCTAGGGGGCGACTCCGAACCCGGAGCCGCTTATGGGGCTCTCGACATCTCCCCGGCGACGCGGCATCGCGGGGACCCAATGCGAGGGACCCCGCCCCGCAGGTAGGGATATCCGCACCAGGGGACGCCTGTCGTCCGTACAGCGGAGCACTCTCCCAGGCGCGAGGGTGCTGCAAATGCCGACCGACGACAGGTGGATGGCCCCATCGGCGGATCCGGCGAACGGACGGAAGGGTCGTACTGATCCTTCGCAGGGGACGTCGTGACGGCACAGAGCGACTCGACCGCATCTCAGGGCTCCCAAGCCGGGAGCCTCGACCTCGGTCCGGGTGACACCGCCGCCACTCCGACCGCGCCACCGGCCGAGTGCCTGGCTTTTCGCCGGGCGATCGAAAACCACCAGGTCACCTTCCACCAGGTCGCCCGAGCGTGGTTTCAGTCCTCCCCGAAGTTCAACCCCTGCGCCGAGGACAGGCCGTTCTACGCAGAGGTCTTTCCCGAGCTGCTCGATGAGTTCGGGCGCCCGCGCGGGGGGATCGAGACCGGATACTTCTGCGAGAACATCCGCGTCGCCGCGGTGCTGACGAACATCCGGATAGCCGCCGAGCTGACCGAGGGGCCACGGGTGGCCGACCTCGTCTCCAACGACCAAGCGGACGGGGCCAGCGCCTCGGCGGCGTCTCTCCCCGGTGTGGCCCGCGGCTCCGCGCCACCGAACGGCCAAGCGCGTTGGAAGAGGAGGTCGAAGAGCGAGCGCCGCTCGGCGTCGAGCTCGGCCATCCACCTCGAGCCTGCCTTTGGCGATCCTGAGAGCTGGAAGGCCAAGGCCATACTCTTCCGCTGTCTGGAGCTGCATTACCGCGCGATCGAGTTCCTCAAGCCAAAACCGCGCAAGATCGCGATGCGGATGGTCTTCAGCGTGATCGCCGCACTCCTCGGGAGCCTCGACGCCCGCGCGGCGCGCGGCGAGGGCGCAAAGGACTTCGGCGAGGATCCCAAGGAGCTCGAAGCCGTCGAGGGGGAGCTCGCCCGTGCGGAGCGCTACTACGTTCGCTCAGCCCAGCGGGCGGCACAGATCGAGTACTTCCTCGGGATGCTGGGCGGCCTGGCGGTGCTCCTAGGCGTCGCGGGGGGCCTCGCCGCCGGGCTTCGGATGAGCGGTGATCTCGAGCTGCTCCTCGTGAGCCTGCTCTCCGGGGGATGCGGCGGCCTGCTCAGCGTCATGTCCCGGATGAGCGCCGGTAAGCTCGCGCTCAATCACGAGTCCGGAAAGGGCATCATCCGTTTGCTCGGCGGCATGCGACCGCTCATCGGTGCGGTGTTCGGCGTGGCCCTCTACGTCCTCCTCGAGGGCGGGCTGCTCTCGCTCGCCCCTGCGGACGGTGCGGACCGGGTCTACTTCTACGCGGGCGTCGCCTTCGTGGCCGGCTTCAGCGAGCGCTTCGCTCAGGACGCGGTCGCGGGCGTCGGCCGTAGCTTCGGTGCAGGTGACCCCGAGCACCCGGCGGACGCAGTTTCCGAGCCGGCGAGCGGAGGGGCGCCCGGCAGCCGGCTGCTCGCGCGGGCGCGGCGGTAGGGCGGGGCGATCTGCCCTGGCGACCCGTGCCGCGGCGGTGGACGCCGCCGCTACTACAGCGTGATCGGCGTGTGCTTCAATGACCGGTTCTATGCCGAAGATGAAGTCCCACTCCGGTGCGAAGAAGCGCTTCAAGGTCACCGCAGGCGGCAAGCTCCGCGGCCGTCACGGCATGACGAGCCACATCCGCGTCAAGAAGAACGCCAAGCGCCAGCGCCGGCTCTCGGACGACCTCGTGGTCTCCAAGGCGGACGAGCCGCGGGTCGAGCGGCTGCTCGGGCGATGAGCCGCGTCAGGCGCTCGGTCCATGCGCGCAAGAAGCGCCGCGCCACCCTGGCCCGGGCCAAGGGCTATCGGGGCGAGGCCCACAAGAGCTACCGCCGGGCGAAGGAGGCCCTGCTCAAGGCCGACACCTACGCCTACCGCGACCGGCGTAACCGCAAGCGCGACTTCCGCCGGCTGTGGATCACCCGGATCAACGCCGCCGCTCGGCGCGAGGGGGTCACCTACGGTCAGTTCATGCACGGACTCAAGCTCGCCGAGGTCGAGGTAGACCGCAAGATGCTGGCCGACATAGCCGTGCGCGACCCCGAGACCTTCCGACGCTTTGTCGAGCGCGCCCGCGAGGCGGCCGCTGCCTGACCCCGGAGGTCAGCTCGGCTCGACTCTCGGGGCGCCCGTCGGGGCGCCCCTTTTCGTTCCCGGCGCCGACCGTGATCACCTCACCTGACAACGACAAGCTCAAGCTCATCCGCCGCCTTCGCGGCGCCAGGGCGCGGCGGCGGACCGGTCTGTTTGTGGCCGAGGGCGAGGACCTGATCGAGGCGGCCGCGGCGGCGGGGCTCGAACCGGAGGCGCTGCTCGTCGCCGGCGTCGACGTCGAGGCGAGGCTGCTCGCAGAGGTGAGCGCGCTCGGGTCGGGGACGCGCGTCGCCGGCGTCTTCGCCCAGCGGTTCGCCGAGCCGGGAGGGGAGGTGTCGGTGTACCTGCACGGGGTCGGCGACCCCGCCAACGTGGGCGCGACCATTCGAGCCGCACACGCGCTGTGCGACGGACCCGTGATCCTCGGCCCGGGTTGCGCCGACGCCTACGGGCCCAAGGCGGTACGCGCGAGCATGGGCTCGCTCTTCGCGCGTCCGCCCGCACGGGCCGAGTCCGAGCAGCTCGAGGGCACGCTGCTCGCGCTCGAGCGCGGCGCCGGACGGTCGCTCGCCGAGCTCGAGGACTCAGAGCTCGAGCCGCCGGTCACGGTTTGCCTCGGCGCCGAGCGCGAGGGCCTCCCGGCGGTGGTGCGCGAGCGCGCCGGCTTGCGCGCCGAGATACCGCTGCGTCGCGACGGCCCGGACTCACTCAACGTGGCAATGGCGGCCACCGTGGCGCTCTACGAGCTCGGGCGCCGCGAGGTGCTCGCCGCCGCCGGGACTAGGATGGCCCGTCATGGCTGAGCCGTCCGCCAAGCGCCGCCTCGAGGAGCTCGGGTCGGAGGCCGAGGCCGCCGTGGTCGCCGCCGGCGCGGTCTCCGAGCTCGAGGACGTGAGGGTGCGCTATCTCGGCCGCCGAGCGGAGCTGACCGCCACGCTGCGCTCGATCCGCGACCTCCCCGCCGAGGAGCGCGGGGCGGTTGGAAAGGCGGCGAACGCCGTGCGCATGCGCCTCGAGGAGATGATCGCCGCACGCGGCGCCGCCCTCGAGGCGGCCGAGCTCGAGCACCGGCTCGAGCAGGATCGCCTCGACGTCACTTTGCCCGGTGACCCGCCCTTTTCCACCGGCCACCTGCACCTCGTCTCAGCGATCCGGCGCGAGCTGGAGGACGTGTTCGTCGGGCTCGGGTTCGCCGTGCTCGAGGGCCCTGAGGTCGAGTACGAGTACTACAACTTCACGGCCCTCAACCATCCGCCCTCTCACCCCGCGCGGCTGCCCCAGGACACCTTCTACCTCTCCGACCGGGTGCTGCTGCGCACCCACACCTCGCCGATGCAGGTCCGCGCGATGGAGGCCGGGGAGCCGCCGATCTACGTGGTCGTCCCGGGCCGGGTCTACCGCCCCGACACTCCGGACGCCACCCACGTGCCGATGTTCCACCAGCTCGAGGGCCTCGCGATCGACGAGGACATCACGCTCGCCGACCTGCGCGGCGTCCTGCTCGAGTTCGCGCGTGCGGTTTTCGGGGCGAGCCGGGAGGTGCGGCTGCGGCCCGGTTACTTCCCGTTCACCGAGCCGAGCGTCGAGGTCGACGTCTCGTGCTTCGTCTGCGACGGCACGGGTGCGGCCGGCTCCGAACGCTGCCCGACCTGCAAGGGGGAGGCGTGGATCGAGATCCTCGGCGCCGGGATGGTCGATCCCAACGTGCTCGGCTACGTCGCCGACTCGGGCTACGACCCCGAGCGCGTCCAGGGCTTTGCCTTCGGAATGGGGATCGAGCGGATCGCCATGCTCAAGTACGGAATCCCCGACCTGCGCATGCTCTGGGAGAACGACGTCCGGCTGCTGGAGCAGTTCGGAGCATGAGGGTCCCGGTCGCCTGGCTGCGCTCCTACTGCGACCCGGGGTTGAGCGCCTCGCAGATCGCTGACGTTCTCACCATGTCCGGGATCAAGGTCGAGCGCCTGCATCGGGTGGGGGTGGGCGATCCCGCGGCGTTCGTGGTCGGCCGGGTGCTCGAGGCCGAACGCCACCCCAACGCGGATCGGCTGTCGGTGTGCCGGGTCGACGACGGCGGCGAACAGCCACGGACGATCGTGTGCGGAGCGCCGAACGTGGCCGGGGGACAGATGGTGGCGGTGGCGCGGCCGGGCGCCGTGATGCCCGACGGGACGCACCTCGGGGAGCCGAAGCTGCGCGGTGTGCGCTCGAGCGGCATGATCCTGGCCGAGGACGAGCTCGGGGTCGGCGAGGACCACACCGGGATCCTCGTCCTCGAGGACGACGGCCTGGCTCCGGGGACGCCGCTCGCCGAGGCGCTGCCCATCGCCGACGAGGTGATCGAGATCGAGATCACCCCCAACCGTCCCGACGCCATGGGTGTCTACGGCGTGGCGCGCGACGTCCACGCGGTCACCGGCACCCCGCTCGTCGAGGACCCGACCGCGCCCGACCCAGAGCCCGCCGGGGCCGACCGCGCCGAGGAGCACGCGCACGTCGAGATCGCCGATCCCGAGATCTGCCTGCGCTTCACCGCGCGGGTGTTCGAGGACGTGAAGGTCGGGCCCTCGCCGGCGTGGCTCAAGCAGCGCCTCATGGCCGCGGGCCAGCGGCCGATCTCGAACGTGGTCGACATCACCAACTACGTCATGCTCATCTCCGCCCAGCCCCTGCACGCCTTCGACCTCGACCAGGTCCGCGGCTCCCGGATCGTGGTCCGGCGGGCACACGAGGGCGAGGCCCTGACCACCCTCGACGGGGTCGAGCGCCGCCTCTCCTCCGAGGTCGCCCTCGTGTGCGACGCCGAGGGACCGAGCGGGATCGCGGGCGTCATGGGCGGCCAGGTCTCCGAGGTCTCCGCAAAGACCACGCGCGTGCTGATGGAGGCGGCGACCTGGGTTGGTCCGAACATCATGCGGACCTCGCGCGGGCTAGGCCTGCGCACCGAGGCCTCGGCCCGCTTCGAGAAGGGCTTGCATCCCGAGCTCGCCATGGCCGGCCAGAGGCTCGCGACCAGGCTGATGATCGACCTGTGCGGCGCGCGGCTCGTGCCCGGGACGCTCGACGCCTATCCGAAGCCGGTCGGGCGGCGCCGGGTGGGTCTGCGCCTCGGGCGGATCGGCGCGCTGGTCGGCGAGGCGGTTCCCGAGGACGAGGTCCACACCGTGCTGGAGCGGCTCGGGTTCGAGGTAGCCCACGGCGGCACCGGCCAGCTCGAGGCGGTCGTCCCGCCGTCTCGCGACGGCGACGTCCAGCGGGAGGCCGATCTGATCGAGGAGGTCGCACGCATCCACGGGCTCGACCGCCTTCCGGCCACCCTGCCCGCGCGGCGCCGCGCGGTTGGGCGCATGGGGCCCGCCCAGCGGCTGCGCCGCCGCCTCGAGGACGCGCTGCGCGACCGCGGAGCCTCCGAGGTCGTCGCCTACAGCTTCACCTCCCCGTCGGCGCTCGAGCGGCTGGGGGTCGACCCGGCCGAGGCGCTGGCCATCCGCAACCCGCTGAGCGAAGAGGGGAGCGTGATGCGCCCGCTGCTGCTGCCGGGCCTGCTCGAGGCGCTGGGTCACAATGCGGCCCACGGTCGGCCGGGGCTCGCCCTGTTCGAGTCGGCGCACGTGTACGCGGCGGTCACCGGCGACGAGGAAGGCGACGGCTCCGATCCGGTGCGGGCGGCCGAGGAGGCGCCGGCGGGCGCCCGCCCCGCCCGGGAGAGCCACCACTTGGCCGCGCTCCTCACCGAGGCCGTGCCGCCGACCTGGCGCGCGCAAGCCCGGGTCGCGGACTTCTACGCCGCCAAGGGGCTGGTAGAGGCCCTGCTCGTGATCGCGGGGATCGAGTGGCGGATCGAGCCGGGCGCCCGGCCGTTCCTCCATCCCGGACGCGCGGCGACCGTCCGCGGCGCGGCCGATGGCCGCGAGCTCGGGTGGATCGGGGAGCTCCACCCGCTCGTCGAACGCGCATGGGAGGTGCCTCCGGCCGCCGCCTTCGAGCTCGACGCCGACGCGATCGCCGAGCTCGCGCCCGCCCGCGGCCACGACGGCTATCGGGACCTGACGAGCTTCCCCGCGGTGGTCCAGGACGTCGCGGTCGTCGTCGACGAGGACTTGAGCGCCGCGCGCGTCGAGGCAGCGGTGCGTGCCGGCGCCGGCGAACTGCTGCGCTCGATCCGCATCTTCGACCTCTACCGCGGCGAGCAGCTCGGCGCCGGGCGCAAGTCGCTCGCGCTGCGGCTCGAGTTCCGCGCCCCCGATCGCACCCTCACCGACGCCGAGGTTGCCGAGCGGCGCTCCGAGATCGAAGGCGCGCTCGCCGAGATCGGAGGGGGGCTGCGTGCCTAGGATCGCGGTCGTCGGGGCCGCCGGGTTCGGGGGCGCGCTGTGCGCCGCGATCGTCGAGCGCCACCCTTCCCTCGAGCTCGTGGCCGTGACCGCCCGCTCTGACGCCGGCCTGCGACTCGACCAGATCTACCCGCGCCACCGCGTGCGCCTCGAGCTCGAACCCTTCGACGCCGACCGCGTGGCCGATCGGGCCGACGCGGCGCTCGTGGCCTACCCCCATGGGGCCGCCGCGCCGGTCGTGGCGCAGCTACGCGAGCGCGGCCTGAAGGTCGTCGACCTGTCGGCCGACTTTCGGCTCGAGCGCGTCCGCTACGAGGCCACCTACGGCCCGCACGCCGCCCCCACCCTGCTCGGCGCTTCCGTCTACGGCCTGCCCGAGATCGGCTACCGGGAGGCGATCCGCCAGGCAGGGCTCGTCGCCGGGCCCGGGTGCTATGCGACGGCGGCCCTGCTCGCCCTGTGGCCGCTGCGCGAGCTAGCCGCGGACGCGATCGTCGACGCCAAGTCCGGCGTCTCGGGCGCCGGTCGCGAGGCCACCGGGACGACCCACTTCGTGTCGGTGGCCGAGAACGTGAACGCCTACAAGGTCGAGGGCCACCGCCACCGCTCAGAGCTCGAGCAGGAGCTCGCGGGCGCCGGCTTCCCGATCACGTTCACCCCGCACCTGCTGCCGATCGACCAGGGCCTGCTCGCCTCGTGCTACGTGAGCCCGGTGCGCGAGCTCTCTGCCGCTGACGTGCGCCAGCTCTTCCTCGACGCCTACGCCGGCGAGCCCTTCGTCGAGCTCGCCGAAGCACCGCCCGGTGTCCGGGACGTCCGCGAGACCAACCTGTGCCGGGTGCACGCCACCGTCGAGCCCGCGACGGGGCGCGTGCTCGTTTTCGCGGCGATCGACAACCTCTGGAAGGGGGCGGCCTCCCAGGCCGTCCAGGACCTGAACCTCATGCTCGGCCTGCCCGAGGCGGAGGGGCTCGGGGCGATCGCCGCCTCGGCGGCCGCGCCGGCCCCGGTCTCCGCCGCGCGCACCGAGGAGGTCCCGTCTTGAGCGGGGCCTCAGCGCCGCCCTCCGCCGCGCCGGCGAGCTTCTTTCGCTCGCGCTGGGTCGAGCGCCCCGCCCACGTCAGCGAGCTCGAGCCGACCGCGCTGCCGGCGGGCTTTCGCGCGGCCGGCGTGGCGGCGGGGCTGAAGTCCGGAGGGCTCGACGTCGGCGTGCTCGCCTCCGACGAGCCCGCGACCCGCTCGGCGGCGCGCTTCACCTCGAACGCGCTGGTCGGCGCGCCCGTGGCGGTGTCCGCGGAGGGCGCGCTCGACCGGCTGCGTGCGGTCGTCGCCAACTCGGCCTACGCCAACGTCTCCGACGGCGAGCGCGGCCTCGCGACCGCGCGCGAGGCGCAGGCCGTCGCGGCCGACCTGCTCGACGTTCCCGCGGAGCAGATCGGCCTCGCGAGCACCGGAATGATCGGCGTCGAGCTGCCGCAGGAGCCCCTGATCGAGGGCGTGGCGACCGCCGTGGCGAACCTGGGCGACGATGCGCTCGGCTTCTCCGAGGCCATCCTGACCACCGACCGGGGCCCCAAGCGTGCGTCGCTCGAGGTAACGCTGCCGGCCGGGACGGTGCGTATCGCCGCGCAGGCGAAGGGCGCGGGGATGATCTCGCCGCGGTTCGCCACCATGCTCTGCTTCGTCGAGACCGACGCCGCGCTCGATGCCGAGACGGTCGATCTCCTGACCGGCGTCTGTGTCAAGCGGTCCTTTGACCGTCTCTCGGTCGACGGGCAGCTCTCGACGAGCGACACCGTCTACGTCCTCGCGAGCGGTGCGGCCGGGGTACGCGTGCAGCCGCAGACCGACGACGAGCTGCGCTTCGGCGAGGCGCTCGACGCGCTGCTGCGCCAGCTCGCGCTCGAGATCGTCGCCGACGGGGAGGGCGCCACGCGCGTGGGGCGTGTGGTGGTGTCCGGCGCCGGCGAGCTCGTCGAGCCGGTCGCCCGGGCGGTCGCCGACTCCCCGCTCGTGAAGACCGCGCTGCTCGGAGCCGACCCCAACTTCGGCCGCATCCTCCAAGCCGCCGGGCAGGCCCTCGCCGGGCGCGCGCCGTTCGTGGTCGACCTCGAGATCGAGGGTCATCGAGTGGCCTCGGCCGGGCAGGAGCTCGAGCTCTCGGGCGAGGAATGGCGCGCACTGGAGCAGGCCGTCGCCGCGCCCGAGGTGGAGATCGAGCTGACCGTCCCCGGGTCGGGCGCCGAGACCGAGGTCTTCTTCTCGGACCTGACCCACGAGTACGTGAGCATCAACGCCGACTACTCCACGTGAGCGCCGAGGCCGGCCCCCCCGGGGATCTGCGTCCGCGCGAGGTCGCGACCCTGCTCGAGGCCCTGCCCTACATCCGTGACTTCCACGGGCGCACGGTCGTCATCAAGTACGGCGGCGCGGCCATGAGCGACCCTGGCCTGCGCGAGGACTTCGCGCGCGACGTCGTCCTGCTCAAGTACGTCGGCATGATCCCGGTCGTCGTCCACGGCGGCGGTCCGGACATCACCCGCTACATGGAGCGCCTCGGCATGAAGGTCGAGTTCGTCGAGGGTCTGCGGGTCTCCGACGAGGAGACCGTCGAGGTGGCGAAGATGGTCCTCGTCGGCAAGCAGAACAAGGACATCGTGTTGCGGATCGGCCGCCACGGCCAGGCGGCGATCGGCCTCTGCGGCGACGACGGGTCGCTCTTTCGGGTGCGTAAGGCGGTCGTGGGCGACCGCGACCTCGGCTTCGTCGGGGACATCGAGCGCGTCGACGTCGGCGTGCTCAACCACGTAGCCGCCGATTACATCCCGGTGATCGCCTCGGTCGGAGCCGATGGCGAGGGCTACTCCTACAACGTCAACGCCGACACGGCGGCGGGCGCGGTGGCCGAGGCCCTCCGCGCCCACAAGGTCGTGTTCCTGACCGACGTCGAGGGGTGGCTGGCAGAGCCCCCCGATCCCGCCACGCTGATCTCAGAGACGAGCGCCGAGGAGCTCGACACCGCGCTCGGGACGGTCGCGGGAGGCATGCGGCCGAAGCTCGAGGCCTGCCGCCACGCGGTGCGGGGCGGGGTGTCGAGCGCCCACATCGTCGACGGAAGAGTCGCGCACTCGCTGCTGCTCGAGCTCTTCACAGACGTAGGCATCGGCACCAAGGTCTGCCCGTGAGCACGCGACCGGCGGCGAGCACCGCCGAGCTCGAGGCCCTCGAGCGCGACCACCTGATGCCGACCTACGCGCGCCTGCCCGTGGCCTTCGTGCGCGGCGAGGGCTCGTGGCTCCGGGACGCCGAGGGCACCGCCTACCTCGACTTCCTGACCGGCATCTCCGTCTCCCAGATCGGCCACTCCCATCCCGCCCTGGTCGAAGCGGTGCAGGAGCAGGCCGCGCGGTTGATCCATGTCCCGAATCTCTTCTACAGCGAGCCGGGGATCCGGCTCGCGCAGCGGCTGACCGAGCGCTCGCTCGGCGGCCGGGCCTTCTTCTGCAACTCGGGCGCCGAGGCCAACGAGTGCGCGATCAAGCTCGCGCGCCGCCACCGCCCGCGGGGGGAGATCGTCGTGCTCGAGCACGCCTTCCACGGACGCACCCTGGGCGCGCTATCGGCCACTCCCGCGCCGGACAAGCAGAGGCCCTTCGAGCCGCTCGTACCGGGCTTTCGGGTCGTGCCGCGTGACGACCCGGGCGCGCTCTCCGCCGCGGTCGGGGAGGGGACCGCGGCGGTCTTCGTCGAGCCGATCCAGGGCGAGTCGGGAATTCACCCGATCTCGCACGAGGTCCTGCTCGCCGCCCGCGAGGCGTGCGACCGCACGGGAGCCGTGCTCGTGTTCGACGAAATCCAGTGCGGCATGGGACGCACCGGCACGCTCTGGGCCTACGAGGGACCCCGGGTCCGTCCCGACGTGATGACCGCGGCGAAGGGGCTCGGCGGAGGCTTGCCGATCGGTGCGTGTCTGACCACTCCCCAGCTCGCCGACGTCTTTTCCCCGGGCGACCACGGCTCCACCTTCGCGGGAGGGCCGCTCGCCGCCGCCGCGGCCTCGGCGGTGCTCGAGGTCGTCGACGACGAGGCCTTCCTGGGCGAGGTCGCCGCCAAGGGCGAGCGGCTCGCGGCCGGTCTGCGCGCGCTCGGGTTGAGCGCGGTGCGGGGGCGGGGACTGATGCTCGCCTTCGCCGTGGCCGACGCGCCCGCGCTCGTCCGCCGGGCTCTGCTCGAGCACCACCTCGTCCTCAACGCGACCGGCCCCGACTCGGTGCGGTTGCTGCCCCCGCTGACCGTCACGGCCGAGGAGATCGACGAGGCGCTCGAGCGCCTCGAGGCGGCCGTCGAAGGCTCGCGGTGAGCGCCCGGGGCGCGGTCCACCATCCCCTCTTCGCGCGGCTCTACGATCGGGTCAGCGCCTTGGCCGAGAACACGGGTCAGCGCGAGCACCGCCGCGAGCTGCTCGCCGGGCTCTCGGGTCGGGTCGTCGAGGTCGGGGCGGGCAACGGCCTCAACTTCCCTCATTACCCGCCGGAGGTCGAGGAGGTCGTCGCCGTCGAGCCGGAGGCCTACCTGGGTGAGCGATCGCGAAAGGCCGCGGCCGGGGCGGCGGTGTCGGTGCGAGTGGTCGACGGCCTCGCCGAGGAGCTGCCGCTCGAGGATGGGTCGGTCGACGCGGGAGTCTGCTCGCTCGTGCTGTGCTCGGTCCCGAGCCAGGCGGTTGCGCTCGCCGAGCTGCGCCGGGTGGTGCGCCCGGGCGGCGAGCTGCGCTTTTACGAGCACGTCCGCGGCGAAGGAGCCGCCCTCGCCCGCGTTCAGCGCGCCGCCGACCTCGTCTGGCCGTGCATCGCCGGCGGCTGCCACACCCATCGGGACACCCCGCGCGTGATCGAGGGTGCGGGCTTTGCGATCGAGGCCTGCCGACGCTTCTCCTTTCGCCCTTGCTCTGTGCTCGCGCCGATCGCGCCCCACGTGCTCGGGCGAGCCCGGCGCGTCTGACCGCCCCGGGACGGGGAAGAAGGTCGAGCGCGGTCTGCGCTCCGAGGTCGAGGATCGCTGGCGCGAGGCCTACAGGAGGGCCGGCAGCGGAGAGCTCGAGGCGCTCGAGGCCGCCGACCCGGAGCTCGTCGCCCAGGATGGCGCGACCCTCGCGGAAGGATTGAAGCGAGTAATCTCGCGCCTGCCGGAGGGCGGTCGCGCGCTCGCCGTGGGCCACAGCCCGACCAACGAGGCCGCCGTCTACGGCCTGACCGGCGAGCGCATCGCGCCGATCGGGAAGGGCGAGGGCGTGCTCGTCGTCGCCGAGGGCGAGCGGTACCGCGTCGATCCGCTCGGCTAGGGCCGGCGTCGAGGCCGACCGCTATAGGCTGCGCCCCTCGATGGCCGCCTCTCCCGATTCCAGCCGGCGCGCCCCCCTGACCAAGACGGCGTCCTATGAGGCCGAGCCCCACGAGGTCGCCCGCGTCCTGCTGCTCTACTCCGGCGGGCTCGACACGAGCGTCATGCTCAAGTGGATCCAGGACGAGTACGGCGCCGAGGTCGTGGCCCTGACCGTCAACCTCGGCCAACCCGGCGAGGACTACGACGTCGTGCGCGGCAAGGCGCTCGACCTCGGCGCGCTCGACTGCCGGGTGGTCGACGCGCGCGAGGAGTTCGCCCGCGAGTACGTGCTGCCGGCGATCAAGGCCAACGCCCTCTACGGAGGCAGCTATCCGCTCTTCACCGCGCTCGGCCGCCCGCTGATCGCCAAGCTCGCCGTCGAGGCCGCGCGCGACACCGGCTGCGACACGATCGCCCACGGCAGCACCGGCAAGGGCAACGACCAGGTGCGGATCGAGGCCACCGTGGCTGCGCTTGCCCCCGAGCTGCGGATCATCGCGCCCGTCCGCGGCTGGCAGATGGGCCGGGAGGAGGAGATCGCTTACGCGCGCGAGCACGGCATACCGGTCAAGGGCGGGACCGAGGCACCTCCCTACTCGATCGACGACAACCTGTGGGGTCGCTCGTCGGAGGGCGGGCCGATCGAGGACCTCTCCGAGCCTCCGCGGCCCGACGTGTTCCAGCTCGTGACGCGTCCCGAGGAGGCGCCCGACGAACCGCGGCTCGTCGCCGTCGAGTTCGAGCGGGGCTGCCCGGTTGCCCTCGACGGCGAGCGTCTCGGCCTGGTCGAGCTGCTCGAGCGGGCGGGCGAGCTCGGCGCCCGCCACGGGTGCGGGATCGTCGACCACATCGAGGATCGGATCGTCGGCCTCAAGGTCCGCGACCTCTACGAGACCCCGGCGGCGGCGATCCTCCTCACCGCCCACCAAGAGCTCGAGAAGCTCGTCGGCACGATCCACCAGAACAACTTCAAGCCCGGCCTCGACCGCCAGTGGGCCTTTCTCGTCTACGCCGGGCTGTGGCAGGAGCCGCTGCTCGACGACCTGAACGCCTTCATGGACCGGGTCAACGAACAGGTCACGGGCACGGTGACCATCAAGCTGTTCAAGGGCAGTACGGCGGCGGTGGCGCGCTCCTCGCCGAACGCCCTCTACGATCCGGCGCTCGCCGGCTTCGGCGAGTCCGGCGGGATGTTCTCGCAGGCGGCCTCCCCGGGATTCATCGAGCTGTGGAGCCTTCAGTCACGGATGGCCTACGGACTCAGGCGCAGAGGGGAGGGAGAACCATGAGCAGACCGGGGTATACGTTGCTGGGCTGAATCGTCTGGCAGATCGGCCGTCGCGTGGCGCGGCGCAAGCTCGCCACCACCCGCGTCAAGCTCGGCCTGGCCGCCGCGGTTTCGATTGCACTCGCTGCGGCGATCGCGGCCGCGCGCGCGGCCGCCCACGAGTAGTCAAGGCGCGGCGCCGGGCTGCCGATGGTAGTCACCATCCCGTCACGGTTGCGCCAATCGGATGCCTACCCTGGGGACCCCCGAAACACCATGAACGTCGCCACCCGTCTGCCCCACGAGCCCGCCTCGATAGCCGAGGCGCGCGCCGCACTCGAGCCGCTGGAGCCCGCCGTCGATCGCGTGACCATCGGCACCCTGCGCCTGCTCGTCTCGGAGCTCGTGACCAACAGCGTTCGCCACGGCCGGCCCGAGCGCTCCGCTGGGGATATCGAGCTGTCGGTCTCCAAGTCTCGGCGGACCGTGCGGGTCGAGGTCGCCGACGCGGGCCGCGGCTTCGTCACGCGCCCGCGGGTCGCCGGTCAGGACGCGGGCTCGGGCTGGGGCCTGTACCTGGTCGACGCCCTGAGCGACCGCTGGGGCACCGAGCGCGACGGCCGGATGCGGATCTGGTTCGAGATCGACTGCGGCCCGGCGGCCGCGGCCGCCTAGCCGGAGCCTCCGCGCCGGTCAGGCCACGCTGACGCCGCCACCGGCCAGCGAGGTCAGGTCGGCGCGAAAGGCGCTCGAGTCGGCGACGCAAAATCCCGGCCCGAGCACGAGCGTGCGCTCTCCCACGCACAGGACGAGCTCGTGCCGGCCGGGAAAGTGGCTGACGACCTCCTTGAGGTCGTCGAGGAAGGCGGCGGGGACGGTGGTCTCCAGCTGGAGGCGCAGGCGCGGAGGCGGCGCGGCCGCCCGCTCCACCTCCTCCGCCGCCGCCCGCTCGATCTCCTCGGAGGTCGGCTCGAAGGGCTCGACCTCCTGGACGACGAGCTTGGTCTCCCCCTGCTCCTTGTGGTCGACACGCCCGCGTACGAGGATCACCGAGTCGACGTCGAGCTTGTCGGCGTTCTGGGCGTAGGCGGAGTTGAAGACGAGGATCTCGACCTGGCCCTCGAGGTCGTCGAGGGTGGCGAACATCATCGGCTCGCCCTTGCGCGTGCGGATGCGCTTGGCCTCGGCGATCACCCCTCCGACGGTCACCCAGTCGCCGTCCCGGCGCTCGGCGAGCTCGGAGAGTCCGCAGTCGACGCGCGACCGCAGCGCCGGCCGGAGCTCCTTGAGGGGATGACTCGAGAGAAACAGGCCGAGCGTCTCCTTCTCCCAGAGGTTGAGATCCTGGCGCCCGTCGGGGAGCGTTGGAACCGGGAGCTCCCGCTCAAAGCCGCTTGCTCCCGAGCCGGCGTCCCCGCCCTCGGGCTCGCCGAAGTCGAAGATCGAGCCCTGCCCGAGCATGGCGTCCTGCTGGGCCTTCTGGCCGGCGCCCTGGGCCTGCTCGAGCACCGACAACATTCCCGTCCGCGTCGCCCCCGTGGAGGCGAGCGCCCCGCAGCGCACGAGCGACTCGATCGCCCGCTTGTTGACCGCCCGCGCGTCGACACGCTCGCAGAAGTCCCAGATCGAGCGGAACGGGCCTCCCTCGGCCCGGGCGGCGAGTACGGCGTCGACCGCCGCTTCGCCCACGTTCTTGACCGCGTCGAGGCCGAAGCGGATCTTCGCCCGCCCGCCGTCGCGCTCGCCCTCCTGGCGCAGGACGACGAAGTCGTGCCCGGACTCGTTGACGTCGGGGGGCAGCACATCGATCCCCATCTCCTCGCAACGCGAGACGAAGAACGGCACCTTGTCCTTGGTCTGCATGACCGATGAGATCAGCGCGGCCATGTACTCGGCCGGGTGGTTGGCCCGCAGCCACGCCGTCCGGTAGGCGATCAGGGCATAGCACGCCGCATGGGCCTTGTTGAAGCTGTAGTCGGCCGCGGCCTCGTTGGCCGCCCACAGCTCGTCGATAACCCGCTGCGGCGTGCCGGTGGCGCGCGCACCCTCCACGAAGCGCTCGCGCAGCGAGGCCATCTTTTCGCGCAGTTTCTTGCCGATCGCCTTGCGCAGGTCGTCGGCCTCGGGACCTGAGAAGCCGGCGATCTCCTTGGCGATCTGCATCGACTGCTCCTGATAGAGGATCACCGAGTAGGTCGACTCGGTGATCGGGCGCAGGCGCTCGTCGACGTAGGTCGCGCGCTCTGGGTCGCGCTTGTTGCGCGCGTAGGTGTCGATGTGGCGCATCGCCCCCGGGCGGTAGAGGGCGACGAGCGCGACGAGGTCCTCGAACTCGGTCGGCCTGACCTTGCGCAGCGCCTCGCGCATGCCGTCGGACTCGAACTGGAAGACGCCGATCGAGTCTCCGCGGGCGAGCATGGCGTAGGTCTTCTCGTCGTCGAGCCTCAACGCCCCCATGTCGGGTCGCTCGCCGGTCGAGCGCTCGATGATGTCGAGCGCCGACTCGATCACGTCGAGGTTGCGCAGCCCCAGGAAGTCCATCTTGAGCAGGCCGATGTCCTCGATCGGGCCCATGGCGTACTGGGTGATCGTGCGGTGGATGCGGTTGCCGTCCTCGTCGGTGTCCTCGGCGACCTGAAGCGGCACGATGTCGGTCAGCGGGCGGTCGGCGATGACCACGCCGGCGGCGTGGATCGTCGAGTTGCGCGCGATCCCCTCGAGGCCGCGGGCGATGTCGACGACCTGGCGCGCCTGGGGGTCCTGGGCGCAGGCCTGGGCGAGCTCCTCGCCCTCGCGCAGGCAGTCGGCGAACGAGGGAGCACGGCCCATGATCGGCTCGGGGATGAGCTTGGCCAGCCGGTCGCCGGTCGCATAGTCGAGGCCGAGCACGCGCGCCGCGTCGCGGGTGGCGTTGCGCGGGTACATGCGCCCGTACGCCGCGATCTGGGCGACCGAGTCGGGGCCGAAGCGCTCGGCGACATACCGGAGCACGCGCTCGCGGCCCTTGACCGAGAAGTCGATGTCGAAGTCGGGCATCGAGACGCGCTCGGAGTTCAGGAAGCGCTCGAACAGCAGGCCGTGGGCGAGCGGGTCGACGTCGGTGATCCGCAGCGCGTAGGAGACGATCGAGCCCGCCGCCGAGCCGCGCCCCGGCCCGACCGCGATCCCGTTGTCCTTGGCGAAGGTGACGAAGTCCCAGACGATCAGGAAGTAGGCGGCGAAGCCCATCCGCTCGATCACCGCGAGCTCCATGTCGAGCCGCTCGCGCGCCGCGGCTGCCGGCGGATCGCCGTAGCGGCGCCGCAGGCCCTGCTCGGCGAGGTGGCGCAGGTACTCGGCCTCGGGTTGGCCGTCGGGCGTTGGGTAGCGAGGCAGGAGCAGCTTGCCGACCTCGAGCTCGACACGACAGCGCTCGGCGATCTCGAGCGTGGTCGGCACCGCCTCCGGCCACGCGGCGAACGCCTCGGCCATCTCCTCCGAGCTCTTGAGGTAGAACTCGTTGGCGTCGAAGGACAGCTTCGGCTGCTCGAGCGTCGACTTCGTCTGCACGCAGAGCAGGGCGCGGTGGTGATCGAAGTCCTCGCGCCTCAGGTAGTGGACGTCGCCGGTGGCGACCACCGGGCGTCCGACCTCGGCGGCGATCCGCGCGATGCCCTCGTTGGCCTTGTCCTGGTCGGCGATCCCGTTGCGCTGAAGCTCGAAGTAGACGTCCTCGGGGCCGAAGACCTGGAGGAGGTCGTCGGCGTGGGCGCGCGCCTCGGCCGGGTTGTCGTCGACCAGCCGCCGGCAGAAGCGCGACTGCAGGCACCCGGTGAGGGCGATCACCCCGTCGGCGTGGGCGGAGAGCAGCTCGATGTCGACGTTGGCCTTGCCGCGGCGATAGCCCTCGAGGAAGCCGGCCGAGCTCAGCTTGACCAGGTTGCGAAAGCCCGCGTCGCTTGAGGCCAGCAGGGTGAGGTGGTTGCGCTCGTAGCGGACGGCCTCGGAGCGGCGGTCGTCGACGAGGTAGGCCTCGAGGCCGAGGATGGGCTTTACCCCGTGCTTCGAGCACGCCTTGTAGAACTCGAGCGCGCCGCTCATCACTCCGTGGTCGGTCAGTCCGAGGGCCGGCTGGCCGAGCTCGGCGGCGCGCTGGGCGAGCGCCTCGATGCGGCACGCCCCGTCGAGCAGGGAGTAGTCGGAGTGGACGTGGAGGTGGGCGCAGGCGGGCGTCACGCGGGGCAGTCTAGGGTCGGCGTCCGACGGCTCTCCTCGCCCCAGGGGCCGGCCCTCGGAGTGCCCTCCGCGCTACGGTCGTCGCGTTCGACACGAACGAAGGCCAGCGATGGGCGAACGCACGAGCTATCCGCCGGGGACCTTCTCCTGGGTCGATCTCGCCACGACCGACGCCGTGGCGGCGAAGGCCTTCTACGGCGGCCTCTTCGGCTGGGAGGGCGAGGACATGCCGGCCGGTGACGCCGGCACCTACACCATGCTGCGCAAGGGCGGTCGCGAGGTCGCCGGACTCTACGAGCTCGGGGCCGAGATGCGCGACCGGGGCGTCCCGCCGCACTGGACCTCGTACGTCACCGTGGCGGACGTCGACGCGAGGGCGGCCCGCGCCGAGGAGCTCGGCGGGACGGTTGTGGCCGGCCCCTTCGACGTCATGGAGGCCGGGCGCATGGCGAGCTTGCAGGACCGCTGGGGGCGGTTATCGCGCTCTGGCAGCCCGGGCCCACCCGGGCGCGGGGAGCGTCAACGAGCCGGGAGCGCTCTCCTGGAACGACCTGATGACTCCCGATCCCGAGGCCTCCCGGCGCTTCTACTCAGAGCTCTTCGGGTGGAGGATCGAGGAGGCGCCCGGCTCGGGCGGCTACTACTGGTCGATCCACCACGGCGAGGCGGCCAACGGGGCCTGCTGCCGCTCGACGGAGTCTCGCCGGCGTGGAATGCCTACTTCGCCACCGACGACCTCGATGCCGCGATCGCGGCGGTAACCGACGCCGGCGGCGCCGTGCTGATGGCGCCGCGCGAGGTGCCGGCGGGGCGCTTCGGCGCCGTACGAGATCCGCAGGGAGCGGCGTTCTCGCTGTTCGAGGGACAGCTCGACCCGTAGGGCGAGCGCCGAGCCGATCCCCCCGATTCAGCCCTGCCGGCGCGTTTCGCGCGCGGACGCTCGTCCGGCCCCCGTCGCCTGCCAGACCCAGGCGATGAGGGCGGCCTGCAGCGGCAGGCGCAGCCACAGCAGCGCCGGCGGCACGCTCGGACCGGGGATGACCTCCGGGGAGATCGCCATGTGGACGTTCGACGGGAACACCGCGACCAGGACGGCGACGAGCCACCAGCGCGCCCACGGCCGGGCCTGCTCGGAGAGCACCCCGAGCCCACCGACGATCTCGGCCGCCCCGCTGGTCCACACGATCTCGCGCGGATAGGGGAGCGCCGGCGGGACCACCGCCTCGTAGCCGTCGGGCTTCAGGAAGTGCAGCGTGCCGGCGCCGACGAAGAAGGTGGCCAGCACCGCGCGCGACGCTCTTTGGCGGTCCATGGCCACTGGCGCTGACCGTAGCCGAGCGAGCCCTGCGCGCCCCTGCCCCGAGTACACTGGCCGGGTGAGCGGCCACGCCAAGCTCGTCCAGAGCCAGCAGTGTCGGCAGTGCTGCACGTTCTGCGATCGGGTCGTGCACCCCGCGGGATGCGTCGAGTCGTCCTGTCCCTACCTCTACCTCTACGACGACGAGGCCTCGGGGCGCCGCTACATGGGCTGCCTCGGCAACGTGTTCCGGGTCGAGATCGACGTCGAGGTATTCGAGGAGGCCGAGCGCACGCGTCAGCGCTTCGGCGGGGTGAAGATCACCGGTCGGCCGACCCCGCGCTGCCGGACTTCGGTCGAGCGGGCCTACGAGGGCCGGGGAGAGCCCTTCGACTGCGTCAACCCGGGCTTCTTCGAGCCGCCGGAGACCGGGCCGGACCCGGCCGAGGCGCTCGACCTGCGCGACCGGCTCTAGGGGCGACCCTCAGTCGATCAGGCGCAGCCGCAGGCGCCAGATCGCCAGCCGCCACATGAGCACGCCGAAGACCACGAGCACGGCCACGTGCGCCAGGTCGGCCACAGGCTGAAGCCCGAACACCGCGTGGCGCACCAGCTCGACGCAGTGGTGGAGGGGGTTGACCTGGGCCAGCGTCGAGGCCCAGCCGGGCAGCGCGTCGATCGGGAAGAACGTGCCCGCCACCAAAAACAGCGGCGTGATCACGCTGCTCGTCACGTAGTTGAAGTTGTCGATGGCCTTGGCGATCGCCGAGATCAGGACCCCGAACGCGGCGAAGCCAAAGCCGGTCAAAAAGCCGATGAAGGGCACGAGCGCCATGCCCGGGGAGGGATCGAGGCCGAAGAGCATGGCCACCAGGAGCGGCGCCATCCCGTAGACGCCGGCCCGCAACGCAAGCCACACCACCTCGGCGGTCACGAGCTCCTCGACGTCGATCGGGGCGGCGAGGAGCGCGTCGTAGGTGCGCTGGAAGCGGCGCTTGATGAACGTCGAGAAGAGACCGGGGAAGACCGAGGAGAACAGCACGGCGGTGGCGACGATGCCCGTGCCCACGAACTCGACGTAGTCGTAGCCCGCCACCCGGGAGACGAGCGCGCCGAAGCCGAAGCCGAAGGCGAGCAGGAAGATCGTCGGCTCGACGATCGAGGAGAAAGTGGTCGAGCGCCAGTACCGGCGGAAGACGGCGAGCTCGCGGGAGAGCACGGCGCCGATGGCCACCGGCTCGAGCCGGCGCACGCGCACCGCCGGACCCATCCGTCCTGAGCTCGTGGCCGGCGGGGAGCTCACTCGACCTCCGCTCCGGTGAGGAGCACGAAGGCGTCTTCCAGGTTGGCCGGGCGCGGGTGTCCGCCGGGGAGCGACCCGTTCTCCGATCCCTCCGTGCCGAGGACGGCGAGCGCCGGTCCCGACCGCCGCGTCGGCAAGCCGCCGGTCAGGGCGCGCTCCTCGACCTCCTGCAGCTCGGCGGGCGGGCCGTAGACCTCGACCGCCTCCCGCCCGACGTGCTCGGCTACGAGCTCGGCCGGGCGCCCGCGCGCCACGATCCGGCCGCCCGACATGATCGCCACCTCGTCGGCAAGCCGCTCGGCCTCCTCGATGTAGTGGGTCGACATGAGGATGGTCACCCCCTCCGAGCGCAGCGTGTCGATGAGCGACCACAGCTCGGTGCGAACCTGCGGGTCGAGCCCGACCGTCGGCTCGTCGAGGAGCAGCAGCTCGGGGCGGTGCACGAGCCCGCGCGCGAGCAGCAGCCGCCGGCGCATGCCGCCCGACAGCTCGTCGACCACGCCGTCGGCCCGCGCCGTGAGGTTGGCGGTCTCGAGCGCCCGGTCCACGGCTTCGCGTCGTTTCGGACGCGGAATCCGGTAGAGGCGGGCGAAGACCTCGAGGTTCTCGCGGGCGGTCAGCTCGTAGTCGAGGTTGTCGATCTGGGGCACGACTCCGCAACGGGCCCGGGCGGCCTTCGACTCCTCGGGCAGGCGGTGGCCGAGCACCTCGATCTCGCCGGCGTCGGCGATCGCCTGGGCGGTCAGCAGTCGCATCGTGGTCGACTTGCCGGCGCCGTTTGGGCCGAGCAGGCCGAGGCAGGTGCCGGCCGGCACGTCGAGGTCGACCCCCGCGACCGCGGTGATCGGCCCGAACGCCTTGCGGGCACCGCGGAGGACGATGGCGTGGGCGGCCATGCGCCTTCAGCATGACGCACGCGGGATCGGCGGCCCGCGACGGCGCTCTTCGCCTTCGCACCCGTCGCCAGGGATCAGGCCCGCGCGGCGGCGCCCTCTTCCCGCAGCTCGCGCGCGCACGCGATCTGGGAGGCGTCGGGGCCCTTGCCGGCGGGCCCCGAGACCTCGAGCAGGGCGGGCAGGCCCTCGAAGCGCGGCTCGGACAGGAACGCGGCGAGCCCCGCCCGCCCGAGCTCGCCGTCGGGGAGGTCGGCGTGGCGATCGCGGTTCGAGCCGAGCGGTGTCTGGGAGTCGTTTACGTGCAGGCAGCGCAGCCGGTCGAGGCCGACGACCGAGTCGAAGTCGTCGACGACCGCGGCGAGCCGCTCGGCGTCGCGGACGTCGTAGCCGCTGGCGAGCAGATGGCAGCAGTCGAGGCAGACCCCGAGGCGGTCGCGTGCTCCGGCGCCCACGCCGTCGATCAGCTCGGCGAGCTCCTCGAAGGTGCGCCCGATGGTCTCGCCCGCGCCGGCGGTGTCCTCGAGCAGCAGCGGGCAGCGCTCCGACGCCCCGAGAGCTTCCTCGACGGCCTCGACGATCCGCCCCATCGCCTCGCCCTTGGGCTCACCGACTGCCGAGCCCGGGTGCAGGACCACGCCGGCGGCGCCGATGGAGTCGCCGGTCTGAAGGGCGTGGGTCATCGAGGTGAGCGACTTGGCGCGGATCTCGGGGTCCTTGTTGGCGGCGTTGATCAGGTAGACGGCGTGGATGACCACCGCGCGCACGCCGCCTTCGTCGAGACGCTCGCGGAAGGCCGCCACGTCGTCCTCGCGGTAGCGGGTCGGGCGCCACATGCGGGGCGACTGGTTGAAGATCTGAATCGCGTCACAGCCGCGCTCGGCGCCTCGCTCGTGGGCCTTGACGAGGCCGCCCGCGGCCGACACGTGGGCGCCGATTAGCATCTTCGCGACATGACCTCGACCCCTCCATGAAGGTCCGCTTCGCGCCGTCGCCCACGGGCGCCCTCCACATCGGCGGCGCGCGCACGGCACTCTACAACTGGCTTGTCGCGCGCGGCTCGGGCGGCTCGCTTGTGCTTCGCATCGAGGACACAGACCGCGAGCGCTCGACGCCGGAGAACGTCGCCCAGATCATCGACGCGCTCGAGTGGCTAGGGCTCGACTGGGACGAGGGACCGATCTCCCAGGCCGAGCGGGGCGAGCGCCACCGCGCCGAGATCGCCCGCCTCGTCGACGAGGGCCACGCTTACGAGGACGAGGGCGCGGTCAGGCTGCGCGTCCCCGGAGAGGGCGCCACGGTGGTCGACGACGTGATCCGGGGAGAAGTCCGCTTCGCGCACGCGGCGATCGACGACTTCGTGATCGCGCGCTCGGACGGCAGCCCGCTCTACAACCTCGCGGTCGCGGTGGACGACCGCGACATGGACATCACGCACGTGGTCCGCGGCGAGGATCATCTCTCGAACACGCCGCGCCAACTCATGGTCCTCAAGGCCCTCGGCGCCGAGCCGCCGACCTACGCTCACCTGCCCCTCCTGCACGGGCCCGACGGGAAGAAGCTCTCGAAGCGCCATGGCGCCGCGTCGGTGGGGGAGCTGCGCGCGGCCGGCTACCTGCCCGAGGCCGTGCGCAACTACCTGGCGCTGCTCGGGTGGGGGGCCGACGCCACGACCACCTTCTTCACCACCGAAGACCTGATCGAGCGGTTCTCGCTCGAGCGGGTGTCGCGCAACCCCGCGGTCTTCGACGAGCAGAAGCTGCGCTGGATGAACGGCCGTTACCTGCGGGAGCTCGAGCCGGGCGAGCTCGCGCGCCGGCTCGCTCAGCTCCACGGCGATCGGCCCGGGCTCGTCGAGGCGGCCGGGGCGGCACAGGAGAAGCTCCAGACGCTCGCCGACTTCTGGCCGCTCGCCGGCTTCCTGGTCGAGCGCCCCCGCGAGATCGATCAGCGCGCCTGGCAGAAGGTCATGGGCGACGGGGCGCTCGACCGCCTCGCCGAGGCCCGGGCGGCGCTCGCCGCGGTCGACCCCTTCGAACGGGAAGAGGTCGAGACGGCGCTGCGCGGCGTCGTCGACCGTCTGGAGGTCAAGCCGAAGGATGTCTTCCAGCCGATCCGCGTGGCCATCGCGGGGACGACGGTGTCGCCCGGCATCTTCGAGTCGGTCGCGGCGCTCGGACGCGACGAGGTCCTGGCGCGGATCGACGCGGCCCTCGCGCAGCGCCCGTAGGCGCCGCTCGGGGCTTCCCGCCCACCTGCCCGGCAATCCTCAACTTTCCCGCTCCGCGTGCCGATACTGCACCGGCAGCCCCAATTTGGCGACGAACGGAGGCAGGGACAAGATGGAGGCGGCGATACGGCTGGGGAGCGCTCGGGCAGAGACCTCGAGCCGGCCCGTCGGCGAGGGCCACGGTCGCAGGTTGACGCGGGCGCTGGAGGCCCTCGAGGTCTTTCCCGCGCTCGCCGAGTCGCGCGACCGGCTCCTGCGCCTCGTCGACGAGAGTCAGCCCTCGATCGGAGACATGGTGGGCGCGGTCGAGTCCGACCCCGCCCTCGCGATCTCGGTCCTGCGCCTCGCGAACCGCCACTCAGGCCGGGGTGGGGGCAAGGCCCACAGCATCCGGGCCGCAGTCGAGCATCTCGGTCCGGCCGCGGTCCACGCATTCGCCGAGCGGGTCGACGTATTCGACTTCTTCGAGCGCACGCCGACCTGGGACGTGGCGCCCGAGCGCTTTCGCCTGCATGCCGTGGCCGTGCAGCGTGCCGCCGACCGGATCGTCCGCGAGGTCGACCACGCCGACCGCGACGAGGTCCTCGTCGCCGCCCTTCTCCACGACATCGGCAAGCTCGTGCTCGTGCAGGCCTATCCGGGCTACCCGGATCAGGTGCACGGCGATGCCCGCACGCCGGAGGCGCGCCTGCGAGCCGAGCGGCGAGAGCTCGGCGTCGACCACGCGCTCGTCGGCGGCGTGCTCGCCCGTCGCTGGGAGTTGCCGAGCCGCCTCGCGAGCACCATCGAGCGCCACCACGCCGACGAGGCCTTCGGCGAGACCGCCGTGGTGCGACTGGCCGACATGCTCGCCCACTACGTCAACGACCAGCCGGTCGATCCCAGCCAGCTTCTGCGCGCCGCGCGCGCCGTCGGGCTCGACGGGCAGGGCCTGCGCTCGATCCTCTACGAGCTCCCTTTCGGCACGGCGACCGAGCGTCGCTACGTCGATCCCTGTCCCCTCTCGGGCCGGGAGCTCGAGATCCTCAAGCGCCTCGCCGAGGGCAAGGTCTACAAGCAGATCGCCAGCGATCTGAGCCTCTCGACGAGCACCGTGCGCACCCACCTGCACAACACCTACGCGAAGCTCGGCGCGGTCGACCGCGCCCAGGCCGTGCTCCTGGCCACCCAGCGCGGCTGGCTCTAGGCGAGCCTGCGACGGGGCGAGGACTCGGAGTCGGCTGGGCGACCACCCGCCGGCGCTCGCCTGGCCAGCCGCCGGCGGATCGCGATCGCGGCGAGCGCTGCGCCCAGGGTGTCGATGACCACGTCGACCGGCGAGCCGGTGCGGCCGGGTACGAGGCTCTGGTGGAGCTCGTCGGTCGCGGCGTAGGCGACGGCGATGGCGAACGCGCCGGTGAGCGCGGCGCGCGGACAGGCGACCGTGCGCAGCGCCCGCCACCACAGCCCACACAGGAGTGCGTACTCGCCCGCGTGGACGAGCTTTCGCCCGACGAGGTCGATGACCCCGAGGCCCGAGGAGAGGTCGGGTTGGGCCGATAGGAAGAAGATGACCGCCATCAGGACCAGCGGCGCAAGCCACCGGGAGAGCCGGATCAGCGCGGGCACGCGGGGTACGGTAGGGACCGCCTCCCTAGACTGGGAGGCCGCCTTGCTCGCCATCACCTCCAAGTCGCCCTACGCCCTGCGCGCCCTGGTCGAGCTGGCACGCGTGGGCGGCGCGGACCCGGTCCCGCTCGGAGAGATCGCCCGCCGGCGCGACGTGCCGGTGCAGTTCCTCGAGGGTCTCTTCGGGACCCTGCGACGGGCGGGAGTGCTCGTAAGCCAGCGTGGGGTCAAGGGGGGTTACTCGTTCGCCCGCCCGCCCCAAGAGGTCACCGTGCTCGAGATCGTCGAGCTGCTCGAGGGAGAGGTCGGAGTCGAGGCACGCGTCGCCGGAGGCGTGTGGGCAGAGGCGGCCGACGCCCTGCGCTCCGTCCTCGGCGGTGCGACGATCGCCGAGGTGGCCGAGCGAGAGGCCGAAGCCGCGGCGGCGCCGATGTACTACATCTAGGAGGCAGTACCGGTCGAGAGCGGGGTTTGGGGCTCGGGAGCGGAGGTCCTTATCTCTCAGCTGCCCTGGCCTTGAGGGCGAAGAACAGCATGACCCCGACAAAGAGGCTTGCTGCCCCAGCTGTGCTTGGGTCTAAGGCCGGGAAGCCAAGGATCGCCGTGCAGTTGTGGCCACCAGCTCGACTGATCGGATTTCGGCATGCCTCATAGATGTTGACAACGCCCGGCTGAGCACAGGGCTCACAGAACAAGTTGGCTGATACGAGAAAGAATGCGATGGCGCCCAAGCCTGCGAGCACCATCTCCCTTCGCGTCACCCCCATCACTCTCCTGCCCCTCTCCCCTGACTGGGAGCGTTAGGTGCCGTAGAGCTCACGGCCCTGGCTAGGACCGGTCGCGACGCGCGAGCTTCCCGTTGGCGAAGCAGAGCTGCCACGAGTCGAAGTCCTCGTCGTCGTAGTACAAACACTTCTCTTCAACACCGGTCCCGTCGCCTCCCTCGGACGCGAATTCCCCTTCGTCGCTTGGCTTTCCGAGCTTCGAGCGTACGGTCTTCTCGCTCGAGCCTAGAGGGATCGAGCGGATCGTGCTGGCGCTGTTCGGGTGGCTTATCTCCTCTGGCGGAGGAGAGTTCGAGCAGGCGGCCTGTCCCATCAGCAGGCCCCCAAAGCCGATCGCTGCAATGACACCCAGCACTCGTCGCTTCATGTCTTAGGGGCCGGGTCGCTCTTCGAGACGGTGACCAGAGTGCCTGCGGATGCCGCTACCTGGGCCAGCTTGTTCGCCCTCAGCCGGGGGAATCGCCTGCCCGCTTTCATCGAGGGATACAACCTCGGGAGGCCCTCCGACGCCATCTCGCTCGTATTCAAGCAGGGGAAAGGCCGCTGCTGCGGAGCACGATCCGCTACCGCTGAGAGACCCTCATCCGCGCCCGAGCACCCCGGGCGCTAGCGTCGGTTGTTGTTGCTCGTCAGGGCGTCGCGCGCCTTCTCGAGCGGTCCCCGGTTGGGGTCGGGCAGGCGCTCGGTGAGGCGCTCGACCTCGCCCTTGATGCCGGCGACGGTCTCGTGCAGGTCTCGGAGGTCGCCGGCCAGCTCGCCCACCGTCTCGTTGAGATACGAGTCCTTGCCCTCTAGCGCGGTGACGACCGCCTGGAGCGAGTCGATCCGCTCCCCGAGGCTCTTCTCGACGCCCTCCACGGCGGAGAGAAGCTGGGGAAGCAGCTTGGTCTGTCTGCTGATGCGCTCCACCACCGAGAGGATCTCGGGGACCCGCTGGGTGTGCTCGAGTATCTGCTCGAGCGCGGGCATCAGGCCGGCCACCGGCTCCGTCTGCTCGCGGACGCGTGTGAGCTCGGCGCGCATCGGTCCCACCTCGCGCGCCGCCTCGGCCAGCGACTCGAGCATGTCGATGACACGGTCGGGGATGCGAAAGGGGGCGAGCAGCGTCTCCAGCACGCTCCCGCCGCCACTGCCGGATGTCTCCACCGGTGCCATGCTAAACACGAACCTCGCCGGGAGCCCCCAGTCCACGTACCACCATACGCTGCGGGGCGGGGCGCGGATCACAAGGCGATCCGCACCCTGCGCCTAGCCGTCGCCGTCGAAGCGCAGCTGGGCCGCGTAGGGCCCCCGGCCGGTCAGGCACGCGGCTCCGCAGCGCGAGGCGAGCTCGATCGCCGCTTCGACGGGACGCCCCTCGCCCAGCCCGAAGGTGAGCCCGGCTGCGAACGCGTCGCCCGCGCCGTACACGTCCTCCACCGGCCCCGGCGGAGCGGCGGCCTCCCACGAGCCCTCGAGATCGTCGGCGCCCGCGTAGGTCCCCCCCTCCGAGCCGCTGGTCGAGACCAAGAGCCGCGGTTGCGGATCGAGCGCGTCCGGCGGGAGATGCTCGCCGGGGTCCTCGGCGCTGCCGACCAGGGCGTCGAGGGCCACCCCGGCCTCGACGAGCGTCTGCTCCCCGGTTCGAGGGGTCGCGACCAGCACGCGGGCCCGGCGGGCCGCGCGCACGGCACCGGCGTCGCCGCCGGTGACATACACCGCGTCGACCCCATCGAGGCGCTCCCACGGCAGCGGGTCGTCCTCCTGCGGAACGAGCCTGCGCCCGATCACGGTGATCGTGCGCTCGCCGTCGTCGTCCAAGAACGTGAAGGCCCGGCGCTGGGGCTCGGGCCGGTCGAGCGCGTGCACGCGCAGGCCGAGCGCCGTCAGCTCCTCGCGGGCCCGCCGCCCGAGCTCATCGTCGCCGAAGGCGGTGAATAGCTCGGCCGCGCCCGCCAGCCGGGCGAGCTGGACGGCGGTCACCGCACCGCCGCCTGCGGGCTCCTCCCAGTGGTCGCCGGCGTGGACGATCTCCCCGGGCGACGGGACCCGCTCCACGCGCGCGAACTGGACCCATTCGACATGGCCGACGACCGCGACGCGCATCGGCGCAGTGTCACACGCCGGCCGCGCCGGCGACCAGCCGTCCGCCGACGCCCGCCCGCGTGCTCGTTCACGGCGCACCTCGCTGGTCCCAGGGCATCTCGCGGCGCTACGGTAAGGGACACGGTGAGCACGGTCGGCGTGGAACCAGGGACACCGCGGACGTCTTCGCGCCCCATCCCCGAAGCCGTCGCCGCGAACCTCGCCGCACGCACGGGCAACACCCCGCTCGTCCGGCTCTCCCGCCTGGCTCCCGAGTGCCGCGCCGAGCTCGTCGGCAAGCTCGAGCTCTACAACCCCGCGGGCTCGGTCAAAGACCGGATCGGCGTGGCCATGATCGAGGCCGCCGAGCGCGAGGGGCGGATCGAGCCCGGGCGCACGGCGGTCGTCGAGGCGACCTCCGGCAACACCGGCATCGCGCTCGCCTTCGTCTGCGCGGCCAAGGGGTACGAGCTGGTGCTGACCATGCCCCAGGGGATGAGCCGCGAGCGCGCCGGCCTCCTGCGCCTCTACGGGGCGGAGGTGACGATGGTCGAGTCGATGGGGGGCATGGACGAGGCCGTCAAGGCCGCGTGCCGGATCGCCGGCGACCGCGGCGACTGCTTTCGCCCCGACCAGTTCACCAACCCCGCCAACCCGGAGATCCACCGCCGCGACACCGCCGAGGAGATCTGGCGCGACACCGCGGGGCGGGTGGACGGCCTCGTCTGCGGGGTCGGCACCGGAGGCACGATCACCGGTGCCGGCGAGCGGCTCAAGGAGCGCAATCCCGACCTGCATGTGGTCGGCGTCGAGCCGGCGAGCTCGGCGGTGCTCTCGGGCCGCCCGCCCGGGCCGCACCGGATCCAGGGGATCGGGGCGGGCTTCGTCCCCGCCGTCCTCAACCGCGAGGTGATCGACGAGGTGATCGCGGTGACCGACGAGGACGCGGTCGAGACCGCCCGCCGCTGCGCCCGCACGGAGGGCGTGCTGGCCGGCATATCCTGCGGGGCGGCCCTGTGGGCGGCGATCGAGGTAGGTCGCCGGTCCGAGTGGGAGGGGCGGCGGATCGTCGTCGTCCTGCCCGACTCGGGCGAGCGCTACGTGTCGGCGCCGTTCTTCGCGCCGTGAGTGGCCGCGCGAGCTCTCCGCCGGCTCGCCGGGAGCTCGACCTGGCGGGCGTGCCGTGCCCGCTCAACTGGGTCAGGACCCGGCTCGCCCTGGAGGCCATGCAGCCCGGCGAGGAGCTCACCGTGCGCCTCGATCCCGGGGAGCCGCGCGAGTCGGTTCCGCGATCGGCGCGTGAGGACGGTCACCTGGTGCGCGAGGACGCCGAGCTCGTGAGGATCGTGCGCCGATGACCCTCACCGACGCGGAGCTCGAGCGCTACTCGCGCCAGCTCGTGATGCCCGAGTGGAGCGGCGCCGCCCAGCAGCGCCTGCGCTCTGCCAGCGCGATCGTGATCGGGGCGGGCGCGCTCGGCTGCCCCGCCGCGACCTACCTCGTCGCGGCCGGGATCGGCCGCATCGGGATCGTCGACGAGGACGAGGTGGAGATGTCGAACCTGCACCGCCAGCCGCTGCATCTCACCCCCGACATCGGCGCACGCAAGGCCGACAACGCCATGGTCAAGCTCGGCTTCCTCAACCCGGAGGTCGTCATCGAGCCCTTCCCCGCCCGGCTCGAGGGCTTCAACGCCGAGGCCCTGCTCGCCGGCGCGGACGTGGTCGTCGACTGCTCCGACTCGTTCGCCACCCGGTATCTGGTCAACGACGTCGCCTGCGCGCTCGGGATCCCGCTCGTCGAGGCGGGCGTGCTCGGGCTGTCCGGGCTCGTGATGTCGATCCGCCCTCGCGAGTCGGCCTGCTACCGCTGCGCCTTCCCGGTCGAGCCGGCGCCCGGCTCGCTTCCCTCCTGTCGCGAGGGCGGTGTGCTCGGGGCCATCGCAGGAGTCCTCGGCTCGCTGCAGGCTCTGGAGGCCATCAAGCTCGTGACCGGGGTCGGGGAGCCACTGCGCGATCGCATCCTGCAGTTCGAGGGCGCGCTCGCGTCGCCCACGGTGATCGCCACCCGCCGGCGTGCCGACTGCGCGGCATGCGGGGACCCGGCACACCCGGTGCCCGAACCGGCGGCCACGCCCGAGCGCGTCTAGGCATGCTGGGCCTCGGCACTCTGTCCCGCGTCGCCCGCGAGCTGCGCGAGGACCTCGGCGCCGCCCGCCAGCGCGACCCGGCGGCGCGCCGCGTGCGCAGCATGGAGGTGCTGCTGACCTATCCCGGCGTCCACGCCCTGCTCGCCCACCGCGTCGCCCACGGCCTCTTCGATCTGCACGTGCCGATCGCCCCGCGCGCGGTCGCCTACCTGAGCCGAGCGCTGACCGGCGTGGAGATCCATCCCGCCGCCCGCATCGGGCGTGCGCTCCTGATCGACCACGGCGGCGGCGTGGTGATCGGGGAGACCGCCGAGATCGGCGATCAGGTGACGCTCTACCAGGGCGTGACGCTCGGCGGGACCGGCTTCGCCCGCGGCAAGCGCCACCCGACCGTCGAGGACGAGGTCGTGATCGGGTCGGGGGCCAAGCTGCTCGGACCGATCCACGTGGGGCGGGCGGCAAAGGTGGGTGCGAACTCGGTGGTGATTCACGATGTGCCGGCGCACTCGACCGTGGTGGGAAACCCCGGGCGGCCGGTGCGCGTGGGCGGGCGACGACCCGAGGGCCCGGACGCCGACTGGGCTCACCTGCCTGACCCCGTGGCCGACGCCATCCGCGCCCTCTCGGCCCGCGTCGCCGAGCTCGAGGGCGCCCTCGAGGAGGCGACCGGGCGCAAGGTCGAGCCCGGTGGGCAGGTGACCCCGCTGCGGCGGTCGGGGGGCTCGGACCCGGCGGCGGGGTAGGGGCGCGCCGCCCGCCTTGCGGCCCCGGGCCGATCGTCGTATCCTGGCCTCCAGGTAGCGCTCGACGAGGCGGTCGGAGGGCTCGATCGATGAGAAACGGCGCCCTCCGCGGGGGCGATGGGGCCTGCGGCCCCTACATCGTTGCGGTCGACGACGACCAGGACGCCCGCGAGCGCGTCGTCGGCGCCCTCGAGCGCCGCTACGGGATGGACTACCGGATCGTGGGCCACGCCTCGAGCGACCAGGCCCTCGACGCGCTCGGCCGCCTGCGGGACGACGGCGAGGAGGTTGCGCTGATCCTCGCGGACCAGTGGATGCCTCAGATCACAGGAGCGGAGCTGCTGGCTCGGGCCAACGAGGGCCATCCGCTGGCCAAGCGCTGCCTGCTCATCGACTGGGGAGCGTGGGGCCACGAGCCGACCGCCGAGGCCATCCTCGGCGCCATGGGGCGGGGTGAGATCGACTATTACCTCCCCAAGCCCTGGGGGTCGCGCGACGAGTTATTTCACCGCGGTGACGGAGTTCCTGCACGAGTGGTGCCGTCTCGGCGACGCGACGCCCCAGGAGCTGACGGTCGTCGGCCCGCGGCGCTCAGTCCGGGCACGCGAGCTGATCGACCTGCTCGCCCGCAACGGCGTCCCGCACTCGTTCGTGCCGAGCGATTCGCCCGACGGCGGACGCCTGCTCGATGGTTGCCGACGAGCGGGTCGCCGACCGCTTCACCGCGCCGGCCGACAATCTCGAGCGCCTCTACTACGGCTCAGCATCCTCCACTGCCTGCCGGTGGGGATGGTCGGCGAGGGCGCAGCCGGAACCGGGACGGTGATGCGAGCGGACACCGTCCGCGGCTACGCACCGAGGAGGCCGGCTTCGGCCGCTTCGAGGTCCTGCCGATCGAGAACGACTTCTACCGCTTCTACCGATTGGCTGCCTGAGATGAGCGGGCATAGCCACCTTCGCGCGGTCGTCGGGCACGGGACGGTCGGGCTCGCCATCGGCGTGCTGCTGGCTCTGGCCGGCGAGAGCTAGCGCGCGACCGCGGAGCTCGCGGGCGCGCACGCGGGCTCGTCGGCGGGGTGGCCGACGATGTTGCCGCCGGGGCAGTCTGTGGCGCGCACGCGCCGGCGCGGGCCGCGGAGGCCCACGGCCGCGATGACGCCGGCGAGCGCGACCACGACGCCGCCCACGCCGACTCCGGTATGGAACGCGGCGACCGACGACCGGGTTACCGCCGAGGCGACCGCCGATCGCTCGCCGGGCGGCACGCCGCCGAGGTCCGGCCTCCCCAGCGACCGCTCCCTGGCCTCCGTCACCGAGCGTTGCGCGGGAGGGCTCAGGTCGCGATCGGCCAGGCGGGCGTCGATGCCGGCGCCGAAGCGAGCGGTGACCACGACCCCGATCGCCGCGACCGCGACGAGCTCGGCCACGCGCGCGACCGCGTTGTTCACGCCGGATGCGACCCCGGCGCTGCGCTCCTCGACCCCGGCGAGCACCGCGGCCGTTAGCGGCGCCACCGTCATCGACAACCCGATCGAGAAGACGAGCAGGGCGGGCAGGAGCTCGGTGAGATAGTCGAACCGCGCGTCGATGCGCAGCAGAAGGGCAAGGCCCGCGGCAGCGATCAGCGGCCCGGCGACGAGGAACGGCCGCGGTCCGAACCGGTCGGCGAGCGTACCGAACCGCTGCGAGAGGACGAAGAGCACCACGGTCGTGGGCAGGCTCGCGAGCCCCGCCTCGAACGCCTCGTAGCCCGCCACCTGCTGGAGGAAGATCGTCAGGAAGAAGAACAGGGAGGCCATGCCGCCGTACATGGCGAGGGTCTCGAGGTTCCCGGCCGAGAAGTTGCGGCGGCGAAACAGACTCAGCGGGAGCATGGGGTGCGCGGTGCGCCGCTCCCAGGCGCCGAACGCGCCCAGGAGCACCACGCCCCCGACGAGCGGCCCGACCACGCCCGGGCTGGCCCATCCCAGGCGCGGCTGCTCGATCAGCGCGAACACGGGGCCCGCCAGCCCGAGCGCGGCGAGCGCGGCGCCCACAAGGTCGACGCGTCCCCGCCTGTCTCGTGCCGCCCCCCGGGGCATGGCGGTCAGGACCAGCGCGAGCGTGGCGCAGACGAGCGGCACGTTGATGGCGAAGATCCACCGCCACGAAGTCGCGTCGACGATCTGGCCGCCCACGAGCGGTCCCGCGACCGTCGCGATGCCCGTCCACGCCGTCCAGATCCCGATCGCGCGCCCGCGTTCCCCTTCACCGAAGGTGGCGACGATCACCGCGAGCGTGCTCGGCACGAGGACCGCGCCGGCGACGCCCTGGAGTGCCCGGGCGGCGATCAGGGCCTCTAGGGTGGGTGCGAGCGCGCACGCCACCGACATGACGCCGAAGCCGCCGACCCCGAGCGCGAACACCCGCCGCTCGCCGAACACGTCGCCGAGCGATCCGCCGACCAGGAGCAGCGAGGCGAGCGCCAGCAGGTAGGCATTCGAGACCCATTGCTGGCCGGCGAGGCCGCCGCCCAGGTCCCGCTGGATGGCGGGCAGGGCGACGTTGACCACGAACTCGTCGAGGAATACCACGCTCGAGCCCGCGATGCAGGCGACGAGGACGAGGCGCTTGCGGGGAGCGGGGGAGGGGAAGGCGGCCGCTGCGACGCCGCGACGATACCTTCCCGGAGCGGCCCCGCTCAGTACGGCGCGGCGGCGCGGCTCGACCAGAGGCCAGACGGTGAGCTCCGACCGGAACGCGCGCCGCGACGTAGTCGTCGTGGAGACGCAGGAGCTGCGGGATCATCTACCGCGTGTCAGCCGCGACGAACACCGCACGCGAGAGGCCCTGCGATCGACCCGGCGACGGCTCCTCCATGGTGTAAGTTGCTCGACTTCGGTCGACGGGACGCGGGAGCGCGCGGATGCGGCCACCGGCAACTACTACACAACCGCGTCCGCAGGAGGATCGGGACAACCATGTCGTTGCGACGTTCGTCGGTCAGTCACAGCGCCTTGCGCCGATCGCCTCGGTCAAGCTCGCGGACGGAGCGCCTTGGCGTTCGATCGGGCCGCCTCGTCCTCGTCCTCGTCTTCGCACTCGCCTGCGTGCTCTCGGCCGCCGGATCCGCCGACGCCCGGCCGGCGACGATCAAGTACGAGGTCTCCCGTGCGGGCGCGACGAAGGCGAACTTCCACCAGTTCGGCTACACGGTCGATGCCGTGCTCAACGACCCGCGCGGGTGGTCGCTGTCGGGGGCGGTCCGGTTCACCCGCGTCTCACGCGGCGGGCGGTTCACCGTGCGGCTCGCCTCCCCTCGGGTGGTCGGCTCCTACGGGGGTTGCAGCTCGTACTACAGCTGCCGCGTCGGCTTCTACGTGATGATCAACGACGATCGCTGGCGTTTCGCGACTCCGTCCTTCCGCGACCAACCGGTCCACCTCTACCGCCAGATGGTTGTCAACCACGAGGTCGGCCACGCGCTCGGGTTCGGTCACGCGACATGCGGGCGGGCCGGCTGGCGCGCACCTGTCATGCAGCAGCAGTCGAAGGGGCTCGGGGGCTGCCGCCCCAATCCGTGGCCGCTGACGAGCGAGCGCCGCGCTCTGGCTCGGCGGCTCGGCGTGCAGATCGGACCCACGCCTCCCGGGATCGAGGTCGGCGAGCGAATCGGGCCCGTCGATCTGGGGGCTTCCCGCGAGCAGGTGATCGGCCGGCTCGGAGTCCCCAGGCGCGAGTCTCGCACCGGCGGGGGCGCGCTGCTCGAGTACACACGCGAACGGCTCCGCGTCCTGGTCGCCAAGGAACGCGTCGCGGCCGTCTCAACACGTTCGGAGGCTTTTACGACTCGCAACGGAGCCAGGGTGGGCCTGACGAGCGGCGAGGTTCGGAGGCGCCTGCCCGCCGCGAGCTGCGACGCAACATCCTGCCTCATCGAGGGGAGGGGAGTTCTGACCACCTTCCTGCTCGAGGGGGGAAGGGTGGCGAAAATCCGTATCGAGCGGCGAGACTAGACCGGGCACCCTCTCGCGCCAAAGGCGGCGCGAGCCTGGGAGAAACCCCGGTGAACTCGGCCTGCTCCGGCGCGGGTGCCGAAGCGCCGCGGATCAACTCTCCGTCGCGACGCAGACCGCGGCGGCAGTGCGGCCCTCTTTAGGTGCTCGTCGGCGCCGCGGACGGCGCGCCGTCCGCCTCCGAGGGCGCCGGTCGCGCGTCTATTCTCGACCGAGTGAGCACGGCCGCACCCGCGTCCAGCACCGACGCCCTCCTCGAAGGGCTCAACCCGCCTCAGCGTGAGGCCGTCCTGCACGGGGGAGGTCCCCTGCTCATCCTCGCCGGCGCAGGCTCGGGCAAGACCGCGGTCCTCACCCGCCGCATCGCCCACCTCGTACTGACCGGGCAGGCCCAGCCGAGCGAGATCCTCGCCATCACCTTCACCAACAAGGCCGCCGCCGAGATGCGCGATCGCGTCGAGCAGCTCGTCGGCCGCCGCGCGCGGGCGATGTGGGTGATGACCTTCCACTCCGCCTGCGCGCGGATGCTGCGCTCCGACGCCCACCGGCTCGGCTACACGCGCTCGTTCACGATCTGGGACGAGGCCGACTCGGTCCGCCTGGTCAAGGCGTGCCTCGAGGAGCTCGACGTCGATCCCAAGCGCTTCACCCCGCGCGCCGTCAAGCGCCAGATCTCCGACGCCAAGAACCGTCTCGAGGACGCGGGTGCCTACCGCGAGAAGGTGTCCTCGTTCTTCGAGCAGACGGCCGCCGACGTCTACGAGCTCTACGAGCAGCGCGCGCACGCCATGAACGCGATGGACTTCGACGACCTGCTCGTGCGCTGCGTGAACGTGCTCGAGCTCTTCCCCGAGGTCTACGAGCGCTACCAGCGGGCGTTTCGCCACGTGCTCGTCGACGAGTACCAGGACACCAACCGCGCGCAATATCGGTGGCTTCAGATCCTCGCCCAGGAGCACCGCAGCCTGTGCGTGGTCGGCGACGACGACCAGTCGGTCTACGCGTTCCGCGGAGCCGACGTGCGCAACATCCTCGACTTCGAGGACGACTTTCCCGACTCCCACGTGGTCAAGCTCGAGCAGAACTACCGGTCGTCCCAGACCATCCTCTCCGCGGCGAACGCGGTGGTCGCCCACAATCGCGCGCGCAAGTCCAAGGCGCTGTGGACCGACGGCGACCAGGGCGACGCCGTGCACGTGCGCGAGTGCGAGGACGAGCACGCCGAGGCGCGCCTCGTGGCCGGCGAGGTCGAGCGCCACGTCGACGAGGGCGGCTCGCGCGACGAGATCGCCGTCTTCTACCGCGCCAACGCCCAGAGCCGCGTCCTCGAGGATACGCTCGTGCGCTACGGCGTCGGCTACCAGGTCATCGGCGGGACGAAGTTCTACGAGCGCGCGGAGATCAAGGACGCGCTCGCCTACCTGACCCTGCTCGTCAATCCTCAGGACGTCGTCTGCTTCGGGCGCGTGGTCAACTCGCCGCGCCGGGGGATCGGCGACACCACCCAGGCCCGGATCGTCAACCACGCCAACACCGTGGGCGAGCCGGTCTGGGACGTGGCGCTCGACCCCGAGTCGGTGCCCGGGCTCGGCGCCGCGGCGGTCAAGGCCGTGGGGCGCTTCATGTCGACCATGGAGCGCCTCCGCGAGCGCGGCGACGGCCAAGCTCCGGTGGGCGATCTGCTCTCGGAGACGCTGAGCGAGACCGGCTACCGCGACGCCCTCGAGGCCGAGCGCACGATCGAGGCCCAGGGGCGGCTGGAGAACCTCGACGAGCTCGTCGGCGTGGCGCGGGAGTACGACGCGACCGCCGAGGAGCCGTCGGTCGACGAGTTCCTCCAGCAGGTGGCGCTCTTCACCGATCAGGACGCGCTGCGCGACGAGGAGGGGACGCTCACGCTGATGACCCTCCACAACGCGAAGGGCCTCGAGTTCCCGATCGTGTTCGTGATCGGCATGGAGGACGGCGTCTTCCCGCACAGCCGGGCGGTCGAGGCCGGCGACATCGAGGAGGAGAGGCGGCTCTGCTACGTGGGGATCACCCGGGCCATGCGGGAGCTCTACCTGACCTTCGCCCGCACGCGGGCCCTGTACGGCGGGCGGGAGTGGAACGTGCCGAGCCGCTTCCTGGGCGAGATGCCCACCGAGCTGACCGACCGGATGGGGGAGACCGGCGGTGCCCCTGCGGGGACCGACGCGACCCGCTGGGACCGGGGCAGGAGCACCCGCTCCGGTGCACGCCCCGCCGCGGCCGAGGCGTCGTTCTCCCTCGGCGACAACGTCGTCCACGCGAGCTTCGGCGATGGCGTGGTGACCGGCCTCGACCCGCGCTACGGCGTTGTCGTCGTCCGCTTTCCCGCCGACGGCTCGGAGCGCAAGCTGATGGCCGACTATGCGCCGCTCAAGCGCCGCTGAGGGTCGTGGCGGGCGGGACGCGCGTATCGTCGGCGGCGCCGGCTGCCGGCTCGGCCGAAGTCATCGACGGGCGGGCGGTCGCCGCCGCGGTGCGCGAGCGTGTGCGCCGGAAGGTCACCGCCCTGCGCGCCGAGCGCGGGATCGAGCCGGGCCTAGCCACGGTCCTCGTGGGCGACGACCCCGGCTCGGAGATCTACGTCCGGCGCAAGCGCGAAGCCTGCGCCGAGGCCGGCATACGCTCGTTTCACCATCCGCTTCCGGCCCCGACGCCCGCGATCGAGCTCGCCGCCCTCCTCGACGCGCTGAACGACGACCGCGCCGTCCACGGCATCCTGCTCCAGCTCCCGCTGCCGGCGGGCCTCGACGCCGCGGCCATGACCCGGCGGATCGATCCGGCCAAGGACGTCGACGGACTCCACCCGCTGAACGCCGGCCTGCTCGCCCAGGGGGCGGTCGATGCGGTCGTGCCCTGCACCCCGGCGGGGGTGATGGAGCTGCTGGGCGCCGCGGGCGCCGAGCTCGCCGGGGCGCCCGCCGTGGTGATCGGCCGCTCTACCCTCGTCGGGCGCCCGCTCGCGAGCCTCCTGCTCGGGGCCGACGCGACCGTGACCCACTGTCACTCGCGCACCCGCGACCTCGCGGCGGTCTGTCGCGACGCGGAGGTGGTGGTCGCCGCGGCGGGGGTGCCGCGGCTCGTGACCGCCGACATGGTGAGCCCGGGGGCGACGGTGATCGACGTCGGGACCAACCGCACCGACGCGGGCCTCACCGGCGACGTCGACTTCGACGGCGTCCGGCGGGTCGCGCGGGCGATCACGCCCGTACCGGGCGGCGTCGGTCCGATGACCATCGCCATGCTGCTCGACAACACAGTGCGGCTCGCGAGGCGGGCGAGCAACGGCGAGTAGCGCCTGGGGTGGTCGCCTCGGCGCCTGTCCGCCACCCGGATAGCCTCTCGGCCATGGACAGGCGGCGAGCGCGAATCGGCGAATGGGTGAGCGGCGGCCTCGGCGCCTGCCTCGTCGTCTCGATCTTCCTGCCGTGGTACTGCTCGCCCTCCGCTCGATCCGGCTGCTCGGCCGGCGAGAAGGTACCCGGATGGGAGGCGTTTGCCGTCGTCGACCTCGTCCTGCTCGCCGCCGGAGCGACCGCCATGGCGGCGCTCGTCCTCACCCTGACCCAGCGCACCCCCGCCTTGCCGCTCGCGGTGACCTCGCTGGGCGTCTTCGTCGCCCTCGTCGCCGCGGTGCTGGCGGTCGTGCGGCTCGTGGCGGCGCCCGACCTCACGGGCCCCGGCGGCGAGGCGCCCATCCGGCTCCTCGGCGCCTGGCTCGGCGCGGGGGCGGCGCTCGGTCTGCTCGCCTCGCTGCTCGCCGCCGTTCGCGACGAGCGCATTCCGTCCGAGCGCCGGACGGCCGAGCAGCAGGCGGCCGGGGTGAGGACCATCTCGGTGTCGGGGGCGCCGGACCCGAAAGGCACCCGCGCGGGCACCCGAGGCTCGAGAGCGTGAGCCGAGCAGCGCGCGCGACGGCGGCGGTCGGGTGGTTCGGCGCGCTCGCCGTTCTCTACGGTCCCGAGCCCTCCGCCGAGGCGACCTACAATCGCGCGTCGTGATCGACCGCGAGCAGGTCCTCCACGTGGCGCGCCTGGCGCGCCTCGAGCTCACCGACGCCGAGGTAGAGCGGATGGCGAGGGAGCTATCGGGAATCCTCGACCACCTCGAGCGGATCGTGGAGCTGGATCTCGACCACGTCGAGCCGACCTCTCACGTCGTTGCCCTGGAGAACGTGCTCCGCCCCGACGAGCCGCGTCCGAGCCTCGCGCGCGAGCGGGCCCTCGCGGGCGCGCCGGACGCCACCGACTCGGGGTTTCGGGTCCCGAGCCCCGGCGCCGCCGCGGCGAACGGGTCGTGAGCGAGCTCCTCGAGCTGACGGCGGCGCGGGCCGCCGAGTGTGTGCGCGCCGGCGAGCTCTCGCCGGCCGAGATCTTCAGTGCCTACCGCGAGCGTGCCGAGGCCGATGACCTCGGCGCCTTCCTCTGGCTGCCCGAGGAGCCGCCGCGACCCGCGGCCGCCACGACCTCGGCCGACCCGCCGCTCGGCGGCGTGCCGCTCGCGGTCAAGGACATCTTCTGCGTCGAGGGCGCCCCGACGACCGCCGGCTCGCGCATCCTCGATGGTTATCGCCCGCCGTACACGGCCACCCCGGTCGAGCGCCTCGCCGCCGCGGGTGCGCCCATGCTCGGCAAGACCAACATGGACGAGTTCGCGATGGGCTCCTCGAACGAGAACTCCGCCTACATGCCCGTGCGCAACCCCTGGTCACCGGACAGGGTCCCCGGAGGGTCGAGCGGAGGCTCGGCCGCCGCCGTCGCGGCCGGCCTGGCCCCGTGGTCGATCGGCACCGACACGGGCGGATCGATCCGCCAGCCGGCCTCGCTGTGCGGGCTCGTCGGGCTCAAGCCGACCTACGGGGCGGTCTCGCGCTACGGGATGATCGCCTTTGCCTCGTCGCTCGACCAGTGTGGTCCGATCACCCGCGACGTCACCGACGCGGCGCTGCTGCTGCGCCACCTCGTCGCCGGCCGGCGCGATCCGTGTGACTCGACGTCGGTCGACTTCCCGGAGGAGATCGAGCTGCCGAGCTCGCACGACCTCGGCGGCCTGCGCGTGGGCGTCGTGCCCGAGCTCTCCGAGGCGGCGACCATCGACGCCGGGGTCAAGGCCGTGTTCGACGCGGCCCTCGAGCGGATCGAGGAGCTCGGCGGCGGAGTCGAGGAGATCTCGCTGCCCCACTCAGAGCACGGCCTGTCGGCCTACTACGTGCTAGCGCCCGCAGAGGCGAGCGCGAACCTCTCTCGCTACGACGGCGTCCGCTTCGGCCTGCGCTCGGGCGACGGCGACCTGCTCTCCCTCTACGAGCGCACGCGCGCCGAGGGCTTCGGTGACGAGGTCAAGCGCCGCATCATGCTGGGGACGTACGCGCTCTCCTCGGGCTACTACGAGGCCTACTACGGCCGCGCCCAGCGCGTTCGCACCAAGATCGCCGAGGACTTCCGCGCCGCCTTCGAACGGGTCGACCTCGTCGTGACCCCCACGTCTCCCAGCGTGGCCTTCCGCCTCGGCGAGCGCACCGCCGATCCGATGGCCATGTACATGTCGGACTACTGCACGGTGCCGATGTCGCTCGCCGGCCTGCCCGCCGTCTCGATCCCCGCCGGGCTTTCCGAGGACCTTCCGGTCGGCCTGCAGATCACCGGCCCCGCCTTTACGGAGAACCGGATTCTTGCGGCCGCCCACGCCCTCGAGCGGGCGTTCGGGTTCGACTCCTCGCCCGCCCGGCGGCCCGCGGCGGCGGCGCCGGGACGATGACCACCGTCACGACCACTCCCACCGAGCGTGCCTACGAGCCGGTGATCGGGCTCGAGATCCACGTGCAGCTCCGCACGCAGACGAAGATGTTCTGTGGCTGCGCCCTCTCGTTCGGCGACGACCCGAACACCCACACCTGCCCGGTGTGCCTCGGCCACCCGGGGACCCTGCCCGTACCCAACGCCGAGGCGATCCACTTCGCGCTGATGATCGGTCTCGCGCTCGAGTGCGAGCTGGCCCCGCGCTCGATCTTCCACCGCAAGAACTACTTCTATCCCGACCTGCCCAAGGGCTACCAGATCTCCCAGTTCGACATACCGCTCTGGCGCAGCGGTCGCCTCGGCGACGTACGCGTCCATCGCGTCCACCTCGAGGAGGACGCGGCCAAGCTCGTGCACGCCGGCTCGTCGGGGCGCATCCACGGCGCCGAGGCCTCGGTCGTCGACTTCAACCGCGGCGGCACCCCGCTCGTCGAGATCGTCACCGAGCCCGACCTCTCCTCGTCCGAGCAGGCCGGGGAGTGGCTGCGCCTGCTGCGGGCCACGCTCAAGCGCCTCGGCGTCTCCGACGTGAACATGGACGAGGGTTCGCTGCGCTGTGACGCCAACGTGTCGATCCGCCCGGTCGGCACCGCGACCCTCGGGACCAAGACCGAGCTCAAGAACATGAACTCCTTCCGTTTCCTGGAGCGGGGAATCGCCGCCGAGGTGGCCCGCCAGGAGGAGCTCCTGCGCGGGGGAGGCGAGGTCGAGCAGGAGACCCTCCATTTCGATCCCCGAACCGGCGGGCTGAGCGCGCTGCGCTCGAAGGAGGAGTCACACGACTACCGGTACTTTCCCGAGCCCGACCTCGTGCCGCTCGCGCCGACGCAGGCGATGATCGACCGGGCGCGGACCGCGCTGCCCGAGCTGCCGGGCGCGCGGGCGCAGCGGCTCGAGCGCGAGCTGGGACTGCCGGGTGACGTCGCCCGGCTGCTCGCCTTTCGCTCCGAGCTCGGCGACTTCTACGAGTCGGCACTGAGCGCCGACGGGGCCACCGATCCGCACACGCTCGCGAGCTGGGTCACCGTCGAGCTCGTGGCCCGTCTCGGCGACGTCGACCCGGCCGAGTCGCCGGTCGCGCCCGAGGCGCTCGCCGAGCTCGTGCGCCTGATCTCGGCGCGCTCGGTGTCGGGGTCGGCGGCAAAGGAGGTGCTCGACGCGATGGTCGCGGACGGCGGCCGCCCGGAGGCGATCGTGGTCGAGCGCGGCCTCGGCCTCGCCGGCGCCGGCGAGCTCGACGCCGTCGTCGACCGGGCTATCGAGGCCAACCCCGACGCCGCCGAGAAGGTCCGCGCCGGGACGGCCAAGGCGATGGGAGCGATCGTCGGGGCGGTCATGCGCGAGACCAAGGGCCGCGCGGACGGAGGAGAGGTGCAGCGGATGGTCCGCGAGCGCCTCGGCCTCGGCTGACGGCCCCGCCGACGCGGGGCTCGTGAAGATGGACGATCGTCGTCGGAGCATGCGGGCCGAGCTGACGCCACCGTCGGTGCGCGGCCGGTCGACGGGCGCGGTGCACGTCCGCCGACGGCGGCGTGCGGCGGCGGTCGTCGCGGGCGCGGGGCTCGGCGGACTCGCGGGCGTCCTGGGGCTCGTCGGCGTCGTCGCGACCCTATCGTCGGGCGAGCAGCCCGACCGCCGGACGGTCGCCGAGCCGGCCCGCGGCGCCGCGCCCGGCCGGGCCGCAGAACGGCCGCAACCGCCCTCGGACCCCTTGATGCCCCGCTCGATCCGCTCGACCGGGAGCCTCAAGACGGTCTCCGGCGAAAGCCCGGCCACCGACGCCCCCGCGCAGCTGTTCTCGGTCGAGGTCGAGCAAGGCGTCGCCGTCGATCCCGGCGCCTTTGCCAGTGCGGTCGAGCGCACGCTGCTCGACCGGCGAAGCTGGGCGGCGACCCGCGGCTTCGAGCTGCGGCGGGTCGGTGACTCCTCCGCACCGGTCAGCTTCCGGGTGACCCTGGCCAGTCCCGCCACCACCGACGAGCTCTGCGCACCGTTGCAGACGCAGCGCCTCTACTCCTGCCACCAGGGCGGCCGCGCCGTCCTCAACGCCGAGCGCTGGGCGCGTGGTGCCTCGGCCTACGGCCGCGACCTCACGGGTTATCGCCGTTACATGGTCAACCACGAGGTCGGCCACGCGCTGGGGCAGTCGCACACCCCGTGCCCCGGCTCGGGTCTTCCCGCGCCGGTGATGATGCAGCAGACCAAAGGCGTCGAGTCGTGTCGGCCGAACCCGTGGCCGCTCGAGGAAGCTGCGGGCGGGTAGCCAGCCCGCGTTAGAATGCGGGAAAGCCGCGTCGACGAGGAGGCTGCAATGTCAAGGCTCATCCGCATGGACCACACCGGCCATTCGACGCTCGCCGAGTGGACCGGAAAGGGCGAGGCCGGCTTCGAGGCCGCGGTCGAGGCCTTCCGCCGCGAGCTCGACGCGGGCTACATCGGCGTCGTGCCCGAGGGCGAGGGCCACGCCACGCAGGTCACCGAGCTTCCCGCCGAAGCCGACCTGGTGATCATGCGCCGACCGATCGCCGGCGGGTAGTAAAGAGGGTGGCGACCGCCGCCGAGCCGAGCCTTCCCGAGCTCGGCGCAGTCCCGTGGCGCGAGCGCGCCACCGCGAGCTCGCTCGCGGCCTTCGGGCGCCTGTGGACGGCTTGGACGGCGCTCTCGGTCGTGACCTTCCTGGTTCCCGCGGCGGTCCTCTTGGTCCTCGAGCCGCTCACCTTCCCGGTCGGGCTCGGGTGCCTCGCCCACGCCTGGATCATCCCCGAGCTCTACGCGAACCGGGGCGTCGGCGTGGTGCGTGCCAAGGGTGCGCGCAACCGCCCCGCCGAGTCCGTGGCTCAGGGCCTGCTCGGCGACCTGCTCGCCCACGACCCGCGAGAGCTCCAGCGCCAGACCGGACTGGCCCTCGAGCGTGGCCGGCTCGGGGTGTGGCTCATCGGTGAGGCGGGGGCGCTGCTCCTGCCTCCGGGAGGGCGCCGCGTGCACTGCTTCTGCGTGGCGACTCGAGAGCGCGAGCTGCCGCCCTCAGACCGCGTCGCTCACCTGCTGCTCGCCCTGCGGACCGACGAGGAAGGGTTCGCGACGGTCGCCAACCGCGCATTCTCCGGCGCGGTCTGGCGTGTGCGGCGGCGCCTAGCGCCCGGACAGCGCCCAGCGCTGGCGGCAGGCGTCGAGCGCGCGCGAGGGCTACCGCGGGCCTGAGGGAGGAACGGCCTTGTCGCCCTCGGCGACCGGTGCACACATAGAACATCCGTCGAAATTCTCCTGCAAGCGCACCTAATCGCGCGTGCGTTGGTTTTACTTTCTCGACGCCAAACCGACGCCAAACCGCGTCTATGCCTCTACGCCACCACTTCCTACGCCGAGCGCCGGTCCCTCTGGTCGCCTTCGGCCTGGTCTTCGCCGGGCTCGCCCCGAGCGCCCTGGCCGCGAATGTCGAGTCAGACGAATCGCCGGCATCCCGCGTGGAAGCCACGGACGCTCCGGCCGCGCGCGAGCCAACGGGGGTCGC
>JAUJNZ010000010.1:45515-67065 GCA_030447905.1 Thermoleophilaceae bacterium
CGCGCTCGAGGCTGCCGGGGCCTCCGGCGACGGCTCCTCGGCTCGGGACGCCGGCGCTCGTCGCGAGCGCAGCGACGACTCCCCGGCTTCGACTGGTTCAGTCCGCAGCGAGGACGGCGAGTCGAGCGCAGGCCGCGAGGGCGACGAGAGCGCGGCCGTCGATGAGGACGGCGAGCCGAGCCTGGAAGCCGCGGTTGACCGAAGCCTCAGCGGCGTCCGCGATCGGGCGAGGCCGGTGGCGGAGAAGGCGGCGACCACAGTGGAGGAGGCGCCGAGCCGCGCTGTCGAGACCGTGGGGGAGCAGGCGCGCCCGGTCGTCGCAAAGGCGCGCGATACCGTCGAGAAGACGCAGGCTGCGACCAGGCCGGTCATCGACGAGGCGCGTGCGGTCGCCGGGCGCGGGATCGACCGGGTCAGGGGCGACGGGCCGAGCAAACCGCCTCCGGGCGCCGAGCACCCGGCGCCGACCGCGCGCGGCTCGTCCGCACCGGAGCCGCGGGTGGGCGCCAGTCCGCGTGAGCCACTGCCGGCGTCAGGCGCGCCCGCGCCGGTTCGCCTCGTCACCCCGGCGGTCGAGCGATCCATACCGATGCCCGCCAGCGCGGCGAGCCCCCCGCCCGCGCGCCGCCGGCTGGCGAGCGCGCCTCTCCGAGCGCGTGAGCACAGCGATCGGGAGCACGCGGCGTCCCGGCGAGCAGGTTCGCCGCCCCCGCTTGTGCGACTCCTCGATCCGTCGGGCTCGGCGCCGGTAGCGCCCCTCGAGGAGGATCCGTCCGGCGGGAGCTCGTCCCGATCCGGTGGCGGTCTCTCTTCGATCAGCCTTGTCTCGGGTGGGATGGCGGCGACGATCGCCGCGTTCTGCCTCACCGCACCGTCGTTGCTCCGACGGCTGTGTCTCTCGCCGGCCCTGGTGCGGCCGGTCGCGTTCGTCTCGTTGCTCGAGCGCCCCGGCTAGAAGCCGCCGGGCCCTTCGACGCAATGTGCCGGTGCGCAGCGCGCGCCGGCTCCAACGAACGCAATAGGAGATGCCGAATGTCGAAGACGACTCTGCGGCCCGGCGCGACGACGCCTGCGCCGAGACGAGCTAGTAACTGGGCGGGAGCAGCGCCCGCCTCCGCCAGGATCCAGAGCACGCTGCGCTCGGCCGCGGCCGGCCTGGCGGGCCTGGTCGGGGTCGCCGGAGCGGGCGACGCCGTGCCGAGCCCGAGCGTGGGACCGACCTCTGCGACCAGGCGACGCGCGCATGCCCGAACCCGGCGCAGGAAAGTGCCAAGCCACGCCGGTGTCCCAACGGGGAGGCCGCTGTCCGCCGCGCTTGGGACCCTTCGTCCCCGTGGCCTGCAGCGGGCCGCCCGCCGCCGCGCCCTCGACTTCATCCTCGGGGCGCTGGCCGGGCATCAGCGTCACCTACATCGACACTCCGCAGGGGTGGCGGCTCTCGCCCGCGCGGTCGGCGGGCGACTCGGGCTCGAGCCCATAGAGCTCGAGCAGGTCGTCCACACCGCCGAGCTCCACGACGTCGGCAAGCTCGCTCTTCCCGAAGGGATCCTCGAGAAGGCCGCACCGCTCGATGACCAGGAGTGGGAGCTCATGCGTCGCCACACGGTCCTCGGCGAGCGGATCGTCGCCGCGCTCCCGGCCATCGCCGAAGTCGGACCGTTCGTGCGCTCTTCTCACGAGCGGTGGGACGGCCGGGGCTATCCGGACGGGCTGGCCGGCGAGGACATCCCGCTGGCGAGCCGGATCGTCTTCGCGTGCGATGCCTTCGACGCGATGACCTCCGCCCGCCCCTACCAGCCACGGCCCAAGACACCGAGGCAGGCGCTCGGCGAGCTCGAGCAGTGCGCCGGGACCCAGTTCGACGAACGGGTCGTCTCTGCCCTGGTCGAGGAGCTCGCCTCCTCGAGGCGAGCCGAGCGGGAGGAGGGAGCGATGGTGGGCGGGTGACCGGCGCCCTCGCGGCGGGGGACCGCCCGCGCGGCTCCGCAAACCCGGCAAGGACGGCAAGCGGCGGTTCGGTCGATCGCCTAGGATCGACCGCGGCTGGACCAGACCGAACCGAGTGGAGGAGACCATGCCGGCACAGCCGATTCCCTCTGGCTACGAGGGCCTCATCCCGTCTCTGTCCGTCGACGACGCCGCGCAGGCGATCGAGTTCTACAAGCGTGCCTTCGGCGCGCAGGAGCGTGCTCGCATGGAGGCGCCAGACGGCAAGATCGCGCACGCGGAGATCGAGATCAACGGCTCCGTGCTGATGCTCGCCGACTCCTTTCCCCAGTCGACCTCCAGGGCGCCGAAGGAGCTCGGCGGAACCAGCGTGGGCGTGTTCATGTACGTCGAGGACGTCGATGCCGTGGTTCAGCAGGCGGTGGACGCGGGGGCCACGGTGACGATGCCCGTCGACGACATGTTCTGGGGCGACCGGTACGGCAAGATCGCCGACCCGTACGGCCACGAGTGGGAGATCGCCACCCACGTCGAGGACCTCAGCCCCGAGGAGGTGGAGGAGCGCGGTCGGCAGGCTATGGCGAGCATGGGCTGAGACGCCTCCAGAGGTCGCCGTTCGCTCCGGCCTCGGTCCGGCGCTGCGACAATGGACCTACCATGGGCGGTGGCACCGAGCTGATCGTCATCTGCTTCTTCCTCGGCCTCTCCGCGGGGGTGATCGGGAAGATCAAGGGCGGCTCGTTCCTGCTTTGGTTCATCGTCGGCGCCTGCACCTTCGGAATCGGGATCATCGCCGCCCTGCTGGCCCGCGTCGAGCGCAACGAGCCCCGGCGGCCGTGCCCGACGTGCCCCAACGTGGTCAGCCTGAGCGACCAGGTCTGCATGCGATGCGGGGAGGATCTCGACTGGCCGATCGCCGAGCCGCTCGAGGAGCCTGCCGCCGTTCGGTGAGCGAGGGACGGGCAGTCGTCCTGCGGTCGCTCACCGCGCCCGAGCGGCGGACGATGCGGTGCTAGAGTCGGTGACCTTCGCGCGCGGGCGCGCGTCCGGCGCGCCGCTCCAGCCCGCCGTACCAGAGGGAGTCCGTCAGATGCGAGCCGTCGATGCCATGGTCGAGTGCCTCAAGGCCGAGGGCGTCGATACGGTCTTCGGGCTCCCCGGCGGGGCCAACCTGCCCACCTACGACGCCCTCTACGACGGCGGCGTGCGCCACGTCCTCTGCCGGCACGAGGCGGGCGCGGGCCACGCCGCGGAGGGATACGCCAAGGCGAGCGGGCGGGTGGGCGTCGCGCTCGCCACAAGCGGTCCGGGCGCGACCAACCTCGTCACCCCGATCGCCGACGCGATGCTCGATTCGGTGCCGACGGTGTTCATCACCGGCCAGGTCCGGACCGACCTGATCGGCACCGACGGCTTTCAGGAGGCCGACACGACCGGCATCACCATGCCCGTCGTCAAGCACTCGATTCTGATTCAGGATCCGCGCGACATCCCGCGCGCCCTCCACGAGGCGTTCCACATCGCCCGCACCGGTCGCCCCGGCCCGGTGCTCGTGGACGTCCCCAGGATCTCTCGCGCGCCGACATCGACTACGACCCGATCGACAGCGTCAACCTGCCCGGGTATCAGCCGACCGTCGAGGGCAACGCAAAGCAGATCAAGCTCGCCGCCAAGGCCCTCGCCAACGCCCGCCGCCCGGTGATCTACGCGGGCGGAGGCGTGGTCAACGCCAACGCCTCCGCGGAGCTCACCGAGCTGTGCCTGGCCGACCGCTTCCCCGTCACCTGCACGGTGATGGGGCTGGGTGCCTTTCCCGCCCCCCACGACCAGTGGCTCGGCATGCTCGGCATGCACGGCACACGGGCCGCCAACTACGCGATGGACGAGGCCGACCTGATCTGCGCGGTCGGCGCCCGCTTCGACGACCGGATCACGGGCAAGCTGTCGGAGTTCGCCCCGCGGGCCAAGTTCATCCACGTCGACATCGATCCGGCCGAGATCTCGAAGAACGTACCGGCCCACATCCCGATCGTCGGGGACGCCAAGCGCATCCTGCCCAAGCTCGTCCGCGAGTACCGCGCGCTCGAGACCGACCGCTCGCGCCTCGACGGGTGGTGGGAGCGGATCGGGGGCTGGCGGGAGAAGCACCCGCTCGGCTACGACGACTCGGTCGACTCGGAGATCAAGCCGCAGTACATGGTCGAGGCCATGTATGAGGCCACCGGCGGCGAGGCGATCGTGACCTCCGACGTCGGCCAGCACCAGATGTGGTGCGCGCAGTACTACCACTTCCCGCAGCCGCGGCGCTGGATCAACTCGGGGGCCTCGGGACGATGGGCTTCGGCCTGCCCTCGGCCCTGGGAGCCCAGGTCGCCTGCCCCGACCAGACCGTCGTCTGCCTCGCGGGCGACGGCTCGCTGCAGATGAACATCCAGGAGCTCGCCACCTGCGCGACCGAGGGCGTGCCGGTCAAGGTGTTCCTGATGAACAACGCCTACCTGGGCATGGTCCGCCAGTGGCAGGAGCTCTTCTGGGATCGCCGCTACTCGGCCGTCGACATGGGCACGACGCCCGACTGGGTAAAGCTCGCCGAGGCCTATGGCGCGACCGGCATGCGCGCCACCGATAAGGCCTCGCTCCTCGACACCATGCGCGAGGCGCTCGCCACCGAAGGACCCGTGGTGCTCGACGTGCAGGTGACCAAGGAGGAGAACTGCTACCCGATGATCCCGGCCGGGCAGGCGGCCAGGGACATGGTGGGTTGATCTCGGCTTGGCGGGCTCCGAAAACCAAGCCGGTCAAGGAAGCAGGACCGAAGCCTTGCTCGAGGCAAAGGCGAGGTCGATGACGCCGAATGGCGCAGGTTTGCAGGAGCTCCGCCGTGGGTGAGGACGTCGCGCCGCAGGCCGTCCTCGACCTCGACGAGCTCCAGGTCCCCGGTGGTCGCCATCCCGGCCGGCGCCACATCCTCTCGATCCTCGTCGAGAACAAGCCGGGTGTGCTCGCGCGGATCTCGGGGCTGTTCTCCCGCCGGGGCTTCAACATCGACACGCTCGCGGTCGGGCCGACCGACGACCCGAAAATCTCGCGCATCACGCTGACCGTCGACGGCGCCCTGCATCCGATCGACCAGGTGACCAAGCAGCTGCACAAGCTCGTCAACGTGCTCAAGATCCGCGACCTCGAGCCGCGCGAGACCGTGGCCCGCGAGCTCGCGCTGTTCAAGCTCGCCGCCGAGGGCGAGGCGCGCGGGCAGATAGTGCAGTTCGCCGAGATCTTCCGCGGCAAGGTGATCGACGTCTCGAAGCGCTCGCTGACCGTCGAGGTGAGCGGGACCGACGAGAAGATCGAGGCCTTCGAGGATCTCGTGCGCCCGTACGGGCTGATCGAGATGGTGCGCACGGGGGAGATCGCGGTGGCCCGGGGGCGGTCGACGACGTAGTGGTGCGGCCGAGCGCGGGCCCCGCGGTGCCGGCGACCGCGAGCGCCGCCGCCGGTTCCCACCTCTCGCTGCCCGAGTCCGTACGGTCGGCGCTCGCGGGGCGCCTCGAGCGAGCGGTGCGACGGGCGCGGCGAGAGCGGCGACCGATCGCGGCCAGCGTCTCGGTCGGAATCGACTCGACCGTCGACCTCTCGGCCGCGGTCCTCCGGGCCCGGGGTCCCGGAGACCGCTTCCACTGCCTGGAGCAGCCCGAGCGCGACGGCTTCGCCTTGGCGACGCTCGGATGCGCCACCGCCATCGAGGGGCGCGGAGAGGGGCGGTTCGAGGAAGCGGCGGCAGCGTGCCGCCGGCTCTCCTCCGCGGCCGAGCGTGACGACCCCGCCGACGACGCGCTCGCGCCGCCAGCGTCCGGACCGGTCTTCGTCGGTGGTTTTGCCTTCGCGGCGGAAGGAGGCTCGGGGCCCGAGTGGGCTTCGCTGGCGCCGGCGCAGCTCGTCCTGCCGGAGCTGTCGCTCGCCCGCGAGGGCGAAGAGGCGCGGATCACGCTCACCGCGGTCCTGGACGGCGACGAGGCTCCCGAGGCCGTGCTCGAGCGTCTCGAGCGGCGGCTCGCGTCGCTCGACCCGAGCGCCGAGATGCCCCTCCATGACCCCGACCCGGTCTCCAGTCCGCGCATCGCGGGAGCGGCGCCGCCCGAGCATTACGAGGCGGCGGTCGCGCGCGCGGTCGAGCGCATCCGGGCCGGTGACCTCGAGAAGGTGGTGCTCGCCCGCGAGGTGCGGGTCCACGCTCGCGAAGACCATGATCCGGCCGCCCTCTTTGCGAGCGTGCGCGCCGCCTTCCCGAGTTGCTACTGCTTCCTGGTCGGCACCAGCGAGCTGGCCTTTGCCGGCGCGAGCCCCGAGCTGCTCGTCCGCCGCGAGGGATCCCGAGTGCAGACCGTCGCCCTGGCCGGGACGACCCGGCGCAGCGCCGATCCCGCCGTCGACCGACACCTCGGCGAGCAGCTGCTGCGAAGCCCCAAGAACCGCGAGGAGCAGGCGATCGTCATGCGGCGCATCGAGCGACGCCTCGCGCCCCTGAGCGTATGGGTCGCCGCGGCCGAGGAACCGGCGCTGGTGGGGGTCCAGAACGTCCAGCACCTAGCCACCGCGGTCCGCGCTCAGCTCGCCGAGCCGCGTTCGGTGCTCGAGCTCGCGGGGCTGCTGCACCCGACACCGGCGGTCGGCGGCGAGCCGTGGGAGCGGGCGAAGGGCCTGATCCCCGCCCTCGAGGGCCTCGATCGGGGGTGGTACGCGGGGCCGGTCGGGTGGACCGACTTCGCCGAGGACGGCGAGCTCTGCGTGGCCCTGCGGTGCGCGCTCCTACGCGGGCCCGTGGCTCACCTCTACGCCGGCGACGGCATCGTGCGCGACTCGGTACCGGGCGAGGAGCTCGCCGAGACCGAGGCCAAGCTCGGGGCGCTGCTCCCGCTGCTCAGCTGAGACGGTCGCCGGTCGCTCAGGCGACGCGCTCGTCGAGCCCCCGCGCGATCCGCGCGAAGACCTCGCGGTGGAGTGCGACGTTGAGAGCGCGGTCGGTGCGGACCTCGATCAGGCCGGCACCGTCGCCGGCCGCCCGGCGGATCTCGTCCGGCGTCTCGGCGCGCGCGTGACCTAGCTCGAGTCCGCGTGCGAGCCGCGCGAGGTCCACGCCGCTCGGCGTGGCCACCAGGCGCTCGTAGGTTTCGGCGTCGGCGTGCTCGGCCACGGGGAGGAAGTCGAAGATGCCGCCCCCGCCGTTGTTCACGCAGACGATGGTCAGCTCGAGACCCAGGCGCCGCCCGGCGAGAAGCGCACCGAGGTCGTGCAGGAGCGCGAGCTCCCCGATGAGGAGATAGGCGTGGCCGCCGGTCGCCGCCGCGGCGCCGAGCGCCGAGGAGACCACCCCGTCGATCCCGTTGGCGCCCCGGTTCGAGAGCAGGCGGATCGGGGTCGCGATCGACGGGAAGAAGGTCTCGACGTCGCGGATCGGCATCGAGGAGCTGACCCACACGACGGCGTCCGGGGGGAGCGCGTCGGCCAGCGCGACGTAGGCCTTGGCCTCGGAGGGGTCCGGCGTCGCGGCGAGGGCAGGGGGGGCGAGCGCATCGGCGCCGCGCCACGACTCGAGCCAGGTCGGGTCGAGGCGCGGCCGGTCAACGGCTTCGGCCAGCTCGCGGCAGAGGGAATCGGGGCTGGCCACGAGGACTTGGTCGGCGGCCCGGGTCGGCTCGTGCCAGGCGGCGTGCGGGTCGATGACGACCTGGCGGGTCTCGGCGAGCCAGGCGCGCAGCGGCTTCGACGTCGGCGTGTCGCCGATTCGCAGGACGAGGTCGGGGCGGTGGGCGGCCGCCCAGCCGGCGCAGCGAAGGATGGCGTCGTAATGGGCGACGACGTGCGAGCGGTCGTGGGTCCCGCAGCGGGCCCCCGACGTGGGCTCGGCCAGCAGCGGCCAGCCCGCGGCCCTGGCGAGCGACGCGGCGGCGGTCGCGACGTCCTCGCCGGCGGGCCCGCAGACGATGGCGCCGCGGGGCGTATCGGCAATGGCTCGGGCGGCCGCCTCGGTCGCCTCCCGAAGGGGCCGTGCACGGGCCTCGCTCACCGTGACCCACGGGCGCCCGTCCGGGCGTCCGCGCCAAGGCTCCGGGTCCATCTCCTCGGGCGCCGGCGCGAGCGGCTCGCGTAGCCCGAAGTTGAGGTGGACGGGCCCGGGCCGCCCTCCGCCCGCGGTCGCCCACGCGCGGCAGGCGAGAGCGCGGTGGTGCACCGCGCTCTCGCGCCCCGGCGCGAGGTTTCCGACCTCGACGAACCACTTCACCGCCGAGCCGTAGAGCTTGACCTGGTCGATCGACTGCCCGGCGCCGACCTCGCGCAGCTCGGGCGGGCGGTCGGCGGTGAGGACGATCAGCGGGACGCGCGCCTCGTGGGCCTCGACCACCGCCGGGAGGAAGTTGGCGGCGGCGGTCCCCGACGTGCAGGTGAGCGCGACCGGCCGCCCGCTCGTCTTGGCCGTCCCGAGCGCCATGAAGGCGGCCGAGCGCTCGTCGAGGACCGACCACGACCGGATCCGCGGCTCGGCGGCCAGGGTCAGCAGCAGCGGTGCGTTGCGCGATCCCGGGCACGCGACGGCGTGCTCCACGCCGCAGCGCGCCAGCTCGTCGACGAAGGCCTGGATCGGGGCGTAGGTGCGGTTGAGGGGCTTCACGGGCGGCGAGGCGGGATCATCGTGGCGTGGGCGGCGAAGAGGACCGACCGGAGATCGTCCTTGTCCCCGGCTTCATGCAGGGCGGGCGGTCCTGGGCGGCGGTGATCGCGCGCATCGCCCGACGCTACCGCGCCGTCGCCCTCGACCATCGCGCCCACGACTTCGAGGGGCGCCTGGCCGAGATCGAGGCCGCGGCCGCATCCGGAGCGGCCCTCGTCGGGTACTCCCTCGGCGGGCGGCTCGCCCTCCACGCGGCGTTGCGGGCGGCGCCCCAAGCCGAGCGCTACGGAGCGGTGGTCCTGCTCGGCGCGAGCGCGGGGATCGAGGATCCGGCGATGCGCACCGAGCGCCGCGCCGACGACGAGCTCCTCGCGGCCTGGATCGAGAGCCAGCCGGTCGACGCCGTGGTCGACCGCTGGGAGCGAACTCCGGCGCTCGCCGGACAGCCGGCGGAGCTCGTCGCCGCCCAGCGCGCCGACCGGCTCGCGCACGACCCCGGGCGGCTCGCCGAGCTCCTGCGCAGCGCCGGGCAGGGCGCTCTCAGGCCCGTGTGGGACCGCCTGGCCGAGCTGCGGACGCCCCTGCTCGCCCTCGCCGGCGATCGTGACCCAAGTTTTGTCGAGGCCGCCGAGCGCATCGCCGCCCTCGCCCCGCGCGGCCACGCGCGCACCATTCCCGACGCCGGTCACGCCGCCCACCTCGAGCAGCCCGACGCCTTTGTCGCCGCCCTACTCGAGTTCCTCGACGAGCACCTCGGCGAGCGCGTTCTCGTCGACGACGACGCCTAGGCCCGGGCCCTCCGGCACTGCGAGCAGCCCCACCGCCGGCCGGGGCAGCGCGTCGGCGAGCTCGGCGTCGAAGAGCTCGAGGGTGGCGAGCCCGCAGGCCAGCGAGACGTCCTCCGAGGCGGCGAGCTGAAGCGCCGCGGCGATTCCCCACGGACCGTCGAGGGTGCTCGAGAGGTAGGGCTCGAGCCCGTGCGCCATGGCGGCCCGGACCGTCTCGCGGGCGGCGGTGAAGCCGCCCGCGGCGGCGAGCTTGACGTTGACCGCGTCGCAGGCCTCGGCGCGCGCGGCGGCCTCGACGTCGGCCACCGACGCGACCGACTCGTCGGCGGCCACGGGCACCCCGAGCGTGCGCCGCACGTGGGCGAGCTCGGGCAGCGTTCGGCATGGCTGCTCGACGAGCTCGATGTCGTGCTCGGCCAGGGCCGGCAGCGTGGCGACCGCCTCCTCGACCGACCACGCTCCGTTGGCGTCGAGGCGCAGCGCCGGCCAGGGTCCGATCGCCGCGCGGACCGCCGCGACGCGCTCGGCGTCGTCGGGTAGCCCGACCTTGAGCTTGAAGCACGAGTAGCCGGCACGCGCTCCCCGCAGGGCGGCGGCGGCCACCTCCTCGGGCGGGCCGGCGGGCAGCGTGCGGTTGACGGCGATCGCCTCGGCGCCCGGCTCTCCGAGCGGGCGGTCGGCGCGGCGGGCGGTCAGGTCGAGCCGGGCCATCTCCTCGGCGGCGTGGGCCTGAGGCGGAGCGCCTCCGTTGTCCTTCCCGTCCTCGACGAGGGCGTGGGCCACCCGGTCGAGCGGGACCCCGTCGTAGGGCTCGAAGGGCGCCGCCTCGCCGTAGCCCGCGACCCCGTCCCCGTCCTCGATCCGCAGCAGCAGGAGGTCACGCGCCGCGACGACCCCGGTCGCCGTGGCGAACGGCTGGCGGAAGGGGATCGACAGGCGCAGCAGCGAGCGCTTCACGAGGCGAGCACCCCCGCGGCGAGCAGCACCGAGAACAGGCCGAGCAGGGCGCCGGACCGGCCGAGCGCGACATTAAGCGCCGGGCCGTCGACGCGCGTGAGCACGGCTCGGGCGAGCGGCACGGCGAGCGGCGACGCCAGCAGCGAGAGCAGGATCCAGGCCGACAGCCCCCCGACGGCCCACGCCACGGGCGGGACGACGAAGGCGACCCCCAGCATCGCCACGAACAGCCGCCGCGCCCCTTCGCGACCGAGCTTCACCGCGAGCGTGCGCTTGCCCGCCCGGCGGTCGGTGTCGATGTCGCGCACGTTGTTGACGACGAGGATCGCCGCGGCGAGCAAGCCCACGGGTACCGACAGGGCGAAGGCCTCCCACCCGACGCGCTCGGTCTGGGCGAAGTAGGACCCGGCCACCGCGACGACTCCGAAGAACAGGAACACGAACAGCTCCCCGAGGCCTTCATAGCCGTAGGGGCGAGGACCTCCGGTGTAGAGCACACCGGCGAGGATCGACACTGCCCCCACGAGCAGGAGCTCCCAGCCCGCGACCGCGATCAGGTAGGCCCCGGCCGCGACCGCGACCCCGAAGGCCACGTAGGTGCCCACGAGCACGCGCCGGGGCGGCATGAGTCCCCCTCCCGTGACCCGCAGGGGACCGAGGCGGTCCTCGGTGTCGGCGCCGCGGCGCGCGTCCGAGTAGTCGTTCGACAGGTTCGTTCCGATCTGGATGAACACGCTGCCCACCATCGCCGCGACGAACACGAGCGGGCGAAAGGTTCCCTCCGAGGCAGCGAGCGCCGTGCCCACGAGCACGGGCGCGATCGCCGCCGGCAGCGTCCTGGGCCGCGCCGCGACGAGCCACAGCCTGAGCGTCCCGGCGACCGCGGGCGCTCGAGATGCCCCGAGCGTGCCCGTCACGGCCGGCGAGGGAAGCGGCCGAAGCCGGGCGGCCGGCGCTCCATGTAGGCGTCGCGGCCCTCCTGGGCCTCCTCGCTTCCGTAGAAGAGGAGGTTGGCGTCATGGGCGAGCTGCTGGATGCCGGAGAGACCGTCCTCGGCGGCGTGGAAGCTCGCCTTGAGGAGGCGCAGGGAGAAGGGGGAGAGGGAGAGCATCTCGCGACACCAGCGCACGGTCTCGTGCTCGAGCTCCTCGAGCGCGACGATGGTGTTGACGAGCCCCATCTCGAGCGCCTCGTCCGCCCCGTACTGGCGACACAGGAACCAGATCTCCTTGGCCTTCTTGGGTCCGACGAGATTCGAAAGCACGCTCGCGCCGAAGCCGCCGTCGAAGCTCCCGACTCGCGGCCCGGTCTGGCCGAACCGGGCATTGTCGGCGGCGATCGTCAGGTCGCACACGATGTGGAGCACGTGTCCGCCGCCGATCGCATAGCCGGCCACCATGGCCACGACCGGCTTGGGCAGTCGCCGAATCTGCACCTGGAGGTCGGTCACGTGGAAGCGCCCGACCCCGGACCGCCCGGCCTCGGGGTCGAGCAGGTATCCCGAGTCGCCGCGCACGCGCTGGTCTCCCCCCGAGCAGAAGGCGAGCGGGCCCTCGCCGGTGAGGACGATCACGCCGACCGAGACGTCCTCGCGCGCGCGCTCGAGCGCGTCCGAGACCTCGACCAGGGTCTGAGGGCGAAAGGCATTGCGGACCTCCGGCCGGTCGATGGTGATCTTCGCGATCCCCTCCGCCACCTCGTAGCGGATGTCACCGTAGGCGGGCGCCTCCGCGGGAGCGCGCCAGTCGACCGCGGAGCGGATCTGTCGCTCGGCCTGGGCCATCGCCCGCCGTACCATAGATGCCCTTGGACGACCCGGTGAGACGCCGCGCCTACGAGCGCCCGGGCGCGCTCGCGGTGCGCGCCGGCGAGGGGAAGCTGACCTACGCCGAGCTCGACGCCGCCGCCGACCGGTGCGCGCGGCGGCTCGCAGCCGCCGGAGTCGTCGCCGGCGACCGTGTGGCCACGACGCTTGCGCCCGGTGTCGACTTCACCGCCCTCCTCCACGCCACCCCGCGGCTCGGCGCCGTGCTCGTGCCGCTCTCGCCGCGGCTGCCCGCCCCCGAGCGCGAGCGCATGCTGGAGATCGTCCCGGCCAGGATCGTGGTCGACGAGCCGCTCACCGGCCCCGAGGCGGATCCCCCGAGCCCTCTCGATCTCGACCTCGAGGTTCCTCATACGGTCCTCTTCACGTCCGGCACCACCGCCGCGCCGAAGCCGGTCGAGCTGACCTATCGAAACCACGCCGCGAGCGCCCGCGCCTCGGCCGCCCACCTCGGCGTCGAGCTTGACGACCGCTGGCTGTGCGCGCTGCCCGTCCACCACGTCGGCGGCCTCGCGATCCTCCTGCGCTCGTCCCTGAACGGCACCGCGGCGATCGTCCACGAGCGCTTCGATCCCGCCGCGGTCAGGGAGAGCCTCGAGTCGGGCGAGGCGACGCTGACCTCGCTCGTCGCCACCCAGCTCCGGTTCGTCGCCGAGGCGGGGCTCGAGATCGCCCCCGGCCTGCGGGCGGCGCTCGTCGGAGGCGGGCCCGTCCCACCGGAGCTGCTGCGGTGGGCCGCCGAGCGAAGACTCCCCGTCCTCCAGACCTACGGCATGACCGAGACCTCCTCTCAGATCGCCACGCTCGGCGCCGCTGAGGCCCTCGAGCCGAGCCGGCGCGGCTCGGCGGGCCGCGCGCTCGCCGACGTCGAGCTGCGCACCGTCCCCGAGGACGGCGAGATCCTCGTCCGCGGGCCGATGGTCGCCCGAGCCGCCCTCGCCGAAGACGGTTGGCTGCACACCGGCGACCGCGGTCGCCTCGACGCCGACGGCTATCTCTGGGTCGAGGGCCGGCTCGACGACGTCATCGTCACCGGCGGCGAGAACGTCGCGGCCGCCGAGGTCGAGGAGGCCCTGCTCGCGCATGCCGCGGTCGCCGAGGCCGCGGTGATCGGTCTTCCCGATCCCGCCTGGGGGAAGGCCGTGACCGCCTATCTGGTCTTGGAGCCCGAGGCCGCTACGCCCACCGATCTCGAGCTTCTCGCTCACTGCCGCGAGCGGCTTTCGGCGTTCAAGGCACCGAAGGCGATCCACTGGCTGCCGGCACTCCCGCGGACCGAGTCCGGAAAGGTCTCCCGCGGGGGCCTCCGGCCGGGGGCAAAGCGGTCGGGGTAGCTCTGCGCGCGGAGCGGGGTGGGGACGTTTGACAGACCACACCCGGTGGGCACCATGAGGCAAGGCCTCGAGACCGCCCGGAGGTGGTACTGAGCATGTGCTTCAGCCGTAGATCGTTCTTGCGGGACGAAGAGACTCGAGAGGGTCGGAAGGATCCGACCTGGGAGGCCTTCGACCGCGAGCAAGATGCCGAGCGGGTGCAGCCGATCGCCGACCGCGAGCGCTCTGAGCGCGACGCGGAGCGGGACCGGGACAAGGTCCCGGCGGTGTTCGGCGCCTAGGCCGGCGGCGTTGGACAGGCGTGAGCGCGGCGACGCGATCGTCGCGCTCCGCCACGCCTACCCAGAGTGAGGCCAGGCACTTCCCGTTGAGGTGATCTGCACCCCCTGGGCCCTCGTCGGTGTCCTCGCGGTCGATGCTCAGGTCGAAGCCGATGGCGCTCATGATCCCGTCGCCGAACTCCTCGTGGATCAGCTCCTTGAGGGCGGGACCGTAGACCGGCAGCACCACGTAGAGGCGATACATGGTCGGGTCGGGCGGAGGAACGTGGGCGAGGGAGCCGGGGGTGGGGACCTCTTGGAGCAGGGCGACGGCGTCCTCGGGGAGCTCGAGCAGCCGGCCGAGGGTCTGGGCGCCCTCGGCGTCGAACGGATGTGACCGAGCAGCGCCGCGGTTGTCCACACCCGGTCGCGAGCTGAGCTCGGCGGCTATCTCGCCGAAGCCGAGGCCCTTGCTGCCTCGGCGTCGAGGATCAGCCCGGGCACGTCGGCGCGAGTCACGGCCGGGGGAGAGGCCGGAGCTCGCGACCCCGGGGACCTGAGGAGCAAAGCGGCAGCCCGGCGACGGCACTCGGACCGCGAGGCGCCCGGATACAGTCCCAGCCCATGATCTACGACCAAGACGCCGACCTCTCCCTCCTCGACGGCAAGACCGTCGCCATTCTCGGCTACGGCTCCCAGGGCCACGCCCACGCGCTGAACCTCAAGGACTCGGGCGTCGACGTGGTCGTCGGCCTGCGCGAGGGGTCGGCCTCCGTAGAGCAGGCGAAGGCCACCGGACTCGCCGTGGAATCGGTCGCCGAGGCGGCGAGCCGCGGTGATGTCGTCATGGTCCTCCTCCCGGATGAGAGGCAGGCCGAGGTCTGGGGAGCCGAGATCGGCGACGGAATCGCGCCGGGCAACCTGCTCATGTTCGCCCACGGCTTCTCGATCCACTACGACCTGATCGACCCCGGACCCGAGGTCGACGTCGGACTCGTCGCCCCGAAGGGGCCGGGTCACCTCGTGCGCCGCCAGTTCCTCGAGGGCAACGGCGTGCCGGGGCTTGCCGCCGTGCACCACGACGCCACCGGCCGGGCGCGCGAGCTCGTCCTCGCCTACGCGCGCGGGATCGGCTGCACGCGCGCTGGGGTCATAGAGACGACGTTTCGCGAGGAGACCGAGACCGACCTCTTCGGCGAGCAGGCCGTCCTCTGCGGCGGGGTCACCGAGCTCGTGCGCGCGGGCTACGAGACCCTCGTCGAGGCGGGCTACGATCCCCGCCTCGCCTACTTCGAGTGCCTGCACGAGCTCAAGCTGATCGTCGACCTGATGTACGAGAAGGGCATCACCGGGATGCGCTACTCGGTATCGAACACCGCCGAGTACGGCGACGTAACGCGCGGCGACCGGGTGATCGCCGAGCCCACGCGCCAGGCCATGCGCGCGATCCTCGCCGATATCCAGTCCGGTGTTTTCGCACGCGAGTGGGTGGCCGAGAACCAGGCCGGCCAGGAGAACTTCCAGCGCCTGCGCGAGGAGGGAAAGAACCACCGGATCGAGCGCGAGGGGCGGGAGCTGCGGTCGATGATGGATTGGATCGACACGGAGTTCTGACCGGTCGGGGAAAAGACTCCCGACTGTCCCCGGCCGGAAGAGGGATGCCGTGGACCGCTATCACGATCGTGCGCGCCGGGGCCGAGCGGGTCGCTGATCTCGAGCCGCTCTGGGGAGCGTTGCAGGAGCGTCACGCCGAGCTCGCGCCGACGCTCGAGGGCGCGCGGGCGCGCTCGGCGGGGGAGGCTTGGAGGCTTCGGCGCCGCAAGTACCTGACCGCGCTCGCCGACCCCGACGCCTTTGTGATGATCGCCGAGCAGGAGGTGGAGCGCGCAGTCGGCTACGCCCTCGTGAGCCTCGGGGAGGGACCGTCGGGATGGGACCTCGGCGAGCGGGTGGCCGACGTCGAGACGCTCGCGGTACTGCCCGAGGTCCGCGGGCGAGGAGTGGGAACGCGGCTGATGGACGCCGTCGAGGCCGAGCTGTCCCGCTTGGGTATCACGGCGTTCCGCGTACTGGTGATCGCCGCCAACGAGGAGGCGGTGCGCTTCTACGAACAAAGGGGCCTCGCGTCGATCAGCCGCGTCTTCCTCGGCCGCGTGAGCTCTCGGTAGGGCGTTGAGGTCGCATCTCACGAGCCGGCGGGGGAGTACGTCTGATGGAAAGGTGAGTACCGCAGCCACCCACCTCGCGGGCGATCGGCTGCCGCCGTTCGAGCAGGTCGTCGAGCTTCACGGTCCCGTCCTGCTGCGCTACTGCGCCGCCCAGGTGGGCTCCGACCGCGCCGAGGACTGCCTCCAGGAGACCCTGCTGTCGGCCTTGCGCGGCTATGCGCGGGTACGGGAGGTCGGGGCGATCCGCTCGTGGCTGTTCTCGATCGCCGCGAACAAGGCGGTAGACCTTCATCGCGGGGACGGGCGGCTGGCGCCTCCGGTCGACGACCTCGCGCCGCTGGGCGCCTCTGAGGAGCCGACCTATCGAGACGACGCGCTTTGGGCGCAGGTGCGCGAGCTGCCCGAGAAACAGCGCCAGGCGGTGACGTTGCGCTACCTCGGCGACCTCACGCACTCCGAGATCGCCGAGGTCATGGAGACCAGCCAGGAGGCGGCCCGGCGCAGCGTCTTCGAGGGCTTAGAACGACTGAGAAGGGAAGTGACCGCATGACCAACGCACCCCGCAGCGACGTCCGGCCGCTCGAACCGTCGCTTCGCGACCTCGCGGCGCCCCACGCGGGCGCCTGGGAGCGGGTTCGCCGCCGACTCTCCGAGCGGGCGGCCGCCGAAGGGCTCGTGGACGTCTCGTTCGAGCGACACGACTCGCCGCTCGGATCGATCCTGCTGGGCGCCACCGACGCGGGCCTGGTCCGGGTCGGACTTCCCAACGAGGACGAGAAGGCCATCCTCGCCGAGCTGGCCGAAAGGATCTCCCCGAGGGTGCTGGCCGGCTCCCGCGACTCGGTCACCCGGGCCCGCCGCCAGCTGGACGAGTACTTCGACGGCGATCGGCGGAGCTTCGACGTGCCGCTCGACTGGCAGCTGACCCGCGGGTTTCGCCGCGAGGTCCTCCAGGCGACGGCGCTGATTGCCTACGGCCGTACGGCCTCCTACCGCGAGGTGGCGACCGCTGCCGGCCGGCCAGGCGCCTTTCGGGCGGCGGGGACCGCTCTGGCCACCAACCCACTGCCGATCGTCGTCCCCTGTCATCGGGTGCTGCGATCGGCGGGAGGGCTGGGCGACTATCGCGGCGGCTCGCAGGCCAAAGCGCAGCTGCTCGACCTCGAAGGGGCGGCGTAGACATCGCCGCGAGCCGGACGTTTGGCCGGCCCTTCGGCCCGCCGACGCTCGCGGCCGGCGCCAGATCTTGTCGAGTTCGGGCGCCCAGCGCCAGGGGTCGAGGTGCCGGTAAATCCGGCCCGCGCCGGCCGATCCGGCGCTGACCCCTTTCGCTATCGTCCACCGCCGCCCATGGCCGACGCCTACATCAAGTCGCAGCTCATGACCGCCGGCCCGACGCCCCTGCCGCCGGCCGTAGCCCAGGTCATGGCCGAGCCGATCCTCTACCACCGCGCGCCGGCGTTCATCGAGGTCTACGCGCGCTGCCTCGACGGCCTCAAGCGCGTCTTCCAGACCGAGAACGACGTGCTCTGCTTCGCCTCCTCGGGCTCGGGGGCCATGGAGTCGGCGGTGGCGAACCTGGTGCGTCCCGGCCAGCCCGCGCTCGTCGCCTCGTGCGGCAAGTTCGGCGAGCGCTGGGTCGAGCTGTGCCAGGCCTTCGACGCCGAGCTCGTGCACCACGACGCGGGGTGGGGGAGCAAGGTCGAGCCCGAGGACCTCGATCGGCTGCTCGGGTCGAACCCTTCGGTCGAGGTGTGCTTCACCACGCTGTCGGAGACCTCGACCGGCGTGGTCAACGACGTCGGGGCGCTGGCCGAGGTGGCGCGCTCGCACGACGTCATGCTCGCCGTGGACGCGGTGTCGGGCCTGGGGGCCGTGCCGATCCCCCAGGACGAGTGGGGCGTCGACGTCGTCGTCTCGGGGTCGCAGAAGGCGCTCATGTGCCCGCCGGGACTTGGCTTTGCGAGCGCCTCGGAGCGCGCGCTGCGCTACGCCGCCGAGGGCCCCGGGGGGCGGTTCTACTTCGACTGGGCCCGGACGGTCAAGGGACAGCGCCAGAGCGCCCCCGACAGCCCCTTCACCCCGGCCGTGACCCTGTTTCGGGCTCTGGACGTCGCGCTGGGCCTGATCGAGAAGGAGGGGCTCGAGCGAGTCTACGAGCGCCATCGCCTGCTCGGCCGGGCCACCCGGGCCGCGGTCCGCGGCCTCGAGCTCGACCTGTTCGGACCCAAGGACGAGGGCGCGAACGTGGTCACCGCGATCGACCTTCCGGACGGAATCGACGGCGCTGGGGTGCCGAAGCGCATGCGCGATCGCTACGGAATCACCATCGCCGGCGGCCAGAACAAGCTCAAGGGGCAGATCGCCCGGATCGCCCACTGCGGTTACTTCGGCGCCTTTGACATTTTGACCGCGCTCTCCGCGCTCGAGATGACCCTGCGCGAGCTCGGTGCCGACGTCGAGCTCGGGGCGGGCGTGGCGGCGGCCCAGCGCGTCTTCGTCGAGGCCGGCGAGCCGGCGCTCGCGCCCGCCGCGGGCGCCGCCTGAGGCGCGCCGCCGGCCCGCTCGCCCCGCCGCCGCCCGTGAACGACCGCCCGCGCGTCCTCGTCAAGGAGAAGATCGCCGACTCGGGCGTCGACCTCCTGCGCCAGCGCTTCGACGTCGAGCTCGGCCTCGACTGGCAGGACGGCGAGCTCATCGACCGGATCGGCGACTTCGAGGGCCTGCTCGTGCGCTCCGCCACCCGGGTCACCGGCGACCTGATCGAGCGTGCGGATCGCATGCGGGTGATCGGCCGGGCCGGCACCGGTGTCGACAACATCGACGTGGTCGCGGCCACCCGGCGCGGCATCGTGGTCGCCAACGCGCCCGAGTCCAATACGCTGGCGGCGGCCGAGCACGCGATCGCCCTGATGCTGGCGCTGTGTCGCAACGTGCCCCAGGCCTACGCCTCGCTGGTCGGCGGCCGGTGGGAGCGCTCGCGCTTCGGTGGGGTGGAGGTCTACCGCAAGACGCTCGGGATCCTCGGCTTCGGCCGGATCGGCCAGCTCGTGGCCGAGCGGGCGCGGGGGTTCGGCATGGAGGTCGTCGCCTACGACCCGTACGTCGCCGCCGAGCGCTACCGCGAGCTCGGCGTCGAGCGCGCCGAGGGCTCGAACGACCTCTACTCGCGCGCGGACATCATCACCGTCCACCTTCCGGTCACGCCCGCGACGCGCGGCTGGCTCGACGCCGACGCCTTTGCGGCCATGAGCGACGGGGTGCGGATCGTCAACTGCGCCCGCGGTGAGCTGATCGACCACAAGGCCCTCGAGGACGCGCTGCGGGCGGGCAAGGTCGCCGGCGCGGCGCTCGACGTCTTCCCGCAGGAGCCGATCACCGAGCACCCGTTGTTCGGGATGGATAACGTCGTCGTGACGCCCCACCTCGGGGCCTCGACGATCGAGGCTCAAGACCGCGCCGGCGTCCAGACCGCCGAGCAGGTGGTGGCCGCGCTGACCGGGGGGATCGTCACCAACGCGGTCAACATCCCGGCCCTGCGCCCCGAGGACATGGAGGCGCTCGAGCCGTTCCTGCCGCTTTCGTCGCAGCTCGGGCGGATCGCCGTGTCGCTCGCCGAGGGCGCCTCGATCGACCGGATCGAGGTCGTCTACGAGGGCGGGCTCTCAGATCACGACACGCGGCTGCTCACCATCGCCGTGCTGAACGGCGTTCTGGCCGGCCACACCGAGGAGGAGGTCAACCTCGTGAACGCCCACTCCCTCGCCGAGGAGCGCGGCATCGCCGTGGCCGAGCATCGCGAGCCGTCGTCGGACTTCAACGAGCTCGTGCGGGTGACCGTCGCCTCGGCGGGCGGCGAGGTCGAGGTGGCGGGCACGGGCTTCGGCCCGCGCCACGAGCCCCACCTGGTCTCGGTCTACGGCAAGCGGTTCAACCTGCCGATCGCCCCGCACTTCGCGTTCTTTCGCTACCGTGACCAGCCGGGCATGATCGGGCGGCTGGGGACGACCTTCGGGGAGCGGGGAGTGAACATCGTGTCGGCGGCGGTGGGGGCCGAGGAGGCGGCGGCGGACGCGGTCATGGCGGTGACGACCGACGCACCGGTGCCGGAGGAGCTCATCGCTGAGATCGCGGGATCGGATGACTTCCATACGGGCCGTGCGGTCGATCTCTGAGTAGCCGCACGCGGTCGCGGTCGTCCGAGAGGACCTTGCGATCCGCCGCCGCCGGGGTGGCCAACCTAGCCGCCCCGCGACTCAGCCCGCCCGCCTTACTGCGAGCCGTCCTGCGGCGGATCGATCAGCTGCAGCTCCTGATAGCGCCCCGCGACGAACACGCGCCCCGTGCGCTCGTCGACCGCCACCGAGTTCGGCTGACGCACCGTGGGGAAGCTGCGCACCCGCTCGCGCCCGCGGAACAGGACTACCCGGTTGCGCTGGGTCGACGTCACCCACAGCTCGTCGCGCTTGCCGTCGTAGGCGAGGCCGTAGGGGGCGCTGTCGGGGAGGGCCTGGCGCGAGCGGACCTCGAGCCGAGGCCCGGTCTGCACGAAGACGATGGCGTCGCCGCGGGTGTCGGCGACGAACATCTGCCGCTTGCCGTCGGAGACCACGTGCGTCGGCCCGATGCCCACTCCGACCTCGCCCATGCCGCGCAGGGAGCGCGCGTCGTAGAGGCGAAGCTGATTGGCGCGCACGCCCACCGCCCCGACGCGGTCGCCGTCCTCGGCCGCCGCGACGCCGCCCGGGTTGGCCGGAGTGGGGAGGGTGCAGATGACGCGGTCACCCTCCACCACGCTCATCGAGCTCTCGCCCTCGTTGATCACGAAGACGCGCTCGCGCGCTCCGGCGACCGCGTCGTGGGGCTGGCGTCCCACGGGCGTCGACTCGAGCCTGCGACGGTCGTCGCCTCCGGGCACCCGAATCAGCGCGCTCGCGCCTTCTGCGGGCACGAGCAGGGGCCCGGCGCGATCGGCGAAGCGCAGATGGCGCGCGCCGCCGGGAAGCGCGACCTGACGGCGGGTCTCGCCGCTCTGGCCGTCCACGAAGACGATCAGCGCGCGAGGCTGGTTGATCCCCACGGCGAGCTGACCCGTTTGCTCGTCGAAGGCGAGGCCCTCGGGGCGGCCGGGGAGGCCTACGACGCGACCCTCGGGTCTCTGAGCGAGCGGCGGCGACTGCGCCGGCTCGGGGAAGGGGGGCAGGCGCTTGGGGATGACTTCTCGCTCCCCGCAGGTCGCGACCGGATCGCCCGCTGCGCCGCCTCCTTGCGGAGGGCCTTCGGCTCCCGCCCCGCAGGCGGCGAGGCCTGGCACCAGTAGGAGGACGCCCGCGGCGCGGCGGAGGAGGCGCTGCACGCAGCGAACCTAGCAGTCGTCACTGCCGGGACGGCCCGGTTTGGGCCCGAGCTTCGGAAGTCTTAATGGTTGTCTCTTGAGCCTGTTCCAGGCTCTAGAACTTGACGCACTGCCACGCACGGCGTCGAGGCGTCGGCGCGGTCGGCCCGCGGAGCTGGCGGGGTGACAAGCGCGTGGCGCTGGCTGATCTAAGTCAAGCCTAAGGGTAAATGAGACGTCGAGCCAGCGAGGTCGGCGGGCCCGTCAGG
>JAUJNZ010000010.1:67165-100892 GCA_030447905.1 Thermoleophilaceae bacterium
TCAAGCCTAAGGGTAAATGAGACGTCGAGCCAGCGAGGTCGGCGGGCCCGTCAGGAGCTGGGGAGCGCCGTTGCGCGCGCGGGCGTCCGAGCAGCAGTGCGACGCCCTCCCGACGGTCGCGACGACGACGCGGCTGATCCGAGCCCCGAGCTGACCTCGAAAGACCCCTGCAGCCCGGTGCCGACCCAGCGGCCCCGCCCCTATCGTCGCGCCGCCATGGCCCTCTCCGTCCCCCGAGCGCTCACCCGCCGCCTCCCGAGGTCGACCGCGGGTGCCCTCGTGGCCGGCGTCGGCTTTATCGCGCTCGCGACGATTGCCGTGGGCACGATCGTCGTTCTCGGCGGACGCGACATCGGCGCGCCCCTGCCCCCGACGCTGTTTCGCCTCCGCCCCGAGCTGAGCCTCTTCGCCCTGCCGGCGGCGGCCCTGCTGGCCGTCGCCGTGCCCCTCGCCCGGCGGGTCAGCCTGCCGTCGGTCGCGCCCGGGACGTTCGTGCTCACCGCCCTCGGCCTCGCCCTCGTCCTGCGCTTGGCGCTCAACGCCGCGCGCAACGGCCCATCGGACTGGTGGATCTTCTTCGATCCGCGCTTCGGCGAGGGAACGGTCGAATACCTCTCGGCGCTGCCCGCGCTCGACTTCGGCGTGCCGCTCTTCCTCGACCGCTTCGCCGAGACCGCCACCGCGCTTCCCGTCCACGCCGTGGGCCACCCGCCCGGACTGCTGAGCGTGGTGGGGGTGCTGGGGATCGAGACCGCGCCCGCCTTTGCGGCGCTCATCATCGCCGCCGGTGTGCTGTGCACTCCGCTCGTCTACCTGCTCGCCCGCGAGCTGCTCCGAGAGGAGTGGAGCGCGCGAGCGGCGACCCTGCTCTTCGTGTTCGCACCCAACGCGCTCGTCTACGGCGCGAGTGCCGCCGACGCCCTGTACGCCACGCTCGGCGCGCTCGCCGCCCTCGCCCTCGTGTCGCGACGGCGCCTGGTCCGTCACCTCGCCGGTCCCGCCGCTCTCGCCCTCGCCACCTTCTTCTCCTACGCCAACCTCGCCGTCGGTGCTTTTGGGGCGCTCGTCGTCTGGCTGCGCGAGGGCTGGCGCCCGGCTCTGGGTGTGGCCGCGTCCGCTGCCGCGGGACTCGTCGTCGCCTACGTCGCCATGTTCGCCGTCTTCGGGTTCGACATCGTCGGGGCGCTTTCCGCCACCGCGGATGTCTATCGGGCCAGCATCGCGCGGATTCGCCCCTACTGGTACTTCCTGTTCGGCTCGCCGGTGGCGTGGATGCTCGCGCTCGGGCCGCCGATCGTCCTCTTCTGGCTGCGCGCGGTGGCCGCCCGCCAAGCTGTGGCGCTCGCCCTCGGCGCCGTGGTCCTGATCAGCTCCCTTGGCGGCTTCACCAAGGCGGAGACCGAGCGGATCTGGCTCTTCCTGGTCCCGTTCGCGTGCGTGGCGGCGGCGGCGGTGCTGCCGCGGCGCCGGCTCGTCCCGGTGCTCGGCGCGCTCGCCGTGCAGGCGTTCCTGATGCAGGTGCTGCTGGGGACGGTGTGGTGAGTCACCCGGCTCACGGGTCGGACTGAGACAGCACCCAGGGGGGTCCGACACCGCGCCCGATCGGGACGAGCGAGTCCTACCGAGGGAACTGCGACCCGATCGTCGAGGGTGTGCCACAATGCCGCCACAGATTGGTTACAGGGAAGTTTCCGACCGGGGAGCGACGTTGCGAAATCAGGGTCGTAGGGAGTCAGCATGCGGGGGTTGACCGGCTTCAGGGTCTCGAATGCGATCGTGGCGCTCGTCGTCTTGGTGGCGGCCGGGATCGCTGCGTGGCAGCTCGCGCGGGTTACTTCCGCGGCCCAGTCGATCAGCGGCAAGGCGGAGAACATCTCGCAGACCGGCCGCGGGATCAACGTCGCCACCGACTCGGTGATCCAGCTCGATCGCACCAACCGCACGGCCACGTCGATCCTCAAGTCCGCCGAGCCGCTCCAACCCAAGCTCAACCGCATCGTGGGCGAGGCGACAGGCATCGACGGCCTCGCCGGATCGATCAACACCACCGCCGGATCGATCAACAGCTCGGCGGGCACGATCAACAACACCGCCGGCGCGATCAACTCGACGGCCGGTGAGATCAACTCGACCGGCGGCGCGATCAACGCGGAGGCCGGTAGGATCAACTCGCTCGCCGGCGACATCGACGGCTCGGCGAACGACATCCTGGGCGAAGCCGGAGACATCAACGCGACCGCCGGCGCGATCAACAGCACGGCGGGCGAAATCCAGGGGACGGCGGGCGGTATCAACGGTGACGCCGGAGGCATCCTCCGAGAGGCGATCCAGATCGACCGCGACGTCTTCCTGATCAACTTCTTCCTCAACGGCTCGATCGACGTGGCGAACCTGATCAGGACCGACACGGCCAACGTCCTCGATTCGGGCATCGCCGCTCACGACACCGCCGCCTGCATCGAGCGCAAGGTCAGCGCCCGATCCGAGCGGGGTAACCTCGACGGCGATTGTCGGGGCCGGGGGTCGGACGGCGACTTCGGGCCCGACAACGGACGCGAGAGTGAGGGCACCGCTCGACTCGGCCGCCGGGGCGGCCCCGGCCCCATGGGAGGGGGATAACCATGCAGCCCAGTACGACCGCCCTGAGGTGGATGTGGATCTGGATCACGGTCGCCGCGCTGGTCGTGCTCGTGGTCATCGGCTTCCTGTTCGGCATCGCTCGCGCCCTCGAGTCGATCGACGCCGCTCTCGCGGAGGCTGACACCGCGGTCTCAGGCGCCGGTGGCGACGTCAAGCCGCTGCCCGCCCACATCCAGGACATCAACGCGAACCTGCTCGACATCGACACGGCGCTCAAGCCGATCTCCGGGCAGGCGAGCACGATTCGCGGCGAGCTCGGCTCGATTCGGGGCTCCCTGGGGCGGGTCGACCGATCGCTCGTCGACACGTCGGGATCGCTCGTCGACACCTCGAACTCGCTCGTCGACACCTCGAACTCGCTCCAGGACACCTCGGGCACGCTCGTCAACACCGAGGGCAGGCTCGAAAGCATCTCCGGCGAGCTCGTCGACATCGATGGAACGCTCAATCGCATCAACGGCTCGCTCGTCGACACCGACGCCTCGCTCGAGGACACCTCGGGCACGCTCGCGAACGTGACGGGGGGCCTCCGCAGCATCCGCCGCAAGACCGGCCGCATCGAGCGCCGGCTCATCTTGGCCCAGGACGTCGGCAGCCTGGGCACGAACGGCATCTGGCGGCGTGTCCGGTTCCTCAACGGCGGGTCCTTCGCGGGCGACTCACGCCGGGCCGCAAGATTTGGCCCGACGCGCATCAACCGCCGGGGCCTGCGCTTCGTCGAGGGCGACGCCGACAACATCCGGCCTCAGCTCGTCCAAGTGAACCGGCACCTGACGAGCATCTGCCAGCAGCTTCCGGAAGAGACCGGCGACCTTCTGAACCTGCTCCAGAGCGGTGACCTCACTGGGGTACCGGGCCTGCTGCCCTTGAATTTCCAGGGCCGCTGCTAGTAGGCGGGATGCGGACGCTAAGGGGAGAACGGGGGCTCGCGCCGGCGCTTCTCGTCGTGATCATCGCCTGGGCGCTCGCGGCCGTGCTCATGCTCACCGGGACCATCCTCTCCGCCCAGCGGATCGAGGGCGACGTCGGCGCGATCGTCGGCAGCACCTCAGGGATCGACGGGGACCTCGACTCGATCCGCCTGGCGGCCAAGACGACCCGGATATCCGCGGACATCCTCACCGCGGCGGAGCCCCTGGTCGGCCAGCTCGACCAGGTGATCGTGTCGGCGCGCAGCATCGACCGCCAGGCCCGCTCGATCCTCGACACCGCCAGGTCCATCAACGGAAGAGCCGTGGCAATCAACGCCACCGCGGGCTCGATCAACACCACCGTGGGCTCGATCAACACCACCGTGAACGCCATCAACGCCAACGCTGGGTCGATCGACGCCAAGACCTCCTCGATCCTGTCGAGGGCGCGGGGGATCGAGTCGAGGGCCGTGTCGATCAACGCCAACGCCCGGTCGATCAACGGTCGGGTCAACAACATCAACGCCTCGGTCGACTCGATCGACGCGCGGCTCCGAGGGACGCTCGACGAAGGGCGCACGATCGACCCGGGCGTTGCGGGCATCAACATCCGCGCCAACCGGGTCATCCGCACCGTGCGGCCGGTCAAGAGCGACTTGAGCAATGTCCTCGACCAGGTCGGCCAGCCCTCGATCAACGGCGGGCACGGTCAGCGGGACGGCGACAAGAGCATCCACGGCCACGCCAACGGGATCGACTGCCAGACCGCCTTCCTGCGCAACCTGTCTGGGATTCCGACCACGGGGCCGCCGCCGGGTCAGACCTTCTGCGGGCGGTAAAACCCGTCTCGCCGACGCCGCGCCGGATCTACCTCTCGCGAATTCGGCTGCCGTCAGCGCACGGCGGGCGCAGCGATGCCCGCGATGCGGTCGAAGGTGGTCGCGTAGCGGCGGAAGTCGTCGGGCGGCAGCGCCTGTAAGACGAGCCTGACCAACATGGCGCTCCTCGGAAGGAGTGGGTTCGCGCGGCAGCTTCGAAGCGACCCGGCGGGAGGAGTCGAAGGGAAACGGGCCAGGCCGCCGAGCCCGATGCCGTGGCTCGGCGAGCAGGTCGTTCAACCCCCTCCTCGAGGCCCGTGCTCCGATCGATGAAGTCGCGGACAGCCCATGGCGGCTCCGGCATCGCACGCGAGGGGTACCGACCCGACCAGCAGAGACGCCAGCACCACTTGTCACGAGCAGGTAGGTCGACGTCGCCGGTGCCGCCTGCGCGCCTCAACCCCGGCGGTCTTTCGCGAGCGGTGACTGCGCTTGCCGAGCGGGACGTCGACGGGGTCCGCGGCCAGCTCGTCGAACGTGCTACTCGACAGGCCGGTCGCGAGCCAGCCCTCGGCCCCGAGGGGAGAGGGAAGAAGTTCCGGGGCCGTGCGTCCGCTCGACGGCCGGACTCGGTAGGTAGTTGGTCCGCATCGGCGACGCGGCCCGCTCTGCCACCCCGCCTGTGCAACGACCCAGCGGCGTCGAGCCGCGCTCTCGCCGCCTACCTCCGGCGGGTAGGCATTTGAGTTCGGTCAGTTTGGGGCCGGCGCTGTGCGGCGACCGCTGGTCCGCGTCAGGCGTCGCCGGGGGGCGGCGTGCGGACCGAGGATCGCCCCGGATCCCCTAACCGTCTCCTGCCCCCCGCCACCCCGCCCGACCCCCTACCTACCTACCTACCTACCTACCAGCGCGCCTCGGGCCCGGGCCGCGCCGGCGGCGCGTCCGGGGCCTGCGAGGAGCCCCCGTCGGCTCGCGACCCGACGTCGAGCGCGCCGGCGACCTGCTCGAGCACCTGGTTTACCTCGCGCAGGCGCGGGCCGATCGGCTCGGTCTGCTTGTCGATCGCCCGCACGCCGAAGGTGACGAGGCCGAGGGTCTTAGAGACCTGGTGGAGGGTCCCGGCGATCGCGATCAGGTAGCCGGCCAAGACGACGACCAGCAGGGTGACCTCGACCAGGGTCAGGACGATGAGGACGGTGTTCACGGTCGGCTCCTTTCGGCCGGCGGGCGGCGGCGCTCGAGCTCTGCGAGCAGCTCGCCCCCCCGCTGCTTGGTGTTGTCGAGCACGTAGGTGGTCGAGGTGTTCTGGGCCAGGCGGGTGCCCATCGTCCACAGCACCTCGACTGAGTCTTTGACCTTGACCACGGTCTGGCGCAGCGCCTCGAGCAGCGCGGTGACCACGAGCGCCACCACGAGCCCGACGCCGAGGGTGATCCACCACAGCGTCTGGTTTTGGGTGATCGCGAGGATCTCCGGCATCGCTTCCGTCGCGCTCATCGCGGGCTCCCTTCGAGCTGCTCGAGGTCGGGGACCAGCCGGGGCACGGTGGCGGTGAGCTCGCGGGTGCGCTCGAGCTCGTCGACCCCGTCGAGGTTGCGGGTGATCGCCAGGCCGGCGTCGAGGATGTCGAGCGAGTAGCGGCGGATCTCTAACACCGGGCGCAGGACCCGGTTGAACAGGCCGACGACGACCCCCAGGATGACGACCCCGAGCACGAGGCCGACGATGGACAGGATGGCCCCGGCGGTGGAGACGGCGAGCGGGGTCATCGCTCCTGCTCCTCGCGCGTGCGGGCCAGCCCGCGCGCCGCGCGGTCGACGGCCAGGTTGGTCCTAGACAGCTCGAACATCGGCGAGGTGCGCTCGCGCGCGGAGTCGAGCGAGCGGGTTATGTCCTTGGCCTGGCCGACGATCCGCAGGCCGAGGCCGATGATCATGAGCAGCAGGACGGCGGCGATCACGACGACGAGCGCGCCGACCGACCAGCCGACGATCCACCCGATCTGGACGGCCACGGCTATCTGCCTCCGCGCCGGCCCGAGTCCTCGCGGATCGCGCTGCGCGCGTAGCGCTCGAGGGTCTTTGCCTGGGTGAGGTCGACCCCGTGGCGCTGGCGCGCGTGGGCGACGGCCTTGGTTACCACCTCGTCCTCGGTCTGCCCGCTGGCCCGAAAGCCACACCCCACAAGCCCGGCATCGCGGCACGTGAAGGTCTTTGCCATCATCTCCTCCTAAGCTTTGCTAGGCGGTCTGTACCCGCCTCCTGCCGACTATATGTACCATGCATAGAGCAGCTGTGGGTCAGAGCGACCGGATGCGGTCAAAGCGACAGCGAAACGAGGGAGCGAAATGGGCATTCTAGGGTCAAGAGGTCGCAACGGAGCCAACGGAAGCGCCCCCAAGACGCCCGCCCAGAAGCTCCTCGACGTGCTCGGGCCGGTCCCCGATCACTCCATCGACCCCGAGCACGTCGGCGACTTCGGCCTGCCCGCCCGCATCGACATGGAGACGCTGCTCGAGCCCCACGCCAAGGCCGGCCCCGAGTCGCGGATCGGGCCGATCGAGAAAGTGCACGCGTTCTGGTTTGCCGGCATGAGCTGCGACGGCTGCACGGTGGCCGTCTCGGGCGCCGAGAAGCCCTCGCTCGAGGCCCTGCTTCTGGGCGCCCACCCGGGCCTGCCGCGGGTCATCCTCCACCACCCGGTCGTAAACCTCGAGGCCGGCCCCAACTTCCTCAAGGCCCACGAGCGGGCGATCAAGGGCGAGCTCGACGCCCCGTATGTGATCATCCTCGAGGGGTCGATCACCGACGAGATCAAGGCGATGGAGACCGGCGGCTGGTGGGCCGGCCAGGGCGAGATGCCGTGGGGCCCGGGCGGCGCCGAGCGCGCGGTCACCACCAACGAGTGGATCGCCCGCCTGGCCCCCAACGCCGCCGCGTCGCTTGCGATCGGGACGTGTGCGACCTGGGGCGGCATCCCGTCGGCGGAGGGCAACCCCACCGGCGCCATGAGCCTGATGGACTTCCTCGGCTCTCGCTACCGCTCAGCGTTCGGGGTCCCCGTCGTCAACGTCCCCGGCTGTGCGCCGATCGGCGACAACTTCTTCGAGACGGTCGCGGCGATCTGCTACTTCCTGCAGGGCTTTGGCCCGCTGCCCGAGTTCGACGAGCTCGGCCGCCCGGCCTGGCTGTTCGGCGAGACCGTCCACCGCCACTGCGTGCGCGGCGCCTACTACGAGGAGGGCGACTACGCCCACGAGTTCGGCGACAAGGAGTGCCTGGTCGAGGTCGGCTGCTGGGGCCCGGTGGTCAACTGCAACATCACCTCCCGCGGGGCGATCAACCACGTCGGGGGCTGCATGAACGCCGGCGGCGCCTGCATCGGCTGCACGATGCCGGGCTTTCCCGACAAGTTCACGCCCTTCCACAAGACCCCGCCGGGGTCCAAGGTCTCGACGATGGCCTCGCGGATGCTCGGCTCGCTCATCCGGCCGATGCGCGAGTACTCAAACGAGCACCTAAACCGCGAGCCGCGGTGGGACATCCACCACCACACCCCCTCGGGCTTTTCCTCAGAGCGGGAGGAGCCCGGATGGACGCGCGAGATCGGACACCGCTTCTACGACCAGCTGCGCCGCTCCACCGACACCTCAAAGGGCGACACCGAGGTGTGGGGCAGTCGCAGCCAATGGACCGAGGCAAAGAACCCCGCCCTCGACTCCCACCCTTCGGGCACACAGAGACCGCCCGAGGAGCGCCAAGTCGGCGGCCAGGCCCCGAGGTAAGCCATGTGCTTTAAGACCCTTCCCGTAGAGATCGACTCCGCCGGCAACGCGCAGCTGCGCGGGGGCTTTCCCGACCCCTACTCGGTCTCGACCGCCCGCCCCGAGGTCCACATGACCGAGGCCCAGCGCACCGCCCAGATCGAGCGCCTGGTCGAGCGAAACGGCCACGTCAAGGACCTCAACATGGACCCCGTGACCCGGATCGCCGGGGCGATGGCCATGCACATGACCGCCGACCTGCGCGAGGGCCGCTACATCCAGGCCCACTCCCAGGCGCCGCTGTTTCGCGGCTATGAGGTCATCCTCATGGGGCGCGACCCGCGCGATGCCACCTACATCGCCTCGCGGGCGTGTGGGGTCTGCGGGGGCGTGCACGCCCACGCCGCCGCCTACGCGGTCGAGATGGCGCTCGACCTCGCGCCCCCGCCGATGGGCACGATCGTGCGCAACCTCGGCGAGACGGCCGAGATGGGCTACGACAACCCCCTCCACCTCTACCTGCTCGCCGGGCCCGACTACTCAGAGCCCGTGGTCAAGGCCACAAACCCAGAGCTGTGGCCGCTGGCCGAGCGCTGGCGCTGTCCCGGGGAACACCGCCACGGCTTTCGCACGATGGCCGACATCATGACCGCGCTCACCCCGCTGACCGGCGAGCTCTACCAGGAGGGGATCCAGTTCACCCGCCTGTCGCGCGAGATGTTCGTGCTCTTTCACGGCAAGTACCCCCACCCCCAGACGATCATCCCGGGCGGGGTGACCTCGACGGTGACCCTCCAGACCCTGAACGAGTACCACGCCCGCCTCGGCGAGATCTTCGACTACGCCCAGCGGATGATGGCGGTCTGGAACGACATCCCCGAGTTCTTCTACGCGGCCGACGAGCGCTACAAGGAGGTCGGCAGCCTGCCGATGAACTTCGTCGACACGGGCTTTTGGGACCAGCCCGACGCCTACGACGCCTCGTATGCGAACTTCAACCAGTGGGGCGAGCGGCGCTGGTCGACGCCCGGGGCGATGATCGACGGAGAGCTCGTGACCACGCGCATGTCAGACCTCAACATCGGCTGGGAGGAGTTCGTCGAGCACTCCTACTACGAGGAGTGGACCGACGGCAACGGATCGGGCGACGGGATGCGCTATCAGACCGACCCGCTCGGAAACCCCCTGAGCCCCTACCACCCCTGGAACAAGACCACGCTGCCAAAGCCCCAGGAAAAGAGCTTCAAGGACAAGTACAGCTACTCGACGGCCCCGCGCTGGGACCGAAACGTCGTCGAGGCCGGAGCCTACGCGCGGCTGTTTTTGACCGCCAAGGCCCAGAAGATGCCGCCCAACGACTTCATCGAGGCCACCGGCGACGGCATCCGCATGACGATCCCCAAGGGCCGCTCCCCCGAGACCCAGGTGGAGTGGCGGGTCCCCGAGGTCTGGAACGCGTTCGAGCGAAACCGCGGGCGCGCCTACCACTACCTGTTCTCCCAGCTCGTCGGGCTCAACAACCTGCTCGAGGCCTACCGGCTGATGCGCCGCGGAGAGACCAAGGTCGCCCGGCTGAACTCGAGCGAGCTCGACCGCCACGTCCAGAAGGGCGAGGGCATCGGGGCGGGCTTTTGGGGGGCCGGGCGGGGCTGGCTCACCCACCACGCGGTCATCGAGGGGGGCAAGCTCACCAACTACCAGATCTGCACCCCCTCGACGATCAACGCCTCGCCGCGCGACCCCTGGGGCCAGCCCGGCCCCTACGAGCAGGCGGTGATGAACACCCCGATCCTCGAGCAGATGCGCGACCCGAGCGAGTTCACCTCCGTCGACATGCTGCGCGCGCTGCGCAGCTTTGACCCCTGCATGCCGTGCACCACCCACGTCTCCACCGGCCACGGCAAGGTGGTGCGGGAGGTAAACACCTGCTCCTGCGGGGCCGAGTAGCCAAAGCGCCCGCCCGTCGGTGACGGTCCTCGTCGGCGGGGTCTTCCAGCTCTACCAGGGAGACCTAGACCTCGGGCGCATCGCCGCCCAGCGCCTCTCAGAAGCCGACCTCGGCCCAGGCGTCTTGGTCGAGGAGCTCGCCTACGGCGCCGTCGCCGTGGTCCAGCGCCTCGAGGAGCTGCGCCCCAAAGCGCTCGTGCTGGTCGGCGCGGCCGAGCGCGGGCGCGCGCCCGCGACCGTCGAGCGCCGCCGTTATGAGCCCACAGAGCGCGCCGCCCAGGAGGTCCAGGTGGCCGTCGGCGAGGCGGTGGTCGGCTATGTCTCGATCGACCTCCTGCTCGAGGTGGCCGCGGGGCTTGGGGCCCTGCCCAAGCGCACGGTGGCGATCGAGGTAGAGCCCGCAAGCCAAGAGCCCTCAGAGACGCTCTCTGAGCCCGCCCAGGAGGGCCTCGAGCGCGCCTTAGAGCTCGTGGGCGAGGAGGTCCGCCGGGTGCCCGTGCTCGAGCTCTCAGACCAGCTGCGAGAGCTCGTGGGCGCCCAAGCCGGCGAGTCCGGCGCCGAGCGCGCCCTGTGCGCCCTGCTCTCAGAGCTCGAGGCGGTCGATCGCGAGGGCGGCTGGAAGAAGACGTTCTCCCTCCGCGAGCGCCTGCGAGAGGAGATCGCCGCCGGCCACACCCCCGAGGGCATGACCGCGCTCGACTGGGGCCTGTGGTGGACCCTGATCGAAGAGCTCGACCGCCTCCAGGCCCCCGAGGAGCGGATCGCGACCGAGGCCTCGCCCGACGGCGGCCCCGCGCCGGCGGCGGGCTCCTAGGGCCGCGCGAGCCCTGGGGCGGCGACGTCGGTGCTTAATCTCTCCTCGCCTGGGTAGTATCGAGCCATGGCCGACCTGCTTTCCGAAATCCGGGACATGCGCTCAGAGCTCGACGGGGTCGAGGGCTACCTGCGAAAGGACACCGCCGGGCGGGTCAACGACCTGATCGAGCGGGCCAGGCAGGAACGCTCTGAGGACCGCGTGCTGGCGGCCATCGGACCGGCGAGCGAGATGCCCTCCGCCCACCCTCACTCCCCGGCGCTCGATCCCTCGTTCTCAGACGTGCGCGGCGACAGCGCGCGGGCCGAGCTCGCCCAGGTCGAGGCCGCCTGCGAGGACGCCTCCCTGCACGAGCGCGTCCACCGGCTGCGGCGCTCGCTCGAGGGATCCAGCGGGGACCTCCCCAAGCGGGTCAACGACATGTTCGAGGCCCTGATGAAGCTGGCCCGAGAGGAGCTCCCAGACGCCGAGCGCCTCGAGACGGTCCCCGACCCAGACCCCGCGCCGCAGTCGTTCGAGCTCTCAGAGCTCACCTACGGCCAGGCCCAGGCCACGCTCGGGCTGATCGAGTGCGAGCTCGAGCACGCAGGGCGGACTTGACGGGCTAGGGGGCGGGGGGCGCCCAGCCAGGCGCGCGTTCAGCGCCCTAAACGTCCTTCGGCGCCCACGCGGGCGTCGAGTCGGCCTCCTCGACCGGCTCGGCGAGCAGCCCGAGGGCCTGCGGCCTGACCATCACGCGCTTTCCCTCCCCGGTCTCGATGACCAGCGCCCCGTCCTTTAGAGAGCTCACCGCCCGTCCGGTCACCTCCTGGCCGGTCGGGCCCATGGGGACGAGCCGGGCTCGGACCGTCCGCCCGATCGTCTCACACCGGGGCGTGTAGTCACCGAGGACGGCGCCCGAGGGGCTTTCGTAGCGCGCCTCGAGGGCCTCCACGATCTCGGCCATGAGCTCGGCTCGCGTCGAGGTCGCGTCGGGGACCATGCAGGTGACCACAGCCCAGTTGTCGACATCCGATCCGAGCTCCGCCTGCACGCCCACCGCCCCGGTGCGCTCGCCCTCGCGGCGCACCTCGTCGGGCCACTCGATCGTCGACTGCTCTCCGAGCACGTCGGCGAGCGCAGAAGTGGCCAGCGTGTAAAGCCAGCCCTCCCGCTCGGGCGCGAGCCGGGGGCGAAGGACCATGGAGAAGCCGAGGTCCCGACCCGGCCTGATCTCCCAGGGCAGCCCGCCCCGCCCGCGCGCCGCAGCCTGGTAGTCGGCCACGACGAGCGCTCCCTCCGGCGCGCCCGAGCGCACCCAGGCGAGCGCATCGGCCTCGGTCGAGAGCAGAGCGGGATAGGTTCGGATCGGCCGTTCGGGAAGGACGTCCATCAGGGCCGGCGCCGAGAGGTCGGGGGCTAGGTCCATTCCTCCTCCTGACCGAGCTGGCGGGTGATCTGGTTGAAGATGTCCTTCAAGCGCATCAGCTGGGGCACGTGGAGGCGCCCCATGGCCATCGAGAACGCGGACCGTACCCGCTCGCGGTCCTCTTCGTCGCGCTCGGGAAGTGTCTCGAGCAGGCTCGCGACCAGACCCTCGAGGTGCTGGGGCGGCAGCTCGAGCAGCGCGTCGATCCACGCCTTGGCGAGGTCGGTGGTCGCGTCGGGCCGAGCGAGCTGGCCATCGATCCAGGCCCCGGCCTCGATGCGGCGCTCACGGGCGTCGAGCTCGACCCAGCGAGCGAGCTCCTCGCGCATAATGGGCTCCCACCGCTCGGCCGGCTCATGGTCGAGCACTCGAAGCACGTCCCCCGGCTCGTCCCCGAGCCGCTCCAGCAACGCCGCCGCCTGGGCGCGGATCGGGTCGGACGCCGCTGGAACGGCGAGCGCCTGGCGGGACGCCAAGCGAGCGCGGGGAGCGTCGTCGAGCTGCTCGTGGGCGAGGGCGAGGTTGCCCTTGGCCAGCGCATAGCCCTCGGGACGGATGGTCCTGGGGTAGGCCGTGAGCGCGGTCTGGAACGCCGCGATCGCCTGCTGCGGTCGGCCGGCTGCCAGGTGGGTGAGGCCGAGGATGTTTGCCGCGCCGCCGCGCCCAGGTTCGTCGTGCGCCTGCTCGGCCAGCCAGACCCCACGCTCGAGGGGCTCGACGGCTCGCTCCACGTCGCCGGCCACAAACCGTGTGGTTCCGAGCTCGCGCAACGCGGCTCCCGCCTGTCCACGCAGCCGCGCTCTCTCCAGCAGCTCCGAGGCCCGCTCGAACGCTCGATCGGCCTCCGGACCGTCGCCGAGCTCCCGGCGCGCGAGGCCCAGGTTGTACCGGGCCGCCCCATGATCGGGCGCGAGCCCGGCGGCCTCGAACGACTCGGCCGCAGCCTCGAACGCCTCGGCGGCCTCGTCTAGCCGCCCCGCCAGCCGCAGCATGGCCCCTAGAGCGTTCCTGACCTTCGCGCGCTCGACGCCGAGGCCATCAGGGCCGAAGCCGCGAAGCGCGGAGGTGAGTGCGACCTCGGCCTGCTCCAGGCGCCCCTCGTTCGTCAGCGCCACCCCGAGATGGAACTGCGCCGTCGCGTGCTGGACGGGGTAGGTCTCCTCCGGGTAGCGGACCAGGCGCCGCTCGAGCTCGGCTATGGTCCCGTCGGCGTCCGCCACTTACCCGCGAAACTGTGGAAGCTCGAGGATGACCGAGCTCGGAGGAGGGTGGGGCTCGGCGTCGTCCTCTTCGACCTCGGTGGCCACAAAGCCGGGCAGGTGCTCTCGCAGCGCCTCGTCGATCCCGTCCTGGAGGGTCACCGCCGATGCGGTGCAACCCGAGCACGCCCCCGACAGGCGCAGGCGCACGACGCCGCCGCGGACCTCGAGCACCTCCACCTTCCCGCCGTGGGAGTGGATGTAGGGGCGCACCGACTCGAGCGCGGCGTCGGCCTCAGACCGCTCGTCGACTCCGACCCGGTAGGCGTCGAACATCCAGGCGATGGCGGGGTCTGAGCCGCGCAGGCGCTCGAGGGTCTGGGGGTCGAGGGCCTCGCCGAGGGCGCCGAGGGCGGTCCGGTGGATGAGGTCAAAGCCGTCCATGAGCTCGAACACCCGCGCTCTGGTCGCCTCGTCGAGCTCCTCGACCTCGCCCAGGAGCGCCTCGAGCCGTCTCAGCAGGTCGTCGAAGCCCACTTCGCTCACCAAAAAAGCCGCCGGGTCGCCCCTAGGGCGGGACGACCTCGACCTGGCGATCCCCCAGGTCGCCGCCGAGCAGCCCGACCAGGACGGCCGCAGCGCCCGACACCAGGTGGAGGAAGTTGTCTGAGGCCAGCTTGCCGTCGATCGACAAAAGCGAGCCGAGGTTGCCGGTAAAGCCGAGCACGGCGGCGAGCAGGTAGACGAGGCCGCCGCCGATCAGGACCCCCTGGGTGATGGTGGGCTCGCGCACGAGCGAGACGCCGATCAGGATCGCCCCGACCCCGAGGTGGACGATGTTGTGAAAGCCGTTTAGGTCGAAGGAGAGCATGTCCTCGCGGGTGTCCACCACCCACCCGGAAAAGCCCGTGACGGCAAAGCCGATCAGGCCCACGGCCAAGTAGACGATCCCCACCGCCAGGGCGGCGAACTGGGCGGGATGGCGCAGCGGACTGCTCATCGCCTGACCCTGACCGAGGCGCCCCGCGTCATACCCGGGCCGCCCGGGTTGCCTTCTCGGCCACCGGCGCGAGCCCCGAGCGCAGGTCTGAGAGCGCGGTGTTTACCTCCGCCGCCGCCGGACCGAGGTCGCGCAGGCGCTCCTCGGTGGTCTGGACCCGCACGCTCAGCTGCCCGATGCTGTCGGCGATCGCCCGCAGCTGGCGGGCGAGGATGACCAGGTACACGGCGAGCACGACGACCAGCAAGAGGATCTCGACGACCGTCAGGACGATGTGGACGACCGCGCTCATCGGGAGGAGAGCAGATCGTCGTGGACGCGGATCTCGTCGCGGATGTCGCGCAGGACCGAGGCGGTGGCCCGCAGGTCGCCGGCGGCTGAGCCGTGCTCGATGCGCTCGGCCATCGCGTCGAGGGCCGCCACGCCGAAGCGGATGTCGTTTAGCAGGCGCGAGAGCAGGGCTAACAAGACGACCACCACCCCGACCACGACGGCCCCGACCGCGAGCGCGATCCACCAGAAGGTGGCCTGGCCGGGGTCGAGCATCGTCACCGCCGTCACGATCTCGCCCCCGGAAGCGCTGCTCGGGCCGAGCGCATCGCGTTGAGGACCTCCTGGGCGGCGCTCCTTGTGTCCTCGAGGCGCGCCAGCGGGCTCGTCCCCGCTCTGGCGGCGTCGAAGGCCTCGAGCGCGTCCTCGGTCTGGTCGCTGATGCGCGAGGCATAGGTGAGGATCAGCGCGACCACGATCACGACCACGACGACGACGGCAAAGCCGATGACGAGGCCCGCCCACCAGCCCGTATAGGGGTTCTGGGCGGTGTGCGCGGCTAGCGTCTCGATCGTCAACAACGACAAGTCAGTCACTCCTCCTCGGCGATCCGCAAAGCCCCGGCGTATCTCGAGGCCCCGGGGCCCGTCGACGCGATCGCGGCGTTTTGCGTCCTGGCCGGATCTTACTACGGCCGCGGCCTTGGGCAAGCCACCAGATCACCGCCGGGCGCGAAAGCTCGCGGCGATCCGGTCGAAGTCTGGGGCAAAGCGCTCAAAGCGCCGCTCGGGCAGGGCCTGGAGGACGATCGTGATCAACGTTGAGCCCTGGAACAGAAAGTAGTGGGAGTGGGTCCCGCGCCGGCGCGTCTTTGGATCGCGGAAGGAGTAGAAGTAGAAGTAGCCGGGCAGGCCGCCGAGCTCGATCCGCCGCGCCTCGGCCAAGAGCCTCACCTGCTGCCCGGAGGCGACGATCCGGTCGGTGAGGGCCTCGACGTTCTCGAGGTCTGAGCGCCCGACCGGATACCGAAGCGCGATCGTGCGCACGAGCACCGAGGCGGCCTCGCCTCGGGTGACGAGCAGCTTTACGTCAGAGCGCGGGGTCTCTAGCCGCGCCCAGTCGCTTGGGTAGTCGATCGAAAAGCGCCCCTGCGGCGCCCAAAAGCGCCTAAAGCCCGCAGCGACGGCGGGCGGTCGGGCGGGGGCCGGCGGCGGCGGCGAGGCCAGCGGCGGCCTGAGCTCAGAGCCGACGCGGTCGCCCGTGCTCTGGCCACAGACTGCGCCCCGGGCGACCGCGCCCGCCGCGGCGCCCACGGCGGCGGCGGCGAGCCACCGGGGCCTCTGTCTCAGGGCGAAGGGAAAGAGCCCGCCGGCGCTTTGGTGGTCTCGATCTCCTCGGCCGCTTGGCAGGCCCAAGGCCGCCCGTCCCTTGAGCCGGCTAGCTTCGGGTTTGGGTAAACCGCTGCAGCGAGCGGCGCAGCTGGTCGAGCTCGAGGCTCAAGGTCTCGATGGCGGGGCCCAGCGCCTCTGACCGGGGCCCGACCTGGCCGATCGCCGAGATCACCGCCCGCAGGCGCACGTGGACGCGCTGGAGGATCACGGCGAGCGCGATCAGGTAGGCGGCGAGCACGAGGATCACCACCACCGCCAAGACGATGCTGACGACGGCGACCGCAGACATAAAAGCGACCTAGCGCAGCCCGTCGAGGGCCTGGCCGTAGCCCTCGAGCTCGACGGCGACCTCGCGCACGAGCTCGCGCGTCCTCTGCAGCTGATCGACCCCGCCGAGGTGGGCGACCAGCGAGTCGCCGCTTGCGGCGAGCTCGTCGGCGCCCCGCTTTACGTCGAGGGCCGGCTGGAGCATGCGCGTGAGCAACAGGACGACCACCGGGACGATCACCACCAAGATCACGATGTCGAAGATCCACCACAGGATCATCCCGGGCTCACCTCGCTGCGACCGCCCCGACCGGCTCGATCCGCCCACAGGCCACGGGCATGTCGGGCACGTACTCGGCGCCCTCCCTTCCGTCCAGGTTGGCCGAGCGGCCGCGCAGTACGAGCACCCGGCGCTCGAGCGGCCCGAGCTCGCGGGGGTCGACGTCTACGGTCAGGTCCCAGTCGAGGCGGCCGCTTGGGCCGACGGTGGGGAAGGGCTCGAGCGCCAGCAGGTCGCGCCCGTAGGCGCGCTCTCCCTCCTCGAGGCCCACAAAGCCGTCGGCGTCGGTGTCGTCTGCGGGCACCGGGCAGGCCGCCTCGCGGGCCGAGCCGCCGACGCCGTGGATGTGCTGGGCGTGGATCGAGCGCTCGAGGCCGCGCGCGTCGATGTCGACGGTGAGGTGGTCGTCGGAGAGCGCCATCCTCGCGCTGCCGTCGACGTTCGTGCCGTTTAGGGGCTCTAGGTCTGCGACATAGCGCCGGGGCGCCTCGGCGCGGTCGGCGGCCTCCTCCTGGCCGCAGGCCGAGGCGAGGGCCAGAAGCAAAGCTAGGGGGGCGAGGACAAGGAGGCGTCTCATCTCTTCGACCTGACATCTTCCTACATCTGGCGACGTTTTGCCACCCCGACCCGCGCTGCGGTCGCCCGGGGCCCTGAGAGGAGCCCCCGGGGCGCCCCCCACGCGCTCGCCCAGACCGAAGCCTAAGCGCTTGCCCACCCGCCCCCACAGACCTCCGCTGCGGATCGTCGTCGGCTGTGTCGGAAACGTCCTGCGCGGCGACGACGGCTTTGGGCCCGCGGTCGCCGACCGCCTTACGGCCCTGCCGGTCGGCGTCGAGGTCGTCGAGTCGGGCATCGGGGGGATCGCGCTGCTGCAGGAGCTACTGGCCGGCTGTGACGGCCTGATCGTCGTCGACGCCGTCGACCGCGGGGCGCCGGCGGGCACGGTGTTTGTCATCGAGCCCGAAGTCTCAGACTACGACCTCGTGCCCGACATGCACCTGGCCACCCCCGAGCGCGTCCTCTCGATGGCCAAGGGGCTCGGCTGCCTGCCCGCCCGCGTGGCCCTCGTGGGCTGCCAGCCCACAGACGCCGAGGGCTTTGGCGCGGGATTGTCGGCCGCGGTCGAGGGCGCGCTCGAGGCGGCCGCCGAGCAGGTCCTCAAGGTCGTCGAGGAGTGGCGGGCGCAGGGCTCGGCGCCGGGGCGAGGCGAGCGCTAAGATCGCAGGTATGAAGCTTGCGATCGCCGGCAAGGGCGGCTCGGGCAAGACGTCGATCTCGGGGACGATGGCCCGCGTGCTGGCCCGCACGGGCCACGGGGTCCTCGCCATCGACGGCGACTCGAACCCAAACCTCGCGCTCACGCTCGGCATCCCCGCCGAGCGCATGGGCGAGATGCCCACGCTGTCGCGCGACCTGCTGCGGCGCACCGACGAGGGCGCAGAGCTCGCAAAGACCCTCGACGAGGTGTGCGAGAGCCACTCGGTCACCGGGCCCGACGGCGTGACGCTGCTCGTGATGGCCCACCCCCAGCACGCCGGCAAGGGGTGACTGTGCTCGATGCACGCTACGGTCCGTAGCGTGATCGAGGCCGCGGCCAACGCGCCGCGAGAGGTCTGCATCCTCGACACCGAGGCCTCCCCGAGCACCTGTCGCGGGGGACCGCCCGCTATGCCGACGCGATGCTCTGCGTCGTCGAGCCCTACTACAAGTCGCTTGAGACCGGCCGGCGGATGGCCGCCCTGGGCGAAGACCTCGGCCTCGAGCGGGTGGCGCTCGTGGCCAACAAGATCCGCGACGAGCAAGAGCTCGCCGCGGTGGGGAGTTCTGCGACAGAAACGGCCTCGAGATCGCCGGCGTGGTCCCCTTCGACGAGGGCATGCCGAACGCCGAGCGCGCCCAGGCCTCCCCGCTTGACTTCTGCCCCGAGGCGCCGGCGGTCACAGCGATCGCCGCGATCGCCGCAGCGCTGGCGAGCCCCGACGGCCAAGACGGCGCCGCCGGCGCCCACCCAAACGGGGCCCAGACCGCCCCCGCCCGAGGCTAGAGAGGTGGGCGAGCTCGAGGCCCTGCGGGTCCGCGACGAGGTCCTGCAGGCGATGTACTGGATGCGCGCAGAGGGCCTCGACGACGCGCCCTCCGCCGAGGTGCTCGCGCGCTTTTTGGCCGTGCCCCCAGACACCCTCGGGGCCTTCCTCGAGCGCTTCTTAGCCGAGGGCTACCTCGACTCCGAGGCGACCGGCTACTCGCTCACAGACCTCGGGGCAGAGCTCGGAAAGCGCACGTTTGCCGACGAGTTCGCCGGCCTGACCGGCGCCGCCCACGGCGAGTGCGCCGAGGACTGCTGGTGTCACTCCTCGCCCGAGGAGGCCGCGCGCTGCCTCGAGGACCGGGTCGGCCATGTCCACTGACGCCGCCCTGGCCGAGGTCTGCGCCGAGCCGGCCCCGCCCAAGGACTTCCTGCGCCCGTGCCTGCTTTTGCTCTTGCGCGAGCAGCCCGCCCACGGCTACGACCTGCTCGAGCGGATGGAGGCCTTCGGCTTTCGGGCCTCAGACCCCGGCCGCCTCTACCGCGCCCTGCGCGCGCTCGAGCGAGACGGCCTCGTGCACTCGGCCTGGGAGCGATCGGACACAGGACCCGACCGGCGCATCTACCAGCTCACCCGCCCCGGGATGGAGGACCTCCACCGCCGCGTCTTCGCGCTCGCGCGCACGCGCCGGCTGATGGACGCCTTCCTGGGCCGCTACGAGGAGTTCGTGGCGCTCGACCCCGAGCGCGACCGCGAGCCCGAAGCGCGCTGAGCGCCGCGCCGCGCCTGGCCGTCGTCGGCAAGGGCGGCGTCGGCAAGTCGGTGGTCGCCGGGACGGCGGCGCGCCTTCTGGCTCGCCGCGGCCACCGCGTGCTCTGCCTCGACTCCGACCTGATGCCGGGGCTCGCGCGCAGCCTGGGGCTCGGCGGCGGGGCTGACGTCGCTTCCCCGCTCGGGGACGCGGCCGAGCGGGGAGAGGATGGGCGCTGGCGGCTCAAGAAGGGCGTTGGGCCGGTGCGCGCCGTCCGACGGTACGCGGCGGTGGCCCCAGACGGCGTCCAGCTGCTTCAGTCGGGCAAGCTGCCCCCGGAGGGCACGGCGGCCATCATGAGCTCGCTGCAGGCCTACTACAAGGTAGTCCATCGACTCCCGCGGGCCCGGACGTTCGCCGACTGGGCGATGGTCGGCGACCTGCCCGCCGGCCCTCGGCAGGCCGCCTCCAACTGGGCACCCTTCGCGGAGACCTTCCTGATCCTCGTCGAGCCGACGTGGCAGTCAGCGCTCACGGCACGCCGCGTGGCCCGGGTGGTGCGCTCGCGAGAGGGCAGCGGCACCGTCAGCCTCGTCGCCAACAAGGTGGCCGAGCCGACCGACGTCGGCCGCGTCGAGGAGCTGGTCGGAGAGGCCGTCGTGGGGGCGATTCCGGCCGACGAGCGAGTCCGGGAGGCCGAGCGAGCGGGGGCAGCCCTGCTTGACCACGATCCCTCCTCGCCGGCCGCGCGGGCGATCGAGCGGCTGGTCGACGAGCTGGCGAGCGGCGTGCCACCGCGCGCGATAGCATCCGCGAAGTGAAGATCGCGGTCGCCGGGAAGGGCGGGGTGGGAAAGACCACGGTGTCGGGCACCGTGGCCCGGTCGCTTGCCCGGGCCGGCCACGACGTGCTCGCCCTCGACGCCGACGCGAACCCGATGCTCGGGGTCTCGCTGGGCGTCGGGCCCGAGGAGACGGATCGCCTCGCGGCGGTGCGCCAGGCGATCGACGAGGGGGAGATGGAGCACCAGCGCACGATCGACGAGCTAATCGACGGGTGCGGAACGGACGCTCCCGATGGCGTTCGCCTGGTCGTGGTCTCGCGGATAGATCGGGCCGACCCGCCCTGTCCGTGATGCGGGGTCTCGCCCGAGCAGTTGCTCGGGGAGCTCGAGACCGAGGGCAGGTTCGTCATCTGCGACCTCGAGGCGGGTATCGGCGCCGTCGTGCGCTCCGACCAGGCCGACCTGGTGCTCGCCGTGGCCGAGCCCACGGTCAAGTCGATCGAGGTGGCGCGTCGGGCGGCGGAGATCGCCGGGGAGCACGCCCCTGTGGTGGTCATCGCCAACCGGGTCCGTGGCGAGGAGGACGTCGACGTGATCCGAGCCGTCCTCGGGGAGCAGGAGCTGGTCGTGGTGCCCGAGGAACCGGACATCGCGGCCGCCGACCGGGAGGGCGCCGCCCCGATCGACTTCGCGCCGGACAGCGTGGGCGTACGGGCGCTCGTATCGCTCGCCGAGCGCCTGGGGGAGAGGGCACCCCGAGCCGCCGCCTGAGCGATCTGACCTCCCGTTGGCGTGCGTTCGCGTTTGCACGCGCGCGTTACTGTCTACACAGATCACCTTGACAGAAGCTGCTCGCCATGGCCGTCCCATTCGCCGCTTCGCGGCCTCGCGTGGGAGGATCCCCCTCCCGCGGGCGCCGATTCGCGGCCTCGTCCTCGCGGCGCTCCTGCCCGTGTGCGTCGTCGCGGGTGGCTGTGCGTCGAGCGGTGACCGGCCGCCGGCGTCTCGCTCGGATGCGTCGGCCGGTGACTGGAGTACCTGGGTGCTCTCGTCGCCCTCGCAGGTCCGCGTTCCACCGCCTCCTCGGCGGGATGCGGCGGGCGCGGACAGGCGGGGGATCGCGCCGCTTCGAAACGCCGTCGCGTCGGCGCAGCCGGCGGCGGCGGCCCGGAGCGCGGAGACCGCGCTGCCGGCCGAGCCATGGGTGGAGACCGCCTTCGAGCTCGTCTCCCAGCGGGCCAAGGACCCGCCCGCGGCCTCGCGCGCCTACGCGCTGCTGGCCGTCGCCATGTACGACGCCGTGGTCGCGGCGTCGTACTGGCAGGAGGTCTATCGCCGGGAGGCGCGATCGGCCGCCCCCGACGACCGAGGGCGTGACGTAGCTGCCTACCCCTCCGAGCACGCCGCCATCGCCGGCGCGGGGTCCCGCCTGCTCGCGTATCTCTTCCCCGAGCAACCGCCCGCGCGCTTCGAGCAGATGGCCGAGGCGGCGGCCGCCTCGCGGGTCGCCTCCGGAGCGAGCTCCCGCGGCGACGTGCAGGCCGGGTTGAGGCTGGGACGAGCGGTCGCCGCGCGGGTCATCGCTCGGGCCAACAACGACGGCGCCCGGCGGCGCTGGAGGGGCGACCTTCCCCGGGGCCGCGGCTACTGGCGCCCACCCCCGGGATCGGTCGGCCGCCCGGTGTCGCCGCTGGCGGGGAACTGGCGGACCTGGGTGCTGCGGTCCGGCAGGGAGGTCCGGCCGCCACCGCCCCCGCCTTCGATTCCCCGCGCTTTCGGGAGGAGGCCTCCGAGTCGTTCGGGTCAAGCGGCGGCTCACCCCCGACCAGCGGCGGATCGCCAAGTTCTGGGAGGGCGGTGAGGGGACGGCGCTGCCGCCCGGGATCTGGAACCGGGTTACCCTTGCCTACCTCCGCGACGCACGGCTGAGCGTGCCCCACTCGACGCGCGCGCTGGCGCTTCTCAACGTGGCGCTGGCCGATGCGGGGGTCGCCGCGTGGGACGCCAAGTACGCTTACTGGGTCCCGCGGCCCGATACCGCGGTGCGCGATCTCGGGATCGATCCGCGCTGGAAGCCCTTCCTCGCCACGCCGTTATTCCCGGCCTTCGTCTCGGGCCACGCCACCTACTCCGGGGCGGTGGGCGAGGTTCTCGCCCATCTCTTCCCCGAGGATTCCGGGCTCTTCCGCGCAAAGGCGCGCGAGGCCGCCGCATCGAGGGTCTACGGAGGCATCCACTACAGGATGGACGGCGACGTCGGCATACGCATGGGGCAGCGGATCGGCCAGCTCGTGGTCGAGCGCGCGCGGCGGGACGGGGCTGAGAAGCGGTCGGACCGGTGAGCAGGAGGTCAGCGAGGGCAATCGTCGTCGCCGTCGCCTCCGTGGCCGTGCTCGTGCTCAGCGGCTGCGGAGGCGCCCGGGAGCGCGAGGGGCCGCGGATCGACGCCTTCTCGCAGGTCGAGCAGCGCGCCGGCGCGCGGGGCGGGCCTCCGCGGGCGGCCCCAAGGTGGGAGCGGGTGGGGAAGCTGGCCGGTAGCGGACCGGCCAGCGAGCGCGTCTCGATCGCCGGGGGAGCGATCCAGTGGCGCGGCCGCTGGCGGTGCCGCTCGGGCTCGTTTCGGCTCTTCGCCGCGTCCGGGTCCACAGGCCGCCGGCTGCTCAAGCAGGGACGCTGTCCGGGGCGCGGCGAGGCGCAATCGATCGGCACGGGCGGCGTTCGCCTGAGCGTCGAGGCGTCGGGTCCGTGGCAGCTCCAGGTCGACCAGCAGATCGACACCCCGATCGCTGAGCGTCCCCTGCCCGCTATGCGCTCGCCGGCCGCTCGCCTGCTCGCGCGCGGGGCCTTCTACGGCATCGAGCGCATGTCGAGGGGCCAGGTGCAGCTCCACCGGCTTGCGGGCGGGCGGCTCGCCCTCCGCCTCGAGGGCTTCGAGACGTCGCCCAACACGGGTCTCTTCGTGTGGACGAGCCCGGCCGCCCGCCCGCGCACGTCGAGGCAGGCCTTCCGCGCCCCTCACTCGACCGTGGCCGCGCTCAAGTCGACCGCGGGGAGCCAGAACTACCTGTTGCCCCGGGGCACGTCGGCCCGAGAGGTCCGCTCGGTGGTCATCTGGTGCGAGCCCGTGCGCATCGCCTACGCCGCCGCCGCGCTGGCGCGGTAGGAGGCGGGAACCCGCCGTCGCCCTTCGGCTACTCCGTGGCTTGCCGCGTCTCGCGCAGCAGGAGGACAAGCGAGGCGACGAGCAGGGGCGGCCCCGCGGAGACGTGCAGCAGGGCAGCCGGCCAGGAGAGGTCCCCGTTCGCGGCGACGGGGAGGACGGGCACGTGCGTGGCCGTGGCCCAGAAGCCGGCGAGCACGGCGAGCGCGCTCGCGGCCACGACGGCCGCGTCGGGCGACGCCTTCGAGAAACGGCCGCGTCGGGCGAGGCCCACGGCGGCCGCGATCGCGGCCAGCGCCCCCGGGAGGACGTGGTCGACCACCTCCACGCGCGTGGGCACTCTGGCCGTGAGCTCCCATGCCGGGCCGAGGTAGGGCACGAGGATCGCCCACCCCGCCGCCGCGAGCAGCACCGCCATGGCGGCCCGGCCGCTGCGCTGGCTGGATCGATGAGAAGGAGTTGCGGGGCTCATGCTTGCTGGCTCGACGCGGCGGGCGGCCCGTCGCTCGAGCCCCGCAGCCTCCCATAATGGCGGCCGGTGAGCGCCGGCCGGGGTCTACTTCGTCGGGGGCGGCCGGGCGTGGGCAAAGGCCGGCGCGCCGGCTCAGCCCCGAAGTGGCGCGGCCGCGTACGCGTTGCTCGTGATCTCGCACCAGATGACCATCGAGCGGACCCGATCGCTCAGTGCTCCGGGGGGGATGCGGTAGTTCATGGACCCGGCCGTGGCCCTTAGAAAGACGATGTCCTTGAACGGCGCGCGCGCCACCTGCCTCGTGCTCTTGGGCCGCTCCAGCTCGCTGAAGCGAATCTCGAGGTCGACGTTCGGGGTGACGTAGAAACCGCCGAGCCGCAGGCTCGTCGAGCCGTCGCGCTCACGGTAGATCTTGACGCTGCCGGTCCCCTTCTCGTCGATGTCGTAGAAGCGCCCGCTCGCCACCACGCGGGAGTCCCCCGAGGTCATCGCCGGAGTGGGCGGCTCGGCGAGGGGCACGTCGACCTGCTGCTCGACTACGGCCTGCCATGCTCCCTCGGCTCCGACGTCGAGCTTGAACTGGCCCCCGGCGACCGACTGCCCGACGCCCGCCTTGGGGCAGGGATCCGCGCCCGCGAGCTGGTGCCCGTAGGCCTCCCCCGACGGGCGCTGAGGCTGGATCCGGAAGGCCGCGCGCTCGCAGCGCCATCTGACGCGCCATTGAATCGCCCGCCGGTCGATCGCGAACACCGGAGTGGTGAGTGGACCGGTTCCCTTGAAGCGGCTGACGGGCACCCAGTAGGGCTGTGACCGCCGCGAGGCAGCCTGCGCGGGAGCCGCGTCCTGATCCACCGCGGTCCCGAACGGCGATGCCGTAGTCCTGCTCGAAGGAGGAGAGAACCGTTCCCTGAGCCCGAAGAAGCCGCCGCCGTAGATCGCGCTCGCGGCCATAACCACCAGTATCAGGGCGCCGAGCGAGCGACGCGCGGTCTGGCGAGTCATATGGCGCTCACGACCAGGCCGCCGATCACGCCGCCGCAGAAGGTCCCGAGGAGCAGCAGTCCTGGCGACCGCCAGCCGAGCTCTCGTCGGGTGATCCCGAACGTGACCACTCCCGCGGACGGAGCGGTGAGCAGGAGCGCTGTGGCCGGGCCGAGATCGAGGCCCAGGGCGAGCACGCCGAGGACGAGCGGGATCTCGAACAGGGTGGGGAGCTGCACGAGCGTCCCGAGCGCGGCGGCGGCCACGGTCGCCAGCACCCCGGAGCTCACGGCGTCCGAGAGCCCCTGCGGCGGGACCAACGTGAACACCGCCCCGACGGCGAAGCTCGCCAGGGCCATCGGCGGGACCAGGCGGACGGCGTGGTCGAGCGTCGTGCGCCACCACTCCAGCAGGCCGTCCTTGACCGCCGCCCGCCAGTCGCTCCGCGCGGGCGTCTCGACGGAGGCCTCGATCGACTCCGCCGCGGCAGCCAGCGTCGCGTCGGCCTCTTCGCCGGTGGGCGCGGGGCAGGCCTCCTTCGCGCGGTCGTGAAGCCGCGCGATGAGCGGTACGAGGCCGAAGATCATCAGGAGCCCGAAGACCACTCGGGCCGCCGCCATCTTGATCGGCATCAGGAGGAAGACAGCCAGGATCCCCACGGGGTTGAACAGGGCCGAGCCGAGGATCATCCCGAGCGTCGTCTCGAGCGCGGCGCCGGCGCGGTAGAAGCCGAGGGAGACCGGCGCCGAGCAGGCGCTGCACATGAACAGCGGCAGCCCCATGCCGCCGCCGACCCCGGCCGCCACCGGGCCGCGCCGGCGGACGAGCCTCTTCAGGCGAAGCCCCGGCGACAGCGCCGTCACGGCGGCGCCGCCCAAGAGGATGGCGAAGAACATACCGACCGCGTTGGCGTCCCAGAGGTTGACCCCGTAGGCCACCCACCGCAGCCCCTCCGGGAAGGTCGCCGGGTCGAGCACGGTCGAGAAGGTGGAGCGTCCGGCGGCCGAGGCCCCCCGGTCGAGCGTCGGCAGCTTCTCGACCACGGCGGGCAGCCTGGTCTGGGTCAGGAAGAAGACGAGGACGGCGAGGAAGATGACGCCGCCGACGATCGCCCGCTTGCGCGCGACGCCGCCTGACCCGTCGTCCGTAGGGGCGGGGGGCACCGCTAAGCCACGCATCTCTGTGATCCTTTGCGGTTTAGGTGAATCGGCCACAGTCTTCGCGGCGACGCCCGACGCCGTCTCCACGCGAGGCGGTCGCACGCTCGGGTGTCGCTCCCCGTCTCAAGTGGAACCGCGAGCCTAGCGATCCGGTAGCGTCCGCGCGCCCCTGGCTAACTGATAGCGTCGCGCCAGGGGAATGGACTTCTCGATCGGTCGCCGACACCCATGCCAGAGCGGTTGAAGCGGTGGGCGGCGGTCCCGCCACAGATCTTCATCGGGGCCGCGCTGCTGCTGATCGGCGTGGGGGCGGTGGTGGTCTCGACCGCCTTCGACGGCGCTCCGACACCGCGCGTGGCCGGCGGCGACGCGCCGGTCAACGCGGGGGCGGGCGACCTGGGCGACATCAGCGCCCACAATTCGCCGGCGGTCGCCGCCAACCCCGTCAACCGCTCGAACCTCGCGGTCGCCAACCGCATCGACTCGCCGACCTTCTCGTGCGCGCTGCACGTCTCCCTCGACGGGGGCAGGAGCTGGCGCACCAGACGGGGCGGGCCGCCGGGCGGGCCCGCCCCGCCACCGGCTCCCTTCCCGATCCCCAAGGGCGAGGAGCCGAAGTGCTACGCGCCGGACGTGACCTTCGCGCCCGACGGGACGATGTACATGTCCTTCGTCACGCTGAGAGGAAACGGAAACCGCCCCAACGCCGTCTGGACCGTCAGCTCGAGGGACGGGGGCCGCACCCTGTCAAAGCCGCGCAAGGCGCTCGGCCGCCTCATGTTCCAGGTTCGCCTCATGGCCGACCCGGTAAAACCCGGGCGGCTCTACCTGACGTGGCTCGAAGGGGCCTCCGGCGTGGGCCTATACAGGTTCGCGGCGCCCGGCAACCCGATCCGCCTCGCGCGCTCAGACGACGGCGGCAGGACCTGGACGCGCCCCGCGCGCGTGAGCGGATCCGCCCGCCAGCGGGCGGTCGCCCCATCGCTCGCCGCCGGTCCCAAGGGCGAGCTCTACGTCCTCTACCTCGACCTCGGAGAGGACAGGCTCGACTACGAGGCCGGCCACCAGGGCAACGGCGGCCCTCCCTACCCCGGGCGGTTCGAGCTCGTCCTCGCCCGCTCGCTCGACGGGGGGCCACCTGGGGAGAGTCGGTCGTCGACGATGGGATCGTCCCCACCGAGCGCTTCGTCGTCTTCCTTCCTCCCTTCCCGTCGCTGGCGGTCGATCGCCGTAGCGGGCGGGTCTACGCCGGCTTCCACGACGGACGGCTGGGCGAGCCCGATGTGTGGGTGTGGTCGCTCCGGCCCGGTCGCGCCGACTGGGAGGGGCCCACGCGCGTCAACGACACCCCCGAGCGCGACGGCACCTCGCAGTACCTGCCCAGGCTCGCCGTCGCGCCCGACGGCCGCCTCGACGCCGTCTACTACGACCGCCGCGGCGACCCGAGGAACGCACGCAACGACGTGTCGCTCCAGTCGTCCTTCGATGGCGGCGAGAGCTTCACCGAGCGCGTCGACCTCTCGAGCCGAAACTTCGACCCGGGTGTGGGTTACGGCAGCGAGCGCGGGATGCCCGACCTCGGCAACCGCATCGGGCTGCTGTCCGACGCCGGCCGGTCCTTCGCCGTCTGGAGCGACACCCGGGCGGGCACTGTCGACAACGCCAAGCAGGACCTGTCGAGCGCCCTGGTCGCGTTCTCGACGCCTACCCGCCTGTCCGAGCCGGTCGAGTACGGCCTTCGGTGGGGCGGGATAGCCCTGGCGCTCGCGGGGGTCGCCGTGCTGGCTACGGGCCTGTGGCGAGCGCGGGCGAGGGCCGCGCTTGGGTAGCTCGGGTGGGTAAGTCGAACGTCGCGCCGCTCGCACGTCGCAAGCGTGTAGACGCTTGTCAAGTGGCCTGCTACTCTCCCCGGCGCGGGGAAAGACGAAAGCCTAGATTCGCCGCCGAAGGCTCCCGAAAAACTCCGACAGGGGGATCACCATGAAGCGAAGGACAGGCTTTCCTTGATCTTGGCGGCGCTCGTCCCGCTCGCCGTGGTTTCTACCGCTTACGCGTGCGCGAACCTCGCCACGCTGTACCTCGACAAAAAGGTCGCTACGCCCGGCACCCCGGTCGACGGGGACGGCCGCAACTACAGCTCCCGCGACGATTCGTCCGCGGTGACGATTCGGCTCGACAGCCGCGCAGGCCGGATCCTGTGGCAGGGCCGCCCCGGACCGACCGGAAGGATCACGCCCCGGTTCCTCACTCCCAAGACGACCGCCGGCTACCACGTGCTTCTCGCCACGCAGCAGCGAGGCCAACGGACAGCCAGTGCAGGGCACGCCCGGGCGCGCCACGATCAAGATTGTCCGAGGAGCGCCCCAGCCGGGGGCGGCGGCCCCGTGGGGGGCTCCGGCAAGCCCGAACAGCCCGGCGGAACCGGCGGCGCCTCGCCGGCGGTGGGCGAGCTGCCCGCCCCGGTCATGCTCGGAGGCTTCCTGCTCGCCCTCGCCCTGGCGGGCAGCGGCGTGCTCGCCCTCGCCGGCGCCCGAAGGGGCGACGGCCCGGCGCCGACAGCGCCTGCGGGGGTCTCGGTCTAGATCCCCCCGAAAGAAACCCCCGACGATGCTCGTCTGGGTCTCGGTCTAGATCCGAGACCCAGAGGCATCGCTCCGTTTCGCGAGGGGCGAGGTTGATCCCGCCCGCCGCCCTTGTCTCTCCGCCCTTGTCGCGCCACTTAGAACCCGGAGGCCCACACTCGCCATGAAGAGTCAACTGTCCCTGAACGTCGGCGCGAGGATGCGCGCCGTCCTCATCCTCGCAACGATGGCAGCCGGCTCGCTCCTGCTGGCGTCTGCCGCCGAGGCCCAACTGCGCACGGGCCCGAACTTCCGGCTCTTCTCAGACGCGACGGACCCCTCGCCGTTCCGGGGTAAGGACGCCGTTGGGCTCGCGGTCAACCCGCGCAACCCGCGGCACGTCGTCGAGATCCAGCAGGACCTGCTGGAGGGCGAGTGCCAGTTCAACGTGAGCTTCGACGGCGGGAGGACCTGGAGGGGCGGGGACCTCACACCGCCGGCCGGCTTCTCTCCCCGCCCGTGCACGGTCGGGAATCACCTCGGCAACCAGGTGGACGGCGGGATCAGGTTCGGGAGCGGCCAGAACGTCTACGTCGCCTTCAGCGGCGCGAGGATCAACCCTGAGGGCTTCGAGGAGGGCCTGTCCGCGATCGTCGCGCGATCGACCAACGGGGGCAGGAGCTTCCAAAGAGGGGTCGTCGCCCTCTCCGGGGGCGAGCCCGTTGTGCGTGCAACGTCGACCAGCCCGTTCACCGGTGGGCCCGAATTCGCCCTTCCGAAGATCGACGTCGACCCTGGGCGGGGAGCCCGCGGAAGCGACCGCGTCTACCTGACCGCGGCTGCTGAGGAGGTCCGCGATGGGCGGCGCGACGAGAACACGGCAGTGAGCGCCTCCAACAACGGGGGAGCGACGTTCTCTCGGGTTGCCAACGCCAACGACGAAGCCGAGAACGCCATCGAGCAGTCCCAGCCGGTCGTCGGACGCAACGGCCAACTGTTCGTCGCCTACCGCTCGCGCGGCGAACTCCGCGGCTTCCCCCTGCCCGGTACCGATCCGCGCCGTGCGCAGGGGTTCGTCACCGTCGCGCGGTCGGGCGATGCGGGCCAGACCTACTCGCGCTCGCGGGCCGCGCAGGTCCAGGGCTACATCCAGGAGAACCCGAGCGGCCAGAACACGGTGTTCACCGGCTCGACCTTCCCGCGGCTGGCGGCCGACCGCCGGTCGGGCAACGTCTACCTGGTCTACGGCAACGGTCCGAAACCGCCGCCGCAGCCGGTGCCCGGGACCGTCGCCGCCGCCGACCACTTCATCGATCCGAGCCTGGACGTTTGGTTCCAGCGCTCCACCAACCGGGGGGCCACGTGGTCCGCTCCGAGGAGGCTCAACGACGAGATCCCGCGGAGCGGCGAGATCAGCCAGACGCGGCACCCGAACGTCTCGGTCGCCCCGAACGGCCGCGTGGACATCGCGTGGCACGACCGCCGGCACTGGTACAACCGCCGACCAGGCGAAGGACCGGGAGCTGGTAGAGGGTGCACCGACACCCACAGACAGTGCGACGAGACGCGGCTCGGCGACACCTACTACGTCAACTCGACGAACGGCGGGAGGACCTTCTCCCGGAATCGTCGCATCACCGACAGGTCGCACGGGAACGACGTCGGGTACGACTACCGGTTCGGGACGTACTGGGACTACGGGCCGTTCCCGATCGCGCTCGGCAACGACAGGGTCCTGTTCGCGTGGATGGACTCGCGCGAGGGCAACTTCGAAAACGACAACCAGGACATCTACCTGGCCCAGACCAACCTGAACGCGTCGGGGCAGGCCCCGGTGTCGACGGTGACCGGGCGCGGCATGTCCGACCTCTCGGTGCGGCTCTCGCGGCTCACCTACCCCGGCGGTCCAGAGGCCGTGCTGGGGGGGACGTTCGCCACGCGGCCGTTCACTCGCCTCGTGATCGTCAACGACCGCGACCCCGCCAGGGCTCTCGCGGGCGGCGTGCTCGCGCGGGCCAACATCGGCACGGTGCTGGCCTCGCCGGCCGGTAGCCTGCCCCGCAACGTGAGGGCCGAGGTACGCCGGATGAGGCCAGTCGGCGCCTACGTGCTCGGGAACGAGCGAGTGCTGTCGCCGCGGATTGCGAGACAGCTCGCTGGGGCCGGGGTGCCACAGGACCAGATCGTGCGCCTCAAGGGCGGGAGCCGGGCCGCCAGCGCTGCGCTCATCGCCAGGTCGATGGATCGTCGCGGCCTCACCGAGAAGGCGGCCGGGTCACCCGCCTTCGACGCGGCCGTGGTCGTCAACCCGGCGAGCCGGGAGGCCGCCTCGGCTGCGGCGCTCGCGGCCCACCGCCGCTTGCCGGTCCTATTCGTCAGCCGCGACGCCGTTCCACTGTCGACCCGGAGCGCGCTCTCGGACCTCGGCATCCGGAGCACGCTCGTCATCGGCGGGACACGGGTGATCAGCACGGCGACGGCCAGGAGCCTGCCGTCGCCGAAGCGCCTCGGAGGGGGCGACGCGTACGCCACCTCCGCGGCCGTGGTCAGTGAGTCGATCGCACGCGGGCTGCCGAGGAACATCGGCTACGTGGCCGATGCGGGTGGGAGCGCCGCCTTCATGGGCGCAGCCGTGGCCCGTCTCGGCGGCCTGCAGATCCTCTCCCCGAACGCGCAGGCGACCGCGGCTGCGCGTTCGGATCGCTTGAGGCTGAGGCGGGAGATCGACCGGCTGGTCGTGGTCGGCGGAGGGTCCACATCTCCCGAGGACCGTCGCTTGGCGTGCAAGCTGTTCCCGCGATCGAACATCGCCGGGTGCTAGCGCCCTGCCCCGCGGGGCCCTAGGGTCCCGCGGGCCGCCTAGGGCCCCGCTGCGGCGGGGCCCTAGGCGGGGGCCGCGGCTGCACGATCACCCGTCGCTCCTGGGCCAAGGAACATGGTCTGCGGCAGCGCCGGGGCCGACGTGATCTCGGCGGCACGAAGCCGTTCGCGGCAGCGCTGGCCACGCCCGCCTCGAGGAGGAAGGCGGGCGTGGCAGCTGAGCGGCTAGGCCGTACTTAGTGTTCGGGTTCCGCCCAGCGCGTCTTCACGCTGGCCGAGGAGCTCGGCAACGTCTCCGCCGCCCTGCCGCGGGCCATGGGCATCGACCGCTCGACCTAATATCGCTGGAAACGAAGGTCGACCGGCGGGGCTCGAGGCCCTGCCAGTCAAAGCGCGCCGCCGGCCGCGTATGCCCAAACCAGCTCGGCCCTCACTCGAGCAGCGGGGTGATCGCCCGCTCGCGCGGGCACCCGGGCTTCGGTCGCGGGGCAGCGCGTCGAGCTTGCGCGCGAGAAGCGGGCGGCCTGCGGCTCTCAGAGCACGGCGTGTGGCGCGTTCTCTCGCTTCGGCCTCTCGGCGCGCACCAAGCGCCTCGCGCTCATCGCCCGCCACGCCGACCCCTTCGAGCGAAAGCCCGACACACCGCCGCCCGACCGCCACATCGAGGCGACTGAGCCCGGCGAGAAGGTCCGGATGTACTGCTTCTGCGTCGGTCTTCGTGCCCTGGAGGCAAGTAGCTCAGGTCGAGGATCTCCTGGCCGGCGGGACATCCCGGTGGTGCCGAACTTCATCGCTGGCCCCGGCGGATCGGCCTCCATTCTGGTCGACCGGGCGGGACTCGGCCGCCCGGCGACGCCTCCGCCCTCGCGACGACGCCCCTCCCACTTGGCGGAAGCCCTGCGGGCTGGCGGCCGTTGGCTCGTCGTCGGGCGAGGCGCCCCCCCCAGCTCCTCGGGAAGGGCGGCTATACCGGAGCCAGGTGATCGACCGCTGGACGCTGGTCGGCGCGCAAAGGCCCTGCGGCGCAGCCCCCGCTTCACGGGGTAGCGCCGGCGCCTGCCTCACCGAGTTGCCGCGCCCTCGGCCGATCGGACCGCTGAGGGGCGTCGTCCGACCCGGTGGCCCGCCGCGGCTCGGGCACCTCAGCGCCTGCAGGGCGCTTACGGGTTCGCTCACGACCGCAGGGCCCAACGCGGTGGGACCCCGGCCTCCTTGAATACGTCCCCGAGCCTCGACCCTTCCATGGACCAGGGATCGTAGATCGTTTCGGGAGGATCGCCGTTTCCCCGATCCCCGGCGCGCGCCACGTATCCCCGGGTAAGCCCCGGCGCGCCGGGGCGCGAAGCGCTTTACCGGATAACCCTCCGCCGCCGCCGGGTAAGCCCGAGCCCGCCCGCGACTACGACCACCGCCGCCAGCGCCAGGCCGATCCAAACGAGCCACGGGCGGCCCGAGTCGGCGGCGGCAAGGGCGCTCGAGGCCTGAACCAAGCCCGCGCCGTACTCGGGGTCCGACGCGGCCGGTCCGAGGTCGTGCGCGCTCGCGAGCAGCGCCGAGCGCACCTCGGCAGGACGCGTGGCCTGGCCCGAGCCCACGAGGAGCGCAGCCGCCCCGGCGACGTGGGCCGCCGCCGCGGAGGTGGACCCCTGGAAGCAGTAGCAGAAGGTCGACGGGTCGTCGCGCAGGCTCTGCTGAAGCACACCGTCGCCCGAGCCGTCGCCGTCCCTGTCCGCGCTCCTGTCCCCGCCCGGAGCGACGAGGTCGAGGCCCGTCCCGTAGCTCGAGTAATAGGCGCGCCGCTGGTCGAGTCCGACCGCGCCCACCGCGATGACCTGCGGGTAGGCGGCCGGGAAGCTCACCGAGGAACGGCCGTCATTGCCGGCGGAGGCCACGATGGTCACTCCCTTCGAGGTGGCATAGGCAACGGCGTCAGCCAAGGCCTTCGATCCCGTCGGCCCCGCGAAGCTCATGCTGGCGACGTCCGCGCCGTGGTCGGCGGCGAAGCGAAGCCCACGCGCGACGGTCTCGAGCGATCCGTTGCCATCACGCCCGAGCACACGGATCGGCATGATCGCTGCCCTCGGCGCCACGCCCGCCGCGCCCAAGCGGTTGTCGGTGGTCTGCGCGATGATCCCCGCGAGGTGCGTCCCGTGGGCCTGGCGGCCAGGGAGCAGATCGTCGTTCGGGTGCGCGTCGCCGTCCACGAAGTCCCATCCCGGCACGAAGCGGGTGCCGGCGAGGTCCGGCGCACGCCGGTACCTCCCTGCGTCCTCGTAGGCGACCCCGGTGTCGAGGACGGCCAC
>JAUJNZ010000002.1:0-8160 GCA_030447905.1 Thermoleophilaceae bacterium
CCTCGCACAGCTCCTCGGCCTCCTCGAGGTAGTGGGTGGTGAGCAGGATCGTCGTCCCCTCCGAGTGCAGGCGGCGGATGTAGCACCACAGCTCCTGGCGCAGCTCGACGTCGACGCCGGCGGTCGGCTCGTCGAGGATCACGAGTCGCGGGCGGTGCATCAGTGCCCGGGCGAGCAGGAGCCGCCGGCGCATACCGCCCGAGAGCATCGGCGTGCGTACGCCGGCCTTTGCGCCTAGATCGAAGACGTCGATCATCTCACCGGCCCGCGCGCGGGCGTCAGCGCTCGACATCCCGAAGTAGCCGCCGTGGTAGACGAGCGTCTCCTCGACGGTCAGGAACCGGTCGAGGTTGACGTCCTGCTCGGCGAGCCCCACGGAGCGACGGGCGCTCAGCCGGTCCGCCGGCTCGCCAAAGACGAGCACCTCCCCCGCGGTTATGCGGATGAGGTTGGACACGGCGCTGATGAGGGTGGTCTTGCCGGCGCCGTTCGGTCCGAGCAGGCCGAAGAAGGAGCCGTCCGCCACGGCGAGGTCGAGGTTCTCGAGCGCGAGGGTGCCGTCGTCGTAGCGCTTGGTGAGGTCGCGGAGCTCGAGGGCGGGGACGGGCATCGATCCCCAAGCGTAGGGTAGGCTTGTTGATGCTCTATACGCTATCGTCGGAGCATGTCACGACTCGGCGAGATCGTCCGCGAGGTGCGGCAGCGGCGTGGGGTGAGTCAGCGCTCGCTGGCCATCCGCGCCGGCACGCAGCAGGCCACGATCAGCCGCATCGAGCGCGGCGAGGAGTCGCCGAGCTACGAGCGCTTCGAGCAGCTCTTGCTGGTGATGGGCGAGCGGCCGGTGGTCCGTACCGAGCCACTCGACCACGGGCTGGACCCTTCTGATCTCGCCGCGGAACGAACGCGCTCCCCTGAGGAGCGCATCTCGCTGTCGCTCTCCTGGAACCGAATGGCGGGAGGATTCGCCGCCGCTGGCGCCCGGGCTCGCCGTGACGCGGCGGAGAAGGCGCGATTGCCTTAGACGTGGCCGAGATACCCGAGCGGCCGATCGACGCGGAAGCGATTCTGAGGGCCTTCGCCCGTCATTCTGTCGACTTCGTGGTGATCGGGGGGTTCGCCGTCCAGACCCATGGGCACCTCCGAACGACCAAGGACCTCGACATCATCCCGACCCCGAGTACCGAGAACCTGACACGACTAGGTCGGGCATTGGGAGAGATCGAGGCTCAGCTGCGCGGTGTGGACGCTCACCTACTCGGCATCGATGTGACCGATGCCCGCGACCTTGCCGCCGGGGCCAACTTCACCCTGACCACGAGGCACGGCTGGCTGGACGTGTTTGCACACGACGAGACGCCTGGCGCCCCTCCGTACGAAGACCTGCGAGCGCGGGCCCTCGAGGTCGAGGTCGCCGGCGTGGCGGTCGCGGTCGCCTCCCTCGATGACCTCATTCGACTCAAGCGGGCGGCCGGGCGCGAGATCGACCTACGCGACATCGCGGCGCTCACCGCGGAGCTGTAAGCGTCGCTGCTCGACGCGCTCTACATCGGATGAGCTGGAGCCGGAGTCAAGACGCCTCGCTACCCCGCGAGCGCCCGCCCGTACTGGCGCTCGTAGTACTCCCGGTACTCCCCCGAGCGGATCGGGGCCCACCACCACTCGTTGTCCCGGTACCACGCCACGGTCCGCTCGAGGCCCTCGTCGAAGCGGACCTGCGCCTCCCACCCGAGCGCGCGCGTCTTGTCGGCCGACAGCGAGTAGCGGCGGTCGTGGCCCGGGCGGTCGCGCACGTACTCGATCAGCGACTCGTCGCGCCCGCAGGCGGCGAGGACGCCCCGTACCACCTCGAGGTTCTCGAGCTCGTCGGGGCCGCCCACGTTGTAGACCTCGCCGCGCCGGCCGTCGCGTAGGACGAGGTCGATCGCGCGCGCGAAGTCCTCGACCCAGAGCCAGTTGCGCACCTGGCGACCGTCGCCGTAGACGGGCAGCGGGTCGCCGGCCAGCGCGTTGAGCACGCACAGCGGGATGAGCTTCTCCGGGTACTGGCGCGGCCCGTAGTTGTTCGAGCCCCGGCAGATCACCGCGTCGAGCCCGTAGGTGTGGGCGTGGGCGGAGACGAGCAGGTCGCCGGCGGCCTTGGTGGCGCTGTAGGGCGAGGAGGGATCGAGCGGGGAGGACTCCGTGAAGGAGCCGTCCTCGATCGAGCCGTAGACCTCGTCGGTCGAGACCTGGAGGTAGCGCTCGACCCCGAGCGCCCGGGCGGTCTCGAGCAGGACCGTGGTGCCGATCACGTGGGTGATCGCGAAGCCTTCCTCGCCGGCGATCGAGCGGTCGACGTGCGACTCGGCGGCGAAGTTGACGACGGCATCGCAGCCCTCCATGGCCTCGTGCACGGCGGCGCGATCCTCGATAGCGCCCTCGCGAAAGTCGATCCGGTCCTCGAGCCCGGCCAGGTTATCGCGGCGGCCGGCGTAGGTCAGCTTGTCGAGGACGACGATCCGGTCGCCGGGGCGGTCGTCGAGGACGGTGCGGACAAAGGCCGAGCCGATGAACCCCGCGGCGCCGGTGACCAGCAACTTCACGCGATCGCGCCCTCTCGCTCGGTCCGTGCCGCCAGGTAGGCGGCGAGCGCCTCCGGCCACGGGCGCAGCCGCGGCGTCTCGGGGCGCTCGCTGTCGAGCGCCGAGTACGCGGGCCGCGGCGCCGGGCGGCCCATCTCCGCGGTGGTGATGGGAGTCACTCGGCAGCCGAGCTCGGCCTGGCGGAAGGTCTCGGCGGCGAGCTCCGCCCACGAGCAGGCGCCGCCGCCGGCGACGTGGTGGAGCCCGTAGTGGTCGGTCGCGACGAGACGCACGAGCGCCTCGGCGAGATCCACGCAGGACGTCGGCGAGCCGACCTGGTCGTCGACCACCCGCACCTCCTCGCGCTCGCGGCCGAGGCGCAGCATGGTGTCGACGAAGTTCGGCCCACCGAGGCCGAAGAGCCACGCCGAGCGAACGACGAAGTGGCGCCGGTTGGCGGCCGCGGTCGGCTCCTCCCCGGCCAGCTTCGACTCGCCGTAGACCGACAGCGGCGCCGTCGCGTCCGACTCCACGTAGGGCTCGCCCTTGCGCCCGTCGAAGACGTAGTCGGAGGAGACGTGGAGAACGGCGGCGTCGACCTCGGCGGCGGCCGCGGCGACCGCGGCCGGCGCCTCCCCGTTCAGCGCAAAGGCGAGCGCGCGGTCCTCCTCGGCCCCGTCGACGTTCGTGTAGGCGGCGCAGTTGATCACCGCGTCGGGGCGCTCGGCGTCGAACCGGCGGCGCACGAGGTCGGTCCGGGTCACATCGAGGTGAGCACGGGCGAGTGCCACGACCCCGTGGCCGGCCCGCCGCGCCGCCGCCGCTACCTCCTGGCCGAGCATTCCGCCGGCGCCGGTCACGAGCAGCTTCATTCCCGCCTCGCCCGCGCTCACAGGATCGCGATCTCCGCGTTGTCCCCGACCACGAGCCGGTAGGCCCGCGGAAGCGCGGGACTGCGCCCCACGCGCACGTTGCGCCCGATCAGGCTCGCCTCGATCCGTCCCTCCAGGTTCTCCACCGTCGAGTCCGCCAGCACGATCGAGTGCTCGATCTCGCAGCGTTCGATGCGCACGCCCTCGCCGATCGCGGTGAACGGGCCGACGTAGGCGTCGCGGATGACCGAGCCGGCACCCACGACCGTGGGGCCGCGCACCGTGGCGCGCTCGAGCCGCGCCCCCGACTCGATCGCGACCCGACCCTCGACCCGGGCCTCGACGAGCTCGCCTTCGACTCGCTCGGCCAGATCGTCGAGGATCAGGCGGTTGGCCTCGAGCATGTCCTCGACCTGCCCCGTGTCCTTCCACCAGCCCTGGACCACGTGGGGATCGACCCGGAGCCTGCGGTCGACGAGCTGCTGGATGGCGTCGGTGATCTCGAGCTCGCCGCGCCACGAGGGCTCGATCGCCCGCGCCGCCTCGAAGACGTGGGGCGAGAACATGTAGACGCCGACGAGCGCCAGGTCGGTCCGCGGCTGCTGGGGCTTCTCGACGAGCCGGGCGATCTGTCCACCGCCGTCGAGCTCAGCCACGCCGTAGTTGTGCGGGTCGGATACCGGGGTGAGGAGGATCAGCGCGTCGGGCTCCTCGGCCCGGAAGGCGTCCACCAGGTCGGTGATGCCGTCGCGCAGGAGGTTGTCGCCGAGGTACATGACGAACGGCGACCGCTCGAGGAAGGGCTCGGCGGTGAGGACGGCGTGCGCCAGCCCGAGCGGCGCGTCCTGCTCGATGTAGGTGATCTCGACGCCGAAGCGCCGGCCGTCGCCCGCGGCGGACCGGATCTCGGCGCCGGTCTCGGGCGCGATGACGATTCCCACCTCGCGGATACCGGCCGCCGCCATGGCCTCGATTCCGTAGAAGAGGACGGGCTTGTTGGCCACCGGCACGAGCTGCTTGGCGCTCGTGTGGGTGATGGGGCGCAGGCGCGTGCCCTTGCCGCCCGAGAGGATGAGGCCCTTGAGCTCCTGCATGCCGTGCGCGCGAGGCTAGTACGTGCCGCCGGGCTCGCGGTCGTCCCGGGCGACGAAGCCGGTCGGCGCGAAAACCGTCCCGCGCGCGGTGCGGTCCGTCCGACGTGCGCCCTACCTTGAGTCGGCTATGGAAGCGGCCCTCACCTTTCCCCTCTCCCACGCCCGCGTCGAGGTGCGCGACGGCGGCATCTACATCGACGGCCTCGCCGTCGACGACCGCACGCTGGCCGAGCTCGTCGAGCGCCGGCTCGAGCAGGGCGTGACCGGCGAGGAGACCGTCCGCGACGCGCTCGAGATCGGCGCCCGGGTGCTCGACCGCGAGGCCACCGGGGCCGAGGTCGATTTCGTCAGGCGCGAGTTCGAGAAGCTCTCGGGGAGGTCGAGCGCTCGTTCGCCGAGAAGGCCCGCGGGGTCGCCGAGCAGATGCAGGACCAGTTCGAGCGCTTCCTCGGCGAGGACTCGGGCGCGATGTCCAAGGCCCTCGACGCCCACGCCGACGAGCTCGGCGAGCTCATGGCGCGCAACTTCGGCGGCGAGCGCAACACCGCCGTCCAGCACCAGATCCGCGAGCTGACGGTGCACGCTCAAGGAGTCCCACGCCGACCTCCTGCGCCAGTTCTCGGCCCAGGACGGACACAACCCGCTCGCCGACTTCAAGGGCGCGGTGGTCCGCGAGCTGAAGGCCGCTCGCGACAAGGACGACACCTTCCTGCGCCGGCTGACCGAGCTCGGCGGCGAGATCCAGCGCCTGCGCGACGCCGAGGAGAGTCGCGCCGAGGTCGAAGCCGAGCGCGATGGCGGCGGCGCGCGGCACGGCCAAGGGGCGCAGCTTCGAGCAGGCCTGCTTCGAGGCGCTGGAGGGCATGGCGGCGGCGCGCGGGGACATCGCCCATCACGTCGGCGAAGAACGCTCGGCGAGCGGTGGGAAGCTCGGCGACGTGGTCATCGAGCTCGAGGCCGCCCAGGGCGAGTGCCGCGGTCGGATCGCCCTCGAGGTCAAGGACGAGCAGCTTTCGAAGAACAAGGCCTGGGAGGTGCTCAACGGATCCCTCATCGAGCGCGACGCGGCCTTTGCGATCCTCGTCGTCGCCTCCGAGGCGAAGGTGCCCTCGGGCCGGGAGCCGCTGCACGAGTACGAGGGCAACAAGATGATCGTCACCCTCGACAAGGAGGATCTCGACCCCCGCCCGCTCGAGCTCGCCTACCGCTACGCGCGCTGTCGCGTCCTCATGACCGGCGAGCGCGAGCTCGAGGTCGACGCCGCCGGTGTCCGGGACGCGTCGGAGGAGGCCCTGTCGGCGCTACGCGAGGCCCAGACCATTCGCGGCGCGCTCACCGGAGCAAGCAAGAACGTCGAGCACGCGCGCAAGACGCTCGACGCCATGGTCGCCCGCGTGCAGGCCAGCCTGGAGCGCGTCGAGGGCCTGATAGCGGCCGGCGGGAGCTGACCCCGGCGGGGGCCGGCACGCGCGGCCTCGGGGCAGGTGCCTCAGCCCCGCACGACGCCCGCGAGCGCCTCGGCCGCCTCGAGCACCGCGCGTCGCGCGTCGTCGGGCTCGAGCACCGCCGCGTCGCCGGCCTCCTTGAGGATCTCGCGGGCGAGCCAGGTCTCGCCGGCGTAGTGCAGCTCGACGACGACCGCGCCGTCCTCGAGCTCCTCGATCACCGCGCGCTCCTCGCGCGCCCAGCGTGCCCGCTCGGGCGCCACCCACACCCGCGCCGCGCGTGAGGCCGGCACCTCGCCGGTGCGGGGCCAGCCCTCGATGTCGGGCTCGATGCCCGGGCGAGGCTCAAAGGTCTCGTCGAGGACCTCGGCCGAGCGGATGCGATCGAGGCGGAAGCTGCGGGGGGCGTCGCGCTCGGCGTCGAAGCAGTGCACGTACCAGCCCTCGTGCCCGTTCAGGAGCTGGTAGGGCTCGATCCGCCGGCCGACGAACTCGTCCTCGTTCTCCTTGTAGTACTCGATCTCGAGTAGCCGGTGCTCGGCCACGGCCCGGCTGACGAGGCGCGCGATCTCGGAATCGTCGCCGCGGGCGCTCGTCATCTGGAGTCCACCGCCCGCGGGATCCTCTCCGAGGGCGGCCACTACCTTGGCGCGCGCCGAGGCAAGCGACCCCTCCGGGAGGTGCTCGCCCAGCAGGTCGATCGCCGCGACGAGCGCCTTGGCCTCGAGCGGGAGGAGCCGGGCGGGGCGGGCAAAGCTGTCGCCGTAGGGCTCGGGGTCGACCTCGATCTGATCACCCTGAACCTCGGCGTAGAGGACGTAGTTGCCGCCGCCGAAGTTGACGATGTTGAGCACGCTGATGTCCTCGCGCAGTTCCTCGGCGGAGACCTGGAGGGTCTGACACAGCTCTTCGACGTCGAGCTTGCGGGCCTCGCGGGCGGCCTGGACGAGGATGCCGGTGAGGGTCATGAGCCGGGCAAGGCGCTCGGGGCGGATGGGAGCCTCACGCTGACCGTCGCCGGCCGGCTCGTATCCGTCGCCACCCCTCGCGGGCCCCGTGCCGGGGCGCGCTGCCACCGCCGGTGAGACGTCGAGCGTGCCCGAGTGGCGCTCGACGACCAGGCGCACGCGCTCGGTCAGCTCCTCGACGAGCTCCGCCGGTCCGATGATCCGGGCGCGCTCACCGAGACCCAGGACCCAGGAGAGGAGCAGACGCCGGTCGGAGTACGTGGTTTCGAACACGATCCCGTCGTCGGTAGCGTCGGTGGCGTCGTCGGCCTCCCCGGCGGGCACGATCGTGCCGACGTGTCCGAAGTGGCGCTCGACCAGCCAGTCGACCCGGCTCGAGATCCAGATGCGCGCCCTACCCACCGGCTCGCCGAGCTGCCAGTCGGCGCGGGTGGCGTAGACGCGCGGGTCGAAGTCCTTGGGCGGCGTGAAGTCGTGCTCGGACTTGCTCGCGTAGGCGACCTTGCCGCGGATCCGCGAGAGCCGAAAGACGCGGATGTCGTCGCGCTCGCGGGCGCGACCGATGAGGTAGAAGCGACCGCCGCGAAAGAGCAGTTGGTAGGGATCGACTCGGCGGGTCTCCTCGGCGTCGCGACCCATCGTGTAGTAGTCGAAGACGATCGTCTTGCGCCGGAAGATGGCGGTCTCGATCTTGGCCAGTCGATGGGAGAGATCGCGCCCGCCCGCGGTCGCCGTGATCGCGAGCGATACCGACCGCTCCTCCGGCGCGGCGAGCGGAGAGGGCTGTCCCCAGGCCAGCTGCTGGAGCGCGAGCCGCAGCGGCTCGGCATAGGCGAACTCGCCGTCGAGCAGGGCGAGCGCGGTCCGCAGGGCGCCGAGCTCCGTGTCGGTGAACTCGATTGCGGGCAGGTAGAAGTTCTCGGGCGGAAGCGTGTAGTTCTCGGCGTCGAAGTAGCCCTCGGCGGGCTTGTCGACCTTGAGCTCGATTCCCAGCGAGTCGAGCTCGGCGCGGTCGGCGTAGAAACGGCGCGCGAACGCGTCGTCGTTCATCTCCGCGTAGCCCTCGACCGCCTCCTTGATCTCGAGCGCCGTCACGGGGCGCCGCTCGGCCATCAGAAAGGAGATCAGCGAGAGCTGGCGGATCAGCTTCTCGGTGTCCTTGGCCATCCGAGCCTGAGCATAGGTCGCTCCCTCGGCGCCGGGGGGCTGATCGCCGCGAA
>JAUJNZ010000002.1:8260-111898 GCA_030447905.1 Thermoleophilaceae bacterium
ATCCGAGCCTGAGCATAGGTCGCTCCCTCGGCGCCGGGGGGCTGATCGCCGCGAAGGTAACGTTGGTAACTCGCTCTTTGCGCGGTTTGGGTCGCTGCGCCTTTAGTGGTCTCTACGTGACGCGCGTCGAGAGTCCGGGATAGCCGACGAGCAACCCGTGCCGGTCGTACGCGAGCCGTGCGGAGAAGTCGAGGGCCGGAGCAGAGTAGTCGTAGCCTTGGAGCCCTCCCTCGTCCGCGACTCGCTCGTAGCTCTGTTCCAGGGGCTCGACGCTCGCGTCGCGGGCACGGACCCACGCCGCGCGCGCGGTCGTCACCTGGCCGACCGCCGGGTTCAGTCGGCGGATCGGCAGCGCATTGGTGAACGCCGACGCTTCGAGGTCAACGTCCATGCATCCCGCGAGATCGCCCGCTGTCTCTCCGTCGACGCGCCAATGGCCGGCGCCATCGTGCTCGAGGACGAGCGAACGATTGCCCTGCGGCGAGCGGGCGGTCACCTCCACCCACTCGGTCCCCCAACCCTCGTCGACGACGATCGCATAGTTGACCGCCCAAGGCCGGGCATCCTCGACGCCGGTCGAGTAGCCCTCGAAGCTATAGCCGCCGTCGACCCGGGCGAGGAAGAGCACCTCGAATCCCGTGCGAGCGCCCTCATGTCGCCATGCCGCGTGGCTCGGTAGGTCGGCCATGCCTCCTTCGACGTACTACGCCGCGCGGTGACCGTTCTCGCGGGACGCGAAGTAGGCGGCCGCCGAGATCCCCCGGTCGAAGCTCGACCACTGCTCGCCATCCCCGAGGGTCTTCTCGATCCGATCGAAGCTCCCGAGCCGCCCACCGAGGTTGTCCATCATGTGGACCAGCGTCGCCTCGCGGGTGCAGGGCACGACCGGGCTTCCGTGCTCGAGGGCCCCGTGGTGGGAGAGGATGATGTGGAGGACGGCCTGCGCGGTGTCCGGGGGGAAGCCGGGCATGCTCTCGATCTGCCGCCGAACCATGTAGAAGCCGAGCGGGATCTCCCCCTGGAGGCGACCCGCGTCGGTCATCTCGATCGCCTCGCCTGCCGCCGCGTAGGCCTCGATCTTGCCGATGTCGTGCAGGAGGGCGCCCGTAACCGCGACGTCGCGGTCCAGGCCGGGAAAGGTCGTCGCCACCGCTCCGACCGCCTGGGCGACCGTGAGGCAGTGCTCGAGCAGGCCATGGCGATAGGCCTGGTGGTAGTGCTTGGCGGCGGGCGCCTCGCTCCACAGCGACCAGGTCTTCGAGCCGTCGGCGAAGAAGCGGCGGAGCAGCTCGCGTAGCGCCGGGGTATGGATGGTCTCGATCAGCGCGCGCAGGTCGCCGACCATCTGATCGACCGGCATCGCCGGCGCGTCGTGCAGGTCGGCCGGGTCGTACTCCTCCGGCTCGGCGGCCCGCAGCGTACGGACGGTGAGCGTCGCCCCGTAACGCGCGTCCACCGAGAAGCCGCCCGACACCCGGACGACGGCCCCGACCGCGCAGGCGGCGAAGGAGTCGTCCACCCCGTCCCACATGACCGCCTCGCACGAGCCCGTGGCGTCGCCGAGCTGAAGCTTCAGGAAGGGATCGCCGTTCTTCTTCAGCCGCCGCGCTCGGTCGCGCACGAGGAAGATCGAGTCGACGGCCTGGCCGTCGGCGAGGTCGCGCACATATGCCTTCGCCGGGACGTCGAGGGTGGGATGGCTGAGGGTCGGCTGCGTCATCCGGAGCGAACGTACCGGCCGCCTCGGACGCCTTGATCTCAGCCGCCGTAGTACCGCAGGGCCCGCGCTCCGAGGTCGGCGGTCAACCGGCCGTTCTGGACCGCCGACACCCCCGACGAGAGAAGCGGCACGACCCGCGCGCCCACTCGCAGCGCCATCCTGCGGCTCACGAAGCGAACGAGGCGCCTCCGCAGCGTTCGCTCCCCCGCGGGGTCGAGGCGCGAGCTCACGTAGGCGAGCGCGATCGGCTGGCCGGTCCGGTCCAGAGCGGCGCGCGCGTCCGCCGGGGTCTCGTAGAGGTCTTGCAGGGCGAGTAGCTCGGCGGGGCGCATCGGGTGTGCCGGATCGAACCCGTGGGCCGCGGCCACGAAGAAGACCATCCGGCTCTGCAGCCAGGCGAGGGCGACCAGGTCCGGAACGACGGTGATGGCGCCTCCCGCCCCGACCACCGCGCCCTCCGCCCGCGCCAGCCGAGCGTGCCGGCGCACGGCCTGGCGAGCTATCTCCTCGGGGGGATGCCCTTGAGCTCGCAGGCGCTCGGCGAAGCGCCGGGCCGGCTCGGCGAAGCGCGCCGCGGCGGCGAGGGCAATGGTCTCGGGCGCGCGATCGGGCTCGGCCCGCAGCCGCTCGAGCAGGGAGGCGGGAGGGTCCTCCACGCCCTCCTGAGAGGGAGGTGCGGTCACGGCGCGCGAGGATAGGGCCGGTGGTTTGCCTTCGCAAGGGCCCGGGCAATCCGAAGCCATGACGACTTCGGAAATTCCCAGCACCCCAACCGCCGGAATTCTCAGCGAGGACCATCGCCACCAGCGCGAGCAGATCATCGACATGCTCCAGCAGGCCTACTTCATGGAGCTCGAGACCGTGATGAGCTACGTCACGAACTCGATCAACCCCGACGGAGTGCGCGCCCAGGAGATCAAGGAGTCCCTCGACGAGGACATCCAGGAGGAGCTCGGGCATGCGCAGCAGTTCGCCAACCGCATCAAGGAGCTTTACGGAGTAGTGCCCGGCTCGCTCGAGTTCAAGGCCGAGCAGAGCTTCCTCCAGCCGCCGACCGAGCAGACCGACGTCGTGCACGTGATCAAGGGCGTCATCCAGGCCGAGACCGGCGCCATCGAGCACTACGCGAGGATCATCGAGGTCTGCGACGACGTCGACCTCGTCACCCAGGACATGGTGATCGCGATCCAGCGCGACGAGGAGGGCCACCGCCGCCTGTTCGAGGGCTTCCTGCGCGAGTACCAGGTCGAGGGCCGGGCGTAGGGAGAGGTCCGCGGCGCGGGCCGGACGCAGGGGCGTCTCGCGGCGCCGGCGTCGGAACCGGCATGCCCGACTGAGCACCCGGGTACGGTGACGGGATGAGCGACGTGAGCTGGAGCGACCGTCCGCGCCTGCGCAACCCGCTGCTCGTCTGCGCCTTCAAGGGCTGGAACGACGCCGGCGAGGCGGCCTCGGCGGCGTTGCGCTTCCTGATCGAGAGCTTCGACGCCGAGCAGGTGGGAGCGATCGATCCCGAGGAGTACTTCGACTTCTCGGATACTCGCCCAACCGTGAGCCTCGAAGGTGGTCGCTCCCGGGTGATCGAGTGGCCGGAGCTCGCCTTCCACGCCGCGAGCGTGGCCGGGGCCGATCGCGACCTTCTCCTGCTCGAGGGCCCGGAGCCCTCGTTGCGCTGGCGGAACTTCACACGGACCGTGATCGAGGCCGGCCGAGAGCTGGACGCGCGCGAGATGGTCACCCTGGGCGCGCTGCTCGCGGACGTGCCCCACACTCGGCCCACCCACGTCACCGGCCTCGCCTCCGACGACTCCCTGATCGAGCGCCTCGGCTTCGAGCGCTCGAGCTACGAAGGGCCGACGGGCATCGTCGGAGTCCTCCACGATGCGTGCACCAAAGCGGAGATGCCCTCTTCCAGCCTGTGGGCCTCGGTGCCCCACTACGTGGCGGCCGCGCCGAACCCCAAGGCTGCGCTAGCCCTCGTGCGGAAGTTCGAGGGCCTCGCCCACATGGCCGTCGACGCGAGCGCGCTCGAGGAGGCCGCCGAGGACTACGAGCGCCAGGTCAGCGCCGCCGTGGCGAGCGACCCCGACGTCAAGGCCTTCGTCGAGCGCCTCGAGGAGTCGATGGACGAATCGGAGGAGAAGGCCCCGCCGCAGCGGATTCCCTCGGCCGACGCGATCGCGCGGGACTTCCAGCGGTTCCTGCAGCAGCGAGGGCCGGAGGAGGGGAGCTAGCCGCTCCCACCCCTACCGCTCCGCCGCCGGACAGGCGATCCGGTAGTCGCAGAACGAGCACAGCTCGTACGAGGGCCGGGGCTCGAACCGCTGCTCGAGGATGCCGTCGGCGACCGCGCCGACCGTGTCGCGAACCCGTTCGAGCTCCTCCTCTGAGTGGGACACCGGTACCTTCTCGCCTTCGAGCACGTAGTGGTAGCTCTGCGCCGCCGCGGGGAGCTGCCACGACTCTCGCGCCCCCATCTGATAGAGGGACAGCTGCACGTCGTCGCGCAGCTCCTCTGCGGTCTTCGCCTTGCCGGTCTTGTAGTCGATCAGCTCGTGGGAGCCGTCGGGAAGGCGGTCGACGCGATCGACGCGCCCGCGCACGAGGTGCGGCCCGAGGCGGAACGAGAAGGACCGCTCGAACCACACCGGCTCACCCGGGCGTTCACGCTCGTCCGCCCAGTAGCGCTCGAGGGCGTCGACGGCGCGGGCGCGAAACTGCCGGTCGTCGCTGCGGTCGCCGAAGCCGGCTCGACGCCAGGCGGCCTCGAACAGGCTCATGAGCTCGTCGAGCGAGCCGTCGCCCTCGCCGCCGTGGAAGCGCTCGAGGACCTGGTGGACGACGATCCCGAACCGCTGGTTGATCGTCGGTTCCTGGGGCACGCGAAAGACCCGCGCGAACTTGTACTTGAGCGGGCAGAGCCGGTAGGTCTCGACGTCCGAGGCCGAAAGCATGAGTCCCTCGCCGCGGCGCGGCAGGAAGCTCTCGAGCGACGGCTCGGCGCGGGCGCCGAGGGCCTCGGCGCGGCGTCGCTCGTCGCGCTCGCCCTCGCGGAGGAGGTCGTCGAGGGGCGAGGTCTCAAAGAGCTCGCGCTGCTCCGAAGTTGCTCCCTGCAGGAGGACGTCGTTGACCTCGGGGAGCGCATCGGATACCCGCTGGCCCTGCTTCTGGCGCTCGATCAGCGCCGCGACCTTCAGCAGCTCGAGGTAGCGTGCGCCGGCCTGGGCGACGTCGAGGTAGGTGTCGAGTCGCATCTCGGCGAGGTGGCCGCCCACGCGCGCGACCCCGTCGAGCAGCTCGTCCCGCATGACGCGAAACGTCGAGTGCAGGCCCTCGGTGGGGCCGAACAGCGCGTCCTCGATCGGCTCCCAGGAGCCACCGACGGCCGCGTGCGCCGCGTCGAGCAGAGGCGAGGGCCGGGCGGCCGCTTCGGCCCCGCCGGCGGTGGATTCGGCCCAGGAGAGGACGACGCCGCGCCGGGCGCGGGTGATGGCCCGGTAGAGGAGCCGGCCGGCCTCCGCGCCGGACCCGTCGGCGGAGTCGCCGTTGCGCCCGGCCGGGCTGGCAAGCCGATCGGCGTCGAGGCCCAGCACGAAGAGGTGGTCGAATTCGAGCCCCTCCACGCCGTGCATGGTGGTGACCCTCACCGCCCCCCGGGCGCCCGTGGGAGACCCCTCGTCGTCGCGCAGCCCGGCCTCGGCCACGGCCACCAGGTACCGCACGAAGTCACGCGTGCTCGCCTCGGGCTCGCGGCGCATGTAGGCGATGGCGAGCTCGCCGATGCGGGCGATGTTGACGAGCCGCTCGGCGGTGTCGGCCTGCGTGGCGTAGAGCTGCTGGCGGCGCAGGCCGATCCGCTCGACCAGGCGGTGGACGAAGGCGTCGGGGCGCATCGACTCGAAGGCCATCGCCGCCGCGCGCTGGAGACGCAAGAAGGCAAGTCCGCGGTCGCGGCCCTCGGGCGAGAGCTGCGGCCCCTCGCAGGCGGCCTGGACCGCCGCCACCATGTCGAGCTTCCGGCGGCGGGCGAGCTGGGTGAGCCGCGCGACGTCGACCGAGCGCAGCTCGATCGGCGGTCGGGTCAGCGCGCGTACCGCCGCGCTCGAGTCGGCGGGGTCGGCGAGCAGGCGCAGCCAGGCCAGCACGTCGCGGACCTCGGTGCGCTCGAACAGCGCCGCCGGCCCTCGAGCCGGAAGGGCACCGCGCGCTCCTCGAGCGCCGAGGCGAGCGCGCCGCCCTCGCCGCGCACCGAGGGCACCAGCACTCCGATCTCCTCAGGCGGCACGCCCTCGACCGCGATCAGCCGCTCGGCCTCCCCGGCGACCATTTGGGCCTGTGCGCGCTCGGATGCGCAGCGCCAGAAGCGCACCTCCCCGGCCGCGACGCCCTCGCGCCCCCGCGCGGGCTTACCGCCGGGTCCCCCGCCCGCCGCGGCCACGGCGCCGGCGGCTTCGAGGATGCGCTGCCCGCAGCGGCGGCTGCGTCCCAGGTCCACCCGCGTGGCGTGGGGGTGCTCCTCGAGAAAGGCGAGCAGCTTCGAGTCGTCGCCGCCGGCCAGAAGCGCACCGACATCGTCGCCGGTCACCGTGACGTCGCCATGGCCGCGCAGGTGTCCGAGCACAGCGGACTGGGCTCGGCTTGCATCCTGAAGGTCGTCGACGAGGAGGTGGCCAAAGCGGTGCGCCACCCGCTGGCGCACGCCGGTGCGCTCGCGCAGGAGGCGCTCGGTCCGCAGGACCAGGTCGCCGGAGTCGAGCGCGCCGCGCTCCGCCAGCAGATCGTCGTGGCGGTCGTAGACCGCCGCGACCTCGAGCTCGCGCTCGGCCCGGGCCCGCGCCGCAGGGTCGTCGCCCGCCCGCCCGAGCAGGCCCTCGGCCCGGCGGCGCACGTCGCCGGGTCCCACCAGGGACTCCTTCAGCTGATCGATCCGGGCGACGAGGCTCGCCACGAGCGGCGCCGGGTTGCCGCGAATCTCGTGGTGGCTCAAGCGAAGGTCGTCGATCCGCTCGAGCAGGAGCGCGACGCGGTCGGCGCGGGTGACGGAGACGAAGAAGGGGTCGAGGCCCGCCTCGAGCGCCTCCTCGCGAAGCAGGCGCCGGCAGAGGTCACCGAAGCCGACGATCCAGAGCTCGTCGTAGGGGCGCTCGACGAGCGCCTCGACCTGGCAGCGCATCCGCTCGGCCGCCGCGCTCGAGAAGGCCAGGCCGAGGATGGCGGTCGCGGGCACGCCGTGCTCCACCAGCCACGCGATCCGCCGCGTCACGACCCGTGTCTTTCCGCTTCCGGGGCCTCCGGCGACGAGCAGGGGCCCCCCGGGATGGGTGACGGCCGCGCGCTGGGCCGCGGAGAGGCCGTCGAGCGGGTCTGGCATCGGCCTAGGATAGGACGCCGATGGCTCTCTCCGAGCGATCCGATCCCGCCCTCGCCGCCGACTGGCTCTCACTCTGCCGGCGCGCCTCGAAGGGCGTCCGGGCGGCTCTGGAGGACTATCCGCGTCCCGACGACCGGGCCCGCACCACCGGCCGCGGCGAGGGCGGCGACCTCGCGCTCGCCATGGACCGGGCCGCCGAGGACGCGATCTTCGCCGAGATCGAGGCCCTGGGGGCGCCGCTGACCGCCGTCTCTGAGGAGCGCGGTCACGTCGCGATCGCGGGCGGCGGACCGGCCCACGTCGTCGTCGACCCGATCGACGGCTCGCTGAACGCCAAGCGCCGCCTCCCCTCCCATTGCCTCTCGATCGCCGTCGCCGCGGGGGCGACGATGGAGGAGGTCGAGTTCGGCTACATCGCCGACCTCGGGAGCGGCGCGGCCGACGGCGGCGAGTGGTGGGCCGAGCGCGGCGCGGGCGCCCGCCTCGACGGTGGGCGCATCGCCGTCTCCGAGCGCCCCGACGACTCGACGGGGCTCGAGGTGCTCGCGATCGAGTCGACCCACCCCCGGATCGTCGCCGCCACGGCCGAGTCGCTCACCGCCACGGGCGCGCACCGGCTGCGCGCCTTAGGGGCGATAGCGCTCTCGCTGTGCCTGGTGGCGGGCGGCCGCGCCGACGCCATGGCCAGCCTCGCGCCGTGCCGATCGGTCGACGCGGCGGCGGGTCAGCTCATCGTGCGCGAGGCAGGCGGTGTCGTGGCCTTCCCGGACGCCCGCGACGCCGACGGTCGCACGTCGCTCGATCTCTCGATGCGCTCGCGGGTGATGGCCGCATGGCGCCAAGAGGAGCTCGACCTACTCGCAAAGGCGCTTGGGGGCCCTCCCGATCGGGAATAGCCGGTCCGTGGCCACGAGGCTCCGCCGCTCAGACTGCTCCGGTCCCGGCATAACCCGCCGCGGGCGGGGTCGCGGCTTCGAGTACCGCGACGAGACCGGCGAGCGGATCGAGGACGAGGACACGATCGCCCGGATCCGGGACCTGGTCATCCCGCCCGCGTGGCAGGAGGTGTGGATCTGCCCGCACCCGGGCGGCCACATCCAGGCCACGGGGGTCGACGCGCGCGGGCGCAAGCAGTACCTCTACCACGAGAAGTGGCGCGAGCGCCGAGACCGCGAGAAGTTCGACGAGATGCTCGGCTTCGCACGCGCCCTGCCGCGCATGCGCGAGCGGGTGAACGCCGACCTGGCCGGCGACGAGCTCTCGCGCGAGCAAGTGCTGGCCTGCGCCGTGCGCCTGCTCGACCGCGGCTTCTTTCGCGTCGGCGGCGAGGAGTACGCGGCCGAGAACGAGAGCTTCGGCCTCGCGACCATGCGCCAGGAGCACGTCCGCATCGACGGCCGCACGATCACCTTCGACTACCCGGCCAAGAGCGGCCGGCGCCTCCTGCGCTCGTTCGTCGACCAGGAGATCTGCGACGTCATGCTCAAGCTCAAGCGCCGCCGGGGCGGCAGCCCCGAGCTGCTCGCCTACAAGCGCGGGCGCGAGTGGATCGACCTGCGCTCCGAGGACATCAACGAGTACGTCAAGGAGGTCACCGGCGGCGAGTTCTCGGCCAAGGACTTCCGTACCTGGAACGCGACCGTGCTGGCGGCGACGGCGCTGGCGGTCGGGGGGCCGATGGCCGGCGCCTCTCACACCGCGCGCAAGCGCGTCAAGACCCGCGCGGTCAAGGAGGTCGCCCACTACCTCGGCAACACCCCGGCGGTCGCGCGCTCCTCCTACATCGACCCGCGCGTGTTCGACCGCTTCGACTCGGGACTCACCATCGGCGGAGCGCTCGCCGACCTCGTGGCCGGCGACGACGTCGGCGCGCCGGGGGTCCAGTCCGAGCTCGAGGGCGCCGTGCTCGACCTCATCGCCGACACGGAGTCGGAGGCGATCGAGCGGGTAGCGTGAGGCTCCCTTCAGGGCTCCGCTGGAGCCGGCTCGGCGGCGCTTTCCTTCGACGCCTCCCGCTCGCGCTCCGCGCGGCGGGCCTCGGCCTCCTCCCGCGCACGCTCGCTTGCGCTGGCGAGGCGGGGTGACGCGAAGCGCAGCACCCGCCTGGTCACCGCGGCCACGGGGACGGCCAGGAAGGCGCCGGCGATGCCGGCTATCGCCCCGCCCGCGGTCACCGACAGCAAGGTGATCGCCGGATGGAGGTCGACCTGCCGGCCCATCACGACCGGCTGCAGCAGGTTGCCCTCGACCTGCTGGACGACGAGGGCGGCTACCACGACCAGCAGCGCGTCGCCGAGCCCGCCGGAGACGAGGGCCACGAGCGCCGCAACCGCTCCGGCCACGGCCGCGCCCACCAGCGGGAAGAACGCGGCGAAGAAGGTGAGGACGGCGAGCGGGACCACGAGCGGCACGCCGATCAGGATGAGGGCCAGACCGATGAACAGCGCATCGAAGATGCCGATGATCACCACACCGACGAGGTAGGCCTGGAGCGTCTCCCAGATCTGGGGAACGAGCTCCTCGACGTTGGGGCGGCGGCTCTCGGGCACGGCCGCGCGCAGCCAGCGGTAGAACCGCGGGCCGTCCTTGAGAAAGAAGAAGAGCAGGAAAAGGGTGACGAGCACACCGATCACGAGCTCGACGGCGAGTCCGGCGGCGCCGAGCACCTGACCCGCGAGGCTGGCGATCCCGGACTGGACCGCGCCGAAGGCCTCACCCAGTCTTCGCTCGAGTTGGTTCTCGGAGACCGGGAAGACGCTCAGCACGAAGCGCTCGATCTCCCGCAGACCCTGCGCCACGTTGAGGTTGACCGCCCGGATCTGCCCGACGACCTCGGGGACGACGAGGAGGTTGAGTCCAACGATGAGGGCGAGCAGACCGAGCAGCGTCACCAAGGCGACGATCCAGTCGGGCAGCTTGGTGCTCCGCAGGCGCCGCGCGACCGGCTCCACGAGCGCGGCCAGCAGCACGGCGGCGATCACCGGCAGGACGACCACCCGCAGTCGCGCGATGACCCAGAGCACGAGCACGGCTGCCCCCACGAGCAGCAGGACGCGCCACGCGTAGGCGCTCGCGCGGCGAAGCCCGCCGGGAACGAGATCCGCCGCGGGCGTGGGGGGTGTTGACTCGGGCATGCTGGTGGGGCGCGAGAAGCCGGCCGGAGCCCAAGCTAGCGCGCCCGTCGATCTCCCGCCCCGGACCGATCCGTCGCCTGCCCGCCGTAGCCGGGTAGTAAGGCCAAACCCGCAGCCTGTGCGCCGCAATAACCGAAGGAGGACGCAACCCCCATGCAAGCCGCCATCGCCGGAGGACACGGCCAGATCGCCCTCCGCCTCACCCGCCTCCTCCGCGACCGCGGCGACTCGGTCCGGTCCCTCATCCGCAACCCCGATCACTCAGACGAAGTTCGCGACGCGGGCGGGGAGCCCGTCGTGTGCGACCTCGAGCAGGCGAGCGAGGAGGAGGTCGCCGAGGCGGTCGGCTCGGTCGACGCAGTGGTCTTCGCCGCGGGCGCGGGACCCGGCAGCGGCTCCGAGCGCAAGGAGACGATGGACTACGGCGGCGCGGTCAAGCTGATCGCCGCCGCCAAGGCCAACCGGATAGCCCGCTACGTGATCGTCAGCGCCATCAGCGCCGATCCGGAGATCGAGGGTGACGAGACCTTCGCCGTCTACATGCGCGCCAAGGGACGCGCCGACACGGAGCTCGCCGCGAGCGGGCTCGAGTACACGATCGTCCGCCCGGGCTCTCTGACCGACGACCCGGGCACCGGACGGGTCGAGGTCGGCGAGCGCCTCGGCGGCGGCTCGGTAAGTCGCGACGACGTCGCCGCAGCGGTGGCGGAAGCTCTTCACGATCCGGCCGCGGTCGGCCGGACCTTCGACCTCGTCGCCGGCGAGACCCCCGTCGACCAGGCGATCGCCTCGCTGTAGGCCAGCGTCGTCCATAGCCAGGCCCTGGCCGGTGCCCCCGCGGTCAGCGGCGCCGCCAACGTCGCTGAGGGGTTTAGGCGGACGCTAGCGGGTGAGGAGGCTGACCCAGCCGACCAGCCGACCAGCCGAGGAGCCTCCCCGTGCCCGACATCCGCTACTGGACCCAGCTCGCCACCGAGCAGTTTCCCCCGACCAGCATCGTGGAGCAGGCGGTGGCGACCGAGGAGGCGGGCTTCGATGGTCTCAGCCTGAGCGACCACTACCAGCCGTGGTGGGAGCCGGGAGAGTCGGGGCAGGCGTGGACCATGCTCGGCGCGGTCGGTCAGGCCACCGAGCGCGTGGCCATCGGCACGGGCGTGACCACTCCCGTCCACCGCTATCACCCCGCGGTCGCCGCCCAGGCCTTCATGACCCTCGAGGCGCTCAACCCCGGGCGTGCCTACCTCGGCATCGGCTCCGGCGAGTCGCTCAACGAGACACCGTGCGGGATGGACTGGCCGCCCGTGCGCGAGCAGGTCGACCGCATGGAGGAGTCGCTCGAGATCATCGGCCGCCTGTTCGACGGCGAGCGGCTCGACTACGACGGCCGCTTCTTTCGTACCAAGCGTGCCCTCCTGCACACCCTCGCCGGGCGCCGCCCGCCGCTCTATGTCTCCGCCTTCGGTCCGCGCGCCGCTCGGGTCGCCGCTCGCCTCGGCGACGGGCTGTGGACGCTCGGTGATCCCGAGACGGCCCCCGAGGTGATCGACGCCTACACGGGCGCCCGCGCCGAGGCCGGCAAGGACACCGGCGAGATCATCCTCCAGGTGGGCTTTTCGTGGGCCGAGGACGACGACGCCGCTCTAGAGGGATCGCGCGTCTGGAAGTCTGTGCTGCAGCCCGAGTTCTTCACCGACGACTGGAGCGACCCCCAGTCCATGTACCGCCACGCCGAGGATCAGACGAGCGACGAGGAGTTCAAGCAGGGATTCATCGTTGCCGCGGACCCCGATCATCACGTGGAGCGCGTCCGCGAGATCGAGCAGCTGGGCGCGACGATCGTATGCCTGCAGAACGTTTCGGGGGCGGATCCGCTCGGGGCCCTGCGGGTCTATGGCGAGCAGGTGCTGCCGGCCCTGCGCGGAGCACGGGTGGACTAGCTCGTCGTCCCTACCCGCGCGTGGTCAGGCGCTGCTCTCAACGACGAGGCCTCGGGCCAGAGAAGAGGCGGGGGAGGTGGCGAGGCCCGGAATCGAACCGGGGACACCACGATTTTCAGTCGTGTGCTCTACCAACTGAGCTACCTCGCCGCGGGAGCGCATGGTAGCGGGGCGCGGTGCCAAGCTGACGCTCGTGGCCCCGCGTGCGCCGCCATCGCGCGGCACGTTGCAGGCATAGGTGATCACGCTTGCCCGCTTGCCTGGTCGGGCAAGGCGAAGGTAGACTAGCGAGGTGCCGAGAGTCCCACCACCGAGCCCGTGGCGAACGTTCGGCGATCAGCGAGCGGACCGCGAGTACCTGGTGATCCTCACGCACCTCCCGGTCCGACGCATCTCCGCCCTTCCGAAGTTCCTGGGTTACGTGGGCAAGATCCGGAGACAGCTCGAGGCGGCACCGGCTGGTCTCGTGGGTTACTCGCTCCTGGCGCAGCCGTTCAGCTCGAACTACTGGACGCTGTCGGCCTGGGACGGCCCGGGCGCCCTCGGTGGGTTCATCCGTCAGAGCCCGCATAGCGACGCCATGGAAGAACTGCCCAAGATTCTCAGCGACTTCCGTACCTGGCGTTGGAAGGCCGCCGGCAACGCCCTGCCGCCGGCCTGGGACGACGCCCTCGCGCGCGCTTCCGACTCACCCAGCCACCTGGCTCAGCCGTGAAACTCGGCTAGGCGCTCGCCCTCCTCGGCGAGCTCGCGTCGCGTTGCCGCGTCGAGCCAGTCGAAGGCCTCCGTCCGTACGCTTCCCTTCTCGTAGCGCCAGGTTCCCGCCACGGCCCCGTCGACGAGGAACGTCCCCACGGAGTGCGGCGTCCTGGTGGTGAAGATCTTCGGCCGATGCTCCTCGGGGAGTATGCCCGTCCGCCGCGCGTGGACGAGCAGCGTGGCGTCCCAGGTGGGCAGGAAGCGCACCGGCGCAGGGACGTCGGGGTCGGGGAGAGGGGCGAGCGGCACGTCGACCAGCTCTCGCCCCTGCTCGTCGCGGAAGCGGCGCAGGCTGAGCCGCCCGAGGGCCCCCTGGATGCTTGCGACCGGCAGCCCCGCCCAGTTGGCGATGTCTGCTGGCGGAGCGGGGCCGAAGCCGCCGAGGTATCGGCGTACGAGAAGCTCGAGACCCTCCTCTACCGTCACCTCGGTGCGTCCCAGCCAGTCGTCGGCCGCCGCGTAGAGGTCCGCTCGCCGGCGCTCCCAGGTGCCCGAGGGAGGTACGCGCACGAGGTCGAGCCACATGCCCACGGCGCCGGCGAGCGGCTTGCCGAGCAGAGCGGCGATCTCCTTGCGGCGTAGGGGGCCATCCGCCAGCCGCTCGCGGAGGGTCGCCGCCCCGACGGCGATCTCCTCGGCGGTGAGCCCGCTGCGCGCGACCCGCAGCCACCACTCCCGCCGGTTCTGCCTGATGGCGACGGCCAGCGGCCAGTAATCGCGCGCCGAGACCAGGTGGATCGTCGCCCGCAGGAGTGTTCCCTGGACGACCGTGCGTCGCTCGAGGGCTCGGGTCAGGTGATCGCGCTCGAAGGCCTCGACCCGCGACCACAGGCCGATGTACATCGACGGCGCGTACTGGGCCTGGAGCCCGCCCATGCTCTCGAGGGCGCCGGGCAGGGTCGTGCGCGCGCGCTCGAGCAGGAGCTGACGAGCGAGCAGGGCGCGGTTGAGGTCGCGCCGGGTGAGGATGCGCTCGGCGCTCGCGGCCACCGACCGAAGCTATCCGGGCGGCATGGCGGCCATGCGCCCGAGCAGCTCGAGCGCCCCGTGCTTGGACAGCGGCTCGTTGAGGTTGCCGCACTTCGGCGACTGCACGCACGAGGGACATCCCCGCCGGCAGGGGCACTCGCCGATCAGCCGCCGCGCATCGTCCACGAGCCGCTCGAAGGACGCGAAGCCGGCGCGCGTCAGCCCGACCCCGCCGGGATGGCCGTCGTAGATGAAGATCGTCGGGCGGCCGGTCTGCTGATGGGAGGCGGTCGACAAGCCGCCGATGTCCCAGCGGTCGCACATGGCGATCAGCGGAAGCACGGCGATCTGGGCGTGCTCGGCGGCGTGCAGCGCCCCCTGCAGGACCTCGAGCGGAAAGGCCTCGCCGTCGCCCGCCGCCCGCAGCAGGTCGTCCGGGAGCACGAACCACAGCGCCTGGGTGATGAAGTCCTGCTCGGGGAGGTCGACGGGCAGGAGGTCGAGCACCTCGTGGTCGGACACCCGCTTGCGCTGGAAGGCGACGACCTGCTCGGTCACCGAGACGGTGCCGAAAGACAGCTCGACCCCCAAGACCGTGCGCCGGTCGAGCAGGCGCTCGATCCAGGTGTCGGTCTCCTTCTTGGGCTGGGTGTACCAGTCGCCGTGGAACGGGCGGGCGGCGGCGCGCCGCCCGCGCAGATCGAGCTCCTCGATCTCGTAGCTCTGGCCCAGGTGGAGGTAGGCGGCGCCCGGGTGCAGGGTGTCGAAAGCCCTGCCCCACTCGACCGAGCCGAGCAGCTCGCCCGAGTCCGCATCGGCGACCGCGAACGAGTCGGGCGACGCCGAGCGCAGCGCGATCCGTCCGGCCGGGAACTCCCCGTCGCGTCCGGCGGGCAGGTAGCGACCGCCGCGCTCGCGCAGCTCGCCAGCGGCCACGAGCCGTTCGGCGTAGGCCTCCCACCGGGGCCCGAGGACCTCGGCGTCGTGGGCGTCGAGCGGGAGCTCGTAGGCCGCGGCCACCAGGTGCTGGCGGTGGATCTCCTCGGACTCGTGGTCGAGGATCGCCGCCTCCACCGGGCGGTCGAGGAACTCGTCGGGATGGCGGCAGAAGAACTGGTCGAGCGCGTCGTCGCCGGCGACGTACATGGCGAGGCCGGTCGAGCGCCGCCCCGCACGGCCCCACATCTGGCGGAGGCTCGCCACCGTCCCCGGGAAGGTCACGCAGATTGCCGCGTCGAGCTCGCCGACGTCGATGCCGAGCTCGAGCGCGCTCGTGGCCGCGACACCGAGCAGCTCGCCCTCCATCAGCCGCCGCTCGATCTCGCGGCGCTGGGAGGCCGTGTAGCCGGCGCGGTAGGGCGCGATCCGCTCCGCCAGGTCGCCGCGCCCACGATCCTCGAGGCGCAGCCGCGTGAAGCGATGGATCAGCTCGACCCCGCGGCGCGACCGCAGGAAGCAGATCGTGCGGGCGCCGCGCTCCACGAGTTCGGCCAGGAGGTCGGCCGCCTCGCTCAGCGCCGACGCCCGCGTGCCCTTGGCCTCGTCGAGCAGCGGCGGGTTCCACATGGCGATCTGTCGCTTCGCCCGCGGGGCTCCGTCGCGGTCGACGAGCTCGAAGTCGAGCCCGGTCAGCCGCTCGGCGAGCTCGACGGGATTGGCGATCGTCGCGCTCGCGAGCACAAAGCGCGGCTCGGTGCCGTAGGCGTTGGCGAGGCGGCGCAGCCGCCGCAGCACATTGGCGACGTGGGAGCCGAAGACGCCCCGGTAGGCGTGGGCCTCATCGACGACCACGAAGGCGAGGTTGGAGAGGACGTCGCCCCAGTGGCGGTGGTGAGGCAGCACGCTCACGTTGAGCATGTCGGGGTTGGTGAGGACGAGGTTCGTTCTGGCCCGGATGGCGCGCCGCTCCTCGCGGGGGGTGTCCCCGTCGTAGATCGCGGGGCGCAGGAACGGGGCTCGGAGGGCGGCGAGCGCGCGGGCCTGGTCCTGGGCGAGCGCCTTGGTCGGGTACAGGTAGAGCGCCCGGGCGCGGCGGTCACGGGCGAGGACTTCGAGCACCGGCAGGTTGAAGGCCAGCGACTTGCCGCTGGCGGTGCCCGTGGTGACGATGGTGTGGCCGCGTTCGAGCGCGGACTCGAGGGCCTCGGCCTGGTGAGACCAGAGGTGCTCGACGCCGACCCCGCGCAGGGCCGAGGCCACCGCGGGGTGGAGCCGGTCGTCCGGCAGGGCCACCCCCTCGCCCGGCCGAGCGCCCTCACGGCTCTCGGCCACGAGCTGCTCACCGCGGCCGGACTCGAGCAGCTCCTTCCACGGCGGCGTGGTGATCGACGTGGCCATGAGGATCGATGGTAGGCCGCTGGGGAGGGAGGCCGGCGACCGCTGGCCGCCGATCGTCAGCCCAGGTCGGCGAAGCGGAGCCCGCGGACCGGCTCGAAGTCTCGACGGTTGCGCGTCACGAGTCCCAACCGGTGGACGAGAGCCGTCGCGGCGATCAGGGCGTCCGGGGTCAGGAGCCCCGAGCTCCGACGAAGACGTCCCGCCCGCTCGGCGACCGCGCCGTCGACGTCCATCTCGGTAAAGGGGGAGAGGATCTGAACGACCATCTCCTCCTGATCGGCGGGGCCGGCGAATAACTCGCAGCGCGTGACTGCGGAGTAGTGGATCCGGTGCCGGCGGGGGCGAAGCGCCCGCGCACCCCGGAGGTGGTCGATGAAGACGTCGCTGTCGACGAGCAGGTCAGCCACGGCTGATCCGGGCTTCTCGCTCGCGCCACTCGTCTCGCGAAGGCGCCGCGAAGTCTGGTGACACCCCGAAGGTGCGCTCGAGAGCCACCGTGGCACCGGGTCCGGCGCCGGCGAGGTAGGCGTCCACCGCCTCGCGGATGAGCTCGGCGAGCGATCCTCCTCGGCGGCGCACCAGCTCGTCGAGGCGGGCACGCTGCTCCCGGGTCAGGTAGATCTGGGTGCGTGTTGCCATATACAGCGCCGTATACATCATACCGCCCATGGGAAGGGACTCAGGAACTGGCTGGCGCACCGCCCGCCGCGCGCGACATTGGGGGCGCAGCCCGCGTCTGGCATCCTCCGAGGCGTGCGTGAGCGTCAGGCTGCGCGATCCCTTTCGGCGCACGCGATCGCGGGCACCCACGTCGTCCTCCTCGGCCTCGACGTCGAGGAGCGCGCGCGGCCCGGACTCCTGGGCTTCGCCATCCACCGGACCGATGTCGAGACGGGCGAAGCGGGGTACCTGCCCAACTTCCTGCGGCTTCCCGTCAACGACCGGGACGGGGGCCCGACCTCGAGCCGCGCCAACCCGATCCAAGCCTTCGTATGGGGCGACTACTCCCTGCACCCGGGCCGGCGCCTGCGCTATCGCATCGAGGCGCTGTACGGCGAGCAGGCGAACCTCGAGGTCGGCGAGGCGGTCGAGCTCGAGGTCGGGACGCACGACCCGTGGCTCGGTCGTCACGGGGTCTGGTTCAACCGCGGGGCGGCCGGCTCCCAGCGCTTCGTCGACCTGTTCGGGGACATCGATCCGCGCTCGAGTCCCAAGGCTCTCGCCTGGCTCTCGCGGGGGCTCGCCGAAGCGCTCGTCCGCTTCGTCGAGCGGGCAATGCTCCTGATCAGCGGCGACATGCGAGTCGCGGACGTCTACCTCACCGAGTTCATGCGGACGTTCACCCATCTCCGCTTCCGAGCGAGCCTCGACCTCGATGAGGACCAGCGGGGGCCGGACCCGCGCGCCGGGAGGGCCACCGCCAAGCTGCTGCTCCGTCCCGACGACTCGTGGTCCGAGGAGTACTTCGCGGACGGGCCCAAGCGCCGCGAGCGGCTCCTCTTCAGGTAGGCCCACCGCCATGCCCCTCCGCTCCGTCTACACCGACCTCGACGGAAGCCTCCTCGGTCGCGGCGGGTCGCTCTTCCACGACGCCGAGGGCGAGTTCACCCTGCTCGGGGCCCGCGGGCTCGAGGCGTGCCACCGCGCCGGCGTCGAGATCGTCCTCTACTCCGGGCGCCGGCGGGCGCAGGTCATGGAGGACGCTCGGCTGATGGGCCAGACCGCCTACATCTTCGAGGTTGGGTGCGGGCTCACGCTCGAGGGCGAGACCCGCTACCTGACCGGCGACGTGCAGCCGACGCCCCAGCAGACAGTGCACGAGCAGGTCGAGGCGGCGGGCGCCCCGGGTCTCCTGCTCGAGGCGTACGCGGACCGGCTCGAGCGCCACACGCCCTGGCACGGCAACCGCGAGTTCTCGCACCTCTTCCGAGGCCTGGTCGACGAGGCCGCCGCCGACGCGCTGCTCTCCGACCACGGCCACCAAGAGCTGCGCCTGGTCGACAACGGCACCGTCTTTCGCAGCGAGACGACGCTCCAGCTCGAGGGTCTCCCTCACGCCTATCACCTGATCCCGCGCCCCGCGTCAAAGGGGCGGGCGGTGGCCGAGCACATGCGTGCCCGCAGGTACCGGCGCGAGGAGTGCATCGCCGTCGGCGACTCGCGCGAGGACCTCGGCGTCGCCGAGTTCGTCTCACGGTTCTTCCTCGTGGCGAACGCCGTCGAACGAGACCCCGAGATCCTCGCCCACGCTCCCCCCGGAGCTCGCGTCGAGGTCACCGAGGCGCGCAACGGCGAGGGGTTCTACGAGGCGGTGGTGCGCTCGCTCGCCGAGGGCCGGTAGGTCGACGGTCACGACGTCTCCGGCTGCATGGCCCCCGCCAGCGCCCGTCCCGCGTCTTCGAGCTCGGCCAGAGTGGTCGCCTCGGTCACGCTCGCGAGGTCGATCAGGCGCGTCTCGAAGGCGCTCAGATCGTTGTGCCCGACGACCGCATGGCAGCCGACGCCCGCGCCGCGGCAGCGCGTCGCGACCTCGCCCACCGCCTTGCCGGCCAGCGTCTGCGCGTCGAGCCTTCCCTCGCCCGTGACGACGAAGCGCGCGGCCCGCATCCGGTCATCGAAGCCGACGGCGCCGAGCACGTAGCCCGCGCCCGGGTGCAGACGGGCGCGGCGGTGGGCCCACAGCCCGCCGGACAGGCCGCCGGCCGCCCCCGTCATCGGCACCCCCCGCGGGTCCTGCGGTGCCGCGTCGGCAAGCTCGTCCAGGCGTTGCTCGAGGCGTGCGACGGTGTCCGGATCGGCTCCCTTCTGCGGTCCGAAGGTCCGCGGCGCGCCCTCCCATCCGGTGCGGACATCGCAAACCACATCGAGCTCGAGCGTGGGAGCGATTCCCGCCTCGGTCATGGCCTCGAGCGCACCGGCTCCTCCATCCGTCGTCGCCGAGCCCCCGACCGCGACGATCACCCGGCGAGCTCCCGCCTCGGCCGCGGCGACGATCAGCTCGCCGGTTCCCCGGGTTGTCGCCGCCCAGGCGTCGCGCTCGCCCTCGGCCACCCGCCACAGACCGCTGGCCTGGGCGGTCTCGACCACGGCGGTGCGCTCGTCGGCGAGCAGTGCCCACGCCGCCTCGACCGGACGGCCGAGCGGATCGGCGACGACCGCGTTGCGCAGCTCTCCGCCCCGAGCCTGAACGAGCGCCTCGAGCGTGCCGTCGCCTCCATCGGCCACCGGGAGCTCGTCGGCCTCGAGTCCACCGGCGCGGAGCCCGCGTGCGAGCGCGCTCGCCACCGCGCGCGCCGAGAAGGTGCCCTTGAAGTCGTCGGGCGCGACGAGGACGGCCGCGGTGGCGAGCCTCCCGGCGCCACTCACCCTTCGGCGATCGCAGCGGCAAAGGCACGCTCAGCGTCCTCGCCGTGGACGCAGAAGACGACGCGCTCGAGCTTCTCGCCCCGGTGTTCGCGCGACGCGCCCACCATCACCTCCGCTGCCTCCTCGTTCGGGAAGCCGCCGACCCCCGTGCCAAAGGCGACGAGCCCCAGTGAGCGACAGCCGAGCTCCTCGGCGCGGCGGAGCGTCGACCGGGTCGCGCGCTCGATGATGGCGCGCGAGGTCGGGCCACCGAGATTCATCGTCGCGGCGTGGATCACGTAGCGCGCGGGCATGTCGCCGGCCGTGGTCTCGACCGCATCGCCGAGCCCGATCGGGGCCTTCTCGTGCGACTGCTCCTGCACGGCGGGTCCGCCCGCACGGCTTATCGCGGCCGCCACTCCCCCGCCGTGCTCGAGCTCGGTGTTGGCGGCGTTGGCGATCGCGTCGACCTCGAGCTTCGTGACGTCGGCGCGCTGGACCTCGAGCTCCGGCATGACCCATGTTCTTCCCACCTGGCGAGGAGCGAGCACATCACCCCTCGAGCTCGACGGCCGCGTCGTTACTACCCTCGCAGCTGCTCCAGGCGGCACTCCCGCGGATCCTTGTCCTCCCGCCAGCGCAGGAAGCGGGCGCCGTGGCGGATCCGATGCCCCGTGATGTGGTCGAACGCCACCTCGACGACAAGCTCGGGACGCAGCCCCTCCCAGACGAGCTCCTCGTCCGACTTCCAGCGGCTCGGCTCGCCCGAGCCGCGCTCGTAGGTCCGGTAGGGCTCGAGCCGCTCGATCAACTCCCGCTTCTCGCGGGCCTTGAAGCCAGAGACGTGGCCGACCTCGTGCAACTCGCCCTCCTCGTCGTAGAGTCCGAGGATGAGCGACCCGACGGTGCCCTCGTGCTTGCCGAAGCGAAACGCTCGCACCACGCAGTCGGCGGTGCGCACGCGCTTGACCTTGACCATGCCGGTCCGCTCCCCCGGGCGGTAGGGAGCGGCCGACTCCTTGGCGATCACGCCCTCGGAGACGCCCGTCAGCCACTGCCCGGCGGCCTCGAGGTCGGCGGTCACGGGGGTCAGCTCGACCGGCCGGTCGGCGTCACTGACCGCGGCCACGAGCCGCTCGCGGCGATCGCGATACGGGAGGTCGAGGAGCGTTTCCTCCCCCTCGGCGAGCAGGTCGAATGCGACATAGGCCGCCGGGGTCTCGCGGGCGAGGCGCTCGACGCGCGAGGCGGCGGGATGGATGCGCTGGCCGAGCAGGTCGAACTCCTGGACTCCGTCGACCACGACGATCACCTCTCCGTCGAGCGCGAGCCGCTCGGCGCTCAGGGCTCGGACCTGCTCCACGACCTCCGGGAAGTAGCGGTTCATCGGCTTCCCGCCGCGGCTCTGGAGGCGCACCTCGTCGCCATCGCGAAAGACGATCGTGCGAAAGCCGTCCCACTTGGGCTCGTAGCACCATCCCTCTCCGGCGGGAAGCTCGCGCGCGGAGCGGGCGAGCTGCGGCGCGAGGGGCTCGGCGAGCGGAAGGCTCACGCAGCGAACGCCTCGGCCACGGCGCGGCCGATTGCGCGCGAGGCGCCGGTGATGAGGACGCGCGATCCGGGCCACGGCTCCATAGTCGCGGCATCGTAGAGCCCCAGGGTCGACTCGTTACGTATCCTCGTCCCGAGGCCACCGAGGAGGATCCAGTGTCGACCGAGCAGGTCACCGTCGCCGAGGAGGAGTACCTCCAGACCATGTACTGGCTGCGAGAGGCCCGCCTTCCGATCACCGCCGCCAACATCGCCCGGGCGATGCAGCTCTCGGCCCCCACCGTTCACGAGATGGTCGGCCGGCTCGAGGCCGACGGCTACGTGCGGCGCGGCGAGGACAAGTCGCTCGACTTCACCGAGTCCGGGCACGAGCACGCGGCCGGGGTGGTCAAGCGCCACCGACTGATCGAGCGCTTCCTCACCGACGTGCTCGGCATTCCCTGGGACGAGGTCCACGAGGAGGCCGAGCGGCTCGAGCACGCGATGTCGCCCGTGCTCGAGGAGCGGATGCTCGTGGCCATCGGCGAGGCCGCGACCTGCCCCCACGGCCATCCGATCGGCGAGGCCGCACGCGAGCAGGGCGTGCCGCTGGCCGATGTCGAGGAGGGCGCCCAGGTGCGGGTGCTTCGGTTCGAGAACGAGGCCGAGGAGCTGCTGCACTACCTCAAGGACGTCGGACTCCACCCCGGCCTCGAGGGACGGCTCGCCGAGTCGGGCGCCGACGAGGTGGCGATCGAAGCCGGCGGGAGACGCCACGCCGTGACCCGCAGCGTCGCCGAGACCGTCTCGGTGATCGCCGATCCCTCGCCGCCGGCGCGCACGGCGCTGCCCGAGCAGCTCGTGCTGTCGCGCGACCGATACGGCCGGTAGGGCTAGGAGACCAGGCCGAGCACGGCGATCGCGGCCAGCCCGGCGAGGGCGGTCGCATTGACCACCCGCGGAAAGCTGGTCTGGCCGACCGACTGCAGCCGATCGACGACCGCGGCCGCACCCTCAGAGGTCGAGGTCCGCGCCGCCAGGAGCACCGAGACCCCGCGGGCGAGCCCGAACGGCGCGAGCAGAAGCGCACCCAGGCCCGGATCGCCGACCGCGAGCGCCGCCCCGCTCACCGCCACGTAGGTGCCGTAGGTGAGGAAGGTCAGAAAGCCGACGCCGAGGCCGATGCCGTAGAGGAACGCGGCCACGGGGGGCGAGAAGAAGGTCCGCCACCACTGCGGGACCTGACGGCGCCGGCACGGAAGCGGCACCCGGAGTCCGACGCCCTCGCGCGCCGCGTAGACCAGGCTCAGCACCGCGACGAGCGCCGCGCCCGCGAGGCCCCACGGGGCGCCGAGCAGCAGCCCGATCCCACCGAGCAGAGCGCCGAAGGCGGCGGCGGCGAGGGTCGCGCCGAGCGCGTGCAGGGCGACCGAGGCGAGATATCGGCGGCGGCTACCCCCGTGGACCACGGGGACGATGGTCTCGACCATCGACAGCCCTCACGGGCTGAAGAGCGCCGAGAAGCCGGCGACCAGCGAGGCCGCCATCCCGGCGACGAGCACCGCCTCTCCCATCAGCAGCGGGTGCTGGTGCGCCGGTAGACGATGCAGAAGACCTTGCGGCCGCTCGAGCAGTAGCCGGTCACCGCGCGATCCCCGTTGATGCGGTAGCGCACCCGCGCACAGCAGTCGTAGATGCGGCGCACGCGTCCGTAGCAGCAGCGGCTCCAGCCGCCGCCGTAGCGGGGGTAGGACACCCCGTAGCGCCGCCTGACCATGTACTCGCACACCTTGTGGCGCGGCTGGCTCTGCGAGACGTAGCGGCGCCCGTTGTCGTCGACCTTGTAGCCGTATCTGGGATGGAGCGGGTAGCCGTCGGAGTCGATCCGCGAGCGAGGCGAGAACGGGTGCGGGCAGGACCCGGTGCTACCGGTGTGTCCGCATATGTGGTGGGCCTCGGCGAGATCGGGGTCGATCGCCGCCGCCACGAAGGATCCGCCGGCCAGGGCGACGACGCCTGTGCCAAGCCTTCCCAGGAACGAGCGCCGCGGGGTGCGCTCGGCCAGGTCCACGGAGAGACGCTCCGCCGCGGTCTCGAGCATCAGCTCATCACCTCTTCCCTTTCAGGTCGGTCGGAGCGCCCTTCGAGCCGTCTCCGAGCCGTGTCGACAAGGCCTTCCATCTGCTCCAGGTTGTTGACCGTCCCCTTGGCCTGGACGACGCCGTAGTCGTCGAGGATCAGCACGTAGGGAGTCCCGGGGATCTCGAGCGCCTCGCACGCCTCGAGCGAGGCGACGAGGGGAGCCGACCCGCGCTTGCGCCCGTAGGCGGCGCTCGTCTGCTCCTCGCCGGTGTCGGTGATCACTACGGGAGCGAGCTCGCCTCCGCGGGCGACCGCCTCGATCGACGGAAGCACTTGGCGGCAGACGTCGCAGCCGGGCGAGACGAAGAGCAGGAGCTGCGCCCGATCTTCGCCTCCGAGCACGAGGTCGTCGCCGTCGACGCCCGTGACCGCGATCGGCTCGATCGCCTCGCCGAGCGGCGGTCCCTCGTCGTCGATCTCGAGCGCCCCGCGGGGTCCAAGGCGCAGGTGCAGCGTCCCGATCTGGCGCGCGAGCGCGACGACGACCACGGCCAGGACGGCCACGACGCCCCACAGCACCACGTACGAGATCATCCACCAGCCGGACATGACAGCAATAGCACCCCTGCCTGTGAGTTCGGTGATGTATACCGGCGCGGGCGTCTAGAGTCAACCTCCGCCTCGGATCGAACGGCCCCCCGCCCCTTGTCGTCGCTGCTTGCCTCCCTCCTCGCGCTCGTGTTCGCCTGGGCGGCCGTGGCGAAGCTCGTTCGCTTCGCGGCGTGGCGCACCGCGGTCGAGGGGGGCTACGGGCTGCCCCGACCGCTCGCGGCCGGCGCGCGCTACGGCGCCCCGGCGGCCGAGGCCGCCGTAGCGACTCTGCTCCTGGGCGGGGCGGTGCAGGCGGGCGCGAGCCTGGCGCTCGCGCTGACCGTCGTCTTCGGCGTGGCGATCCTCCGCGCCCGCTCCATCGTCGGGCGGCGGCTGCCGTGCGGATGCTTCGGAGGCCGGTCAGCGCACGATTACCGCGCGATGCTTGCGCTCGATCTAGCCCTCGCCGCCGCAGCGGTGGTCGTGCTCGCGAGCGGAAGCGCCGCCGCGCCGGCGCGCCTCGACCCGAGCGCCGCCGTACCGGGCCTGCTCGCCGCCGCGGGGGTCGGGCTCGCCGCCTGGGTGGTCCGCCAGGCGGCCGCGGGCATGCGGCGCTAGCCCGTCGCTCCCATCGCGCTCTGGGCCCGGTCGCCGACGAGCCCCTTGTAGGCTGCGGCCAGCCGCCTGACCCCTTCCTCGATCTCATCCGTCGTCACGCCTGAGTAAGCGATCCGCAAGGAGCTGTCTCCCCCCTCGAGCAGGAAGTCGGTCCCCTTCACGAAGATCAGGCCGCCCTCCTTCGCCTCCGCCTCCAGGGCGTCCACGTCGGTGCCGTCGGGCAAGTCGAGCCAGAGGAAGTAGCCCCCCTCGGGGAGGACGAACCGGGCGTCGGGCAACTGACGTCGAAGGGCCTCGGCGAGGGTGTCGCGGCGAGCGCGGAGCGCCGTCTTGACCGTCTCGATCGAGCGCTCGATGGCGCCCGACCGGCAGAACTCGGCGACGATGGCCTGCGAGACCATGCTCGGCGAGATGTAGGTGTTCGTCGCCATCCGCCGGACGGCCGCGACCGTCTCTTCGGGACCGGCCAGGTAGCCGACCCGGATCCCCGGGCAAACCGTCTTCGAGAACGACGACGCGTAGACGACGTGCTCGTCCGAGGCGAGCGAGAGCATCGTCGGGAGGCTCTCGCCGTCGAAGCGCAGCTCGACGTAGGGATCGTCCTCGAAGACCGTGAAGTCGTACTCGCCGGCGAGCTCGAGCAGCCGCCGGCGCTTGGCGCCCGACAGCGTGCAGCCCGCCGGGTTGTGGAAGTTCGGGATGACGTGGGCGAGCTTCGGCCGTGCTCCATCGCGCAGCGCGCGCTCGAGGGCATCGACGTCGAGGCCGTCGTCGTCGAGCTCGATCGGGACGAGCTCGGCTCCCATCTCCCGCAGGCCGAGCAGCGTGCGATCGTAGGTCGGCGCCTCGACCACCACCTGATCGCCGGGCTCGACGAGCAGGCGAAAGAGGAACGCGTCGGCCTGAAGCGACCCGTTGGTGGCGATCACGTTCTCGGGCCCGAGCCCCTGGCGGTCGGCGATCCACTCGACGAGCGGCCGGTACCCCTCGGAGGTCCCGTAGGCGAAAGCGCCCGCCGGGTCCTGTTCGAGAGCGCGCGCGGCCGCCGCACGCAGGTCGTCGCCGGCGACTATGTCGGGCGAGGGAGCGCCGCGGGCGAAGGAGATCGTGCCGGCGGGGGTCACCGCAAGTACCCTACCGAGGGACCGAATCGGCCGACGCGAACGCTCGGCTCAGGCCGCCGCCCCCGACAGCTCGGCCGCCACCTCGGCCACCTCGCTGGGCGTGCGTCCCACGCGCACGCCCTGGGCCTCGAGCGCCTCGGCCTTGGCCTGCGCGGTCCCGCTCGAGCCCGAGACGATCGCGCCCGCGTGTCCCATGGTCTTGCCCGGCGGCGCGGTGAAGCCCGCGATGTAGGCGACGACCGGCTTCGAGACGTGCTCGGCGACGTAGTCGGCGGTGCGCTCCTCCTCGTCGCCTCCGATCTCGCCGCACATGACGATCAGCTTGGTGTCGGGGTCGTCCTCGAACAGGGCGATCACGTCGATGAACGAGGACCCGACGATCGGGTCGCCGCCGATGCCGACGATCGTCGAGTTGCCGAAGCCGCGCCCGGCGAGCTCATTGCCGATCTGGTAGGTGAGCGTGCCCGAGCGCGAGACGAGGCCGACGCCGCCTTGCGAGAAGAAGTGGGCGGGGATGATGCCCACGTTGGCCTGTCCGGGCGACAGCACGCCGGGGCAGTTGGGTCCGACCAGGCGCGTCCGGCCGCGGCGCAGGTGGGTGTAGACGCGCATCATGTCGTGCGCGGGGATCCCCTCGGTGATGCAGACCACGAGCTCCACGCCCGCGTCGGCGACCTCGAGGATCGAGTCGGCGGCAAAGCGCGCGGGCACGAAGACCATGCTCGTGTTCGCGCCGGTCTCGGCGACCGCCTCGTGCACGGTGTCGAAGATCGGGACGCCGTCGACGTCCCCCCCGCCCTTGCCGGGCGTCACCCCGGCCACGAGATCGGTGCCGTAGCGACGGTTGCTCAGTCCGTGAAAGCTCCCCTCCCGGCCCGTGAGGCCGCAGACCACGAGCTTCGTCTCCGAGCCGATGAGGATGCTCATCGCGCCGGCTCCCCCCCTTGGGCCGACGGACCGCCGCCCTCGCCTGCGAGCTCGACGACCCTCGCCGCCGCCTCGAGCATGGTCTTCTCGACTTGGACGTTCGGAAGCTCGGCCTCGCCGAGGACCCGGCGCCCCTCCTCGTCGTTGGTCCCGTCGAGGCGGACCACGAACGGGACCGTCACGTCGATCTGCCCAAACGCGGTCACGAGCCCGTTCGCGACCTCGTCGCAGCGCGTGATCCCGCCGAAGATGTTGAACAGGACGGCGTCGACCCTGTCGTCGGAGACGATGACCTCGACCGCGTCGACGATCGCCTCGGCGCGCGACCCACCGCCGGCGTCCAGGAAGTTGGCCGGGCGGCCGCCCGCCTGAGCGACGACGTCGAGGGTCGACATGACCAGTCCCGCCCCGTTGCCGAGGATGCCGATGTTGCCGTCGAGCTTGACGTAGGTCAGATCGCGCTCGCGGGCCATCTGCTCCTGCTCGTCGTCTGCGCCCGGGTTGCGCAGCGCCGCCGTCCGGGGGTGGCGATAGAGGGCGTTGCCGTCGACGGTGACCTTGGCGTCGAGGGCGACGACCTCGCGGGCCTCGGTCACGAGCAGGGGATTGACCTCTACGAGCATCGCGTCCTCGGCGACGAAGGCCTCGTACAGGCGGGCGAGCAGGGCGCCGGTCGGGCGGATCACGTCGGCGGCGATACCGGCTTCGAAGGCCAGACGACGCCCGTGGAAGTCCTGAAAGCCCACAAGTGGGTCGATGTGGATGCGAGCGATCGCGGCCGGATCGCGCTCGGCGATCTCCTCGACGTCCATCCCCCCCATGCGCGAGAGCATGGCCATCGGCGCCTTGGCGCCGCGGTCGATGAGGATGGCCGCGTAGTACTCCTCGGCGATCCGGGAGCCTTTCTCGACGTAGAGCTCGTGCACGGTGAAGCCCCGGATGTCCATGCCGAGGATGGCCTCGGCGTGCCGGCGGGCCTCGTCGCGATCGTTGGCCACCTTGATGCCGCCGGCCTTGCCGCGCCCCCCGATGAGCACCTGAGCCTTGGTCACGACGGGGTAACCGAGCTCCTCGGCGGCCTCGACGGCCTCGACGACGGTCTGCGCCGGGCGACCAGCGGGCGTCGGCACGCCGTGGTCGCGAAAAAGCTGCTTGCCCTGGTATTCGAGGAGGTCCATCGAAGACTTAGAATGGCGGGGCGCGGTGCCCGCAGGCGAGCCGGGCGGCGGCGCACCCTATCGAACCCTCGCAGCAAGCCCCAGGAGACCCGTGCCCCTCCCCAAGAACGTCAAATTCGTGACCCTCGACGTCTACGGGACCTTGATCGACTGGGAGGCCGGCGCCTACGACGCTTTCCAGAAGGAAGCCGACCGCGAGGGTCTGACGGTCGACCGTCCGGCGCTCTTGCCGTTGTTCGTCGGCATCCAGCACGAAATCGAGCGCGGCTCGTACGAGCTCTACGCCGAGGTCATGCGGCGCACCGCGGTTCGGACGGCCAACGACCTCGGCTGGGACATCGAGCCGTCGCGCGCGCGCTTCCTGCCCGAGAGCATCCCGCGCTGGCCGCCCTTCCGAGAGGCCAACGCCCAGCTCGAGCGCCTGCAGAAGCATTTCTCGATCGGCCTGCTCTCGAACATCGACGACAAGCTGCTCGGGGTCACCCGCCGCCACCTGCGGGTCGACTTCGACCTCGTGGTCACCGCCCAGCAGGTCCGCGGCTACAAGCCCGACCCTGCCCACTTCAAGGAGTGCGCCCGACGGATCGACGGCAAGCGCGGGTGGGTCCACATCGCGAGCGGCTACGACACCGATGTCGAGCCCTGCCTCAAGGAGAGGATCCCGGTGATCTGGGTCAACCGCGCGGGTCAGAAGCTCGATCCGGGTCAGAAGAAGCCGACCGCGGAGGTCAAGAACCTGCGCGAGGCGGTCAAGCTGCTCGGCGCGGGGTGAGGCCGCGCAGGGGCCGGCGCGGGCCGAGGGGCGAGTGAGGGCGCGATGCGCGTGGTCGCGGTGCACCCGGACGCGCTCGTGGTCACGAGCCGGATGTGGCAGACGAACGCCGTCCTCCTGCGGGGCGGGCGCGGAGAGGGCGCCGCCGAGGCCATGCTCGTCGACTCGCCGTACTTCCCGGACGAGCTCGACGCCCTGCCCGCGCTCGGGCGCGAGACCGGCTTCGAGGTCGAGGCCCTGGTCGCGACCCACGCGGACTTCGACCACCTGCTGGGGCGGCTCGCGTTCCCGGGTCTAGCGCTCGGGGTCGGCGCGGCGACGGCGCAGCGGCTGCAGGCCGAGCCGGGCGCGGCGCAGCGCGAGCTGCGCGAAGCCGACGGCGACCACTACGTTCACCGCGAACGGCCACTCCAGCTCGGAGCCGTGCAGGAGCTTCCGGTCCCCGGGCGGCTGGAGCTCGGCGAGGAGGAGCTAGAGCTTCACCCCGCGGGCGGCCACACCGCCGACGGAATAGCCATCCTTGCTCGCCACGCCGGCGTGCTCCTGAGCGGCGACTACCTCTCGGACGTCGAGCTCCCCGTCATCTCTCCCGGCGGCTCGCTCGAGGACTACCGCGCTACCCTGGCGCGGCTAGCGCCGCTGGTCGAGGCGGCGGAGCGGACCGTGCCCGGGCACGGGTCCCCGCACGATCGCGACCGCGCGCTGCGCGTGCTCGACGAGGACGTCGACTACCTCGATGCCCTGGAGCGGGGAGAGCGACGCCCGCAGATGCCGGCGGGTCGCGACTCCCCCCGCCAGCGACGGATACACGGCGAGAACCTCGCCGCCCGCGGGTAGGTGCGGCTACCGCCTCCGCCTCAGCCAGCGGATCACGAGTCCCGCCGCGAGAGCACCGACCACGGCCGCGGGCACAGGGTTGTCCCTGGCCTGCTGCTGAACCTGGCCGAGAGCATCCCGAGCCTGCTCTGGCGTTGCTTGGCGGACCCTCTCGCGAGCCTCTTCCGCCTTGGCCTTCGCCTCTTCTTGTCCCTGCCGAAGCTGTTGCTTGCGTTCGTCGACCTCTCGCTGGGCCTGCGCCTTGACGTCTGCCTTCTCGGCTACCGCCTCGACGGTGTCGCCAAGCTCCTCGCGCGTCTCACGTATCTCCTGGCGCAGCTGCTCCGATTCGGTCGGGGGCCCTCCGCCTGGCGTCGTGTCCCCCGGGGCAGGGACTGCGTTCACATCGGATTGCTCGAAGGCCCGTCCTGGTTGGTCATCCCCACGCTCCTGCTGACTCATCTGCGGCCTCGCTGCTTGACTTCGTCGATGTCGCGTTGCGTGCTTTCCATCGCCTGCTCGGGCACCGGCGGCGTCGCCTGGTCGATCTGCTTCTTGCCCGACAGGGCCAAGACCCCGGCCACCGCGAACAGCAGCGCCGCCACGATCAGTGCGGCCGCCCACCCGGGAACCGCCAGCGCCAGCGCCAGGATCGCCGCGATGACGAGCGCTCCCAGCCCGTACAGCGCCAGCAGGCCGCCGCCGCCGAAGAGGCCGGCGCTGATGCCGGCGTGCTTTCCCTTCTCCCGCAGCTCGACCTGGGCGAGGCGGATCTCCTGGCGCACGAGAGTCGCCGTCTGCTCGGAAGCCTGACGGACGAGGTCGGCCATCGACTGGTCGGTTGGCTGGTTCTGGGCCACGATCGCGGTTCCCCTGTTGCAGGCTGTCCGCCCGCTCGAGGTCATAAACCTACGGAGGGTCCGCCCGTTCCAGCGCGCTCTGGATGACCCTACTTGATGACCGCGATCCTCTCGCCCGTCGACACCGACCCGCCCTCGCTCACCGCGAGCTCCTCGACCGTCCCAGCTCGGTGCGCGGTGATCTCGTTCTCCATCTTCATGGCCTCGATCACGCAGACCAGCGCGCCCTCCTCGACCTCGGCGCCCTGCTCGACGTCCACGCGCAGGATGGTGCCCTGCAGCGGCGAGGTCAGGTCCTCGGCCGATCCTCCGCCTCCCTCGTCGTTGCCGCGATCGCGCCGGCGCGGCGGCTTGCGCGTCGCGCCCGCCCCGCTCGCCGAATCCGCCCCGTTGGGCAGCGGCGGGGGGCCGATCACCTTGACGTCGAAGCGGCGTCCGGAGACCTCGACCGCGTAGGAGCGCTCGAGCTTCTCCTCTTCCTCCTCGCCCTCGTCGGCGGCGGGCTCGGCCGGCGGCTCCGCCAGGCCGGCGAGCCATTCCGGGTCCTCGACGAGGTCGCGGCAGGTCTCGGCTCGGCGCCACTGGTCGGTGCCGAGCAGCGCGGCGTGGAAGGGGATCAGCGTGGTCAGGTCGCCGACCTCGAACTCTCGTAGCGCGCGGCGCATGCGGTTGGTCGATGCCTCCCGGTCGACGTCCCAGACGACCAGCTTGGCCACCATCGCGTCGTACAGCGGCGAGACCTCGCCGCCGGCCTCGACGCCCGAGTCGACCCGCACGAACGGCCCGGAGGGCTCGCGGTAGGAGCCGATCGTCCCCGGCCCGGGCTCGAACCGCTTCGAGGCGTCCTCGGCGTTGATCCGGCACTCGATCGAGTGCCCGCGCAGCTCGACCTCCTCCTGGCCGAAGCCGAGCTCCTCGCCGGCGGCGATCTTGATCTGCTCGCGGACGATGTCGATGCCGGTGACCATCTCGGTCACGGGGTGCTCGACCTGCACGCGCGTGTTCATCTCGAGGAAGAAGTACTCGTCGTCCTGGAGCAGCCCCTCGACGGTGCCGGCCGACCGGTACCCGACGGCGCGCGCGGCGTTGACGCCGATCTCGCCGAGCCGGTCGCGCAGCTCGGGCGAGACGGCGGGCGCGGGCGACTCCTCGATCAGCTTCTGGTGGCGGCGCTGCACCGAGCAGTCGCGCTCGTAGAGGTGAATGACGTTCCCGTGGGAGTCGGCGAGGACCTGGACCTCGACGTGGCGGGGGTCGGGCAGGTAGCGCTCGAGGTAGACGGTCGCGTTCCCGAAGAACTTCTCCCCCTCGCGCGCGGCCCCTTCGAAAGCCTCCTCGAGCTCGTCCTCGGACTCGGCGACGCGAAAGCCCTTGCCGCCGCCGCCGCCCACGGCCTTGATCGCCACCGGATAGCCGGTCTCCTCGTCGACGATCTTGCGCGCGTCCTCGACCGAATCGACCGGGTCGGTGGTGCCGGGCACGATCGGGACGCCGGCGTCGCGCATGAGCTCGCGCGAGCTGGTCTTCGAGCCCATGGAGTCGATGGCATCCGGTGGTGGGCCGATGAAGACGATCCCCGCCTCGTCGCAGGCGCGAGCGAAGGCGGAGTCCTCGGCGAGGAAGCCATAGCCGGGGTGGATCGCCTCGGCGCCGGCTCGCTGGGCAACGTCGAGGATCTTATCCACGGCCAGATAGCTCTCCGAGGCCTCTCCCGGACCGAGCAGGTAGGACTCGTCGCCGCGGCGGGCATGCGGGGTGTCGCGGTCGGGCTCCGAGTAGACGGCGACCGTTCCCACGCCGAGCTCTTCGAGTGAGCGCATGACGCGGACGGCGATCTCGCCGCGGTTGGCTACCAGCACCTTGGAGAACATCGGCGGCGCAGCTTAGTGGGTTACCCCGCGACAGGTCACGATGCCGACCCGACGGAGGAGCGATCTCTGAGCGGTCACAAGCTCGGGCTCGCTGGAGGCCGTCGCCTGAGAAGTCGCGGTGCGAGCGTCGCGAGCACGACCAGGATGGGAACGGCGGCAAGCACGGGCGTGGGCACGTCCAAGCCGGCCTTGGTCGCGAGTCCCAGCCCGGCCCCGACGAGGACCACCCCGAGCACCGTCCGCAGCGTGCCCGGGGGGATCCGCACCGACCAGTGGCTTCCGAGCCACACGCCGGGCACCGAGCCGACGAGCAGCGTCCCCGCCAGGGCGAAGTCGACGTTGCCCGCGACGATGTGGGCCAGGCCCGCGGCCCACAGCAGAAGCGCGGCGTGGAAGACGTCGGTGCCGACGACGCGGCGGGGCACGAGCCGAAAGGCCAGGATCAGGGCCAGGGCGATCAGGGCCCCGCTGCCCGCCGAGGTCACGCCGAGCATGAAGCCCACGAACACGCCGATCGCGACCGCCGCGGCCTTGTGGCGGCGCTCGAGCGGCAACTCGTCGCGCTCGCTCTCGGCGAGCCCCTTGAAGAACAGGGCGCGAGCCAGGGTGACGACGCCCGTGAACAGGATCGCCCCGGCGAGCACCGCCAGCAGCGTCGCGTCGAACGACGCGCCGGCGGCTCGCTCGAGCGCTGCCAGGACGTAGACGCCGCCGACCGCGGCCGGCACCGACCCGAGCGCCATCCAGGTCGAGAGCGATACGTCGACGGTGCCCTGGCGGAGGTGCTTGATGCCGCCGACCGTCTTGGTCACGGCGGCGTAGGCCAGATCGGTGCCGATCGCGGTGACCGGCTTGACCCCGAGCGCGAGGATCAAGAGCGGGGTCATCAGAGAGCCGCCACCGATGCCGGTTAGCCCGACGAGTACCCCGACCGCGAGCCCGAAGATGACGATGTAGGGATCCACGATCTCTCCCGGGTAAGCCACATTGCGCAGTGACTTGATGAGGAAGGGAGCGCACGGTAGCAGCGTTCCCCATCAAAGACCTTGACGGCGGCTCCAAGCCGGGCCTGAGCGACAATCCGTCCATGCGGCTGACGGCCAAGGCGGACTACGCGGTGCGGGCGGCGGTCGAGCTCGCCGCCGCCGGCGGGGGTCCGCTCAAGCGCGACGCGCTCGCCGGCGCCCAGGACATCCCCGCCGGCTTCCTCGAGAACATCCTGCTCGACCTGCGCCAGGCCGACATCGTCCGCAGCCAGCGCGGGCCCGAGGGGGCTACTGGCTCGCCCGGCCGGCCGCGGAGATCACGGTGGCCGCCATCGTGCGCGCGGTCGAGGGACCGCTCGCCAGCGTTCGCGGGGAGCGGCCGGGGGCGCTCGCCTTCCGGGGGAGCGCCCAGCCCCTCGAGGAGCTGTGGGTGGCGGTCCGGGCGAGCCTGCGGTCGGTGCTCGAGTCGGTGACGCTGGCCGATCTCGCCGACGGCGAGCTGCCCGAGGCGGTCGCGGCGCTCACGCGCGACCCGGACGCCTGGGCGGCCCACTGAGAAGCGCCACTTCCGAAGCGCTCGCGGGCACCTATGCTTGCGGCCCCATGGCCTACGAGCTGAGCCACCTGCGCACGCTCGAGTCCGAGGCGATCCACATCTTCCGCGAGGTCGCCGCGGAGCTCGAGCGCCCGGTACTGCTCTTCTCGGGCGGCAAGGACTCGATCGTCCTCCTGCGTCTGGCCGAGAAGGCCTTCTGGCCGGCGCGCTTCCCGTTTCCGGTCATGCACGTCGACACCGGCCACAACTTCCCCGAGGTGATCGAGTTTCGCGACCGCCGCGTCGAGGAGCTCGGCGCGCGGCTGGTCGTCGCCTCGGTGCAGGAGTCGATCGACTCCGGCCGGGTGCGGGAGGAGACCGGCCCGCGGGCCTCGCGCAACCGCCTTCAGACGACGACCCTGCTCGACGCCATCGCCGAGCACGGGTTCGACGCCTGCTTCGGGGGCGCGCGCCGCGACGAGGAGCGCGCCCGGGCCAAGGAGCGCATCTTCTCGTTCCGCGACGACTTCGGCCAGTGGGACCCGAAGGCCCAGCGTCCCGAGCTGTGGAACCTCTACAACGGGCGCGTCCGCAAGGGCGAGCACGTGCGCGTGTTCCCGCTCTCGAACTGGACCGAGCTCGACGTGTGGCAGTACATCGCCGAGGAGGGGCTCGCCATCCCGCCGATCTACTTCGCCCACGAGCGCGAGGTGTTCGCGCGCGACGGGATGCTCTACGCGACGAGCGACTTCGTCGAGCTGCTCCCCGAGGAGGAGCCGTTCGCCGCGTCGGTGCGCTATCGAACGGTGGGCGACATGAGCTGCACCGGCGCCGTCCGCTCGGATGCCGCGACCCTCGAGGACGTCGTCGCCGAGATCGCCGCCACGCGGATCACCGAGCGCGGCGAGACCCGCGCCGACGACCGCGTGACCGAGGCGGCGATGGAGGACCGCAAGCGCGAGGGGTACTTCTGATGGCGCCGCCGGGTGCGGCCGGCAACGGGCTGCTTACCTCGGAGCGCCAGACCGAGATGCTGCGCTTCGCCACCGCGGGATCGGTCGACGACGGGAAGTCGACGTTGATCGGGCGACTGCTCTACGACACCAAGGAGCTGTTCGAGGATCAGCTCGAGGCCGTGGAGCGCACCAGCGCGCAGCGCGGTGACAGCTACGTGGACCTCGCGCTGCTCACCGACGGCCTGCGCGCCGAGCGCGAGCAGGGGATCACCATCGACGTCGCCTACCGCTACTTCGCGACCCCTCGGCGCAAGTTCGTGATCGCCGACACCCCGGGGCACATCCAGTACACGCGCAACATGGTCACCGGGGCGTCGACCGCCGACCTCTCGATCGTGCTGATCGACGCGCGCAAGGGAGTCGTCGAGCAGTCGCGCCGCCACGCGTTCCTCTCGTCGCTGCTGCGGATCCCCCACCTCGTGGTGGCCGTCAACAAGATGGACCTCGTCGACTACGACGAGGCGGTCTACGAGCGCATCGCCGAGGACTTCTCGAGCTGGGCCTCGAAGCTCGAGGCGACCGACATCACCTTCACCCCGATCTCCGCCCTGCACGGCGACAACCTCGTCGAGCGCTCGGCCAACATGCCCTGGTACCAGGGGCCGTCGCTGCTCTATCACCTCGAGCACGTCCACATCGCCTCGGACCGAAACCTGATCGACAACCGCTTCCCCCGTGCAGTGGGTGGTGCGCCCGATGGACGACGAGCACCACGACTACCGCGGCTACGCGGGCCAGGTCGCGAGCGGGGTGTTCAAGCCGGGGGACGAGGTGGTCGTGCTGCCGTCGGGGAAGGTGACGCGGGTCAAGCGCATCGACACCTACGACGGCCCGGTCGAGGAGGCCTTCTCCCCGCTGTCGGTGACCATGCTGCTCGAGGACGATGTCGACATCTCGCGCGGCGACTTCATCTGCCGCCCTCACAACCAGCCGGGGAGGCGCGCGAGTTCGAGGCGATGGTGTGCTGGATGACCGACCACCCGCTGCGCGAGGGCGCGCGCTATGCGATCAAGCACACGAGCCGGACCGCGCGGGCGGTGGTCGATGAGGTGCGCTACCGGTTGGACGTGAACACGCTGCACCGCGACGAGGAGGCCGGCGGCCTGGACCTCAACGAGATCGGGCGGCTGCGGTTGCGGACAAGCGCGCCGCTGCACCTCGATGAGTACCGGCGCAACCGGGCTACGGGCGGGTTCATCCTCATCGACGAGGGGACCAACGACACGGTGGGCGCGGGGATGGTGCTGGGGACGGAGGGGTGAGGTCGGAGGCGGCGGGTGCCTCGGGCGCCGCGGGCGCGGAGCGCGCACGCAGCCCGGACGTCACCTGGCACCGCGGCGAGCTGACGCGCGAGCGGCGCTGGGCCGCGCTTGGCGACGGTGCCAGCGGTGCGACCGTCTGGTTCACCGGCCTGTCGGCTCGGGCAAGTCGACGATCGCGGCTGCGCTCGAGGCACGGCTCGTGGCCTCCGGCCGCCCCGCCTACCTGCTCGACGGCGACAACCTGCGCCACGGTCTGAACGGCGACCTCGGCTTCGATCCGGCGGCGCGCGACGAGAACGTGCGGCGCACGGGCGAGGTCGCGCGGCTGTTCGCGGACGCGGGGCTGGTGGCGGTGGTGAGCCTGGTATCGCCATACCGCGCCGCGAGGGACGCGGTGCGGGCGCTGCACGAGGCGGACGGGCTGGCGTTCGTCGAGGTGTGGGTGTCGACCTCGCCAGAGGAGTGCGCGCGGAGGGACCCGAAGGGGCTGTGGGCGCGGGCGGCGCGGGGGGAGCTGAGCGGGTTGACCGGGGTCGATGCGCCGTACGAGGCGCCGGCGCGGGCGGATGTCGAGCTGCCGGGCGACGTGGGTGTGGAGGGGGCGGTCGAGGAGGTGCGCGCGGTCCTTCACGCCTCCGCGACCGACTCGGCACGTATATGATACTTTCATATCCCCTATGAGCAAGCTCCTCTCCGTATCGTTGCCCGACGAGCTCAGCGAGCGCACCGACGAACTGGCCGCAGCCCAGGGTCGAAACCGCAGCGAGATAGTGCGCGATGCGCTGCGCGGCTACCTGTGGCGCGAACGGTGGGCCATGGCCACGCGCGAGGCCAGGGCATCGGCGGAGCACGAGGGGATCGGGCCCGAGGACACCGAGCAGCTCGTCGACGAGACCAGGCAGGCCGGCTGAGGGTCGCGGTCGATACGAACGTCGTGGTCTCGGCCGTGATCGCCGACGGGCCACCGCGCCGAGCGCTCGAAGTCATCGCCAGCGGAGCCTCCGACCTCGTACTACCTGAGCCGGTCGCGGTCGAGCTGCGGCGCGTTCTCGGCCGCAAGCTTGCACTCGACGACTCGTCGATCGACGCCATCCTGGCGCTCCTGAAGGAGCTCGCGGTCGAGGTCGCGAGGGTGCCCGATCAGGTCGAGGCAATCAGCGGCGATCCCGATGACGACCGCATCCTCGCCGCGGCGATCTCGGGGGGCGCGGAGATCCTGATCAGTGGCGACACAAGGCATCTGCTCCCGCTGGGCCAGCATCGGTCCACGCGAGTGGTCAAGCCGCAGGCGTTCGTAGCGGAGATCGCTCGTTGATCGTGCGGGCGTCGGGATGACCGCGAGCGAGGTCGACGCGGCGACCGAGCCTGCGCGCTGGTTGCTCGAGGCGGGCACGGGCGGGATCGACCTGACCCAGACGCACGCGCTGGCCAGGGCGGTGGTGCGCGAAGCGGCCGAGCGCTGGCCTCACTGGTGGCACGCCGAGCTGTTCGGTCCGCCACATCGCGAGGCCGATCTAGCGCTCCTCGAGGCGCTCACGAGGGCCTGAGGCGCCTGAGGCTGCTCCGAAGACGAGGCCGGAAGCTGCATGCGACCGAACGGGGCCGCAAGCTCTGCGGGGACCTGGGAACGCTTCTCGCGGTGCTCGCCGAGGAGGATCTCGGCGCGGGCGATGCCTTCCTCGAGGAGGTCGCCAGGGCGGTGACCGACGCACTCGCCGACGACTCTCGCAGCCACGACGAGCTGACCGCCGCAGGGACCGCTCGGGTCGGCCGCGGCGCCTGGCGTGACCCACACGGACGGCCGCCGGCCGAGAGGGACATCTCCTGGGTCGTCGCCGATGTGCTCCGCCGGGGCGAGGCCTATGGCCTCATCGAGCGACTCCCCGCTCCGGATAGGCGCGGGCTTCTTAGTCGGGAGATCGTCCTGAGCGAAGCCGGGCGTCCTCGGCGCCCGTCGGCGAGAATCGCCCCGCATGGCCATGCTCGTCTTCGACGCCGAGCTGCTCAACGGGCGCGGCGTGCGCGCGGCCTTGGCCGTCGGCGCAACCAGCCGCTGACCGCGCCGCACGATGCGATCCAGCCGGCCTTCGGCTGGTACGACGACCATCTCTACTCCTTCTGGCTCGACGGGGTCTTCTGGGGCGACCGAGAGCTCGAGCTGACCACGCCCGACGCTCCAGACGAGGCCGCGCGAACCGCGGACGCACCCCTCGCCCCAGCTCGGCCTCGCGGTCGGCGACAGGCTCGCCTACGTGTTCGACTTCGGCGACGAGTGGCGCGTCTTGCTCGCGCTCCGCGAGTCGACCGAGCCCGACGGCGGCGACTACCCGCGCGTGCTCGAACGGGAAGGGAACGCTCCCTCGGGACACCGTCCCGGTCGGCACGCTCTCTAGCATTCGAAGGGCAAGCGGCTTGGAGCGGCTTCGGTGAACGAGTATGTAGTGGTGTTCGAGCGCGCCGAAGACGGTGGCTGGGGCGCGTACCTTCCTGATCTGCCGGGCGTCGTGGCGCTCGGAGCTACCCGCGAGGAGGTCGCTGTGCGCATCCAGGAGGCGGTCGACGCCTACTCTCGTGAGGTCTCCGCGCTCGGTCAGGCGCCTCCCGTCGCCGGTTGCGGCAACGGGGACGATCGAAGCGGCTTGACGGCGAGACGCCTGCCGTCTCGGGTGCAACTGTAGGGCGACGCTCGCGCTCCTCGCGGAGGCTGTCGCAACGCGATCCAAAGAGATTGTGGGCGAGGCAGCGGAGCGGCGAGCTGAGCGGGCTGACGGGGGTTGACGCGCCCTACGAGGGGCCCGCGCGGGCGGAGCTCGAGCTACCCGGCGACCTCGGCGTCGCCGACGCGGTCGAGACCATCGTACGTGCGCTTGCGGACCGTCGCCGCGAGCATGCGCCGACGGCCACCGAGAGGGTCGATCAGACTTGACTCACCCGCACGGACTCCATCGCTGAGGAAGCCAAGTGGACGGTGTTGCCCTCCGTCCCGGCTCTGACCGGAAGTGGGAGCCCGGTTCGCACCCGGTCGACGGTACGCGGCGGGGTTGCGGTCATAGTGCGGGCGCGACGGAGCATCCCACGTCGGCCCCGGCACGGGCAAGGTCCGCGTCCCAAGTAACGAGCGTCGTATCCCCACCGAGGGCGAGCGCGCTGGCGAGGTGGACCGCGTCGTAGCCGCGCAGCCCGAGCTTCTCCGCGAGCTCTCCGGCTTGCCGCGCGAGAGCTGCATCGACGCCGACCATCACGAGCTCGCCATGCGTGGCCTCGAAGTACTCGAGAGAGCTGCTGTGTGCGCCGGCCGTGAGACGGCCGGCGCGTCGCGCCGCGGCGAGCGCAGCCCCTGCCTTCGGGGTAGGACAGGACGCTGGACGCTGCCGGGTGTCGCGTCTCCCGGAGCTCGGCCGCAAGCACCGAGCCGCGTTCGGTCACCACGAGCTTCACGAGTGCCGAGGTGTCGAAGTAGAGGGTCAGCGGCGCTGCTCGGAGACCAGGTCGGAGACCGAGCCCCGCGGTTCGACGCGTGGCCGGCGGGCAGTTCGCGGCCTAGCCGGCCGTGTGACGAGACCTCGCCGGACGAGCTCGTCCAGCGGATCGTCGCGGTCGATCGACGAGAGCCTGGCGATCGGCCTCCCGCGCCGGGTAACGACGATCTCGGCGCCCTCCTCGACGCGATCCAGGTGCTCGCTGAGCCGGTCGTGGAGCTCTCGAACCCCCACCTCGATATCTGAGCTAGGTAGCGTCATGACGGCGACCCTAGCGGCTACATCCGCCGTCTGGCTCGTCGCGCGGAGTGAGAGCGCGGGCCGAGCAGTCCTCCGAACCCGGAGGGTCGGGGTCGGGGCTTGGTGAGCTGCTCAACTGGCTAAGCGCCTCGTTGCGAGCGGCGCTCTACAAGCGTGTTGCCGCTGGATCGTGGGGCACCGATCGTCGGCGGGCAGTTGTGCGGTAAGTCGCCGCATCCACCGCCCAAGCGAAGGGGGCGCCGAGGTCGAGGGTCGCCTCAGCCCGCAAGGCGCTGACAAGCGAGCGCTCAACCTGTCGATCGCCGGCGACCGCGCTCGCCGTCGAGCTCCCCCTCTACCCGCAACCCTCGGACTTCGACGGTCTCCACGCGCTGATCGACGTCGCCACGTTAGCGCCGCGAGATCGATCGACTGACCCGCGGTCTGGCCGCGACGGTCGCCGCCGGCCTTGTCGCAATTCACGCGAGGCGGGAGCGCGCTGGCTCAGCGCGCTACAGGGGCGTGTCGATTAGAGAGGTCAGTCCGTTGCGGCCTACGCCCACTCGCCTGGGTGCGAGCTGACCTCCTCCACGCCCCGTAACGCAACCGCAGGCGAAGGGTTTCGAAGTCGATCACTCCCTCGCCGACTGCGATCACGTCATTGAGCCAGCGATAGCGGTCGTCGTCGGTCTCGAACGTCGCGGGGGAGACAATGGCGCGGAGGTTCGGCGAGCCCTCAATGGGACGGCTGTATCCGGTCAGGTAAAAGAGAACGCGGGCCCCATCGTCGGTCTCGATCACTCCATGGGCATCCGGCACGAGCACGCCATCCTCGCGCCTATGAGGATGGTTCGACCATCGCACGGAGCCATCGATGCGGTCGCCGGCCACTCGCCCGCCGCCGTCCCCGTAGCCCTTCCCTCTCGCTCGCCATATGGCGCCATCACGAAGAAGCCGCCCGCTTAGTCGAGCTCCATCTCATACAGTGGCTCGAGCTGCATGGCATCGGTCAGGTTGGCAGGCGCGCGACCATGACGCCGTCAGGGCCGGCCGAGCACAGCGCGCCGGATGGCGAAGCAGCCTTACGCCCGAGGAAGAGAGGTCCGGGGACGAAAAGGGGCTCGATTGCCGTCGACTGACCTCCCGGGTGGACCCCGCCGAGTCCCGGAACGACGAGGACTCCGCCGTAGCGGGGCCCTTTGACCGTCCTCGTGCACCAACCGCGCTTGTCTCTTACGCCGTCTAGGCCCGAGCGTTCTGCGAGACACAGCGCCCGAAGGCGTTGCGGCCCTGTCCGGAGCGCGGCGGGTACTTGGCCCTGAAGGCCTCAGCACCGACGGTCTCGCGCTCGCCGTCGCACTTCGCGGCGGCGTTGTGACGGCGCTCGCGCGCCTCGGCGTCACGCTGATCGAAGCGCGCCTTGTTCTCGCTGGCTCGCGTAGCGACACACCGGCCAAAGGCGCCGTCCCTCTTGGGGACGCCACTGCACTGCTCAACGGCGAGGCTGCGGGCGCGGTGGCGCTCGTTGTGCTCGTCGCGGGCCGCGGCGCTCACGCACTTCCCGTAGGCATTGGCTCCGAACTGGGCGCGGAAGGCCTCGCGCTCGGGCGGCGTGTCGCCGCGGAGCGCGCTGCACTGCGCCTTGGCATTGCGGAAGTCGGCGTTGTTGGGCTGAGGGTCAGCCTGCGCAGCGGTCGGTATGGCGAGGGCCATGATGAGGCCGACCGGGATGAGCAGTCGCTTCATAAGAAAAACTCCCTTGAGGGGTTGAGTGTCGCGGTTCGAGCGGTAAGAACCGTTCGAGGCCTGAGAGTTGCGGTGAGCCTCTTGTCGGCGACATCGGGTGCGACCTTTATCGAAGCCGCTAGAAGTTGCCCGACTGACGCCCCTGTAGGCCCTGGGCCGCTCTCATCAGCTCCGAGCGCGCGCGAGGGGCCTCGTACAGACGTCCAGCGACCGACGACCCACGCTGGCACCGCGGCTACGCTGGGAGAGGTAAAGAGGCTTGGCATACCGCTCGGTCCTTGACCTAAGCGTGTTGACACTCCTCGCCATCCCCCTGACGGTCCTGGCCGCCGTCATTCCGACCCTTACGGCGCCTGAGCCGGCCTTCGGACCTCCGGAGCAGGTCCGCGTCGCGGCGCAGGCCAAAGACGACGACCGCCACATCCTGGTGCGCTTTCGACCGGGTACCGCCGGCTCTGAGCGAGCGGCCGCCCACCGGCGAAACGGGGCGAGGACCGAGAACGCGCTTCGCCCCGAACGGGTGGAGGTCGTCCGCCTGGCCCGCGACGACACGGTCGAGGCGGCCCTCGCCCGCTACCGGCGCAACCCGAACGTCGAGTTCGCCGAGCCGAACAGGGCCGTCACGGTCGCGGCGGCGCCGAACGACCCCTACTTCCCCGGCAACGGCTCGCTCTCCGGCCACGACCTGTGGGGCCTCCACAACACCGGACAGAACAGCGGCCGAGACGACGCCGACATCGACGCCCCCGAGGGCTGGCACGGCGCATTTATCACGAGCGGTTCCCCTTGGCCGACCGACGACTACGCAGTCGGCGTCGTCGACACGGGCATCAACGCGGCCCACGAGGACCTCGCGGGCAAGTCGATCGACCCCTGCTACTCCGCGCTCACCGGTACCGGCACCCTGTCGAGCGGCTGTGCCGACACCGACGTCCTCCGCAGCCACGGCACCCACGTCTCGGGAACGATCGCCGCCACCGCCAACAACGGCAGGGGGATCTCCGGCGCCGCCCCGAACGCCCGGCTCTATATGTGCAAGGCGCTCGCAGCCGACGGATCCGGATACGTCGCCGACGTGGTGGCGTGCATGAACGAGATCGTGGCCAAGCGCGACACCCACAAGATTCGCGTGCTCTCCATGAGCCTCGGAAGCCCGACCGCCTCGAAGACCGAGGAGGCGGCGGTCGACAACGCGTGGAACAACGGCGTCCTCGTGATCGCCGCCGCCGGCAACGACGGCAACACGACCGTCAACTACCCGGCCGGCTATGCGAACGCCGTCTCCGTGGCCGCCAGCGACCGAAACGACGCCCGCGCCTCCTTCTCGAACGCCAACCCCGACGTCGAGCTGAGCGCTCCGGGGGTGGCCGTGCTCTCCACCGTCATGAGTGGAGGCTACGGAGCGTTGAGTGGTACCTCGATGGCGACCCCTCACGCCGCGGCGGTGGCCGCCCTTCTCTCACGCAAGTCGGGCAAGACCGGGCAGGCGCTGCGCGACGCCCTCGACGCTGGCGTCGATGACCTGGGTCCCGCCGGGCGCGATCCTGCGTTCGGCTTCGGCCGCGTGAACCTTTGCCTGGCGCTCGGGGGCTGTGCGGCCGCGACCGCCGACACGACGCCGCCCGCCGCTCCTACCTCGGCTACTGCCACTGCGGGCAATGGGCGAGTGAACGTCGACTGGCCGGCCGTGAGCGATCCGGACTTCGGCGGCCACCGCGTCTACCGCAAGGCGGGCACCGGAAGCTGGTCGCAGGTCGCCACGACTACCTCGAGCGCCTTCACCGACAGCAAGGTGACGATCGGTACCACATACACCTATCGCGTCACCGCCTATGACCGCTCCGAGAACGAGAGCGCCCCCTCCCCCGAGGCCGCCGCCAAGCCGACCTTAAAGACCTACAGCCCTGCCGCCTACAAGCGCCTCTTTGGCTCGATCTACTCAGACCGAGGAGCGCTCTGGCGCCTCCTCTCCAACGACGGCTACCGGCTCGAGATCTCGGCGGCCAAGAACTCGTCGGGAACCTACGTCTCTGACTTCTACGCCCACGCGACCATGACCTCGGCGGAGCGCGCCGCTGTGCGCAAGCTGAGCACCGCCTACAACGGCAACGCGAGCTCGAGCCACGCCGCCCTCAGCCTCTACGTCTACAAGTATTCGAGCTCTCGGTGGGTGCGGGTCGACGGGCCGAGGACGGGCGTCACCTCGGATCGGAGCTTCGGCTGGTCGACGCTCTCCCCGCGCCACTACCTCTCCTCGTCGGGCACGATCCGCTTCCGCGTGCGAGGGACGCGGAAGGCCGGCTTTCGCACGCGAACCGATCTCGTGCGGTTCAGGCTCGACGGGTAGCGAGGCGAGGTCGCGGTGCTGTGTGATCGACCGGCGCCGCCAGGTCCGTCGGTGCGGATCCAAGCACCCGATCGACGCGCGCGAGAAAGCCCACGGGGCACTTGACTTGGTCCCGGGGGCCGCGACGAAGCCTTCGACGCGCTCAATTCTTCACCTGCACGCGGGCGTCGAGCGCGTCCGCGCGCCGCTCGCGCCCTGGATCGCTCCGCTGAGCGCGACGCGGATGCGCTGAGCATCCTTTGCCGCGAAGAGCGCCTTCGGCGGCATCGCGGGTGCTGGGGGCACCGCGGACCTTTGTCCGTAATGAACCACAGCCTGTGCCCTGCGCTTCCCCTTCCGCGTGACGCCGGGCGCCCAATACTGCACCGGAATCGGGCAGCGAAAAGTGCACCACCTGTCCGGCCGGTGACGACCGCCTGAGCTCTCACGCTCGATCGGTTTGACCGGTCGAGACAGGAGGGCGCGGGAGGTGCGAAGCGCGTTGGAGTGGGCGCAGGTGAGGACGATCGCGGCCGACGGCGTCTCGCAGCGCGAGATCGCCCGTCGCCTGGGGATCAACCGTCGCACCGTCCGGCGGATGCTCGAGTCGGACGAGCCGCCGAGCTACCGCCGCACGCGCCAGGGCTCGAAGATCGACCCGTTCGAGCCGGTCATCCGCCGTGTGCTCACCGACTGGCCGCAGATCAAGGCGCCGCGGATGACCGAGCTCTTGCGCGAGCACGGCTACGAGGGCTCGGTCGACGTCGTCAAGCGCCGCCTGGCAGAGCTGCGCCCCTCGCGCGAGCGCCCGGCCCAGCGCACCGGCTACCGCCCCGGCCAGGTTCTGCAGCTCGACTGGGCCGAGCTTCCGACGAGACCGAGGATCGCCGGCCGGGAGCGGCGGGTCTACGCGCTCGTGGGCTCGCTGCCCTTCTCGGGTGCCCAGTCGGCGCACTTTTCCTTCGACATGACGCTCGAGTCGTTCCTCGAGGGCCATAGCCGGCTGTTCGACTGGCTCGGTGGGGTGACGCGCGAATGCGTCTACGACAACCTGCGCTCGGTGGTCGCAAAGCGCGAGCGCGACGTCGTTCGCTGGAACCCACGCTTTCTGCACCTGCGCGGCCACTACGCCTTCCACGCCACCGCCTGCACGCCCGAAACCCCGCGCGAGAAGGGCTCGGTCGAGGGAGCGGTGCGCCACCTGAAGACCGGCTTCTGGCCGGCCCGGCGGATCGGCTCGCTCGCCGACCTCGACGAGCAATACGCCGACTGGCGCGACCGCGTCTGCAACCGCCGCCGCCACGCCAGCGGTCGCTTCCCCGTTCACGAGCGCCTCGCCGAGGAACGCCGAGCGCTGCGGGCGCTGCCGCCGGCTCGTTTCGACCACGCCTATGCGCGCGAGTCGCGCGTCCCGCTCGACGGCTACCTGCGCTACCGCGGTGCTTTCTACCGGGCGCCGGAGGCGCTCGTCCACCAGCGCGTTCACCCTGCGCGCCGACCGCGACTCGGTCTGGAGCACGCGCGGCGGACTCGAACTCGTTTGCTACCCGCGTAGTTATGAGCCCGGCGGCTGGCACCCGGCCCCGAGGCTTCGCCCGGAGCCGCCACGTGCGCCTCGGCCCCCCGCGCTCATAGCCTCAGAGATCGCGCCGCCCGAGCTCGCCGACTACGCGGTGCTCTGCTCGTGAGCGCGAAGGCGAAGAGCAAGGCCGGCGAGCGCCTGCCCTACCTGCTGCAAAAGCTCAAGGCGCCGCGCGTGCTCGAGCGCCTCGATGAGACCGCCGAGCGGGCCCGCGCCGAGGAGTGGCCCTACGAGCAGTTCCTCGAGAGCCTGCTCGAGGCCGAGGTCTTCGCCCGCGACGCCTCGGGAGCGCGCCAGCGCGTCCGGGCCGCCCAGTTCCCGCAGCGAAAGACGCTCGAGGACTTCGACTGGCAGGCCCAGCCCGCCGCCGAGCGCCCGCTCGTCATGCACCTCGCCCAGCTCGCCTGGATCGACGAGCGCGCGAACGTCTGCTTCCTCGGCCCGCCGGGCACCGGCAAGACCCACTTGGCGATCGCGCTCGCCATGAAGGCCTGCGAGCACGGCTATCGGGTGGCCTTTGCCACCGCACAGGAGTGGGTCTCGCGCCTCGAGGCCGCTCAGGACCGCAACGGACTCGAGGCCGAGCTGCGCCGGCTCGAGCGTTACCACGTGCTCGTGGTCGACGAGGTCGGCTACCTGCCGCTCGAGCGCCAGGCGGCGAACCTGCTGTTTGCGCTCATATCGCGCCGCTACGAGCGCGGCTCGATCGTCGTGACCTCGAACCGGTCCTTCGAGCAGTGGGGCGAGATCCTCGGCGACGCGATGGTGGCCGCGGCGCTGATCGACCGCCTCGTCCACCACGCCACCATGGTCACGCCTCAAGGGAAAGAGCTACCGGCTCAAGGAGCGCGGCGCCGGCATCGTGCCCGCCGCTCAGGTTCCGTCGCTACGCGACTCCGCCTGAGCGGCGGAATCGGCGGTCGAGTGGTGCACTTTCGCTGCCCGATAGTGGCGCACTATTCGCTGCCCCTTGACTTTCCGCGTGAAAAAGGCGACAGCCTCCCTTAGCGCTCAGGCGTTGACTCGGGAGCGGGGAGACGCCTGACTTCGAGCGGCGTTTCCCCGGTCGCGTCCCAGCGTCCGGGTGAAATCGGGCAGGCGTAGCTCCGCGGTCGGGATGCTAGGCGGCGATCACCTCCCTCGCTTCGGTCGCGGTTCGCTGGTGTGGCGAAGCCGCTCGATCTCGGCGACGGTCTTGGGACCACGGTTGGTCCGCACTTGTGGCACAGATCGTGCTACAGTACCGACCATGCCCTCTCGAGTTGTCCGAGCTCGCCTGGATGAGGACTCCGAGCGTGCACTCGGCCTCCTCATGCGCGACGGAAGCAACGAATCCGAGGCCGTCCGCGCCGCGCTCGTCGAGGCGGGCCGCAGGCGCCTGCAGCGCTCGCAACTCGCCGAAGAGGCCCGCCGCCTAGCCGCCGATCCAGAGGACCGCGCCGCACTCCGCGCCGTCATGGCCGACATGGAGGCCGTGACGAGCGACTGGCCTGAGTGACGCGAGGGGAGATCTATCGCGTCCGCCTTCCCGCACGCCGCGGCCGCGAGCAAGCCGGCGCGCGCTATGGCGTCATCCTTCAAGCCGACGAGCTGCTGAGCCTCTCCACTGCGATCGTCGCACCGACCTCCCGCAGCGCCGCGCCCGCCACCTTCCGCCCCGAGATCGAACTCGCCAGCCAGTCAACGCGGGTGCTCGTCGACCAGCTCCGTGCCGTCGACCTCGAGCGGCTCGGCGAGCCCGTCGGTCGCCTTTCCGGGCGAGAGCAGCGTGCGGTCGACGACGCGCTTGGTCTGATTCTCGACCTGAGCTAGCGCTACGGGCTCAAGCCCGCTCGCCGGCGCGAAGTCGCAGAGGAGATCCGAGCATGGCTCTAGCCCAAGCGTAAAGAGCCGAACGAACGGCGGCTAACCGTGGCCATGCACGCTGATCCCCCGAGAGTCCACGTCGGAACCTCCGGCTGGAACTACGCCGACTGGCGCGGTCGCTTCTATCCCGCCGGACTGCCGCCCCGTCGCTGGCTCGAGCAGTACGCCCGCAGCTTCGACACGGTCGACGTCAACACCACCTTCTACCGCCTCACGCAGCGCCGTGCCGTTTGGGTCGAGCAGCGGTCGACCTGGCCTTCGACGAGGGCGTCGACGAGCTCTAGGGGCAGATCCCTCGACTGAACGACGATCCCGTAGCGTCGGCCCCGCTGCTCGTGGCCGCGCGCTACCTGGGCGACCGGGGAAACCAACGCGTGCTCGTGTCGCGGCGGCTGACGCGTCAGCTCGGCGGCCAGGCCATGATCTCGACGAGGTTGCCGGCCGGATCCTTCACGAGCGCCCGCGCCGCACCCCAGTGGCGACTCCGCTCCTCGGGCTGGTGGCCTGCCTGCTCGAGCGCCGAAATCGTCGCCTCGTAATCCTCGGCGACCACGGCCAGGTGGCCGCTCGGAAGGACCGTCGGCTCGTCGGTCTTCAACAGGTGTACCTGCGTGCCCTCGCGCTCCACCCAGACGGTCCGATCGGCGAGCGTCTCCGGCGGCGCCACCTCCTGGAAGCCGAGCAGGCCGTAGAAGTCAGCGCAATCCTGGATCTGGTCGGGCCGGATCTCTAGCGCGACGTGTTGCAGCATCGCGGGACAACCTACCCGCTGGGCGCCCGCGCCGCAGGCTGAGGACATCGGCAACGGTCCCGAGTCCGCCGGACCGCAGGAGTCGCTGGACTACTGCATGAGCACTGCACGCTGCTCGTGCTGCCTACGCCGCCCGCACCGAGTCCCGCCGCGCGGCTTGGGCTTGCAACGCCTTACGCTGCTCCTGCTGCCTTACGCCACCCGTACCGCGTCATGCCCCGCGGCTTGTACACCGACAGTGTCGCGGCCACGAGCAGCAACAGCAGGCCGGCAACGGCGTGGATCATGGCGGATGGGCTCCTCAGCACGCCGAGATCGCCACTCCCTGACGCTACGCCGGCGAAGAAGCCAAGGGTCTGCATGTACATCAGCAGAATGATGCTCGCAAAGACGTTGATCAGGAGCTTGGCCAGGACCCAATAGTGCCGGAACAAGCCCCACTTCGTGCCCAGCGACTGGAGAAGCCCGGTCAGCAACGAGGCGACGCTCAACGGGACGAGGACGAACCAGCCGATCGACTCCATCCCGAGATAGGCGGCACGCACCATATGCGCCTCCTGACTGGTCAGACCGGCGACGGCGAGAGCCAGGACGCCAGCGATCGCGCCGAGCCAGCCGACCGAGGAAACGACATGCGCGGTGAGCGCGAACTTGCGCAGGCGGGGGCCCATGGTCACGGCTGTTGCCCCCTGTGTGGTGCGGCGCCGGCGGGCGGTACGTGGCCACCAAGGTCCCAGCCGGACCGTGTGCGCTCTTCTGCGACGCCGGCGGGCGGTGTGCGCGCACCAGCGTCATCGGACCCGGTGTGGCGACCCGGGCCGTGCTGACCACCGCCGGCGAGGAGTAAGACGGCGACGAGCAGGACCACGGCGAGGGCGACGATCCCGAACACCTTCACCCAGCGTGGTGTGCTGGGGGGCGCCTCGCCGTCGAGCCCCACTCCGGCGTCGTCGGTGTCCCCTTCGGAGTCGGGATAGGGGGGCGAGTCGGCGATGTGCGTGTCCTCTCTGTCGCGAGCAGTTGTCCGAGTCCTCCTGACGGCGCCGAGTTTACGAGACGGTGTGTTCAGGGTCAAGGCGTTATGCCTCGGCCCCAACGCCACGTACACTAAGGTGGGTGCCGAGGCTGTGGAACGAGACGATCGAGGCACACCGCCGCGCGGTGCGCGACGCGACCCTGGACACCACCGCGGCGCTGGTGGCCAGGCACGGGCTGCGGTCGGTGACGATGTCGCAGATCGCCGAGGAGACCGGCATTGGACGCGCCACGCTGTACAAGTACTTTTCAGGCGTCGAGGCGATCCTCCTCGCCTGGCACCAGCGGCAGGTCGCCGGCCACCTCGAGCATCTCGGCGCGCTCCGGGATCAAACCGGCGCCGCCTGTGAGCGGCTCGAAGCTGTGCTCGAGGCCTACGCGCTCATACAGCACGAGCACCACGGCACCGAGCTCGCGGCTCTCCTGCATCGAGGCGAGCACGTCGCCCGAGCGCAGCAGCACCTCAGCGACCTCATCCGAGACCTCTTGATCGAGGGCGCAAAGAGCGGCGATCTCCGGGCCGATGTCGCGCCTGACGAGCTCGCGAGCTACTGCCTCCACGCTCTCACGGCAGCCACCAGCCTGCCGTCCAAGGCCGCCGTCCGCCGGCTAGTCGCGGTTACTCTGGCCGGGTTGCGCCCCGCGCGAGCCAAAGTCGCCGGGGCCAGTAGGGCAGGCGCGAGGTCGGTGGGTAAGGCCCAGGACGCTGACCACGCCGGGTAGTCGCTCAGCCGTGGGGCGCGTAGCGGTGATGCAGCATGAGGTCGTTCCCGTCGGGATCGGTGAAGAACGCCATATGACACACCCCGGTGTCCATCGTCTCGCCGGCGAAGACGACACCCTTGGCCTCGAGGTCCGTGCGCGCCGCGGCCACGTCCTCGACGTGGAGGGCGGGGTGGGCGTTCTTCTGCGGCGCGAACTCCATCCCGAACCTCTCCGGCTCCCAGATCCCGAAACAGGTATCCCCCGCCCAGGCCTCGAAGCGCGAATGGTCGTCCGGGCGCAGCCCGAGCGTCTCGACGTAGAAGCTCCGTGAGCGTTCGGCGTCCTGCGATGGAACGCCGATGAAGTCGAGCTTGTCGATCATGACTGGGCTCGCTCAGCCTCCGCCCCGCGCTACCCGGTCTCGCGGATGTTGGCTCTCACCTGCGCGACCACCTCGTCACCAACCTCCTCCATGCCGTGCGCCTCACGAGCATGGGTTGCGACCTTCGCCAGGATCTGCTCTTCGCTGTCGGCCAAGAACGTGGTCTGGCAACCGGGGACCACGGCGCCGCAGTAGAACTTCTTCATCGGGTTCTCCTCTCGTCCATGTCGGATGTTTGCATGTCGAGGACCAAGCCGGTCCCGTGGTCCCGGCCAGCTGCCGCCGGTGAGCGCCCGTCGCTAAGCGCCAGCACCAAGCGATGAACCGGCACCAGGCCGAGGTAGCGCCCCGCCTCGTCGCAGCAGACGACGGGATCGAAACGCTCGCCGGCGGAACGCGTCATCGCTCGCCGGGCGACGTCAGCGACCTCATCCGCCGCGTGGACGAGCAGCGGGCGGTGGGGTTCGCCACCACCGTCGACTCCCCCCGGGAGCAGCCCGATGGGGCGACGGCGCTCGTCCACGATCACCACGGCCTCGGTCGTGGCGCATCCCCCGTGGGTGCCCGCCGACCGCTCGCCTCGGACGATCGTCGGCGCACCCTCGAGGAGAGCGATCATGGCGGCCTCGGCCGTGCCGGCATGGAAGCGCTCTCGGCTGAGTTGCGTGAGCTCGGGGCTGAGACCGACCATCCGAGAGGAGGGCGCAGCGAACAGGTTGCCCTGCGCCAACGGGACGCCGAGCCTGGCGAGCGCCTCGAGCTCCTCCACACGCTCAACGCCCTCGGCGACGATCCAGGCGTCGGTTCGACCGGCGAAGCCGCCGAGCATCTCGATTGCCGCTCCCTTGGCCTCGTCCCCGTCGACTCCGGCCACAAGGCCCATGTCGACCTTCACGAACTCCGGACGCAGCTCGAGGATGCGGTTGAGACTCCCGTACCCGGAACCCGCGTCGTCCACGGCCAGGGCGGCGCCTGACCGGCGCAGAGTGTCCAGCGTGGCGCGAGGAAGATCGCCGCCGGCGACGTCAGTCTGCTCGGTGACTTCGAGTACCACGGCGCTGAGGTTCGGCCGCTCGCAAAGGACCTCGTACAGAACCGAGGATGCGAGTGCCGCGAGGCTGACGTTAAGCGACAGGAAGCAGTTCGCGGGCAGGTGTGGGCGGGCGTCGAGGGCCTTTCCAACGAGCAAGGCCTCGAGCCGGTCCCCGAGGCCCACGGCCCGGGCGGCCGCAATCCAGACGTCGGGCGGGCCCAGCTCCGTGGGAAAGCGCGCGAGGGCTTCGTATCCGCATACGACCCCGCGCCCCAGATCGACAATCGGCTGAAACGCCATGTCCGCGAGCTCCGGCTGGCTGAGAACTCTTCTCACCGCCGTGGTTGCTGGCGAGCCGTCGGCAGCAGGGCCAGGGCCGGACCATCGATCGCCGGCCAGCGCCTCTCGTGCGACCCCGCTCACGGTATCGGTCATCGAAGCGCTCATCGTCCCGCGGCGACTATCGACACCATTCTCACCACCTTAAGTGCGCTCGGCCATGGATACGTTCCCCGTTTTCCGATGAGCGGACCGTCGGGGCCGGGAACCGCTCAGGCTGGGTTCGACCCTTGATCCGATATCGTACTCGCGCGCGAGGGACGGTGCAGGGCAGAATCGTTGCAATACGGTATCGCATCTGCGCGCTAGCCTGGTCAGCGCCACCATGGCCATGCATGCGACCACCGTCCGCTTCACCGACGACCTCTGGGACCTACTCGAGGCCGAGGCGGCCCGCCAGGGCGTAAGCGTGGCGCAGTTCGTCCGTGATGCCGCGCTGGTGCGGGTCGCCAGCGTGATGGCGAGGCGCGGAGAGGAGGGCGCCGACGACACGCTCGAGCGGCTCGCCGCCGGGGCGCTCAAGCGGCGGAGCCGCCCCGCCTCCGCGACGCGCGATCCTCGCAGGCTGAAGGCCGTCCGGGAGAGCGGACTCCTCGACAGCCCGCGGGAGGCCAGCTTCGACCGGCTGACGCGGGTCGCGGCCACGGCGCTGAACGCACCCATCGCCTTGGTGTCGATCGTCGACGAGGATCGTCAGTTCCTGAAGAGCTGCGTCGGCGTCGCGGAGCCGTGGGCCTCGAGGCGCGAGATGCCGCTCTCGCACTCCTACTGCCAGCACGCTGTCGCGTCCACTGAGCCCCTGGTGGTCTCTGACGCCCGAGAGCATCCGCTCCTGCGCGAGAGCGCTGCCATCCGCGACATGGGCGCGATCGCCTACGCCGGCGTTCCACTTCTGGACTCCGAGGGACAAGCGCTCGGGACCCTTTGCGTGATCGACCACGGCCGGCGTGACTGGAGCGCTGACGAGGTCGCGCTGCTCGGGGAGATCGCCGATGCAGTGGTACAGGAGATCGAGCGGGGCGGCTCCGGTCCCGCGACCGGGGGCCGCTGAGGGACCGCGCCTGCTCCCTCCATCCAGCGGCGTCGGCTCGCCGCCCGGGCCCGGGCGAGCCCGGGCGGCGCCGCAGGCCTCCGCCTCAGCTCAGTGCAGCCCGCACTCGTCGCGCGCCGAGTCCGCCCAGCGTCCCTCCCGCCCGTTTCCCGGCTTCGTGCAGTGCGTGCAGCCGATCGACCCGTACCCGCGGTCGTGCAACAGGTTGTAGGGCAGGTCGTGGCGGTGGATGTAGCGCCACACGTCGCGCTCTGACCAGTCGGCGAGCGGATTGACCTTGTGGACCCCGCGGCGGTCGTCCCAGGTCAGCTTGGGCGCCCGCGAGCGGCCCGGGGACTGGTCGCGGCGCAGGCCGCTGACCCAGGCGTCGGCGCCGGCCAGCGCCTTCTCGAGCGGCGAGACCTTGCGCAGGCCGCAGCACGCCGCGGGGTCGCGTTTCCACAGTTCGTCCCCGTAGAGGGCGGCCTGGCGGGCTACGGTCGGGCCCTGGAAGACGTCGATCTCCACGCCGAAGCGCTGCTCGAGGGCCTCCCAGGTCGCGTAGGTCTCGGGGAACAGCAGCCCGGTGTCGAGCGTGAAGAAGCGCGCCTCGGGCTCGATCTCGAGCAGCATGCGCATGATCACCGAGGACTCCTTCTGGAACGAGCAGGCGACGTACAGGCCCCGGCCGAAGCGCTCGACGGCGTGCTCGAGCACCTCCTCGGCGGAGAGCTCCTCGAGGTCGGTGGGGACGCTTTCGGGGGCGAGGGTCATGCGTGCGGCGGCGCCGTCTAGACGGCGCACTCTCCTTCTCCGCGGATCACCTTGAACGGCTCCTCGCGGTTCCAGTCGACGAACAGCTGGAGGTTCTCGAGGCTGAACTCGACCGGCATGGCGAGATCCTTGACCGCGCCCTCGAGCTCCGCTCCGCCGATCCGGCCGGCGAAGTCGCGGAACTCCTCGCCGTCCTCGCGTTGGTCGTGGTACATCCGCAGCCAGCGCTCGATGGCGTCGGGCACGCGCTTGGCCGCCAGGCGCACCTTGAGCCGCTGGCCCATCGCAACCTCGCCGCCCTCGTAGCGTCCGCCTACGTGGGCGACGTAGGCGGGGATCGTCTTGTCGCCGACCTTGATCGAGGCGCCGTAGAAGCCGATGTCGGCGATGTGGTGCTGGCTGCACCCGTTCGGGCAGCCGCTCATCTTGATGTGGACGCGCTTGATCAGCGGGTCCTCGATCTCCATCTGCTCGAGGCGCTCCTGGACGGCGCGGTTGAGCCCCATCGAGCTCGTGATGCCGAGCTTGCAGGAGTCGGTGCCCGGGCAGCTGACCACGTCGGTGATCTCGTGGGCGCCCGCCTCGCCAAGGCCGAGCTCCGAAAGGCCGCGCCAGAGGTCGTAGACCGACTCGTCGCGGACCCATCGCAATACCAGGTTCTGGTGCACGGTGGTGCGCGCGTAGCCGCCGCTGAACTCGCGCATGAGGTCGGCGAGCGCGCGGAACTGGTAGGGCGTCAGGTCGCCGCGGGTGACCTTGACCTCGACCGAGGAGAAGCCCTCCTGGCGCTGGGGACGGACGTTCGAGGCGAGGAAGCGGTTGAACTCACGGTTGTCTCCGTTCGGGCTTCCGGGCGCGAGCGCCGGTCCGGGCGCGTTCGCCTCCTCGTCGTGCTCGAAGAGCCGGCCGTCGAGCGAGTAGTCGCGCAGGGCGACCCAGTCGCCCTCGAGCTCCTCGTCGACCTGGCGGCGGAACTCCTCGGGCCCGATCTTGTCGATCAGGACCTTGATCCGGGCTCGGGCGCGGTTGACCCGCAGCCAGTCCTGGCGGTCGAAGATCCGCAGCACCGCCTCGGTGACCTTGAGGTACTCGCCGTCGTCGGCGCGCACGAAGTCGTAGATGGTCGGCGCCACGCGCGGCATGATCGAGGTGCCCCCGCCCACCCGCAGCTCGAACCCCCGCACGCCCTCGCGCACCCGCGGGATGAAGCCGATGTCGTGGATGCCGGTGATCGCCCGGTCCTCGTCGGTGGCCGTGAACGCCGTCTTCACCTTGCGGGGCATGAGCTGGCAGACCTCGTGACGGACGAAGTAGCGTACGTAGGCGCCGGCGTACGGCGTCGGGTCGAAGGGCTCGCCCTCGCAGATCCCCGCCCAGGGGTCACCGGTCACGTTGCGGACGGTGTTGCCGCAGCCCTCGCGCGAGGAGAGGCCGGCGTCGCCGAGCTCGCGGATCGCCTGGGCGGCGTCGCGCAGCGGGACGTGGTGAATCTGGATGTTCTGGCGAGTCGTGATGTGGCCCTTGTCGAGCGGCGCGTACTCCTCGACGACGTCGGCGAAGGCCTCCATCTGCTCGGGGGTGACCCCTCCGAAGGGGAGCTTGACGCGGATCATCTGGACGTCGGCCTGGCGCTGGCCGTAGACGCCCTGGCGCAGGCGGAACTTGATGAACTCATCCTCGGCCACGTCGTTGCCGAGGAAGCGCTCGGCCTCGACGTCGAAGTCGTCGAACTCGCGCTCGAGGATGGGGATCACGTGCCCGGGCACGTCCTCGACGACCTCCGGGTTGTCGAGCGAGCCCTTGCGGCCCTTCTTCTTCAGGTCCTGTGCCACCGCCGTGGGCTCCATCGCGCCGTTCTCCTACAGTTGCCGAAAGCGTGTCGCGGCGCCGCAGGGGACGCCCGAAGGCGACAAAACTAGCAAAAGCCGGTCGGCTTTCGAGGGTTAGGCGCCGGGCAGGCCGCTCGGCGGCTTTACGTGGCCATCCTCGGGCTCGAGCGGGAGGCCGCGCTCGGCCCACTCCAGGAGACCGCCGGCCATGGTGTGGGCCTCCCAACCGGAGGCGGCGAAGGCCTGCGCGGCCGCCGCCGAGCGGTCGCCCGACCGGCAGTAGAAGACGACCGGCCGCGCGCGGTTGAACGTCTCGGACCAGGCGGGAAGCTCGTCGAAGGGCACATGCTCAGCTCCGCCGATGCGCCCGGCCTGATACTCGGCGTCGGTGCGCACGTCGATGATCTGGGACTCGCCGCTCGACATCAGCTCGGCGACGCGCTCGGGCTCGACCTCCTGCTCCTCGCCCATGCTCAGCGCCCCCAGGGCTCGGGGTCGCCCCACGGGCTAGGACCCGCGGGGTCGAGCCCCGCGGCCTCGAACAGGCCGGCGCGGACCCAGGGGGATATAGAAGGGCCGGCGGCCGGGGAGAGCGGCGGCGCGGTGTCGCGCAGGAAGCCCTCGATCGCGGCGACGATGGCCGCCGCCTCCTCGGGGCTCGCGCTCGCGGTGGCGCCGAGCTCGATGCGCGGGCGGGCGGGTTGCTGGCGGCCGTTGCGGGTCACGCGCGATTCAGGCGGTGGTGGCTCGTCGGGGCGTCACGGAGCGGAGGTTATCGTCGGACCACGGATGGCCGAGATCCCCGTATTCGACCACGACGCGGTGCTCGCTGCGGTCGCCCCCGAGGAGGCGATCGAGCGCGTGCGCGACGCCTTCGTGCGCTTCGCCCACGGGGAGTGGCGGATGCCGCCGAAGGTCTACCTCGACGCCGCGCCCAACGGCGACTTTCGCGCCATGCCCGCCGCCGGCGACGGGCTGGCGGTGCTGAAGTGGGTCACCTCGTTTCCCGCCAACCCCGGGCGGGGGCTTCCGGTCGTGACCGGGGTGATCTGCGTCTCGAGCGTCGAGGACGGCGAGCCGCTCGCGCTGTGCGACGCCCGCGGGGTGACCGCCCTGCGCACGGGGGCGGTGGCGGCCGTGGCCGCACAGGAGCTCGCCCGCGAGGATGCGACCAGCGCGGCCGTCGTCGGCTGCGGCCTCCACGGGGCGTGGGCGGGGCGGTGCCTGGTCGCGGCCGAATACGCGGAGGGCGTGTGCTTCGATCCCGACCCCGACGCGGCCGGCGCGCTCGCCGGCGAGCTCGGGTGGGAGGTCGGGGGCCGCGAGGACGCGCTCGCCTGCGACGTCGTCACGTGCGTGACCCCCGGCCACGAGCGCGTCGTAGGCGCGCGCGAGCTGCGTCCCGGCCTGCACCTGTCGATGCTCGGGGCCGACGGGCCGGGTAAGGCTGAGGCCGAGGTCGAGGTTGTCGCCCGATGCGCGCTCTTTTGCGACGAGTGGGAGCAGGCGAGCCACGGCGGAGAGCTGACCGGAGCGGTCGAGGCTGGGCTCGTCGTCCGCGAGCAGGTGACCGAGCTCGGCGAGGTCCTGATCGGCCGGGCGCCCGGCCGCCCCGCCCCCGAGGCGACCACGTTGTTCGACTCGACCGGCCTGGCCATCCAGGACCTCGCGATCTGCTCGGCGCTGCTCGAGGCCCACCGGCGGGGCGAGGCGCGCGCGGGGCTGGCCCGGTTGTAGGGGGCGCGACCACATACCAGAGCCGGAATTGGTGAACAGAGCGGGCGAATGAGCGCCTCGGGGCCAGTGTTGAACGCCAGCCCCGGAACTGCGTCGAGCGACCCCGCTCCGGCGCTAAGGTGGCCCCGTGAGGAGGGTTCGCTCGGTCCCTGCCGCCGTGATCGCCGCACTGGCCTTGAGCGTCGGCGTGGCCCCGCCGGCGGTTGCCAGCTCGCTCCCCCACGTCGGCTCCGGCGAGCGGCCCGGCCCGCCGCTGCTCTACAAGCGCCCGCCCGAGGCTCCCCAGCTCGCCAATCGGGCGCCCTTCCGGGCGAAGCCCCTGCTCGTATCCGGCACCGACGCCTACCGAGGCGGCGAGTACCTCTACCAGGACTACCTGTTCGACGACCGGGGCGCCGACACCGTCGCGGGCTCGGGCGCCCAGCGCGACTCGGCGGCCAACGCCTCGCCCACGTCGGGCAACGTGTTCTATCCGACCGCCGACCGCTTCGGCGGGAACGCCGCCGACCTCGTCGAGTTGCGGATCAGGCCGACGCGTGGAGCGGTCCTCTACCGGGTCACCCTCAACACCGTCAAGGCCGCCAATGCCGCGATCGTCGGCATAGGCATCGACACCGACCGAAGCGGTCGCGCGCCGGTCGCATGGCCGGGCGAAGCCGGGGTCACCTCGCCCGGGCTCGACCGTTTCGTGACCGCGTGGGGTACCGGCGGTCGCGTCTTCCGCCGGGATCCACTGAGCGGGAAGCTCGTTCCCGACCGATCGCCCGCCGGCGTCGGCGTCTCGATCAGCCGCGCTCGCAACCAGATGACGATCCGGGTCCCGCGCTCGATCATGGATCCCGGCCGGTCGACCTGGCGCTACGTGGCCGGGGTCGGGCTGCGCTCCCCGAGCAACCGGTTCGAGCGGGTTCGCCCTGGCGGGCCGACCTCGACCGAGCCGGGCTCGGGTGACCCGAGCGAGGGTGCGCCCGGGGTGTTCAACCTCGCCTTCCGCTTCAACGAGCCCCAGGGAAACCGACCCAGACCGGGGTACGAGCCCGAGATCGGCATCGGCAACTGGTTCGAGTCCAAGCAGGCCCGCCTCCTCAAGCGCGCGGCCCCGCTCGTCGCTCCGAGCACCGCCGACCTCCGCGCCGACGTCAGCTTCGCTCGCCTTGCCGACGGGGTGCGGCGCTATATCCACCCGCCCAAGGCGACCCAGGCGCGCATCCTCTCGTCCTCCCAGAGGCTGCCCGAGGGCTTCCGCGACGAGTTCCCGGCCTACGGCGGACGCCTCCAGCCCTACCTGCTGCGGCTCCCGAGGCCCTCCCGACCCACTCGCCCGCGTGGCCTCACCTTCTCGCTGCACTCGCTGGGCGCCACGTACACCCAGTACGCGGTCTTCTCACCCAACCAACTCACGCAGTTCGGCGACGAGCGTGGCCACGCCGTGGTCACCCCGCTCGGGCGCGGGGCCGATGGCTGGTACATGGACGCGGCCGAGGTCGACTTCTTCGAGGTGTGGCGCGACGTCGCCCGCCGCTTCGCCCTCGACCCGAAGCGCGTGGCCCTGACCGGCTACTCGATGGGCGGCTACGGCACATACCGCCTCGGCGTCCTGTATCCCGACCTCTTCGGGCGGGCATTCACCGCGGTCGGCCCGCCGGCCCGCGGCGCATGGCTTCCGCCCGCTCCGCCACGCGACGTCGGGCGTTTCACCCAGGACACGAACTCTCACGGGCTGCTCGAGAACGCTCGCTGGCTGCCGTTTCTGAACTGGGTCGCGGCGGGTGACGACCTCGTGCTCTATCCCGGGCCGCGCAAGCAACAGAGGCGCTTCGACCGCCTCGGCCTGCGCAGCCAGCTCTGGACCTTTCCGGGTGAGCACTCCGCCCTCGCGCTGCTCGACGACTGGCGAGCCGCAAAGAGGTTCCTCGGCGCCGCCCGTGTGAAGCGCTCGCCGAGCCGGGTGAGCTACGCCCTCATGCCCGCCACCTCTCGCGCCCGTCTGGGCCTAGTGCACGACCACGCTTATTGGGTCAGCGACCTCCGTGCTCGCAACGCGAGCGGCAACCCGGGGACCAAGCCGGCCCGCGCCGCGATCGACGCGCGCAGCCTCGCCTTCGGTCAGGGCGATCCGCGCACCGCGCCGGTGACCTCGGCGAACGGAAGACCGCCCGCTCCGAGCACGGTAGAGGGGACGCGCTGGACCGGTGCCGAGCCCCGGGCGCCCCGTAACACCCTGGACGTCCGGCTCGAGAACCTCAACCGGGCCAAGGTCGACGGTCGGCGAGCCCGCCTGAGCGGCGGCCGGACGCTGCGGGTGCGAATCGCCGCGAACGGACCGGGACGGATGAGGATCGACCTGAGCCTCCCGCCCGAGGCCCGGGCCCGCCGGGTCGTCGGCGGCCCGGTCCCAGGCGGCGCGCGTGAGGTGTCGATCGACCGCGACGGAGCGACCTTCCGCGTCGCCGGTGGCGTGAGGACCTACCTGATCGAAGAGGCAGGCCCAAGCGACGGGGCGGGCAGGTCCGCCGACGGCAACCCGAACGGCGACGGACAGAGCGGCAAGGGCCCGGCGACGGCGGTCGGCGGTCGCCCGTCGGAGCGGTAGGGTCCCCGCGCCTAGAATGTGATCGAGGCCGCCGGCGGCAACTGCGCGCGCCGGCGCCCAGCTCCGGGCCGTTAGCTCAATTGGCAGAGCAGGGGACTCTTAATCCCAAGGTTGTAGGTTCGATTCCTACACGGCCCATGGCCGGCGCGGCGCTGCGACGCGACAAGCCCGAGCCCCTGCCCGACCCGCCGCTCCGATGACCGACCAAGCTTCGCCAGCCGCCGCCGTCGCCTCCGCCGAGCTCGCCTGCCTCGACGGTAGGATCTCGCTCACGGGCGAGACCTTCATCCCGGTCACCGACGACGGCTTCATCCGCGGCGACGGCGTGTTCGAGGTCGTCCGCGTCTACCACGGCCGCCCGTTCGCCCTCGGCGACCACCTCGACCGGCTCGAGCGCTCTGCGGCCAACCTCCGCCTCGGCGAGGGCGTCCCCCGCGCCGACTTCGAGGCCGAGGCCCGAGAGCTGCTCGCAGCGCGCGGCGGCGCGGAGTTCGACGGCTGCCTGCGGCTCATCCTGACGCGCGGAGGCCGGCGGCTGCTCCTGACCGAGCCACTCCCGCCCGGCGCCGAGCGTCCGCGGCTGGGCTTCGTCCCGTACGCGCCGACGCGGGTGCTCGACGGGATCAAGTCGCTCTCCTACGCGGGCAACATGCTCTGCAGCCGGCTCGCGCGCGAGCGCGGGTTCGACGAGGCGCTGATGGTCACCCCGCACGGACGGGTGCTCGAGGCCCCCACGGCCTCGATCTTCTGGGTGGACCCCGACGGCGCCCTGTCGACGCCCCCGCTCGAGGACCACATCCTCGCCTCGATCACGCGCGACCGGCTGATGCGGCTCGTCGACGTGCGCGAGCGCCCGCTCGCCAGCGACGAGCTCCTTCACGCCTCGGAGGCCTTCCTGGCCTCGACCACGCGGGAGGTCCAGGCCGTGGGCGGGGTCGAGGAACACACCTTTGACGGGCCCGGGGAGATTACGCGGGGGGCGGCGGCGGCCCTGCGCGAGCACATCGAAGCCGAGCTCGCGGCGACGGTCTGAGGCAAGCGCCGAGGAGGGCGCTCAGGAGGTGCGGCCCGCGGCCGCGCGTGGCTCGGCTCGCTCTACCGACGGCGGCTCGCAGCTCCGCGTCGCCGAGGCATCGACGCAGTAGTTCATGTACCAGGCCAGGTGGCGGACCGCGCGGGAGAGGTTCCAAGCAGTCCCACGAGCGCTCTCGAGAACCCAGGCGACCATGGGACGGGATGATACCCCTCCGGCCCGGCGGAAACCTCCCCCACGGCCGGGCCCTCCGCTTTGAGCGCAGATGCGAATCACCACCGTCATCGGCAATCGACCCCAGTTCGTCAAGGCCGCGGCCGTCTCGAGTCGCCTGCGTGAGATCGGCGAGGAGACGACGATCCACACCGGCCAGCACTACGACGACGAGCTCTCGGGGATCTTCTTCGCCGAGCTGGGAATCCCGTTGCCCGACCGCGAGCTGGCCGTCGGATCGGGCACGAGCAGCGACCAGACGGCTCGCATGCTCGCGGCGCTCGAGCCGGAGCTGGCGGCCGCGCGCCCCGACCTCGTCCTCGTCTACGGTGATACGAACTCGACCCTCGCGGGCGCGCTCGCGGGCGCGCAGGGGAGCCTGCCCGTCGCTCACGTCGAGGCGGGCATGCGCTCCTTCGACCGCTCAATGCCCGAGGAGCTCAACCGGGTCCTCGCCGATCACGCAAGCGCCCTCCTGCTGTGCTCCACCCCGACGGCCGTGGACAACCTCGGGCGCGAGTCGGTCGCCGGCGAGGTCCACCTGGTCGGCGACGTGATGGCCGACGTCGCCCTCACCTTCGCCCCGCTCGCCGAGCGCCGCTCGCGGGCGCTCGCCGAGCACGGCCTCGAGGAGGGCGAGTACCTGCTCGTGACCGCTCATCGAGCGGGGAACGTCGACGACCCGCAGCGCCTCGAGCGGCTCGTCACGCTACTCGAGGCCCTTCCCCTGCCGGCCGTCTTCGCGGTCCATCCCCGCACCCGCGCGCGCCTCGAGGCCCTGCCCGAGCTCGCCGATCGGCTGGCGGGCGCGCCGGGCGTCCGGCTCGTCCGCCCGCTCGGCTATCTCGACTTCCTCAAGCTGCTCGCAGGCTCCCGCGCGCTGCTCACCGACTCCGGCGGGGCGCAGAAGGAGGCCTACCTGCTCGGCGTGCCGTGCCTTACCCTCCGCGACCGCACGGAGTGGATCGAGACCGTCGAGGCCGGGTGGAACCAGCTCGTCGACCTCGACCCCGAAGCGGCCCTCGCCGCCCTCGACCGGCCGCCTCGGGCCGGCGAGCGACCCGAGCTCTACGGGGGCGGCCGCGCCGGCGAGCGCGTTTGCGACCTGCTCGCCTCCTACACTGCCCGACGATGACGAGCGGCGTGCCCGCCGAGTCCCCGATCCGCGTGGGGGTCGTGGGCCTCGGCTACTGGGGCCCGAACCTGGCCCGAAACCTGGACCGTCTGCCGGGGGCCGAGCTGCGCTGGCTCTGCGACGGCTCGGAGGCCGCTCGCGAGCGGGTCGTAGCGCAGTTCCCGCGCGTCTCGGTCAGCGCGGAGCTCGACGAGCTGCTCGCCGACCCCGAGCTCGACGCCGTGGTCTGCGCGACCCCCGTGCCCACCCACGCCGAGGTCGCCCTGCGGGTGCTGGCCGCCGGCAAGCACTGCTTCGTCGAGAAGCCGCTCGCTCAGTCGGTCGCCGCGGCCGAGGAGGTCGCCGCGGCGGCACGGGCGGCCGGCCGGGTGCTCATGGTCGGCCACCTGCTCGAGTACCACCCGGGCGTCGAGAAGCTCAAGCAGATCGCCGACTCCGGCAAGCTCGGCGACCTCTTCTACCTCTACTCGAACCGGCTCAACCTGGGCAAGCTGCGCGCCGACGAGAACGCGCTGTGGTCGCTCGGAGCGCATGACGTCTCGGTGGTGCTGGCGCTTGCGGGCGAGGAACCGGCCGAGCTCGAGGCCTTCGGAGAGAGCTACATGCGCCATGGCGTCGAGGACGTGGTCTTCTGCCATCTGCGCTTTCCCTCCGGGCTGTCGGCGCACCTCCACCTCTCCTGGCTCGACCCGCACAAGGAGCGGCGCTTCACCGTCGTCGGATCGAAGCGGATGGCGACCTTCGACGACATGGCGCTCGAGCAGAAGGTCACGGTCTACGACAAGGGCTTCGACCAGGACTTCGCCTCCTACGGGGAGTACATCGCGCGCTCGGGTGACGTCTGGAGCCCACGGATATCGAACGAGGAGCCGCTGCGCATCGAGTGCCGCCACTTCCTCGACTGCGTGCGCGAGGGGCGCGAACCGCGCTCGGGGGCTCGCACCGGGGTGGCGGTGGTGGGGGTGCTCGAGGCGCTCGACCGCTCGCTGCGGGGTCGCGCGGGCGTGCAAGCCCGCGCGGTGGCCGATCCGGAGGTGCCCGCGCGTGCCGCTGCGGTCTGAGGGGGCCGTCGGGTCGGAGCCCGGAGGCCTGCGCGCGGCGGACGAGCGCGCGCCGGGCCTACTCCTCGGAGAGGGCGTCGAGTTGCCCGAGAGCGTCGCGGTCGGCGGGCACGTCGTCATCCACGCCGGCACGGTGGTCGGGGAAGGGTGCCGCCTCGGGGACGGCGCCGTCCTCGGCCGCCCGCCCGCGCTCGGGCCACGGTCGACGGCCCCGCGGGCGGCGCCCCCACCGCTCGCCGTCGAGCCGGGCGCGGCGGTCGGCGCGGGTGCGGTCGTGCTCGCGGGCGCGCGGATCGGCGAGCGCGCGGTAGTGGGCGATCAGGCGCACGTGCGCGAGCGCGGCCGCGTAGGCGAGGAGTCGGTGGTCGGGCGCGGCTCGGCGGTCGACAACGACGTGACGATCGGGGCGCGGGTGAAGGTCCAGACCCACTGCTACCTGACCGCCTGGAGCGAGGTCGAGGACGACGTCTTCGTCGGACCGGGCACGGTGACCATGAACGACCACGCGATGGGCCGCCATGCGCGCGACGAGCCGCTGCGCGGCGTCGTGCTGCGGCGGGCGTGCCGCATCGGCGGCGCGGCCGCGCTGCTGCCGGGCATAGAGGTCGGCGAGGAGGCCTACGTGGCCGCGGGAGCGCTCGTGACCCGGTCCGTGGCCCCCCGAGCGGTGGTCATGGGGGCGCCGGCCCGCCCGATCCGCGAGGTGTCGAACGAGGACCTACTCGAGCGGTGGTCGGTGTGAGGCGGGCAGGGGCAGGACGGCGGGCGAACCGTCTTCGCCTACAGCGGGCGGCGCGGCGATGAGCCGGCTGTCCCTGCGCCGGCGCCCCGACCGGGGGATCATTCGCGGTTGGGGTCCGGCCGAGCGCCGGACGCTCGGCATCGGCCTCGTGGCCGGGATCGCGACCTCGGCCGCCCTCGCGCTCGAGTACGGCCGCGTGTGGCGGCGGGGCTCGGCTCCCCTTCCGCGTGACTCCGACGACATCCTGCTCGCCGCCGAGGAGGCGGCGGCCGAGACCGCACGAGTGGCCGCAGCCGGCTACGCCGACGTCTCGCCGAGCGAGAAGATCCTCTTCAACCTGCTCGCCTCCTTCGTCGCCACCTTCGCCCTCGCGCGCGGGATTACATACGCGCTGCGTACGCGCGCCACCTTCGGTCCCTTCCGCGACTTTCGCGTCGGGCGCCGCCACATCCACCACTTCGTCCCCGGCATCGCGCTCGCCTTCACGAGCGGGGCCGCGGCGATCGTGACCCGCCAGGAGGAGCTCGAGCGGCCGCTCGCCCTCGCCTTTGGCGCGGGAATGGGGCTCACCCTCGACGAGTCGGCCCTGCTGCTCGAGCTCGAGGACGTCTACTGGACGCCCGAGGGACTGCTGAGCGTACAGATCACCATGGCGACCATGGCTCTGCTGGCCGCGCTCGCGCTCGGCCTGCGCTTTCTGCGGCGGGGGGAGCGGATCGTGCTCGAGGACGGGAGCACAGGCTCCCTCGAACGGGCGACCTAGCGTGTCGCCGGCGTTCGCACAGGTGTGAGGAGGCACTACTCGCCAGGACTCGCTTCCGCCTTTGGGTCGGTTATCGTCCGGACTATGAGCACGCCACCCGAGCGCGACACTGAGCCGCCTATCCCCGGCGCGGGACCGCAGAGTCCCGCCGCCCCCCAGAGTCCGAACAGCCCGCAGTCACCTCCGGCTCCTCAATCGCCCGCCGCCTCGGGAGCCGGACCCCAGGCGCCGCCAGGCCCTCAGAGCCCGACCGGCCCGCAGCCGGCGGTGGGGGTTCAATCCCCGGCCGCAGCGGGCTACGCCGGCCCCGTTCCGGCCGGCGGATGGCAGCAGCCCGCGATACCGTCGAGCGGCGCGCTCGCGGACTGGGGATCTCGGCTAGCCGCGACTCTTATCGACGGCGTGATGTGGCTCATCATTACTTTCGTGCTCGGCGTCCTGGTCACCATCGCCTTTGGCTTCGGAACGGTGGTGACCGGGAGTGAAGGGGTTGCGGCAGCCGGAGCCGTGGTGAACTTTCTGATCGGCTTCGCCCTCTACGCCGCCTACACCGGCTTCCTGATGGCACGCTCCGGCAGAACCAATGGCCAGACCCTCGCCAAGCAGTTGCTGGGGGTTCGGGTCGTGCGAACAGACGGTGGCCCCGTGACGCTCGGAACCGTGGCCGTACGTCACTGGCTGATGAAGTACATCGTGTTCGGCTACATACCGCTGTTTGCCTGGTACGGGCTCACCGTCTCGGACGCCGTCGGAGTCGGCGCTCTGGTGATGGTTCTGCTCTACCTCGTGACGCTCGTGAACTATCTCTGGCCGCTGTGGGACCAAGAGAACGGCGCGTTCCACGACATCGCTGCCTCGACTCGCGTCGTGCGCGCCTGAGCAATCGTGACCACCCCGCCACCGGAACGAGACAGAGCGGATGGAGGCGACGCTCCGCAGGGGCCGCAGTCGCCACCCGGACCCCAGTCGCCATCCGGACCGCAGTCTCCGGGGCCCGACCAGAGCCCTGCCCCTCCGCCAGCCGAAGGACCGCAGTCGCCGGGGGGTTCGCCGCCTCAGTCTCCCGGCGGGCCGCAGTCGCCAGGAGGCGGGGGCGCGCCCACGTACGCCGGACCCGTGCCGCCCGGCGGCTGGCAGCAGCAGGTTGGACACCCCACCGGATCGGCCGGCGAAGGCAACACGCCGGCCATTGTGGCCCTGGTCCTCGGCATCGTCGGGATTCTCGGAGCGATCCCGACCGCCGGCGTGCTCGGGGTCCTGCTGGGCATCGCGGCCATAGTTCTCGGCGTCAAGGGCCGGCGCAGGGTCAGCCGTGGTCGGACGAGGCAACACGGCGGCATCGCCATGGGCGGGCTCATCACCGGGATCATCGCCACCGTCATAGGCGCCGTCATCCTCGCCCTCCTCGTCATTGGCATCGCCTTCCTCAGCTCGAGCCCCGACATCCAGCGGGAGATCGAGCGCCAACAGAGACAACTCCAAGAGCCATAGGCAGCCCTCGACGTCTTACACCGCCGCCCCCACCGCCCGCTGGGCCACCTCGGTGGCGATCATCTCGTCGCGCCCGGGGCCGACCCCCACGAAGGCCAGCGGCACCCCGACGTAGTCGCTCACGAACTCGAGGTAGCGGCGCGCGTTCTCCGGAAGGTCGTCGAGCGAGCGAGCACCCGTTATGTCCTCCCGCCACCCCGGCAGCTCGGTGAGCTCACCGCGCGCCTTGTGGACGATCGACTGGTGGTAGGGGAACGCGTCGAAGCTCGCGTCCTCTGAGCCGAGGTAGCGGGTGGCCACGCAGACCGGGTCGATGCCGGTGAGGACGTCGAGCTTGGTGACGATGAGGCCGGTCAGTCCGTTGATGCGGGCCGCGTAGCGGAGGGCGACAAGGTCGAGCCAGCCGCAGCGCCGGGCGCGCCCGGTCGTGGTTCCGTACTCGCCGCCGCGGGCGCGGATCTGGTCGGCGAGGTCGCCGTCGAGCTCGGTCGGGAAGGGACCCGACCCGACGCGGGTCACGTAGGCCTTCGCGACCCCCAGACGTCGTCGATGTCCTTGGGACCGACGCCCGCGCCGACGCACGCCGCCCCCGCCACGGGGTTCGAGGAGGTCACGAAGGGATAGGTCCCGTGATCGATGTCGAGCAGAGCCCCTGCGCGCCCTCGTAGACGACGAGCCCGTCGCGGTCGAGGGTATCCCAGACGACTCGCGCGGTGTCGGCGATGTAGGGCTCGAGCCGATGGCCGAGCGTCCGGTAGTCCTCGGTCATGGCGTGCAGGTCGAGGAGGGGTCCTTGGCGTAGGGTCGCAGCGACTGGCGCTTGGGCTCGAGCGCGGCGTAGATCTTCTGCTTGAGGATCTTCTCGTCGAGCAGGTCCTGGACGCGGATCCCGAGCCGTTCCGCCTTGTCGGCGTAGCAGGGCCCGATGCCCCGCCGCGTGGTGCCGATCTCGAGCTTGCCGAGCCTGGCCTCGCCGGCGTGGTCGAGCATCAGGTGGTAGGGCATGATCAGGTGCGCGTTGGCGGAGATCCGCAGTCCGCCCGTGTCGACGCCGCGGCGCCTGAGCCCGTCGAGCTCCTCGGTGAGGACGCGCGGGTCGATGACGACGCCGTTGCCGATCGCGCAGATGCGGCCGGGGTGGAGGATCCCCGAAGGGATGAGATGGAGCTTGAAGACCGCGCCGTCGCGGACGATCGTGTGGCCGGCGTTGTTGCCGCCCTGGAAGCGCACGACGACGTCGGCACGCTCGGCCACCAGATCGGTGACCTTGCCCTTGCCCTCGTCGCCCCACTGGGCGCCGACGATCGCCAGTCCCGGCATGGTCTCGAGTCTACGGTTGGGCGGTTAGGTGCGGGGCACCATGCGGGCGAAGCTCGCTCGCGCCGCCTACGCCGCCTCCACCGGGACCGCGCCACCCGGGAGCGCCGACTCCCGCGCGAGGCTGGTGAACTTCGGGAAGCGCGTGAGGAAGGCGAGACCGACCTCTCCAATCGGGCCGTTGCGGTGCTTGGCCACGATGATGTCGGCCACGCCCGGGCGTTCGGAATCGCCCGGGTTGTAGTACTCGTCGCGGTAGATCATCATCACGAGGTCGGCGTCCTGCTCGATCTGGCCGCTCTCGCGCAGGTCGGAGAGGAGGGGGCGCTTGTCGGGCCGCGACTCGACCCCGCGTGAGAGCTGGGACACCGCGATCACGGGCACGCCGAGCTCGCGGGCGAGGATCTTGAGCCCGCGGCTGAACTGACCCACCTGCTCGACCCGGTTAGCGTCGCGCCCACCCTCGTGGCGCATGAGCTGGAGGTAGTCGACGACGATCAGTCCGAGCGGGTTCTTCGTGTGCAGCCGCCTGGCCTTGGCGCGCAGGTCGAGGATGCCGAGGTCGCTCGAGTCGTCGACGAACAGCGGCGCCGCGGCGAGCTGCTCGGTGGCGCGCACGACCTTGGGCCAGCTGTCGGGCTTGACCCGACCCTTGCGGAGATCGTCGCCCTTGAGCTTCGAGCGCGAGGCGATGAAGCGCTGGGCAAGCTCGGTCTCGGACATCTCGAGCGAGAAGAGCGCCACGCCCCGGCCGTGGTCGAGCGCGGCGTTCTCGGCGATGTTCACGACGAGCGCCGACTTACCCATCGAGGGTCGTGCCGCGAGGACGATCAGGTTGCCCGGCTGAAAGCCGCCGGTGAGCTCGTCGAGGTCCTGAAAGCCCGACGGGGTGCCGGTGAGGGCGATGTTCTCCCGCGACAGCCGCTCGAGCCGATCGACCTCCTCGTAGAGTACGTCGCCGAGCGCCCGCACCTCCCCGGTCGCGCCGTCGTGGGCGATCTTGAACAACTTCGCCTCGGCGTCCTCCACGAGGTCACGCGCCTCGCTGTGCGCGCCGTAGACCCGTTCCTGGATCTCGCGCGTGGCGTCGAGCAGTCGCCGCTCGACCGCGCGGTCCTTGACGATCCGGGCGTAGTGGGCGGCGTTTCCCGCGGCCGGAACCACGTTCGGCAGCTGCTGCACGTAGTCGCGCCCCCCCACCTCCTCGAGGACTCCCTGTGACTCGAGCTCGGCCGCGAGGGTGGCCGTGTCGATCGGGCCGGGCTCCGACCGTTCCTTCAGTCGGATCATGGCCCGGAAGATCTGGCGGTGGCGCTCCCGGTAGAAGTCCTCGGGCGCGAGCCGAACGTCGATCAGGACCGGGTCGAGCGCGCGCTCGGAGAGCAGGATCGCGCCGAGCACCGCCGACTCGGCCTCGAGGTTGTGCGGCGGGACCCGCCCGTTCGACTCGGGCGGCCCGGCCCCGGCCACGTCAGGCAGGTGTGACGATCGTCTTGACGTCCGCGCTCACGCCGTCGTCGACCTCGACGTTGACCATGTAGGTGCCCGTCGCACGAATCGGCTGCTCGAGCGCGACCTTGCGGCGGTCGACCTTGATCCCGCGCGCCTGCCCGATCGCGTCGACGATCTCCTGCGCGGTGACCGAGCCGAACAGCCGCCCGTCCTCGCCCGCGGCGTGGGGGATGGTGAGCACGGTGCGCCGGAGGAGGTCAGCGTTCTCCCCGGCCCGCTCGGCCGCCTCGCGCCGAGCCCGCTCCGCCGCCTCGACGCGGCGCTGAGCCTCGGCGATGGCGCCCGCCGTCGCCGGCTGCGCAAGCCGCCGCGGCGCCAGGTAGTTGCGCAGATAGCCGGGAGCGACGTCGATGACGTCGCCCTGCTCACCGAGCGTGTCGACGTCTTGGAGGAGAATCGCCTGCGCCATCAGTCGATCGGGCGAGCGGCGTCAGAAGGCGGGAGGGACGCGGCGGAGTGAGGCTTCGAAAACCGAGCTGACCAAGGACGCAGGGGCGAAGCTTTGCTGGGCGCAAAGCGAGCCCCGAGGACACCGGTCAGCGAAGGTCTGCAGGAGTCTCACCGCTCAGCCCACGTAGGGCAACAGCGCCAGCTCACGCGCCCGCTTGATGGCGCGCGCCAGCTGAGCCTGATGCCGCCGGCAGCAGCCCGTGATCCGCGCCGAGCGGATCTTGCCCTTCTCGCTCATGGCACGGCGCAGTAAGGCCGTGTCCTTGTAGTCGACGAAGTCGATCTTGTCCCGGCAGAACGGGCACGACTTGCGGCGTCCGCCACCCCCCGGTCCCCTTCGGTTGTCCCGTCGGCGACCCGCCGGCTGCCGGCCACGCTGCCTTGCCACGCCTAGAGCTCCTGCCTAATCGAAATCAGAACGGGATGTCGTCGTCGGGGCCCGCTCCCGCCGCCGCCGGCTCGAAGTCGCCGGTGTCGGTCGGGACGTCGCTCCCGCCGAAGCGCCCGCCGCCGTTCTCCGCCCCATCGCGCGAGCCGAGGAACTGCACGGAGTCGGCAATGATATCGACCGCCTGGCGCTTGTTGCCCTGCTGGTCCTGCCACTCCCGCCACTCGAGTCGCCCGTCGAGGGCCACCGGCCTTCCCTTCTGCAGGTAGGTCGCGCAGTTCTCGCCCTGGGCGCCCCAGACCGTGACGTCGAAGTAGTTGGGCTTGTCGACCCACTCCCCGGAGGCGTCGCGACGTCGGGTGTTGCAGGCGAGGCGCAGACTGCAGACCGGCGTGCCGCTTCCCGTGGTCCTCAACTCGGGATCGCGCGTGAGGTTCCCGGTCAGGACGACGCGGTTGATGTTGGTTGCTGCCATGGGTGCTCCTTGTCTTCTAGGGCGGAGGTCGCGGGAGTCGGTCGAGGCGACTGTAGCGGTGCCATCACCCGGAACAGATGCGCCGACGCGAGAAGTTCCAGCAAAGTCGGAGAGGTTTCGCAGAGCCGTTGCACTGTGGGTGGCCGGATGCCAACGGCGCCCCCCTTAGGGCGGGAACTCGAGCTCAAGCAGCTGCCGCCGTGTCCGCTGGCCGCCCCGTACGACGATCCGCCTTCCTTCCACCCGGTCGTCGATGGGGCACCCGACAACGGCATATAGCCCGGGAACCTCGAGGTGACCCTGACGGGGTCCCCGGCGGCCGAGGCAAAGCCGCGCGCGACGACGGTGCCTACGCGCGCTACTCCCGCGCTGGCGCGTCCGCAGCCGCGCGGGCGGCGACGGGCGATGCCCCGGAGTGCTCCTCCTCGCCTCGGCGCGGGCCCTCCGGCCGCGGAGGGGTGGGCGGCGGCGAGTCCGACTTGAGGCGGATGAAGCGGAAGCGCATGATCTCGTCGGTTATCTTCAGCGTGCGGTCGAGGCGCTCGAGGAGAGGCGGGGTTGCATCGATCTGCAGCAGGTGGTACTCGCCGTCGCCGTGACGATCGATTTCGAACGCGAGCCGCCGCACGCCCCAGTCGTAGTCGCCGACGATCGCGCCGTCGGCCTCAACCGTCCTGCGCACTCCGTCGAGGACCTCGGCGCGGCGTTCGTCCGAGGCCTCGGGGTCGAGGATCAACGTCAGGTCGTAGAGCGGCATGCGGCGCGACACGCTAGCACCGCGCACCCGCCTCTTTGACTCGACGCCGAGGGGGAGAGATCGCCTGCTAAGCCCCTTTACGAACCAGGGACCCGGCGGCTGGCTCGTGTGCGCCGGGGTCTAGCGGACCGCCGGCGAGGAACGTCAGGATGGTCGCCTGTACGGCCGGCCGCCGGGTTCCGCCAACGGCACGTTCGTGCTCCCCCGCCGCGAGCGGCGCGGCGCGCATAGCTAGCCGCCGCCGCCCGCCGCCTGTCGGCGCTTGGCCTCGATGTCGCCCAGCTGGTCGTCGACCCAGTCCCCGGGGTCGCGGGCGGTCACCAGCCGCTTGAGGCCGTCACAGCGCCACTCTCGCTCTTCCTCGGACATGGTCAGAGCCCGATGGATGGCGTCGGCCTGCTCCTGTACGTCGAACGGGTTGACCGACAACGAGTACTCGCCGAGCTCCTCGTGGGCACCGGTGTTCTCAGACAGGAGGCTGACCCCGGCCCGCTCGTTGACGAGCGGCCCCTCCTTGGCGATGAGGTTCATGCCGTCGAACATGGCGTTGACCACCAGCAGGTCGTAGTGCTTGTAGGTGGCGATGGCCTCGGGCAGGTTCTCGCGCACCCTGAGATCGATCGGCATCCAGTCGGTCGTCCCGTGGCGGTGGTTGATCACGGCCACGAGCGCTTCGATCTTCTCGAGGTACTCGACGTACTGGGGCACGTCCTGGCGCGAAGGTACGAGATGGGCGACGAACGTGACCCGCTCGCGGAACTCAGGGTGCTGGGAGAGGAACATGTCGAAGGCCGTGAACCCGCGCAGGGCGTTCTTCGACAGGTCGGCGCGGTCGACGCGCAGGATCAGGTGCTCGCGGCGGCGGCGGAGGACCTCCTCCTCGTACTCCTGGACCTCGGGGGTCGCGGCGTTGCGACGGAAGTCGTCGGCGGAGATCGGCAGCGGGTAGGAGCGCACCCACACCTCGCGTCCCTCGAACTCGACCGTACCCGCCTCGAAGTCGACGGGAAGATCGCACAGCTCCTTACAGCAGAGCAAGAAGTTGCGCCGGTACGACTTGGTGTGGAAACCGATGATGTCGTTCGAGAGCACCCCCTCGTAGATCTCCTCGCGGATGCCCGACGGCAGCACGCGCCAGGCGTCGGGCTGGGTCCAGGGGATGTGGATGAAGTGATGCAGGAGAGCCTCCGGGCGGGCGCGCCGGATCGCCCGCGGGGCGAGGTAGAGGTGGTAGTCGTTGAGCATCACGACGGCATCCTCGTCCTGGCCGATCTCGGCCAGCACCGCATGGGCGATGTCGTCGTTGACCGTGCGATAGCCGTGCTCGAAGGCATCGATCTCGTTGGCGCCTATGTCGGGCGCGTTCGAGAGGTCCCACAGGTAGTGCTGGATGAACCACAGCAGCGGGTTGGCGACGACGTTGTAGAAGCGGTCGTAGGCCTCGGAATCCGACTCGACGAGGCGAAGATGGTAGGTGGTGTCATCGACTTCGTAGTCGAACGACCCGCCGTCGTGGAGACGCGAGACCTCGATGTCGGCGTCGGTCATGGCCGAGGCGATCCAGAGCGCGTCGCGATGGTGGACGAGGCCGGTGAGGGCGGTAACGAGCCCCCCGCCGCCGCGGTGGGCGACGAACTCGTCGTTCTCGTCGCGCTCGAAGGCCGCCGGACCGCGGTTCGACACGAGCACGATCCGGGCGTCGGGGCTCACCGCGGCGATCCGATCATCGGAGATTGCGGAAGATACCGAGCCAGTCGCGCAGCAGGCGCGGGGTGAGGAAGTGGGTCCGCACGTACTCCTTGCCGGTGCGCCCGAGATGCTTGCCGAGCCCGGGATCGCGGAGGATCCGCAGCGCCCGGTCGGCGCACTCCTCGGGAGTCGAGACCAGAAAGCCAGAGGTGCCGTCTTCGATCTGAAGCGGAATGCCACCCACGTCCCCGCCGATGAACGGGCGACCCTTCCACAGCGCCTCGGAGACGGTCAGGCCGAAACCCTCGCGCGTCGACTTCTGGATCACGATGTCGGACTGCGACTGAAAGGCGTTGACCTCGATCGCTCCGACGTTGTTGAGGTTGTTGAGGATCTTGATGTCGGGGTCGCCCTGGGCGTGCTCGAGCGTGGAGTTGAAGAACTGCCAGCCCTCGGGGTCGTCGGTGGCCATCGAGCCGACGAGGGCGAGCTGCACCTCCGGAAGCTCCTCGTGCACGATCCGGTAGGCGTCGATCACGCCGATCGGGTCCTTCCAAGGGTCGAAGCGCGAGACCTGGCACATGAGCGGACGGTCGACGTCGATGCCGAACTGGTCGCAGACGAACGCCGCGTCCTCGGAGGAGAGCGCCATGTTCTTCGGAGAGAGCGGATCGATCGCCGGGGGAACGATGTTCACCGCGTCGCCACTCCCGTCGAGAGCGCCCGGTACGTAGCCGGCCATGTGGAAGAGGAAGGCGTCGTACTCGGAGACGATCGGGACGAGGCGGTCGATCGTCGGTGGATGCGGCGTCGAGAGGTCGATATGGCAGCGCCAGACCCAGTTGCGCGCCTTATCGGCTACGTGGCGGCGCATGGCCGCCGGCTGGGGATCGTGGACGATGATCACGTCCCAGCCCCCCTGGAGCATCTCGGCGTTCATCTCGTTGTACTCCTCCCAGACGCGCCACTCGGTCGGGGAGAGGTCGAGCGGGTGGCCCTGAAGGGCGTTGTGGAGGAGCTTCGTGGCGTTGAAGAACTCCTCCCGGCCGATGATCAGCTGCCAATGCGCGTCGATCCCGACGTCGCGCATGAGCGGCACTACCGAGTACAGGAGCTCGGAGACTCCTCCCCCGAAGGCCGTGGCCGAGAGATGCAGCACCTTCAGGCCCTCGAGACCCTCGGCGAGCGAGCGAATCTCGTCGCACAGCGAGCGGCCGACGAGATGGGTGTAGTCAGCGAGCGTCTTGTGGCCGACCCCTACCGGTTGCAGCAAAGACGGCTCCTTCCTTCGGCGCTGGCCACAGGGTGCTGGGAGAAGAACGAGCGCGGAAGATAGATCGCCTCCGGCTCCGAGCGCTCCACCCTAGATGATCGGTGCGCTCCTAGCGTGTCTGCCCGGGCGCGAGAAGCCGATACCGTGGGGGTGGAGGCGCCATCGGGAGTGGCGACCTCTAGGGCTCGACCGGCCCGAGTAGCTTCTCGAGGCGCACCGCGCCGCCCAGATCCTCGCTGCCGTCGACGGTGGCCTCGAGGATCGCCCGCCCGAGGCGCCGCTCCTCGAGCGGTACCTCCGAAGGCAGTGAGCCCCGGATCTCGAGGACGAGGCGATCCGGCTCGAGACGGAAGACGAAGCCGATCCGGTCGGGGAAGGTCGGGGGACGCTCGCCTTCGTCGAGCACCCCGGCCGCGGCCTCCGTGACGGCGAGCTTGAGGTCGATGACCTCGTCGGAGCGAAGCGTGGTGAGGCGGCAGACCGCCCCGAGGGCGAGCCGGGCGAGAAGCAGGAAGTCGGGGTCCGAGGGCACGGCAAGCGAGACCGTGCGGCTGTCCGCGTCCTTCATAGCCTCCCCCACCTTCCCGGCGTTCGACGGGCCTAATCGAGCCAAGCGGTAGCGGATCCCCTCGCGCCTCGCGGCCGGCGAGCTCGACGAGTGCCGCGGAATACTCAGGAGGTGGCGCCCGCCGGGCCGAGCGCGGGCTGGGGCCTTCGTTGCTTGCCGCCGGCCTCCACGGCCGGAAGCTCGACGGTGAACACCGTCTCGCGCGAACCGGCGTGGATGGCTATGGCCCCCTCCATCCGCTCGGCGAGCTCCCGGGCGATGGCCAGCCCGAGGCCAGAGCCGCCGGCGGCGTCGCCGGTATAGAAGCGATCGAATGCCTGGCGGACGACGGTCTCCTCGACTCTCCGACCTTCGAGCTGGGGGCCGCGGTCGGCGACCGCCACGCGCGCTGTGCCGTCCGCAGCCGCGACCGAGAGGCGCACCGGCGCGCCCTCTGGGGTGTGGCGCAGCGCGTTGTCGAGCAGGATCCGCAAGATCTGGGCGATCCGCTGGCGGTCGCAGGAAACGCTCACGTCGTCGGCGACCTCGATCTGGAGCTCGGCCCCGTGGCCGTCGAGGACCGGCATGAACTCGGCGGCGACATCGCGGGCGAGCTCACCGAGGTCGACGGACTCAAGGGTCAACTGGAGGGCGCCGGCGTCGAGGCGAGATAGGTCGAGCAGGTCGGCGGCGAGCTTCTTGAGGCGCTCGGTCTGCTCGCGCATCTGACCCAGGAACTCGTCGCGGGTGTCTTCGTCGAGGTCCTCGTCCTGGAGCAGCTCCGCGAACCCGCCGAGCGAGAAGATCGGCGTGCGCAGCTCGTGCGAGGCGTTGGCGATGAACTCGCGTCGCGCCCGGTCGAGGCGCACCAGCTGCTCCTGCATCTCGTTGAAGGCGTGCGCGAGGTCGCCGATCTCGTCGGCGGAGTCGACCGGCACGGGATCGACGAATTTCCCGGCCGCGACCTGCTTGGCCGCCGACTCCACCCGCCGCACCCGTGCCGCCACCGCCTGAGCCACCAGGTAGGCCCCCGCGCTGGCGACGAACAGCGCGACGGCGGCGGCCACGAGCACCCGGCGGCGGATCAGGCCCACGATCTCGGCGACCTCGGACAGGTCCCGCGCGTAGACCGCGACCCAATCGGCCCGACCCCGGAAGAAGAGCGGTGCGGCCACGCGCGCGACCGGGTCGCCGCGCTCGCGGCCGACGCCGTCCTCGACGGCGTCACGGGCGACGGCGGCCATGGCCAGGCCATAGCCAGGGCGAGCGCGAGGCTCGACCTGGGAGTCCGAGATGACGTACAGGCTGGGCGCCTGCGAGGAATCCCCGGGGAGAGCGACCGAGCGCTGCACCCCGAGCAGCATGACCCGCGCATCGGCGCGCTCGGACGCCGCCCGCACGAGCGTGTTGAGCTGAGCCTCGGTGATGTCGGTCCCCATGGCGTCGCCGAGCGGATCCGAAGTCGCCCCGGCCACCCGGCGCAGGTCGCGCAGCGCCTGCTGCTCGAGGTTCGACTGGAGCTGAGGGACCACGTAGAGGAGCACGCCGGCGAACGCGATCGCGATGATCGCCGAGAACAGCAGCGCCAGCTTGTTGGCAAGCGAGCGCAGGCGCAGACGGGACCGGGAAGGCGCGGGCATCAGGTATCGCGGAAGCGGTAGCCGACCCCCCGCACCGTGAAGATGTACTCGGGCTCCCGCGGCTCGCGCTCGAGCTTCTCGCGCAGGTGGCGGATGTGCACGTCGACCGTCCGCGGATCGCGATAGGCGGCGTCGCCCCACAGGCCCTCGAGCAGCGCGGTGCGGCTGAACACGCGCCCGGGGCTGCGCGCAAGCGTGGCCAGGATCTCGAACTCCACGTAGGTCAGCCGCACGGGTTCGCCCCGGGTCGTGACCGCCCGCTTGCCGAGGTCGATCTCGAGGTCGCCGACGTCGAGGGGCTCCCCCGCGCCGTCGCGCTCGCGCTCGCGCACGAGCTCCACGCGCCGCAGGGCCGCCTTCACGCGCGAGCGGAACTCGCGCATCGAGAACGGCTTCGTGATGTAGTCGTCGGCGCCCAGCTCGAGGCCGAGGACCTTGTCGAACTCCTCCGCCTTGGCCGTGAGCATGATGATCGGCACCGGGCTGCGGGCACGCAGCCGCCGGCAGACGTCGAAGCCGTCCCGCTTGGGAAGCATCACGTCGAGGACGATGAGGTCGACGTCTCCCTCGCCGAAGCGCTCGAGCGCCTCCTCTCCGTCGCGCGCGGGCACGACCTCATAGCCCTCCTTGCGGAGCGGATAGGCCAGCAGCTTCTGAACCGACTCCTCGTCGTCGACGAGTAGGATGCGCGGGGGCTGCGACGGCATCTGATCTCCCTTCCCCTCATTGTAGGTTGGGCGCCCGGAGAGACTTTGGAACCGTGATCGAGCCCCGTATCTACCGGGCCGCCCTGCTGCCGGCCCTGCTCGCCGTGCTCGTCGCCATGTTCTCGGTGGAGAGCAGGCCGGCGGCGCTCCCGCGAGGCCTGGCGGCCGACGAGCTGTTCGACCCCTCGCGCGCGCTCGAGGAGGCCGAGGAGATTACCGCGGCGCGCGGCGAGGAGGGCGGCGAGGCCGTCGGCACGGCGTCGCCCCGGCTCGTGGCCGAGTCGCTCGCCACGAGTGGCTTCGAGTCGAGGATCGACAACTTCGAGGTCGGCGACCGCAAGCTCGCCAACGTCAGCGGCCGCCGGGCCGGCACGGTCGCGAGCGAGAGCCAGATCGTCGTCGTGGCCAACCGGTACGGCGCCGGTCCGGGAGGCGCTCCGACGGGAGCGGCCGACACCGCCGCGCTGCTCGAGCTCGCCCGCGCGCTCCAGGGCAGAGCCTCGCGGCGCACGGTGACGCTCGTGTCCCTCGACGGAGCGCGTCTCGACGAGGCCGGCGCCCGTCGGCTGGCCGAGACCCTCGACCCCCGGAGCGTCGAGGCCGTGCTGGCGATCTCGGCGCTCGGGGCGCCCGGAGACCTCGATGCCCCGATCGTGCCGTGGTCGAACGGTCCAACACGGTCGAGCCCCCGGCTTGCCCGCACCGCGGGCGATGCCGTGCGGCAGGAGCTCGGCACGCTCCCGGGCCAGGAGACCGTGCCCGGCCAGCTCCTGCGGCTTTCCTTTCCGCTCGGGATCGGCCCCCAGGGGGTCTTCCTCGATCGCGAGATCCAGGCGATCCGCTTCTCGGGCAGCGGCGAGCTGCCGCCCGGAGAGCGCTCGGTGACCGAGCTCGATCGTCGTCGCCTCGGAGAGCTCGGGAGGGCGGTCCTGCGCACGGTCTCGGCACTCGACGGTCCGGGACTATCGTCCGACGAGCCGCCGGGCACGTACCTGGCCGGCGCCCGCCAGCTCGTGCCCGGTTGGGCGGTCGCGCTCGTGGCCTTTGCGCTCCTCGTTCCGGCGGTCGTGACCGCGGCCGACGGCTTCGCGCGGGTCGGTCGCCGCCGCCGAGGCGTCGGGGCTTGGATCCTGTGGGTGCTCGCCGGCGCGCTTCCCTTCGCGGCCGCCTACGGCCTGCTCCGCCTGCTCGACCTGGTAGGGCTTATCCCGGGATTCGGGGTCGCGGGGCCGCCGAGCGCCGAGCCACCGACGGCCTGGTCGCTCGTGCTGCTCGCCGCAATCGTTCTCGCCGTCGCGCCGACCTGGCTCTTCGGCCGGCGCGGGCTGGTGCGCCGTCTGCACGGTCTGTCACGACCTTCGGATCCCGGCGCGGGGGCGGCGGTGGCGCTCGTCGTGTGCATCTGCGTGCTCGCCCTGTGGTGGGTCAACCCGCTCGCCGCGCTGTTCCTCGTGCCGGCCGTCCATCTGTGGTCGGGTGCGGCCGTGGCCGCGGGCTCTCGACCGGGGCTCGTGCTCGCCATGGTCGGGCTCGTGCTCCCGCTCACGGTTGCGGTCTTCTGGCTCCAGCGCCTCTCGCTCGGGCCGGTCGAGGGCCTGTGGTACGGGGCTCTGCTCGTGGCCGGCGGCCAGGTGAAGCCCCTCGGCGCGCTGCTCGGCTGCCTCCTGCTCGGCGCCTTTTTCTCGCTGCTCGCCGTCCTGAGCGCCCGGGCCGGCGAGGCGGCGAGCGCCCCGCCGCCTCCGCGTGCGCCCCCGCGAACGCGTGGGCCGCTCACCTACGCCGGGCCGGGCTCGCTGGGCGGAACGCGGTCGGCACTGCGGCGCTGAGGGTGCTCGTCGGGGCCCGGTCTCCCCGCGGCTCGGTACTTCCTCGCTTGGGGCGTCCCGTGCTCGAACCCGGCGAGGCTCGCGGCCGCTCCGGAGCGACCCCTGAGCTCGATGCCCGCTCCGGACGCTATCTCGCCGATCCACGTCAGGGGACAATCGAGCGCGTGGGCCGCCCGCTCGAGTCGTTCGCGGCGCGGCGGGGGCGCGCAGAGCAGCAGCTCGAAGTCCTCGCCGGCTGTGGCGGCCAGAGCCAGCGGATCCTGTTCCGCCGCGCGGGCGACCGCCTCCACGCCGGCCGCCAACGGTAGCCGGTCGAGCTCGAGGGCGACCGACACCCCGCTGCACTTGGCGAGGTGGCGCGCGTCGGTGGCGATTCCGTCGCTCAGGTCGATCATCGAGGTTGCCCCGGCCGCGGCCAGCGCTCGACCGGCGCCTAAACGGGGCTGCGGCCGGCGGTGGCGCTGAAAGAGGGACTCTCGGGCGCCGGCGTCGAGATCCCGAACGTCGAGGCCGTCGAGGAGTGCGAGCCCCGCGCCCGAGCCCCCGAGCTCACCGGTGACGCCGACGAGATCACCCGGGCGTGCGCCGTCTCGCGTCACTACTTCCTCCGGTGAGTCGGCCCAGCCGGTGACGGCGACGCTGACCACGAGCGCCGGACCGCTCACCACGTCGCCCCCGGCGATCGTCGTGCCCGTCCGCTCGGCGAGCGCATCGGCCGCCCGCATCAGGGCGAGCGCGTCGTCGTCGTCGACTGCCTCGGGTAATACGAGGCCGAGGTAGGCTTCGCCCGCGCAGACGCCCATCGCGGCCAGGTCGGACAGGGCGGCGGCGAGCGCCTTGTGGCCGATGTCGCCCGGCGTGTGGGTGTCGAGGCGGAAGTGAACGCCTTCGACGGCGGTATCGAGCGAGGTCACGGCCACCGCGCGCGCGCCCACGACCGCCGCATCGTCGCCGAGCGCTCGCACGATGCGGTCGCCGCGTACGCCCAGCGAGCGCTCGAGGGCGGCGATAAGGGCGAGCTCGGCCACGCCCTCATTCTGCCGTGACCCGAGTGGGGGGCCTCACGCGCCGCCCGCCGGATCGGCTCCCGCGGAGCCGCTCAGCCGTCGCGACGAGCCGAGGGTCGCTCAGAAGTCGGGGACCTCGACGTCGCCGCCTCCGCCACTCTCCGAGCCACCGCCACCGCCACCGCCGCCGTCGAAGTCGCCGCGTCCGCCACTCTCCGAGCCACCGCCGCCGCCGCCGCCGTCGAAGTCGCCGCCGGAGGAAGGCGCCTCGTAGGCCCGCGGTGAGGACGGGTTGTATCGACCCGAGTAGTCGCGCCCGCCGTAGGAGTTGCCGGGGCCGAGGATCCGGTATTCACGGCCGCCCGACCGGAAGGTGTTCCCCGAGCCCCTCCCCTGCGCGCGCTTGCCGTAGAAGGGCTCGAACTTCACCGGCTGGCTCGGTCGGTCGAAGTTACTGCAGCTCGAGCCCTTGGCGGTGCTCATGTACCTCCCCCAGATCTGGGCCGGAAAGGTGCCCCCGGCCACGTCCACCCCATGCACGCCGCGCATCTCGCGCAGCGCGTTCGGGTAGCCCACCCAGACCGAGCTCGCGAGGCTCGGCGTGTAGCCCACGAACCACGCATCGTTGAAGTCGTCGGTAGTGCCGGTCTTGCCCGCGGCGGGGCAGCCGATCTGCGCCTTGGTGCCGGTTCCGCGCTGGACGTTCTGCTCGAGGATCTTCGTGACCTCGTAGGCGATCCCGTCCGAGAAGACGCGCTTGCGCTTGGGTTTGCCCAGTTCCTCCGACTTCCCGTCGGGGAACTCGACCTCGAGGATCGCCTTCGGCCTGTTGCGTATCCCGCCCGAAGCGAGCGTCGCGTAGGCGTTCGCCATCTCGAGGGGCGAGACGCCGGTGCGCAGGCCGCCGAGCCCCTCCGAGGGCACGGCATCGAGCTTGGTGGTTATCCCCATCAGCTCCGCGGTCTCGCGTACCGACCTGGGACCGAGGTCGAGGTCGAGCTGTGCATAGACCGTGTTGTCGGACTTCAGCGTGGCCCGGACGAGGTCCATGCGACCGCCGTAGCTCTTGTCGTAGGTCGCGACCTTCCAGCGACCGTACTTCGGAAGGTTGAGCGACAGCGGCTTGGAGTCGTAGGTCGTCGCCCGCGGATCGACCCGCTTGCGAACCGCGGTGGCCAGGACCATGGTCTTGAAGGCCGAGCCGGGCTGGCGGTGGCCCTGGGCGGCGAGGTTGAAGGTCCGCTCGTCGTACTGGCCGCTCGAGGCCATCGCCTTGATGTAGCCGTTCTTGGGATCGATGGAGACGACGGCCGCGCTTGGATCGTCGGGATAGCCGAGGGCGCTCGTGATCGCCGCCCGACCGGCCTGCTGGAGCTCCGGGTCGATGGTCGTGCGGACCTTGAGTCCGCCGCGGCGGAAGACAGCCGCGCCATAGCGCTCGATCAACTGGTCTTGGACGTAGTCGAAGAAGTAGGGCTCGCGACGCTTGGTGTAGCGATCGGTCCGGTTCAGGCCGAGCCCCCTGCGCGCGGCGCGGCGGGCGCGGGCGCGTGAGATGTGGCCGTTCTTGACCATCTGGCCGAGCACCTCGTTGCGGCGCTCGAGGGCGGCGCTCGGGTTCTGGAAGGGGTTGTACTGCGATGGCGCCCGCGGGAGCCCGGCGAGGAGCGCGGCCTGGTGGAGCTTCAGGTCCTGGGCGCGCTCGGAGAAGTACATCTGCGCGGCGGCCTCGACCCCGATCGCCGTGCGCCCGTTGACCGTCCCGAACGGCACCGAGTTGAGGTACTCGCGCAGAAGCCACCGCTTCGAGCGGCGTTTCTCGAGCTCGGAGGCAAGCTTGGCCTCGCGGATCTTGCGCTCGAACGAGCGGTCGGCGTCCTTGATGTAGAGCGCGCGGGCAAGCTGCTGGGTGATCGTCGAGCCGCCCTGGACGGTCCGTCCGGAGCTGATGTTGCGCACTCCGGCACGCACGATCGCCGCATAGTCGACGCCGTGGTGGCGCCAGAAGTTCTCGTCCTCGATGGCGACGACGGCGTTGCGCAGGGCCTTGGGCATGTCTTTCCAGCCGACGGGCGTGCGGATCTCGTCGGACTGGACGTAGCCGAGCCGCGATCCGTCGGCGGCGTAGACCGCAGAGTTCTGGCCCTTGTCGATCGGCTTGAGATCCGAGAGGCTCGGCGCGGTGGCGGCGACGGCGGCGACGTAGCCGACCGTGGTCAGCCCGCCGAGCGCCGCCAGGAGGCCGAGGACCGTCAGCCCGAGCGTAATGCTCCGGACGATCGGTCCTCGGCGGCGATCGTGACGGCGCGTGTGTCGCTGGCGGTGGGTCATCGAAGGAGAGAAAGGGCGCCGCGGGACGATGCGCGGCCGCTTGCCACCGGCACCGTCCTGAGGGTAGCCGCTCCGAGCCGATTAGTTCGTGGTTCTTATGTCCGCCCGGCACACCGGATCGGAGGCTCGTGAGCCGGTCGAAGACTTCTGCGAACGCCCGCCTGGCGAAGCTAGGCTTGCTGGAAGATGAGCGCTTCTGCGCGGCGGTTCAGCCCGACCCACCCGGGGCTCGTGCTCGCCCTTATGGTCCTCGCGGTGCCGGCCGGCTGCGGAGGCGGGCCGGCCGATGGTCCGGCCCGGCGCGCCCTGCCGAAGGTGGCCGTCCAGGACTTGGCCACCCGCCGGCCGGTCGAGCTCTCGAGCCTCGCTCCCGCCTCGCGGCCGGTCGCCCTCTGGCTCTGGGGCCCGGGTTGTGCGATCTGCCAGGGCGACGCGACCACCGTCGACCGCTTCGCCGCCCGAGAGCGCGCACGTGTGACCGTGGTCGGGCTCGGCTCCCACGGCTCGCCCGAGAGTGCCCCGCGCTTCGTCCGTAAGCATCGCCTTCGCAGCATGCGAGTGCTCTGGGACCAGCGCTCGCTGGCCTGGGACCGGTTGCTCGTGCCCGCCGAGCCCGTGACGGTTGTCCTCGACCGCTCGGGGCAGGAGGTCGACCGCTGGTTCGGGCCGTTCGACGAGGCGCGAATCCTGCGCGCGGCCGGTCAGGCAGGCTGAGCGTCGGGCGCGACCGCATTCGTCGCGTGTGACCGGGCTGCCGAATGCGCGGCGACCCCACCGGATCCGCCGGTCGACGCGCGCCCCGAGCCGCCTTGCGACTAGGCCGAGCGGGCGTCCGGCGAGAACAGCCCTTCGGCCCGAAGCCGGTCGAGGCTCTCGGCGCGAAGGCGAGAAGCGGTCGGGCCGCGCTCGGACGCGTGCTCGACCCAGGTCGAGAGGGCGATGCGGATGCCCTCCTTGTCGACCTCGGCGACCGTCACCACGACCCCGTCCTGAGCCTCGAGGAGCTCGAGAGCGCGGGTCGTGTCGCCTTCGGGAGGGACCCATATCGACACCGTCACGTTGACCCGGGGATCGACGATCGTGTGGTTCTCGATCGTGGTCTGGGCGAGCCGCTCGTTGGGGACGATGACGCGGTGGCCCTCGTCGTCGCGGATGTAGGTGTAGGTGAGGCGCACGTCCTCGACGATCCCCGTCTCCTCCTCGACCGTGACCAGGTCGCCGATCCGGATCGGCTGCGTGACCGCGAGCGAGATCCCCGCCACGGCGTTGGCGATCGTCTGGCGGGCGGCGAAGCCGACTATCAACCCGAGCGCCGCCGAGGAGGCGAGCACGCCGGTGGCCAAGCGCCGCGCGATCGGGAACTGGCTCAGCGCGAGGGCGAAGCCGATCGTCAGGATGGCCGCGAACACCAACCGTCGGACGAGGCGCACGCGCGTCGCCGTAACCGGGGAGGCCTCGTCCTCGGGCCGCTCGGTGGCGACCTTCCGTGCTCGCGCCGTGAACGCGCGATCGACGATCCGGGCGATCACGAAGGCGACGACGACCGTGAGGAGGGCCGATACCTCGCGCCGGTAGGCGTCGAGGAAGGGAACGTCCACCGGGGCTTCGACCGCCATCTCGGCGCGCAGGCTACTGCGGCGCGCCGCCGAGGTCATCTAGCGCTCCCGCTAGGCGAAGCTTCCCTCGACGCCGTACTCCGAGACCACGTGAGTCACCGCACGCCGAGTTCACGGGCCGGCCAGGGACCCGGTTGAGAGCGGGTCGGCCTTCGCCGCGGCCCCGGGCCGTGCTGCTCGACGCCTTTGGCACGCTCGTGGCCATGGAACCCCCGGCGCCGCGCCTGCGCGCCGAGCTCGCGCGCCGGGCCGGCCTGGACATCGGCGCCGAGGCGGCCGAGGCGGCCTTCCGCGCGGAGATCGCCTTCTACGTCGAGCACCACCTCGAGGGGCGCGACCCGAAATCGCTCGAGCACCTCCGCGACCGCTGCGCGGCGATCGTCGCCGAGTCACTTGACATCCCCGCGCTCGAGTCGGGCGCGGTGCGTGAGGCCATGCTCGCCGCAATCCGGTTCCATGCCCATCCCGACGCGGTCGCCGTAATGCCAGCGCTGCGGTCGCGCGGCGTCCGCCTGGTCGTGACGAGCAACTGGGATTGCTCGCTGAGCGTGGTGCTCGCGGATGCCGGCCTGCTTGGGTTCGTCGACGGGGTCGTCTCCTCGGCGGTGGCCGGGGCGGCGAAGCCCGATCCGGTCCTCTTCGAGGCTGCCCTCGCCGTGGCCGGAACGCCGCCCGAGGAGGCCGTGCACGTCGGCGACTCACCCGCTCACGACGTGGTCGGAGCACAGGCGGCCGGCGTCCGCGCGATCCTCCTCGACCGCGGCGGAGACGCCGCGAGAGCGGACGTGCCGGTGATCCGGCGGCTCGACGAGTTGCCGTCCCTAATCTTCGGGGCGGCATGAGCACCTCCCCGCCCGATCCGGCCGAGCCTCAGGGCGCCGGCGCGGCCTCCCGGCCGCCGCTTCCGCCGCCCGCCGCCCCGGGACTGCCGCCGCTTCCCGCGAGCCAGCCTCCGCTCGCCCGCCAGGACGGAGCGAGCGAGGCCACGGTGGCGGGGAACGGTGCGCCCGGGCACTCCTCGGATAAACCGCACCATGACGTCGGGGAGCCCAGCTGGTCGGCGTGGCAGGGCCTGCTCGGCTTCGCCACCGCCCTGCTCGGGACGCTACTGCTCGGAGCGCTCGTGGTCGGCAGCGTGGCGCTCGCGACCGGGATCTCTCTGAGGGCCCAACCGCCCGTGCTCAACATCCTGGGCGTCGTCGTCCAGGACCTGGTCTTCGTCACCGCCGCGGTCGCGTTCGCCGCTATCACCGTCCGTCCGCGCGCGTGGCACTTTGGCCTGCGGCGCACGCGGTTGTGGTCGACGATCGGCTGGGCCGCACTCGGCATCTCTCTCTACTTCGGGTTCAACATCGCCTACGAGGCACTTGTCGATCCGCGCGCCGAGCAGTCGGTCGCCGACGCGCTCGGAGTCAACGACAGCGCCGCCCTGCTGGTGGTCGGCGGCTTCGTGGTCATCGTGCTGGCCCCGCTCGCCGAGGAGTTCTTCTTCCGCGCCTTCTTCTACCGCGCGGTGCGCAACAGCCTGGTGCGACGCATGGGCCGATGGGGAGGTGCCGTCCTCGCGGCGGTTCTCACCGGGCTGCTCTTCGGCGCCGTCCACTTCGAGCCCGACGCGGTGGCAATCATCCCGGTCCTGGCCGGGCTCGGCGCCATGTTCTGCCTCGTCTACGAGCGCACGGGGTCGCTGTTCTCGGTCATCGCCCTCCATGCGCTCATCAACGCCACCGCATATCTCACGGTGGCCAAGAACAGCGCGCCGGTCGCGCTGGGGTTTGGCGGCGCCATGGTCGCCGCCTGCATCATGGTGCCGCGCTTCCTCTCCCGCGGACCGGCGCCCGCGGCGGCGTGAGCGCCCGGCGGGAGGCGCTACCCCCTTCCCTTCTCGCGCGGGAACGCCTCGTCGCCGCCCTCCGCGAGGACGCGCTCGTGGTCGGCGAGGTCACGCTGGCCAGCGGAGCGCGAGCGCAGTACTACGTCGACGCCAAGCGAGCGATCCTGCGTCCACCGGCCTTTCTAGTGCTCGGCGAGCTCGTGGCCGCGGAGGCGGAGCGACACGGCGCGACGGCGGTCGGGGGAATGACCATGGGCGCGGATCCCGTCGCGTGCGCCGTGCTCGCCGCCGGACCTCCCGAGCTCAAGGCCTTCTTCGTGCGCAAGGACCGAAAGGCCCACGGCCTCCAGCGCTGGGTCGAGGGACCGCAGCTCGGGCCGGGCGAGCGTTGCCTCATCGTCGAGGATGTCGTCACGTCCGGGGGCTCGACGGTCGCGGCGATCGAGCGCGTCCGCGCTGAGGGGCTCACCATCGCGGGCGCGGTCAGCGTGCTCGATCGGCTGGCAGGCGGCCGCGAGGCCATCGAGGCGGCGGCGGACGCGCCCTACATATCGCTCACCACCATCGATGACGTCTATCCCGAGCGCCCGGACCGGGCGAACGAAGGAGCATCCCCGTGAGCCCAGAGTACAGTTCCGGGACCCTACCGACGGTCCTCGGCCCCGGTGAGGGTAGGTTCGTGCAGCTCGCTGGGCTCGGAGTGCGCTACATGCTCGAGGGCGCCGCGACGGGAGGCGGCTTCGCGCTCGTCGAGCACCCGATAGCCCCGCGGGCGCTCGCCGCGCCGATCCACACGCACCGCTACGAGGACGAGTACACCTTCGTGCTCGAGGGAGCGGTCGGGGTCCAGGTCGGCGAGGACGTCCGGATCGCCCGGCCGGGCGACCTCGTCTCGAAGCCACGCGGCGTCCCGCACGCGTTCTGGAACCCGACCGACGAGCCGGCCCGGGCGCTCGAGATCGTCTCGCCCGCCGGCTTCGAGCGCTACTTCGAGGAGATCCAGCCGTTGCTGCCACCCGTGCGGCCCGCTCCGGACGAGCAGGCGCTCGGCGAGGTCATGGCGCGGTATGGCCTCGAGATGGACATGGGCTCGATACCCGGGCTCGTCGAGCGCCACGGCCTCGTGGCCGAGGGGCCGCCGCCGGAGGGACGACCGTGAGGAGGCGGACGCCGGCAAAGACGGCGATGAAGCTTTCGTAGGGAGAGGCCGCGCCTGCTCGCGGCTGACGCGTGCGCGCAGGGAACCCCTCGAGCCCGGAAGCTTCGCGGAGGCCGTCTTCGGTTGCGCGCGAGCGTATCGAGCCACCGGTCGACCTTCGGCGAGGAGCTGCCTTGACGGGATGGCGACCGTCGAGCTCGATCCTCCGCCGTCTCAAGGAGGCGCCGAGCTCCAAGAGCCGATGCGTTGCCTTACCGACGTAAATGAGCTAAACAGCGAAGCGCCATTTGACGGCTCCAACCGTGATCGAGGGACCGGCTGGTGTAAGGAGAGGCGAACCTCCACCGGTGGCTGCCGGAGTACAGGTTCATCCGCAGGACGCCGTGCTCCCTGAGCCGAACGCGGCTGTTCGCGCGTCGGTACGGGAAACGGCCGTGATTCTTCCCGCCGGTCCCCCACAGGTCTCGCGCTCGTTCCGCTCGTGAGCATGGGTAACATTCCCGGCCGCGAGATCGAGCACCCGATGGCGGTGGTCATCCTCGGCGGGCTCGTGACCTCGACGGTGCTCAACCTCTTCGTCCTGCCCTTGCTCTACCTGCGGTTTGGGAAGCCTGCGCCAGGTGGGCCGCCGCGAGAGGGCTCGGGGCACAGCCCTGTACCTCAGGTGCCGTAACTGCCCGGCGTCCGGACCGTGCCGGACGAGCACAGGCCTGACTCAGATCCAGGCGGCCACCCACCCCCGCCGCGTGGCGGCCGGGAGCGTTACGCCGACATGTCGTCAGCCAACCGCTGATCGCCCCGACGGACGCCTACCCACGCGGCCGACGGCGAGCAGGCCGTGGCCGAAGCCCCCGCCCGTGCCCGGCTCGAGCGCCCACACCGCCCGGGCGAGCCTCTGCGGCGAGAGGCCGCGCTCCGCGCGAACGAGCTCCTGTCGCCGCGCGAGGAGCGCGTGGTGCATGCCCGCCGCGGGATGGGCGGGAAGCGGTGGTAGTGGCGCCTCGAGCGCCCTGAGCGCCTCGACCGCCCCGACGCCCTCGTCGGTCCCGGCGAGCAGATCGTTGAGCGAGGCGCGCACGGGCGGGAGGCCTGGCCAGTAACGACCCTCCCCGACCTTGGGCCCCGCCTGGATGCTGCGGTCCACCCCTCGAAGCGTGGTGATCCCCGCGTCGGCGAAGATTGCCTCCAACTCGCTCGGCGCCCACGGATGCACCCACGTCTCGGCCGAGAGCCGGTACGGGAGCATTCGCGCCGGTCCGGGCGCTGTCTCCCAGAGGGCCGGCCACTCGAGCGAAAAAAGCCCGAGGGCCTCGAGGGCGACGAGCGAGCCGGGGCGAGCGTGCTCCGCGAGCTCCCGGCACAGGCGCACGAGCTCATGGGGGGCCAGATGTGACGCGACGCCGAAGCTCGCGAAGTAGAGGTCGAAGGGCTTCCCGCCGACCGGCCCCAGGCCCTCGCCAAGGTCATGGGCGAGGAATGTGCCCTGGGACTCGTCGGCGGGGGGGTGCAAATCCACGCCAAGGTACTCCTTGACCCGGGCGCCGCCGAGCTCCCGCACGAGGCCGTCGGCGCAACCGAGGTCGAGCACTCGGCCACCCGGCGCCTCGGCGAGCAGCCGCTCGAGCTCGACCGCGAAGAACGCCCGCTCGAAGGTCTCCCGTACGGCGTCGCGGGGATGCCCCAAGTAGGCGTGCGCGGGCTGACGCACGTCGGTGCCGGTGGTCACGGTCGGGCAGGGTACTCGTTCGGGTGCGCAGGAACGGTCGAATGGCGGCAGCCTCCCGCTGGCCCCGCGGAGCGTGCGCCCGCGGCGGAGTCAGGAAGCGCTGAGAAGCATTACGCGAGCTCGGGACGGCCGGATCAGTCCCCGCTGGCGGCGCGTCCACCGCCGACGCCGTCCACGTTCACGTTCACGCTCGTCTCCGGAGGCGCTTCAGCCGCCGAGCCCCCCGCCCCGAGCGCAGGCTCGCCACCTCCACGAGGTGCTGGCGGCGCTCGGGCAGCATGCCGTCGAGGCGGACCCGGAGTTCCTCGGGCGGTTGGCACAGGCGCCGTCGCCTCACCAGAATCTGTGGGGCCGTGGTAGACGGTGGCGCAGGCGGGCGCGCGCTCCGCGTGGCTCGCGGCGGGAATAGCCGGCCGGGCGACCTGCTGGGACAGGCGATCTGCAAGCCTGTTCCTCCTCCGGCACCCCATTCTGCCGCCAGCGCGCGGGACCGCAAGGCGGGGTTATCGTTGTCCCTCGCCGGCGCGGACGCCGGCCGGGCCCCGATAGCTCAGCTGGATAGAGCGACTCCCTCCTAAGGAGTAGGCCCCAGGTTCGAATCCTGGTCGGGGCGCTCGCGGGCCGGCCGCGGCGTTACCACGCCGCCCGTCGCGGTTAAGGGTGGCGGTCGATGAAGTCGAGCAGGCCCGGGGCCGGGCCGCTCCGACTCCGACCGGCTACGCGGCAGCGTGGGGAGCGGCAGCCGCCCCGCGACGGGACGGCGACGCCCGCCGCCCGCCGCCGCCGCGGCGGCCTCGGCTCCGAGGCCAAGGCTGCCGCGAACCAACCCGCTACTGCACCTTCACCTCCATGACCATGCCCTTGGCCACGTGCGGCGGCCCTCCCTTGCGGTCGGTGATGAAGCACAGCCCCACGTACTTGCCCTTCTGGAGCTCGAGGTCGACGACCTGGCTGGCTCCGCCGTCGAGCACGGCGGTTCCCACGAACTTCTCCTCCTCGACCGGCGGCTCGCCCTTCTCGGTGCGGGCGAACGCACGCACGTCGTCGATCGTCTTTCCCCGCTTGAGCGGCGCCATGATTATGTGGTGGGGCTCCTGACCGGCGTTCTCGAAGCGCACTCGGTTGCTGCCGGCCTTGAGGCCCGCGGTCTCGAACTTGTACTCGCTCGCGGTGATGGTGGCCGGCGCATCGGGCGGCTCGGCGACGCCCCCTCCGCCCTTCACGTCGAACTTCGCCTGCGCGCCCTTGGACGGATCCTCGGACTCCATATCGAGGACGTAGTGGGTGCCCTCCTCGAGGGGCTGTACGGCGGTATTCGTCTGGCCCGGCCCCGTCGTGCTCACCCCTCCAGCGGCGTGGAGCCACGCCGGGATCCGTCCTCCCTGCTCGGTGCCCCCGATCGCCTGCAGCACCTCTTGGGCGGAGTGCTCACCGTCGACTCGGACGAGTTGAGCCTCGTGGGGCGCCTTGCCTGCGTTCTTGAGGCTGATGCGAGCCAGTCCGGCCGGCACCTCTCGCGGAGCGCCCGAGTAGCTCGCGCGGTCGCCGGACTCGGTCAACTCCAGGTTCAGGGGCTCCGGCCGGGAAGTCGAGCCTCCCTGGCCGCAGCCAGCCACGAGAAGCAGGACGGCGATCGGCGTCCACAGGACAAGCATCGGACGGGTCGGCTTGACGACGAACATGGGACCTCCTCGATCGTTATGGGCCGCACCCTATACGCGACTCGGAGGTCTGTAAAGGCCGCGCCTCCTTGCACCGTGAACCGTGAGTGACGCCTGATCGCGTCACTCGCCCTCGTACAGCGACTCCACGGCGAGCTCGCCCCCGGCACGCTCGTACAGCCTGACCTCTAGTAGGTCGCCGGTGTAGTCGTCGAGCGAGACGAGGCTGAAGCGATCGTCGACAAGCGGGCACTGGTCGGTCGTCGTCGGGCCGAGCTCCGCGGTGGCGACCGCCCCGCCGGGGACGAGCGCCCGCCCCCACACGAGCGTGATCGTCCCACGGCGGCCCTCGGGACCGAGATAGTCCTCAAGCTCGTGATCTGAGAGGTCGAGCTTCCAGTCGGGGTTCGCGGCGGCGGTCTCCGAGGTCGCATCGGCGAAGGCCTCGTAGGCGGCCCCCTCACCGTCCGAGGCGTCCCGGCGGTAGGAGACGAAGCCGAACAGCTCGGCTCCGGACGAGGTCGCCGCGACGGCCGGGACGTAGGTCCGCCCGGCGTAGGTGCGGTCGGGAAACCAGGTGATCTCACCCGGCTCGCCGAGCTCCTCTTCTTCGGCTGCGACCTCGGCGCAGGCGGACCGGAAGCGCTCGGCGAGCCTCTCCCCGAAGCGTCCGGAGGGCAGTCCCTCGTGCGGCGGCTCGGCGACGAAGCGGGGGATCTGACGCTGGTCGGGCGGCACCGAGCCGCAAGCTACACGAGCGCCGCGATCACCCCGACGGATACGACGATCGCCGTGGTCCAGGCGGTGGCCCCAGCGGCGATGCGCCGATCGAGTCCATAGGCATGGGAGACGACGAGCGTGTTGACGGCGGTGGGCATGGCCGCCTGGACGAGGTAGGCCTCGGGTACGCCGATCAGCAACGCCGACAGCCCGAGCACGACCGCCACGGGGACGAGCAGCTTGAGCGCCACCGCAACGATGACCGCCGGCTCGAACGCCTTGCGCATCCCGCCTGTCGTCCGGGCGAAGAAGCCCTCGCCCGCGAGCGCGACCCCCACCGCGAAGAAGCCGATCGGCACGGCGAGGAGCACGAGGGCGCGCGTGGCGTCGACCGCCCAGCCGGGGGCCAGCGCGGCCGGAGCGGCGAGGCCGGCCACGGTGGCCCAGAGGGGGGGATTGCGAACCAGAAAGGCACGCACCCGCTCGCGAGGGCGCTCGCCGGAGGTCCCGAAAGCCGCGCCCACGGAGAAGCCCACGGTAACGAGAGCAATGGCGGAGACGAGCGTGTCGTACGCGACGGCCTCGGGGAGGGCGTCGAAACCGAGCAGGGCGGCGGTGAACGGCAGCCCGAGATAGCCCGTGTTGGCGAGCCCCGCGGCCACCATCAGCGCCCCAACCGCGGGGCGGGAGAGACCGAGCACGTGCGTGCCGACCGCCCAGGCGAGCGCCAGCGTGACGGCCAGGGCGAGGTAGGCGAAGCCGATCCCCGCCGCGACCTGGGGAGTCAGCTCGAGCGCGGCCATGTTGAAGAAGGCGACGATCGGCAGCAGGAGCCACAGGAGGCCGTCCATGAACCGGCGGGCGAGGCGCTCGGCGGCGGGATGACGCCGGCGGTCGGCCACCACCCCGACCGCGGTCGCGGCGCCGATCACCGCGGCGAGCGGGATCACGCTACCGGCGCAGGAAGGGCCGGCTCGACCGCCCTCAGCTCGGCGGCGGCGCGCTCGGGAGCCACCACGTTCAGGTGGATCCCCGTCCCGAGCTCGAGCCCGGCGAGGTAGGTGAGCTTGGGGAGGAGATCGATGCGCCAGCAGAAGTACTCGGCTCCGCGCGGCGCCGTGCGCACCCAGAGGTTGAGCGACGGCAGCTCGCCCAGCACCCCCGCGAGCCGCCCGAGGACCTCTCGCACCAGTCGGGCCCCGAGCGGTCCCTCGTCCTCGAAGCGCTCCCGCGCGGTACGTGGCAGGATCTGCACCTGGTAGGGCACGCGGGAAGCGAACGGGCACACGGCGACGGCGTCGCGGTCGATGGCGACGATGCGCTCGCCGAGGCGAACCTCCTCCTGGAGCAGGTCGGCGAGCAGGTCGCGGCCGGCGGTTCGCTCCGCATGGGCGGTGAAGCGCTCGCGCTCGCGGGCCACGGCCGCGGGCACGAAGGGGAGCGCGTAGAGCTGTGCGTGCGAGTGGGAAAGCGACGCCCCGGCTTCGCGGCCCTCGTTGACGATCACGTGCACGTATGCGGACTCGGCGTGAGCACGCATGCGATCGCGCCAGGCCCCCATCGCAGTCTCGACGCCTTCCGGCGAGAGCTCGGCCAGCGAGCGCGCCGGTCCGGGAGTGTTGATGATCACCTCGTGCGCGCCCCGGGCGGCGCGGGCGGCGAAGAGCCCGGGCTCGCGACGCCCGGCGAGGGGGTCGGCCTCCGGGGCGTTGGCCTCGCTCGCGGCGCCCGGATCGAGGGCCGGATAGAGGTTGGGGACCGCGCGTACCTTCCACCCGGGCGCGTCAGGCGGGCCGCCCTGGGGGCGCAGCGCCCACAGCTCGGGCGGCGTACGGTCCTCGTGGCCCTCGAGGAAGGGATCGCCCTCGGGGTCGAGCGGAGGCGCGGGCGCCGGGGCGAAGCCGCCGCCGGGCCGATCGGCGCGTTCGCCGGCGACGATCGTCCGCAGGCCCGACAGTGGGTCGATGCGCAGCTCCGGCACGCGGACCTCGTCAGCGCGCGTAGCGCTCGATGTCGGCGACGAGCTCCCGCTCGCTCGCGTAGACCCCCTGCTTCACGGTGGCGAGGCGGCCGCGGCGGTCGTAGAAGGCCGTGGTCGGAAAGGCGATCGAGCCGTTGAAGATCCGCGCGATGTCGCCGTTCTGGTCCTCGTAGCTCGGGAACGGCAGCGAGACCTCGGCGAGGAAGCGCCGCGCCGCCCCGGCAGTGTCGTTGGTGTTCGTCCCGAGGAAGGCGACGCGCTGCCCGCGCGCGAGCGCCTGGTGGCGGAAGTACGGAAGCTCGGTCCGGCAGGGACCGCACCACGACGCCCACTTGTTGACCACCACCGGCCGGCCGCGAAGCTCGGCGAGCCGGGCGCGAAAGGCGCGCGGTCCACCTCCGAGGAGCTCCCCGCCCTGGGCGTAGAGGCGCGCGAGCTCGGGTGGAGCGCCGCGGGCGAGAGAGCGCTCGGCCGCCGTGCGTTCGACGGCGCCGGAGCGCTTGCCGTCCGCCTGCGGGCCGGGCGCGTCCGGGGCACCACAACCCGCGAGCAGAGCGGCGAGGAGCGTCAGGGCGATCAGATATTTGCGGCCGCGCATGCGGCTAGCCTCGCACACCCGATCGCCCTGCTTTAATAGCCGTACGTTCTCCCTCGCGGGTGCGCTGCGCGCGCCCGCGGGCCCCGATCTTCGGAGGCGGTCGGGTCACACGAGCGGCCGAACGCTCGACGGAGGGCCTCGCGCCGGCGCCGGAACCGCCCCGGACCTCATCAGACCAAGCCACCATGGCTGCCACCACTTCCCCCGCCGCATCCTCGCCGGTCTCGGGCGCCGATCTCGAACGTGCCGAGGGCTTCGCGCGCGAGCCGTTCCTGCACGAGGGAGAGGCCCTCGAGCAGGCGCTCGCCGAGGGAACGCCGCGCCGCCGAGCCCTCGATGCGGCGCTCGCCGAGCTCGAGCGCGGGCGCTCGGAGCCCTCGGTGGCCTGGCGGCGGGAGTTTGCGCTCATGCTGGGCCTCGAGCGACTCCTCTCCCAGGAGGAGCCGCACCTCGTCGACGGCACGGAGCTGTCGGCGCATCAGGTCGACGCGCTCTCGGGTACGCTGATCGCCCTCGTCGCCGAGGTTCAGAACGGTGCGGGAGCCACCCCCTCCGCGTCCGCCGCCCACCCGGGCGAAGCACCCCGGAGCGAACCCGAGGGCGAGGACATACTTCCCGACGAGGAGGAGCCGCTCGACTGGGAGCCCGAGGCCGCCGGCACGGAGGAGGATCCCGGCCCGGAGCCCGTCGCCGAGGCGATCGAGGATCCCAACGCCGCCCGCCGGTTCTGGTTCGAGCACGCCACCGGCGCCGGCAAGACCGTGGCCGCGCTCGGGTTCGTCGAGGCCTCCCGCACGGGGGGCGTCCTCATCCTCACCCACCGGCGTAACCTCGTCGAGCAGTTCCAGGGCGAGCTGCTCGACCGCGGGTACCGCTCGCGGGTGAGCCCACCGGTGCTCGGGGGTGGCGCCTCCGAGCCCCCCGCCACCGGGCCCGTAACCGTCGAGACCTACCAGTGGTTCGTTCGCAACGCGGGCAAGATCTCCGACGCCTACACGATCGTCATCTGCGACGAGGCCCACACCGCACTCGGCGAGAAGACGAGCGCTGCGATCCGCAGCTGGCGCGGGCCGATCTTCGTGGGCATGACGGCCACGGGCGCGCTCATCGCCCGCCACGTAACCGACCTCTTCCCCACCCAGACCTCGCGCTTCGACCTCGCCCAGGCGGCGCGGCGGGGCGTGATCGCACCCCTGCGGTGCGTGCGGATCCCGCCCGGGGTGGGCGTCAACACGATCGCCAAGGTGCCGCTGCGCCGTGGCGAGGTCGACCAGGACTTCGACCTCGAGGAGCTCGCGGCGCTGCTCGACCAGGGACCGTTCAACGCGGCGGTCGCCGACCTATACCGCGTGCGGTTCAAAGCCCTTCCGGGCGTGGTGTACGCCGCCGGCGTACGCCACGCCCACAACGTCGCCCAGGCCTTTCGCGACGCCGGCATGCAGGCCATGGCGGTCTCCGGCGAGACCCCCAAGCGCGAGCTTACCCGCGTGCTCGCCGCCTACGAGCGTGGCGAGATCGACGTGCTGGTGAACGCACAGCTCTTGGCCGAGGGCTGGAACTCGCCGCGCGCGACGGTCTGCATGCACCTCGCTCCGACGGCTTCGAAGCGGGTCTACCAGCAGCGCGTCGGACGCGTCACGCGCCGCCAGCCCGGCAAGGAGGCGGGAATCGTCGTCGACTTCGTCCACCCCGCGACGCCGAACGACGACCCGGTCGTGACCCTGCACGGCCTGCTCGACCGCGACGTCTACCGCGGCGGGGCGATCGTCGTCGGGCCGGTGCGGCGTGGGCGGGGGCGGCGGCTGCGCGTCGAGCGGCGCGTCGTTCCGGTGGCCGCCGAGCAGGAGCGCCGCTACACGGTCTTCGAGCGCGAGCTCTGGCGGATCGCCGTCGAGAACCTTCCCTGGGTCGACCAGCACGCGTGGGCGGCGCTCGCCGGCGCGCGCGTGGCCACGAGCAACTGGCGCCGCGCCAAGGCGATGCTCCAGTTCGACCGCTCCGGCGAGCTGCGCAAGCGCTTCCTGGTCACGTGCCTGCAGCGAAATCGCAACACCCAGCTTCGGCTGCGGGCGCTCAGCGAGATCCCTGAGCTGCACGACCCCGACTCCTTCACGGAGGCCGTCGACCTCATCGGCGGATGGTCGCGCGAGGAGCGTCGCGAGGGCGTGAAGGTCCTGCTGGGGGCTCTGGCCGAGCGCCAGGTCGGCCGCCGCGATCAGGCGGCGAGCTGGATCTGGGACCTCGCCGAGTACACGCGCGAGGTCCACGAGGAGTACGCGGCCCAGCGCTGGCCGGAGACCAAGCGACTGCTCGGCCTGCTCGTCAACTCCTCCGGGGTGGCGCACGGTCGCAACGCCCGTCGGCTCGTGCACGCGGCCCGCTCGCACGACCGGCGGCTGTGCGCGGCCGTGCTGGCCGCGGCGGTCGGGCACACCCCCGAGGCGATCCAGGTGCTCACGGGCGCGCGCACGCGCATGGCGCGAAAGCCCTCGGGGCTCGCGCGCGACCTCCTGCGCAACTTCCCCAAGGGCAGGCGGCGGCGCGGAGGGCGCCGGCGCAAGCGCTCAGGGGACCGAGCGGAGTCCGAGTCCCCAGCCGCGGCGGCCACGGGGCAGACCTCCGATGGCGCGAGCCCCCCGGACGAGGCGAAGGCCGAGACCGGCCGTGAGCCCGCCGAGGCCGCCTGACCGTCCGCCGGCCGCAACCGCTAGCCCGGCCACGAGCCGGGCTCACCGCAGCAGCCGCGAGAGCCGGCGGTCCTTGAGAACGCGCCCGCCCGTCTGTTCCTGCGGGCAGTAGGTCGTCACGTGGTCCTTGAAGAAAACGGCCTCGAGCACGGTGCCACAGCGCGGACACGGCTCGCCCTGACGGGCGTGGACCTGGAGCGGCATCGGGGCCTTGTCAGGCAGCGACTCGCCGACGACGCGCTCGTAGTGCTCGAGCGCCCCCCCGAGAACCGCGTCGCAGGCCGTGCGGAGGGTCTCGACGGCGGTATCGTCGAGGTCGGTCCCCTGGCGGAAGGGCGAGAGGCGTGCCGTCCACAGGATCTCGTCGACCCACGAGCGCCCGATCCCCGCGAGCGTGCGCTGGTCGCGCAGCAGGGGGTGCAGGTGGCGGGGTTGGCGAACGAGCGCCGCGAAGCTCTCCGGTGGGGGCGGCGGCCAGGCTTCCGGTCCGAGCGTGGCGATCGCCTCGTCGTCTCCGACCTCCTCCAGGGCAAGCAGCTTCGCCCACGCCCGCTGCTGGGTGCCGAACTCCCGCAGCCGCAGCTCGCGACCGCCGGCGAGCGAGACCCTCAGCCGCACGCGCCGATCTCGGACCGAGGCGCGGCCCTCGAAGACGCTGATCCGCCCGGCCGACATCAGATGCACGACCAGAGCGAGGTCCTCGAAGAGCAGGATCGGCATCTTCCCCGCCCGCCGCGCCCCGGTGAAGGTGCGACCGACGAGGGCGTCGAGCGGCGGGTCGAAGGTGCGCATGGTGACGACGCCCGGCGCCGCCGCGGACTCGACGCGGGCGCCCGCGAGGGCCGCGCCGAGGCGACGGACGGCGATCTCGACCTCGGGAAGCTCCGGCATGACCACCCAAGGCTAGATGGCGGGGACTGCGCTTCGCTTACGTCGAGCCGGCCCTGAGGGCGCGAGGACTCACGCCGAGGCGGCGGAGCTCCTCGTCGGCGAGCGCGCGGCGGGTCGCCGCCGCCTCGACCTCCCACGGGCGGGCGGATAGCCGGCGCAGGCGCCGGTACGACGCATGCTCGAGCGCCCGTCCCGCGAGGAAGGACTCGAAAGCCGGATCGTTGCCCGCGGTACGCAGGAGCGCGCGCAGCGCGCCGGTTTCCCGCGCGCGCTCGAGGCGTGCCGGCCCGTAGAGGAGGAGCAGGCTGAGGGCCGGGATAAGCGCGGTCACCAGACCGGCTCCGACGCTTATCCGCTCGATCGTCTCGCGCAGGGAGGATCCGCCGGCGACGATGTCGCGTCCGGCCGTCTCGATCGCCTCGCCTGCACCCTCGAGCGGGGTGGAGAGCAGCGGGACGTCGACGCCACCGAGCGTCGCGCCGACCGAGCCCACGGCTCCTCCCACCGTGCCGAAGGTGCCGCTCACATCGGTGAGCTGGCCCACCGTCTCCGCGGCGAGGACCCCGACGACGATCCACGCGAGCACCCACACCGCCACCAGGGCGTCGAGGATCAGAACCTTGCGGCCGGTGGGCATGGTGAGCATCGTCGGCGGACCTCCCGGGCGGTGCGGACCCCATTGCCCGCGGCGCCCATCCTGACGCGGGCGCCCAAGTGACGCCCCGGTAGGGTGACCCGATCGCCTCGACCGCCCTGATCCTCGGTGCGCGCAACCTCGGCGGTGCGATCGCCGAGCACCTCGCGGTCGCCGGTTGGAACGTCGCAGCGGTCGCGCGCAGCGACGGGACGGTCGACCGCGTGCGCGAACGACTCCCGGACGCCCTCGCAGTGGCCGCCGATGCCGCCGACCCGGATCAGCTCGCCGGGGTCGCCGAACAGGCCCGGGAGCGCTTCGGATCGCTCGAGCTCGTCGTCAACGCGGTGAGCCCTGGAGCGCGGGCGGGCGGCACCTTCGGCGGCGGACCGCTGATCGAGGCGAGCCGCGAGGACTTCGACCACTACATGACGGGCGTAGCGCGCCAGGTCTTCGTATTCCTCGGCGTCGGCGCGCGGGCCCTGCGCGCCGCGGGCGGCGGCACGCTGGTCCAGATCACGGGCGGCTCCTCGCGTCGGGCCATCGCCGGGCGAGGTCCCTGGGCGGCGGGCGCGTTCGCGACCCGCGCGCTCACCCAGTCGGCTTCCCTCGAGCTCCGCGAGGAGGGCATCCACGCCGTCCTCCTGATCGTCGACGCCACCATCCGCAGCCCGAAGACCGGATCCGGCGAGGGCGATCACGAGCAGGCCGAGATGCAGGACGTCGCCGCCGCTGTTCGCTACCTGGCCGGCCAGCCCCCGACCGCGTGGACGCACGAGCTTCAGGTCACCCCGAGTGGGGATCGCTGGGTGCCCTGAGACGAGACCGAGGCTGACGCGGCCACGCGGGCGCCGCTACTCGCTCAGCGCTCGCCGCCGCGACCGAGGAAGTCCGAGAAGCTGACGCTTCCGGTTGGACAGCCCGGGCACAGGAGTCGACCGGCGCGCACGGCGCGAGCGAGGCGGCCGGGCACGGGGACGGCCACGACACGCGAGCGCCTGCGGGCGTGGGCGCGCAGGTAGCGCTGCGCCAGAGCATCGAGGCCCAGGACCTGCGGCCCGCCGAAGTCGTCGACACGTCCACCGGGCCCGGCTTGGACCGCTCGCGCGAGCCGCTCCGCCACCTCGGCGACGTCGACCGGCTGGAGACGAAGCCCACGCGGCACGGGCAGCAGCGGCCCACGGTGGAGGAAGCGAAGGAGGGAGAGCACCAGAGCATGGAACTGGGTCGAGCGCCCGATCGTCCACGCCAGCCCCGAGCGCGCGACCTCCTCCTCCGCGGCGCGCTTGGCGTGGTAGTAGGACAGCGGCACCGCGTCGACGCCGACGATCGACGGATAGACGAGGTGGGCGTCGGCCCCGGTCTCGCGCGCGGCGCGGACGAGGCGGCGGGTGCCCTCGACGTCGACCTTTCGCAGGCTCCACGGCGTGCGCGCCCCGGTGGCACTCGCGCAGTGGACGATCGCCTCGGCCCCGGCGACCGCCTCGCGCAGCCCGAGGCCGGACGCCAGATCGCCGCGGAGCAGGCGGGCACCCTCCGACCCCTCCGATCCGCCCGGGTCACGCGCGCGCCGGCTGAGGATCCGGACCGAGTGACCGCGCCGCACGAGCGCGCCCACGACCCTCCCGCCGAGCAGCCCGGTCCCCCCAGTGACGAGCACCTCAGCCACGCCGCCACCTTGTCGGCAGGCCGGCTCGGCGACGATGGCCGCCGCCCGGCTGCTCCTGCGGGCGCTGCCGACCGCCCACCTCGCCGCCGCGAACCTCCACCTCGTGCCACCTCGTCCGCTCGAGGGAATCCCGGTCGCCGACAAGGTAGGGCAGAGGGCGTCGCTCGCGCTCGCGGTGATACTGCTCTCGGGGCCCGACTTCTCTACCCTGCCCACCTATGAAGGTCTCGGTGGCCAGCGACGAGCGGACGGGCGTCGCCGACCGGGTGGTCGAGGAGCTGCGCCGGCGCGGGCATGAGCCGCTCCTCCACGGCGCGCTCGCCGAGGGCGAACGCGACGACTGGGCGTGGGCGAGCGAGGCCGCCGCCCGTGACGTCGCCGAGGGAACCGCGGACCAGGCGATCGTCTGCTGCTGGACCGGGACCGGCGCCTCGATCGCGGCCAACAAGGTCGCGGGCGTGCGCGCGGCGCTGTGCGCCGACGCCGAGACCGCCCGCGGCGCGCGCCGCTGGAACGACGCCAACGCGCTCGCGCTGTCGTTGCGCACGACGAGCGAGGCGCTGCTCGAGGAGATGCTCGACGCCTGGTTCGAGGGCGAGCCGAGCGCGGAGGTCGACGACGTCGAGAACGTGCGCCACGTCGAGGACATCGCCCCGGGTCGCTGAGCCGGTATTCCGCGCCGCACCGCCCCGTCGCCCGGTTTCAGCCCGCCGCGATGAGGATCACGCCCGCGAGCGCCATCGCGGCCCCGACCTGCTGCGCCCGGCCGATCCGCTCGCCGAGGACGACGCGGGCGAGCGCGATCGTGACCACCGGATAGAGCGAGGCGAGCACTCCGACGAGGCTGACGAGGCCGAGCGTCGTGGCGATCGCGATCAGGATGTTGGCCGTCGTCTCGAGCACTCCGACGAGGATCGCCGGGGCGGCGTCTCGGAGGCTCGCGGGCGGGCGCGGCCTGAGGACGACCGCGGCGAGCGTGATCAGCCCCAGCGAGGCGAGCCGGTTGACGAGGATCGCCCAGCCGACGTCGCCCTCGCTCGCGGCGTCGATGGCCACGAGAAAGCTGCCGAGTCCGACGGCCGCGAGCACGGCGAGCGGCGCCCCCCGCGCGAGACGCGTCCGACCGGCGCTCTGTACGGATACGGCGAGCGACCGTGACTGGTGCTCTCGCGCCGCCAGCACTACACCGACGATCGCGGTCGCGGCGCCCACCACCTGCACGGCGTTCGGCCGCTCCCCCGAGGCCAGGCCGAAGGCGACCGGAACCGCGGCGCCCGTGGCCGCGATCGGCGCGATCACGCTCATCGCTCCGACGGCCAGGCCCCGGTAGAAGGCGGCGAGCCCGATCGAGCCGGCGAGCGCCGAGAGGGCGGCGTAGGCGATAAACGACGTCGCGGGGGGCGCGACTCCTCGGGCGGCGACGACCGCCCCGGCGACCGCGAGCCCGGTGACGACCGCCACGAGCATGACGCTCGCCACCGGGAGGCTCCGGCTCTTGAGCCCGGCGACGAAGTCGGCGACCCCCCAGGCGAAGCTCGACGAGAGGGCAAGGGCCAGCGCCAGCACGCGCGGCATGGTCGCAGCGCCTCCCGGCGGCATCACCACGCGCGCGGGCGGGTAGCAATGTGGAGAGCGGAACGAGGGAGACGATCACGTGGCGACGAAGGAGCAGGGACAGAAGAGCGATCGAGACAGGGATACGACGGGCTCAAACCGCGGCACGGACACCGACACCCTGGCCCAGATGATCGTCTCGGCGACGAGTAGGTACGAAGGCCCCGCGCTCAAGTTCAAGACCGCGCAAGGCGAGTGGGAAGAGGTCTCCTACGAGCAGCTCGGCGACGAGATCAGGCGGGTGACCAAGGGGCTGATCGCCCTCGGGATCGAGGCGGGCGACAAGGTCTCGATCTTCTCCGACACCCGCCCCGACTGGACCGTATGCGACTTCGGCTCGTTATGCGCCGGGGCGGTGATAGCGCCGATCTACCAGACGAGCTCCGCCGAGGAGGCCCGCCACGTGCTCTCGGACTCGGGGGCCAAGCTCGTCTTCTGCGAGAGCCCCGAGCTCGTCGAGAAGGTCGAGGAGGTGCGTCACGACTGCCCCGAGCTCGAGCACGTCGTGTTGATCGAGGGAGAGGCGGAGGGGACCACGACGCTCGACGACCTCGGCGAGCATGGAGAGGAGATAGACGACCGGCAGTTCGACGAGCGCGTCGAGGGAGTCTCCGCAGACGACCTGTTCACGATCGTCTACACGTCGGGTACCACCGGCCCTCCCAAGGGCTGTCTGCTGACCCACGGCAACTACCGCGCCAACATCGCGATGTGCGAGGACGCGGCCGACTGGGGCGAGCGGCCCTCGCTGCTGCTCTTCCTGCCGCTGGCCCACGTGCTCACGCGCATCCTCCAGATGCTCGTCATCGACATCGGCGGCACGCTCGCCTACTGGGAGGGCGACAAGGACAAGCTCCTCGAGAACCTCCAGGACGTCCAGCCGACTCACTTCTCAGCGGTTCCGCGCATCTTCGAGAAGATCTACGCGCGCGCGACCGCGCAGGCCGACGGCGTCCTGAAGGAGAAGGCCTTCTGGAAGGCCGTCGACGTGGGGCGCAGGGTCCGCGAGCTCGATCGCCAGGGCGAGGAGCCGGGGCCGATCCTTCGCCAGGAGTACCTCCAGGCCGACAAGCGGATCCTGTCCCGGGTGCGCGAGCTCTTCGGCGGGAAGCTGGAGTTCGCCGCCACCGGCGCCGCGCCGGTCCAGCCGGAGATGCTCGAGTTCTTCGACGCGTGCGGCGTTCTCATCCTCGAGGGCTACGGCGCCACCGAGACCTCGGCCGTGGCCACGATCAACCAGCCCCACGACTTCAGGTTCGGAACGGTCGGCAAGGCGCTGCCGGGCTCGGAGGTCAGGATCGCCGAGGAGGACGGCGAGGTCCTCATCCGCGGACCGCACGTCTTCCAGGGCTACCACGGCCTGGAGGAGGAGACCGAGGAGGACCTCGACTCCGACGGCTGGTACCGCACCGGCGACATCGGCGAGCTCGACGACGACGGCTTCCTCTCGATCACCGGCCGCAAGAAGGACATCATCGTCACCTCGTCGGGCAAGAACATCCCCGCGGGCTACATCGAGAACAAGATCGCCGCCAACCGGTGGGTCTCGCACGCCGTCGTCTACGGGGATGACAAGCCCTACCTCGTGGCCCTGGTCACGCTCGACCAGGAGGAGCGAGAATCGCTGGTCGAGGAGGCGGGCGCAGACGGCGACGACCTCGCCGACGACGGGGGCGTGCGGTCGGAGATCCAGAAGGCGATCGACGCCGCCAACGAGGACCTCGCCAACGTCGAGCAGATCAAGAAGTTCACGGTCGTGGACCGCGAGCTGACCGAGGAGAACGGCGAGATCACCCCGACCATGAAGGTCAAGCGCAACGTCGTCTACGACCACTACCGCGACGAGCTCGAGGGACTCTACGACGGCGGGTCTGAAAGCTGACCGTCAACCGGCGCCTGGTCGCCGGGTTTCTGGTAGCTTGCAGCCGGTTCCGACGCCGTCCCAAAGGGGGAGACTTCGATGTTGAAGCGCCTGCTGGTCCTCGCCGCCGCGCTCGCGGCCCTGCTCGTGTTCGCGCCGGCCAGCTCGGCGCAGACGCCGACGCTCCCGACCGAGTGCTTGAACATCACCGACCCCAACGCTGTCAGCCAGGAGTGCCTCGATGCTCTGGGTGAACTGGCCGGCGGGGGTCAGGACAGCACCCTGCCGGAGTCGTGTCAGGCAATTCTCGGGCGAGGCACCGACGGGGGCACCGGCGGGGAGACGGCACCGGCGGAGCCGGCATCCGACAATCGCCCGTCCCCATTCTGGAGGAATTGAGCGCCGCGGATCTCCTCCGAATCATCGACTGCCTCAATGACCTCGCCGGCGGCGACGGCGGCGGCGGCGACGACGGCGGCGGCGGCCAGACCGAGACCCAACGGCAACCGACCAGCGACCTTCCCGTGGACGACATCGGAGCCGAGGAGGGCATCGGAGCCGACGAGGGCGACTTCCCCGACGGCGGCGTCGACAGCGGCTACGGGCCGACCGGTTCTGACGACGATCCAGGAGCACCGCTCGCCGCCCGCGGCGCGGCGCTCCTCGCGCTCCTCGGCGTCCTCGCAACGGGCCTCGTGATCATGAGGCGCCGCCGCTCCGGTTCTTGAGCGACCCTGGACCAAGGTGGTCGAAGAGAGATCGCCGCGGGCTCTGGTTCGCGGCGATTCTCTTCGTGGCGGCCCCGGTGACGGCGGCCCTCCTCGGCTCCTCCGAGGAGCCGCCGCGTAAGCCGGTGGCCGCGGCTCCCTCGCCGCCCCCGCCGCCGCTTGCGGAGAGGGATCGGCTGGAGAAGCGCGCCAAGCCGAAGGCCGAGCCGAAGAAGCGCAAGCCGCCGGAAAAACGGCCCAACCTGAAGGTTCGCATCGACCGCAATGCGGCGAGCCCCGTCGCGGTGACCGTGGCGTCGGCCGGTATCTCCGCCCCCGTGATTCCGCTCGGACTTAAGCCCAACGGCAAGATCGAGGTGCCCGAGGACATCTCCGAGGCCGGCTGGCGGGCGGGCGGACCGGAGCCGGGCGAGCGCGGCGCGGCCATGATCACCGCGCACGTCAACGGCGGTGGCCGGGACGGCGCCTTTGCGAACCTGGCCGCGGTCGGCAAGGGCGACGAGATCCGGGTCCGCCGCCGCGACCAAACGACCGTGGCCTTCGCCGTCGAGCGCACCGAGCAAGTGCCCAAGGACAGCTTCCCCACCCAGCGGGTCTACGGCAAGACCCCCATGCCGACGCTGCGCCTAGTGACCTGCGGCGGCGGCTTCGACAGCGGGACCGGGCACTACCGCGACAACCTCATCGTCTACGCGAGGCGGCTGCCCTCGTAGTC
>JAUJNZ010000002.1:111998-168468 GCA_030447905.1 Thermoleophilaceae bacterium
GCCGCCTGCTCGAAGCCCTCGGCGTCGAGCCCCGAGACCCGGCCGCGCACGTTCAGGTCGATGTGCGAGATCTCGTAGCCGCCGCCCGCGGCCTCGGCCAGCGCGACGTCGGCTCGCGTCGAGCGCGTCGGGCGGATTGCCACCCTGGTAGAGGACCAACGAGAGCGCCATCGCGTAGCAGCCGGCGTGGGCGCCCGCGAGTAACTCCTCGGGGCTCGTCTGGCCCCCGGTCTCCTCGGAGGTGCGAGCGGGCAGGCTGAACGGCAGGCCGCCGGCGGCTTTGCTCGAGGCGAGGTCGACGTTGCCGCCGCCGTCGCCGACGTTGCCCTCCCAGTGAGCGTTCGCGGTGCGCGTTGTCTCGGTCATAGTGGGGCTCCTTGATCGGGTTGAGTAGGGCTCTCACCTACCCGGCGCCCAAGGCGGTGAATCCGCCGGCGCCTTCGAGCAGCGGCGTGCTTCGCACCCAGCGAAGAGGACCGGCGACCGATCGGGCCGCCGTCTCCTGTGGACGGTAGGTTCCCCTACCTACCCCGCCGTCCGCGCCCGTACAGCAGCCCAAGCAACCGCCCCAGCCCCTTGGTCACCCGCCGTCGGTACGGGAAGAAGTAGATCTCCTTCTTGGCCGCGAAGCGCTTGACCATGATCTGCTGGGTCTGACAGTACTTCTGGATGCCCTTCGGGCCGTGGCGGGCGCCCATGCCGGACTCCTTCATGCCGCCGAAGGGCACCTCCAGCGCGAAGTAGTTGGTGGAGCAGTCGTTGACGCAGGTCGCGCCCGCCTGCACGCGGCGAGCGAGCCGCTCGCCCTTCTCGAGGTCGCGGGTGAAGACGCTCGAGTCGAGGCCGTAGCGCGAGTCGTTGGCGAGGCGGATCGCCTCTTCGGCATCGCCGACGCGCATGATCGGAACCGTCGGCCCGAAGGTCTCCTCGGTCATGATCTCCATCGAGTGGTCGACGTCGCGCAGGACGGTCGGCTGGAAGAAGATCCCGCCGTCGGCGTCGTTGCGGGCCCCGCCCACGAGCACCTTGGCCCCCTTTTCGACGGCGTCGCGCACGTGGCGCTCGATCAGCTCGGCCTGCTCGGGATAGGTCACGGCGCCGACCTCAACCGAGCCCGGGCCGCGCGGCACGCCCTGGCGCAGGTTGCGCGCCTTGGCGGCGACCTTGCCGACGAACTCCTCGTAGATCGGCTCCTCGACGTAGACCCGCTCCACGGATATGCAGGTCTGCCCGCCGTTCTGCATCGAGTAGAAGAGAGCGGAGTTGGCCGCGCGCTCGACGTCGGCGTCGGCGCAGACGATCATCGGGTCCTTGCCCCCGAGCTCGAGGCTGACCGGCGTTAGCGTCTCCGCCGCCCGGGCCATCACCTTCTTGCCAATCTCGGTCGAGCCCGTGAAGTGGACGAAGTCGGCGAAGTCGACGAGCGCCGAGCCGGTGTCGCCCGAGCCGGTGGCCACGAGGAAGACGTCCTCGGGCAGGCCGCTCTCCCGCAGTCCCTCGGCGATCAGAAGGCTCGTGAGCGGAGCCAGGCTGCTCGGCTTGAGCACGACGGTGTTGCCGGCCATGAGCGCGGGGACCGCGTCGCCGAAGTTGTTGTTGAGTGGGTAGTTCCACGGCCCGATCACCCCGACGACGCCATGCGGGCGGTAGCGCTCGATCAGGCGGTTGCCGAACAGGAACGGCGAATGCGGGCGAACCTTCTCGTCGGCCAGGTACTTCGAGGCCTTCCTGGCCCAGAACCCGAGCGCGTCGAGGTTGTAGAGGAGCTCGGCCAGCAGGCCGTCCTCCCAGGTCTTGCCGTTCTCCTCGCAGAGGGTCTCGACGATGCGGTCGCGGTTGCGCGACATCCACGCGCGCATCTCGAGCATGATCGCCCCGCGGCCGTCGTAGCCGAGCGCCTCCCAGGACGGCTGGATCGCTCGGGCCCGAGCGACGAGCTCGCCGACGCCGTCCCGATCGAGGTTGGGAATGTGGCCGATGGTCGCGCCCGTGGCGGGGTTGTCGACCCGGATGGTGGCGATACCGGCGCCGTTTGGCTGCGGCTGGGTCTGCTGCTCGACCGTGGACATCGTCGGCTCCTCGTGATCCTGGGGCGGAGCCGGCGGGCGCCGATCTCCGACGGGCGAGTCTAATGGAGCTTGGTTGCTCGACAGCCGTGCCGAGGGCGCTACGCGAGCTCGACGCGCTCGATCGTGGCGTCTTCGAGCGGGCGGTCGCGCGCGCCGGTCGGCGCGGCCTCGATGCGGTCGACCGCGTCCATCCCGGCGGTGACCGCCCCGAAGACGGTGTGCTTGCCGTCGAGCCACGGCGCGGCCTCGGTGGTGACGATGAAGAACTGGCTGCCGTTGGTGTTCGGCCCGGCGTTGGCCATGGCGAGCGCCCCGCGGACGATCTTGTGCTCGTTGATCTCGTCCTCGAACGTGTACCCCGGGCCGCCGGTCCCGGTGCCGAGCGGGTCGCCGCCCTGGATCATGAAGCCGGGGATCACGCGGTGAAAGACGAGGCCGTCGTAGAAGCCGTCGGCGGCCAGCGAGCGGAAGTTCTCCACGGTCTTGGGCGCGTCGGCGTCGAACAGCTCGAGCTCGATCGAGCCGTGATTGGTGTGGAGGGTGGCGAGGCTCACGAGCTCGGTGGCGGTGCGCCGTTGGCGAGCACCTGGAGCCGCAGGTCCCTGCCCTTGACCCGGCGGCCTCCGACCCGCTCGACGGCTTCGGTCGCCCGCTCCGCCGGCATCTCGGCCAGCGAGAAGCGCTCGAGCACCCGCACGTGCTCGATGTCCTCGCCCTCGAGGCCCGAGCCCTCGACGAGCGCGCCGACGACATCGGCGGGCTCGAGCCCGTGGGCACGCCCAGCGCCGATCACGAGCCGCGCTCGCGGGGAGTCCTCCGGACGCCGGCGGGGCTTGGTGTGGCGAGGCCGGCGCGGCTGGCGGCGGGGCTCGGCCGCCGAGCCACCCGCCGTGAGCTTCGCGGGCTCTGGCGGGGCTCCGTCGCCGTCGGCCTCCACGGCCACGGCGAGGCCGACGTCGGGCGAGCCCGGCAGGTCGGGGTGGTTGTGGTGGTCGCGGAGCGCCCGCGCGCCGCCGTTGCCCGTCGCGGCCCCCGCGGCCTCCGGCGACCAGGCGGCGATCTCGGTCCCGGCGTGGCGCTCGATCGCCTCGAGCTCGCGGCGCTGGCGCGGGGAGATCAGGGTGATCGCCCGCCCTGACCGACCGACGCGGCCCGTCCGGCCGATTCGGTGCACGTAGACGTCGGGTGACGTCGGGACGTCGTAGTTGACGACGTGGGTCACCCCCGAGATGTCGAGGCCCCTCGCCGCGATGTCGGTGGCGATGAGCAGCGGCTGGCGGCCCTCCTTGAAGGCGATCATCACTCCGTCGCGCGAGCCCTGGGACATGTCCCCGTGCAGGGCCTTGACCCGCAGCCCCTTGTCCGAGAGAGCGCGCGCCAGCCGGTCGGTGCCGATCTTCGTGCGCACGAAGACGATCGCCTGGTCGGGGCGCTCGGCCTTCAGCACGCGGGCGAGCGCGTCGGGCTTCTCTCGCTCGGAGGTCACCTCGACGTGGAGCTGCTCGACCGTGTCGATCGCGAGCGTGGCGGCGCGCACCTTGATCGTGACCGGGTCGAGCATGCGCTTCTCGGCGAGCTTGGCGATCGGGGGCGGCATCGTCGCCGAGAAGAGCGAGGTCTGGCGTCCGGAGGGACAGCGCGAGAGGATCGTCTCGACGTCCTCGAGGAAGCCGAGGTCGAGCATCTCGTCGGCCTCGTCGAGGACGACGTAGCGGGCGTCAGAGAGCACCAGCTCGTGGCGGCCCATCAGGTCCATGACCCGGCCGACCGTCCCGACGACGACCTGTCCCCCCTCCTTGAGCTGGGCGACCTGACCGCGGATCGGCGCGCCGCCGAACACGGCGACGATCTGGACGCCGCGCCGCTCGCCGTAGGCGCGCAGTGCCTGGGTGACCTGGATGCAGAGCTCTCGGGTCGGGGTGAGCACGAGCGCCTGCACCTCCTGCTCGCCCGGATCGACGAACTCGAGCAGGGGAAGGCCGAAGGCGGCCGTCTTGCCGGTGCCGGTCTGGGCCTGGCCGATCATGTCGCGGCCCGCGCGCAGGGCCGGGATGGCCTGCTCCTGGATCGGGGTGGGGCGCTCGTAGCCCAGGTGGCTGAGCGCGTCGAGAAGCGGCTGGGTGAGGCCGAGGTCGGCAAAGGTGGTCATCCTCCTCCTGAGGCTAGCCGTGGCGGCGCTGAGTGACTCAGCGTGCGGACTTACCAGGGGCTCGAGCGGGTAGGCGGAAGTGACCGTGCGCGGCGGGAAGGTCGTCAACGCCGCCCTGGCGCCGGTATGGGACGGTTAGCGGGTTGTCGCTCGCGGCGATCACCGTGGTTGGGTCTCCCCGGGCCACCGAGGCCCGTCCGAGCGTCCTTTCGGGCCCCACGCGGGAGGAGGCCCGGCTCAAGCGTCACCTCAACCGGCTCGGGGCGATCACCACGGCGACCGAGCTGAGCTACGTCGCCGTGAACGCCGCGCTCGCCCAGGCCGGGCACTCGCGGCCGCCGCTGCGCCGCGCCCTCACCCGCCGCTCGCGCTGACCTTCGCTCTGCGCGGTGGACGGACCGGGTCGGTCGGCCACGGTACCGCCGCGCCCCGCGGCCGATAGCCTTGTCCGCCCTTGAGCCTCTGCGTGGTCGGATCCATCGCCTTTGACGCGGTCGAGTCGCCCTTCGGCCAGCGGGAGCGCATGCTCGGCGGCTCGGCCGTCCACTTCTCGCTCGCGGCGAGCTTCTTCTGCGACGTGCGCGTCGTCGGACCGGTCGGCGACGACTTCGGCGATGAGGAGTACGCCGTGCTCCACGCGCGCGGGGTCAATACCGACGACATCGAGCGCGTGCCCGGCGGCCGGACCTTCTTCTGGCGCGGGCGCTACGACGACGACCCCAACACCGCCCACACCCAGGACACCCAGCTCGGGGTCTTCGGCGACTTCGAGCCCAAGCTCTCCGAGGCCTCGCGCGCGGCGGAGAGCCTGTTCCTGGCCAACATCCAGCCGGATATCCAGCGACGGGCGAACGAGCAGTGCGCGAGGTAGCACGGCTCGTCGGGCTCGACTCCATGAACCTGTGGATCGACACCGCCCGCGACTCGCTCGTCGAGGCCATCGGCGGCGTCGACCTGGTCTTCATGAACGACACCGAGCTGCGCATGCTCACCGGCGAGGGCAACCTCATGCGCGCGACGCGCGAGGTGATGGGCATGGGCCCGCGCGCGGTCGTGGCCAAGCAGGGCGAGCACGGCGCCGCCCTGTTCACCGCCGAGGGATACTTCGCTCTCCCGGCATATCCGCTCGAGACCGTGCCCGACCCGACCGGCGCCGGCGACTCGTTCGCCGGCGGTTTTCTCGGCTATCTCGCCTCGCAGGGGGAGGGTGCCGGGGAGGACGACAGCCTTCTGCGGCGCGCCATGGCCTACGGCTCGACGCTCGCCTCTTTCAACGTCGAGGAGTTCGGGACCGAGCGCGTCCAGCGCCTCACCCGCGAGGAGATCGAGGAGCGGTTCGAGGGCTTCCGCCGGATGACGGCCTTCGAGGCCCTCCCCACGACCTGACAGGACGGCGATGATCGACGACGGCCACGCGGTCCACTACTCCGCCGTCAAGCGCGGCACTCCGGTCCTGAGCTCCGAAGGCGTCGAGGTGGGTAAGGTCGACGAGGTCCTCGACAACTACCGCGAGCACATCTTCGACGGGATCGTCCTCGAAACGAACCGGGGGGACTTGCGCTTCGTCGACGCCCCGGAGGTAGCTCGGACGGCCGAGCGCGCGGTCACCTTGAGCATCACCGCAGGCCAGGTGAGCGAGCTCCCGCCTCCCGAGCGCGCCGCGCCGAGCTTCCGACCCAACCGAGCGACGAGCCGTCTCGGACGCCTCTTCGGCGGTGGCTGGCGGCGAGGCTGAGGCAGCCGACACCGCCCCCTGCGATCTCGCTACCCTGCACCGCGTGGGGTGGACGTTCGTCTTCATGATGGTCGTGCTCAAGCTCCCGATGCTCGCGCTCCTGGCGCTCGTGTGGTGGGCCTGGCGGTCCGAGCCCGATGACGAAGATGGCGGCGGTGGCTCCGACCGTGGCGGCGGAGACGGACCTCGCCACCCCCGTCCGCGCCGGCCGCTGCCCTCGCGCCGGGGCCCACACCGTGCCCCACCTTCGCCCGCGCCCCCGCGGGTCCGGGTGGGCGCCCGCCCCGCGCGCACGCGGGTTCCAGCCCGCCACTGACGACGAGCCCGCCACTGACGACGAGCCCGCCACTGACGACGAGCCCGCCACTGACGACGCCGGCCCGCCACTGACGACGCGGGTTCGTTGATCCTCGCGCCGGGCGGCGCGCTAACGAGGCTCCGGCGGCTCCCGCGAACGGCGCGGAGGACGCGCCTCAGTCGACCCACCCTCGCCGGGCGGCGAGGATGGATCGCTCCACGACAGATCCTCGTCGGCGCGGAGGGTTCGCTCCGGAGCAGCGCTTGGAGGCTCGGGGGTGGCGCGGGTCGTCGGGACGGGCTCCTGGTTGGCCCCCGAGCGCTCGCCGCCGCGCCGGCTCTCCATCCCGGGCGGAGGCTGCTCGAAATCCTCCGTGGCGAGCGGCCGGCGCGGGCGACCACGCTCGCGCTCTCCCCGCCGCGGGCGCTCGCGCCCGCGTCCGCCCCGAGACGCCTCGGCGCCGGGCGTCGTGATGCCGCCGTAGAGGATCCCGGCGGAGGCCAGTACGGCCAGGAAGATGCCGACGTGGCGGTCCTCACCCTCGAGGAGGAAGACGGCGGTGATCGTCAGGGTCACGATGCCGATGCGGGTCAGGATGGCCGGCATCGACGCCCCCGACCGCGGCCCCGACCCGACCGCCCGGGCCAGCGGCAACGCCAGCGCGGCGAGCGCGAGCAGGGCGAGCAGGACATGGGTGATGCTGAAGAGCTCCCAGGCGTTCCTGTTCTCGAGCCAGGAGAAGAACAACAGGCCGAACAGCGCCACCCCGCTGACGGCCGCGATTCGCTCTCCCAGGCTCAGCGTCTTCAGGTCCACCTCGGTCTCCTCTCGGGCGTCGCCCGGTGGGACTCTAACGGTCCTTCCGGCACGCGCGCATGGCGCGGCGAGGTATCGGCCGATCGGAAAACGGATATGTCTACGGCGGAGGCGGCATCCGAGCGAGACGAGGAGACCGATGGCGGACGACGAGATCCAGCAGGCCCGGGACGGCGGCGGGATGGCCACCGCGCAGGAGACCCTCTCGGTGACCGACAACCGCACCGGCCAGAGGTACGAGATGGAGATCACCGACGGCACGGTCCGGGCCATGGACTTCCGCGGCATCAAGGTCTCCGAGGACGACTTCGGTCTCATGACCTACGACCCCGCCTTCAAGAACACGGCCTCGACGCGCAGCGAGATCACCTACATCGATGGCGACGCGGGGGTCCTCGAGTACCGCGGCTACCCGATCGAGCAGCTCTGCGAGCACTCGACCTATCTCGAGGTCGCCTACCTGCTGATCTACGGCGAGCTTCCTTCCAGGCAGGAGTACGAGTCGTGGGAGCACGAGGTCACTCATCACACCTACGTCCACGAGAACATCAAGAAGTCGATGGAGGCCTTCCGCTACAACGCTCACCCGATGGCGATGCTGCTCGCCACGGTGGGGGCTCTGTCGACCTTCTATCCGGGCTCGAACAACATCACCGACGAGCACGAGCAGCGCATGGCCGCGGTGCGGCTGATCGCCAAGATGCCCACCCTGGCGGCCTTCGCCTACCGCCATAACCTCGGGCTGCCCTACATCTATCCCGACAACGACCTCAGCTATCCCGAGAACTTCCTATCGATGCTGTTCAAGATGGCCGAGTGGAAGTACGCACCCGACCCCCGCCTCGCCCGCGCCCTCGACGTCCTCTTCATCCTCCACGCCGACCACGAGCAAAACGCCTCGACGAACGCCGTCCGCGGCGTCGGCTCGACCGCCGTCGACCCCTACTCGGCGATCGCCGCGGGGGTCGCCGCGCTCTACGGTCCGCTCCACGGGGGCGCCAACGAGCAGGTGCTGCGCATGCTCGACCGGATCGGCTCGACCGAGAACATCCCCGACTTCCTCGAGGGCGTCAAGAACCGCGAGGAGCGCCTGATGGGCTTCGGTCACCGCGTGTACAAGAACTACGACCCGCGCGCTCGGATCATCAGGCGACACGTCGACGAGGTGCTCGAGGTCACCGGTAAGAGCCCGAAGCTCGAGATCGCCGTCGAGCTCGAGAAGCGCGCGCTCGACGACGAGTTCTTCACCGGTCGCAAGCTCTATCCCAACGTCGACTACTACTCGGGCCTGATCTACGAGGCGCTGGGAATGCCGACGGCGATGTTCACTGTAATATTCGCCATCCCGCGGACGTCCGGCTGGGTCGCCCAGTGGCTCGAGCTGGTCGGCGACGAGGAGCAGGCGATCGCTCGGCCCCGACAGGTCTATGACGGGTACCGCGAGCGGGACTACGTGCCGCTCGACGAGCGGTGAGGCCAGGGGCCGGATACGCTGGCCACATGAGCCAGGACCCCCTTCGCGACGCCCACGGCCGCCTCATCTCCGACCTGCGGGTCTCGGTCACCGACCGGTGCAACTTCCGTTGCCAGTACTGCATGCCGGCCGAGGGCATGCCCTGGCTCGACCGGGCCGACGTGCTCAGCTTTGAGGAGATCAAACGGCTCGTGCGGCTCTTCGCCGCGCTCGGGGTCACCGACGTGCGCCTGACCGGAGGCGAACCGCTCGTGCGGCGAGACTTCCCGAGGCTCGTCGGGATGCTGGCGGCCGTCGAAGGGCTCGAGGACCTCTCGCTCACCACCAACGGCTACCTCCTCGAGCGCGACGCCGACGAGCTCGTCGCCGCGGGGATCGGGCGCGTGAACGTGTCGATCGACTCGCTGCAACGCGATCGCTTCTTCCAGATCACGCGCCGTGACTCCCTCGCGCAGGTCCTGCGCGGGCTCGAGGCGCTCGCGCGCCACCCCGAGGTCCACCCGATCAAGGTCAACGCCGTCGCCATGCGCGGCTTCAGCGAGGAGGAGGCGATCCCGTTCGCCGACTTCGCCCGCTCGACTGCCTTCCAGGTGCGGTTCATCGAGTTCATGCCGCTCGATGCCGACCGCGAGTGGGCCTCCGACGCCGTCCTCAGCGGCGAGGAGCTGCGGAGCATCGTCGACGCCGTCCATCCGCTCGAGGAGCGCCCGCGTGAGCCGCATGCCACCGCCCGGGTGTACCGCTTCCGCGACGGCCGCGGGGAGATCGGGTTCGTCAACCCGGTGTCGGACCCTTTCTGTGGCGACTGCAACCGGATTCGCCTGACCGCCGAGGGCAGGTTGCGAACCTGCCTGTTCTCCCACCACGAGACCGACCTCCGCGATCCCCTGCGGGCCGGCGCGAGCGATGGAGAGCTGGAGCTGGTCGTCCGCGAAGCGGTCTGGCGCAAGGAGCTCAAGCACCGCGTCAACGAGCCGGGGTTCACCCCCCCGCCGCGGTCGATGAGCGCCATCGGGGGGTAGGCCCGCCGGCGCAGGGTCCGCGCCGGTGCCGTAGGGAGCGATGCTGGGGGCCTACCGCCTCAAGGTCCGCTCCGGCCCGCGCGTCGAGCGATGGCGCTTCGGCGGCCGCGACGCCGCGCTGGCCGAGCTCGAGGCCCGCGCGCGCTCCATCGCCGACGACGCGAGCGCACGGCGCATCGACCTCAGGGTACGCCGGTTCGAGCCGGTGGCGCAGGTCGTGGCCCGGCTGGAGCTCGCCGGCCCGCGTCGCCTGCGGGCGGGGCTCGACGTGCGCGGCGACGGCTCGGTCGAGGCCTACACCGGCGCCCTGCGCCGTCGGGTGATCGAGCAGCGAGCCGGCGAGTCGGCGTACGAGGCGCTGCGGCGGATCGTCGCCGAAGCGCGTTGAGCTCGATCCCTCCAAAGGCGGGCGCTATAACCGCCGCCATGGCCAAGCGGTCGCTCGTCGAGCTCCCCGGCGGTGCCGAGCCGCCCTACACCGTGTTCGTGAACGGCGTTCGCCAGGCCGAGGGCTCCGACTACCGCGTCAAGGGCCGCTCGCTGCTCTTCGACCGCGAGCTCAGGCAGGAGGGGCCGCTCGGCTTCTGGCGCTGGACGTTGATGTTCTTCTCGATCGCGGGCACCTATCGCCGCCACGACTCGGTCGACGTGAAGTATCGCCAGGACGGGCGTGACCGGGTCGCGACGAACCTCGACGTCGTTTACCTGGAGCAGCCGGACACCCCCGCGGCGAGCGGACCCGGGGAGCGCGGCGGTGCCGATCGGCGCGCCGGTCCCTAGTATCTCGGCATGCGAATCGACCAGATCCTCGAGGAGCGCCGCCCCTGCTTCTCGTTCGAGTTCTTCCCGCCCAAGGACGACGAGGGCATGGAGAGGCTGTTCAACACGGTCTCCGAGCTCCAGAAGGACGACCCGGCGTTCGTGTCGGTCACCTACGGCGCGGCGGGATCGACCCGCGACCGCACGCTGGGCGTCGTCAAGCGGATCCGCCAGGAGACCGACATCGAGGCCATGGCGCACTTCAGTGTCGTCGGCGCCACCGTGGACGATCTACGCGCCACGCTCGACGACATGGATGAGATCGGGATCGAGAACGTCCTCGCCCTCCGCGGCGATCCGCCGAAGGGTGAGACCGAGTGGCGCGCGACCGAGGGCGGCCTGCACTACTCGACCGAGCTCGCACGGCTCATCTCCGACGCCTATCCCTTCTGCATCGGCGCCGCCTGCTTCCCCGAGGTCCATCCCGAGGCCCAGAGCCTGGAGCACGACCTGCGCTTCCTGCGCGAGAAGGTCGAGGCCGGGGCGAGCTTTCTGATCACCCAGCTCTTCTTCGACAACGAGCTCTACTTCAACTTCGTCGAGGAGGCGCGCGCGGCGGGTATCGGAGTGCCGATCATCCCGGGGATCATGCCGGTGACCAACTATCGCCAGATCAAGCGCTTCACGGAGATGTGCGGTGCCTCGATCCCCGAGGACCTCGAGCGCGAGCTCGCCGAGCGCCAGGACGACCCCGACGCCGTGAAGGACCTGGGGGTCTCCTACGCCACGCTCCAGTGCGCCGAGCTTCTGTCGCGCGGTGCGCCCGGGATCCACTTCTACACGCTGAACAAGTCTCCGGCTACGCGGTCGATCCTGGCCGCTCTGCGCGCCGCCCGGCCGTGGGACCGCACGCTCGCGCCGGTGTAGCCGGCCAGCTCGCCTTGCGTCAGGTCGATGGGCCGCCGCCAGCGCCGTCGCGCACACGAGACCGCATCGCAGCCGTCGGCACACGCCACCGAGTACCGCGACGCCGACGGGAACGTCCTCAGCCTCCGCGACACCCTGTCCGCCGGGACGGTCGAACGCTTCGGGACACTCGATAGCCGGCCGGGCGCCTCGTTCGAGGACCTCGAAGAGCGCCGGCTCGAGTTCCTGTTCGAGCGGCTCGCCGTGCGCTGGGAGATCGCCGGTCTACCGCTCGAGGGACAGGCCGAGCTGCTCGGGCGCCTGCGCATGGCCGATCCGCCGCTGCGGCGCTGGGTTCGCGAGACCGTGACCGCGCACGCGCGCGCTCGGCTGCCGGAGCTGGGGGCATAGCGCGTCCGATCGGGGGCTCGGGCGGCCGCTATCACCGTCGACCGACCGGGCGTGGGGCCGGAACGGGACGGCTAAGGTGTGAGCACGCCGATGGCGACCAGCAACCTCGAGATCATCATGCCCCAGATGGGCGAGTCGGTCACCGAAGGCACGGTGCTCGAGTGGCACAAGCAGGTGGGCGACGAGGTGGAGGCCGACGAGACGATCGTCGAGGTCTCGACCGACAAGGTCGACGCCGAGGTGTCGGCACCCGCCGACGGGGTGATCGCAGAGATCCTGGTCGAGCCCGACGAGACCGTGCCGGTGGGGACGGTGTTGGCTCAGGTCACGGTCGGCGGCGCGGCCGGTGAGGACGGGGCAGCGATCGAGGCCGAGGAGGACGCCGCGACGATCGTCCAAGGCGCCGGCTCCCCACCGGCCGGCAAAGGCGGGGTCCCCGCCGCCGAGGAGGGCGACGCCGAGGCGGCCGGCGCCCGCGCGGGCGAAGCGGGCATCCTGACGCCACCAGGCGAAGGCGCCGGCCCGCCGCTCGCGCCCGACACCGGCGAGAGCACCGTCGAGGAGGCCGAGCACGGCGCCGCGGCCGAGCGGGAGTCGATGGAAGCGGCCGAGGCCGCGGCGAAGGGCCGCGCGCCCGAGCGACCCGGGCCGCCGCCCCGCGGCGGCGCCCCCGCCGGGGAGCTGGTCGACGTGGCGCTCCCCCAGATGGGCGAGTCGGTCGCCGAGGGGACTGTGCTCGAGTGGCTCAAGCAGGTCGGCGACCGGGTCGAGACCGACGAGACGATCGTCGAGGTCTCGACCGACAAGGTCGACGCCGAGGTTCCCGCCCCGGCCACGGGCACGATCGCCGAGATCCTCGTCGAGCCCGACGAGACCGTCGGGGTCGGAACGGTCCTGGGTCGAATCGCGGTCGGGGCGACGGCGCCCGCCCCGGCGCCCGTGCTCGAGAGCTCGCCGCCGGCACCGGCGGACGACGCGACGCTCGCCGCCGACCCCGCCACCGCGGCTGCGCCGGCCATACCGATCGACGGCGGCGCGATCGCCGCCACCCCGGTCGCAGCGCGCATCGCCAGCGCCCACGGGCTTGACCTCGCCGCGGTGACCGGCTCCGGACCGCGGGGCCGGGTCACCAAGGATGACGTGCTCGCCGCCGTCGAGGGCAACCCCGCCGCCCCCGAGGCGGCTCGGGCCACGGCCCGGGCGACCGCGGCGGTCGAGGCCCAGCTCGAGCAGGGCGCCGCCGAGGCCGCCCCGCCCCCGACCACCCCAGCCGCCCGCCCCGAACCGATACGGCGTCCCCTCCGGGGCCCCGCCGGCACGCTCGCGCAGTACATGAACGAGAGCCGGTCGATCCCCACGGCGACGAGCTTTCGCACCCTGTCGGTCGACGCGCTGGATGAGCGCCGCCGTCAGCTCAAGGCCAGCGGCCGGCGCATCTCCTTCACTCATCTGATCGCCTGGGCGATCGTCGAGGCTGCCCGCGATATGCCGGTGATGGCCCACGCCTACGCCGAGTCAGAGGGCAAGCCGCAGGTCGTCGAGCCCGCCGCGCTCAACCTGGGGCTCGCGGTCGACGTCGAGCGTCGCGACGGCTCGCGGTCGCTCGTCACCCCCGTCGTCCACGACGCCGGCTCGCTCGACCTCGCCGGGTTCCTCCGTCGCTACGACGAGCTCGTGGCCGGGGCGCGCGACGGCAGCCTTCCACCGGAGGCCTACTCCGGCGCGAACCTCACCCTGACCAACCCGGGCGGCATCGGGACCGTCGCCTCGGTCCCCCGGCTGATGCCCGGCCAGGGCACGATCGTGGCCACCGGGGCAATCGGCTTTCCGGCGGGCTTCGAGCGGGTCGATCCGGACCAGCTCGGCGAGCTCGGGATCTCGAAGACGATGACGATGACCAGCACCTACGACCATCGCGTGATCCAGGGCGCGCAGTCCGGCGCCTTTCTCAAGCGCATCGGCGAGCTGCTGTCGGGCGAGCACGGATTCTACGAGGCGGTGTTCGCCGCGCTCGGCGTGGAGGTAGCGCGGGACGAGCCCGAGCAGGCCGACGGCGCCGGGCCGGTGACCGCCGCCGAGCCCGTCAGCTCGCCGGTCACCCCGGGGGCGCGCGAGCAGTCCGACGAGGCCATGCTCCAGGCCGTCCAAGCCGCGACCTCGGTGGTCAAGGCCCACCGCATGCACGGGCACCTGTGGGCCAATCTCGATCCCCTCGGCTCGGCTCCCGAGGGCGACCCGGCGCTCGACCCGCGCAACGTCCACCTCACTCCCGAGCTGATGCGCGCGATCCCCGCCTCCGTGCTGCGCGTCGCCGTGCCCGGGGAGACCTTCGGCGAGGCGCTACCCCACCTCCAGAGGATCTACTGCGGGACGATCGCCTACGAGTTCGAGCACATCTCCAACCACGACGAGCGGGTGTGGCTGCGCCAGACCGTCGAGTCGGGTGAGCACCGCAGACCACTCTCGGCCGAGGAGAAGCGCGGCCTGCTCGAGCGCCTGACCCAGGTCGAGGCGCTCGAGAACTATCTGCACAAGGCGTTTCTGGGGCGCAAGCAGTTCTCGATCGAGGGCCTCGACATGCTCGTTCCCGTGCTCGACGAGACGATCGAGCTCGCATCCGCCGCGGGTGCGCGTGAGGTGCTGATCGGAATGGCCCACCGGGGCCGGCTGAACGTCCTCTGCCACACGGTCGGGCGGCCGTACGAGTCGATCCTCGTCGAGTTCGAGGGCGAGCAGTCACTCGAGGCCGAGACGGCTATGCCCGAGGGCGGCACCGGCGACGTCAAGTACCACCACGGCGCCGCGGGCACCTACCGCACCCGCGACGGTCGTGGAATCACCGTCAGCCTGTCCCCCAACCCGAGCCATCTCGAGTACGTCGACCCGGTCGTCGAGGGCCGCGCGCGCGCGGACCAGTCAAGCCGCAAGGGACGCGAGCTTCATCACGACCCGACGCTCGTGTTGCCGGTGCTCGTCCACGGCGACGCCGCCTTCCCCGCCCAGGGCGTCGTCGCCGAGACGCTCAACCTCCAGAGCCTGCGCGGCTATTCGACCGGCGGCACGATCCACATCATCACCAACAACCAGCTCGGCTTCACCACCGACCCCTCCGAGGCGCGCTCGACCCGGTATGCCTCCGACCTGGCCAAGGGCTTCGACGTCCCGATCATCCATGTCAACGCCGACGACGTCGAGGCCTGCGTCTCCGCGGTCCGGCTCGCCATGGCCTACCGCGCACGGTTCCGGCGCAACGCGCTGATCGACCTCGTCGGCTACCGCCGCTTCGGCCACAACGAGACCGACGAGCCCGCGTACACCCAGCCAAGGATGTACGCCAGGATCAAAGAGCATCCCCCGGTGCGCTCGCTGTACGCCGACCACCTGGCCGACGAGGGCGTCGTCACCGACGAGGAGGTCGAGCAGATCTCCGATGAGGCCCAGAGCCGCCTCGCCGACGCACACGCCGAGCTCAAGGAACACATGGCGCGCGAAGAGGACGACACCGGCGAGTTTCAGCTCGACCGGGGGCCGAGCACCGAGCCGAAGACCTCGCTCGGAGAGGACAGCCTGCGCTCGCTCAACGAGCAACTGCTCAAGGTGCCCGAGGGCTTCGAGGTCCACCGCAAGCTCAGGCCCCAGTTCGACCGCCGGCGCGAGGCGCTCGGGGCCGAGGGCGAAATCGACTGGGCGCAGGCCGAGGAGCTCGCCTTTGCGAGCCTGCTCTGCCAGGGCGTGCCGATCCGCCTGACCGGCCAGGACTCAGAGCGGGGCACGTTCAGCCAGCGCCATTTCGTCCTCCACGACGCCAAGACCGGCGAGGAGCACACGCCGATGAAGCGCCTGGCCAAGGCGACTGCGCCGTTCGAGCTGCACAACAGCCCGTTGTCTGAGACCGGGTGCCTCGGCTTCGAGTACGGCTACAGCGCTCAGGCGCCGGAGGCCCTCGTCCTCTGGGAGGCCCAGTTCGGCGACTTCGTCAACGGGGCGCAGGTGATCGTCGACCAGTTCATCGCCTCGGGGCTGGCAAAGTGGGGGCAGACCACGCGCCTCACGCTACTGCTCCCCCACGGCTACGAGGGCTCGGGGCCCGAGCACTCGAGCGCCCGCCTCGAGCGCTTCATCCAACTCTCCTCGGAGGGAAATCTGCGGGTGGCCAACCCTACGACTCCGGCGCAGTACTTCCACCTCCTGCGTCGCCAGGCGCTCGTCTCCAAGCAGCGACCGCTCATCGTCATGACCCCCAAGAGCCTGCTGCGCCACCCTCAGGCGACCTCGAGGGCAAGCGAGCTCACGAGCGGGTCCTTCCAGGTCGTGCTCGACGATCCGCAACTACCGGGCGACCGCGAGCAGGTCACCCGCCTCGTGCTCTGCTCCGGGAAGCTGTACTACGACCTGATCGGCCATCCCGGCCGTCCCGAGGCCCGGCGCGTCGCGATCGCGCGGGTCGAGCTGCTCTATCCGTTCGCCGAGAAGGAGCTGCGCGACCTCATGGCGAGCTACCCGTCTCTCGAGACCGTCGTCTGGGCCCAGGAGGAGCCGCGCAACATGGGCGCGCGGGCGGTCATGGAGTCGCGCCTGCTCTGGCTCCTCACCGACGAGGGCGTGCATTACGAGTACATCGGCCGGCCCCTGCGGGCCAGCCCGGGAGAAGGCTACTCACCGGCTCACAAGGCCGAGCAGGCGCGCATCCTGCGCGGGGCCCTCGAGGTGGGCACCGAGGCGGGGGAAGGCCGAAACGGCGGCGGCCCGGGGGCCGGCGCGGGCAGCGACGGAAGCTCGAACGGCGGCGGCGTGGACGGTCCGTTCGCCGGCGCTGAGGCCCAGTCGGCCCGCAAGACGCGCTGAGCGGCTAGGCGGCGTCGGTCCGAGCGGGGGCTCGGGCAGGGCGGGCGTGCCGTCCGGTCCTCCGGATCGCCGGTCTGTCGGCGTCCTCCGGCAGGCGGTAGATCGGGAGCCTTCTCGCGCGGTGGGGCGAGGTGGCGGCCTCCGCACGCGTTGCGGGATCGGTCCTGCTACCCCCGATGTTCTCCACGATCCGGTCGACGCGCCGCTCGAGCCCGGCGAGTGACAGCCCGTGCGAGTAGGCAAAGGCCAGGAAGCGATCGACCTCGATCTCGCGGGCGCCGCGCCTCGACCTTCCGGGGCACGACGGGTCGAGGAGCAGCGCGGCGATAAGGGCGTCGGGGTCGAGAGGCTCGACGGGAGCCGCGAGTTGCCGGCGCCCATGGTGGTCGGAGCGACCGGGGGGCGGCTGCTCGGCCGGGTCCACGGTGGAAACCCTACGAGTCGGGACGGACGCCCGGGTCCGGTGGACCGGTCATGCGCCGAGGCTCGCAGCGAAGGGGCTCGCGGTGTGATCGGGTGGTGAAGAACGCGGCTCAGTCACCGCTTCGAGCGCTGGGCGGCCGCGGCGCGGTCGGCCACCTCGCCGGCCCCGAGACGTCTCCCGACGGCCGCCACGAGGCCGGGGGCCACGCCGGCCAGCGCGGCGGAGACGCGCAGGGGGATGGGCGCGACGTCGATCTCTCCGTGGCCGTTCTCGATTGCCCTGACCACGGCCGCCGCGACGTCGTCCGGCGACGGAAGGCGTACCCCGAGTGGAAGCTCGATGCGGGTGTCTGCCCACATGCCCGCCTCGGCGATGAAGCTCGGGAACACGGCGCTCGCGCCGACCCCGGTGCCGGCCAGCTCGGCCCGCAGCGAAGCGGCAAACCCGCGCAGGCCATACTTGGTGGCCGTGTAGACCGACGTGCCCGCCGACGGCACCTTGCCGTTGAGCGAGGACACGAAGACCAGGTGGCCCTGCCCGCGCTCGCCCATGGCGGGGATCAGCGCCCGCGCCAGCTGCATCGGAGCGCGCAGGTTGACGTCGAGAGCGCGGTCGATCTCCTCGGCGGCGAAGGTGGCGAGGCGACCGCTGGCGGGGAGGGCGGCGTTGGCCACGAGCACGTCGACTCGGCCGGCCCGCTCCGCGAGGGCGGCTACGCCGTCGTGGGCAGCCAGGTCGGCGACGCGCGGCTCGATCCGGTCGCCGAGCTCGGCGTGCAGCTGCGCCAGCGCATCCTCGCGCCGGCCCGTGGCGACGACCGTCGCGCCCCGGGCGTGCAGAGCGCGGGCGATGGCGCGGCCGAGGCCGCCCGTGGCCCCCGTGAGCAGGACGCGACGGCGATTGAGGGGCACTCCCACGGCACGGCGATCGTACTTGGCCTCACCGCCTCGGCCCTACCCCCGTTCCGCGAACGTCACCTCGCGGTCGGGCTGGACCGCCCATCCGCCGCCTCCCCAGCGCACCCGTGTGCCGTCGGCGAGCCGGGCCGAAGCCCGTCCGAGCCGCGGCTCGCCCCATAGCGTGGCCTCGAGCGGGCGCTCGTGCTCGGGGGTGTCCCCGAGCCCGCGGGCGACGTGCTCCCTCGGAGACGTGACGACGATCGATCCGCTCCGCACCCACGCAGGGATCCGCCCGAGCGGGGCAGGGGCGATCACCTCCCGGCCGCCGGACACCGCCGCGGCCGTCCAGAAGTCGATCCACTCGCCGCGCGGGAGGTAGACGCGGCGCTCGCGCGCTCCCTCCTCGAGTACGGGCGCGACCCACAGGGCCGGGCCGTAGCCGAAGGCGTCGGCGATCGTCCAGCCGCGCGGATCGCCGGGGTCGGTCAGGCACAGCGGGCGCACGATGGGCAGACCGCAGCGCGTCGCGGTGGCCGCCGCGGCGCGCGTGTAGGGAACGAGTTGCTCGTGGAGCAGGAGGAGCTGCCGGTACAGGTCGAGGGTCTCGCGGTCGTAGGTCCACGGCTCCTGCTCGAAGCGCCCGTGAGAGTGCAGCAGCGGCGTGAAGCATCCGAGCTCGAGCCAGCGCACGAGAAGCTCCCTGGGGCAGCGCTCGACGAGGCGCCTGCCGAGATAGCCGCCCACGTCGTGCGACCAGTTGGAGAAGCCACTGGCGGCCGCCGAGAGGGTCGCGCCCACGAGCGCACCCAGCGACCAGAAGTCGCTCACCTGGTCGCCGCCCCATGTGACCCCCTCGGCCTGGGCGCCCGTCCATGCGCTCCGGGCGAACAGGACGCCGGTCTCCGGGTGGGCCTCGCCGAGCGCACGCCGCATCGAGCGTCGGTACAGCCCCCCGTGGGCCCACGCGGCCTGGGCGCCACGGCGCCCGTCGGCGAACCGGACATCCTCGGGGAGGTAGTACCCCTCGCCGTCGTCGGCCTTGATCCCCTCGACGCCGAGCTCGAGCACCGGCCGCGCGAGCTCGCGCCACCAGGCGTCGGCGGCCTCGGACGTGAAGTCGACCGGCGAGCCCGTGCCCATCCACCACTGGGCAACGTAGGGCTCACGGCCGCCCGGGCCGCGCACGAAGTGGCCCGCCGCAGCGCCCTCGGCGTAGTTCTCGGCGGGCTCGGCGTGAAGGCGCTCCGACTCGGCGTCAGGGGGTCGCTGGCCCTCGCTCGACTCGAGGTTGACCCACGGGGCGCACCACACCACCGTGCGCACACCGGCTTCCCGCATGCGCGCGATCAGCCCGGGGGCGTCGGGGAACTGGTGGGGGTTGAAGCGCCAGGTGTTGTACTGGGTCTCCCACGGCGAGTCGATGACGATCGCGTCGAGCGGCAGCGCGTGGCGGGCGTAGCCCTCGAAGTCATCCTCGACGTCGCTCTGGTGCGCATAGACGTCGCGGCTCTTCCAGTGCCCGTACGCCCACTCCGGCAGGAGCGCGGGCAGGCCGGTGAGCCGGAGGAGGTCGCGCAGCCGCGCCGCCGGGGTGGCGCGCGTGAGCAGGTGCAGCCGCAGCGCTCCCTCGGCGGCGCGCGTCGAGACCTCAACCGGCTCGTCGAGGCCGAACTCGGCGCCGGGGCCGTTGGCCGAGAGCCAGACCGCGTAGCCGGCGCTCGAGATCACCCAGGGCAGCGGCGCGCAGTCGCCCTGCGGCACTCCACCCACGTCGAGCAGGTCGGGGGGGCAGTCGGGGCCCGTGTAGCGGCGATCGGCTCCGAGCCGGATGCGGCGCCCGGACTGGTCGAGACGGTGGCCGTGGTTTGCGCCGAGGCCGACGAACCGCTCCCCGGCCGCTCGGCCCCAACGCGCGCCGAGGCGCAGAGGCTCGCCCGCGACCTCGAAAACGATCACGAGGCGCGCGGGCTCGAGCCGCAGCCGCAGGCAGAAGCGGCGTCCGCCTCCCGTGAGGGTCCCGTCCAGCTCGACCTCGCCGGCGCGCGCGACGCCGCCGTCAACCCGCTCGACGAGCTCCGGCGCCTCGAGCTGCTCGGCGGCGATCACGCCCTCCGTCGGCTGCACGAAGCGATCCCGACTCTCGCCGGCCGCGGCCCAGAAGGTGAGCCCGCCCAGCAGCGCCTCTCCGGCGCGCTCGAGCGTGAGCGAGAAGGGGTCGAAGCAGACCCGCAGGGACAGCGGCCAGAGGTCGAGGCGCGCTTCGCCCGCCTCGATCGACAGGCGCTCGCTCACGGAGGACGATCTTCTTCGCCTCCGCTCGCGAGATGTTTCCCTCGCGTTAACGCGATCTTGCGTTCACCAGCTCGTCACAGCAGGTTCTCGGCCCGATAACCCTGGGTGAGCAGGCAATCCTACTCTCGGTACGACCACGAGAAGAAGGAGCCGAGATGATCCAGCCACCGAAGAGCAGGGTCGACCTCCACTGTCACTCGACGGCCTCCGCGGTCGGGAAGCTAGGCGTCCAGCGAGCTCTCGGGCTGCCGGAGTGCGCCACCCCGCCCGAGGAGGTCTACGAGCTCGCGAAGCGCCGCGGAATGGACTTCGTGACGATCACCGACCACGACACGATCGACGGGGCGCTCGCCATCGCCGACCGCCCGGACGCGTTTGTCTCCGAGGAGCTGACCGCGAGCTTCCGCGCAGAGCCTCAGGCGGTGCACGTCCTCTGCTACGGCATCGATGGCAACGACCACGAGTGGCTGCAGCGTCACTCAGACGACGTCGAGGCGTGTGCGGGCTACCTCGACGAGCAGGGCATCGCCTGCGCGCTGGCCCATCCCTTCTACGCGGTGGCGGCGCCGCTGACCGCCCGCCACCGCCGCCGTCTCGCCGAGCTCTTCCCGATCTGGGAGACCCGCAACGGGTCGCGCGCGCGCGAGCTCAACCTCCCGGCGGCGGTGTACATCGACACCCACGGTGGCACGAGCGTCGGCGGCTCCGACGACCACGCGGGCATCGACATCGGGCGCACCTGGACCGAAGCCCCTCCGGCCGAGACACCCGAGGAGTTCCTCGACCACCTCCGCGCCGGGCGGCTCGAGGCAGCAGGCGACCAGGGCAGCGCCGCGAAGTGGGCGCACGCCGCGCTGGCGCTCGCCGTGCGGGTCCTCGGCGCCGCCGATGTCCCGGCCGACGGCCGGCGCGCAAGCCCCGCCGCCGTGCTCGAGCTCGTCGAGCGGGTCGTGCGCGAGGGCGGCGCGCGCACGAGCGCGGTCGGTGCCGACCTTGACCCGGCAGACGCACTGGCGTTGCTCGAGGCGTGGCTCGCGGCGCTCGAGCTGGACCTGCGCGGCCCCGAGCTGATCGCCCTGCTGCAGCACGACGACTTCAGCCACGCGGCGCTGTTTCGGCGCGCCCGGCGCGCTCACGAGCGGGGGCTTCGGCGTGCCGCCGAGAGCGCCGTCGCGGCGCTCGAGGGCGGCGGCGAAGCCGCCGGCGCGGCCGCGGGACTGTTCGAGGCTCTGATTCCCGCGATCCCCTACGCACCGGCGGCCTCCTTCCTCGGATGTGAGAAGGCAAAGCTCGTGGCCCGGGAGGGCGAGCCGCCCCGCGTCGCGATCGTCACCGACGCGATCCAAGGCGTCCACGGGGTGACCCGCACGATCGAGGAGCTACGCGGGCGTGGCGTGCCCGGATTCGAGGTCGAGGTGGTGGGAACCGACCCGGCCGTCGACCGCCGGCTCGCGGCGGTGGCCGAGCTCGAGGTCCCCTTTTACCCCGGGCTGCAAATCGGGGTTCCGACACTGCCCGGCCTGGTCGAGGTCCTCGCGGAGGGCCGCTACGACGCGGTCCATCTGACCTCTCCCGGCCCCGCCGGGGTCGCCGCCGCACTCGTCGCCCGCACCCTGGAGCTTCCGCTCCTCGCGAGCCACCATACGGAGCTCGGGGCCTACGCGCACCTGCGCTCCGGCGACTCGACCCTCGCGGGCGGAGTCGATCTCGGGCTGGCCGCCTTCTACGGTGCCTGCGACATGGTCCTCTCGCCCAGCGCGGCGGCCGACGCGTCCCTGCGGGCCCTGGGCGTCGGCGACGACAAGGTGGCTCGCTGGGGCCGGGGGGTCGAGCTGGCGCGGTTCGGACCGCACCATCGCGTCGAGGGCCACCTGCCCGGCGAGCTGAACGTCCTCTACGCCGGCCGGCTGACCCGGGAGAAGGGTGTCGAGCTCCTCGCCGAGTCGTTCCTCGACGCTCATGCCCGGGACCGGCGCCTGCACCTCGTGCTCGCCGGCGGGGGACCAGAAGAGGAGCTCCTGCGCGAGCGCCTCGGCGACCGCGCGACCTTCCTGGGCTGGCTCGAGGGCGACGAGCTCGCCCGGGCCTATGCGAGCGCCGACCTGTTCCTGTTCGCGAGCACGACCGACACGTTCGGTCAGGTCATCCTCGAGGCCCAGGCGAGCGGCCTGCCCGTCGTGGCGGTGGCCGAGGGCGGGCCCTGCGATCTCGTCGAGGACGGGGTGACGGGGCTGCTGCGCCCGGCGAGGGCCGAGGCGCTGGGCCCTGCCTTGATCGCGCTGGCCTCCTCGCCGTCCGATCGCAGCCGGCTGGGGCGCGCGGGCGAGCGCTCGGCCCGCGGCCATACCTGGGAGCGCGCCCTCGTCCAGCTCGCCACCGGCTACGGGCGGGCCCTCTCGTCTCCGCTCGCGGCGGTCAGGGCCGCCTGAGCGAGGATCGGCGCGGGGGTCTTGGGACCACCGCCGCGCGGGAGCACCCTTCCGAGCGTCACCGAGGTCGCCGTCGCTCCCGCGATCAGCAGCAAGCCCGCGGGGCCCGGCGTGGCGAGGCCCGACCGCGCGCGCCGCGGCGGGGTCTCCTCCCCCGCGGCTGGCCAGCACGAAGGCGGCGAGGCTCGGCGCCGCGGTGGCAAAGCTGCGACGCAGCACCTCCGCGCGCAGCGGCGCGTCGAGCGCTTCGGCGCCCTCGCGCTGAAGCTCGGCGAGGTTGCGGTGAACGCGTGTGGCCGGCGCAGAGGCCCGCACCGGCTGGAGACGGGGTGGCGGCGAGAGGTCTGGCTACAGGAGCACGGCCAGGGCCGTCACCGTCACGGCCGGTATCCCGAGCGCGGCCCCCGCGCTGCGAACCCACCGGTGGACGAAGATGGCGGCGGCGATCCCGAGAGTGAACTCGATCATGGCGCCATCTTCGGCCTGACCCGGCAGGCTCTTGTAACCGGTCGGTGTAGGACTCGTGAAGACTTCGTTATCGGCGCGACCGGGGCGCCGCAACGCCGAGGAGCGGCTTGTCGACCGCGCCGACAACAGGTCCAAGGTGTTCGCCCCGCTCGCCTGAAGCGACGGGGTGACCTTCTGTACCCTCAAGGCCCTTGACGCTCCGTAGAGAGAGGGCATGCAACGATCGCCCGACGCCCGAGCTGCGGCGTGTCGGCCGCGCGCTGGCCTTCTTCCTCGCTTGCGCTGCGCTCTTCGCCGGCGCGATGGCGATCGGACTGTTTCACTGAGCGGCGCGTGAGGCGACTGGCGTGCCGGCTCGCCTCGCCTCGGACTCGCCTCGCGGCCCTGGGCGCAACGCTCGCCGCGGGCGTGCTCCTGGTGCTCCTGCTCGGCGTTCCCTCGCCAACCGACATCCGGACCGCGATCGATGGCGCCGGTCTGGCCGCGCCGCTCGTGTTCGTTGCGCTCTACGCACTGCTCACCGTCTTCCTCGTTCCCGCAGCGCCGGCGTCGCTCGCCGCCGGGGCACTGTTCGGGGTGGCCGCGGGCACCGCCCTGGTCGCCGTCGGCGCGACGCTGGGCGCGACCGGCGCCTTCTTGGTCGCGAGGCGGCTCGGCCGGCCGGAGGTCGAGCGGATCGTCGGGCGCCGCTCGGTGCGCGTCGACCGCTGGCTCGAGCGCAACGGCTTTCTCGTCATGCTCTACGCCCGGCTCGTACCCATCGTTCCGTTCAACGTCCTCAACTACGTCGCCGGGGCGAGCGCCCTATCGGTACGCGACTATGTACTCGCCACCTCCGTCGGCATCCTGCCGGGGGCCTTCGCCTACGTGGCGCTCGGCGGCTCGCTGGACGAGCCCGGCTCTCCCCAGTTCCTGATCGCGGTCGGCCTGGTGCTCGTGCTCGCGGTCGCGGGTCCGCTCGTTGGCCGCCGGCTGGGACCTGCCGGCGACTCCGACTCCTAGACGCAGTCGCCGACCCGACCGCCGCGACGCTCGAGGAGGCCGGTCCTCCGTCCCTCGCTGCCATAGATCCAGGGCAGCGCCGGACCGTGTCGACGGCGCGTCGCCGCCAGCCGGAAGGTGTCCCGCTGCGGCGCTCCCCCAGGACGCCGGCACTCAGGGGGAGGTGGCCGGGGAAGAGCGGGCACGAGCCTCCTCCGAAGGGTCGCGGCGAGCCAGCGGGGCTCGCCCGAGGAATCGACAATGGCGAGGTCCTCGGGCACCGTCCAGCCGAGCCCGAGCGGCGCGTCGGCGCGTCGGCGCGTCGGGGCGTCGGGCGTCGCGGCTTGTCATATCGAGAGCCGCGCGCATCTGGTCGGACTCGTATCGGCTCGACGAACCGGGTCCCAGCCGTCGGAGCGCCCGAGATCAGCCCTGCCCCGGCCGGCCCTCGACGGTCGGGCGGAGCGGCACGCCACCGGCACGAGTGCGCTCGCGGCGCTCCTCCTCGGCCCCTCGGGTCTCCTCCTGCAGGGCCCGGTAGAGGGCGACGCACATCGCGAGGATCACGAAGACGAAGGGGAGGGCCGCGAGGATCGAGGCCTGCTGTAGCGCGTCGAGGCCCCCGGCGACAAGAAGGATGGCGGCAAAGGCACCCATGACGAGGCCCCATATCACCTGGGTGACCTTGCTCGGCGTAAGGATCCCTCCCGACGTGAACCGAGCGAGGACGACCGTGCCCGCGTCGGCTCCGGCCACGAAGAAGATGAAGACCAGGACGATGGCGATGATCGAGGTCACAAGGCCAAGCGGAAGCTGCTCGAAGAACGTGAAGAGCCCGACGGCCTCGTCCCCGGCGACCGCCCGGCTGATCAGACCTCCTGTCGCCCGATCGATTTCGATGCCCGCACCCCCGAAGACGGCGAACCACGCGAAGGAGAGAAGACTCGGCACGATAAGGACGGCGGCGATGAACTCCCTGATCGTCCGCCCGCGAGAGACGCGGGCGATGAAAGAGCCGACGTACGGCGCCCACGAGATCCACGTGGCCCAATAGAAGAGCGTCCACTGTCCGGCCCAGTCGTCCTTGGCGAACGCGTTGATCCGGAAGCTCATGGGAATCAGGTCGCCCAGATAGCTTCCCGTAAGCTGGGTGAAGGCGTTCAACTGGACCAGGGTCGGGCCCGTCACGAGGACGAAGAGCATGAGCAGACCGGCGAACACGAGGCTCGCTCCCGAGAGCCACTTGATGCCGCGCTCGAGGCCGGTCACCGCCGAGGCGATGAAGACGACCGTGGTCACGGCGATGATCACGATCTGCGCCCCCGAGCTGTTAGGTACGTTGAACGTGAAGTTCAGGCCGCTGTTGATCTGAAGCGCGCCCAGCCCGAGCGAGACCGCGACCCCGAAGAGGGTGGCGAGGACCGCGAGGACGTCGATGAAGTGGCCGAGCGGCCCGTCCATTCGCTTCCCGAAGATCGGTCGAAGGACCGCGCTGATCAGGCCGGGGCGGTCCTGGCGGAAATTGAAGTAGGCGATCGCGAGGGCGATGACCGCATAGATCGCCCAGGGGTGCAGCGCCCAGTGGAAGAAGGCATAGCGGAGGCCGACGTCCGCGGCGTCAGTCGTACCGGGGCGTGCGAGGCCGTACGGGGGATCGACGCCGAAGTGGTGGACGGGCTCGGACACCGACCAGAAGACCAGGCCGATGCCCATCCCGGCTTGGAAGAGCATCGCGAACCAGAAGAAGCGGCTGAACTCGGGCTCGTCGTCGTCCTTGCCGAGCTTTATGCGCCCGAATCGACCCAGAGCGAGGTACAGGGCGAAGACGAGGAAGAAGGTCGTGGCAATCAGGTAGAGCCACCCGAAGTCGGCCACGACGAAGTCCTGGGCCACCTTGGTCACCGAGCCGAGGGTCTTCGAGCTGATCACCCCCCAGGCGACGAAGGCCAGCGAGAGGCCGCCGGCGATCCAGAAGACGGGAGTCACTTGTCTCCTGAGCTCCCGCATCTCGTTTAAAAATACCCCGAGATCCGGCCCTCAATGCCACTCGGCCGGCCCCTCAGTCGAGACAGTGGGGCAATCAGCGGCTTTCCGGCAGACTCGGTCTCCGCCGGGGTTTCGTCTTCCTCCTCCACCCACGGATCGAGACAGCGCGACCTCGAGCTACTCGGGAGCACTGTCTGGTTCCAGGAGCGCCCGAGGCTCCGACCTGTTCTCCGCCGCCAGGCGGAAGAGGAACGTCTCGGCTCGGGCGAGAAAGGTCCGCAGGTCCTCGGTCAGAGCCGCATCCTCGGCGGCGGCATCCAGATCGACCTCCCCCACTCCCCGCCGAGCCGAGGCGAGCCGCTCACGGGCGGCGGCTTCGTCGAGCGGCTCGGGAACGTCGAGCTCGCGCAGGCGCCCGCCGACATAGTCCTGCTCGAAGTCGTCGATGAGGCGAATGAGGGCGCTGTGGAGGGCGGGCCCATAAGCCCCCTTGGAAGCCACCACGCCCTCCTTGATCCCCCAGCGGAAGACGAGGTACAGTACCGCGCTCCCTCGAAGTATGGTGTCCACCGACTCGGCCAATGTCGGGGCGTGGAAGTAGTAGAGAACCGGGAAGCGACGGATGTTCTCGTGGGTCTCGACCAGCGCGCGGTGTACGTCGACCAGCTCGTGCTCTCCGCCTACCAGTAGAAGGCGCGTCGCGCCCTCGGGCGTCTCTGCCTCCAGGTCGGACAGGCGAAGGGCGGTGCCGCGGATGCTCGACACCAGCGGGTAAACCGAGATGACATAGGTGATCGCGGCCGTGAACGCGGCCAGGCCGCTGGCGCTCTCCAGGACGGTTACGAACCGGAGGGCGCCAGTGTGGGCGACGACGTCTCCGAAGCCGACCGTCGTGAGAGCGATCGCGCTGAGATAGAGAGCTTCGGGTATCCCCTTGTCCCCGTATCCGGGGGCGTTGTAGACCAGCCTCTCGACGAAGGGCAGGTAGATGAGCGCAAAGCCGACCCACAGAATCCCGACCCAAGCCAGGACATTGACGAGCATGGCCAGAGGACCGGCGGCGGTGAGGCGCCGCAGTCCGAGGCTAGGAAACAGGTTGCGCACGACGACCCAGCTAAGGCGGTTGGTCAGGTAGGACAGCGGCCCGCGCGCGGAGGGATGGAGGATCGTGAGGACGATGTCGCCCGCGACAAGGAGGAAGAGGGCAGCGCCAACGGCTACCGAGAGGGCGGTCACCCAGCGAGTTCTAGCGATGTTTCGCCAGCTGAGGACCTCCTGGCGTTCCCCGGGCGAAACTCCGCACCGTCGCTTTGTCTTGGCGGTGCTTGACCTCTCGAGCCGGGGTGGCGGGTAGTCGCCATGGGGCCGAAAACCTGGCCGAGATACAACGGCTACGGCGTGGTGAGCTCTCGACGAGCCGCGACGAAGGCCGAGCCCGAAGCCAGGCCAGCCCAACGGCGAGCCGCTGTCGGACGCGAAGGCTGTGTCCGTGCAATCCGTTCGGACAAGAGGGACTCAGGTGCAGCGAACGGGAGCTGCCGCTCGTTCCCGTCGGTTGAGAGTTCCTCAAAGTCAACGCGCTCTCGCCGGTGCCGGCGGAGGGACGTAGGCCGCGAACCACAAGCCGTGCAGGTCCGCGAATACGAGCTCGAGGCGGCGACGAACGAGGGGTTCTTTTTCCGCGCCGCCGAGGAGAGCGAGCGGTGGTGTCGGCGGATTCGGACTTCGCAACGCTGATCGCCTACGCCAAGGGTGGCGACCAACGGCCTCGGGTACCTCGACGACCTCGGGATGACGCCTTTACATGTCAAGCGCAGCATCCCCGAGAAGTGACGCCTGCGGGGCGCCCTCTCCGTAAACGGCTATGAGCAGGGCTTCTTCAGCGCGAGCGACCGGACTCGAACCGGCGACCTCCGGCGTGACAGGCCGGCGTTCTAACCAACTGAACTACGCCCGCGAGCGGCCCTAGCGTAGCGAAAGGCCGTGTTCGCAACCTTTTCACATCGGCGGCGCGCGCAACGGCCACCATCCTCGCGAACGAGACCTCCCTCGTTGCCCCGTGGCCCCGGCTCTCCCCAGCCGGGGCCACGCCTTTTTTCGCCCGGTGGGCTATCGCACCGCCGCCGGCGTCTCGGTCGCAAGCGACGCGCCGTCGCCCGGCGCTGCCCGCCGCATCGCCCGCTCCATCAGCTCCGCGTGGACCGCTCGGTCCCCGCCCTCGCGCCGGCGCCAGGTCCCGTCGGCCTCGAGCTCCCAGGCGAAGGTGTCGTCGGCCAGGCAGCGCTCGAGCGTATCCTCGAGCTCGGCCCGCAGATCGGGCGATCGCACCGGGGCGAGCAGCTCGACCCGGTTGTCGAGGTTGCGGGGCATGAGGTCGGCCGAGCCGATCCAGTACTCGCTCTCGCCGGCGCCGTGAAAGGCGTAGATGCGCGAGTGCTCGAGGAAGCGGCCCACCACCGACACGACGCGCACGTTCTCGCTGACCCCCTCGAGCCCGGCCCGCAGGCAGCAGATCCCGCGCACGTTCAGGTCGACGGGCACGCCCGCCTGCGAGGCCCGGTAGAGAGCGCGGATGCACTCCCGGTCGACCAGCGAGTTCATCTTCATGACGATGCGGGCATCGCCGTGCTCGCGCTGCGCGTCGATGGCGCGGTCGATCCGGTCGAGCAGCCAGTCGCGTAGCTGTCCGGGCGCCACGACGATCTTGCGGTAGTGGCGTGGACGGCCGTAGCCGGTCAGCGAGTTGAACAGCTCGGCCACGTCGGCGGCGATGTCGGGGTCCGTGGTGAACAGACCGAGGTCCTCATAGATGCGCGAGGTCTTGGCGTGGTAGTTGCCCGTTCCGACGTGCACGTACCGCCGGACACCCGCGCCCTCGCGCCGGACGACCACGAGCGCCTTGGCGTGGGTCTTCAGTCTCGGCAGGCCGTGGACGACGTGAGCGCCCGCCTCCTCGAGCGACCGCGCCCAGGCGATGTTGCGATCTTCTTCGAAGCGGGCCTTCAACTCGACGAGGCATACCGCCTGCTTGCCGCTCTCGGCCGCGTCGATCAGCGAAGGGACGAGCGCCGCATCGTCGGAGGTGCGATAGACGGTGAGCTTCACGGCAAGCACGTTGGGATCCTCGACGGCCTGCTCTACGAGACGCTCGACGCTCGCCGAGAAGGAGTCGTAGGGGTGGTGGACGAGCAGGTCTCGCTCGCGCATGCGCGCGAAGAGGTCGGGCTTGCGGTCGTCGGTGGCGGCGAAGGTACGAGTCGCCACCGGGCTCCACGGCTGCTCGCGGAGCTCGTGGTGGCCCTCGACCTCGTAGACCTCCCACACGTCCCCGAGGTCGAGGAGGCCCTCCACGTCGTAGACCTGTCGCTCCTCGAGGTTGAGCCACTCGACGAGCCGCCGCCGCAGCTCCGGATCCATGTTGGCGCCGACCTCGAGGCGCACGACCTCGCCGAAGCGCCGCCGGCGGAGCTCGTCCTCGACGGCTCGCAGCAGGTCGTCGGCGTCGTCTGAGACGGTGAAGTCGGCGTCGCGGACGACGCGGAAGACCTCGTGGTGGAGGATCTCCATCCCGGGGAACAGGGAGTCCAGGTGGCGTGCGATCGCGCTCTCCAGCGGCACGAGACTGTCCTTGCCGATCGACACGAAGCGCGGTAGAAGCTCCTTGGGCACCTTGACGCGCGCGAAGACCTCGGCCTTGCTCTCGGGGTCGCGCAGCCACACCGCGAGGCTCAGCGACAGGTTCGATATGTAGGGAAAGGGCCGACCCGGGCCGACGGCGAGCGGGGTCAGCACCGGCAGGATCTGCTCGCGGAAGTGGGAGTCGAGCTCTTCGAGGTCGGCCTTCGAGCACTCCTCGCACGCGATGACCTGTATCCCGGACTCGGCCAGGGCGGGGCGAACGCGGTGCTCGAACTCCTCCGCCTGACGGTTCAGGAGCGCCTGCGCCTTCCCCGACACCGCGTCGATCACCTCGCCGGCCGATAGGCCGTCAGCTCCGCGCGCGTCGATGCCGGCGTCGACCTGGTTGTGCAGCCCCGCCACCCGGACCATGAAGAACTCGTCGAGGTTCTGGGCGAAGATGCCCAGGAACTTGACCCGTTCGAGCAGCGGGACGCTCTCGTCCTCGGCCAGCTGAAGGATCCGGTCGCTGAAGTCGAGCGCCGAGAGCTCGCGGTTGACGAAGAGGTCGCTGCGGCCCTCGAGGGACTGGGCGGCCGGCGGCGTATCGCCGTCGGCGCTCGCCTGCATCGAGGTGGCGTCGGCGACCTCCAGCTCCTCCGTGCGGCCTTCGGTGGCGGAGCTCACGGCTCGCTCGGCGTCCCCGAGGCCAGCGGTCGCCCCGCGGCCGGCGACTCGGCGAACGCGCCGTCGGAACCGACCGCCGGGCGCAGGCCGCCCGCGAGCTCGAGGATCAGGCCCTCGCGCAGGCCTCCCTGCCCGACGGCGATCGGCTGGCCGATCGGACCGAGCAGGGCTTCGAGGATCAGGGCACCGCCGGGAAGCAGTCGCGCGCGCTCGGGAACGAGGTCGAACCGCTCGGCGATCTCCGAAGCGGGCGCCGAGGTGAGGATCTCGAGCGCGCGGGAAAGCGTGGCGAGGTCGAGCTCCTGCCCCACGAGCTTTCGCAACGAGCGGGCGCTGCCCCCCACCGCCACCGAGCCTTCGGTCGGTGGGGTCTCGAGGCCCTCGAAGGCCTTCGCGACCTCGGCCCGCGCGGCGTCGAGCTCGCCGTCGCGGGGCGGGTCGGACTTCAGGTGCAGGTCGAGCAGGACGCCCGATCCCATCGGAGTCGACCGCCACCAGGAGACGCCGTCGGTGACGGTGCCGACGGCGATCTCGACCGAGCCCCCGCCGATGTCGACGACCGCAACGGTGCCCGGGACCGGCGCTCCCAGGGTCTTGGTGGCTCCCACGAAGGCCAGGCGCGCTTCCTCCTCGTCGGAGAGGACCTCGACGTCCACGTGAGCGACCCGGCCGATCACGGCCACGAGCTCGTCGCCGTTCGCGGCCTCGCGAACCGCCGCCGTGGCCACGACGACCACCTCGCGCACCCCGAGCTCGCGGGCGAGGCGAGCCTGCGTGCCCACGACCTCGGCGGTGTCGGCGATCTTGTCGGACGTAATCCGCCCCGATGCGCGCAGCCCCTTGCCCACGCGCGTATACGCCCGTTGGCTCGCGAGCTCGCGCAACCGGCCGCCGCGGCACTCGGCCACGAGCAGCCGTGTGGTGTTGCTGCCGATGTCGATGCAGGCGTAGGTCACCGCACGTAGCCTAGATGGCTACTCCACGAGTCCGCTCCTCCCGGTACGCACCGGACGGCGCAGCCGTGGAATTCGATCACCTAGCCGCCGATCGCCGACAGCTCGGGCGGTCGCAGGAGCACGCTCAGCTCGCCGCGGTCCACCCCGGCCAGGCCGCCTTTCGAGAGGCGGACCTGAGCGCCGGTCAGATCGCGCACGGCGGTCGAGAAGTCTGGATCGTGCCCGACCAGAAGGACGTCCTCGAGCCCGGTGGCGAGCTCCCAGGCGTCAAACGGGCCGCCCTCCAGGCGTGACTCGGTGGCGACCTCGACGCCGAGCTGCTCGCACGCCAGGCGGGCGGTGTCGAGAGCGCGCAGCTTCGGCGAGCTCAGGCACGCCTCGACCGCGACGCCCAGGCGGGCGAGCGCGCGACCGGCGTCGCTGGCCTGGCGCTCCCCCTTCGAGGTCAGCGGCCGCTCGGCATCGGGGGAGCCGTCCTCGGCGTCTCCGTGACGAAGCAGCCAGATCACCGGCGGGAACTGTAACCGCGGCGCCCGATCATCGCCAGCTCTTCCCAGGTCCTTCACGGGTTTCTCACCGGCTCTTCACTTCCGCCCACGGTCTGCCTGCAAGCTGACCGTCATGCCCAGACCTGTCGCGTCCGCGCGCACCGAGATCCACTGCCACCTCCTGCCCGGAATCGATGACGGGGCGCGGGACCTCGATGACAGCGTCGACATGGCCGCGGTCGCGGCGGCAGATGGGACCGCCACCATTCTCGCCACCCCACACGTGCGGTCGGACTTCGTGACCGACGTCTCGATCCTGCCCGAGCTCGTCGCCGAGCTTCGCGCCAACCTCGCCCTGGCCGGCGTCAAGGTCGAGGTGCACTGCTCGGGAGAGCTCGGCCACGAGCTCGTGGGCCGGTTGGGTCAGGTCGAGCTCGAAACGATCGCCTCGGGGCCCTCGGGGCGGCGCTGGCTGCTGGTCGAAGCGCCCTTCGACGGCCTCGGCGAAGAGTTCACGGCCGCCACCGGCGAGCTGCGGGCGAGGGGCTTCGGCGTGGTCATCGCCCACCCCGAGCGCAGCCCGGGCGTCCTCGAAGGCTGCCGCGAAGCGCTGGGGCTGGAGATCGAGCGGGGCAGCCTGCTGCAGGTCAACCAGTGGTCGCTGACCGGCGGCCACGGCGCCGAGGCCGAGGCGGCGGGGCTAGCGCTCCTGCGTCAGGGCCGGGTCGCCGTGCTCGCCTCGGACTCACACCCCGGCTGGCGCCGCCCGACGCTCAGCGTGGGCGCCGCCGCCGCCCAGGCCGCGGGCCTCGACGCCGGCTCGGCCGCCCTGCTCGTCACCGACCGCCCGGCGAGCCTGGTGCGCGACGGGATCGCCGCACCGGTCGGAACCGGGGCTTGAGCGCAGCCGCTGCGGGCCCGCCGAGCCCGGGCGGCTGAAACTGAGGGTCTCTCCTACGAGCGCCCGGCGGCGAGTGCCTCGCTGCGGTTTTCGAGCGGGGGACCGGGCGCATCGATCTGGCCCTCGAGCGGGGAGTCGAGCACCGCTGTGTCGGTTGTCGACGAGATCCGCTCCTCGCCAGGTCCGGAGCTCCCCTCGAGAGGCTCGGGCTGGAAGCGATAGCCGATCCCGAAGTGGGTGTGGATGTAGCTCCAGCGCGGTGAGGCTCCCTCGATCTTCGAGCGCAGCTTGCGAACGAAGACATCGACCGAGCGGTCGCCGTGGGCCATCGCGTAGCCCCACACCCGCTGGTAGATGTCCTCGCGCTGGAGCACCTGTCCCTCCGCCTCGGCGAGCAGCTGGAGAACCTCGAACTCGCGACGGGTCAGCTCGACGCTCCGTCCGGCGACGAAGGCCTGGAACTGGTCCACGCGCAGCTCCAGGTCGCCGAGCACGAGCGGCCCGGCATCGACCGGTGCCCGAGCGCGGCGGCGGCGGCGAGCCACGGCCTCCAGGCGCGCGACCACCTCCTCGGGGTGGCATGGCTTCGAGATCCAGTCGTCGGCCCCGAGCCGCAGGCCGCGGACGCGCTGGGCCACCGTCGAGCGCTCGGTGCAGACCACGATCCCGAGCCCCGGAAGCGCCTCGCACACGCGCGCGAGGTATTCCCACCCGAGGCTGCCCAGGCACGCCGGGTCGAGTAGCAGGGCGTTGAGTCGCATGGCCACGAGCTCCGCCGGCGGCACCGAGGACGTCTGGGCGCGGAACTGCCAGCCGGCGCTCTCGAGCCGGTTGGTCAGCACGCGCACGAAGCCCGAGTCGTCGTCGACGATGGCGAGTCGGAGCTTTCCCGAGGACATGGTCATGGGAGTGGCGCGGATACCCGAGCCGCGACGAGTGTAGGGCAGCGGCCGGGCACTAAAGACCCGCAAGGCCGCAACCTCCGGCGATCCCCGTCCCTCACCCGTTGCCATTCACATCTTCTTCACAACCCGGCCACAGTTCGGTAACAGGCTGTCCACCTTCGCCAATAGGTTGGGCGCCGAATTCGCATCGACGTCAACTCGAAGGAGCGGTTAGTGAAGCCAACGATGTGGCTCTTCCTCGGGCTCGCAGGAGCTCTCGCGCTGGTCGGTGCCGCCTGTGGCGGGAGCGGCGGCGGTGGCGGCGGGGCCGGAGACCTCTCCGGCACCATCCAGGTCGACGGGTCATCGACCGTGCAGCCTTTCGCGCAGGCCGCGGCCGAGCTCTTCCAGGAGGAGAACCCGGGCGTGCGCATCACCGTGGGCGGCGCCGGCACCGGTGACGGCTTCGAGCGCTTCTGCCGCGGCGAGACCCAGGTCTCCGACGCCTCGCGGGCGATCGAGGCCGAGGAGCAGGAGGCCTGCGAGAAGGCGAACGTCGAGACCGAGCAGGTCCCGGTGGCCAACGACGGCATCGCGGTGGTGACCAACAAGCAGCTGCGGCTCGACTGCATGACCGTCGACGAGCTCAAGGACTTCTTGGGCCCGGACGCCGACGCGAAATCCTTCAGGGACGTCAACCCCAAGTTCCCCGCCCAGCAGGCGTCGTTCTTCACGCCGGGCGAGGAGTCCGGGACGTTCGACTTCTTCACGGAGGAGGCGCTCGAGACCGACGCCGAGCAGCGCACCGACGGCGTCCAGACCTCCGCCGACGACAACCAGCTGGTCACAGGCGTCTCCGGCACCCCCGGCGGCATCGGCTACTTCGGCTTCTCGTTCTTCCAGCAGAACCAGGAGAAGCTGAACGCCGTCGCCATCGATGGTGGCGACGGGTGCGTCAAGCCGAGCACCGAGACGATCCAGAACGGCACGTACAAGCCGCTGGGACGGCAGATCTTCATGTACCCGAGCAAGAAGGCGATGCAGCGGCCGGAGGTCGCGGAGTTCATGCGCTTCACGGCCGAGAACGCCCCGCGCATCGCCGAGGCGGCGCAGATCGTCCCGCTCACCGGCGAGCAGGTCTCCGAGGCCCAGAAGGCCGTACAGACCCTGGCCGGCAGCTAGCAGAGAAGCCGCCGGGGCTCGCATGGAAGCAGCGCCCACCGCCGCCGCGGGCGGTCCGCCTCCTAATCTCGCTCGGGGGCGGACGCCCCGGTCGGTGGGCGAGCAGGTCATCAAGGCGCTGCTGTTCGTGGCGGCCGCGCTCTCGATCGCCACCACCACGGGCATCGTCGTCTCTCTACTGTCGGAGACGATCCGGTTCTTCGGCGAGGTGCGGATCGGCGAGTACCTCCTCGGCACGAAGTGGACGCCGCTCGCCGGCGGCGATCAGCAGTCCTTCGGCGTCGTGCCCTTGATCACGGGCACCCTTTACCTGACCGCACTGGGACTTATCGTCGCCGTGCCGCTCGGCCTCGGGTCGGCGATCTACCTCGCCGAGTACGCCTCTCACAGCGCGCGGCGGGTGATCAAGCCGGTGCTCGAGCTCCTCGCCGGTATCCCGACCATCGTGCTCGGCTACTTCGCGCTCACGTTCATCACCCCGGTGGTCCTGCAGGGCATCCTCGGGATCGAGGTTCAGATCTTCAATGCCCTATCGGCGGGGCTCGCGCTCGGCGTCCTGATCCTCCCGGTGGTGGCCACGCTCGCCGACGACGCCCTGCGCGCCGTACCCGGATCGCTGCGGGAGGGCGCCTTCGGGCTCGGGGCCTCGAAGCCACAGGTCGTCATGCGCGTGGTCTTTCCGGCCGCTCTGTCGGGGATCGTCGCGGCGCTCGTGCTCGCCGCCTCGCGGGCGATCGGCGAGACCGTCGTCGTGCTCGTGGCCGGGGGGGCGAACGCCAACCTCGGCCTCGATCCCCGTGAGAGCTACCAGAACATGGCCGCCTTCATCGCCCAGACCGCGCGCGGCGACATCGCCGTGCAGTCGGTCGAGTTCCTGACGATCTTCGCGGTGGGCACGACCCTGTTCGTGATGACGCTGGTCCTCAACGCGATCTCGATCCGGTTCGTGCGTCGCTTCCAACAGGTCTACGAATGAGCGTCACGGAGGTCCCCGCCTCGCGCGCCGTCGTGCAGCGCGCCTCGCGCGGCGAGCGGGTGGGCGAGCTGCTGTTCCCCGCGGCGCTCCTGCTCTGCGTCGGCTTTGCGATGCTGGCGCTCGCCGTCCTGATCGTCGACGTCGCCGCCGACGGCCTGCAGGTGTTGTCGATCGACTACCTGACGAGCTTTCCGTCGCAGGTCTTCCCCGAGAACTCGGGGGTCCAGTCGGCGCTCGTGGGCACGCTGCTGCTGATGGCCGTGTGCGCGGTGTTCATCGTGCCGGTCGGCACCGCCACCGCGATCTACCTCGAGGAGTACGCCGACCGCGACCGCTGGTGGAACCGCCTGATCGAGGTCAACATCCAGAACCTCGCGGCCGTGCCGTCGATCGTCTACGGCATCCTCGGACTGGCCTTCCTGGTCCGCGGGCCGCTCGAGCTCGGTCGCGTCGTGCTGGCGGGTGCTCTGACGCTCGGGCTGCTCGTCCTCCCCGTGGTGATCATCGTCGGCCGCGAGGCCATCCGCGCCGTGCCGGGTTCGATCCGAGAGGGATCGCTCGCGCTCGGCGCCACGCAGTGGCAGACGATCTGGAAGCAGGTGCTCCCCGGCGCCCTGCCCGGGATCGCCACCGGGGTGATTCTCGCCCTCTCGCGCGCGATCGGCGAGACCGCGCCGCTGATCGTGGTCGGAGCGGTCGCCTTTGCGCGGTTCAATCCCAACGACCTGACCGACGACCCGTTCTCGGCCCTGCCGATCCTGATCCTCGAGTGGGTACAGGCGCCCCAGGAGGAGTTCCGCGTGCTCGCGGCCGGGGCGATCCTGGTCCTGCTCGCCCTGCTGCTGGTGATGAACGCGGGGGCGATCTACCTGCGCAACCGCTACGAGCAGAAGTGGTAGCGCGGGCTTATCTTCGTCGATCCGAAAGGACGGTAGGGTGAGACAGGTGACCGAGCGACCTGAGAGCTCGTCAGAGCCCCAGTCGGCCGAGACCGCCCCGAGCGCCCAGCGGATCCCCCCGGCCGCCGATCGCGCCGACGGGCGCGCCCGCGGTCCGGGCACGCCCCCCGCCGTAGAGGGCGTCGGCCACGCGGCCACCGGCCCCGAGACCCCACGCGTGTTCGAGATCGAGCGCCTGACCGTCCGCTACGCGGGCCGGCCCGCGGTGTGCGACGTCAGCTTCCCGATCCACGAGAAGCGGATCACCGCGCTGATCGGGGCGTCGGGATGCGGCAAGAGCACCTTCATCCGGTCGCTCAACCGCATGAACGACCTGATCCCGAGCGCGACCGTGGAGGGCTCGGTGCGCTACCACGACCAGGACCTCTATGGCCCCGACATCGACCCCGTGCTCGTGCGCAAGCGGATCGGCATGGTCTTCCAGAAGCCGAACCCCTTTCCCAAATCGATCTACGACAACATCGCCTTCGGGCCGCGCGTGCTGGGCATGGACGGCGACATGGACGAGATCGTCGAGCGCGCTCTGCGTCGGGGCGCCCTGTGGGACGAGGTCAAGGACCGCCTCAAGCAGAACGCCTTCGGGATGTCGGGCGGCCAGCAGCAGCGACTGTGCATCGCCCGGGCGCTGGCCACCGGCCCCGACGTGATCCTCATGGACGAGCCCGCCTCGGCGCTCGACCCGATCTCCACCGGGCGCATCGAGGACCTGATGTTCGAGCTCAAGGACCGCGTCTCGATCGTTATCGTCACCCACAACATGCAGCAGGCCGCCCGCGTGTCCGACATGACCGCCTTCTTCACGGTGGTCGTAGACGAAGAGTCGGGCCACCGCCACGGCGAGGTCGTCGAGTACGACGAGACCGAGAAGGTCTTCACCAACCCGGCGGACTCGCGGACGGAGGCCTACGTGACCGGCCGAGTCGGCTGATGGTCGAGGCCCGCCTGCACTTCCAGGAGGAGCTGGGGGCCCTCGAGCACCAGGCGCTCGAGGGCCTCGACATGGTGGTCGCCGCGATGGAGCGCACGCTCGAGGCCGTGCTGCACCAGGACGTCGAGCTCGCGAGCTACGTGATCGCCGACGACGACCGCATCGACGGCCGCTACCTCGAGGTGCGCCAGGGCATCCTCTCCCTGCTGGCGCGCCAGGCCCCGGTGGCCTCCGACCTGCGCCTGATCGCGGCCCTGCTCGACCTCATCCGGGCGATCGAGCGCATGGGCGACCAGTGCGTGAACGTCTCGAAGCTCGTGCCGCTGGTCGGGCGTGAGCCGCCGACCGAGCAGGAGATCCTCGCGCGCGTCGAGCGCATGGGCCGCCAGGCGATCTCGCAGGTGGCCCAGGCCAAGCAGGCGTTCGCTCGCCGTGACGTCCAGCTCGCCGAGGACCTGGTGCGCCAGGACGACGAGATCGACCGCCTCAACCGCGAGATCTTCTCGCTCGCCCTCGACGCCGGCGACGAGCCCGACGCGCGCGAGTGGGGCATGACGATGCTGCTCGTGGCCCGCTCGATCGAGCGCGTGGGCGACAACGCCGTGGACATCGGGGAGCAGACGGCGTTCGTGGTCACCGGCGAGTTCCGCGAGTTCACCGACGCCTCCCATCCCGAGATCCAGTCCGGCGCCGTCCACTGAGCGCGGCGGAGGCGGACTAGGCGCATGGCCGAGACCTCTCCCGAGTTTCGCCGCATCACCGAGGACTCCGTGCGCCGGCGGACCGGCAAGGGCTGGGCGGACTGGTTCGCCATCCTCGACGATTGGGGGGCAGCCGAGCACGGCCACACGGCGAGCGCCCGCCATCTGCACGACGCCTACGGGATCAGCCCCTGGTGGGCGCAGGCGGTGACGGTCCGGTACGAGTACGACCGCGGCCTGCGCTTGCCGGAGTAGGAAGCGTAAGCCGAGCATGGCCTACCGACTCGACGCCCGCGAGACCCTGCCGCAGGGCATACGCCGGATCGTGGGCGAGCAGCTCGACGGGGCCGTCGAGGGACTGCGCACCGCCACCGGCGACGAGCGCGACCGAGCGGTCCACGACGCCCGCAAGCGGCTCAAGAAGGCCCGCGCGGCGCTGCGGCTCGTGCGCGACGAGGTCGGCTCGAAGACGTATAAGCGCGAGAACCAGGCGCTGCGCGACGTGGGTCGCTCGCTCTCGGCCTCCCGCGACGCCGCCGTCCTCGTCGAGACCGTCGATCGCCTGGGCGAGCAGGTGCCGCTCGCGAGGCGCAGCCTCGCCCCGCTGCGCGTGGTTCTCGAGCAGCGCCGGCGCGAGACGGCGGCCCGGGCTCTGGGAGAGGGCGGCGCGCTGGCGAGTGCCGCCGACGAGATCGAGGAGATCCGCGCTCGCGTCGAGGGCTGGCGGCTGCACACGGACGGCTTCTCGGCGCTCGAGGACGGGCTGCGGCGGACCTACCGCCGCGGATCCAAGCGCTTCGCCGAGGCGCGCAAGGACCCCACCGACGAGGGCATGCACGAGGCCCGCAAGCGCGTCAAGGACCTCTGGTACCACGCCCGGATCCTCGAGCCCGTCTGGCCCGGTCCGATGGACCAGCTCGTCGAGGCGACCGACGACCTCGGAGACCTCCTCGGCGAGGACCACGATCTCGCCGTACTCGCCGACACCGTGCGCGCGCTCGCCGGCGAGGACGCCGACGGAGGCGCAGGCGAGACCGCGCTCACCCTGGCCGAGAACCGGCGCGCCGAGTTGCGGAGCAAGGTCTGGCCGCTGGGGCGCCGGGTCTACGCCGACAAGCCGAAGCCCTTCGTACGCCGCGTGCGCAACCTCTACCGGACGTGGCGCGACGAGCACGTGTGGCGACTCTCGCCCGACAGCGCCGAGCGCGTGCGCGAGCTGCTCGAGACCCGGGAGGCCGGCGATGCGATCGAGCAGCGGCGCGCGGGCGAGCGGCTGCGCCGCCACGGCATCGACCACGAGGATCTGGATGCCCACCTGCCGCAGCGAAACGGCACCTCCACACCCGCCGACTTCGACGAGCTCGTCACGCACGGGCGGGTGCGGATCGCGAAGCGCAAGGGTTGAGCGGCGGCGCGCGCGGAGGCCCATCGCGCCGTCTATTCGCTCGCTAGCCTCGAAAGGGCGATGAGCCAGCAGTACGTCTTGTCCATGCACCGCCTGTCGCGGACCTATCCGCCCGACAAGCAGGTGCTCTCAGACGTCTCGGTCTCGCTCCTGCCCGGAGCGAAGATCGGCGTGCTCGGCTACAACGGCGCCGGCAAGTCGACGCTGCTGAGGATCATGGCCGGGCTCGATGACGGCTACACGGGCCGGGCCGAGCTCGCCCCGGGCGCGACGGTCGGCCTGCTCGAGCAGGAGCCGTCCCTCGATCCCGGCAAGGACGTCCGCGGCAACGTCGAGGAGGCGCTCGCCGAGCAGCGCGAGCTGCTCGACCGCTTCAACGCGCTCGCCGCGGACTACTCGGAGGAGACGGCCGACGAGATGGCGACCGTCCAGGAGCGGATCGACGCCCTCGACGCGTGGAGCCTCGACTCCCGCCTCGACCAGGCGATGGACGCCCTGCGCCTGCCTCCCGCAGACGCCGGCGTGGAGACGCTCTCCGGCGGCGAGCGGCGCCGCGTCGCCCTTTGCCGCCTGCTCCTGCGCCAGCCCGACCTGCTGCTGCTCGACGAGCCCACCAACCACCTCGACGCGCTGTCGGTGGCCTGGCTCGAGCGCCACCTGCGCGACTATCCGGGCACGGTCGTCGCCGTGACCCACGACCGCTACTTCCTGGACAACGTGACCGGCTGGATCCTCGAGCTCGACCGCGGTCGGGGGATCCCCTACCAGGGCAACTACTCGAGCTGGCTCGAGCAGAAGCAGGCCCGGCTCGCGGCCGAGGAGCGCCAGGACCGCGCCCGCCAGCGCACGATCGAGCGCGAGCTCGACTGGGTTCGCCTGAGCCCGCGCGCGCGCCAGTCGAAGCCTCAGGCGCGCGTGCGCGCCTACGAGGCGCTCGTGGCCGAGGACGCCGCCTCCAAGGTCGAGCAGGCCCAGATCCGGATCCCGTCCGGGCCCCGACTCGGGGACGTGGTCGTGGAGGCCGACGGCCTGGCCAAGGGCTACGGCGACCGCCTGCTGTTCGAGGACCTCTCCTTCTCGCTCCCCCGCGGCGGGATCGTCGGGGTCATCGGTCCCAACGGGGCCGGCAAGACGACGCTCTTTCGCATGATCGCCGGCGAGGAGGAGCCAGACTCGGGTGCGCTGCGCGTGGGCGAGTCGGTCGAGCTGGCCTACGTCGACCAGAGCCGCGAGGCCCTCGACCCTCAGAAAACCGTGTGGCAGGAGATCTCGGGGGGCCTCGACCAGATCGTCGTGGGCGGTCGCGAGCTTCCCTCGCGGGCCTACGTCGGGAGCTTCAACTTCAAGGGCGGCGACCAGCAGAAGGCCGTCGGCTCGCTCTCGGGCGGCGAGCGAAACCGCGTCCACCTGGCCAAGCTGCTGCGCCGGGGCGGAAACCTGCTGCTCCTCGACGAGCCGACCAACGACCTCGACGTCGACACCCTGCGGGGGCTCGAGGAGGCGCTGCTCGCGTTTCCCGGCTGCGCCGTGGTGATATCCCACGATCGCTGGTTCCTCGACCGCATCGCCACCCACGTGCTCGCCTTCGAGGGCGAGTCGCAGGTGCGCTGGTTCGAGGGTAACTTCGACGCCTACGAGGAGTCGCGGCGCGCCGAGCTCGGCCCTGAGGCCGACCGCCCGCACCGGATCACCTACAAGAAGCTCCTGCGCGCGTAGCCGGAGACCGTGCGACCGGGCGGGCTGAGGATCCTCTCCCGGCTGCGCCCCGGGCCGCGGGCGCGGCTAGGACTGCTGCTCGCCGCCCTGCTCGCGCTCGCCGCGCTGGTCTCGAATCGCGTGCCCTCGCCCGAGCAGGTACGCACGTGGATCGAGCCGTGGGGCGCGGCGGCGCCGATCGCGTTCCTCGCCGCGTCGACCGCCCTTCACGCGAGCTTCGTTCCCGGCCCGCTGCTCGCGGGCGCGAGCGGGTTGCTGTTCGGTCCTCTGCTCGGGACGGCGGTGACCCTCACCGGATCGATCTGCTCGGCGGTGGTCGAGCTGACCGTCGGACGCCACGCCGGCCGCGAGGGCATGGACCGGCTCGGTGGACGGCGCTACCGGTCCGCGGCCAGCTGGCTCGAGAGCCACGGGTTCTGGGCCGTGGTGACGCTTCGCCTCGCCCCGGTGCTGCCAGACGCGCCGGTCTCGTATGCGGCCGGGCTCTCGCACGTGCGCACCTGGCAGATCATCGCCGGCACCGCGGTGGGAGCCGCTCCGCGAGCCTTCGCCTACACCGCCCTCGGCGGCTCTCTGAGCGACCTCAGCTCCCCCGTCGCCTACGCGGCCGTAGCGACCATCGTGATCGCCGGAGTGGCGGGCGGCGTGGCGCTGCGCCATCAGATGCGCCGCTCGCGCGCGGCGCGGACGGCGGTGGCCGAGCTCGAGCGTTAGATCTGCTGCCCTGCGAGCCTAGGCCGGTGTTTCGCTCGCTCCTCAACTCGCTCCTCTACGTCCCCTCACGCGAGATCGTCCGCCAGCCTGCTGAGCTCGGGTCATCGGCTCGCGACCTGAGCATCGAGACAGAAGACGAGGACCCATGGCTGGTGGATCCGGGCGCCGGCGCCCTCGCGGGGGCACGTTCTCTTCTGTCACGGCAACGCCGGGAACATCGGCGACCGCGTCGAGCACGCCGGGTTGCTGGCGACCGCCGGCTTCGACGTGCTGCTCTTCGACTACCGCGGCTACGGGCGCAGCAGCGGGCGCCCGAGCGAGGAGGGCACCTACCGCGACGCCCGTGCGGCGAGGAGGGCACTGCTGCTCCAGGAAGAGGTCGACGAGTCTGGGGTGCTTTACCTCGGCGAGTCGCTCGGCGGCGCAGTCGCCTTGGCGCTCGCGCTCGAGGCACCGCCCGGTGGGCTGGTCCTGCAGTCGACGTTCACGAGCGTCCGAGACGTCGGGCGCGTTCACTATCCCTTCCTACCGAGCGCAGTGGTGCCCGACGCCTATCCGAGCATCCGACTGGTCGGGAAGCTCGAAGCTCCACTCCTCCTGCTGCACGGCGAGCGGGACGACGTAGTCCCGCTCTCACAGGGGCGGGCGCTGTTCGAGGCGGCGGCCGGGTCCAAACGAATGCGGGTCTTCCCGGGCCTCGGCCATAGCGACCTTGTTCCGCTGGCCGGCCCCGCCTATGCCGAGGCGATCACCGAATGGGTTGGCGAGGTAGGGCTGTGCCGCGGCGAACGAGACCGGCCCGAGATGTCTTGACGGGTTCCCTCGATGTCCCAGCCGGCGCCTGAGGTACTTGAAGAGCGTGGGCGGGTCGCTTGATGACCACCCGCCTAGAGCGAGCCCCGGGTCTGATCAGGCGGTCGGTTTGGGTAAGCGGACGGGGGGGAACTGCAAGCATGGTGAGCGCCGCTCCGAACTATCAGACCGTCCGGCTCTCGAAGGGCAAGCACCGCTCGCCCGAGGAAGGAGTCTGCGTCATGGAGCTCGCCGCCATGCTCGGTGGGTACTTCTCAGACCGCGTGCACTGCGTCGACCCGGCGATCAGGGCCTTCATGTGGGGATACAACGACCACATCGACGACGACCTGCGTCAGGACCTCTACCGCTACGCTGCCGCCGTCCTCAACAGCCGCCGCGACGACGAGCTCTCCGAGCGCCGCGCGGAGATGTGCCGGATCTGGGCACTCCAGGGCCAGTCCGTGCGTCGCTGGCGCCTTCCGTGGGGGCTCCGCTTCCGGCGTCGCCACCGTGTCGATGTCGTCGACTGCGAGTTCGCCGGCATCTACGCCGCTCGGATGGCCCGCGCCGATCGGGCCTGGCACACCTGGACGCTCAGCTTCATCGACATGCTCCTCGCCCTGGGCTCAAGCCGCGATGAGTCCGCGGCGCCTGAATCGGTCTTGGTACCTCTCCCGGAGCCCGAGGCAGAGGTGGCAACGCCGCCTTCTTCGGAGCTGGTCGGCTCGGCGCGGTAGCGGACGGCGCTTCGGCGCTGGGCTCTGCTAGTTGAGACGGGCGCGCAGCGATCGAAGCTCCGAGTCGAGCGCCGCCCGCTCCGGGTCGGTCAGCGGCAGCTCGAGGCGCATCTTGGCGGCGCGGATGGCTCGGGTCAGATCGGCGCGGCGGGCGTAGGAGCGGACCAGGTTGTTCAGCATCCGCAGGGCCGTCTCGTGGGGGGTCGCTGGACGAAGGTCGACCGGCGCCTCGAGCTCCAGAACCGCTCCGCCGCCGAAGGGATCGAGCAGTCGCGGGGGCGTCTGACCGAAGTGGCCGACTACGAAGTGGCCCGGGACCCCTACGCCGGCGAGCGCGACACCCGCGCGGCGCGCCACCTCGACGTAGACCGTCGACAGCAGGATCGGCAGGCCCCTGCGGCGCTCGAGGACCAGGTCGAGCATGGAGTTGGCGGGGTCGTCGTAGTTCTCGCGGTCGCCGATGAAGCCGTGACGGCGGCCGAGAAGCTCTCCAATCGCCTCAACCTCCGCCTCGGCCTCACCGCCGGCCGCCGGGGCGAGCTCCGCTCCCAGCCGATCGAGCTCGGCAAGGGCACGGTCTGAGTCCACCTCCCTGAACTCACCGGCCAGCGCAAGGGCCAGCTCATCGAGGGAGGCTTCGGGGCGTGAAGCCACGGCGGCGAACGGGCCGACGGACACGGAGCGATTGTGGCGCCCGAGGCGGGTGGCGTGCGCAACCGAGCCGAGCGATCCCATACGGTGAGGCGGTGGCGTCTGTCCCCTTCATGCCCCCGGTGCCCTGCGGATAGCGGACCGACACGACCGCCTCACCGCCGGAACGTGAGAGAGATCGAAACGCTCGAGGCCTTCGTCGAGCATGGCGGCGACCTCCGCGAGGTCGCCGTGCAGGGCGTGGACCTCGCCGAGGCGAAGTTGGACTGGGACGCGATCGACGTCCGGTCGACGCTGTTTCTCGGTTGCCGGTTCCCATCCGACGGCGTTCAGGCGAACCTTCAGGGGCGGGGCGCGCTCGTCTTCCCACGGTTCGCCGACCGGCCTTACGACCCTTACCGCAGGGGCCTGTACACGCCCGCGGAGCTGCTGGAGGGCTGCCGATGGGGAAAGGTCTGGCAGAGCAGGGACCGCCACATCCATGCGTGCCGCGGGGAGGCATCTACCTGACGTGGCGGAGGCGCTGGCCCAGCGCCTCCACGACTTTGCGATCGACGACGCCCTCGGCGACCTGATCGGCGAGTCGACCGAGGCTCGTCTCCGAAAGCGGATCGTCGGCATCATGGGCGGACACGCGAGGACGCGGGACTCGGAGGCCTACGCACGGGCTGCTCGCGTCGCGTGGCTGCTCGGGAGAGACCACCTCGTGGTGACGGGCGGAGGCCCCGGCATCATGGAGGCGGGAAACCTCGGGGCGTATCTCAGCGATCGAAGCGAAGCGGCGCTCGAGACGGCGCTCGATCTGCTGCAACAGGCGCCTTCGCCCGACGATCCGGCTTATCACCGGGCCGCGGAGGCCGTGCGCGTAGCCTTTCCGTCCGGTCGGATAACCTCGCGGTACCCACTTGGTTCTATGGCTTCGAACCCATCAACCTGTTCGGGTCGCATATCGCGAAGTACTTCTCGAACAGCGTCCGGGAGGACGGCCTGCTGGCGATCTGCCTTCACGGCATCGTGTTCGCAGAGGGATCGGCGGGCACCGTGCAGGAGGTCTTCATGGATGCAGCCCAGAACCATTACGCGACGTTCGACCACCGCAGCCCAATGGCATTTCTGGGTCGGGACCGCTACGAGCCCTCGAGCGGCGTCGGTGTGTACCCGACGCTCCTGGCGGAGGCCAAGGACTACGCGGACCTGCTGACGCTTTCCGATTCCCCCGATGAGGTCGCCGCCTTCATCCGTGCGTCAGCCCCTGCACCCCGGGCCGAGAGGCCGTTCGCCTGAGATGGCGAGCGAACGAGTACTTGAATCCCCGACCGTAACGCGCCGCGCCGCACAGCGCGCGACAATGCTCTGACCCCAAAGCGAGAGGAGATACGCCGTGGACCTCATCGACCGGATCAGGAACGACATCGATAGCCGCCTGGAGGAGCTGCGACCTCAGATCGAGGAGATCCCGAGGCTCGAGTCCGTCCTCGCGGCCCTCGAGGCGACCGGTGATGGCCAGAGCCCAAGCGGCGGCGCGCGCACCGCACGTGGTCGCGGACGGACCCGCGGTCGCGCCACCGGCGCCGCGACGACGTCGCGGTCGTCCCGCCCGCGCCGGCGCGCGCGCCGGGGTCAGCGCCGCGAGGAGTTCCTCCAGCTCGTCAAGGGCCAGCCCGAGATCACGATCGCCGAGGCCGCCCGCCAGATCGGCGTCTCCCCGCCCCAGATCTCGACGCTTGTGCGACGGCTCGAGGACGAGGGCGTGATCGAGCGCGCGGACGGGCGGTTCGTGCTCATCGCTCCGGCCGCCTCGGAGGCCACACCAGAGGAGGTCACGGTGATCGAGGGCGATGCGGGGTCGCCGGACGAGGACGTCCAGGGGCCGGGCGTGGAGGGGCTCGCGCCCGAGGCCGGGGGGAATGAGGAGGAGCTCGCTCCGGAAGCCGCGCGCGACGAGGCCGGTCGGCCGCAGGCGACCTGAGGACGAGCGCGGAGGGAACCTACGCGCCGCCCCTTCGAGCGCCCAGCGGGCAACGACGCACGAGCTCGGAGCCTTTCTTCCCCGTCGCAGCTGATTCGGGTCACCGATTACCGCGCGCCATCGCCTCGAGGTCGAGCGCCTCGTCGAGGGTCGACTCGTCGACGCCCTGCTCGCGAGCGACCTCGCGCAGCATCCGCCCCGAGCGCGCGGCCTCCTGGACCAGCTGGGTCGCCCTGTCGTAGCCGATGTAGGGGTTGAGGGCGGTGGCGATGGCGAGCGTGTTCTCGGCGTGGCGGGTCGTCTGGTCGACGTCGGCCTCGAGGCCGTCGACGCACTTCTCGGCCAGTAGCGTGGCGGCGCTCGCGAGCAGGCCGATCGACCCCAGCACGTTGCGGGCGATCATCGGCACGCGGACGTTCAGCTCGAACTGGCCCTGCGAGCCCGCCACGCTGACCGTAACGTCGTTTCCCATCACCTGCGCAGCGACCTGGAGGACGACCTCTGGGATGACCGGGTTGACCTTGCCGGGCATGATCGACGAGCCCTTCTGGAGCTCGGGCAGGCGGAGCTCGGCGAGCCCCGTACGCGGGCCGGAGCCGAGTAGCGCGAGGTCGTTGGCGATCTTGGTCAGCGACACCGCGACGACCTTCAAAGCCCCCGAGAGCTCGACGAGCGCGTCGCGGTTGCCCTGGGCCTCGAAGGGGTCGGCGGGAGCCTCGGCGAGCACGCCTGTTGAGTCCTTGATACGGGCGCGCACACCGGCCGCGAAGTCGGGATGGGTGTTTAGCCCCGTGCCGGTCGCGGTCCCCCCAAGGGGAATCTGGGCCACGCGCGGCAGCGTCGCCGCCACCCGCTCGCCCCCGAGGCGGATCTGGGCCGCATAGCCTGAGAATTCCTGGCCGACGGTTACCGGCACGGCGTCCATGAGGTGCGTGCGGCCGGCCTTGACCACTCCGTCGAGCTCGCTCGCCTTGGAAGCGAAAGATGCCGAGAGCCGTCCGAGTGCGGGAAGGAGCCTGTCGCTGGTCTCCGCCAGGGCGGCCAGGTGCACCGCGGACGGAAAGACGTCGTTCGAGGACTGACCCATGTTGACGTGGTCGTTGGGATGCACGCCCTCGCCCGCGAGGGTGGCGATCACCTCGTTTGCGTTCATGTTCGACGAGGTGCCGGAGCCCGTCTGGAAGACGTCGACCGGAAACTGGTCGTCGTGGCGCCCGTGGGCGACCTGAGCGGCGGCCTCGGCGATGCGCTCGGCGAGGTCTGAGTCGACCAACCCGAGCTCGGCGTTGGTCCGCGCCGCCGCACCCTTGATCCGGCCGAGCCAGTGGATCACGGGCGCCGGCACGCGCTCGCCCGAGACCGGGAAGTTGTCGATCGCCTTGCGGGTTTCCCCGCCCCAGAGCGGCTCGGTCGCCTGTTGGGTCACCGGTAAGGCCTCCTATGCGCGGGGTCTCGGTCGTCCAGAATCTTGCCCGGCGACTGTACCGGCGCCGGCAACGCCCGCTGCCCTAGCCGGTGCTGCGCCCGGCCCGCAGCCCCTCCCGAACCGCCCGCGACCCCGGGTCGACGAGTGCGAGCTCCTGCTCGATCCGTCGCACGAGCTCGGAGTTGATCCCCTGAGCGTTCGCTCGGCCCGCGCCGCGCTGCACCGCCCCCACGAGGTAGCCGAGTCGCACCGCGGCCTCGCCCTCGGGTCGCCGTTCCGCGGGTCTCGCGAGCTCGCTTGCCGCCCCGACGAGGGACGTACCGACGGCCTGTAGGTCGGTCCCGTCGCTCGTGGGATGGAGGCAGGCCGACAGGGGCGTCCCGTCGATGCGCACAGGCCGCGGCGCCGACCGGAGAGCGTCCCGAACGGCCTCGGGACCCACCGCGCACGCCAGGGGCAGGGGCTCGTCGCCGTCCTGGGGAGCGCAACCAATCGCGACGGTGGCCACCACGATCAGACCGACCGCCGGGCGGGCGCCCCGGTAACCGATCAAGACACGGGCTCTCCAGCGACTTCCCCAAAGCACCCTAGCGGCGCACCTCCTCCCTGGATCGCAAGGTCGGCCCGGTGCGGGACGATTGTGCCAACGGGGACTCGGAGCAGCTTCGCCGGCCGGCTTCAGGCCGCGATTCGAGCCGGTGCGCGCCTCGATTCGCCCCGCGAGCGGCGTTTGTCCTCTGCCTGGGCGACATCGGCGGCGGCCATGATCGCCGCCGCACTCGCACCGTCCTCGGGGAAGATCGCGTAGCCCACGCTCCCGCTCAGGTCGTGGAAGCCGCCAGTGGACCGCCGGATCGCCGGCCGCAGGCGCTCCTGGAGGTGTGTCGCCTCCTCGCGATCGGTCTCCGGGGCGAGCACGCAGAACTCGTCGCCGCCAAGGCGCGCGACCGTGTCCTGCTCGCGCACGGCGGCCTTGAGGGCAAGCCCCACGTCGCGCAGTAGCTCGTCGCCGCCGGAGTGACCGAAGCGCTCGTTGATCGACTTGAAGTCGTTGAGGTCGAGCATCATCAGCGCAAAGCTCCGCCCGTGGCGGCTGTGGCGCGCGACCTCGTAGGCGAGGCGATCGCCGAGCGCGCGGCGGTTGCAGAGGCCCGTGAGGGGATCGAGGCGCGCCAGCGCCTGGAGCGCCGCCTGACCGCTCTCGAGGCGCTCGCGCCCGAGCCGCGCGATGGCCGCGCTCAGTCCGGGCACCGCGATCGCGAGGATCGCCGGAGGCAGGGACCCGAGGCCGGGATCGAGAAGTGCCGGCGCGGCGGCGGCGACGATCGCGAAGGTCGCGAGCAGGGCCGCCGCGGCGCGAGCCCGAATCACGGCGCCCGCCAGCACCGCGACCGGCACACACAGCCAGTAGGCCTCTGCCCCCGCGACGGCTACGGCCGCGGCCACCCCGAGTGCGCTCACCGGCACCGCGGTCAGGGGAGGAGAGAGGTGACCCGCTCGCCGCCCCCCACGAGAAGGCCCTCTCGTAGCCCTTCTCTCGACGCGTCCATGCACCTGAGGCATCTTCGCTACCGAGCCGGTCAGATCCTGCCTTTTCCCGACCGGACTACCGCGCACAGAGCGAGAAAAAATCCGGCGGCGAGCCCCCGGTCGGCGGAGGCTGGGGAGTTCCTAGAATCGGACACCGCCATGGCCCCCTTCCGCTCCGTCGAGCCCGGACAGTCCTTTCCCGCCCTCGAGGAGCAGGTGCTCGAGCGCTGGCGCGCGCGCGACGTCTTCGGCGAGTCGATCCGCCGCCGCGAGGGGGCACCGCCCTTCGTCTTCTACGAGGGCCCGCCCACCGCCAACGGCCGCCCCGGCTCCCACCATGTTCTCTCGCGGGTGTTCAAGGACGTCTTTCCGCGCTTCAAGACGATGCGCGGGCATCTCGTCCACCGCAAGGCGGGCTGGGACTGCCACGGCCTGCCCGTCGAGCTCGAGATCGAGCGGGAGCTGGGCATCTCCTCGAAGGAGGACATCGAGCGCTACGGGGTGGCCGAGTTCAACGCGCGCTGCCGCGAGTCGGTGCTCGCCTACGTCGAGGAGTGGAATCGCCTGACCGAGCGGATCGGCTTCTGGATCGACACCGACGACGCCTACCTGACCATGGACGACGACTACGTCGAGTCGGTGTGGTGGGCGCTCAAGGAGGTGTGGAAGCGGGGCCTGCTCGAGGAGGGGCGGCGGGTTGTGCCCTACTGCCCCCGCTGCGGGACCGCGCTGTCGTCGCACGAGGTCGCGCTCGGCTACCGCGACGTCGTCGACCCGTCGGTGTACGTGCGCTTCCCGGTGCGCGGCGAGGACGGCGTGTCGTTTCTCGGATGGACGACCACGCCGTGGACGCTGATCTCGAACGCCGCGCTCGCGGTCGCCTCCGACGTGACCTACGTCCGCGCGCGCGTGGGCGACGAGACCTTGGTCCTGGCTGAAGCGCTCGTCGAGCGGGTTCTCGGCGAGGGGGTGCCGATCGAGGCTCGTATGCCGGGGTCAGAGCTCGTCGGGCAGGCCTACGTCCCCCCCTTTCCCTACATCGACGACTACGGCCCGCGCGGCCACACCGTCCTCGAGGGCGACTTCGTGACCACCGACGAGGGCACGGGCGTCGTCCACACGGCCGTCGCCTTCGGCGAGGACGACTTCCGCCTCGGCGAGCGCTACGGCCTCACCGTCATCAACCCCGTCCGCGAGGACGGCACCTTCGACGAGCGCGGCGGCCCGTTCGCCGGGCGCTTCGTCAAGGACGCCGACCCCGACATCGTCGAGGCCCTGCGCGAGTCCGGTCGCCTGCTGCGCTCCGAGCGCTTCGAGCACGCCTACCCCCACTGCTGGCGCTGCGGGACGCCGCTCCTCTACTACGCCAAGGCGAGCTGGTACGTCCGCACCACCGCCATCCGCGACGAACTGCTGGCCGCCAACGAGGAGATCGCCTGGTACCCAGCACACATCAAGCACGGCCGCTTCGGCAAGTGGCTCGAGAACAACGTCGACTGGGCGCTGTCGCGCGAGCGCTACTGGGGCACGCCGCTGCCGGTGTGGAGGTGCGAGAGCGGCGACCACGAGGTCTGCGTGGGCTCGGTGGCCGAGCTGAGCGAGCTCGCGGGGACCGACGCGGTGCCGTCCGATCTCCACAAGCCCTACATCGACGACGTGACCTTCCCGTGCCCGGACTGCGGCGATGAGATGCGTCGCGTACCCGAGGTCATCGACGCCTGGTGGGACTCCGGATCGATGCCCTTCGCCCAGTGGCACGCGCCCTTCGAGGACGGCGATACCTTCGACGAGCGCTTCCCGGCCGACTACATCTGCGAGGCGCTCGACCAGACGCGCGGCTGGTTCTACTCGTTGCTCGCGGTCTCGACGCTCCTCTACGGGCGGTCCTCTTACCGCACGGTGCTGTGCCTCGGCCTGATCCTCGATCCCGAGGGCCACAAGATGTCGAAGAGCAGCGGCAACGTGGTCGTCCCGTGGGACGTGATCGAGCGGCACGGCGCCGACGCCTTCCGCTGGTACTACTTCACCTCCAAGCAGCCCTGGGACGGCTACCGCTTCTCGCTCGAGACCGTCGGCGAGTCGGTGCGCCAGTTCATGCTGACGCTCTGGAACACCTACTCGTTCCTGGTGCTGTACGCGAACGCTGGGGAGGTCACGCCGCCGGCGCTGAACGAGGCCGACTCGGACGGGTTCACCGATCTCGACCGCTGGGCGCTCTCCCGGCTGCAGGCGACGATCGAGCTCGTGATCGACCGCCTCGAGGATTACGACACGACCCTCGCCGGCCGTGCCCTCGCGGCCTACGTCGACGAGCTCTCCAACTGGTACGTGCGCCGCTCGCGCCGGCGCTTCTGGGACGGCGACCCGACGGCGTTCTCGGTGCTGCGCCACTGCCTCGTCGAGCTCTCGAAGCTGCTCGCGCCGCTCGTCCCGTTCGTAGCCGACGAGATATACGAGAACCTGGAGGCTTCAGAGCCGTCCGTGCACCTGTGCGACTTTCCGGCCTACGACCCCACGCATCGCGACGAGGGCCTCGAAGCCGCGATGAGCACCGTGCGCGAGGCGGTGGAGCTCGGCCGTGCGGCTCGGGCCCAAGCCAAGGTGAAGGTCCGCCAGCCGCTCGGGGAGGCGATCGTGGTCGCCCGCGAGGGCGAGCAGGCCGCGATCGAGCGCCTCGCACCGCTCGTGCTGGAGGAGCTGAACGTCAAGCGCCTGCGGTTCGTCACCGACGCCGACGAGCTCGGGGAGTGGGAGCTCAAGCCCAACTACCGCGCGCTCGGACCGCGCTTCGGCAAGCGGATGCCGCAGGTGGCGGCGGCGGTGGGGGCGCTCGACGCCCGCTCGGCGGCGGCGACCCTCCGCAGCGGCGGGAGTGTCGGCGTGGCCGTCGACGGTCACGAGCACGCGCTCGGCGCGGACGACGTCCAGCTCGTGCTCAGGCCGCGCGAGGGCTACCAGCTCGAGCGCGCGGGAGGCCACGCCGTGGCCCTCGACCTCGAGCTCGACGACGCGCTGCGCCGCGAGGGCCTCGCCCGCGAAGTCGTGCACGCGGTGCAGGCGGCGCGCAAGGGAGCGGGGCTTGCGGTGGAAGATAGGGTCGAGCTCGCCTTGTCGGGCGACGAGGAGTTGCTCGAGGCGGTGCGGGCCCACGAGGGATACGTGACCGCAGAGACCTTGGCGGTGGAGCTCGCGTACGCGGGCACGGGTCCGGGCGCAGTCACCGGACACTCCGCCCAGATCGAAGGCCGCGAGATCGCCATCGGCCTGGTGCGGACGTCGGGTCATGGCTCCTAATCGAGAGCGCCTCGACACGTCCCGGGGTAGTCGGGCCATGACCGCGGTATGGGAACCGATGGCGCAGTCGCCGGAGAGCTGGTCGGAGGCCGATCCCATCGATAGCCTCTGGGGTGAAGCGGGGCAGGACGCGTCCAACCACTGGCGTGAGTTTGCGTCTTTACGGACAGAATGTCCCAGCAGTCCCCCGTGATCCCTGTCCGGGGCCGACGCGAGCCTCCATGGAAGCCGAGTCCCTCACCCTTCACCGCCCGCGACTGCCCCGCCCGCGACACCTCCTCGCTGCCTTCAGCGACGAGCGCCTCGCCACCGAGCTCAAGCGCGGTAACAACACCGCCTTCTCGGTCTTATACGACCGCCACCACCGCGGACTCCTTGCCCTTTGCCGTCACATGCTCGTCTCCCGGGAGGACGCCGAGGACGCGCTCCAGCAGACCCTTGCCTCGGCCTTTCGCGCCTTGCAGGGCGATCAACCGGCGCAGGTCAAGCCGTGGCTCTACGTCATCGCGCGCAATCGGTGCCTCACGATGCTGCGCGCGCGCCGTGAGACACCGGTCGAGGAAGTGGTGCGAGATCCCACGGCAGGGCTCTCCGAGGAAGTCGAGCGGCGTACCGAGCTCCGCGAGCTGCTCGCCGACCTCGACCACCTGCCCGAGCGTCAGAAGACTGCGCTCGTCCTTTCGGAGCTGGGTGCCCTCGATCACGCTCAGATCGCCCAGGTCCTCGAATGTGAGACGAAGCAGGTGAAGGCGCTCGTGTTCCAGGCCCGCTCGGCCCTGATCGAGGATCGCCGTGCCCGGGAGGTTCCGTGCGCGGAGATCCGCGAGCAGCTTGCCACCGCAAGCGCCGGAAAGCTGCGACGGAGCTCCCTGCGCCGGCACGTTCGGGTCTGCTCTGGTTGCGCCGAATTCCGCGACGAGGTTCGGCGCCAGCGCAGGATGCTGGCCGCCGCCCTTCCGGTGGTGCCCTCCTTCGGTCTCAAGGAGAGCGCCCTGGCCGCGGTCGGAATGGGAGGCGGTGGGGCCGCGAGCGGAGGAGGGCTCGTTGCCGCACTGGGGGCCCATGGAGCAGCGAAGGTGGCGGCGATCGCCATCGCTACCGGCGGCGCCATCGGCGGCGCGGCGATAGTCCACCCGCAGCTCGTGAGCAAGGAGCCAGCCGCCGCCGAGCGAACCATCGTCGAGGGGCGAGGCGGCGGGCCCGGGCGTTCGGTCGGGAGTCGAGAGCTCTCAGACGCCGGCCGGGCAAAGGGCTCCGTCGACCGGGACGCCGCCCGGGAGAAAGCAAGGGATAAACGCCGGCGCGACAATATGGGCTCGGGTGGGGATCGTGCCGCAGACGGGCGGAAAGAGAGCCTCAGCCATGGGCGCGCACGCGGCGTCGAGGAGCCCGCTCGGGCCAAACCCCCCAAAGACCAGGCGCAGCGCCGGGGCGAGGCCGCAGCTTCGCGGAACCATCGGGACCGAGGTAGGCGGGGAGCTTCGGCCCAAGGCAAACCGAGCGCCGCCTCTCGAGGACGCGGCGACAAGGGCAGCGGACGCAGGGCATTGAACGTGCCGGACGCCGGCGGGAACCGTCGGCTGCGAGGCTCACTCACGAGTGGCAAAAAGGGCGTCGCTGCGGCCGTCAGGCGGCCTTTGGGCTCGAGGCAAGAGGCAGAGGGCAGAGGCGGGCTCGAGTAGCTCCTGACCCGGACGCCCGACGAGCTCCGGTATGGAGAGGTCTGAGGCGTGCTCTTTACACCCAACCTCCGGGCCGGCGGGACGTCGTATATCCATGTCCGAGGCCTTTGCAGGAAGGATTCGCGACGGCGACGCCAGCACTTCGACTGGCCTCCGTACGGGGGGCAAGCGGGTCCGGCCCCCTGGGACAGTCGACACCACCTGTCACAGACCAGCCGGTCGGGACCGGGAGGGAGTACCTTGGCTAAGGAACTCGAGAGCTGGATAAGCGAAGACGTCGGGCCGTTCAAGGACAAGCCCCTCAGCTGGTTGTCTTCGCAGCACTTCTTCCGGGATCCCGTACGTCCGAGTTACTCGAGCGCCGACTACTTCTTCGCGCCGGCCGACGGCGTCGTCCTCTACCAGGAGGAGGTGGGGGCCTCCGATTCGATCGTCGACATCAAGGGCAAGCCTTACTCGCTTCGCGAGGCGCTGCGCGACCCTAGCTACGACAAGCCGAGCCTCGTCATCGGGATCTTCATGACGTTCTTCGATGTGCACATCAACCGCGTGCCTTACCCCGGTCGGCTCTCCTATCGGCAGCTCGATCCGATCGACACCCTCAACCATCCGATGCTCGAGGTGGAGAGCGGCATCCTCGAAGACCTTCGTGTGGCGCCATCGCGAGCAGAGTACCTTCGTCACAACCAACGGATGGTCAACCGGATCGAGACGACGGCCTTCGCGGATCCCTACTACGTCCTTCAGGTCGCCGACTACGACGTCGACTCGATCACACCTTTCGAGCTAAAGCAGAACCAGCCCTGCTTCCAGGGTCAGCGCTTCTCACAGATCCGCTACGGCTCGCAGGTGGATCTGATCATTCCGCTCTCCGAGCGACGCGAGCTCGTGCCCACCCAGACAGTCCATTCTCACGTAGAGGCGGCTGTGGACACCCTCGTAGCGATTCGACCGCGAAAGCCCCCCGCGTACACCGCCGACTGACAGGGAGAGATCCATGTCCGTGCAAGACTCAGTCATCCACGGCCGCGCCGCGCCGGGCACCGAGCCGAGCGGGCGTCCCCGGACGCCGAGCGAGCTACAGCGCCCGACCTTCCTCCTGAACTTCCCGTTCTCGTACTCGACGGAGGTCGCGAACAACGCTTGGATGACCGACGTCGCCGACGAGGAGCGGAGTCCGGACCCAAGGCGGGCGATGACCCAGTTCCTCGGCCTGTACTCCTACCTCGCCTCAGAGGGACTCGTCTACCTCCTGCCCACGCCCGGCGGCCAAAACCTCCAGGACCTCGTCTTCACCGCCAACCTGGGCGTCGTCCTTGCGCATCTCGACCCGAGTCCCGTCGTGATATCGAACTTCACCTCCGAGCCGCGGCGAGGCGAGTCCCAGGTGGGGCTGTCGTTCTTCGGGTCGATGGGCTACGAGGTCTATTCCACGCCGCACCGCTTCGAAGGTGAGGCCGACCTCAAGCACCTCCACGACAACGTCTACGTCGGGGGCTATGGCCTGCGCTCGGAGCGAGAGAGCTACGAGTGGATGGAACGCGAGTTCGACATGGAGATAGTCAAGGTCCGCGAGACCGATCCCTACCTCTATCACCTCGACTGCACGGTATTCCCGCTCACCCGCGAGGACACGCTGGTCTGCACCGAGATGCTCGAGCCCGAAGAGGTCGCCGAGATCGAACGACACACGAACGTCATCGACGTCGGCGTGGACGAGTGCTACTCCGGAATCTGTAACTCCGTACGCCTCTCGAACACCATCGTCAACGGTTCGAGCCTGCACGACCTCAAAGCCGGCAGCGAGGACTACCGCTACGAGGTAAAGAAGAACCGCCGGCTCGAGGACATAGCGGTCGAGCACGCGATGGAGGTCTCGTACTTCGATCTCGGCGAGTACATGAAGGGCGGAGCTCTTCTATCGTGCATGGTGATGCACCTGAACCGCTACTCCTACGCCTTCCGGCTTGTCTGAGCATCGAAGCTGATACCGCCCCAACGGCGCGTCGGCCGCTCGCGCTCGGGCCACGCCGGCTGGGTTTTCGCGATCCCCATCCTCTTCGCGGAGATCGGCAGATGCTCATCCAGTTCACCGACACCGCCCTGCTTGGGCGGGTGGGTAAGGCCGAGCTGGCGATCCGGGCTTCTTTGTCGAGGTGACGACGAGCGCGACCTTCGGTGGCCTGGGCCGCCTTGGCGGCCCCGCTCGTCAGACTCGGTCTTCCCTACGTTGGCTACCGCTTCCGCTGACGGCACCGTCTACAGCGTGATGACCTGATCCGGCGGCTGCTCGGCCAGCGCGGCGTAG
>JAUJNZ010000002.1:168568-317431 GCA_030447905.1 Thermoleophilaceae bacterium
CACCGTCTACAGCGTGATGACCTGATCCGGCGGCTGCTCGGCCAGCGCGGCGTAGAGGTCCGGGAAGCACCCGACCGTCACGCCGTCCACCGTCCCGACCGGGGAGGCCGCGCGCGGCGCACCCTTCGCCAGTCCCCGCTCGAGCGCGCACTGGTCGCACAGCATCAACAGCATCCCCTGCGCCCGTGCGACTCGACCGAGCCGCTCGCCGAGCGGATCCCCCGCTCGCAGCACGAAGGTGTTGTCGTCGAAGAAGAACATCCCCACGACCTCGACCCCGTGGTCGCCGTCCTCGAGCTGGGGGAGGATCATCTTGCCGAGCTTGTAGCTCGCCGTGTGACCTGAGGTCGAAAAGACGTAGGCGACCCTCACGGCGGGGAGAGCCTAGCCGCCCCCCGCCGATCCGGTCAACCGCGACGCTCTCCCGGCGACCCCACCGCGAGCCGTCGCAGAACGGGGATCGCGGCTCGCTAGGCCGCGGCGAGGGCGGGCTCGAGCTGCTGTACGAGCCGCGGCTTCGGGAGCGCCCCGACGATGGTCTCGGCCGGCTGGCCGTGCTTGAAGAGGATCATGGTGGGGATCGACATGACCTCATAGCGCGCGGCCGTCTGCTGGTTGTCGTCGACGTTGAGCTTGACGATGCGCACGTCGTTGCGCTCGGTGGCGATCTCCTCGAGCACAGGGGCGACCACGCGGCAAGGACCGCACCACGGCGCCCAGAAGTCGACGAGCACCGGCTCGGGCGACTCGATTACCTCGGCTTGGAAGTTGTTGTCGGTGACGTCGACGATCTGTCCGGCCACGGTGGCTCCTTTTGGGGGTTGACCTCTATGCTTCATTAAGTATAGCGAGGGACGGGCGGACCCCTCGGCACTCGGATCGAGCACTACCCTCTGAGCGCAGATGCGCAACGCCGACATCGCCGCCCACTTCAGCGAGCTTGCTGACCTCTACGAGCTCGACGGGGCGATCGTGCATCGGGTAGTCGCCTACCGCAACGCCGCGGCGGCCATCCGCGAGGCTCCTCGGTCGGTCGAGGAGCTCGCGCGCGCGGGGCGGGCCACGGAGCTCGCCGGGGTCGGCAAGACCATCGCCGAGAAGATCGAGACCCTTCTCGAGCGAGGTCGCCTCCCCCAGGCCGAGCGGCTGCTCGAGAAGTTCCCCGCCGGGCTGGTCGAGATCACCCGCATCCCCGGCTTCGGTCCCAAGCGGGCCCGCAAGGTGTTCGACGAGCTCGGGATCGGCACTCGGGAGGAGCTGCGCCGCGCCGCCGAGGAGCAGCGCCTGCGCGAGGTCCCCGGCTTCGGAGCGAGGGCCGAGGAGAGCGTCCTCGCCGCGCTCGCCGCCGACCCCGACGGCAGCGCCCGCGGACGAGTCCTCCTGTCGCGCGTCCGGGCCATCGGCGAGGAGATCGTGGCGGCGCTGCGCGAGCACCCGGCCTGCCAGCGGGTCGAGCTCGCCGGCAGCGCGCGACGGATGGCCGAGACCTGCAAGGACGTCGACGTCGTCGCCGCGGCCACCGACCGCGCCGCGCTCGTCGAGGCCTTCCGCGCCCTGGCGCTGCTCGAGGTCACCTCGGCGAGCGAGTCGGGCGCCCGCGCCGTGACCCACAACGGGCTTCCGATCGACCTACGCGTCGTCGCGCCCGAGACCTTCGGCAACCTGCTCCAGCACTTGACGGGCTCAGGTCCCCACAACGAGGCGCTGCGCACCCAGGCCGTTCGCCGCGGGCTGCACGTGAGCGAGTACGGCGTGCTCGACGACGAGCGGGGAACCACGCACGCCTGCGCGACCGAAGACGAGGTCTACCGCGTGCTCGGCCTCGTCTACGTCCCGCCCGAGCTGCGCGAGAACCGCGGCGAGCTCGAGGCGGCGCGCGCCCGCGAGCTCCCCGATCTCCTACGCGTCGACTCGCTGCGGGGCGACCTCCACTGCCACACGATCGCCTCCGACGGGCGCGCGAGCGTGGAGGGTATGGCCGCGGCGGCGCGCGAGCGCGGCCTCGACTACCTAGCCATCACCGACCACTCGGCCTCGCACGGGTTCGGCAAAGACGTCTCGCCCGACGCCCTGCGACGCCACATCGAGCACATCCGTGCGGTCGACGAGAGCCTCGGCGACGACTTTCGCCTGCTCGCGGGCTCGGAGGTCAACGTCCTCCCCGACGGGTCACTCGACTACGACGACGAGCTGCTCACCGAGCTCGACTGGGTGATCGCGAGCCTGCACTCCTCCTTTCGGCTGAGCGAGCAGGAGATGACCGACCGTATGGTGCGCGCGATCGAGCACCCGCTAGTCGATGCGATCGGCCATCCCACCGGACGGCTGATCGAACGCCGCGACCCCTATGCGCTCGACCTCGACCACGTGTTCGAGGCCGCGGCCCGCAGCGGCACCTTTCTCGAGGTCAACGGCAACCCGAATCGCCGCGACCTGTCGGAGCGCAACGCGCGCCGGGCGATCGCCGCGGGGGTGACGCTCGTGGTCGACTCGGACGCACACGGCCCCGAGACGCTCGCCAACGTCGGGTACGGCGTCGCCACCGCCCGGCGAGCTTGGGTCGAGGGTCGCCATGTGGCCAACACCAGGCGCTGGGACGAGCTCGATCCCCTGCGCAGGCCCAGCTCGACGGCGGCCGACGCCTGAACCTCGGTCGGCTCGCCCGTGGGCTCGAACCGGCGGAAGCCGGGGGTGCGAAGCAGGCGCGTCGGCTTGAAGGCCGAGGTGCGCTCGACGTAGAAACGCACGCCGTCGCGACCCTCGACGGCAGCGACCGCCGTCGACTGCTTGCGCCACAGGAGCGCGAAGAGCAGCGCGTAGCCCGCGGCGACGGCCGTGATCTGTGGCAGCAGGTACCCGATGCCACCGGCGAGCACGGTGTAGGCGGCGAGCCCCCAGAGGCGGTTGAAGAGGATCGTCCCGGGCTCGAGCTCGGGGAGGGTGGGGCTGTGGCGGGCGGTGGCCATGAGGCGCGAGATGCCGTTCGAGGCCTGGAGGCGCCGGCCCAGCCAGGCGCCGATCGCCGCAGCGACTATCCACCAGCCGGCGGCGAAAAGCGCAAGGCCGGAGTCCCCGCGGCCGCCCGCCCCGACCACGGCCACCAGCCCCAGGGCGCTCGCCGAGCCGGCGAAGAGCAGCGTCGCCGCGCGGAGGAACTCGGGAAAGCGCACGGGCGCAGGCGCCTTGCCTCAGGGCTCGCCGGCGAGGACGGCGAGCACGTCCACGAACCCGCTCACCCCGTCGAGCGCTAGGTCGGCCTGCGACACGATCTCCGGCGGACCGTCCTCCGAGGCGACGCCGACCCGCACCGCGGCCTCGAGCGTACCTTCGGTCACGAGCCCGTCAAGCGCCTCGAAGCCATCCAGATCGGTGCGGTCGTCGCCGGCGAACAGGGCGGCGCGCACGTCGCTCCCCTCGACCATGGAGCGGACGGCGCGGCCCTTGTCGATAGCCACGGGGGGTCGCACCTCGAGCACCTTGCGCCCCCAGTGGGTCAACAGTCCCTCACTCTCGGCGGCGCCAGCCACCTCCTGCTCGAGGCGCTCCTGAGCCGCGGACTCGTCCGGGGCCCCGCGCCAGTGGAAGGCGAAGATCGGCCCCTTGTCCTCGAGTCGCACGCCCAGCCTGCGCAGGTCCGAGCCCTCTAGCTCGCCGGCGAAGCGACGCACCTGGTCGGCGCCCTGCTCGAACTCAGGCATCTGCTCCGGCTCGCGCGCGCCGGCGCCGAGCAGCTCGGCTCCGTGGTAGCCCGCGTAGGCGAGGCTGCCGACCCCGACGAGCCTCCGGGCGTCCCCGGCCCCACGCCCCGATACGCAGCCCACGACCGCATAGCGGCGCCCGAGCGCCCCGAGCAGCCGCGCCGTGCGCTCCGAGACGCGGGCGAGGTCGGCCTGCTCGACGATCGGGGCGAGGGTGCCGTCGATGTCGCAGATGATCGCGGCGCGCTCCGGCGCCTCGAGGAGCGGCTGAAGCGCCTCGGCCAGCTCGCCTCGGGTGGGGGGCATAGGCCCAGTATGCCGTGGCCCCTCTGACAGCGAAGTTGCGACGCGAGGCGAAGCCGCGACAGAATGGCGCGCGGCCACGCTCGGAAGCTCGTGCGCGCGTGCGGAAGTACTCGAAAGCCCTCGGGCGGGCGGGGACCGCGGAGCCTATCGCCCGACCCGCCCCAGGTTCTCCTCGCCCTTCTCGACGGCCTGGTCGTCGGTCTCGGGGTTGCCCGGCGGCGCGGTCTGCTGAGAGACGTCCTCGTCCGCCCCCGACTCCGAGCGAGCCTCGGGGCGCTCGTCCTGCGCGATGTCCTCTTCGTGCTGGGGGGTCATGCCCTCGTCGCTTTTCGCCATGGGTCTGCGTACCCAGGGCGTGATCTCGGCCAAACGCGGAGGGGGCGTCGCTCTACCCGATGAGCTGGCTCGGGGCGACACCTGGCTGCGCTTCCTGAGCTGGATGGCGGTGGGCTGGTGGTCTACTTCGCCTACCAGCCGGTCGCGGAGCGTAGTGGCGCGGCGCCAAGCCGGCGCGGCCATCGGCGGCGCGCAGTAAGGTTCGCTCCGACAGGCGCTGTTTGCCGCGCCGGACAGGAGGGGTAGACGGCGCCTACACTTTCCGACCCAAGAAGGAGCGCAAAGCAATGGAGGCAGCTCAAGGTTCCGGGGCCGACGCAAGGCGAGAGGGCGCCAAGGAGGGGGCGGGGCGCACGCTCGCGCAGGCCTTCTGCCTGGTGACGGGGCTCGTGCTGGTCGCGGTCGGGGTGCTCGGCTTCCTCTTTGGCGGAAACGACTTCACCACGGGGCCCGGCGTGAGCGGCGAGCCGTTCATCGTCTTCGAGGTAAACGGTTGGCACAACATCGTCCACCTCGCCACCGGCGCGTTCCTCTTGCTGATGGCCGCCAAGCCCGCCACGGCGATCACCGGTGCGCTCATCTTCGGCGTGGTCTACCTCGCGGTCACCGTCCTGGGCTTCATCGACGGCGACGACCTGCTCACCCTCGCTCCGGTCAACACGCCCGACAACTTCCTGCACCTCGCGCTGGCGGTCGTCGCCATCCTCATCGGCGTATCCGCCGGAGGGCTCGTGGGCTCCGCGCGCCGCGGCTCCCAGGCGACCTGACGCACCCGGCGGGCCGCCGGGCCCTGGGATAATCTCCGGCTAGAGGCTCGCCGTGTACCACCCACAGGGCACCCACGTCGTACCGGGCATGACCCCCGAGCAGCGCCGCCGGGCGCAGCGCTGGGAAATGCCGGCGGTGGCCGTCGCGCTGCTGGTCATCCCCTACCTGCTGCTCAACTACTTCCGGCTGGGAAGCGGCTTCGGGACCGCGGTCGATGTTCTCTACATAGGCATATGGACGTTCTTCGTGGTCGAGGCGCTCGCCATGGTTCGGCTCGCTCCCGACAACTGGGACTGGGCCAAGCGCAACGTGCTCGACATCACGATCATCGTCGTGACCGCCCCGTTCGAATTCCTCCCCCCCGGTTTTGAGGTGCTCCAGTGCCTGTGGGTGCTGCGGATCCTCGACTTGGCGCCGGTCATCCACCGGTACGTCTTCCGAATCACCGTGGTGCGCTTCGCCTTCCTGTTGTGGGGGCTCACGGTCTTCGCCGGCGGGCTCGCCTACGCCCAGCTCGAGCGCCGGTCGGAGGAGCCCCCGACGCTGTTCGAGGGCTTCTACTGGGTCAACACGACGATCTCGACCGTCGGCTACGGCGACTTTCTGCCGACCACCTGGCAGACGAGCGTGCTCGCCATGGGACTCCAGGCGATGGGCGTGGTCCTCGGCGCCATCCTCGTGGCGGGGATCCTCCCCCTCTTCGACCGCGAGTTCGCCGAGGGCTTCAGCCGGCGCATCACCGAGAAGGTCGAGAACCTGACCGGCGAGGTCGACGAGCTCGAGGCCGACGTCGCCGACATCGAGGCGGACATCGACAGGATCGCTCGCGGAGAGAGCTCTCAGGACCGAGTCCTGGGACAGATCGCGCGTGATCTCGCGGACGTCCGCGAGAAGATCGGAGCAGAGGGCCCCCACGCCGCGATGCCGCGCAACGGGGGCGACTCGCACCGAACCGCCACCGCGGCGGGTGGCGACGGGGCCGACGAGGGTACGTCGGCGCCCGCGGGCACTTAGGCTCGCGGCGGGTCCGGGTCACTCCGAGGAGTGTCCATCCTCGATCAGGTGGGGCACGAAGCGGCTCAGGTTGTCGGTGATGAGGCCGTCGCTCTCACGGATGCCCATCCCCGCGGGCTCACCGTCGACCACCCAGGCGCCGACGACCGGGTGGTTGGGCCCGTCGCAGGCGGGGACGGGCGCGAACTCCTGGTAGACGAAGCCCTCTGCTCCGTAGTCGCCGCCCGTCTCGAGCCGAACGCCGTGGTCAGGGGCGAATATCTCGATGTTCTCGCCTTCACGGGAGAGAAGCGGCTTGCGCACGTACTCCGGCATGTGGCGCGGGGAGTCGAAGTAGGTGGCAAGCAGGTTCGGATGACCCGGGAAGAGCTCCCAGAGCACGGGTAGGAGGCCCTTGTTGGACCACAGCATCTTGTAGATCGGCTCGATCCAGACCGTCTGGTTGACGCCCTCGCCCATCCAGTCGAGGCAATGCCTGGCGAACGGCTCGGTGACCATCCACTCCCACGGGTAGAGCTTGAAGATGCGCTCGATGTGGCAATCGGCGGTGTCGACGAAGCCGAGCAGCGGGTTCCAGCCGATCTGCTCCATGGCGAGCGACCGGGTCGGGTGCCCGGCCTGCGCGGCGGTGTCCTGGACGTAGGCGACGTTCATGAGGTCCTCGCCGCTGCGCTCGGCCGTGGTGTGCGCGAAGTGGATCAGGCTTCCTTCGGGTAGCTGGCGCTGCCAGGCGAGGATCAGGCGCTCGTGGATCTCGTTCCACTGGTCACGGTCGGGAAAGCGGTCCTCTAGCCAGTTCCACTGGACGACGGCGGACTCGACGAGCGCGGTCGGGGTGTCGGCGTTGAACTCGAGCAGCTTGGCGGGCCCGCGGCCGTCGTAGCGCAGGTCGAAGCGTCCGAGCACGCTCGGGGGCTCCGAGTGCCAGGTCTCGGCGATCCGCTCGACCGCGCCGTCGGGGATGCCGAGTCGGCGGTACAGCCCTCCCTCGACGATGCGGTCGCCCGCGGCGACGCACATCTCGAACAGCTCGGCGGTCACCCGCTCGAGCTCGCGGATCTCCTCCTCGACGAAGGCGTAGTAGGCCGCGTCTTCCCAGTAGGGCCGAAGTGACCCGTCGGGGTGGCGGGTCTCGCAGTAGACGAGGCCCTGAGCGGAGACGATCTCGCGCCAGTCGGGGCGTGCCTCGATCCTGACCCGGCGCATGCCCCGGCCCGGCTGGAAGAGCTAGCTGCCGGAGCTCTTCGACCGCTTGCGGTCGCCGTCTTCCTCTTCGCCGCCAGAGTCCGCGAGCTCTCGGACGCCGGTGCCGCTCTCCTGCGCGTTGGCGCCGAAGCCGCCCCGCGCGGAGATCGAGCCCGAGTCGGCGGGATCGATGTTCTCGCCCCCCTCGACGCGGCTGCCGATCGAAGTGTCGCCCGAGCCCCCGAAGTTCCACTGGTACCGACCGCCGATCCCGTCCTCGGCCTCGTCGTCGCAGAACCTCACATCGACGATCCGGGTCGTGTTGCGGTCGATGCAGCGGGCGAGGTCGTCGCCACCGCAACCGGCGAGGAAGGTCACCGCAACGCCGCCGAGCAGCGCGGTGCGAACCGCGTGCGAGCGGCGGCTCGCCTCGACGACCTCGGTCCGAGAGGCGTCGGATACATAGAACGAGCGGTGGCCGGGTCGGGTCATGGGGATCGCGTGGTCGAAGGAGCGTCTGGTGAAGGCGGGGACAAGATAGCGAAGAGGGTGGGGAGGTGCTTAGGTTGTGTCGGTGAGCTCTCCCCCGGCCGATCCCGGAGACGGCACACCGGTTCGAGACCGTGCCCGGTCCGGGCTTCAGCCCGACGCGCTCGGGTTCGGCGGCGGTCTCGTGATCGCCTTTGCCTCGGCCGCCCCGGCCTATTCGCTGGCCGCCGCCCTCGGACCGCTCGTGGTCGCCGTGGGCGTCCAGGCTCCGGCGGCCCTGCTCGTCTCCTTCGTCCCCATGCTGCTCGTGGCGAGCGCCTTTGCCGCGCTCAACCGCGCCGACCCCGACTGCGGGGCGACCTTCACGTGGGTCACCCGCGCGATGGGACCCGTCGTCGGCTGGCTCGCCGGCTGGGCGGTCTGCGCGACCGGAGTGCTCGTGATCGGATCGCTGGCCGAGGTCGCGAGCCGCTACGCGCTGCTCCTCGTGGGGCTCGAGGGGGCCGCCGGCTCCCGCGGCGCCGTCACCGGGCTCGCGGTCGCCCTCATCGCCCTCATGACCGCGCTGTGCGTCTACGGCACCGAGGCCTCCGCACGAGTCCAGCAGGCGATGCTGGTCGTCCAGGCGGGCGGGCTCGGCCTGCTCGCGGTCGTGGCCCTGACGCGCACGCTCGGCGGGGACGCACCGGCGGGCTCGGAGGCGCCGAGCGCCGCGTGGTTCTCCCCGTTCGCCGTGGAAGGCTCGGGAGCGCTCGTGGCCGGCCTCCTGATCGGCGTGTTCATCTACTGGGGCTGGGAGAGCGCGCTCAACCTCAACGAGGAGACGAGCGACGGCGCGCGCGCCCCCGGCCGTGCGGGCACCGCGGCGACGGCGATCCTGCTCGCCACCTACCTGGTCGTGACGGTGGCGGTCATCGCCTACGTGGGTCCGCAGCGCCTCGCCGTGACCGCCGCGGACGAGTCCTTCCTCGGCCCGCTGGCGCGGGAGGTGCTCGGTTCGCCGCTCGACCTGCTCGTGCTGCTGGCGCTCGTCACCTCGGCTCTGGCCTCGACCCAGACGACCGTTCTCCCGGGCTCGCGGACGGCGCTGTCGATGGCACGGGTCGGCGCTCTCCCCGCCGCGCTCGGGCGGGTCCACCCCCGCTTTCGCACCCCGCACGTGGCCACGGTGGCGATCGGCGTTCTGGCCGTGGCCTGGTACGTCCCCACGAGCTTCCTCTCGGAACGCCTCCTCACCGACTCGGTCGCCGCCCTCGCGCTGCTGATCGCCTTCTACTACGCGCTCACGGGCTTCGCTTGCCCGATCCTGTACAGACGGCGCCTGCGACGATCGGTGCGCGAGCTGTTGTTGTACGGGATCGTTCCCACGTTCGGAGCGCTTGCGCTCTCCTACGTCCTCGTCCGCGCCCTCCTGCTGCTGGCCGACCCCGCAGAGTCCGAGCTCGGGGAGACGTGGGTCGGCCTCGGCGCCCCCGCGGTCCTCGGCCTCGGGTTCCTGCTCTCCGGGGCCGTGCTCATGATCGTCTGGTGGGCGGCGCGGCCCGCGGGGTTCTTCAGGCGCCGGCCGGAGGCCCTACCGGGTTGAGCGTGACGGCCGCGAGCTGGCCTTCCCGTCCCGGGCCCGCCGCCTCGTCGCTCGACCCTCGCCCCACCTGCAGGGCGACCATGGCGATGTCGTCCCGGGGAGTTCCCGCCTGGAGGTCGACCACGGTCCGGTCGACGCGGTCGACGAGCGCGTCCGCGTCGAGATCGGTGCAGCCCTCGAGCAGGGCGGCGAGCCCGCCCTCGCCGAGCAGGCCGGCGCCGGTCGGCGCCTCGGTGACGCCGTCGGTGTAGAGCAGGAGCGAGTCGCCGGGACGCAGCTCGATCTCGACGTCCTCGGGGTCGATGTCGCGGGTGAACCCGAGCAGGAGCCCCGGGGTGCCGACCGCCTCGACCTGGCCGCCGGGGTCGAGTCGCAGCGGCAGAGGATGTCCGCCGCTCGCCAGCGCGAGACGCGCACCGCCACGGCCCGGCCGCAGGCGGCCCACCAGGGCGGTGCAGAGGCGATCGCCGCCCTCGGCCTGATGGCTCAGGATGGCCTCGTTGAGGCGGGCGATGACTCCGCTCGGGAGCGCCTCGTGGACGGCGGCCTCGCGGACCGTGTAGCGGGCCAGTGCCGTGATCGCCGCGGCCTCGGGACCCTTGCCCGAGACATCGCCCATGACGATCAGCCAGTCACGGGGGCCGATGGCGAACAGGTCGAAGAAGTCGCCGCCGACGTCGTAGGCCTCGCCGGCGGCGCGGAAGCGTGAGGCGACGGTGAGCCCGGGGATCATCGGCAGTCGCGGGGGGAGCAGGCTCGCCTGGAGGATCTCCGCGACCTGGCTTCGCTCGGCGTGGATGCGGGCGTTGGCGATGGCGAGCGCCGCGCGGCGGGCGAGCTCCTCGGCAAAGGCGAGGTCGTCCTGATCAAAGCGGCGCCCCGACTCGGCCGCGACGAAGGAGATCGCGCCGAGGGTCTCGCCGCGGGCCCGCAGCGGCACGATCATCGCCGAGCACAATCCGAGCGAGCGCAGCAGGGCGAGGTGATGCTCGTCGTGGGCGACGGTCGTGAGCAGATCGTCGGAGATCTCCGGCATGAGCTCCGGCCTCCCGGTGCGCATGGCCTTCGGGACTCCCTCGGGAGCGTCGAGGTCGGTGCGAAAGCGCCGATCGAGCTCCCAGGCGAGCGCCTCCTTGCTCGGGTCGGCGTGGGCGACCGCGGCGCGCTCGATCCGGCGACCGCCCCCCACCAGGTCGACGACGCACCAGTCGGCGACCCTCGGCACGCACAGCCCGGCGACCGCGCTGAGCGTGGTCTCGAGGTCGAGCGACGCGGTGAGGTCCTCCCCGGTCTCGGCCAGGATCTGGGCGCGCAGCTCGGCGCGCTTGCGGTCGGTGATGTCGCGAACGTAGCCGGTGAAGGCCGGCGCGCCGTCGAGCTCGACGCGCGCGAGCGTCAGCTCGACCGGAAACTCCTCCCCGCCGGCGCGCATGCCCGTCAGCTCGAGCCGCTGCCCGAGCAGGCGTGCCTCGCCGGTGGCCACGATGCGCTCGAGGGCTCGTCGATGGGCCTCGCGCAGCGAGGGCGGCACGATCAACTCGCCGAGCTCCCGACCGAGGGCCTCAGCCTGCGGGCGACCGAACATGCGCTCTGCGGCGGAGTTGAAGGCGATGACGTGGCCCTGCGCGTCGATCGAGATGATGGCGTCGAGGGCCGACTCGAGGATCGCCGCCAGGCGCGTCTCGCTGGCGCGCGTCGCGTCCTCGGCCTGGCGTCGGCGCAGGTACTGGCCGATCTGATCGCCGAACATCGCGGTGAGGCCCAGGATCTCCTCGTCCGGAGAGCGCACCTCGCGGGCGAAGAACTCGATCACCCCAAGGACCCGCTCTCGGTCGCGGATGGGGAACCCGAACCAGCTCCGCAGCCCCTCGCGCGCGGCGGCCTCCCAGCGTGGGAAGTTACCCTCGCTCAAGACGTCGGTGATCCATTGCGGCCGGCCGGAGACCCACACTCGGCCCGGGAGGCCCTCGGCGTCGACGAAGGCCTGCTGGAGGCTGAGCCGCTCGAACACGTCGTCGCCCGGGGTCGCCCGCCAGGTCGCCTGGCAGCGGAGCAGGCCGTCACGCGCATCCACCGCCCACAGCGCCCCGAGCTCCCAGCCGAGGCTCGGACCGATGGCCGCGAGCAGCCGCGGGGTGGCCTCGGCCAGCGTGGGGGCGTCCACGAGCACGCGGGCGACCGCGGACTGCGCCGCCAAACCCGCCCGGACGCGGGCCACTTCCTCCTCGTGCTCGTCCATCCCCGCCGCTGAGGCTACCGGCCCCCGGTCTCGGAGCGCAAGCGTGCGCCGGAGCCGGTCCGTCAGCCCCGGTCGCGCCCCTCGCCGGGGGTCGCCTGTCCACCGCGCCGCCGATACCCTCTCGGGTGCCACCACCGCCCGCCTCGGATCCGGTCGACGAACGGCCATGACCGGAACCTTCACCCTCCCGATGACCGCCCAGTCCGACGATCGACCCTCGAGCGCCGCCCAGCGGCCGGCTACTGGGCAGGGCCCTCGCCGTACTCGGCGGCCGCCACGCCGTGACGTCAGCGGCCCGCAGACCATCGAGTCCTATCTCCGGGCTAGCTCCCCGCCGCGCTACATGCAGCGGCTGCGCGAGATCGAGACCGCCTTCCGGGCCGAACGCCGGCGTCTCGACGCCACCTACCGGGAGCTCTTGGAGACTCAGGGTCACCACCCCGAGCGCTTCTCGCGACGCTGGCGCAGCCACGCTCGCGGGTGGCGGTTCGAGCACCTCAACGACCTGATCCGCGAGCACAACCTCTGGTACCCGGTGGAGGCCAGCCTCCCGATGGATCCGCGCACGCGCGACTACCGCCCCGTCCGGGGTGCATCTTACCGTCGACTCGAGCTCGACGCCCAGTGGGTGCTCGAGCACTTTCCTGCGGATCCTCGAGCGGCCGAAGAGAGGGCTCGACCTCCGGCGCGGGCACCGCGTGAGCCGCTGAGGCGGCCGGCTCAGTCGCGGCACCCGAGCTCTCCCGCGTCGAGGGTCTCGCCCGCGACCGAGACGAACGCGTAGCGGGCCACACCGGGACTGAGCTCGAGACGGAGCGCGCCGTAGTCGCGGTCGTTCGCAAAGGCAAGGCGTTCGTCGCTGGGGTCGAACTCGTAGTGGCTCCTGCCGCCGGCACCAGAGACAAACTGCGTGATCCCGTCGATCGGGTGCAGGCGCTGCATGTTGTGGTCGTGGCCGACCACGACGATCGTCGCCTTGTCGCGCAGCGCCGCCCAGAGCGGGTCGGTGTCCGCTTGGTCGCCGTGCCTTCTTCCCGCGCTAAAGCGCGCGCGATGCCAGAAGGCGATGCGGCACCTGCCCGGGCGCGCGAGCGCACCCCGCAGCCACCGCAGCTGGGGCGAGCCGTGGTCGTGGGGGCCTCCGAGTTGAGGCTCAGCAGCTCCCAGCCGCCGGCCGTAAAGGAGTAGTAGCTCGGCATCGGCCGCTCCCGCACCCGATGCCAGTAGGGCCGATAGCCCTCCGCGGCGTTGGGCCAGTCGTGGTTTCCCGGCGTGGGGGCGGTGATCGGGTCGAGGCGGCCGTAGGTCCCTTTGTAGTTTCGCGCGTACTCCTGCGCCGTTCCGTCGTCGTAGACGTCGCCGAGGTAGAGGAAGTGGTCTACGCGCTGCGAGGCGATCTGCGAGGCGACCGCCCTCGCCTCCGGGCTGCCGTCCGCGCCATCCCCGACCGCCCAGACGACGGCACGCCCTCGTCCGAGGCGCGACCTCGCCCGGCGCACGCGCCGCTCAAGGCCGGAGAGCACGGCACGGGCGCCGATAGCCCTTATCTTGCTCTCCGTGGCTGGGCGCGGGTCGCTAGCGGTGGTGTGATGGAGGCCGTGATTTTCTGTGGCATACAGGGCAGCGGTAAGACGACCTTCTACCTCGATCGCTTCTTCCAAACCCACGTCCGCCTCAACTCGACATGCTCAAGACCCGTCACCGAGAGAGACTCCTCTTGCACGCCTGCATCGAGACCGGCCAGAGGTTCGTCGTCGACAACACCAACCCGACGGTCTCCGAACGGCGCCGGTACGTCGAGCCGGCCCGGGCGGCGGGCTTTCGGGCGGTGGCCTACTTCTTCAGCACGGCCCCGCGGGAGGCGATACTGCGCAACGAGACCCGGCTCGAAAAGGCCAAGATCCCGATCGCCGGCGTGCTGGGTACCTACAAGCGTCAAGAGGTCCCGACCCGAAGCGAGGGATTCGTGCAGCTCTTCCGCGTTCGGGCCCAGGCGGGGCGATTCCTCGTCGAGGACCTCCAAGAGGTGGGTCGGTGAGGCCGAGGCTTCTCCGCCCTGGCCACCGCGCCGACCGCTCAGGCTCTCCATAAGGACTGACGTTGGCAAACATGGGTACAGGGCAGGGGACCCATTCGACGGAAAGGAGCAGCCATGGAGAAGCACCAGTACGAGGACGCCGACCCGGCTCGCGGGGAGCGCGACGCACCGAGCGACGTGGCTCGGGAAGATTCGGAGGAGTCGGTACCCGCTGAGGACCTCTCCCCGGAGGAGGCGGCGGCAGCCGACTCAGACCGCGCCCCGGTCCCCGACACGAAGTCGTCGGCGCGCGTTCCCAAGGACATCTGAACCGAGCCGGGTAGGTGCGGAGCCCGGCTTCGCGCCCGCTCGCCGGTGACCGACGGTCTCCGGTCTCAACGACGGCGTCCACGAGGGAGCAGGCGTGCCCGCCGCGGTGATCTTTGACCTGGACGGCGTCCTAGTCGACTCCGAGGCGCTCTGGAACGACGCCAGGCGCCAGCTCGTCGAGGAGAGCGGCGGGGCCTGGAAGGAAGAGGCTCAGCAGGCCATGATGGGCATGAGCTCCGTCGAGTGGTCTCGCTACATGCACGAGGAGCTCGGCGTCCCGATGTCCGAGGAGGAGATCTCCGAGGACGTCGTCGAGCGCCTCGAGCACCTCTACCGCGAGCGGCTCCCGCTGATCCCGGGCGCTCGCGCCGCGGTCACCGCCGTGGCTCCACACTGGCCGCTCGCGCTCGCCTCGTCGGCGAACCGTTCGCTCATCGAGCTCGTGCTCGAGCTCGCCGGACTCGCCGGCTGCTTCGAGGCGACGGTCTCCTCGGAGGAGGTGGCCCACGGGAAGCCGGCGCCCGACGTCTACCTCGAGGCGGCACGGAGGCTTTCGCGCGGGCCCGCGACGTGCGTCGCCGTGGAGGACTCGACCAGCGGACTGCGGTCGGCCGCGGCGGCCGAGATGGGCATCGTCGCGATCCCCAACCAGGCCTTCCCTCCGGAGCCCGACTCGCTCGCGCTCGCCGACGTGGTGCTCGAGTCGATACAGGAACTCGAGCCGGAGCTCGTGGCAAGCCTGAGCTCATAGTGGACGTACCGGGGATCTCCGAGACGGGTTTAGGCGCCGATCTGACCGGGCTTCCGCAGGCCGCTCCCGCGGCTCCATGGGATCTCGCGCTGCAGGCGCTCGTCTGGTTCGGGCGCCCCGTCCGGGGTGTGACCCGACCGCTCCCGGCGCCGCTGCATGCGGGCGCACGCGTCCTCGCCCGCGGCGGCGGGCTCGTCCGCTACCTCGACACACCGGTCGGCGCCTACGCCGAGGTGCTCGGCGCCGAGCTCCTCTGGCGCGGCCGCAGGGCGAGCGTTCACGTTCCCTTCATGGCCGTCGACTCGCCGGCCAGCGTGGTCGGTGGTCGCACGAACTGGTCCCTGCCGAAGACGCTCGCGCGCTTCGAGGGCAACCCGGTGGGCGGCCGGGCGATGACCGCCCGCGGCGACGCGTGGGAAGTCCGCGCCCGGGCGCGGGCGCTTGGGCCGCCGTTGCCCTACCGCAGCGGCTTCGCCCTGCTTCAGGTCTCGCCCGACGGCAGCGTGTGCCGGGCGACCGGGCGGATGCGCGGCCGGGCCCGGCCCGCCCGCGTGACCGTCGAGGTCTCGGGCGGCGCGGACCTGCGCCGCTGCGTCGGGGAGGGGAGCTTCCTCGGCGCGATCGTCGAGAGCGGCCGGGGCACGCTCGACGCGCCGGACTCTTAGCCTGCCGACTACGCCGCCGCGTACGCGACCGCGGGCGCGAGCAACTCCGGGCGGTAGACCCGCTCGCCCGCGAACGGGGAGAGCCCGTGGGTCGCGGCCGTGTGCTCGATCGTCGTCTCCCAGCGATCGGCGTCCATCGCCCCCGGCGCGTCACCGTCGAAGGCGTAGGGCTCGAACAGCGCCCAGCTGTCGCGGATATGGCGCTCGGAGATGTCGGGAAAGCGGCGCTGGAACCCGGTGATCCCGAGCTGCGGCTCCTCGAGCTGAAGCTCGAAGCCGGCGACGAACGCGTCGCGCATACGCGTCACGAGCTCGAGCGGGAGACGGTCGGCCGCCAGCAGGCCCGTGGAATAGGTCTCGATGTCGAGCCCGATCGGGCGCACCCCGTAGCCCTTGTCGACGTGGTTTACGGTCATGTCCACCCACGTCGGGATCACGTCGATCTCCCCGCGCTCGAGCTCGGCATCGGGGCGGGGGCTGTCCACGATCACCGGCGGATCGAGGCCCAGGTACGACATCGCGCCCGCGAACTCCTGCGCATACCACGCAAAGCTCCATCGCCCCGCCCGCGTGCCCTGGAGGTCGGCGGGGGACTCGAGCCCGGAGTCGTCGCGCACGATCGCGGCGATCGGGTTGCGCTGGTGCGGGACCGCCGCAAAGCGGGAGAGGTCCATGTCAGTAGGGCGCCCCGCAGACGTAGTCGTCCTCCCCGTCGCCGTTCAAGTCGCCGGGCGCGGCCAGGCCCCAGCCGAGGTTGGGCCCGAAGGGGGCGCCGCCGTTTCGACAAGAGCCCGACCGGGACGCTCGCCGATTACGTGAGTGGGACGAGTGGCGACGGGGAGGTCCGAGCACGAGTGCGCTGCACCCGGACGGACTCCTCCTTCTACAACCGCGGCGACCTCATGCGGATCACCTACGAGCGGCCCTAGTAGTCGCCGACGACTCCCCTGCCTACGCGACTCACCGGCCGCCCGCGGGTTCGGGTGCTAGTGGATCGGCCACCTCTTCGCCGGGGTCCTCCCGCGCGATGTAGTCCTCGAGCGACATGGGGAAATCTCGCGTGCGCTCGGCGACGTCGAGGAGCGTCGACATGGTGGCCTCCTCCTCGACCTGCTCCTTGAGGAACCACTGGACGAATTGCTCGGAGAGGTAGTCGCCCTCCTCGCGGGCGAGCGCGAAGATATCGCCGATCCGGCGTGAGACAGCGCCTTCCTGCTCGAGCGCCAGCTCGATCGGGGCGACGTGGTCTGCGAAGTCGCTGCGGGGCGCCTCGACCTCCCTCAGCCTGACCGGCGACTGCGTATCGAGCAGGTACTTGATCATCATCATCGCGTGCTCGCGCTCCTCAATGGCCTGGCGATAGAAGAAGTTGGCGAGCCGCGGGTAGGTCTGATCCTCATAGTGGACGGCAATAGCCACGTACTGGTGTGAGGCCGCGAACTCGGCGGCGATCTGCTCGTTCAGGGCCTCGATGAAGCGCTCGGCCGGCATAGGTCTCCTCTTCGGTGTGATGATCAACTCCGCCAGGTCGACTGCAAAGCCGCAACCGACCCGACGGCCCGACATGACGATACGACTCCAGCCGGGAAAGGGGGCGTACAAGCTGCCCCGGCGCTCCGAGCGCCATCGCCACCTCCTGCCGGGTCACCGTAGGCCGCCGGGCACGGCAAGACGAGTGAACCGGCGAACCGCTGCCCAATCCGGCGGCGGCAGCCCCTCTCGTTCAAGCGCCGCCTTGCCAGGCCTCCGCCCCCGCTGACGATCTCCTACCCCGCGGGAGAGGCCGCCCTCAGCCCTCGCCACGCGCCCCCGTGCGGTCGCCCCCCGCCCGCGTCTCCCCCCCGTCGGGCTCGAGCCGAGCCGCCACCTCGTGGTAGTCGCCGATGAACCTCGCAAGCGCGGCGACGACCTGGCCGATGGCGTCTGCGTCCTCGCGCAGCTGGCGGAGACCCTTGCTCGTCAGCCGATAGACGCGACGCTCGGGGCCGTCGCCGCCTCCCTCCCAGCTCGAGCGGACCACGCCCTCGCGCTCGAGGGAGCGCAGGAAGCGGTAGTCGAGCTCTCGAAGCCGCGGGCGCGCAGGCGCTGTCTGAGCTCATAGCCGTGGGCGGGGCCGCTCTGGAGGGAAAACAGCGTCCCGGGGCGCACGAAGCTCTTGAGAAAGGCGGGGTGCTCGGCGGGCCCGGGGGCCGGCGGGCGGCGCGCGCCCTGGGCTGAGAGCTTTTGGAGCGCCTTGGTCTCGAGCTGGCGGGCGCGCTCGCGCGAGACGCCGAGCAGGCGGCCCACCTCGGCGAGGACGTGCTGGCGCTCGCCCCCCAAGCCGTAGCGCAGCTCGAGCACCCGGCGCTCGCGCTCGTCGAGGCGCCTGAGCGCGGCCGCGAGCTTGCGCGGCTCGGTGATCGGTAGCGGCCTCGTCGGGCCCGGCATGGGAGGAAGACTATGTGTTTTTGGCATATAGTGCGCCGCTAGGTCCTCCGAGACGGTGGGCGCGGGGCGCCCACCAAGACCGCGCTGAGCGAGCCGGGGGCTGTGCTACCGCGCTCGCCCGGCGTAGGGTCACCGAGTACGGCCCAGCAAGGCCGTAGGCTGTCCCGTCACCTCACCGAACGGTGCGGTCGACGGCGGGCCGTGGTCCGGCGAGACCGCCCGGCTCGGAGAGGTGCGCTCGCTCCTCACCGCCCGACTGCTAGAGGGCTCGCGTGCGACCGTCGCCTCGCTCACTCGACCGCGGCGGGCGCGGCCCGGCGCTCGCTCGGTCGCGTCACCTCGACCGGGAACCTCCAGGACTCCTCGAGCCACGGGTTGCGCTTGACCATCTCAGCCACGCTGACCCAGCCCTCCTCGACGAGCCCGGCCGCGGCGTCGTAGATGCCGTAGCGCTGGCGCCGGAGGTGAGCGGGCTGGGACTCGAGCATGACGACCCGGAGCTCCCCCTCCTCGAACTCACATTGCTCCTGGACCGCCTCGAGCAGCTGGGAGTGGTGGAAGTGGCCTTCGCCGAAGTTCCAGCCGGTGACGACCCCTGAGATGAACTCGCCGTCGATCACCTTGTAGTCCTCGACATCCTCCACGGCCCGGGCCAGCAGCCCGTTTAGGGCGCGTCCGTGGCTCTGCATCGCCCGAAACGCGAGGACCTTCTCCACGAGGTACTCGGCCATCTCCCGGCCGTAGAGCCTCGTCAGCTGCGCTTCGGGAAGCGCAGCCACCTTCGAGACCCTCCGGTCGAGCTTCTCCTCCGCCCTGGTCTCCTTGCGGAACAGCCACAGGCTGGTCGCCCAGTTGCCGGCGTAGTACCGCATGGCGAGCAGAAAGGACACCTTGTCCGGGCGGAGGTTGCCGACGATCGGGACGAGCACCCCGATGACGGCGATCACGACCAGGAGCGGCGGGTCGACGGCCGACAGCGGCACGTCGCCGTGCTGCCCGAACAGGAAGACTAGGCCGAAGAGCATGAAGACGTTCCACTCGAGCGGGACCCCGGCCGGGAACGAAACCGTGATGTAGACGTGGAAGATGAGCATCCCGATTAGCGCGAGCGTGCCGAGCGTCCGGCCGCTCGAGAGCAGCAGCACGAGCGGCAGCAGGAACTCGACGGCGGTCCCGAAGTAAGCCGCCAGCTCCGCGGAGCGCGAGGGGCGCAGGTCGTCGGGGTAGCGCTTCCAGAGCCCCGCCTTGACTCGCGACGGGTACCAGGGGGCGTTGCTGATCATGACCGATGTGCTGTAGGTGAAGTGACGGTTGAGCTTGGAGGCCGCGGCCCCCCACCAGATGCAGGCGAAGACCAGCTGCGAGCCGGCGAGGTGGTTCTCGCCCGGGAACAGCGACACGATCAGCAGGAACCCGTAGACCTCGGGGCGAGCAGCCAGGAAGGACACCTTGTCGCGAGGACCCAGGAGCGCCAGGATGGCGAGGAGCACCCCGATCGCGATGGGGTCCAGGCGGCCGGGATCGGTTGCGGCGGTCGCCGCGCCGCCCGAGAGCAGCAGGAACGCGCCGGCGCCGAGGACGCCGGCGTAGAGCGCGACATCCACGAGCGTTCGCCGCGACCCGCGGCTGAGCGGGACCCTGTCGGGCCAAGGCGGCAGGCGGACGGTGCCAGGCCGCAGCCAGTAGAGGAATCCCCCGATCGGCGGCAAGAAGCGGAGGGTGAGGGGCAACGACCCCGAGCCGAGGCCGAGGATCTCCCAGACGAGGGTCCAAACGGCCAGCTTCTGGAAGACGATCGGCTCGGTCCACCAGTCCCCGATGTCGAACAGGCCGCCGAGCCCGGGCGTGCTCGCCGAGATCAGCAGGAACCCGCCGACGGCGAAGACGACGACCTTGACGGCGTAGAGCAGAAGGACCGCGTCGGCGGTCCCGAAGCCGCTGACCGCCCAGTCCTGCGCGTTGGCCTTGAGACGGGAGAGGTAGGGCTTTGCCCGCCACTCCTCCATGTCGAAGGGCGGCGGTGAGGGCCGGACGAAGCCCATGCGCCTCGCGAGTCTATTCGGCGCCGTTGGTGTAAGAAGGCGACATGGCCGCACGCCTCCCAGCCGGGTCAGGGGTGGGCCGCGCCGCCCAGGCGGCGGATCCTCGGCCGTGGTGGCGAGGCGGCGTCCTCTATCAGATCTACCCGCGTTCCTTCTCCGACTCGAACGCCGACGGAATCGGGGACCTGCCGGGGATCATCGACCGCCTCGACTACCTCGAGTGGCTCGGCATCGACGGAGTCTGGCTGAATCCGGTCATGCCCTCACCCAACGACGACTGGGGCTACGACGTGGCCGACTACTGCGCCGTCCACCCCGAGCTCGGAGACCTCGACGACGTCGACCGCCTGGTGGCCGAGGCCGAGCGGCGGGGCATCCGCGTCCTCTTCGACCTCGTCCCCAACCACACGAGCGATCGCCACCCGTGGTTCTTGGACTCTCGGTCGGGCCGCCACTCGCCCCGGCGCGACTTCTACGTCTGGGCTGATCCCAAGCCCGACGGCTCGCCTCCGAACAACTGGTTGAGCGCCTTTGGGGGACCGGCCTGGACGCTTGAGGAGGCCAGCGGCCAGTACTACCTGCACAACTTCCTGCCGTCTCAGCCCGACCTCAACTGGTGGAGCGAAGAGGTGCGGAGGGCCTTCGACGAGATCCTGCGCTACTGGTACCGGCGGGGGATCGCGGGCTTTCGCATCGACGTCGCCCACGCCCTGGTCAAGGACCGCGAGCTGCGCGACAACCCGCCGGCCGACGAGCACGACCATCCGCAGGTGCGCCGGCTCGGCCAGCGTCAGTGCTTCAACATGAACCGCCCCGAGGCGCACGACGTACTGCGGCGCTGGCGCCGCCTGAGCGAGGCGCAAGAGCCCGCCCGGATGCTGGTCGGCGAGACCCACGTCTTCGACCTCGACCGGTGGGCGGCCTTCTACGGCAACGGCGAGGACGAGCTCCACCTGGCCTTCAACTTCCTCTTCCTGCACGCCCCGTTCTCGGCTTCGACCCTGCGCGGGGTCGTCGAGGGCTCGGAGTCGCGGCTCCCGCCGGCGGCCTGGCCGGTGTGGACGGGCTCAAACCACGACGCCGGCCGCCTGGCCACCCGGTGGGCCCAAGGCAACGAGGCCAAGGTGCGCCTCGCCCTGATGATGCTCCTCACCCTGCGCGGCACGCCCGTCCTCTACTACGGAGACGAGATCGGTCTGCCCGAGGTCGAGGTCGCCCCCGACAGAGCGCGCGACGTGCGACCCGGGGCGGCGGCCAAAGAGGAAGGGCGCGACCGCGCCCGCACCCCCATGCCCTGGACCTCCGATCCGGGCGCCGGCTTCACCACCCCCACGGCCAGCCCCTGGCTGCCCCTCGGTGACGACGGCTCACCCAACGTCGCGGCCCAGAGAGACGACCCCGCGTCCGTGCTCAACCTCTGCCGCGATCTCATCGCCCTGCGGCGCGGCGTCGGCGAGCTGCGCGCTGGCGCCTACGAGACCGTTCCCTCCCCGCCGCATGCCTGGGTCTGGCGAAGGGGCGGACGAACGACCGTCGCCCTCAACCTCTCCGGGAGTCGATCGAGGGTCGGGGGCCTCGAGGGGGTCGTGCGGCTGAGCACCCATCGCGATCGAGACGGCCAGCGGCTTAGAGAGACAGTCGAGCTCGAGCCCTGGGAGGGGGTGGTCGTCGAAGGGAGTTGAGGGCCGATGTAAATCGAAGAGGTCAAGGATCGAGTTGGCGGTGATGCGAGTGCCGGCCGCCCAGCTTCAGCGTCTCGTCTTGCCGCGCAGGCCCCCCGCGGCCGGCCGACACGCGCGAGTCCGCCTGCGGGACGGAGGCCCGCAACTTAGGCATCGTCGGCGGGTCCTGGCAAGCACAGGCTCGACCCCGGACGTGGCCGGCTGGGAGCACGCGCTGTGAGGAGGAGCAGATGCTTCGAGGATTGTCAAACCCATCCATCCGGCGGCGGCCGGCGCTGACGATCGGCGCTCTGGCGGCGATCCTCGCCCTGCTCGTTCTCGCGGCGGGAGCATTCGATGGCGCCGCTCCCGCTCAGACCGCTCAGGCGAAACCGAACGTCGTGGTCGTCATGACCGACGACCAGACCGTCGAGCAAATGCGCGCGCTCAGGCGCGTGAGGGACCTGATCGGCCGAGCCGGCACTACTTTCACGCGCAACTTCTCGACGTTCCCGCTCTGCTGCCCATCGCGGGCCACCTATCTGACCGGCCAGTACTCGCGCAACCACCGCGTGCGCGGCGCCACCCCGCCCGCGGGCGGCTTCTACCAGCTCGACTCGAGCAACACCCTGCCCGTGTGGCTCCGCGACGCCGGCTATGCGACCGCGCACATCGGCAAGTACCTGAACGGCTACGGCACTCGAGCCCCGCGCGAGGTTCCCGCCGGCTGGGAAGAGTGGCACGGCTCGGTCGACCCGACGACCTACAACTACTTCAACTACTGCCTCAACGAGAACGGCACGCTGGTGGCCTACGGCGCCGACTCCAAACTCGCTACCGCCTGCCCCAACGCCGAGCAGCGCCCGCGCACCTATCAGGGCGACCTCTACAGCCACAAGGCGGTCGCCTACATCAACCAGCGCGCGCCCGCCGCACAGCCCTTCTTCCTCTCGGTCGCATATCTCGCACCGCACGGCGGGGGGCCCCACCACGCGCAGCAGCGGTGTGTGACAAAGCCGGCGCCGCGACACTACGGGGCCTACGCGGGCGCTCGGCTGCCGCGGCCTCCCGGCTTCGACGAGCCCGACGTGAGCGACAAGCCGGCGTTCATCCGCAAGCTTCCTCGCTTCAACAGCCCGCAGATAGCGGACATCAGGGAGGATTACCAGTGCCGGCGGGAGTCGCTGCTGGCGGTGGACGAGGGCGTGGGCGCCATGGTCGCGGCCTTGGCAGCCAACGGCGAGCTCGACAACACGCTGTTCGTCTTCACCTCCGACAACGGCTGGTTCCAGGGCGAGCATCGCGTGACGTCCAGCAAGTACAAGGCCTACGAGCCGTCGGTGCGCGTCCCGGCGCTCATGCGGGGGCCCGGCGTGCCTCGCGACAAGCGCGTGCCCACGCTGACCGCGAACATCGACCTGGCATCGACGATCGTCGATGCCGCCGCCGCGCAGCCGCGCCGGACCCTCGACGGGGTGTCGCTGCTCGAGCTGGCGCGCCGACCTCCCTCGCTCTTCGCGGGGCGCGACATCCTGCTCGAGAATGTCGACAGCGACCCGCGAACCCCGCGTTACAGCGCTATACGCACCAGCCGCTACAAGTACGTTAGGTACGTGACCGGCGAGCGGGAGCTCTACGATCTGCTCTTCGACCCGTACGAGGAGCGGAGCCTCCACCACAGCCCGCGCTACGCGGACGTGCGGGCGCGTCTCGCCCGAAAGCTCGCGCGCCTGCGCGGCTGCTCAGGCGCGACTTGCAAGCGCTGAGAGCCGGCTGAGCGATCTCGGCGCTCGCGGGTGCGGTTGGCGGCGAATACCTAGAAACCGCCTCCCTCGGCCGACGCGTAGCCTTCACGAGGCGTGCCCTGGATACCGGAACTCTTTTCGGCTCCGGCGCTCGAACGGATTCGAGGCCGACACGATGACCGACTCGCGGCGGTTCCCTACTTCGAGGGCCTGATGGCTGGATATGCGGATGCGCTCAACTCGTTCGCGTACGAGGCAGAGCTACATCATCCGACCCGTGGTCGCGTGAAGGGATCGCGCGCGTTCAAGGACTTCGTGACCACGACGAACGCCTGGCTTGGGGAGCGAAACGTCGCCGTGGACGACGTTCACCTGATCGCCACCGGCCAGCGGAGGCCGAGGAAGTCGTCCTTCGTCTTGACGGCGACCACGGTTGGATTGCTTTACCCGTAGCCATCGTCGCGGAACGCGAAGTGGAGGGGCGGTTGGAGGAGCTGCGCATCTACTTCAGCACCTGGCCTCTAACCGGCGGGCACGTCATCCGTCCGCCCGTGCTACAGCCCGACCCCGACCTCCGACTGAAGGACTCCATCGCGGAGTACCAGAGCGCCCTGCGGCTGGCGAGGTCGAGGCCGTCCTGGCGACCTACGAGGACGACGCGCTCGTGCGGGAGCCTGCGGGGGGCCAGTTCGCCAACGGTGGAGGGATCCCACTCGAACACTGCGCCGCGACCGACGACGGGCGGGCATGCGCCCTGGAGTAGACGTCGTCCGCTGGGGCGTTTCGGAGCTGGCGCCACAGGCGGGCATCGCCGTCTACGTGCGCGGCAGGACCGGCAAGCTCGCTGCCGCCCGTATCTACGACGACGCCGCGCCGCTAGAGGTAAGCGACAGCTCTCAGCCCACCGAGCGGGCGTCCTCGACGACGGAGTAACGCTTCATCGAGTAGGTGTCGCTGTCGATGGCTCCCAGGAACGCCTGGGTGGCTGGGGCGTCCATGAACCCCTCCATCGATGCGTCGGCGGCCTCGGTGCTCTCCCAGTGCACGATGACCAGCCACTCGTCGTCCTCCCCCTGGGCAGTCTGCCGGCTGAGGAAGCCGGGCTGGTGGACCACGTGATCCGACTCGACCTTGCCGTTCTCGACGAGGAACTGGTCCTCGGTGACGCCCTGGGCCAGCCTGAAGCTGACTACCTCTATGACTTCCACTCACACCTCCTTAGCGGGCCACCCGACCGGCCCCGCGCCGGTGAGCGGGGCGGGACTGAGACAATAGGGCCCCCGCCGACTCCGCGCGACCGTTGCGCGACAATCCCCGTCCCTGCTAGGACCCCTCAGCGGTCTCTAGCGGTTTATCGCCACGGGCGCGACTGTCGCGCCGTTACAACGCAACTCGCTGGTCAACCGCCAGCCCCCCACGGAGCGGCGATGGAAGCGAACCCTGCAAGCGGAGGGCTGCTCCGCCCTGCGGTTTTGAAGACCGGAGGTTTGACTGACTCGCCAGCCTTGAGTCGGTTGCACTCCGCTGAAGAATGGCAAAAGCGAGTTGGCCCGACATACTCGTGCTATGAGCGATCGCAACGTCCTCGGTGGAGAGCTTGAGCTCTGCGGTCACGACCCCCTCACCGGCTTCTATCGGGACGGGTGCTGCCGCACGGGTCGCGAAGACCGGGGCAGTCACACGATCTGCGCAGTGGTGACCGCGGAGTTTCTCGAGCACCAGCGTCGCATCGGCAACGACCTCAGCACGCCGAGGCCCCTATTTCACTTTCCGGGGCTCGTGCCGGGCGCCCGGTGGTGCGTTACCGCGGCAAACTGGCTGCGCGCTCACGCCGATGGAGCGGCCGCCTACGTCGTCCTCGCGTCCACCCACGAACGGGCCCTTGAGATCGTTCCGCTCGCCGCGCTACAAGAGCATGCCGTCGACGTCCCTGGGGATCCCGGCGTGCTCGGCGATACCTAGCCACCGGCTGCCTCCAGCCGTGCGTAGGCCTCCTCGACCTGGCGCTTGGCGCCGGCGTGGCGCTCGGAGGAGGAGGCCGAGCGCTCGGGATCCGACCAGGCGGAGGGATCCGCCAGCTCGTCCTCGACGCGTGTCAGAGCGGCCTCGGCGGCCACCACCTCGCGCTCCAGCCCGGCGTGCAGGCGCTTTGCGTTCTTCGATGGGCCCGCCTTGGCGTTGCGCTCCTCTCGGGCCCTCGGCGCCCTCACGGCCCTCGGCTTGGCTGGCCTGAGCGGCTCAGGGGACCGCCTGGCCGCACGGCGCTCCGCGCGGACCTGGACGTACTCGGCCCAGCCGCCCTCATAGGAGCGAAGCTCGCCCTCCTCCACCGCGAGCGTGCGGCTGCCCACCGCGTCCAACAGCGCGCGGTCGTGCGAGACGAGCAGCAGCGATCCCGGGAATCCGCGCAGCGCGTCCTCCAGCGCCTCGCGGCTCTCGAGGTCGAGATGGTTGGTCGGCTCGTCGAGCACGAGCATGTTGGCGCCGGAGTTCACGAGCACGGCGAGCGAGAGGCGCTTCAGCTCGCCTCCAGAGAGCCCCGCTACCGGCTTCTCCGCCTCCTCTCCCGAGAAGAGGAAGCGCCCCAGCAGCGCGCGCGCCTTGCCCGGGGTGAGTCCGGTGGCGCGCTGGGTGGTCTCGAGCACGGTGCCCTCCCCGTCGAGCTCTTCGGAGTGCTGGGAGACGAAGCCCAGGTGCACGTTGTGCCCGACCGAAAGCTTTCCCGCAGGCAGCTCGCGCCGGCCGGCCAGAGTGTCGATCAGCGTGGTCTTGCCGCTGCCGTTGGCGCCCACGAGGGTCACGTGCTCGCCGCGCTCGACGTGCACCGCGGCGTCCTCGAGCAGCACCCGCCCGGAGACCTCGATCCGCCCGCCGCGCAGCTCGAGAACCACGCGCCCGCTTCGCTCTGGCTCCTTGAACGTGAACGAGAGCTCGCGCGAGTCGCGCGGGTCAAGCTCGATCCGCTCCATCTTGTCGAGGCGCTTGACCCGCGACTGCGCTTGCCGTGCCTTGGAGGCCTTCGCGCGGAAGCGCTCCACGAAGCGCTCGAGCCGCGCGATCTCGGCCTGCTGGCGCTCGATCGCGCGGCCGAGCGCGATCTCGCGCGCGGCCTGCTCCCTGCGCCACGCGTGCCACGGACCCTTGAAGAAGCGTGAGCGCCCGGCCTCGAGCTCGAGCACCGAGGTTCCGACGGCCTCCAGAAACCAGCGGTCGTGGGCCACCAGCACGACGGCGGCGTCGAGTGCCCGCAGGTGGGCCTCGAGCCACTCGAGCGAGGCGATGTCGAGGTGGTTGGTGGGCTCGTCGAGCAGGAGCAGGTCGGGGTCGCCGGCGAGCGCGCGCGCGAGCGAGGCGCGCGTGAGCTCGCCGCCCGAGAAGGTCGAGAGCCGGCGGTCAAGCTCCTCGTCGTCGAACCCGAGCCCCCGGACGGTGGTCAGGGCACGATCGCGCCAGCGATAGCCGCCGCGCAGCTCGAAGCGTTCCTGGGCCCTCCCATAGGCGGCCAGCGTGGGCTCGTCGTGCGCGCCCTCGGCCATGGCCTGCTCGAGGCGGGCGAGCTCGGCCTCGAGCGCGGCGACCTCCCTCGCCCCGGACAGTACGTAGTCACGCAGGCTCAGGTCGCGCTCGCGCGGGGGACGCTGGTCGTGGAGGGCAATCTTCGCGCCCTTCTGCCGCGAGAGGGAGCCGCTGTCGACCGATGCGTCCCCGGCCAGCATTCGCAGCAGCGTGGTCTTGCCCGAGCCGTTGCGCCCGGACAGGGTCAAGCGGTCGCAGCGCTCGAGCTTGAACGAGACCCCGCTCAGCAGCCGCCGCCCGGCGACGTCCTTGGTCAGATCGGATGCGATCACGACGGCCATCTGGGCCGGAGATGCTAGGCGCCGGCCGGGGCTTCCCCTCGCCGCTGAGGCTCGCTGCCTCGATCAGGCTCTTCGGCGCCACCGTGAGATGCGTCTCGAGGGCCTCAAGACATTGGGGCACGTTCGGACTCTCGACGCCGACCGGCATGAGCAAGACCTCTTCGGTTCGATTCAAGTCACGCTCGAGGGCCGCCAGGGCCTGAAAGGAGAGGACCCCGGCAGGTCTCCCGCGCACGGCGGCAGCGGGCCGATACTCCGTAGAAGCGGTGGGCCAACGGGCGTGGGCGCTAGGCATGCCTCCGTGGAACCATCGCCGAGCCGCGAACCCTATTCCGCCCCCGACTCGGCTCACTACCCGGTCAAAGGCTCCGCCGCCGCCGCCGATCCTCCCCGGCTCTCCGCAGATCTTCGCTCCCTGGCCTCCGCGAACGTGACTAGGCGCCCACCCTCCTCGTCCCAAAGCTTGAGCCGCACGGCACGCAGGCCTTCCCACAGCGACAGGGTCGGCACGCCGTGGAAGATCGGGTTTTCGTCGTGTGCGCGTTGGAGGTTGTAGTTGGGGATGCGAGCGTTCAGGTGGTGGACGTGGTGCAGCCCGATGTTGCCGGTGAAGAACCGCAGCACCCGGGGCAGCCTCAGATGGGAGCTTCCTCGCAGGGCCGCGTCGGCGTAGCGCCAGTCGCCTCGGTTCTGCCAGTAGGTGTCCTCGAACTGGTGCTGCACGTAGAAGAGCCACACTCCCGCCGTCCCGGCGAGCAGAACAGCCGGCCCCTGCACGAGCAGATACTCCCTCCAGCCGATCAGCCAGCAGGCGAGGCCGACCAACACGACCAGAGCGATATTCGTACCGATCACGCTGCGGCGAATACGCGGGCGCGCCGAGCGCGAGACCAGCCGCGGTTGGACGACGAGCGAATAAACGGGTCCCAGGCCGAACATCACGAGCGGGTGGCGGAAGAGCCAGTACCCGAGCCTCCGCCTGCGAGGCGAGGAGAGGTACTCCGCGACCGTCAGCGTCGGCACGTCGCCGATCCCGCGGCGGTCCAGGTCTCCGGCCGTCGCGTGGTGGACGGCGTGGCTGCGCCGCCAGGACGCGAAGGGCGCGTAGACGAGCAGCCCGAGAGCAACACCCAGCCACGCGTTCGCTCGCTTCGACCACAGAAACGAGCCGTGGGAGCAGTCGTGGAAGACGATGTAGGTGCGCAACAGGAATCCCGCCGCCGGGACGCCAAGCGCGAGGGCGAGCAGAAGGGAGACGTCGAGGGCGAAGTAAATGGCGAGGAGCAAGCCGAGGTACGGGACCACAGAAGTCGCCAGATCGAGCAGGCTGCGTCCCAGGTGAGGACGCGCGTACGGAGCGAGTGCCTCGCGCCAAGGGAGCCGTGCCGTGGGCGTCTCGTTCCGCCCTGCGCCATCAGCAGTCGTTGCTTCCCCCATCCCACCCCTCCATGTTGGTGTCCACCGACGGTGCGGCGCCGGCAATCGCCCCGCATATTAACGCGGCATGGGCATCGCGTAACCTGACGCGCGTCGTTCTCCTTCCCGCCGCCGCTCCGGTCGGCCTCCTGTCGCTCCTCGACCCCTCCGACGCCATCGCCGATCGCAAGGACCTCGAGTTCACCTATTCGCTGATCGATCGGATCTTCCGGCTCAGCCTCGGTGAGCTCGCCGACTTCAGCGGGGCGAAGTACGACGGCGACTTCTCGCTCACCCTAGAGCAGGCTCAGGGGCGCAAGCACGACTACGTCGCCGAGCAGATCGGCATCCAACCCGGCCGGCGCGTGCTCGATCTCGGCAGCGGCTGGGGCGCGCTGCTCAACTACATCCGAGCGCGCGGCGGCAGTGGGCTCGGCGTCACGTTGTCGTCGGCCCAGGCGACCGCCTGCGAGCGCCACGGCCTCGACGCCCGCCTGCACGACGCGCGCGAGGTCACCCGAGAAACCTTCGGCGAGTTCGACGCCGTGGCTAGCCTCGGCGCGTTCGAGCACTTCTGCTCGCAGGAGGAGTATCGGGAGGGTCGGCAGGAGGAGATCTATCGCGAGCTCTTCGCCCGGATAGCGACGGTTCTGCCCGACGGCGGCCGGTTCTATCTCCAGACCATGGTCTTCGGACCCAACATGATCCCGGTGGACGAGGTCGATATCCGCGCGCCGCGCGACTCCGACGCCTGGCACCTCGCCCTGATGCAGCGCCAGTTTCCGGGGTCGTTCCTTCCCTTCGGCCAAGAGCAGGTCGTTCAGACGGCGAGGCCACACTTCCGGCTTGTGTCGAGCTCGAGCGGACGGCTCGACTACATCGAGACGATCCTTCAGTGGCGCAAGCGCTTCGCCGAACCCAGCTTCAGAAAGACGCTCGTCAAGCTGGAACTCATTCCGCGCTGGCTGACGAGCGCCGACTTCCGTCTCGCCTTCACCCCAGGCGTCAGTCCAAACCGTGTCTGCTTCGAGCGAGAGCTCCTAGACCATCACCGGCTCGTGTTCGAGAAGAACGCGGACCCGGCCTCGGCTACGCCATCCTCCGCACTCGAGGCGACGCTAGGGCGCATGGGAGAGTCGCGGAGTGCCGCACCTTCATCGAGCTGAACGAGCGGACGGAAAGGGGGCCCGCTCGGCACGCCGTGGAAGATCGGGTTCTCGTCGACATCAACGTCAATTTGAACGTCGCCAACTTCTTCGAGGCCTTTGGAAGCATAAGAGCGAAGAGGTCGATGCCTCGCCCGAGTAGACCGCGGGGGTGTGTCTTCCGCTTCGGGCAAGGCGGGCCTGAGCCAAGGCGGACCTCGACGTGATCGCGGATGTAGCCAGCGTAGGACACTGACGACCGAGCTGCGACCGAGCTAGGTCTGCGGGCGGTGCCGCATCTCCGAGAGGACCACTCCATAAAGCAGATGGTCGCTCGCTAGCGCAATTCGGTCGACGAGCCGCCGCTCCTTAGCGTGGGTCAGCCCGAGCAGCGGGGCGACGCCGAGCTCGAAGCCGAGCCAAATGAGGACCCCGTACACCGGACCGGCCCACAGTCGGCGCCGAACCGACTCGGGGAGCAGGCCGAAGAGCGTCCCGCCCACCGCGCCAAAGCCCCAGTGAGTTAGCTCGATCATAGCCACACGACGCTTCCTCGGGACGCGCCTCAGCAGCTTGTGCGGCTTCCTTTGGTTTGCGATCACCTGGGGTGGCGATTGCTCGACGAGGCCGGATTGGACGGTGAAGGTGCGGAGACCGGTCATGGCCGTCGCCCCGATCGCTCCCCGGAGGGTCGCGTGCGCCATCTCGCCGAGGAGCGTGCCTTCGCTCGATCCCGGCCGTGGTTCCGCGCTTGCCTCCACATACGGCAGCCTACCTGGCACGTGGCGCCCGGGGTCGAACGGTCGATAATGCTCGCCGCTGGCATGGCCCCCTCTGCTCGCGGGTCTCGACGCGCTCGCTCGATCGCCCGCGTCGCCCGAGCGCGACGCGGCGGGTGAAGCGCAGGCCCAGAGACACCGCGACCGAGCCTGCGTGCGATCGGCAGGAGTGCCGGCACACCTGCGATTTCGGCCAATGAGCCGAGAGTCGCCGCCCAAGGCCGGCTCGGCCTGCCCATCCGAGAAAGCGCTACTGTGCAGGCCTTCTCACCACGGAGCGGCGATGGATCGAACCATCCAAGCGGAGGGCTGCTCCGCCCTGCCGGTTTTGAAGATGAGACCGTGATCGCCCTCTGAGCAGGTCTTTCGCAAGCTCCTGCGATCGACTACGCGATCGGGGGGTTTTGCGAGTTTCGCGAGTCCCCAACGCGCGCGCGTGCGCGGGTAAACGATTGGATCGCAGGACTTGCTTTGCGGCCGACCGAGAGGTAGATGTGACGCAATGGCCGGGTCGAGTCCTCGCGGCGGGAAGGGCGGCGAGGGGATAGTCGTCCGAGCGCGCAGCTCGCCGACGCCGCGCCGCAGGGCGATGAGATCGCGGCAGAGGTTGAGCACGGACGCGGGGTCGTCTCTCTGGGCCGCGACGTTGGGTGAGCCGTCGTCACCGAGGGGCAGCCAGGGGCTGGCCGTGGGGGTGGTGAAGCCGGCGCCCGGATCGGAGGTCCAGGGCATGGGGTGCGGGCGCGGTCGCGCCCTTCCTCTTGGCCGCCGCCCAAGGTCGCACGTCGCGCGCTCTGTCGGGGGCGACCTCGACCTCGGGCAGACCGATCTCGTCTCCGTAGTAGAGGACGGGCGTGCCGCGCAGGGTGAGGAGCATCATCAGGGCGAGGCGCATCCTTGGCCTCGTTGCCTTGGGCCCACCGGGTGGCCAGGCGGCCGGCGTCGTGGTTTGAGCCCGTCCACACCGGCCGGCCGCCGGAGGGAGGCGCGACTCCGAGCCCTCGACGACCCCGTGCAAAGCCGAAGCCGAGAACGGGGCGTGCAGGAAGAGGAAGTTGAAGGCCAGGTGAAGCTCGTCCTCGCCGTTGCCGTAGAAGGCCGCCCACCGGTCGAGGTCGAAGACGTGGGTCTCGCCGACCAGCATCCGGGCGGGCTCTTGCGCCTCCGCAGGCGGCGCCAGCGCCCGCGCGCAAGAGAGGTAGCGGATCGCTCAGGCGAGGATGCTCGCTCTCGACCGATCGGGCCGGCGCCAGTTCGACCCGGCTGTTGTCTCGATGAGCAGCTCAGCACGCCCCGGCGCAAGGTCGAGCGTCGCGACGTGGTTTTCGTAGGGTCGCCTACGATCCGCCAGCAGATCCTCTGGCCCGCAGAGCCAACCAGCCGGGCGAGCAGGCGCTCCCCCGCGCGAGTTCGCAAACCGCATCGTGAGCTTCTCTCTCGGGGCGAGCTCCTTGCGATAGGGAGAGCAGACGACTTGCCAGACCGCGCTGCGGGCTCCGGTGCCCACCCGGAAGCCGACCTCGGCGAGGTAGGAGTGGTGCACGTCGCCTGAGAGCAGGAGGAGAGACCTCGGAGGTGCTCCCAGGCCGCCCGTCGCAGCCGTCTCGAGGAGAGCTGTGACCCGTCGAAAGGAAGCCTGAAAGGAGGCCCAGTGGTCGAGCACCGCGACGCGGCGCAAGCGCTCGCCGAGTCGGGCTACCCACCTGCCCCACGCGCCATCGCAGATCGCCTCGTTCCACGCCTCGAGGTGGTGGAGGCCATGACCCAGTAGGAAGGGGACCGAGCTAGCGAGCAGGAGGTGATCGAAGTCACCGCTCGCATGCTCTTCGATCCAAGCCCATTCCTCGTCGTCGACCATGCGCCTCTGTCCTGGGGCGAGCTCCCGCCCGGCACGGGAGTCGATCACGATCAGGCGGCTGTGTCCGAGATCGCGGCAGAAGCTCCACCGGCTAGCCCCCGCCTGTCGGTCGGCGTCGCGTGCAAAGGCGCGGAGGACCTCGGCCGCATCGTCTGCGGCGCACACACGGTCGAGCACGTCGCTCTGGGCGAGCTCTCCCGGGGTCAGGTTGCCGAGGTGCTGATAGATCCAGTAGGCCACGAGCCCGTCGGTCACCCGCCGCTCGTACCACGGCTCGCGGCGCTTCTCATCGAGCCACTGCTGGGAGATCTTCCACTCGGCGTGGATCTCGTGGTCGTCGAAGACCATGAGCGTCGGCACCGTCGAGAGCAGCCACCGGATGGCCGGCTCGCTCCACGCCTCGCGGTAGGCGAGCGCAAACTCCGAGAATCCGTATACCTCGTCCTTCGGCGAGGGGTCGGTGTCTTCGCGGGAGGCAGTCACCGCCTTCATAGCCGGGGACAGATCGTCGGCGTAGATCTGGTCGCCGAGCATGAGCAGCGCATCGGGCCAGGTTTCGGGAGGGGACTTGGCCATTCGCAGTGCGAGCGCTCTGAGCGCGTCGATGCCGTGCCCGCGCGGGTCTTGCGAGGCCGGGAGCGTGAAGGGGGCTCATGCGGTAAGGACATTCGGCAAGAACCGAAAGTGAGCCTGAAGGCACCGCTCGCTCCTGGCGTTCGTATCGAACTAGGGGGAAAGTCGGAGCCTGGCTCAGGCCATCGACGCTCTCCGTCGAGTTCGACGCCGTAGAGGTGCTCTGATCCCGGCTCGAGTCCGACCACGTGGACGACCGCGTAGTGGTGGCCCTCGACCTCGAAGGTGCGGGCGGTCGCTCCCGCGACCGCGACCTCACACGGGGCGCTCGTCTCCACCCATACCGTCGCCTCGGACTCACTGACGTAGCGGAGGATCGGCCCGAGCAGAAGAGACGGCACGCGGGTAACCTACAGCGCCGAGGTGGACCGGCCGCCGCGCCGAGCGACCCTGGGCAGAGTCGCGCGAGGCTGAGATCGCGGTACTCGATGATCCGCCTGAGTTGGGCGACCCAGCCGCAGTCGACAGCGCACTCGACGACGATTACGTGGGCGTACTGCCGACGAGGGTCGCGGCACGAGGGTTCACGCGCATGCGCCTGTGGACGCCGCGCGATGCGGCTCGAGCCAGGCGCTTCTACGAGCGCCAAGGCTGGACAACTACCGGCGACACCCGAGGTAGGCTCGGTGGGGCTCACTCTGGTGCAGTACGCGCGAGCGCTGACCCGACGCAGCTAAAGCTCCAGAGGATGCCGTCACGCTCGCCGGTCAGTCGAAAGGGACGAGCCCGGGGCTCCTCGGGCATTGTTCGCGCATTGCGGCGCGGCGGGGTTCCGGCCTTCGATCCTCGACTGAGGCCCCTCTCCTGCCGGTCGCGGCAACTTCGAAGGCGAAGACTCGCGCCTCGAGGGTCGCCGCGGTTTCCACGACGTATGGTAGTCGGCGTGCCCAGGACGAGTGAGTCCTTTACCCACACGAGGGTCTGGCGCAGCGACCAGCCCTGCGCCAAGAAGGCCCAGAGAAAGGTCGCCGACTGGGGGCCCGCGGGGTGGGCGAGATAGAGGGCCGCGCTGGGTGAGAGCACTGCGTCGATCGCCGCAAAGGCCCGCCGCAGGAGCTCCGCGAGCGCGTCGGGGCGGTCGTTTCTGAGCCGCAGGCGGGCGGCGGTTGAAACGACGATCACCGACGTCGTCGGTCACGTCCACACGCACGAGCGCCTGCCCGGCAAGCCCAACATCGCGCCGGTGGACACCCGGATCGTGCTGCTCAAGGAGCGTGTGGGCGACCGCGTCCTGGCGATCTGCGTCCCATGAGAACCTCAAAGTCCGAAACCTGCGGCGACGGCCGTGTGCACGCTCCCCGCAGCTGCACGGACAGCATCCACGGCGTCCGTCAGACATCACGCCGCGATCCCTTTGCTGAGAGGGCCCTACAGCTCGCGCGGCGAGATCGCTCCCGTGCTGAACGCCTCGGCGACCAAACGCAGCCGCTTGCGGTTGTGGGGAAGGTCGGGGATCGAGAACTTCGAAAACAGGGCCCGCAGGTGCGCCTTGACCGCCTCGACGCTGAGGTAAACCTCGGCCGCGATCTCTCGGTTCGAGGCCGGCGCCGAGGGCCCGACTGCTCCCTTGCAGGGACGACACAGCGCGACGAGCACGTGCCGCTGGGTCGCAGACAGCGAGGGAGCGGTCCCGGCCGCATCGAGGACGGCGGTCGGGTACGGATCCTGGCCTGGGGCGCGATAGACGAGCACCGTCGCTCCGAGCCGGAGCAGATCGCCGTCGCGCAGGCGGCGGTGGCCGAAAATGCGCTCGCCGTTTAGGTAGGACCCGTTGCGCGAGAGGCCGTCGTCGACGATCGTCCACTCCCCGCCGGCGCGCTCGAACGCCCCATGAACGCCGGAGACGTTGGCGTCGAAGGACAGCGCGAGGTCGTTCTCGGGGCGGCGGCCGACGGTCAGCCGTGCGCCCCCTTCGAGCGCGAAGATGCACTGGGTGCCGTCGCCGTCGCGGTAGACGAAGAACGGCTCGCCCCTGCGCTCGACCTCGAGCCGCTGCTTGAGCTCGGAGGGTGAGGCCGTGTGCAGATCGGAGGCCATCGTGCGCTCCCACCGCGATTGTACTCCCCGGTAGAGCCGCCCTAAAGAGCTGCCTGTCGCCGCGGCGGAGGGGCACGAGGTGCCCTCGAAGGGTGGCCAGAGACTAACCCCAAGGGGGCTTTCCGAGCGTGCCCCGCGGGCCTACGGTCGCCACACAGGCTCACCCAACCAAAAGGAGCTCAACATGAAGCCGATGACCGCCCTTCCCCTGACCCGCGCATCCGCCCTGGCTGCGGCGATCGCGACGACCGCGCTGGTCGTACTGTCTCTAGTGGGGCCGGTGGCCCCTGCGTCGGCACACCACATCTGGAAGAAGTGCGCGAACGTCGCTTTTACCCCCAACAGCGACGACGTCGCCGCGTCCATTCGCGTCAGGCGGATTTACTGCTCCTACGCGCGCGACTTCATCCGCGACTTCGACGCGGCCCCCGGCGAGCGTTACGCCGGCTATAGGTGCACCTGGAGGAGCGTGGACTCGGACGTCCTTCCGTACACCCGGTTCCGGTGCGATCGCGGCACGCAGACCATGATCTGGCACCGGTACTGAGCGAGGCCTGGCGGACGGCACGGCGACGGCCGGGCCTTTCTCGAGACAGAAGGGGCGGTCCCCCGGGACCGCCCCTCGTCGATCAGGACGCAGCCAGGCGCGCGCAGGTGGCGCTCGGAGTCGCGGCCTTCACTCAGGACGCTGAGCTCGAGCGGCTCGCTGCCCGCCGGATCCGTCGCGCTCTCGGGCTCGGGACTGAGCATCAGGCGCAGGGCGTCGAGGACGTTCTCCCGCGCCTCGGCGCGGAGCGGCCGTGGCTGTGCACGCCCGGCACGGCCGCCGAGGACCTGGTGCGAAAGGTGCCATCTCACCGCCCCGAGGTACGTGACCGTATCCCCGGTCCGGACGCAGTTCATCGTGTAGGCGCCTGGCCAGCGCGGGATCCCCGGGCCTCATTCTTGATCGACTCGGCGATCTCCATTGCCGCGTTGCCGGGGTGGCAGGCCTCTGGTGGGGTCGCTCTCTGGCGCCGAACGTGCCCGAGTCGGTCATCGACCTCGAGGTCCTGGCGCCACCGGACCTCGAGGAACTCTTCGGCCTCGTCGGCGGATCGATCTTTCACGGTGAGCCCGCGCTCGACCAGTTTCCTGCGCCCGGCGCCGCTCCTGTCCCGGTACGCCAAGCCGATCGAGGGCCTCTACCTCTGCGGCTCGGGGACCCATCCGGGCGGCGGCGTAACCGGTGCTCCGGGACACAACGCCGCTCAGGGGGTCCTTCGTGACCGGCTCCGTGGAGCCTGGGGGCGCGACCGCTGACAGGCGCAGCATTGAGGTAGCGTCCCCCGAAGCCCGCATAGGGGCTCCAGGCGAAGGCTCGCACTTTCAACCTCCTGCAGTCGACGATGCTGGCTCTCGCTCACTCGGGACAGCTACCAGGTCCGAGTGCCTTGCCCGCCGTGGGGAAACTCACGTTCAAAGGGATCCGTCTCCCGGACCGCTTGCAGAAAGGCGCTGAGACCGTCGAGGAGATTTGGATGACTCGGAGCGACGGGCAGGGTCGTTGCGGCCCGCCCCACGAGGGCTCGCGCCAAGCGACGCCCGCCGAACGCCGCGCGATCGTCGGGAGGCCGTCCACTCGCGATTTCCAGCCATGTGGGCGACCGGGCCGCGGCCGCCGGCTATCGCGAGCGCGGGTCCTGGCCTGCGACCTTCGACTCGCTCTGGCGCGCGCTCGAGGCTCGCCACGGCCCCTCGGAGGCCGCCCGCCAGATGGTCGATGTGCTCGTGTTCTGCCGGGATCTCGGCGCCGCGCGCGTGGAGCTCGCCGCGCGAGGTGCCCTCTCGGCCGGAGCGCTCGAGGGCGGCGCGGTGGCCGTGCTCGCGCGCCAGAACGACCGCATCGCGGCGGAGCCGCTCTCGGATCTGCCCGATCGTCTCGCTGCGAGCGTGCGTCCGGAGCCCGACCTCTCGGGCTACGACGCGCTGATCGGAGGTGCGCGATGAGCGCCAACCACCGGGGTTAGGTCGTCTGCCCTGCCGAGCAGCATTGCCGGTCGAAAGACCTTGACTGATCGACGCTGCCGTATAAAGTGCCGCCTTTCCAGACGACCGAGGACCCTTGGCCGGCACCACGCTCACCCGGCACGACATCCACGACCTGAACGAGGGGAAGGTCGAGGCCTTCTCGGTCGAGAACCCGCCGGGCTGGGATGCGGTCGCCTCTACTACGCCAAGGCACTCCAGAAGATGGGCTGGCTCGAGCCCGGCACCGGTAGCGGCGACCCCAAGCCCACCACGCCGTCGCAGGGGATGCCGGCCATGACGCAGAGGTGGAAGTACAGCACTAACCCGAGCGACTACTTCTTCTGGGCCGGGATGCACTGGTCGCCCGGCGATGACTGGCAGTGGTGGCGCGGCGTGATCCCGGAGCCGTTCAACGAGTACTGGGGCCACTAGCACCACGGCGCCGCGCAGGTCGAGCAGTACTTCCTCCCCTGGCACCGCATCTACATCTACTTCTACGAGGTCATCGTCCGCGGGCACGTGCAGGAGCTCGGCGGCCCGGACGACTGGGCACTGCCGTACTGGAACTACAGCTACCAGGACCCCGACGACCCGTCGGTTCCGTGGCCGCGCGCCCGGCTCCCGTGGGTGTTCTGCCAGGCGAAGCTCCCCGACGGGTCTGGCAACCGCTCTACGTCGACGACATCAGGATCCGCGGCCTCCAGCCGACCTGGCCGAGCGGGCCACAGCAGGGTGAGACCATGTACCTCGTGAACACCACGCCGCCGTACGCCGCCGCCTACGGCAACGCCACCTACCAGACCCGGACAACCAGTCAAACGGGTTCAACCCCACGCTCGATGGTACCCCGCACGGCATGGTCACGTAGACACCGGCACGGGCTCGCAGGCGCTGTCGGACACGGGCTGGATGTACAGAACCCAGACCGCCGGCTTCGACCCGATCTTCTGGCTCCACCACTCGCAGGTGGATCGGCTCTGGGTCGGCTGGAACGCGCTCGGGGGGCCGAACCCCGACGGGCGCTGGCTCACGGCCGAGGACGACGACCCGAAGCTGCGCCCGGTCCGCTGGAATTTCTGGGCGGACGACGACATCGACAACAAGTTGGTGGTCTACCCAGGCGAGATGGTCGATCCGGAGAACCTCACCGGCGAGCACTTCCGGTACTCGTACCGATACCAGGACCTGCCGCCCGAGCCGGACCGGCAGATCCCGGCGCTGCTCAGGCTGGCGGAGGTCGTGCCGAGGGAGCTGCTCCGCGCGGTCCGGCCGAGCGACTCAACCGCGCTGCCGCAGGCGGCCGGCGAGCGCGAACTCGCGACCGACGGGAGCGGCCTCGAGATCCACCACCAGCCGGTGACGACCCGCATCTCGTTGCCGGACGAAGCGCCGGAAGTCTTCCGCGCCTTCGCGCCGGATGTTGATGAGGAGCCACCGCGCGTGATGCTTTACCTCGAGAACATCACGGGCGCGCACGCGGGCAACTACCTCGTCTACCTCAATAACACGGAGGTCGACCGCGACACCGCGGACCAGGTCGCGCACTTCGTCGGGGGGTTCACGGCGTTCGGCGCCGACCACCACGAGGGCCACGAAGGCCATGGCGGCATGAGCGCGAGCTACGACATCACCGACCTGATCGCCTACCTGCGTGCCCGGGGCGAGTGGGACGAGGCGGGCGTGAACGTGACGATTTGCCGGCGGCGCCGGAGGGGTTCGACCTCGTCACCGGGCCCGTGAAGGTCGGGCGAATCAGCATTCGCACGAGCTGGGGAAGACCTTGGCGGCGAGGATCAGCACGGCGGGCCGAGTCTGGCAGTGAGGCGCGCCGAGGGCGCCTGCCCCGCGAGGTGCGCGCCGACCTCCAGACGCCGCCTTCTAGGAGCGACGTGCGGCGATCTCGACACCGTGCCACGCTCTAGCCGCCTCCAGGACCGAAAATGAGGGGTGGCCGGTGAGGACGGTCGTCACGCCACTCAGACGAGCCATCGACGCGAACCCCGAACTGCTACTCAACCTCGCGATCGGTTGGGATGCCCTAGAGCGCTTCAAGGCCACGCCCGACTACCGGGAGCCAGTCGCGAGGGTCCGGCACCGCTGGGGCGGGCACCCGCTGGGCTACCCCACGGCGGCATTCGAGGCCGGGCGGCGCTCGAGCTCTTCCTGAGGTCACAGAGCGAGACGAGGAAGCCGTGCTCGACGCGCTCGAGCCGGTGCCTGCGGCCTTAATCGTGCTCGACGGCGATCATGAACGTGGCGTAGATGTGGCATTGAGTAGGGGGCTCGGGGTGGTTTTCTGCACGACCTGCCCCGGGGCACTGATCCGCGCCGTGCCCCGCCTCGAATGGTCGTTCATGGATTGGCGATGCCCGGCGACGGGTCGCGTCTCGCATGCAAGCGGCTCGGTCTGCCTGCTGATGCGAGGAGGCGTCGGGGAGCGGCTCAACCCGCTCCGCACGTTCGTCGGCTCGCTGGAGATCGAGGACTCAGACCTCAACCAGACGGTGCGACATCTCGACTGAAGAACAGGAGCGCAAAGCAATGGAGGCAGCTCAAGGTTTCGGGGCCGACGCAAGGCGAGAGGGCGCCAAGGAGGGGGCGGGGCGCACGCTCGCGCAGGCCTTCTGCCTGGTGACGGGGCTCGTGCTGGTCGCGGTCGGGGTGCTCGGCTTCTTCTTCGGCGGAGGCGCCTTCACCACCGGGCCCGGCGTGAGCGGCGAGCCTTTCATCGTCTTCGAGGTCAACGGCTGGCACAACATCGTCCACCTCGCATCGGGCGCCTTCCTGCTGCTGATGGCTGCGAAGCCCGCCACGGCGATCACCGGCGCGCTCGCGTTCGGCGTCATCTACGTGGTCGTAACCGTGTGGGGGTTCGTCGACGGCAACGACATCGCGACGATCGTCCCGGTCAACGCTCCCGACAACTTCCTGCACCTCGCGCTGGCGGTCGTCGCCATCCTCATCGGCGTATCCGCCGGAGGGCTCGTGGGCTCCGCGCGCCGCGGCTCCGGGGCGGCCTCGGAGGCCCCAGGGCGGGCGTAAGCGCACTTCCGTGAGCGAGATCGAGGCAGCCGGGTTCATACCAGCTCCCCCGCCCCGCGTGTTCGCGTTCCTCGCCGACCTCGATAATCACTGGCATCTCGCCGACCCGTTCATCGAGATCCTGAGCCTGGAGCGACGGTCACCCGATGCGGGCGCCCACGGCGGACGGATCCGCATGCACGGACCCTTTGGTCTCGCGCTAACCGCGGTCACTCGCGTCCTCGAGGCAACGCCCACGGAGAGCATGAGCGGGAGCGCGCAGGTGGGCCGGAGTACCCGTGCCCGGGTGAGGTGGGGGCTTACGCCTCACCACGGAGGCACCTGGGTGCACCTCTCCGCCGAGCTCGAGCAGGCCGACGTCGTCGACAGGCTCCTGCTGACCCTCGGGGCGCGGACGTGGTTTCGCCGCCGCTTCGCCGCGGTGATCCGCCGACTCGGCGACCGCTTCTCCACGACCATGGCGGCCGAGGCCTCGTAACCCGCGTCCACGACGGAGTCCGTACGTGCCGACGGGCCCGCGCGGCGAGGCTCCGCCGATCGGGCACAGATAAGGCGATCTGGGTCCCATTCCCACAGAGCGCTCAGTGCTCTCCGTCGATGTAGTCGAGGTTGTCCTCGGGTCGGGCGATGAGGAAGGCCTCTTGGGTCCCCCGAGGGGATCACCAACAAGCCGGAGATTCCCTTCGCCAAGTCGATGCCCGACTACATCATGCACTGGCTGGCGTGGCGCTTCCTCGACGCCGATACGCAGGAGGAGCTCGGGATCCTCACGCCGGAGGTCCGGGCGCGCAAGTCCGCGCAGGAGGCGCTCATGCGCGGCGATACGGCGGGGCCTACGAACGGCGGTGGCAACGGGCCGGGGGACGGCTCACCCGATGCTGGAGGTGCCGCTCCTGAAGGCATCCGGGGGGAGTCCTCGACGGCCGAGCCGACCTCTCAGGCGGCCCCGAAGGCGCCGGGCACGACCCGGGCCGCCGCCGAGGCCCTCACCGACGAGCCCCCGGTGCTTCCCGCCCGCCTTCAAGGGCCTCGATCTCGGACCCGCGTGCGGGCAGTGCGGAGGGATGATGCAGCGCACGGGCTCGTGCTACACGTGCTCGAGCTGCGGGAACAACACGGGCTGCGGGTAGGCGGCGGCGCCCGCGGTAAGCAGCGGCGCCGGCTGCTCAGCCCGGCGCGGCGGTAGGCGAGCAGAGGTGCAGCGACAAGCGGCGTAGGCGCTATATGCGTCGGCCACTTACCCGGTGGTCCTCGCCGCCCTAGCGTCGCGGGCGACGCGCCGTCGGAGCCCAACACAACGCCCGGAGCGGTCCATGTCAGGTAGAGTGCGTCCACTGCAACGTATGCTCGCGCCGAGCAAGTGGCGGCGGCGCGCGATTCCAGGGCTGGCCGCCACCCTCGCCGCCGCAGGCGCCCTCGCCGCCGCCGGTGCCCGGGCCGACGACCCGCCGGCGCCGGGCTACCAGCCGGTCACGGTCCACTCCCCCAACAACGAGGCCTTCGGTGACTGGGCTGAGCGGACGAGGGTGGCCGTGACCTGAACCGTGACGGGGTCAAGGACATCTGGGTCGGCGTTCCGAGCTATCAACGCGACGACCGGCCATACGGGCGCGTCTACGCGGTCGACGGCGCCTCGCTGGCGAGCCCTCAGGGCCAGCGGCTCTACCCCGAGATCCTTTACAAGATCCATCCTCCCGAGCCGCAGCAGGGAGCCCTGTTCGGGTTCTTCATCGAGAACCCGGCGACCTGAACGGCGACGGCATCCCGGAGCTCGTGGTCGGCGCCGACCGCCAGGACGTCCCGATCGACCCGACCGACAACTCGCAGGTCTGCGAGCCCCATCTCGAGCGCTGCCACCAGAACCAGGGAAGGCCTGGGTCTACGACGGCAAGACCAATCACGTGCTTTATGAGCTCAACAACCCGCGTCCCCAGGGCTCGCCCCGGCACTTCGCCCGCTTCGGCTCGCGGATCGGCCGGGCCGGCGACGTCTCCGTCGCCGTCCAGGCGGTCGTCTCGGCTGCGACCGGCGCGCGGCCCGCGGCCTGGAAGGAGACCGTGCCCGCCTCGTCGCCGAAGCCGTCGCCCCGAATCGCGACCGTCGCTCCGGCGCCCGCCGCGGACGGGGTGATCTCGGTGATCGCGGGCGCGCCGTTCGGGCTAGAGGGCGCCGGGCTCTAAGCCGGGTCGAGCATCGGCCGATCAGCCGGGATGAGCTAGTTCTCCTCCGCGTGGCGAACGGCCTTCGAGCGGCGGTCGGTGTGCGCGGCGTCCACTCGACCGAGCGTTGGCCGAACTCGTGGTCGTGGGGATCGCGGTAGGCGCAGCCGCAGTACTCGAGGTCGCGGGCGATCGCGTAGTCGTAGTTGCCGTAGACCGTGGGGATCGCACGGTCCTCGATCAGGGCGCAGACCTCGTTCTGGTGCGGGTCGTGGCCAACGAGGTCGCCGCCGCACCAGACGCTCTCAACCTTAAGGTCATCGATTGCACCTGATCCCCCTCGACGAAGGAGAACTCCTCAAGGTCAATCTCGACAAGAGCCGCGCGGTCATCGAGAGCCGCGCGCCGACGCGCTACGAGGATCGCGCGTCGATCCGAACGCGGCTGCCTGCAAGTCAGCCGCCATATCAGGCCCATACCGAGCTAACGGTGCCGATGGCGAAGACCTTTCGTCCAGGCGCTGCGGGAGTCCGAGCGCGTGGTTAGCTGGAAGTCCATCCGGTCCTCCTTCTGAGGGTGAGTCGTCGCGGACCCACAGCCTCCGAGGAGGGCCGGATGTCTCAGGCGTTCACAACGTGCGTGGGCGGCTCATCTAGAACGGGCATAAGGTGCTCCGTGCTACTCGCAGGCCTTGCCGTCGTTGTCTACGTCGAGATCCACCGGATCGCCCGGCGGTGTAGGGATCGGCCCGTCGACTATGGAGCAGAGCCCGCGCCGCAAGCCGCCTCGGGACCGGCGCCTCTCCGCGCGCCTCTCGGTCGCCCGCCTCCGCCTTTCCCTGGCACCGATTAGCCGCGCGAACTGATCCGCGCGCCTAAGCTCTGCGCGCTCGCGGGCGCGGGCGCGCTTTCGAGCAAGCGCCTCGCGCTTCTGAGCGCAGGTTGCCTGTGGCCCCTCCTCGTGCTGCTTTGCCTCGTTTTCGGCCGCCTCGAAGCGGTCGGAGTACTTGTCGTTGGGCGGGATGTTGAGCGCCGTGGCGTAGCCCTTCTCGATCAGGGCGAGGTTGTGCATCTTGCTGCCCCGCGACAGGTAGGCGAGCGTGCGGTCGTAGAGGTCCTTTCGCTTTGCGCCGAGCTCGTAGCGCACGCGCTTTCCCTCAAGGCGCCGACGAGTGAAGCGGGTCGCCGCGGTCTCGCCGCACCCCTCCCTGGGCGCGTCGACGCCGATGAGGCGGGTCTTGCCAAAACGGGTGAGGACGACGGTGTTGCCATCGATCACCCGCTCGACGCGAACAGTCGGGCTCCCGACTGTCTGCCTAGGAAGGAGTCTCGAGAGATTGCCCGTGGCGCTGAGGATCACCGCGGGAGCGATAAGTGCGAGAACGCCACAAATGGCCAAGATGACCGGTTTCTGCCACCGAGCTAAACCCTGCTCGCGAGCCGGCGGGTGAAGCGTTTGAGAAGGCGCTCGCTCGCTCGCACCCCATGCGCGCTCAGCAGACCCCACTTGCCGGGAAAGCGGATAGACCCAGACATCGGACCTCTTTCGAGCCCCTGCGAGCGGCGGGTCTACGCCTAACCCCTCGCGGCGCAGCGCCTCCTCGACTTGCGCACGGGCCTCAAGGGTGACTTCGCTGAAGCCGTAGGCGTCAAGGAGCGCTTCTAGTCGCCAAGTGGTTGCCTGCGGCGGCGGCTCCCCTCCCCGCTCGTCTGACTCGTCTGAGGGCGGTTCAGGCGGTGGGATGACCAGTGTCTCGCCCTCGTGCTGGGAGAAATCGACGATGGTGGTCGCGCCCGTGTGCCTCGCTCTCATCCGAAGGCATAGAGGCTGACCACGTCACGGGGCTCGTTCGAGATGCATCATCGCAGCCTTCTGCAGCGCGCCTCCTCCTGCACCCAGAGGGCTTTGCCGTGCGGACCGCCGGCGGCGCGACCACGGCGCGGCCATGAGGGAGCGCTGGAGCAGGTCGTGCGCGGGGCCTACGAGCTGGGCGGGCTGAGGAGGGAGCAACGCTCGGCTTACCTGCACGCATCCTCGACGAGCACGTCTACTGCCCCCGCCTGGCGTACCTCGAGTGGGTCGATCAACGCTTGGAGGAGAGCGCGGACACCGCGGAGGGCACCTTCGCGCACCGCCGCGCCCACCAGGAGCGGAGCGCACCGCCGCAGCCGGACCAAATAGGCGGCGACGCCCTCGCGACCTCGGTCACCTTGTCATCGGAGGAACTCGGGCTGATCGCGAAAATCGACGTCCTCGAGCCGCGTGGCGACGCCGTCGTGGACCTGACCGCACCTGGCCGTCTGCCGCCCTCTCGCCGTCCTGATGGCGAACCGCCCCTGTGCGGGCACTCCTGCCGATCGCACGCCGATCGCACGGGCAAGCCCGGTCGTCCCCGACTCGACCTCCTGCAGAGCCGCGCGGCAACGCCGCTCCGCGTCAGGGCGGGTCAAACTCTGCGGACCACCCATAAGCCGCCTCCGCCAAACGACCCTTACTCCTGCGGAGGCCTCCGTAATGCCGGGCCACAGCGGCTCACGCCTCGACGTCAAGCTGTGGGCGCATGGCAACCGCCCCGCGCGCGCTCGAGCGGCGACATCCGGCCGTCGGCCGTCTGCTGGCGAGGTTGCGACCTGGCTTCGGCGCGACCGGACTGGTCGGTGCCCTTGCCGTCGGCTGGGCCCTCGCTTTGGGCGCGGCGGCGGAACGCGCCCCTTCTCCCCGCCGACTTCGAGCGGCCCCCGCCCCGATCATTCCGTGGGCCGCTGGCCGGGGCGGCCGACGAGCTCGGCCTTGCCCTGAGCCTCGAGGCCGTCGCGGTGCTCGTTCTGGCGGCGAGCGGCTGCTACCTCCTCGCCCTCTGGGGCGCCCGGGAGTTTCGGGTACTCGTCGTGATCGCGGCGCTCATCGCTCTCCACGTCGGGTTCGCCCTCTGCCCGCCAGTCATCTCGGCAGACGTCTTCGGCTACCTCGCCTACGGACGCCTCGAGGTGCTCCACGGGCTCAGCCCGTACACACACGCACCAGCCGCCGTGCCCGGCGATCCGCTCCTTGCCTACGTCGGCCTCCAAGGTCATCCCAGTCCCTACGGCCCGCTGTTCACGCTCGGCAGCTACGCGGCCGCGCCGCTCGGGTCGGTCGCCGGCCTGTGGACGATGAAGGCAGTGCACGCCGCCTCCGCGCTCGCGTGTCTCGCGTTCGTCTGGGTGTGCGCTCGCCGACTCGGCCGTGAGCCGCTGCCGGTCCTCGTGTTCGTGGGCCTCAACCCTCTCTGGCTCGTGTGGGCAGTCGGCGGTGCGCACAACGACCTGCTGATGATGGCCGTGGCGATGGGCGCAGCCGCCCTGCTCACTCGCGGTCGCTCGACCTCAGGGGCCGCGCTCGGCGCGGTGGCCGTCGGGGTAAAGCCCACCGCTGCCCTGTTCCTCCCCTTTATGGTTCGGCCCGAAGGCGTAGTCCTCGCCCTTGACCACCAAGTGCCAGCAGAGCACGGCCAGCTTGCGCGCGGTCGCTACGACCGCGATCTGCATCCCGCGCCGGGCGCGCGCGCGCGAAGAACGCGCGCAGGGGACCCGGGGTCTTCGCCGCCGCCCACGCCGCCTCGACGAGCATGCCGCGCGCGCGCGCGCGCCTGCTGGTGATCCGCCCGTGCTGGGCGGGCTGACCGCCCGACTGGCGCACCCTGGGGTTGAGTCCGAGGTAGCTGACGAGCCGGTCTGGGGTTGCGAAGCGGTGAAAGTCACCGACCGCCGCCACGATCGAGCGCGACGGTGGCATCAACGCCGGGGATCGTCATGAGCCGCGCGACCTCGGGTCGGTGCAGCCCGACCTTCGAGCTCCGCGTCGATCAGGCGCAGCTCCTCGCCGGCGAAGTCGAGCTGGCGCAGAGCGCCTCGACCGCCTGGCGCTCGTCGGCAGGAAGCTCCTGCTCGGACAGCCACGCGCGTCCCTTGTGGCCGAAGAGGTCCGCGGCCGGGCAGCGCGGCACGAGGTTGCGATGCAGGATCGCGTGGACCCCATTCTTCAGCCGCGTGCCTGGCGCACGACGTGCGCCCGGCGGGCGACCTGGCGCCGCAGCGCGTGGGTCTCGTCGTCGGGTAGCCAGGACGAGGGCAGAAAGCCGGCGGCCAATAGCTGGGCGAGCACCTCGGCGTCGACCTTGTCGGTCTTGACCTTCGCCTGGGCGATCGCCCTGGTCTTCGCCGGTTCGATACGACCACGCGCGCGCCACGCGCGGCTCGAGCAGCTTCGCGATCGCGTGCGTGTTGCAGGTCGCCTCGATCGCCACCTCGTCGGTCGCCGCCAGGCTGTCGGCGAACAGCCTGAGCGCCTCCGGAGTCGCGCTGATCTGCCCGATCTGACGGACGGACCCGTCCTCCCAGATCGCGACTTGGGCGAACTCGCGGTGGACGTCGAGCCCGATGCACCTTCTCATGCCCTCTCCCTCCTTCGCGGTGGTCGACGTGGGAGAGCAGGCGGGCAAACGACACCTACGGATTCGCGCTCGCGGCGCACCCGGGCGAGTCGCAGGGGCGGCCAAGTACTAACGCGGGCTCGAAGCCCATCGAACGATGAACGGCCTGCCCGACCTGCGTTTGCTCCCGGATGCCCCCGTCCCGGACGGTCGCACCGTACTCACCGGCCTGGACGCCTCGGGCGTCGGGGCGGTCATAGGTCACGGGCGGCATCTGCGCCCTTTCATACGGGATACCAACCCGCTCGAGCGCCTCAACCGCGAGATCGGCCGCCGAACCGACGTGGTCGGCACCTTCCCCAACGACCAAGCGCTCGTGCGCCTCGCTACCTGCGTGGCCATCGAGCAGAACGACGAGTGGCTGGTGGGCCGACGCTACTTCAGCGTCCAGTCGATGGAGTCGCTCCTCAAGGAGCGACTCCATCGCCCAGAGGAGGAGGTGAGAGCAGCTCCAGGCGGCTTGAGGCGCCGACCCACCTACCGACGATCTCTTACACCAGTGCTGGGACTTGACTCCGGGCGCCCTCCAACAAGTAAGCAGGCCGGAGGGGCCGCGACCGCGAGACGCCAGCGGAGGAGGAGCCGCCGGCTTCGGGGCATCTCGGAGGCGGTGCGGATTCGCCCAACATCGAGTTCGACCCGTTCTCCGCGCGAGGGCGGCCAGGCGTCGCTCCCTCGGAGGTCAGCGACTCAATCTCGCTAAAGCCGCCGGGCGGAGATCCGCCGCAGGCATTCGTTGGTCCCGAGCCGTCGCAGCCGCGTCGCCAAGGGACGAGTAGACAGGCGCTTCGCGCGCGGAGTCGGTCGAGGTAGAAGCCGTCGTGCCCACAACACTCGCGCTCACCGTTGAGAACAGAGAAACGAACCCGCTGTGCGTGAAGTTGGGACTCGAGCGCGGACTTTCCGGGCCAGCACAAGTAGCGGCGGCCCGGAAACATCAAGGTCGACCGACGGCGTGGACGCTCTGGCGAGCCCCGGTGACCCGCAGGAGGCTCCACCACGAGGGCTTCGCGCGGTCGGTGTCGAGCAGCCCGGTCGTCTTCGACCACGTGAGGTCCGGATGGTTGATGTCTTGCAGGCAGAACCAGATGGCGCCCATGACGTTGTAGCGGTTCATGGCGGCGGAGTAGCCGCCCCTCCCTAGGAGGCGGTAGTAGAGCTCCTTGAGGTAGCTCGCCTGCTTGGTGCGACCGACTTGGAGTCTCCCGTTGGGGGAGGCGCTCGACCACCCGATCTCGGTGACGTAGATCGGTCTGTAGGTGCGAATGGAGTTCATGGTCGAGCGCATCGCCCCGATGCCCTCCACCACTCGAGACGGGGTTAGTGCGTAAGGGTGCAGTCCAACGGCAGAGAACTTACGGCCGATGCCTGGGTCGGCACGGAACATTCCGCGCAGGAAGGTCCGGGCATCCCACCCCTGCCCCGGGGCTGGGTAAGTCAGGCCGGCCGTCAGGATTCGGACCTCTGAGTCACCGCGGTTCGCGGCATCGCTCGCGACCCGCAGGAGCTTCGCGTACTCACCCGGATTGGGGCGGCCGTCCCAGAAGACGTTTGTGTTCGGCTCGTTCCAATGCTGCCAGTAGAGGGGCCGGGACGCCTTGGCGATGTTCGCGTTGCTGCCGCGCCAGAGGGTTCCGTTCGGCCCGTACCGGGCCGCCGCCATCTGCGCGAAGCGGGCGAAGTAGCTCCTAGCGGTGCTTGTCCGCGGGGCCGCCGTCTGCCGGGACGAGACCCACCTCGGGGTCCCGAGGAGCATCGGCATGATCCTCACCCCGCGGCTGGCGGCGCTCACGATGACTCGGTCATAGCGGCTCCAGCTGAATTCGCCTTTCCGCGGCTCAACGTAGGCCCAGTTGAGCTGGATGCGCATCGTCTTGACCCTCGCGCTGCGGGCCCTGTTGAGCTGCGTAGCCGTGGGCGAGCCGAAGACTCCGAGCCCGGTGAAGTAGCTCGTATCCGTATGGGAGGCCGAGGCGCTTGCCGGGGCGAGGGCCAGGGCGAGGGCGGCGGCCGCCAGCACGGCCGCCGCGGCGGCCGGGAGGCGAAGCCCGATGGCGGGCCGAGGAGAGGGGGCGATTTTCGGTGTCATATCCCTTTGGTGAGCATCAGTGGGGTTTCAGGCGGCTACACGGCAAACCGCCGGCGGCGGCAAAAGTTGCGTCGGCCGACGTGACCTCTAACCGCAAACCCCTCCCCCGTCGGTCCACCGCCCTCTCGCTCATCGCCGCGGGCGGGTAGGACGTTCGTTCGGGGGCGGACCTACCTTAGAGACCGCGCGACCGGCTCTGCGCTCGTAGGCGCCGCGCCTGCAGCATCGTCGCTGCGCTCGGGAAGCACACGCCGCGCCCGAGCAGAGGTTATCGACGTGCTCGCGCTCGACGGCCAGGCGCACGGAGCCGGTCAGCCGGCCTGACGACACGCCCAGACCGCTCCTCGAGCGCGTGCAGCGCGCGATGTCGAGCTCTTCGGCGGCGCGGCCCACCAGGCTCTGTCCGCCCGCAGCCGTCTGCTGAGGTGGGCAGCTCCTCGAGCGAGGACGGCGTTGCCGGCCGACTCGCGCCCCGGCGCATCAAGTCACATCCGTCGCGTCGTAGACATCGATGGCCGGCGCCGACATCACGCGGTCAGCCATCTCCCGCTTCAGGACAGCGAGGCGATCGTCTTCCTCGGTGGTGCGCGGTTCCCTGCGCGCGAGCTCGATGAACTCGTCGGGCACCCATCCCTCGCGGACGAGGAGCGTGACCGCGCGGTCTCGGTAGCCGACTCGGAAGACGAACCGTTCGAGCGTCCGGCCGCGCTCAGGGCGTTCGAGCCTCGGGTCGACGACGTAGCGCTCATCTGTAACGGCGCGCGTGACCAGCTCGAAGGCATCGCGCGCACCCGGGCCGCCGAACGCGGTCTCGATCGTGAGCTCGCGTCGCTCCGGCGAACCATCGGGTTCGAGCAGCGCCAGGGCGCGCTCCAGGACCTTGAACGCATGCGCGACCCCGCCCGGGGCGGCCGGCCCGTGGTAGCGCATCATGTCGTCGAACGAGAAGGCGATGGGTTGCCCCTGGTCGACCACCGCGATCGTGCTGCTCATGTGGCGCTCCCCTTTTCGCGTCTTACCTTCGCTGGACAGGGCGGCCGCCCGACCGGCGGGGACGGGTCGTCCGGCGCCCTCGGCACAGGATGGCGGGCGCGTTCGGCGAGTGTCGCGCGTTTGGGGCGCCGCGCCCCCACCCCTACCGAGCGCGATCCGGTATAACGATCACTCACGACGATCCACGGGGGATGACTCCATGAAGGTCTACTACCCGCCGGCCAGGACCAGCGTTGAGACGATCAAGCGGTACGGGGAGCTGGCTGATCGCGGTGGCGATGCCGAGGCCGCTGCCAAGGCATGGTCGGACGCCGGATTCGACGACGCGATGACCGCCAGGTGGCTCGATGCGCGCTGCTTCGACCCCGAGGCGGCGCGCGCGCTGGCCGACCTCGGCGTCCGGCCGGAGCAGGCGGCCGTGCGCACCCGCGATGGCGGTGATTATCTCGAGACAGTCGCCTACAAGGTCGCCAACGGCGACCTGACCGCTCGCGGGGGTTGGGCCCGCTGCCTGTCAAGCAGATGAGGTGAGCGCCGGGGTCGCCTCGGGGCGAGGCAGTGCACCGGTGGCTCAGGCGCCCGCCCTCGCGCGCGCGTGCGCGACCACGCTCGCGTCGAGCCAGCCCCGCTCCTCGAGCTCTGTGAGGAGCCGGGCGTAGGGCTCGCGGAAGCGCTCCACCCGGTCCGGGCGGGGCTCGATGACCTCCCCCACCCGGACCATCTCCGCCGCCGCGTCGGCCGTCGACCGGCCCACAGAGGCGGCGAGCACCGCCATGCCGAGCGCGGGCTCTGCGTTCTCGGGGAGCCGGACGGGCCGCTCCAGCGAGTCGGCGCGTAGCTGGCACAGGTAGCGGTTGCGCGCTGCCCCGCCGGTCAGGCTGAGCTCGCCGTCGATCGGCGCCCCGAGGAGGTGCAGGTAGTCGAAGCACAGCCGCTCGAAGCAGGCGAGGCCCTGCAGCAGGGCGGCGAAGTGCTCCGCCTCGTCCGCGGGGTCGCCCACCAGGAAGCCCTCGGCGTCGTCGGCGGCGAACGGAAAGCGCTCGCCGCGCCCGAGGAGCGGGTAGGCGAGCACACCGGTTTGCTCGTGGTCCGCCGCCCGCCGGCCGAGCTCGTCGAGGTCGCGCTCGCCGAAGGTGGCCGACAGGACCCCCGCGCCTGTGCTGGAGGCGCCCCCCGGCAGCCACCCCCCGTCGGGCGCCAGGTGGGAGTAGACGACGCCGTTTGGGTCCCGGATGAGCTCGGACGAGACGCCCTTGAGCGCGAGCGTAGTGCCGAGCACCGAGTTCCATTGCCCCTCGCCGAGGGCCCCCGCCGCGAGCTGGGCGGCACACGAATCGGTCATGCCGGCGATCACCGGTGTCCCCGCCGCTATCCCGGTCTGGCGAGCGGCCTCCGGACAGACCTCGCCGAGGGTCGAGCCGGAGCGGACCACCCGGGGCAGAAGGTCCTCGGGCACGCCGAGCCTCTCGAGCACCTCGCCCGGCCACCCCCCATGGATCAGGTCATAGCCCGTCTTGAGCGCGTGGCTTGTGTCGGCGGGGACCTCGTCCCCGCAGAGCCTCCGGGTGACGTAGTCGGGCTGGTGGGCAAGCCGCGCGCCGCGCGCGAGCTCGGGCCATTCCTCGAGCATCCACAGGACCTTGGGGAGCGCCCACCCCGCCTGCATCCGGTAGCCGAGCGAGCTCCAGACCGCCGCACCCTCGTCGTTGACCCGCCGCGCCTGGTCGGTCGCGCGTGAGTCGTCGTACATCAGGGCGGGGGTCAGGGGGGCACCCGCAGGGTCGACGAGCAGGACCGTCCCCGACGTTCCGTCGATCGCCACGCCCCGCACGCGCTCCGGCGCGATATCGCGAAGCGCCGTCCGGGAGGCGGCACAGAGCGCCTCCCACCACTGAGCGGGGTCCTGCTCGTGGCGATCACCGTCCCGTTCGCCCGCGAGCGGGCGCGAGCCGCTTCCGACCACCTCACCGCCGGCTGACACCGCAAGCGCCCTGATGCTCTGGGTCCCCAGGTCGAGGCCGACCCAGACGGCCTCCTCCTCGCTCGCGGCGGTCATCGGCTCACCTTAGGTCTCCGCCGGGCAGGCGACGGTTCGCGTGCACCCAAGACGCACGACGGGGCCGGCGACCAGCGCAGAGGGCCCGGTGCTGCGCCAATACGGCCAGCATCGGAGGGCCGCGCACAACCGCCGGGCCACCGATGCCGAAACAGAGATCAACCGAGACGAGCGGCTGACAATCGCTCCACCACCTCGACCCACGGAGGGGCCAGATGGCGCGATGCCCGCTTTGCTTCGGCCTGGGCAAGTGTCACCGGTGCAGGGGAGCCGGCAAGACCGAGAGAGGCGAGACTTGCCGCGTGTGTGGTGGGACCGGGCTCTGCACGCGTTGCTCGGGAAGCGGCAAGATCTCACCAGAAGGTCACACTCAGGGCACCGGCGGTGACGGACCGAGCCGCTCGAGCTGACAGAGCGCCTACGCGCCCTGCTTCACATCGGCTCTCTTGTCCTCTAGCCCTGGTCCTCTCCCACCGTTGGCGGGGGGTTCTCCACGGGAGGAGGCGCCGGCTCGACGGCGGTATCCGCTGCGGACGGCGTCGCGTCGCTCGCCCCGCTGACCCCTCCCTCGGGCTGGGAGCCGTTCGTCGAGCTCGATACGAGCCCGACCAGCTTCTCGCGCAGGCTCTCGCTGACCAGGAGCGCCCCCGCGCCGCCGACCGCGACCACGGGCACCACGGCACGGGCACCGATCCTGCGCCGCCTCCTGGCCTTCGCCCCCCGGACGGCATCGGCGGCCTCCTTGAACGCGACGATCGCCCGTCCGAGCTGGTGCCGCGCCTTGCGGTCGGCAAGGAGATCGTCTGCTCCCTTGCCGCGGCGCGAGACGCGTCGGTAGGCGGCTCGGGCCGACCCCACGCCGGTCCGGACGCGCTCGTGCACCCGCTCGTTGTGGATCAGCGCCTGCAGGTAGGCGTTGCGCTTCGCCGCCCGGGCGCCGAGCTTGGCTCCCCGCCGTCCGGCCGAGCGCTTCCCGGGTACCGCCCTCGCCGCCTTCGAGCTGCCCTTCGCGACCTTTCGCCTTGCGGCCATGACCTCTCCTCTCGTCGCAATGACCTTGGTCCGGCATACCCGCTCTGGTGGGAGCGACGCATGAGGCACACGCGGGCATCGGGGAACGCCTCCCGCGCCGTCTGTTCGTCCTGGCCCTGTGCCCAGGATTAGGTTGCCCGCGCCCGGGTACGAGGTTCCCCGATGCAGAGCCTTCCTTCCGCGGTGGCCTTCCCCACCATCCTGATCGCCGGCATCCTCGGCCAGAAGCTGGCGGCCACTCTCTGGATGCGGGCTTTCGGTGAGGATCCGCCCGACACCGCTCAAGAGGATGTTCGGCTGCTCCCGCTCCTGGGGGCCGCGGTCATCGAGGGGACGATGTACAAGCTGCTGCGCATGCTCGCCGACCGAGCCCTTCGGCGCGTGGTCGTGGGCGTCTCCTGGACGTGGCCGGGCCAGATCGGCGAAGGCGAGTAGCCGCCTGATCAACGGGCGGCAGGGAAGGCGGGAGTTACGGACGAGTAGGATTGGTCCGAACCGCTCGCTGGGACCTCCTTCTCTCTTCCGTGCGATCCAGTCTCAGAGGGCAGGAAGGTGGAAGGACATGGCCAGAAGGAAAGATTCCCCGCTGGGAGGCATTAGGCGCGAGGCCGAACGCCAGCAGGCAACCCGTCTACGCAAGCTCGACCGGGTCGCCGAGGCGTTCGAGCGGCGAGCCCGATCACGCGACAGCTCACGTCGACCGTGGCTTGGTGCGCTGACTTCAGGGAGGACTCCCTTTCCGCGACGTCGCGACTGACGGTGCGTGGCGACCGAGCGCGCACCGCTCGAGCTCGGTCGGCGCTCGCGGTTGGTCGTGCGCCGCTGGATCCACGAACTCCACCTCGTCGGGACGGGAAGTGCCGGCGGCGAGATGCTTGGCCGTGAAGGGACCGGCTAGTAGCCACCGGCCAGAGCCCTCATGACACCGTCTCAAGCCAGAACGGACAGCCCGACGAGAAGTTGGGACAGGCCGCGGACAACGGCCTCAGTCCCGACGACGTGACCGTCGTCGAGCCGCGCGCCCTCAAGCGCACGGTCGCAGCGGCGGCGATCGGCAACGCCGTCGAGTGGTTCGACTACCGCGTCTAAGGCTTCCTCGTGGTCACGCTCGGCCAGGTTTTCTTTCCGGCCGGCGACCCGACGGGCCAGCTGCTCGCGATCGCAACCTTTGCCGCGGCGCTCGCCATGCGCCCCCTCGGGGGCGTTTTCTTCGGCGCCCTGGGCGATCGGGTCGGACGCCAGACGACCCTCGCCACGACGATGATCCTCATGGCGGGGGAAGGCGATCGGCCTGCTGCCCTCCTACGCGAGCATTGGCGTCGGCGCCTCTGTCCTGTTGTTCGTCTGCGGCCTGGTGAAGGGCTTCTCGACGGGCGGCGAGTACGGCGGGGGACATGACTTTTCGCCGCCGAGCACTCGCCGGACAAGCGCCGCGGATTCCTGACGAGCTGGCTCGAGTTCGGCACGCTCGGTGGCTTCGTGCTCGGGTCGGGGCTCGTCACCGCGCTCAGCTTCGCCCTGGCGCCCGAGAGCTTCCTGAGCTGGGGAAGGCGCATCCCCTCCTCGTCGGTGGCCCCCTCGGCCTCGTGGGCCTCTATCTGCGCCTCAAGCTGAGCGAGACGCCGGCGTTCGAGCAGAAGGACTCATCCGAGGAGGAGGGCGGTCAGGGCATCGGCGCGCAGGTCAAGGAGACGTTCGCGCGCCACCCGCGTGCGCTGCTCGTCTGCTCCGGCCTCGTCATCGCCTTCAACGTGGCCGACTACATGCTCCTGACGTACATGCCCACCTACCTGAGCGAGAACCTCCGCTTTGACCACACGCTCGGCCTCCTCATCGTGCTGGTCGTGATGGTGGTGATGATGGCCTCTCAGAGGCGGTCGCCCCAGCGAGGAGCTCCCTCGATCGCCCGCCGGCCTGACCACTTCGGCGGCGGCAAGGCCTCCCAGGGACAGCGTCCCTGAGTGGGCCACCAGCCGCTGCGCCTGAGCATTGTCCATCAGGTCTGACCAAGTCCGCGCCGCGCGATCGGCGTGCGATCGTCAGGTAGCCCCGCTCCTACGGTTGGCGCGTCGCCGCGATCAGTGAGCCCAGCTCAGTCAACCCGCGTGGGCATATCGCGGACCTTCCCGCCTCTCGCCTCGCCGTCGGGTCCTCCGATTATCTGCCCGCGGAGGGCTCACTCTCGACCTCAGCATCCATCACGTCCTCCGGGAGCTCGAGATGGGCGGGACCGGGCTTCTGGGCCTGCGCCACCTTGAACGCCTTGCGGACGACCTCGGGGATGATCCCAGGCTCGGTTATCCGGGCGTTCCACTTGGTGATCGGGCGCATCACGCGCATTACGTCGATGTACTGATGGGACTCCTTGTGCATGCGCTCGAGGCCGCCCTGGCCGGTGAGGGCGACGAGCGGCGCGTGGTCGAGCCACGCGTCGGCGACCGGAGTGGTGAGGTTCATCGCCCCCGGCCCGAGCGTACCCAGGCACACGCCGGCGCGTCCGGTGAGCCGGCCGTAGACGTCGGCCATGTAGCCGCCGCCCTGCTCGTGGCGCACGGGGACGAACTCGATCGAGGAGTCGGCCAGGGCCTCGTTCAGGTCGACGGTCTCCTCTCCGGGGATGCCGAAGACGTGGCGCACGCCCTCGGCCTCGAGGCACTCCACGAAGACCTCGGACGCTTTTCGTGCCGCCAACCTGCTCCTCCCGGACGCGCGGGTGTCTAATCTGGGGGGCGAGTGTTGCGGGCCGGGGACCTTTGGTCGGACACTGGTTCGCAAACTGCCCTCAAGCAGCCTCTTCCCCTGCCCGATAGCTCGGTACACGCCCTTCGCCATGAGCCGCCCTTCCGTCATCCGCCCCGCCGGTCTGACCCTCCTCCTCTTCGCGATCCTCGTGACCGTCGCGGCCGCGCTTTGGGCGGGCCCCGCCGGGGCGGCCACCGTCTACACGATCCGCGGCGCGGGCAACGGGCATGGCGTCGGCATGAGCCAGTACGGCGCCTACGGCATGGCGCGCAAGGAGTTCACCTATCCGAAGATCCTCGCCCACTATTACCGCGGGGCCCAGCTTGGCCCCGCCCCGACCGACCGCACGCGCGTCGTGCTCTCCGAGGGCGTTCCGGCAGTCGAGTTCAGCGGCGCTGCTCGCGTGCCCGGGATACGCCCGCTCGACCCCGATCGCACCTACCGGGCGGGGGCGACGCGGGAGGGCCAGGTCGAGCTGCGCACCTCGGCCGGCAAGCTCGTCCGCCGCTTCCCGGCGCCGCTCACCGTCGACGGGCGCGGCAGCCCCATACGGCTCCTCGGCCCGGCGCTCAACGGGGTCTCGGACGGCGAGTACCGGGGGGCGCTGCGGCTCCATCCCGGTTCGGGCGGGCTGACCGCGATCAACGTCGTCGGGCTCGAGGACTACCTGCGCGGCGTAGTCCCCAGCGAGGTGCCCGCCTCCTGGCCCGAGGAGACACTCAAGGCCCAGGCGGTCGCCGCGCGCTCCTACGCGCTCGCCACCGCTCGCGCGGGAGGCCTGTTCGACCAGTATCCCGACCAGCGCTCGCAGGTCTACAAGGGGGTAGGCGGGGAGGCGCCGGAGAGCGACGCCGCCATCGAGGCGACGAGGGGCGCGGTCCTCCTCCATCGGGGCGCGACCGCCATCACCTTCTTCTCCTCGAGCTCCGGCGGGCGCACCGAGTCGGCGGCCAACGCCTTCAACGGCCGGGCCTACCCCTACCTCCGCAGCGTCGCCGACCGCTACGACCGCATCTCGCCGCACTTCCGCTGGTTCCTGTCGCTCAGTCGTGCGGAGATGGAGCGCCGTCTGGGCTCGCTCGTCAAGGGTCGCTACGAAGGCATCAAGGTCCTCGAGCGGGGCGACTCGCCGCGCATCCTCCGCGCCGAGGTGATCGGGACCGAGGGCCGCAAGTCCGCCTCGGGTGCGACCCTGCGCGCCAAGTTGGAGCTGCGCGACTCCTGGGCGAGCTTCGGACGCATCGACACGGCGGCGGCCGGAGCGGTGCGCGCGCTTCGCTCTCCGGCGAGCGGACGGGCGCCGGTGGGCGTCCTTACGGGCCGAGTGTCGCCCGAGCCGCGCGAGGGACTCATCGCCATCGAGCGCAGGGAGCGACGCGGCTGGCGGCGCGCCATGCGAGCCCATGCCGACCGCCGCGGGGCTTTCCGCGTGTCCGTCGATCGACCCGGCCGCTACCGCGTCCGGGTCGGCGGCTCGGTTGGCGCGGCGGTGCAGGTGGGGAAGCGGTAGAGCGCGCGGTGGCGGCGCCGGCCGCGCTGCCGTCGCGCGACCCCGACTGGGTCAGCGCGACTGGACCTCGGCTTCGGTGACGCCCGCAACGGGCGCGGACGAAGGAGGCGCCGGGGCTTCGGCCAGCGGCATCCCGGCCGAGGCCCGCGCCGCATAGGCCGCACGCGCGGTCTTGTCGACCTTCGTGGCGACCTGGTCGGTCTGGAAGAACCGGTTCATGGCGTCGCGGGCCCCCTGCGGCAGCGCGGCGTTGAAGCGCAGCAGCCCGTTGAGCTTGGACGGTACGTAGATCTCCAAGCGCGGTCGCTCGAGTGCGTCGACGAGCGCGGTGCCGACCTCGCCAGGCTCGACGAGCTTGACGCCCCGTCCGGCGCTCATGCCCGAGGCGAGCTCGGTGTTGGCGAGACCCGGCATCATCACCGACAGCTCCACCCCCGTACCCCGCAGCTCGGCACGGACGGCCTCGCTGAGTCCCACCACGGCATGCTTGGTCGCGACGTAGACGGCCTCCCCGGCCACGGCGATCTTCCCGGCGACCGACGCCACGTTGACCACGTGACCCGTCCGCCGGCGCTGCATCCCCGGAATCGCGAGTCGCATGCCGGTGATGACCCCATGGAGGTTTATGTCGATCTCGCGGCGGGTCAGCGCCTCCGGTTCCTCGAGGAACGGCGACACGACCATGATCCCCGCGTTGTTGACGAGGACGTCGAGCGGCCCGAGGCGATTCTCCGTCGTGTCGAGGAAGCGCTTGAAGGAGTCCGGATCGGTCACGTCGAGCTCGAGTCCGGCCGCGCCGCCGGGGAGCTTCGCCGCCTCGGCGGCGCCGAGCTCTGAGTCGAGATCGCCGATGGCGACCCTGGCGCCGCGAGCGGCGACCGCCTGCGCCATGGCGAGGCCGAGCCCGCGCGCTCCGCCCGTGATGGCGACGACGCGGCCGGTCAGCGGGCGGCGGGGCTGCTGGGAGCGGCGGCGGAGGATGGCCATGGTCATCAGCAGGCTAACCGTCCGCCGTTGCGCTCGCGTGGCGGCCGGCTCTTCGGCCGGTCATCGCCCCGTACGGCGGGCTCACGGAGTGAACCGCACCGTGATCACGTCGCCATCGCGCACCTCGTAGTCTCGGCCCTCGAGCCGCAGCGTGGCCCGCTCGCGCGCCCCCGCGTAGCCGCCCGCGGCCACGAGCTCGTCCCACCCGACGACCTCGGCACGCACGAACCCGCGCTGCATGTCGGAGTGGACCTTGCCCGCGGCCCCCCACGCGGTGGTGCCGCGCTCGATCGCGTGAGCGCGGGCCTCCCGAGCCTGCCCAGCCGTGAAGAAGGAGATCAGCTCGAGCAGTTCGAAGGCGGCGCGGACCAGGCGCGCGAGCCCCGACTCGCCCGCGTCGAGCTCGGCGCGCATGGTCGCCGCCTCCGCCGCGTCGAGCTCGGCGAGCTCGGCCTCGAGGCGCGCGCTCACCGCCAGCGACCCGGCGCCCGCGCCGCTGGCCCGGGCCGCGAGCTCAGGCGGAGGCTCGGCGGGCCCTTCCTCGCCCACGTTGGCCACGTAGAGCACGGGCTTGGCGGTCAGCGGGGACAGCGCCCGCAGCGCCTCGGGAGCCCGCGCGGGCGGGGGCACCGCGCGCGCCGGGCACCCCTCGCCGAGCGCGACGACGAGCTCGCGCAGCCACGCTTCCTCGGCCACCGTCGCGGCCTCCCCCGACTTGGCCTGACGCGCCACGCGCTCGAGTCGGCGCTCGGCCTGCTCGAGGTCGGCGAGCAGGAGCTCGGTCTCGACGGTCTCGACGTCGGCCACCGGGTCGACGCGGCCCTCGGGGTGGGGCACCTGCTCGTCGCCGTGGGCGCGCACGACGTGGACGATCGCGTCGGTCTCGCGGATGTTGGCCAGGAACCGGTTGCCGAGACCCTCCCCGCGGGAGGCGCCGCGCACGAGCCCCGCGATGTCGTGGAAGGCGATCGTCTCGGGGACGACCGGCGTCGCTGCGACGGTCTCGGCGACCGCGTCCAGGCGGTCGTCGGGCACCGGGACCACGGCCACGTTGGGCTCGACGGTGGTGAACGGATAGCTGGCCGCGCCGGCGCCGGCGCGGGTGAGGGCGTTGAAGAGCGACGACTTGCCGGCGTTCGGCAGGCCGACGATGCCGATCCTCACCGCCCTTCGAGCTTGACGTGCCCGCGGCGCACCGCTCGGGCGACCAGGAGCCCGAGCGCTATCCCCGCCGCGGTGTCGGAGGGGTAGTGGACACCGATGTAGGGGCGTGAGAGAGCCATGCCCGCCGCCGCGAGGTAGACGGGAAGGCGCGGCAGCGCGTCGCGCAGCGCGCTCGCGGCGGCGGCCGATGTCGACGCGTGCGCAGAGGGCGTCGAGAGGCCGCTGATGGTCGGCGACAGGGGCGGCAGGTCCTCGAGCAGCGGCCGCGCGCGGCGGATCAGGGTCTTGGCCACGAAATTCGCGGCCTGGGTGAGGGCGATCACGACCGTGGCCCGCAGGTAGGTCTTGCGCCGGCGCGCGTCGAGCAACGCCCCGAGCGCCGCGACCGCGTGCCACAGGGCGGCGTGCTCGCCCCAATGGCTGTAGCGCAGGACCATTACCTCGAGCGGGCGAGCGTGGCCGCGCGTGCGGAGGATTCGCAGGAGCGCGAGGTCGAGGCGCGTTAGGCGGTCGAAGGTTACGAGCAGGCGTCGCCCGGCCTCCTCCTCCAGGGTCTCGGGACGAGGCTCGTTTTCGGTCTCGGTCCCGGGGTAGGGGATCGTCTCGGATTCGTTCAAGGAGGGGAGGTGGAGATGGAGAGAGAGGAGCGAGAGAAGCGACACGAGCGTCCGGCGAAGATCGAGCCCGAGGACGCGAAGCCCGCCGACGAGATGCCCAGCGATCGGGATCTGCAGCCTTCGGCCGACACGGATCGAGTGGTCGAGGAGAAGGGGCGCGAGCGGGAGGAGGGCTAGAAGCCGACCTTCTGCTGCTCGGTGTCGAGCCGCACGTAAACCACCTGACCGAGGTTGACCGATACGTTCGAGTCCTCGGTCTCGAGCTCGTGCCAGCCCTGGCTCCCCGACCGCACCTCCTCGCCGAGCGCGCGGTAGGTCTCGTCGGCCATGCGCAACGAGAGGACCTGACCGCTCGAGAAGCCGATGTCGACGCGCTTGGCGCGCTCTGCGCCGCTCGAGGCCACCTAGCGCGCTGCCTCGACGAGCTCGGTCAGGACCCCGGCCGTGGCCTTCGGGTGCAGGAAGGCCACGCGGCTACCCCGGATGCCGCGCCGCGGCTCCTCGTCGAGCAGCCGAAGCCCGGCCGTGCGGGCCGCCTCGAGCGCGCCGTCGATGTCGTCGGTCCCGTAGGCGACGTGGTGCAGGCCGGGGCCGTTGCGCTCGATGAACCGCGCGACGCCGGTGTCCTCGGTCAGCGGGCGCAGCAGCTCGACGTGGCCGTCGCCGACCTCGAGCAGCACGGCCTCGACGCCGAACTCCTCGACGGTCTCGCGGTGCTGCTCGCGCATGTCGAGGCGGTCGCGGTAGACCTCCATCGCCGCGTCGAGGTCCTCGACGGCGACGCCGATGTGGTCGATCCGGCCGAACATCCGGGGCAGTCTAACCAGGGGGCGGCTAGGAACCGCTCGGCCTCTCCGGCCTGCCTGCCTCCGGCGCGTTCTCGCCGTCGGTGCGGGCGTGGGGCAGCGGGTCGAGCGCACGCGCAGCGTTCACCGGAAGCTCGGCGCCCGGCGTTTTCGCAGCGGCGGTATCCCCGCCTAGGGGCGCCAGCTCGCTCGGCACCTGCTCGCCCCGGCGCTCGACTTCTCGCGCGGCCTCCTCACCCACGATCCGCTCGATGTCCGCCCGCAGCAGCACCTCCTGCTCGAGCAGCGTGGTGGCGAGTGCGTCGAGCAACGGCCGGCGGGCGAGGATGATCTCGAGAGCACGGCGCCAGGCCATGTCGGTCAGGTGCTGTTGCTCGTCGTCGACTAGGCGGCGGGTCCCGTCCGAGACCGAGTAATCGTCGGCGGGCAGGCGGCGCGACATCAGCGCCGTCCCATCCCGTACTCGGCGATTATCGCGCGGCTCAGCTCGTAGACGCGCTTGAGGTCGTCGGAGGCGCCGGTCGTGACCGTTCCGAAGACGACGTGCTCGGCCACGCGCCGGCGAGCAGCACGACCATGTGGTCGATCAGCTCGTCCTTGGCCTTGAGGTAGCGGTCCTCCTCCGGAAGGTTGAGCGTGTACCCGAGCGCGCGCCCGCGCGGGACGATCGAGATCTTGTGGACCCGCTCGACCGAGGGCAGGATCACCGAGCACAGGCGTGGCCGGCCTCGTGGTAGGCGATCACCCGCTTCTCGTGGTCGTTGATCACGCGGCGCGACTGCATCCCGGCTACGACCCGCTCGAGCGCCGCCTCGAAGTCCTGCATCAGGACCACGTCGCGAAGCGACCGGCCGGCGAAGATTGCGGCCTCGTTGCAGATGTTCGCCAGGTCGGCCCCGGCGAGGCCGCTCGTCTGGCGGGCGACCATCTCGAGGTCGACGCCGCCCAGCGGCTTGTCGCGCGAGTGCACGCGCAGGATGTCCTGGCGACCCGCGAGGTCCGGCGGTGAGACGAAGATCTGGCGGTCGAAGCGCCCGGGTCGCAGGAGCGCCGGGTCGAGCTTGTCGAGCAGGTTCGAGGCGGCCACCACGACGATGTTGTCGGCGCTTTCGAAGCCGTCCATCTCGACGAGGAGCTGGTTGAGCGTCTGGTCCTTCTCGCCGGAGATGTCCTTTCCGCGAGTGGCCCCCACGGCGTCGAGCTCGTCGATGAAGATGATCGCGGGTGCCTGCTTGCGCGCGACGCGGAACAGGCGCCGGATGCGCGCGGCCCCGAGCCCGGCGAACATCTCCACGAACGACGACGCCGACTGCGCGAAGAACCTGGCGTTCGACTCGTGGGCGACCGCCTTGGCCAGGAGCGTCTTGCCGGTTCCGGGCGGTCCGTGCAGCAGGATGCCCTTGGGGACCTTGGCCCCCAGCCGCTTGAAGCGCTTGGGATCGCGCATGAAGTCGACGACCTCGCGCAGCTCGGCCTTGGCCTCGTCGACCCCGGCTACGTCGTCCCAGACGATCGAGCCCGAGCTCTGGGGCTTGATCTCCTGGGGCTTGGTGCGCGGCATGTACCGCAACGTCATCCCGATCAGGACGACGATCAGCCCCATGAAGAGGATGGGCAGCCAGGTGAGCGCCAGTTCTCGATGCTGTCGAAGGACAGGGCGAGCGGCAGGAGGGAAGGGGCGGGCATCCCAGGGCCGTATCGGCGGCCAGGGACCAAAGCATGAGCCTGGGCGGCGGCTAAAGCCGTATTCTCTTGAAGCGTGACCTCAGTCGAAGACCTCAACTCCTCCTCCGAAGACCGCCAGCAGGAGATCGTCGATTGCCTCGTCGAGGCCTTCTCCGAGCTGATCGAGATCAACCCGCGCGCCTTCCGGCGCAAGTTCCGCAAGATGGCGGCCGAGCCGTTCGACTTCTATCGCGGCGCCGCCCCGCTCTTCTACCACGATGTCGACAAGCTCGACGATCCCTACGCCAACGACCACACGAGCCGCATCTGGATCCAGGGCGACCTGCACGCGGAGAACTACGGGACCTACATGGACGCCGAGGGCGTTCTCGTCTTCGACGTCAACGACTTCGACGAGGCCTACCTCGGCCACTTCACGTGGGATCTCCAGCGGATGGTCGCGAGCCTTGCCCTGCTCGGCTTCAGGAAGGCCTTCCCGGACAAGACGATCCGCGAGATGATCGACACCTACGCGCGGGCATACCTCGACCAGGTGCGCTACTTCGCTCGCGGTGAGCGCGACGAGGAGTTCCGGCTCACACTGAGCAACACCGACGGCGAGGTGCGCGACATCCTGCTCGGCGCGCGCTCGGGCACCCGGATCGCCCTGCTCGACTCGCTCACGCTGATCGAGGAGGGCGAGCGGCGGTTCAAGGAGTCGGCCGGAGAGCGCCGGCTCGACTTCCAGGAGCAGGTTCACGTGATGAACGCCTACGAGGCCTACCTCGAGACGATCCCCGAGCGCAACCGCCAGCAGAGCGTCTCCTATCGGGTCAAGGACGTCGTCACCCTGACCGGTGTGGGCATCGGAAGCGCCGGGCTACCGGTCCAGTCCCTGCTCGTGGAGGGCCAGAGCGAGGCGCTCGAGAACGACGTGATCCTCTCGATGAAGCGGGCGCTCGTGCCGGCGCCGAGCCGTGTCGTCTCCGACGAGCGGATCGAGAACTACTTCGACCACCAGGGCCATCGGACCGCGCTCTCCCAGCGCGCGCTCCAGGCCCACACCGACCCCTGGCTCGGCTGGTGCGAGCTCGACGGGCACGGCCAGGTCGTCCAGGAGCTCTCGCCCTATGCCCACGACGTCGACTGGGACGGGGTGACCGAGCCCGACGAGGTGCTCCCGCTCCTGAACGGCCTCGGCCGGGCGACCGCCAAGGCGCACTGCGTGTCCGACGCGTCGAGCGACGAGAACCTGGTCGACTTCGAGACCGAGAAGGCGATCATCGAAGCGGTCGGCGACGACGACGAAGCGTTCGTCGAGCAGCTATGCCGGTTCGGGGCCAGCTACGGCGAGCTCACGCGCGAGGACCACCGGCTGTTCGTCGATGCCTTCCGCAACGGAATGATCCCCGGCGTCGAGGCGACCTGACGGCCGCGCGAGCGGCGCGCGCTATTCCACGAGCTCGAGCCGGTCGCTCGGCGTGTGCCGCCGCCCCGCCTTGGCGCAGTCGCGGCCGTCCACGCGCACGACGTCGGCCGTGAAGTCGTTTGCGCCCCGCAGGAGCGCCGAGCCCACTCCGTAGGAGTCCACGGGCGCCTCGAGCGCCTCGAAGCGGCGGATGCGGTCGGCGTCGAAGCCGCCCGAGGCGACGATCTTGATTCGCTCGTGGCCGGCCTCGTCGAGGGCCGCGCGTACCCGCTCGACGAGCCGGGGGTTGACCCCCGTCGGGTCGAAGGTGCCCATCTCGGTCCACAGGACCCGATCGACCATCGACCCCGACGTGTCGAGGCGCACGCCCCAGAGCCGGTCGCCGAGCGCGTCGGCGACCTCGAGCGAGGTGCGCACGGAGTCGTTGTCGAAGTCGACGAGCACGACGACGTTCATCTGGTCGGCGAAGTGCCGGGCGAAGGCGTCGGCCGCCGCGACGGTGTCTCCTCCGTAGGCGGCGATCAGCCCGTGAGGCACCGTCCCGATCCCGCGGCCCCCCCACCACGAGGCCTGGGCGTCGGTCGAGACCCCGATCGCTCCGGCCACGTGCGCCGCCCACCCGTCGCCGGTCTGGACGAGCCAGTGGTCATGGCGCGCCGGGAAGAACAGGATCGGCTTGCCGGCCGCGGCGTCCACCACCTCCTTGACGTTGCGCATGACGAGCGTGCGGCGCGCCATGCAGCCGAGGTAGACGGTCTCGAGGTGGGCGAACAGCGAGTAGTCGCCCTCGACGTGCATGACCGGCTCGTGCGACGTGATCTCGTCGCCCTCGCGCAGCGCGTGGACGGCCAGCCGGTCCCAGCCCTCCTCCCACGAGCCGTCGGCGCGACGCCGGCCAGAGCACAGCTTGAGGATGGTGATCGCCTCGTCGATCCCGCCGAGGACGGCCTCCTTCTGCTGGAAGACCTGCATGACCACGTTGGGCCGGCGCCCCTCGGCCTCGAGCACCTCCTTTGAGAAGGTGAAGTAGGCGTCGGAGTAGTAGCCGTCGCGGATGCGCTCGACCGGGAGCTGGAAGACGCTCGGGTCGAGACGCTCGAGTACGGTGGTGAGCGACATGGAGGAAGTCTACGGGCGAATGCGCCGAGACGACCTCTTCAGCCGGCGCGCTCCACCCGCAGGATCTCCGCCAGCGCCGCCTCGCCGACCTCGAGCTGCTCCTCGGTCGGCTCGCGCGTCCCGAGCGCCCGCTGGAGCTCATAGCCCGGGCGGCGCACCGCGCGGGCGAGCGCCGTGTCGGGATGACGCTCGGCGAGGGCGAACAGCTCGATGGCAAAGGCGACGCTGCCGAGGGCGACCGCGGCATCCGCCCCGGGACCGCGCAGCCCGGCCCGGCGCACCGCCACGTTGCCGGCCACCGCGCTCCCCACGAGCGGAGCGACGAGGTTCGAGCCGCAGCGGTCGTGCTCCTTGGCCGCGTCCGCGGCACTGGCGTCGTCGTCCTCGTAGGCGGCGATCGCCTTGTGCTCGACGCCGTGATAGGCGGCGAGGTCGCCGCCGCGCAGCGCGAGGAGGGCGGGGAGGACGCCGATGCCGGCCACGAGCGCCTCGCGCCCCATGGTCCGCCGGGCGCCACCGCCGTGGCGGACCGCCTGGCCGGCGAGGGCCGCCGCGGCCATGGCGCCGACCGTCTTTGCGTCTTGCATGGGCAGGCGGGCGGCGGGCAGGGCGCGCTTGACGAGCGGGATGACCGCGATCGCCTCGGCGAGCTTCGTCACACCGCGCAGGCCGGGGATACGCTCGGTGGTGTGCCCGGCGAGGTCGGGCTTCGCCCCGGAGGCCACCTGCAACTCGCCCTCGGGGTCGCGGACCGCGGCGGCCCAGTGGGTCGGGCCGTGCACGAGCAGCCCGTTTCCGAGCGCCATACCGCCGAGACGCATCTTGTCGGGTGGGGTCGGTCGGGTCACGGTGGCGGTGTCAGGCCCTCGAAACCTCCGCAGAAGGCAGCTCCTGGACCTGGAGCAGGCTCGTCGTGCCGGGTCGGCCGCTCGGCAGTCCGGCGGTTATCCCCACCCGCTGACCAGGCACGCCCCAACCGAGCGCCACGACGCGTCCGGCGGCGTCGGCAATCAGCTCCTCGGTGACCTCGTGCCGGCGCATGGAGGCCGCCTGGACGCCCCACATGAGGCTGCAGCGGCGTACGGTCTCGCGCCCGGGAGAGAGCGCGTAGATGGGCACGTCGGGGCGGTGGGCGGAGATGAGCCGCGCCGAGCGGCCCGAGAGCGTCGGGACGATCAGCGCCGAGAGGTTGAGGTCGCGGACCGCGCCGCACGCGTTGTAGGCGATCGTGTAGGCGGGATCGCGGGCGTCGCGGTGAACGCGTCGTTCGTTCCACGCGGCGTACGGGGCGATCCGCTCCGTCCTCTCGGCCACCGCCGCCATGATCTCGACCGCCTCGACCGGGTGCTCGCCGATCGCCGTCTCCTGGGAGAGCATGACCGCATCGGTGCCGTCGAGGATCGCGTTGGCCACGTCGGCGACCTCGGCGCGCGTCGGGCGCGAGGAGGTGACCATCGAGTCGAGCATCTGCGTCGCGGTGATCACCGGACGGGCGGCCTCACCGGCGGAGGCGATCACTCGCTTCTGGACCACCGGGCCTTCCTCGATCGGAAGCTCGATGCCTAGGTCGCCCCGAGCGACCATGATGCAGTCCGATACGCGGCATATCTCGTTTATCGACTCGACCGCCTGCGGCTTCTCGATCTTGGCGATCAACGGCAGGCGGGTGTGGCCGCGGACCTGCTCGACGTCTTCTGGCCGGCGCACGAACGAGAGGGCGACGAGGTCGACGCCGATCTGCTCGCCGAACTCGAGCTGGCCAATGTCGTCCTCGGGGACCGCGGGCAGGTCGGCGAGCTCACCTGGCACGTTGAGGCCCTGACGGGAGGCCACCGCCCCGCCGATCTCCACGCAGGTGTCGATCTCGGACTCGCCCGCGCGGACCGATTCCACGCGCAGACGGACCGAGCCGTCGGCGAGGTAGAGGATCTCCCCGGGCTCGAGCGAGGTGGCGAGCCCCGGCCAGGAGACCGACATCCGCCGCGCGTCGCCGGGCTGATCGGAGTCGGCGACGAGCGTGAGCCCGTCTCCCGCCGCGAGCTCGGCCACGTCGTCCTCGATCGGCCCGATGCGGAGCTTCGGCCCCGGGAGGTCCTGGAGCAGGGCGACCTGGCGCCCGGCCTGGTCCGCCGCGCGCCGCAGGCGCTCGGCGGTCTCCGCGTGCTCGTCGCGTGTGCCGTGCGCGAAGTTGAGGCGGGCGACGTCCACGCCCGCTTCGACGAGGCGCCTGAGGGTCTCGGGATCACCGGAGGCCGGTCCGAGCGTGGCGACGATCTTCGTGCGGCGCATCGGGTCAGCCCAGGACCTTCTCGACCAGCTGCGCGTAGAAGCGCGCCGCCAGCCCCAGGTCCTCGACGGGCACGCGCTCGTCGGCGCCGTGCACGAGCGGCGTGGCCTCGAACACGTTCATCCGGCGCTGCGGGAAGAAGCCGTAGGCGACGCAGTCGGGGAAGGCGTCTCGGAACCAGCGCGAGTCGCTGAAGCCCGGCAGGGCCACGGCGGCCGCCTCGGCGCCGGGGTCCTCTTCGGCCACGAAGGTCCGAATGTGGTCCATGAGCTCGGTCTCGATCGGCGAGCGGTTTCCGACCACGGTCTCGTCGAACTCGATCCGGTAGCCGTCCTCGCCGAGCACCTCGGCGACCGCCGCGCGCGCCTCCCGCTCCCCGAGACCGGGCGGGACCCGGCAGTCGACCATGAGCTCGGCGCGCGAGGGGATGACGTTGATCTTCTCCGACGCCCTGACCATGGTCGGCGCGAGCGTAACCGAGAGCAGGGGCCCGAGGACGACCGCCACGCGCGGGTCGACTTCCTCGATCTGCTCGATCGCCCCGGCGAGCGCGGCGTCGGAGCCATCGCCCGGATCCACACCCAGCGCGCCCAGCAGCGCCTCGGGCTCGGGGCTCAGGCGGTAGGAGGCTCGCCGCTCGCCGAGGCGCTCGATCAGCGGAGCGAGCTTGGTCAGCGCGTTGTCGCCGATCCGGGGCAGCGAGGCGTGGCCGGCGCGCCCCTCGGTCGAGAGCTTGAAGCGAAAGACGCCCTTCTCGGCTACGCACACCCCGTACACGCGGCGGCCGTCGAACTCGAGCACCTCGCCGGCGCCTTCGTTGACGACCAGGTCGCAGCGAACCTTGTCGGGCTCTCGCTCGCACAGCCATCGGGCGCCGTGCTCGGCGCCGGCCTCCTCGTCGCAGGTGACGATGACCATCAGCTCTCCGCTCGCCGGTCGCCAGCCCTCCTCGGCGAGCGCCGTGGCGGCAGCGACCTCCGCCGCGAGCTGGCTCTTCATGTCGAGGGCGCCGCGGCCCCAGACGCAACCGTCGCGAACCTCGCCCGACCATGGGTCGACGCTCCACTCGCCGGGGTCGGCGAGGACCGTGTCGACGTGGGAGAGCAGGGCGAGCCGGGGGCCGTCGGAGGATGCCCGCAGGCGGGCCACGAGGTTCGGCCGCCCCTCTACCGCGTAGAGCAGCTCGCACTCGAAGCCGGCGCCCTCGAGCAGCTCCTTGAGAAAGAGCTGCGCGGCCTCCTCGTCGCCTGGCGGATTGACCGTCTTGAAGCGGATTAGGCGCTGGAGCAGGTCCGTGGTGCGCCGCTCGAGTTCCCCCGGCTCGGGCATGAGCATGAGTATAAGAACAAGCCAACGTCGCTTTCGCCTGCTGCGAGAATCGCGCGCGTGCAGCAGCTCTTCCATACCGACGGGCCCGCTCCCGCACGCACTCCGGTGCCGCCCTCCGAACGGCCGCTCGCGGTGCGCCTGCGGCCGGTCTCGCTCGACGAGGTCGTCGGTCAGGAGCACCTCCTCGCCCCCGGCTCCGCACTGCGCCGCGCGGTCGAGGATGGACGGCCGCACTCGATGGTCCTCTACGGCCCGCCGGGCGCCGGCAAGACGACGATCGCCCGGCTGCTCGCCACCCACGCCGACGCCGCCTTCGAGGAGGCCTCGGCGGTAGAGGCCGGTCGCGCCGAGGTGCGCGCGGTCCTGGCGCGGGCGGAAGAACGCTACGCGGGCGGAGCCGGTCGTGGCACGATCTTCTTTCTCGACGAGATCCACCGCTTCAACAAGGCTCAGCAGGACGCCCTGCTGCCCGCGGTCGAGGAGGGGCTCGTCACCCTGATCGGCGCGACCACCGAGAACCCCTACTTCGAGGTGAACTCGGCACTGCTCTCGCGCGCGCGGGTGTACGAGCTGCGCGGGCTCGCCCACGACCACGTGCGGGAGCTGCTCGAGCGCGCGCTCGCCGATCCCGAGCGGGGGATCGGCGACCCGCCTCCCGTGGACGAGGAGGCGCTCGCGTTCCTGGCGGCGCGGTCGGGCGGCGATGCCCGTGCCGCCCTCGCCGCGCTCGAGCTCGCCTGCGCGACCGTGGCCGCCCGCGGCGAGAGCGAGCCGGACGCGGCCGAGGTCACGCTCGCCGACGCCGAGGACGCGATGCAGCGCAAGGCCGTCCTCTACGACAAGGGCGGCGACCGCCACTACGACACGATCTCGGCCTGGATCAAGGCGACACGAGGCTCTGACCCCGACGCCTCCCTGCTCTACCTGGCCACGATGCTCGAGGGCGGCGAGGACCCGCGCTTCATCGCGCGGCGCATGGTCATCCTGGCCAGCGAGGACGTCGGCAACGCCGACCCGCGCGCGATCGAGATCGCGGTGGCCGCCGCGCACGCGGTCGAGCACGTGGGCCTGCCGGAGTGCGCGCACAACCTCGCTCAGGCGACGGTGTACCTGGCGCTGGCGCCGAAGTCGAACGCCTCCTATCGCGCGCTCGCGGCGGCGCGCGCATGGGTGCGCGAGCACGGGACGCCCGCCATCCCCGGGCCACTGCGCAGCGCCGGGCACCCGGGGGAGCGTGAGCTCGGCCACGGAGCCGGCTACGAGTACCCGCACGATCTCCCGGGGGCCCACTCCGGTCAGGAGCTGATGCCGCCGGAGGCGGTCGGCGAGCGGTTCCTCGAGCTCTCCGACCAGGGAGAGGAGCCCGCCCTGGCCGCGCGCCTCGCCCAGATCCACCGAGGTCGCGCGGGCGCCCGGCCCGACGACGAGTCGACCGGCGCCTGAGCGCAGGCCAGAGGCGGGACATTGGGTCGCCGCCGGCTGGCTCTCGCGCTGCTCGCGTGCGTGCTCGTCGCCGCAGGCGGCCTGCGCGTGGCCGGGGGCGCCGACAAGCCGGAGTTCACGCACGACGAGTCGATCTCCTATCTCGCGGCCGCCTGCCACCAGGGCGACTACGCCCGGATCACCGTCTACGCGGAGCCGCCGTTCGGCCGCTGGGTCGCGGCGTCGGAGTGGAAGGCGCTTCTGCGGCCCGACCGGGCCTTCTGCCTCGGCCAGATCAGCCGTGACCTCGCCCGCGAGGACATCCATCCGCCGCTCTACTTCTGGCTCCTCCACGGCTGGGGACTCGCCTTTGGCGTCGGCCTGTGGACCGGCCTTTCGCTCAACATCGTGCTCGCGACGCTCACCGGGCTGGCGCTCTTCGGGCTCGCGCGACGCGTCCTGGGCGATCCGCTCGAGGGCGTCGCTGTGGCCGGAGTGTGGTCGTTCAGCCCGGCGGCGATCCGCGTCTTCGCCGAGGCGCGCCAGTACGAGCTGCTCGCGCTGATCTCCGTGCTGTTCGTCTGGCAGTGCGTCCGCTTCGCCGACCCGCCGACACGCACGCCGCGCCGCGACGCGGCCGGGCTGGCCGCACTCGCCGCCGCCGGGGCGCTCGCCCACTTCCTGTTCGCGCTCGTGGCTGCGGCCGGGGCCGGCCTGCTCGCCGTGTGGCTCTGGCGTCGGGAGCGCCGCCTGCTCGCCCCGGGGCTCGCTTCGATCGCCGCGGGGTACGCGATCTTCTCGCTCGTCCATCCAGGGTTCCTCCTGTCGGTGGCCCGGGGGCGGGCTCAGGCGATCGAGCCGACCATGGCGCTCCTCGGGGCGCGGGCGGAGGCCACGGTGGAGACGTTGGCGGGGTTCCTGCTGCCTCCCCCGCTCGCCCCCGCGTGGGCGAGCGCGGTCGCCCTCGTGGCGCTCGCGGGGGCCACGGCCTGGGCGGTCACCGCCGCCCTGCGGCGCAAAGGAGCCGGTCCCGGCGCCGCCGCCATGCCGCTCGTCTTCGTCTGGCTGGCCGCCGCCCAGGCCGCCCTCTTCCTGACGTTCATGAGCCCGGGCAGCGGGATGGACTTCAAGCACCTGAGCGCGCTGTGGCCCTTCGCCGCCTTCGTGCCGATCCTCGCGCTCGGAGGCCTTCCCGGTCGGGTGCGCTTCCCGCTGGGGGCAGCCGGTGCGACCGCGCTGGCGACCGCTGCGACGATCGCGGCGCTCGGCCAGTTCCCGGCGCCCGGACAGACCCCGCCGCGCCAGCTCGAGCGCAGCGAGCGGCTGGTGCTCGACAACGTCGCCCGCGGCGTGCTGCCACGGATCGTCTGGCGACTTCCCGACGACGCCCGCGTCTTCGCCGCCCATCAGCGCCATCTGCTCGAGCACCAGGAGGAGTGGCTGGGCGAGCTGGGCCCGGGGGCGCTCTACGTCGGCGGCCTGCCGCCCTCCGACCCGCGCTACGGCAACAGCGCGAGGCTCGGACGGCGGGTGGCCGAGGCGATCTCCGAGCGACACCGGCTCGTGCCGGTGCCCGGCCGCGCGCTCGGGGCCGGACGGATCTACCGGCTCGGTCCCGGGGGTCGGGTCGCCGGGGCGCCGCGCCGAGGCAGCCGGCTCCTTCGGGGCGTGTAAGGGACGCTCGGCTGATCAACGCGCCACCGCGCGGGTCGACCGGTGCGAGCGGTGCTCGGGTCGCGCGCGCCGACCGTGGACCCTCACAATCCTTTCCGTGTCGACCGCCGGCGCCGCCCCCCCCAGGCCCCAGCTCGAATCGCTCAGCCCGACCACCGGCGAGCTCGTGGGCGTCGTGTCGCGGGCCGACGCCCGGAGCGTGCAGGCCGCCGTCGACGACGCCGCGGCGATCCAGCCCTTTTGGGCCGAGCTCCCGCTCGCAGACCGCGCCCGCTACATGCGCCGTGCGGCCCAGGTGGTCATAGATCGCACCGGCGAGCTCGGGGAGTTGATCGCACGCGAAGGCGGTCGGCCGCTCGCCGAGGCCCAGGCGCTCGAGCTCCTGCCGACCGTCGACGCGCTGCACTGGATCGCCGACCACGGCCCGCCCGTGCTGCGCGACGAGCGCGTACGTGCGCGGCAGATCTGGCTGCTCGGCAAGCGCCATCGCCACGTGCGCGAGCCACTCGGGGTCGTGGGGGTGATCTCCTCCTCCCGCTCCGCTTGGCTCGGGCCCTTCCTGCAGACGGCGATCGCCCTCATGGCCGGCAACGGGGTCGTGCTCAAGCCGGCGCCCGAGGCGGCGCTGGTGGGCGGGCGGGTCGAGCGCGCCTTCGTGCGCGCCGGGGTCCCCGAGGGACTCGTGGGCGTGGTGCACGGCGGGGCCGAGGCCGGGGAGTCGCTCGTCGAGGCGCGGGGGGTGGCGAAGGTCTTATTCTCCGGTTCGTCGGGGGCCGGGCGCCGGGTCGAGGTCGGCTGCTCGGGCCAGGCGCGAGGCGCGGTGCTCGAGCTCGGCGGCAAGGATCCCCAGCTCGTGCTCGCCGACGCGAGACTCGAGCGCGCGATCGCCGGGACGCTCTGGGGCGCCTTTGCCAACGCGGGACAGTCGCGAGCTTCGATCGAGCGGGTCTACGTGGCGCGCGAGGTGGCCGAGCCGTTCTTGGAGGGACTCGTCCGCAGCGCCGGTGCGATGCGGCTCGGCGACCCCCTGGCGGCCGAGACCGAGGTCGGACCGCTGCTGTCTGCGGAGCGCTCCGAGCGCGTGCGCGAGGTCGTGGACGAGGCCGTCGCCGCCGGAGCGACGCTGCGCTGCGGCGGACCGACAGAGATCGCGGGGCTCGAACGCGCTGCCTTCTTCGCCCCCGCCGTCCTGACCGGGGTTAGCCGCGACGTGCGCGTGGCGCGGGAGCCCGTCTCCGGGCCGGTCGTGTATGTGACCTCCGTGGACTCCGAGGAGGAGGCAATCGCCCTGGCCAACGACTCGCCCTACGGCCTCGGCGCGTCGGTCTGGACCCGCGACCGCGCTCGCGGCGAGCGGATCGCCCGGCGGATTCAGGCCGGCATGGTGTGGGTCAACGACCACCGCTACTCGCACGGCGCCGCCCAGTGCGCCTGGGGCGGGACCGGCGGCTCGGGCACGGGGCGCTTCCACGGCGAGCCGGGCTTTCGCGAGTGCGTCGAGATCAAGCTCGTCGCCTCGGACGCGGCGCGCTTCGCGCGCCCCTGGTGGCCGCCGCGCGCCCGCTCGCTGCCGGCCGCCGCCGAGGCGACGGCTCGCCTCCTCTACGGCCGTGACCGGGACCGGGTGCCTGCGCTTCGCGCCGGTGCCCGCCCCCTGGCGCGCGCCGGCGGGCACGTTCTGCGGGAGCTGATCCGGTTTTAGGGGAGCTGGCTGCGTTGGCTAGGCCGCCGCCCGCGCCGTCGGAGTCAGCCGCAGCCGGTCGGGCAGAAACGGTATGACCGCCCGCTTCACGTACTCGGCTCCGCCCGCCACGAGCGCCTTGCGGACCATCGCCGGCGGGAGCGGCGAGAAGCCGTACTGGCGCCGGATTGCGTCCGGAAGCAGGGCGACCGTTATGAAGTTGACGGTCTCGAGCAGCGGCCGCGCTAGCCACGGGACGGGCGGCTCCAAGACGATCTGGCGCGCCCGCCGGCGCGCCCAGTCGGTGACCACGAGCGTGCCGCCCTCGAGCATCTCGCGCCGGTAGGTGCGCAGCTCGTGCAGGGTGTCGGGCATGTCCCCGTCCCGCAGGCCGAAGAGGCGCCCGACGAGCTTGTAGTCCTCCCAGTAGCCCGTCTGCTCGCGCTCGCTCAACGCCCGCACGTACTTCGGGTAGACGACGAGCCCGGAGTCGACGAGCGTGAACAGGACCCACAGCAGGAGGTCGGGCTGGTCGGCGCGGTAGGGAGTGCCGGCCGGAAAGGGGCCGGCGTCCTCCTTGAGCCGCCCGCGTACGCGCGCGTGCATGGCGCGCACCTGGGCGGTCACCCGGTCGGCCTCCTCGCGCGAGCCCCAGCCGATCGTGCTCATGACCTCGGCCGTGCGAGCGAGGCGGCCATAGGGGTCGTCGAGGCTCTCGGAGTGAGCGAGCAGACCCGCGACTGCGAGCGGATGGGCGGCCTGCATGAGGAGCGCGCGCGGCCCGGCGAGCGCCATCGCGCGCTCGCGGTGCATGCGCCGAAGCATCGAGTCGTCGCTGAAGTAGCTCTCCATCCTGTTGATCGTACGGCGCGTAGACTGGGTTGGACCATGCCCGCCCAGGCCTACATCGGCAAGGAGTGCATCTGCCAGTTCCGGCGCGGGCTGTGCGACCAGACCTGCGTCCAGGGGATGCTCGAGACGCCCTTCTACATGGCGTGCCTGAAGCTCACCGGGCGCCGCTGCCTGGTCGTCGGTGGCGGTGACGTCGGACTCGAGAAGGTCGAGGGCCTCCTCGCCTGTGACGGCGAGGTGACCCTTGTCTCTCCGGAGGCGGTACCGCCGCTCCGCGAGCTCGCCGAGGAGGGCTCGATCCGCTGGGAGGCGCGGGAGTACCGCACCTCCGACCTCGACCGGACCTTCATGGTGATCGCCTCCACCGGCGACACCGACGTGAACATACGCGTCTGGGAGGAGGCGGAGGAGCGCGCGATGCTCGTCAACGTCGTCGACGTGCCCCCGCTGTGCAACTTCATCCTGCCGGCGATCGTGCGCACCGGGCCGCTCGCCATAGCCATCTCCACCGCGGGAGCGTCGCCCGCGTTGGCCAAGCGCATCAAGGCGGAGATCGCCGACGAGTACGGCGAGCCGTACGCGCGCCTGGCCGAGCTCCTCAACGAGGTGCGCGGCTGGGCCAAGGGCAACCTGCCCACCTACGGCGACCGCAAGGTCTTCTTCGAATCTATCGTCGGCGGCGAGCCCGATCCGGTCGAGCTGCTGCGCCAGGGCGACGAGCCCGCGGTGCGCGATCTGATCGAGCGCGCACGCGCCGACACCGAGGCACGACTCGAGTCCACCGCGGCCTAGGACTCGAGCCGCGCCTGCGCGCGGACGTGAGCTTCAGCTCGTGCGCAGTAGCCGGTTGAAGAACGAGCGGTAGCGCTGCAGAGCGACGCGCAGGTCCTCGGTCGAGGCCTCGCCCCCGCTCGCCCACTGGGCCTCCAGATCCTTGCGCTCCCGCGCGAAGCCGTCGGCGAGGCGCTGCATGACATCGGCGACGAGCTCGTCGGCCTCCTGCACGCAGCGCTGCGGCTCGTCGACGAAGCCGACCTGCACATCCTGCCAGCGACGCTCGAAGTCGCTGGCGTCCGCGTCGGGGAGGAGGGGCGTCGAACCCGAGTCGCCGGGGGTGGCGGTGCTCGTCGCTGCGGTCTGGGTCGCGGGTGCGCCGGCTCCTTGTGCGTCGGCGTGCGTGGGCGGGGCGCCGCCCTCGGTCCGCTCGACGCCGCCCTGGGTCGGCTGGGCCGGAGCGCCCGGGGAGCCCTGCGGCGCCGCCGGTTCGGCCGGGCCCGTGGTGGCGCCCGGGGCCGGCGGTGCGGCTCCGCTGGTCGCAGCGCCGGCGGGAGCGGGCTGTTGCCCGGGAGCCTCCTCCACGGAGGGCGACTGGCGTTGCCATGTCGACCCGCCGGTGGGCGGCGGACCGGCGGGCGGGGTCTCTTCGCGCGGGGCGGCCTCGCCCGCCTCCCCGCCGGCGCCGCTCGAGGCGATGTCGTTGGTTCGGATCGGTTCCTCCCTCTGCCGTTCCATCACCGCACCTCCTCCCGGTGGCCACCGCCCCCGGGCTCGCTGTCGTGGCCCGTTGTGTCGCGCCGACCCCCGTTCGCTCCGGCTGCGCCGCTCGTCACGCGCGTCTCGAGCAGCTCCTCGAACAGGGCGCGGTAGTGCACGGTCGCCTGGCGCAGGTCCTCCGTGCTCGCCTCGCCGCGCTCGTTGCGCTCGGCGATGTGCCCGGCGGCGCGGTAGTTCTCGACGACGTGCGGGTGATCGACCGATACGTCGTCGGCCCGCTGGTCGAAGTCGTCGACCGGATAGCCGCGCTGGCGCATGACCTCGCGCACGAGGTGGTCGGACTCCTTGACGGCCTCCTGGGGTGCGTCGACGAACCGGCCCTGAACGCCGCGCCACTGCTCGGCGAATCGCTCGCGCTGCTCGGGCTCGAGCTGTCGTATCTCGAGGCCCTGCCGGCGCTCCTCGCGCTCCCTGAGCTTGGCCTCGGCCTGCTTGCGATCGCCGTGTTGCTCGAGCGCCCGGTCGTACTCGGGTCCGAAGCGCTCCTTGAGCTGCTTGGTCCGGCGCCGGCGAGCGCCGATCGCGGCGACCGCCCCTCCGACCGCGAGCAGTACGACGACAGCCACGACGATGGCGATGATCACGCCCGTGTCCATACCGTCTCCTCTCCCAGTGGGGGCGTCTCCCCCGCGTGAGGTGATGATGTCCTTCAGCCCACGATCTCAAACGGGAGTCAAACATGTGGACGGCGCCTCCCCTGGCCTCCGCAGTCCTAGACTCGGGGCTCGTGGCCGGCGATCGCCTGACCCACCTCGACCCGAGCGGCGCCGCGCGCATGGTCGACGTGGGGCACAAGGCGGTCACCGACCGCCGGGCGACGGCGCGCGCCGTGGTGCGGATGGAACCCAGCACGGCCGCTGCGGTGGCCCGCGGCGACGCGCCCAAGGGCGACGTAGTGGGGACGGCGCGGATCGCCGGGATCCAGGCCGCCAAGCGCACCGCCGAGCTCATCCCGCTCTGCCACCCCCTGGCCCTGTCGTTCGTCGACGTGCGGGTCGAGGTGGACGCCGAGCGCGGACGCGTCGGACTGGAGGCCGAGGCGCGCACCACGGGGCAGACCGGGGTCGAGATGGAGGCGATGTGTGCGTGCTCGGTCGCCGCGCTGACGGTCTACGACATGGTCAAGGGAATCGAGCGCGGGGTTGAGGTGGCCGAGCTGCGGCTCGTCGAGAAGACCGGTGGTAAAGAGGACTGGCGCGCGCGACCGGACTGACGGCCGTCACCTAACCTTCTCGTGTGCGCGCCGCGGTCGTCACGGTCTCGAGCACCCGCGCGCGGGGCGAGGGCGAGGACGTCTCCGGACCGGCGCTGGTGGAGCTCTGCGAGGCCGCCGGTCTCGAGACCCGGCACGAGGTCGTCCCCGACGAGCGCGCCACGATCGCCCGGGCGCTGCGGCGACTCGCCGACGAAGAGGACTTCCGCTTCGTGTTCACCGCGGGGGGGACGGGGATGACGGCCGACGACGTGACTCCGGAGGCCACGCGCGACGTCATCGACCGCGAGGCGCCCGGGTACGCCGAGACCATGCGCGCCGAGTCGCGCCGCTTCACGCCGTTCGGCATCCTCACGCGCGGGGTCTCGGGCATACGGGGGCGGACCCTGATCATCAACTTCCCCGGCTCGCCCAAGGCGTCGGGGGAGCTTTGGCCCGTGGTCGGCCCGACGCTGCCGCACGCGGCGAAGACGCTCGAGCGTGCTTGAGGCTCCCGTCGCGGGCGTGGAGCCTTCCGCCGGCGGTCCGTCGCCGGCCGTCGAGCTCGAGAACCTCGAGCGCCGCTACGGCGAGCGCCTCGCGCTCGAGGGAGTGAGCGCTCGGCTCGGGCCGGGCCAGACGCTCGCCGTGCTCGGCGCCAACGGGGCGGGGAAGTCGACGCTGCTGCGGGTGCTCGCCACGCTGCTGCGTCCGCACGGCGGGACAGCGCGGATCCTCGGCGCGAGCCTGCCCGAGGAAGCCATCGCGGTACGCGGCCGCGTCGGCTACGTGGGCCACGAGCCGCTCCTCTACCGCGAGCTGACCGGACGCGAGAACCTCCGCTTCCATGCCCGCCTCCACCGAGCGGGACCCGAGCGCGTCGAGGAGCTGCTCGTCGCGACGGGCATGGAGCGCCGCGCCGACGAGCCGGTCGCCGAGCTGTCGCAGGGCATGCGCCAGCGCGTCGCCGTGGCGCGTACCCTCCTCGGCGATCCGCCGCTGCTGCTGCTCGACGAGCCGCGGGCCAACCTCGACCCGGCGGCCGCCGAGCTGCTCGAGCCCCTGGTGGGCCGGGCGTCCGGCCGTGCCCGGGTGATCGTCACCCACGATCTCGAGGCCGGGCTCGCCGAGTCGGATCTGGTACTCGGGTTACGGGCGGGGCGCCAGGTCGTGTACGAGCCCGCCGGCCGCGCCGACGCGCCCGCCCTCGCGCGGGCAGTCTTCTCGTGACGTCGATGCGCCGGTTCTCCCCCCCGTAGGATCGCGCCGTCGTGGTCGTCGACGCGCTCGCCATCCTTCGCAAGGACATCCGCGTCGAGCTGCGCGCCCGCGAGGCCGTGCCGGCGATGGCGCTCTTCACGGTCACCGCGTTCGTCCTCTTTCACTTCGGCTTCGACCGCGACCGGCTCGACGGCGACGTGGCGGCCGGAACCCTCTGGGTCACCCTGCTCCTCGCCACCGTGCTGGGGGTGAACCGGCTGTACGCAGCCGAGCGCGAGCAGGGTGGCCTCGAGGCGATGCTGCTCGCCCCGATCGACCGCACGGCGATCTTCCTGGCCAAGGCGGCCGCGCTCCTGCTCTACCTCGTCGCCCTCGAGCTCGTCGCCGTACCCGCCTTTGGGCTGTTGCTGCTCGGCCCCGACCTGGTCGGATCGCTGCCCGAGCTGGGGGCGTTGCTGCTCGTCGCCGACATCGGCCTCGCCGCGACCGGCGCGCTCGTCGGGGCGCTGGCGGCCGAGACGCGCGCCCGCGAGCTGATCGGGCCGCTGCTGCTGCTCCCGCTTGTGGTGCCGCTGGCGATCGCCGGGGCGCAGGCCACCGAGCCCCTCTTCACCGCTCCGGGGGTCGCCGAGAACCTCGGTCGCTGGCTGGGACTGATGGGCCTCTACGCTACGATTTTCGTACTTCTGTCGGTGGCCCTTTTCGACTTCCTCCTGGAGGACTGACCAACTTGTACGGCCGGGCTCTCGCGCCCCTCGCCCTGGGCACGGCCGCCGCCTCGGCGGTCGCCTTCGGCTTGGTCTTCTTCTACGCCCCGCTCGACGCGGATCAGGGCTTCATCCAGAAGATCTTCTACCTGCACGTGCCGATGGCGATCGTGGCGCTGCTCGGCTTCCTGGCCGGCGGGGTGATGGCGGCCATGCACCTGCGCACGCGCGACCGGGTCTGGGACATGCGGTCGTACGTCGCCATCCACCTGTCCATCATCCTCGGCTTGGGCGTGCTCGTGACCGGGTCGATCTGGGCCAAGGCGTCGTGGGGCCACTGGTGGGTGTGGGACGAGCCGATGCTCGTCTCGTTTTTGATCGTCTTCCTGCTGTACGCCGTCTACCAGCCGCTGCGCTTCTCGATCGACGACCCCGGGCGCCAGGCCCGCTACGCCTCGGTGTTCGCCATCGCGGGCGCGGCGTTCACCGTGCTCAACTTCGTCGCCGTCCGAATGGCCGCCGCCTACACGCACCCGCGCGTCTTCTCGCAGACGGGCGGCAACATGCCGGCCGACATGTTCCTCACCTTCCTGGTCTCGCTGGGCGCCATGGCCCTGCTGTTCGCCACGCTCTGGACGCTCGAGCTGGCCTCGAAGAACGCGGCCGAGCGGCTGCGGCGCGTGCGGAGGCGGCTGGAGCGAGAGGCCGAGCACGCCGAGGCCGGCGAGCGGCTCGCACGACCGGAGCCCGCCCCGCCGATCCGCCCGGCTGCGGCGTCCCGCTGATGCCCGCGCTGCCGCTCGAGTCCGCCGGCGCCTACGTCGCGGCCGCGTACATAGTCTTCCTGGCGCTCGTGGTGATCTACGTGGCCATCATCGGCCGCAAGGTCGGTCGCCTCGAGCGCGAGCTCACCGAGCTCGACGATGTGACCCGGGACCGCGAGCGGTGAGCGCCACGGGCGCTTCGGACCGCACGGCCGTCGGCCCCGGCCTGCTCGCGCTCGGCGTCTCGCACAAGACCGCTCCGCTCGCGCTGCGAGAGCGCCTAGCCCTCCCCGAGGGCCGCGCCACCGGCGTCCTCTCGGAGCTCGTGGCCGGCGAGGCCGTCGGGGAGGCGGTCGTCCTGTCCACCTGCAACCGGACGGAGCTCTACCTCCACGCCGCCGACCCCGTCGAGGCGGAGTCGGCAGCGCTCGCGGCCCTCTCGCGCCAGGCCGGCATTCCGCCCACCGAGCTCTTTGGGCACCTCTACGCCATGCGCGGGCTCGAGGCCGTGGCCCACCTGTTCGAGGTCGCGGCGGGCCTCGACTCGATGATCGTCGGCGAGGCCGAGATCCAGGGGCAGGTCAAGCGCGCCTACGAGCTCGCCCTCGTCGAGGGCGTGACCGGGCCGCTCACCAACCGCCTCTTCCGCGACGCGCTCGGTGCCGGCAAGCGCGTCCGCACCGAGACCGCCGTCGGGCGGGCGCGGGTGTCGGTGGCCTCGGTGGCGGTCGAGCTCGCGCGCGAGGTGCTCGGCGACCTCGCCGAGCGGCGGGTGCTCGTTATCGGGGCCGGTGAGAACGGCGAGCTGACCGCTCGGGCGCTGGGCCAGGCCGGCGTGTCGACGACCTTCGTGGCCAACCGCCACTACGACCGCGCCATCGGGCTGGCTCAGCGCTTCGGCGGCGAGGCCGTGCGCTTCGACGACCTCCCCCACGAGCTGACGCGCGCCGACATCGTCGTCAGCGCGACGGGCTCTCCCCATCAGATCGTCGGTCGAGAGGAGCTCGAGCTCGTGGTCGCCGAGCGAGCGGAGCGCCCCCTGCTTTTGGTCGACATCGCCGTACCGCGCGACGTCGACTCGGCCGTGCGCGAGCTCCCGGGCATCGCCCTCTACGACATGGACGACCTCCAGCGCGAGGTGGCGCGCAAGCTGTCGGGGCGAGAGGCCGAGGCCGGCCGGGCGCGGGTGATCCTCGACCGGGAGGTCGCGCGGTTCGCAGACTGGCTCGCGAGCCTCGAGGTCGTGCCCACGATCGCCGCGCTGCGGGAGCGCGGGGAAGCGGTCGTGGAGCATGTCCTGGCCGAGAACGCGGGACGGTGGGAGTCCCTCTCCGAGGCCGATCGTGCGCGGGTCGAGGTGCTCGCCCGGGCGGTCGTGCGCCGGCTCCTGCACGAGCCGACGATGCGCCTCAAGCGGGCAGAGGAGGGCTCATACCTCCAGGTGCAGGCGGTGCGCGAGCTGTTCGGCCTCGAGCCCGAGGGCGCCGAGCTCGACGCGGGCGCGGCCGAGGTGACCGACCTCGCCACACGGCGGCGCCTTCGGCCGGGTTAGCTGCGGCGCGGTGCCGGGCCAGAGCGCGGGGCTGCGGCTCGCCACGCGGACCAGCGCGCTGGCGCTGGCGCAGGCCCGGCTGGTGGCGGGGATGATCGAGGCGGTCGAGCCGGGCGTTGCGGTCGAGCTCGTGCCCGTGCGGACCTCGGGCGACGAGCGTCCCCCCCGGGCGGCCCCCGAGGCGCCGGTCGTCGCCGGCCCCGGAGACAAGTCTCGCTTCGTCAAGGAGATCGAGGAGATGCTGCTGGCGGGCGCGGCCGACCTCGCAGTGCACTCGGCCAAGGACGTCCCGGGCGAGCTCCCCGAAGACCTCGCGATCGTCGGCGTCCCGGCGCGAGCCGACCCCCGGGACGCCGTCTGCGGGGCAGAATCGATCGCCGCCCTCCCGGCGGGAGCGCGGGTCGGCACGAGCAGCCTGCGCCGGCGGGCCCAGCTCCTCGCCGCGCGGGAAGACCTCGAGGTACGCGAGCTGCGCGGAAACGTCGACACCCGGTTGCGACGACTCGGGGAGGGCGATTACGACGCCGTGGTGCTCGCCCTCGCGGGGCTCGAGCGACTCGGGCTGCAGACGGGAGAGCCGGTCGACTCGGCGGTCATGACCCCCGCCCCGGGCCAGGGCTGCCTCGCGCTCGAGGCCCGCGCCGGCGACAAGCGGATGATCGAGCTGGCCGCGGCCGTGACCGACGACCAGGCGCTCGGAGCGCTGACCGCAGAGCGAGCGGTGACCGCAGCGCTCGAGGCGACCTGCGACACGCCGATCGGCGTGCACGCCGAGTTGACCGACGGGGGCGGCGAGCTGACGGTCGCGAGCTTCGTCGGCCGTCCGGACGGGAGCGCGTGGCTGCGCGACTCCGTCGCGGGCGATGCCCAGGCGCCGGCCGAGCTCGGGCGCCTCGCGGGGGAGCGGCTGCTGGCGGCGGGCGCGGCGGACGTACTGGCCGGCGAAGGCGATTCCAGTCGCGGTCGCGGCCGACCTCTGTGAGGGAGCCGCGATCCGTGAGCCTGGGCGGTACCCGCCCTCTACCGTAGGCACCGCCATGGAGGAACACGACGAGGCCGAGGCCGGGACGGTCTACCTGGTCGGCGCGGGGCCGGGCGATCCCGGCCTCATGACCCGGCGAGCGCTCGAGCTCGTGCGGGCCGCAGACTCGATCCTGTACGACCGCCTGATCCCCGCCGGGGCGCTCGGTGGTGCGCGGGACGACGCCGATCTGCGCTACGTCGGCAAGCGCCCAGGAGCGTCCTCGATCGGTCAGGAGGAGATCGGCGCCCTGCTCGTCGAGCTGGCCCGTGCCGGCCGCTCGGTCGTCCGGCTCAAGGGCGGCGACCCGTTCGTGTTCGGGCGCGGCGGCGAGGAGGCCCAGGCGCTCGTCGCGGCCGGCATCCCGTTCGAGGTCGTGCCGGGCGTGACGGCGGGTGTCGCGGCGCCGGCGTATGCCGGGGTGCCGGTTACCCACCGCGATGACGCCTCGGCGGTCGCCTTCGTGACCGGCCACGAAGACCCGGCCAAGCCCGAGAGCACGCTCGACTGGGGTGCGCTCGCGGCCTTTCCGGGCACGCTCGTACTCTTCATGGGCGTCGGCAGGCTCGCCGAGATCGCCGAGCGCCTAGTCGCCGGCGGACGCTCGCCCCGCGAGCCGGTCGCCGTGGTCGAGCGCGGGACGCTGCCCGGCCAGCGGACGGTCTCGGGGGCGCTGGCGGACATCGGCGAGCGGGTCGAGGAGGCGGGGATCCGCCCGCCCGCGATCACCGTCGTCGGGGCCGTGGCCGAGCTGCGCGGGGAGCTCGCCTGGTTCGAGCGGCGGCCGCTGTTCGGTCTCACCGTCGCGGTCACGCGCGCGCGGGCCCAGGCGAGCGGGCTGTCGGCGCGGCTGGGCGCGCTCGGGGCGGAGGTCGTCGAGGCGCCGGCGATCCGGATCGTGGCGCGCCCGCGCGACCGGGGCGAGGTCGCCGCCGCGGTCGGGCGCGTAGAGGACTACTCGCTCGTGTGCGTGACCAGCCCCAACGGCGCCGAGCTCCTGCTCGACGCGCTCGCTGGGGCCGATCGCGACGCGCGCGCCCTCGCCGGCGCGACGGTCGCGGCGATCGGTCCGGGCACGGCGCGGGCGCTGGCCGCTCGCGGCATCCGCGCCGACGTGGTCCCCGAGCGGTCGATCGCCGAGGCGCTCGTCGAGGCCTTGGCCGACGTGGCGGTCGAGGGACGGCGCGTGCTGGTCGCCCGCGCCGCCGAGGCGCGCGACGTCCTCCCCGACGCGCTGCAGGAGCGCGGGGCGGTGGTCGACGTCGTCGCCCTCTACGACACCGTCCCCGAGCCGCTCGGCGCCCCGGCACTCGACGGGCTCGCCCGCGCCGACTACGTGACCTTCACTGCGAGCTCGACCGTCGACTCGCTGCTCGACGCGCTCGCCGCGGCCGGAGCGTCGTTCCCGCCTCGCGCGCGGCTCGTGAGCATCGGCCCGGTCACGAGCGACACCGCGCGCGACCGCGGCCTCGAGGTGGCGGTCGAGGCCGAGCGCCACGACCTCGACGGGCTCGTCGAGGCCCTGGTCGCCGACGTCCGCGGCGTTGCCTTACCCGCCCGCGGCGGCGCATCGTGATCATCACCCTGCTCACCGACTACGGCCACGACGACGAGTTCGTCGGCGTCTGCCATGCCGTGATCCGCGGCATCCACCCCGGCGCCGAGATCGTCGACCTGACGCACGCGATCCCCCGCCACGCCGCGCGTCAGGGGGCGGTCGTCCTGCGCGACACGCTGCCCTACCTCCCCCCGGGGGTCCACGTCGGCGTGGTCGACCCGCAGGTGGGCACCGAGCGGCGGGCGCTCGCGCTTCGCTGCGCCGACGGGCGCATCCTCGTCGGGCCCGACAACGGACTGCTGAGCCTCGCCTGGGCGAAGGCGGGCGGGGTCGTCGAGGCGGTCGACGCCAGCCGGTCCCGTCACCGGCTCGAGCCGGTCTCGGCGACCTTCCACGGCCGCGACCTGTTCGCCCCGGTCGCCGCGCACCTGGCCGCCGGGGAACCCCTGGCCGAGGCCGGCGAGCCGCTCGACCCCCGCGAGCTCTCGTCCGTCGAGCTCCCGGCCGCCCGGCGGGACGGCTCGACGCTCGTCGCCCACGCCCTGAGCATCGACCGCTTCGGCAACGTGTCGCTCAACGCGGGCGTCGACGACCTCGCCGCCCCCCGGCTCGAGATCGGGGACACGATGGAGATCGAGTCGCGCGGCGAGCGCTTCCTCGCCCGCTTAGCCGGCACCTTCGCCGACGTCGAGGCCGGCGAGCTGATCGTCTATGAGGACGCCTACCGGTCGCTCGCCATCGCCGTCAACCTGGGCGACGCGGCGAGGACCCTCCACATCCAGCTCGACGACGAGGTGCGACTGTTGCCGCGCTGAGGGCGGGGGCCCGGATCGGGAGGCCCCGACTCCACCTGCGCGAGACCGACTCGACGAACGCGCGGGCCAAGGTGCTCGCGAGCGGGGGCGCGGCGCACGGGACGCTCGTCACCGCGGGCGCCCAGACCGCGGGTCACGGGCGCCTCGGGCGCGCGTGGGTCGCGCCCGCGGGCTCGGCGGTGCTGGCCTCTGTGGTGCTGCGCGAGCTCGGAGAGGGCGCCGCACTGCTGCCCCTCGTCGCCGCGGTCGCGGCGTGTGAGGCGTGCGAGCGCTGCGCCGCCGTGGAGGCCACGATCAAGTGGCCGAACGACGTCTGGATCGACAGGCGCAAGGTGGCCGGAATCCTGCTCGAGGCTCGACCGCGGGAGGGCTGGGCCGTGCTCGGGATCGGGCTCAACGTGACGACTCGAGCGGAGCAGCTGCCCGAGGAGCTTCGCGCGACCGCGACGTCGCTGGCCATCGCCGCCGGAGCGCAGGAGTCGACGGTACCTGCGGTCGAGGCGGTGCTGGCCGCGCTCCTCGAGGCGCTCGAGCTGGGCATGGACGACCGACCCGAGGAGGTCTTCGCCGCGTGGCGCGAGCGCGATGCCCTGTACGGGCGGTCGGTGCGCTGGGAGGGAGGCGAGGGGATCGCCGAGGGGATCGACGCCTCGGGCGCGCTACTGGTGTCTACGCCCGGCGGGAGGGTCGAGCTGCAGGCCGGAGAGGTCGCGCTCGTTCGCCCGACCTCGGAGGAGCATTGAGCATGCGCGAGGGTGCTCCTACCGCACGACCTTGATGTTGAAGTCGGCGGTACCCAGCGCACCCATCAGGCGCAGCCAGAGCAGCAGGTAGCCCTCGGTGCCGCGGGCGGCGGAGATGTCGCCGAGGTCGACGACCGATTCGTCCGGCCAGCCGAAGCCGCGCAGCAGCTCGCGGACCTGATCCTTGGCGTGGTCGTCGTCCCCGCAGACGAAGACGTCGCTGTTGCCGCCGGCCCGCGACGGGTCGACCATCACAAGACGGTTGATGGTATTGAGCGCCTTGACCACCCTTGTCTCGGGGAAGGCGCGCTGGATCTGCTCGCCGAGGCTGTCGGTGACCGAGACCGTCAGCGACGGCGGCATACCCTGGGAGAAGTCGAGCGGGTTTGCGACGTCCACGAGCACCTTGCCCGCGAGGTTCTCCGCCCCGGCGGCACTCAGGGCATCGAGCGAGGCGGCTCCGGCCGTGCAGTTGAAGACCAGCTCGGCCTCGGCCGCGGCCTCCCTGAAGGTCCCGTGCGAGGCCCGCCCGACCGATTCAGCGGCCCAGCGGGTCGCGACCTCGTTGTCGCGGGACCGCGAGCCCATCGCGACCTCGTGGCCGAGGCGCGCGAGCGCGTCGGCGAGCGTCCGGCCGACCATTCCCGTTCCCAGCACCGCGACCTTCATGGTTGCTTGTCCTTTGCTCTCCCGGAACGGCGCCGCGAACTCTATTCCCCGCGCGAGGGCAGGCGGCCGCTCGTGGGGGCTCGGGGGTGAGGCACACTCGATGTTGGCCGGGACGTGCCGCGAGGGGCCCCCGCAAGGAACAGAAGTGCCTGTCGACCATCAGCGACCGCGTCCCGCGCGCCGGATTCGCCTTCAGGCCACGACTTGCCCCGTGGGCCGGGACGGGCTGCGCTGTCCCGCTTTCACGCGGAAGGGGGAGCGGCGGCAACCACAGAAGTGACGCTCGGTCGGTATCCGAAGCGACGAGCGCACGGACGCCGTACCGGGCGGAGGCGGGCGACATCTCGACGGCGTCTAAGGCATGCCGCCTCGTCAACCGTCTTGCCCGCGTACTTGCTCGACCGCTTCCCGCTGGCGCTCGGCGTAGCCGACGGAGTCGAACGGGGGCAGTAGCTCGTCGAACCAGTCTCGAAGCGGGTCGAGCATGACCGCCAAGCCGTAACTGATGATTCGCTGGTACTGAGTGCGGACGGTGCCGCGCTCCTCCGAGACCTCCTCGTGGGCATCCAGGGTGGTGGAGCTGTCGAAGTTCTCTGCAGCTAAGGCGGTGACCATTTGAGGGGCGCCAGGGCGGAAAAGCGGCCCGCCGCTGAGACCGGCCGGGGAAGGGATACTCATTTCGCCGGCTAGGTACTCGTACCCAGCGTGGCTTCGGTACTGGAAGAAGCGCTGGTAGTGACCCGTGAACAGACGTGCGGTCGGCACGCGCGCGTCTTGACCGAGCACGTTCTCGGGATACCCGAAAGCGTGGAACTCCTCTCCGAGCGAGAAGTTCCCAACTGACCCCCAGAAGGGCTCGGTCGGCGCCGCCTCGTCTGCGGCCCACAAGATGGCCAGATCCGCAGTGTCATGCCTAACTACCTTGACTACAGGCTTCAGGGGATGGCGAATCGCTGTCCACTTGTGTTCGTCTCCCTCTCGGACGTACTCGATCGGACCGTTTCCCGGGACCCAGACTGCAATCTGGCCTGTCGGTAGATCGCCTACGCAGTGGGCCGCCGTGACAAAGGCGTGGGCGTCCCGGAACGCGAAGCATGAACCCAAGAAGCTCTCCATCAAACCCCGGGAACTCGTTCGGATGAGGAGGCCCGTCGCCGTGATCGGACTGAATGACCGCATGAAGCGAGAGCCTATGGCCGTATCGGCCGCGTCGTCGACTTGACTGGTCCCGCTCAACACGGCGACGCCAGTACTCGGCGCTTCACAGCCACCCTCGAGGTGCCGTTCCTCGCGACCGCCCAGCAGGGGCGCGAGCGACGGTGGCCGCGGTACGGCGAAGCGCGGCTCGCGCCGCTGCGCTCGACCAGCGTCGTCCGCGGGTCGGTCCGTTGATGACGCAAAGGGCGGACCGATCGGCAGCTCAAGCCGCCCATTGAGCAACGGCTGTAGGTGCCCGCGCCCGCTCGTCCACTCCGACTTCGCGGTGTCGCCCGCCCTTCCGCATCGAACAAGCCGTGCCTGCTGCATAGCCATTCCGGCCACCGAGTGGGCCCGGCTCGCTGCGCATTGTGCTGCGGACCTCTTGGGTGCCCTGGCTGCGCCTGGACGATCTGGACGACCTCGCCGCGGGTTTGTGGTTCTCCCGCAGGATGCGCGCACCATCTGGGCGCGGCGTGCTCTCCATACGATAAGTGCGATGGCCGGCGAGCGCGACTGGAAGCAATACGAGAACCAGATCTACGAACGTCTGAAGGAGATGGCCGGTGAGGACGCCGCGGTCGAGCCCGACGCGTCCCTGCCCGGTCGGTTCAGCCGAGTCGACCGGCAGGTCGACGTCCATGTCCGGGGAAGCTTCGCCGGCGCCATTGCGAGCGGCACCATGGCGGTGGACTGCAAGTGCTTCACGCGCAAGGTCAACGTCAAGGACGTCGAGGCCTTCATGGGCTCGTCGACGACGTCGGCACGGACTTCGGGCTCCTGGTGACCACCGAGGGCTTCAGCCAGGCAGCCAAGAACCGTGCCGAAGCGCGCGGGATGAGGATCGACATCGTCCCTTACGACGAGCTCTCAGACTGGGAGCCGCCGTTCCGGTTCTGCGACGTCTGCACGGACTGGGACTCCGATCGTGCACCCGGCGGCGTGTACATCGATCGCTTCGTGGGTGGGCACGAGCCGCCCGGAGTGGAGCTCGTCGTGGGAGCGGGTGCCTGTGACCGCTGCCAGACGCTCTACATGGAGTGCAACTGCGGCACCGTGAACCATGTGGTCGAGTTTCAGCACGGCGAGTGGCTCGAGTGCGAGGGCGGATGCGGCGTGGAGTGGAAGGCGGAAGTCGAGGTCGACCGCAAGGGCGTGCCGGTCACGATCAACCCACACGAGCAGGTCGAGTTCCGGCGCGGTTCCTGACCCGGGCCAACGGATTATGGCCGGGCGGCTTCGGCCAGCTCCGAGTCGGATCGTGGCAGAGAGATACGCGGGCGCGTACTAGCGCAGGCCGCTTGTCGCGACCGTCCGGCTGCACGACCTATCGCACTACGCGCCGGACGGATCAGCCGTCGGGCTCGGCACTACTGCCTCGCGCGAGAAGTGGCAGCGAGCCCGCCGGACGCCCTGCCCGCCGAGGGATCGCTCTGTGGGACGGGACGCCGCAGTCGGGACGAATGTCGTCCGCATCGAAGGACAACGCCCTCTGGTCGGCAGACTCCGCAGTGCCAATCCGAATGCTCATTGCGCTTGCAGGAACCTGCCCTGCGAGCCGCTTCGCGTCAGCGGAGCGCCGGGGCGATGAGTCCGCCCCGCTCGAACGGTCAAGAGCAGTGTCACTTCGAAACAGGAGGCTCTCAATGCAGACCGCCAACCCAGACACCACCTGTCACATGTCGATCTCGCTCGACGGTTTCGTCGCCGGGCCGGATCAGAGCCGGGAGAATCCGCTGGGAAAGCGCGGCAGGGAGGTCCATAGCTGGCACCTCGGCGACGAGCGCGCCAACGAGGCGGATGAGATCGCGGCCGGCTGGCTCATGCGCCCGCGAGGCGCCTACCTCATGGGCCGCAACATGTTCGGGCCGATCCGCGGGGCGTGGGAGGAGGACTGGCGCGGCTGGTGGGGGCCCGAGCCGCCGTACCACGCACCGGTGTTCGTGCTGACCCATCACGCCCGCGAGCCGATCAAGATGGAGGGCGGGACGACCTTCCACTTCGTCACCGACGGCTTCGACGCCGCCTACGCACAGGCGCGTGAGACGGCCGGCGACGACGGCGTAGACATCGCGGGCGGCGCCTCCACCGTTCGGCAGGCGCTCGTCGCAGGGGTCGTCGACGAGCTCACGCTCGACATCGCCCCAGTCCTGCTCGGGTCCGGCGAGCGGATCTTCGACGGCGTCGATTCTCTCGGGATGGAGCCCATCGACGTACTGCATTCGCCGCTGGCCACGCACATCCGCTACCTCCGAGCAAGCTGAAGGCCGACTCTCGGTACGTCTACCAGTCACCGCTCCGAGTCTCTCGATGCGGACGGCCAGCGACCTACTTCGGGCGTGCCGCAGGGGAAGGTTCACCGGGACTGTGTGTCGCAGGGGCATCGGCTTGTGGGACGGCGGTTGTGGCCCGCCCCCCTCCCATCAGGGGGCGCCCACTGCTCCAACCACGCGGAAGCCTTGGCGATCGAAACCACCCTCAGACGCGCCTGCTGATCGTCAGGCCGCCTGCTGACTGCTCGCGCTCCTCCTCTGCGATCTGTTTGCTGGGTTGGGCTCGACACCCAACGACGTATGGTCCGACTCGTGGACCCGTGCCTCTTCTGCCGACAGGTGCGCAAGCTCTCGAAGGAGCATCTTTGGCCTATGTGGGCGCGTCAGACGTTCACCGAAAGCGAGCGATCGGAGCTGATTCCTCATTCGGTCGAAACACAAGGCGGCGTTCTCGTTGAGACCTGGGACGCGCCGGTCTTCAGCGCAACCGAAAAAGTGGTCTGTGAGGAATGCAACAACGGCTGGATGGGCGCCCTGGAGCAGCGAGCGAAGGATCACGCCGAGCCCATGCTGCTCGGGGAACCGCAGACCCTTAATCGAGAGGCGAAGGTAAGCCTCTCGATGTGGGCGTATCTGAAGATGCTCCTTGTCCAGCAAGTGGACGAGCCCGTCCTTCCCAGGGAGAGCTACGAGACGTTCTACGCAATTCAAGGCGAGGATCTACTCCCGCTCAACACGAGCGTTTTCATTGCTCATCACGTCGGCGCGCCAGGGCCAGTACCAGCACCGTCTGCTCGCGCCACGCGGCACAGATACTCCAGAGTTCTTTATCGGCACCTTTACGGTGCGTCAGCTCGTCATTCAGATCGCAAAGAACTTCACGGCGCACGAGCCCGCGCTCTTTGAGCGGGATCCTCGGGTCGAAGGGTGCGACGACCTAATCTGGCCGGCAACAGACGACGTCGTGAGCTGGCCTCGCGATCGAGGCCTAGACGATGGGGCGCTTTCCGTGTTTACCGGCCCACAGCCGAGCCGAAGGCGCAGATGGACGGCGCAGCGGACGGTCAATGCACACAAACGTGCCAAGAGTCGCGCGCGTCGCAAAGCCGCGCGCCAGCAGAGGAGCCAACGTCGGCGACCCTGACATCAAGGTCATGCGGCGATCTTGTCATCACCGCGGATGACACCCACTGGCGAGACGGGCCACCGGCTTTCGCTTGTCATGACACGGAGTTGTCTGCACGACTGCTGCTTTGCGCGACAGGCAGCTGGCCCGTTACACGATCGCGGCCGGAACGATGGCCAGCGCGTCGGTCTGGTCGTGCGCTCGGAGGAGGTCAACCACCCACCCCGGGAGCCCATAGGGAGCTTCGTTGGCCGGACGCTCCATCAGGTCCCATGCTTCGTCATAGCTTGCGAACTCCTGTGGGCCGAGCATCTTGCGCGTCCATGGCTTCCCCTCGTTATCCATATGGCCTTGGAATGCCCTCATGGCGAGGGTGACGTGGTTGCGAGGGACGACGGAGAAGTGGGAACGTGAGCCCGCGTCCCCAAGCGTGACCAGGACGACCCAGGAGTCCGCTGCCGGGTCTGCAAAGGTGAGGAGGTCGTCGCTGAGAGTGAAGTCGCCGCGGGAGCGAGCCTTCACCTGGACGCCGCAGGTCCGCGAGTCTTGAAACCTGTGCGCGTAGAGATCGATGCTAGGTGCTCCGCGGCGGGGCAGGTCGACCATCCATCCGCGGATCGCGAGTTCCGCTGCCACGGCGTACTCGCCAGCGTCGCCCTTCTGGTGAGAGGAAAGATTGCGCTCGATCCGACTTCCTCCTTCACGACAAGTGCTTTGCCGTTCCCTCCCGATGTGGATAGCGCCTCGGGCGCCCGAGCAGACTTGCACGCTACCGGTGCGCGCGAGGAAGAGCAGCGTGGTCGTGCTTCGGCATCGCGGAGAAGGCGCACGTATCTGCAACCCGCCCGCGCGCCACCAAGACTAAGCAGACTGGGCGTCGAGTCACGTTCCCAGTGAGAGGACTCCGTTCGGTGGGTCACGCTTTTCTACGGCGCGCGATAGATGCCAAGTCGGCCGCTGTAGTGCGCGGTACGGTGGCAGGATGGAACTTCGTGCAGCGATTCTCGAGAGGCTCGCGACACCGGGGATCGAGACCCGTTTCGGTGATCCGTACTTCCCACAAGGGACCATGCAGGCGCTCGGTTGTCGGCCGCCGGACTTCTGGGAGGCGGTGTGGGGCCTGCTGAGCGACGGCCTGGTCTACATAGACCCTGCTGGGCAAGCTCACGCCCCGACATGGGACAACTGGCACTGGCGGCTATCGGCCCGAGGCATCCAAGCGGCCACCGCCGGGTCCTGGGAGCCGCGCGATCCCGAGGGCTACCTGCGACGACTGCGACGTCGAGCGCCCGATCTCGACGACGCCGCCGAGGTCTACGTCCGCGAAGCGCTTAGCGCGTTCAATGCCCGCTGTTTTCTGGCCTGCTCGGTCATGCTCGGCGTGGCGTCCGAGCAAGTTTTCGGCCGGCTGAGCGCCGCGTTCGTCGGCGCGAGCGGCGACGACGCCGCACCGCTGCGCAAGCTGCTCGAGAACCCGAGGGCCACGTACTCTCAGCGTTTCGTCGAGTTCCGCAAGCGCATCGAGCCGCGACGCTCGGAACTGCCGCCCGGCCTTGCCGACAGCTTGACGTTGGACGCCGTCGCCGACCTGTTACGGGTGACGCGCAACGAGGCCGGCCACCCGACGGGCGAGATGGTCGACGAGGACACCGCGTATACGCACCTCCAGATGTCGGGCCGGTTCCTCGTAAAGATGACCGACCTGGCCCGGCACTTCGAGACCGCCGCGGTCGCGTAGGCGATCTCCGGGCGTGACGACGCGCCGCGCGGCGTAGCCGCCGACGGGCACCTCTACGGCTTCGAATGATCTGCGGCACGGGGGTGCAGCGGCGCTCGTCAGCCTTCGATAAACGCAGGCGGTAGCTTCCCGTCATGTCCCATCGGAGCGACTCCAGCGCCCAGCGCGACGCGGAGGCCCTGATCCGCGTTAAGGTCGCTGAGCACATCGGCAGAAGCCTCTCATCGGCAACCGTCGAGCTCAGCGGCGGTGCACGGGTGCAGGTCGACGGGGCAGCTTCTGATGGGTCTGTTCTCGTCGAGATCTTCGCCCACCAAGGCCCGCTGAAGAGCGGACAGCGCCACAAGGTGGCCCAAGACGCTCTCAAGCTCATCACGCTCGGACGTGGTCGACCTGACGCTGAGCTCTTCATCGCCTTCGGTGACACCGAGGCCGCGGCCTACGCGACGAAGGGGACGTGGCTGTCCGAAGCCCTCGCCACCTGGGGGGTCACCGTCCTGGTCGTAGAACTCGACCAGGCGGTCCGTCAGGGGATTCGCGCCGCTCAAGTGCGGCAGGAGATGATCAACCCGGCCGCCCCGCGTGCGGCGCCCTGATCGGGCCGCTGCGAACCCGTAATTCGTCCCGCGAGCGCGTCGCAACGCCGCATGGCGCAGCGCTCTCGCTCCGCGCGATCTGCGTCAGGCGGTGCGGCGGGGGCTCGCCAGTGTCATGAAGCCAGGCCTGCTCAGAGGCGCAGCCCCGCGCTCGCCGGCATCATCGGTGCTCTTCGGGCATGCACCGCATTGATGATCTCGGCGTTGTCGATGCCCTGCAGGTAGGTCGATGTGACGCCGAGATCGGTGTGGCCTAGCTGGCGCTGGATGATGTTGAGCGGCACGCCCTCGCGAGCCATCTCGATGGCATGAGCATGGCGCAGCTGGTGGGGGCAAAGCGGCGGCGCACGCCGGCCTGGGCGGCGAGCCGCCGCAGCTGACAGCGGGCGGCGCTGGCGGTCCACGGCCGCCCCGCTGAGGGACCGTCGATCACGCAGAAGAGCGCTCCGACCGGCATCGTGGCTCGACGAGATAGCCACGGCCGCAGCTGTTCCCAGCCCCAGTCGTCCATGCCGACCTCGCGTCGCTTGTCTCCCTTGCCGTGGCGGACGAGCATGGCGCCGCGGCGCTCTTCGAGATCGGTCTCCGCGAGGGCAAGCGCCTCATGGATCCGGAGCCCGGCACGCCAGAGCACGACGATCATTCCGCGCAGGCGATCGCCGTAAATGGTCCCGCCGGCTTGGCGCATCACGGCGACGATCTCCTCCACGCGCGGCGGATCGGCCGGGTAGCGCATCCCCTTGTTCGCGGGCGGGCGCCCCGTGTGGTAGCCGGGCATGGTGGCCGGCGAGCGCCGACGTCCCGCCCGGTCGAGAGTCTGAAGTGCGGACATGGTCCCTCCCACGTAGAGCAGCAACGACACGGCTGCTCTACCAGGCGGCGCCATGTGCGCTGGTCGTGCCACGCGGAACCAATGCCCAAGGCGCAGGCTGTGGCTGTGACGGACAAAGGTCCGGGTACGCCCGGCGCCCGCGTGCCGCCGAAGGCGGCTCTCCGCGGCCAAGGATGCTCCAGCGCATCCGCGTGGCGCTCAGCGGAGCGAGCCGGGCGGGAGCGGCGCGCGGAGGCGCTCGAGGTCCGCGTGCAGGCGAGATTGAGCGCGTCGAAGGCGTGGTCGCGGCCCCGGGGGAGCAATAGTCAAGCGCCCTGCGGCTTTGTCGCGCGCGCCGATCGGGTACTTCTATCCGCACCGACCTCGACGAACGGACCTCGCCCATGGCGAAGCGGACCTCATCCGCGGTGCACACGGTCGACCTCGACCTTCACCCCAACGAGGCCTCGGACCTCCTGCCCGTCGATAACGAGCGCATCCTCGACGCGCACGGGTGGGGTCGAGCGTTCTGGACGGTGCTCGATGAGGGAGCGGTCGAGAACTGCGTCGCCTTGGTCGGTCACTCGGGGGGTGACGAGGAGGAGGGCGCCTGGGACATCGCCCGTCCACGCTTCCGTGTCGAGCGCAACGAGGAGGCCACAGAGGACGCCGAGGCTTGCGCCCGCCGGGACGGCTGGGTCTACCTTGTCGGTTCGCACTACGGCGGCAAGTCGGGCCCGCTCGAGGGCAAGCGGGCGTTTCTCGCGCGCTTCCGGGAGGACGACCACTCGGGGGTGGTCGATGCCCCCAAGGTGGAGATGCAGGTGGCCACGAACAAGTTCAGGCTTCACCGCGCCGTCAACGACGCGCTCGCCGCCTTCGGTCCCGAGCTGCTCGGTCCCGGGCCCAAGGCGCGCAAGCGGTTCCTCGCCAAGAAGCCGGAGGGGGTCGGCAAGCGGGCACGCGGGCGTGTGCTCAAGACCGACGTGCCGATCAACGTGGAGGGCGCTGCCTTCGACGATGAGGGCGCGCTGCTGCTCGGTCTGCGCTATCCGGTCACCGCCGAGGGCAACCCGATCATCGCCGAGCTCATGGGCATCGAGCGGCTGTTCGAGGACCGCCGCGCCGCGCCGGTCGCGCGGCGTTTCTGGGTCGTCCGCAACGTCGGGACCAACCAGGAGCCCGTCGGCTTCCGCGCGCTGCACCGGCGCGGGCGCGAGCTTCACGCGATCGTCGGAAACCTCGACTCGGTCGGCAAGCAAAGCACGCTGCTGGAGGACCATCCCGAGGGGGCCAAGGCGATGTGCAGCCACGTCCGGCTCAAGCTCTCGCGCGCCAAGGACGGCGGTCCGGTCGAGGCCGAGACCGTCCAGACCTTCGACCTGCCCAACGTCGAGGGACTCGCGGCGGGCTCGGCCGGTCGCTTCTACTACGTGACCGACGAGGATGACCGCGTGCACATGCGCCTCATGCGCCGCGAGACGGCGCAGCGCACGCGAAACAGTCCTACGAGCGCTGCCGGGGTGGTCAAGGCCGGCGCAAAGTAAGCCGGCGGGTCCTCGCCTCGCGCTACGGTTCCGTCGTCGAGGACGGGCTAGCGACTCCAGCTCGGAGACCTGATGGTTCTTGGGCGTGCACTGAGGGCGCCATCCAGGCCGGGGGCCCGACGAGCGCCCGATCGACTACCCGTGTCGAGTCGCTCGCAGCGATCGCTCACGCGGGGGTTCGTGTCTCTGTTGTCGCGCACAGACAGAGCAGCCGATCGTCCGCCTCGATTTGCCCGGCACGTTCGTCGTCGAAGCCGATGACCTCGTCGTCGCGGATGACCGCCACGAGCAGTTGGTCGCGCGGTCGCGTTCCCTCCGCTCCGATCTCCTCGGCGCGAGGCGGGCGTTCCACTATGTCGAGGCCGGATCCCGCGTCGAGAAGATCCTCGAGCACCCTCACAGTGGTCGGGGAATGTGTCGCGATCCCGAGCAGCCGCCCCGCCGCGCCAGAGGAGGTGATCACCGAGTCGGCGCCGCTCTCGCGGAGCAGATGCACGTTCTCGGCCTCCCTCACCGCCGAGACAATGGTGGCGCGCCGGTTGAGCTCCCGTGCGGTCAGCGTCACGAGGACGGATGTGTCGTCGCGGTCGGGCGCGACCACGACCGCGCTGGCGTGCTCGACCTCAGCCTGATGGAGCACCCCCGCGCTCGCGGCGCTCCCGATGATCCCCGCGAAACCGTCCGCGTTCGCTCGGTCGATCACGTCGGAGCGCTCGTCGATCACCACGATCTGTTTCGGGTCGAGCCCCTTGCCGGTCAGCGCGTCGATCGCGCTCCGACCCTTGGTCCCGTACCCGCAGATGATGATGTGGTCGTGCAATCGCCTGCTCCAGCGCCGTAGACGAATCATGTGACGGCTGCGCTCGGTGAGGATCTCGACCGTCGTTCCCACGAGCAGGACGAGAAACAGCACTCGCGCCGGCGTCACGACCAGCGTAGTGACGAGTCGCGCGCCGTCGCTCACCGGCGTGATGTCGCCATAGCCGGTCGTGGTGACGCTGACGCTGGCGTAGTAGAGGGCGTCGAGGAAGGACACGCCGTCGCCGGCCGCATCGGTGTAGCCCGCGCGCCCGACGTAGGCCACCACTGCGATGAAGAGGATCGTCCCCGAGGCCACGGCGAACCGCGTCGCGAGCAGCCGGAAGGGACCGGGCTCTGTCCGCGGCAGTCGGATCCTTTGAGCGCTCGACCTGCCCTCGGCCACCGGAGGAACCTACCTGTGACGCGGACGTGTAAACCAGCGTACGGCCTCGACAGTCGCGCGACGATCGCGTCCGGGCGCGCGGCCGCTGCGCACTCGATCAAGTACCTGCCGGCGCGCGAGAGCTAGCGGATCGCTCAGGCGAGTAGATGCTCGAGCTCTCGACCGAGCTCGGGCCGGCGCCAGTTCGACCCGGCTGTTGTCTCGATGAGCAGCTCAGCACGCCCCGGCGCAAGGTCGAGCGTCGCGACGTGGTTTTCGTAGCTTGGATCGCCCACGATCCGCCAGCAGATCCTCTGGCCCGCAGAGCCAACCAGCCGGGCGAGCAGGCGACCTATCGCTCCCCCGCGCGCGAGAGTTCGCAACCCGCATCGTGACTTCTCTCGGGGGCGAGCTCCTTGCGATAGGAGAGAGCAGACGACTTGCCAGACCGCGCTGCGGGCTCCGGTGCCCACCCGGAAGCCGACCTCGGCGAGGTAGGAGTGGTGCACGTCGCCTGAGAGCAGGAGGAGAGACCTCGGAGGTGCTCCCAGGCCGCCCGTCGCAGCCGTCTCGAGGAGAGCTGTGACCCGTCGAAAGGAAGCCTGAAAGGAGGCCCAGTGGTCGAGCACCGCGACGCGGCGCAAGCGCTCGCCGAGTCGGGCTACCCACCCGCCCCACGCGCCATCGCAGATCGCCTCGTTCCACGCCTCGAGGTGGTGGAGGCCATGACCCAGTAGGAAGGGGGACCGAGCTAGTGAGCAGGAGGTGATCGAAGTCACCGCTCGCATGCTCTTCGATCCAAGCCCATTCCTCGTCGTCGACCATGCGCCTCTGTCCTGGGGCGAGCTCCCGCCCGGCACGGGAGTCGATCACGATCAGGCGGCTGTGTCCGAGATCGCGGCAGAAGCTCCACCGGCTAGCCCCCGCCTGTCGGTCGGCGTCGCGTGCAAAGGCGCGGAGGACCTCGGCCGCATCGTCTGCGGCGCACACACGGTCGAGCACGTCGCTCTGGGCGAGCTCTCCTGGTCCAGGTTGCCGAGGTGCTGATAGATCCAGTAGGCCACGAGCCCGTCGGTCACCCGCCGCTCGTACCACGGCTCGCGGCGCTTCTCATCGAGCCACTGCTGGGAGATCTTCACTCGGCGTGGATCTCGTGGTCGTCGAAGACCATGAGCGTCGGCACCGTCGAGAGCAGCCACCGGATGGCCGGCTCGCTCCACGCCTCGCGGTAGGCGAGCGCAAACTCCGAGAATCCGTATACCTCGTCCTTCGGCGAGGGGTCGGTGTCTTCGCGGGAGCAGTCACCGCCTTCATAGCCGGGGGACAGATCGTCGGCGTAGATCTGGTCGCCGAGCATGAGCAGCGCATCGGGCCAGGTTTCGGGAGGGGACTTGGCCATTCGCAGTGCGAGCGCCTCTGAGCGCGTCGATGCCGTGCCCGCGCGGGTCTTGCGAGGCCGGGAGCGTGAAGGGGGGCTCATGCGGTAAGGACATTCGGCAAGAACCGAAGGTGAGCCTGAAGGCACTGCTCGCTCCTGGCGTTCGTATCGAACTAGGGGAAAGTCGGAGCCTGGCTCAGGCCATCGACGCTCTCCGTCGAGTTCGACGCCGTAGAGGTGCTCTGATCCCGGCTCGAGTCCGACCACGTGGACGACCGCGTAGTGGTGGCCCTCGACCTCGAAGGTGCGGGCGGTCGCTCCCGCGACCGCGACCTCACACGGGGCGCTCGTCTCCACCCATACCGTCGCCTCGGACTCACTGACGTAGCGGAGGATCGGCCCGAGCAGAAGAGACGGCACGCGGGGAACCTACAGCGCCGAGGTGGACCGGCCGCCGCGCCGAGCGACCCTGGGCAGAGTCGCGCGAGGCTGAGATCGCGGTACTCGATGATCCGCCTGAGTTGGGCGACCCAGCCGCAGTCGACAGCGCACTCGACGACGATTACGTGGGCGTACTGCCGACGAGGGCGACGGTCGAGCAGTACGCGAAGTGGTCGGCGAGACCATGTTGCACCGTCTCTCGCACGCTGGGTTGGCGTTGGTGTGGAGTTGAAAGACGGGTGCCTGAACCTCGGGGACATTGCCGAGAAGGCGAACGTTCTCATCGATGGCCTCTGGCCGGTGCTGGGGTGGCCGGCGGAGTGCTCGCGACCACCGCGTTGCCGCGCTTGTCGTCTCCAAGGGGGCAAAGCACCTCACCGGCACGGCCCAGATCAGGGTCGTCGGGCTTGTCCGGTCGGTAGCCGGCACCCGCATCCCCCAGCGCGGAGCGTAAAGGCCAGGCAATCGTGCGACGCGACCCTGCCTAGTTTCCGAGATCTTGCTGCGCTCTCGCTTCGCCGCGAACAGGAGCCGCGCCGCGCCGCGAGTGGGGGCGTGACGTCCCGCGCCGCGCTACGCGGCCTGCCTCCGGAGCCGCGTCGGACCGAGCCGTGCGTCGCCGTGGTCGGCGCCCGCCCCGGCGGCGCATGCGGTGTGCCTGGAAGGTGCCGCCAGACCGATTGCACCGAAGCCGAGGAGCACCGGCGTGCCGGAGCTCGTCGAGGGCGCCGTCGGTGAGCACGGCGTGCCCCACCCCGAGCACCATGAAGACGACCGCGAAATAAAGGTGGAGGATCAGCCACGTCCCGGTTCGGATGGGCAGGCGCGGTAGGTCGCGCCAAGGATGACCGTCGCGATCAGGCGATCAGCGCGATGAGCGCCATACGCTCGCGTGGGTCCATCCGGCGACATGGCGAAGAGCGTGTCGTCGACCTCCACGAGGAACAGCGCGCCCACGTGAGCGACGACCAGGCTCAGCACGACGGTCCCGAGCACGCGATGCCAGCGCAGGCGGCGTCGACCGGCGGCGCCGCCCCGGGCGCCGGCACGCGCGGCGAGGAACGGCTGAAGCGCCAGGGCCGATACCGCGAGCGCACCTGCGGCCGTCGAGAGGACGAGCGCCGCAGGCGCGGCGGACAGATGGAAGTCGGACAGCGCGAGGACGAGCGGCAGCGCGGCAAGCGCCGCCACGGCGGTGGCGGACGCGAGCCGGCGCGCGCGCGGCCGAGCGCCGGAGGAAAGCCGGGCCGCGTCAGCCATCGCGGGCGAGCGTCAGGTTGACCGTCGCGCGCTTGTCGTCGAGGTCGACGACCCGGCGAATGAAGACCTGCTCGAACCACTCGCCGTCGTAGGCGACATAGATGTTCGGCTGCCGAACTGCGGCACGGTGGGGGCGGTCTCGATGCGGTAGCGACCGTCCTCGCCGGTCCGCACGGTGGCGCGGTTGTCGGTCTCGGCGCCGGTCTCGGTCGCAAGCCAGACCTGGATCGGGACGCCGGCAAGCGGCCGGCACCCTTGGCCGAGCGCACGCGACCGGTGATCACGAAGCCGTCGCCGAGCGACGCGACGGCAGGGGCATCGGGATGTAGTTGTTGTCGCCGCCGGGATTGCTCTCGGTCGCCTCGCAGTCGCGCCGCCTCGAGGTCTCAGCGCCCGCGCCGGGCTGGCCGCCCGCGCACCGGGCGCCGCCGGGCCTGCGCTGACGCTTCCTACATCGCTCGCCCCCGTTCCCGAGATCTCGCTGGTCGCAAGGGCGAAGGCGATCCCAGCAGTTGCGAGCGTCAGCGCCAGGCCGAGCAAGCGGGATCGGGGAGTCATCAGGCTTGCCACTCGCCGACGGCTCGCCGCGACGGCCGGTGCGGCTGCTCCAAGGACACGTGGACAAGGCTTAGCGGTTTCGTCTAAACGCCGCCTCAGGCTGAGAAGGCGGGCAGCGGCATGACTGAGTCCTCAGTCTGGAGTCCCTGCAGCCCGACGCTCTGCCGGCTGGCAGTCCTCGCACCCGAGCGCCGGGCTTTCGCACTTGGCTTCGCGCGGGAGCGGGCCCGCGCCCTTCGCCTGGCGCGTGGTCGATCAGACGACCTCGAAGTGGCGTGAGGCGACCTCCCTACCTCCTCTGGCGTCGGATCGCCGCTCGCGAGGAGCTCTCCGAGGTCGCGCATGTAGTTCTCCCAGCCGGCCGGCGTGTTGAAGTTGAGGAAACGGACTGGCTCCTCGCTTGTGTTCGAGAAGGTGTGGACAGGAGCTTGTCCTTGCAATCCGTAGAACTTGGAGGCGGCGGTCTTCCGCCTCGTCCGGCTCCGATGGGAGCTTGACGAGCGCGACCAAGTCCTACGAGACGAGGAGGAACCGCCGCATGAAGACCGTAACGACCGATCCGGCCGCCACCCCGTGCGCGACGGCCGACGAGCTGCCCGCGCGCGCGTGCAGGAGGCCCTCGGCGAACTCGCCGGCGCCGCCAAGGAGGCTTGATGGCTCTGTCGGTCGGCGTCGGGCTCGGAGTGCTGCACGAGCTCATGGAGGCCGAGGTCGAGGAGGTCGTCGGCCCTAAAGGCAAGCACGATCCCGCTCGAGAGGCCAAGCGCCACGGCCACGAGCCGACGTCCGGCCCGGCGCCCGCAGGGTCCTGATCAGCCGTCCTCGCGTGCGAAGCGCCGACGACGAGCGCGAGGCTGCCCTCGCCACCTTCTCCCACTTCGCGGCGCGCGATCCCCTCTCAGACGTCGTGCTCCAGCGCATGCTGTGCGGCGTCTCGACGCGTCGCCTCCAGCACCGGCGAGCCGCTTGAGGCGGTCGAGCGCTGGATGAGGTCGTCGGTTCGCACTCGTGGCCAAGACCGCCGAGAACCTCGCCGCGATGAGCCGGCGCCTCGACGACGTGCGCGCGGTGCTGATGCTCGACGGGATCGAGCTCAAGGGCCACTGCGCCGTGGTGGCGCTCGATCACCACCGAGGGCGTCAACGGGCTCTGGGAAGTCGACCGAGAAGCCGCCGTGGCCACCGCGCTGCTGGCGTGTCGACCGCGGCCTCGACCCTCCCAGGGTGTCCTCGCCGTGATCGACGGCGCGAAGGCGCTCTGCAAGGCGGTGCGCGACGTGCTCGGCACGAAGACGCCCATCCAGCGCTGCATCCGCCACAAGGAGCGGAATGTCCAAGACCACTACCCGAGCGTGACCGGGCGAGCGTCCGCCGCCTGCGGCGAGGTCGGGACGCACCAGGCTCGGGAAGAGCTTGCCGTCCTCGCGTCCGAGCTCGAGCGCCTGCCGCCGCGCTGCGGAGGGCTCGAGGAGACCCTGACCATCAAGGCTCGCGGCACCCTCAAGCGCACGCTCCAGAGCACGAACCCGTGCGAGTCGATGATCGAGTGCGTCCGGCGATCCTCGCGCAACGTCAAGCGCTGGCAGTCGGGCGAGAAGGTGCGCTGGACAGCCGCCGGGCTCGAGGCCGATGCAGTTCCGACGCGTGATCGGCTACCGGACCAAGCTGCGTCGCCATCGAGGGTGAGTTGACCGTCCCATCACCGACCACGGCGCAGGAGGTCGTCGCCTGTCCCGCTTGAGATGATTCACCAGGACCGCCGCCGAAGTTCCACGGCGATCGGGCCGGACAGTGCCGGGAGGGATGCAGACGAAGGACCCTGCTTCGAGCTCGAGGGTGTCCTCGGCGAGTTTCACGGTCAGGACGCCCTGGAGCACATAGAACATGTCGTGCAGATGACGATGCCGGTGGGGCGGCGGTCCCGCGAAGCCTGGCTGGGCCACCGCCTCGCCGAGATAGAGAGAGCCGGCGGTGTCTTCGCCTGTCGCCTTGATCGTGACGGCCGACGGGCCGCCGATGTGCTCGGCCTGGCCGGGGCGGTGGACTACTGCCATGTGGTGTCTCCTTCGACGCTTCGGTCGTTCGTGCCTCGAGGTCCAGACGCTCCCAGACCGGCTGAGGTCGAGCGACGGGGGCCGCCCGGCATCCATACCGCAGGCGTCGTCGAGGCGCACTCAGGCCGGGTGCCCCGCTTGCGCTTCGCGCGAATTCCGGAGCTGACCAACCGCTCCTAGTGGGAGGTCGCATACCCCAGCATGGAGTCGCCCTTGGTGTGAATCAGCGTTTTGGCGGGAGAGAGCGGGCGTACGCGACGCCCCGCCTGACCCACGGCTCGAGCTGGCGCTTGGTCCGCAGGCCCTCGACGTCGACTCGTAGCCAACCCTGCATCGGGCGCCCGCGCATCTCGAAGGGCCGGGCATGCGGCTTGGTGACGAGCGCGTCGGTGTCCTTCGGGTCGACACGCACCATCAGACCGCCCTGGCCGCTGGCCCCCACCGACATATTGCCGCCGACAGGAAGGCGAGACCTCCGAACATCTTCTTCTCCGTGACGTCGGGGTTGCCGGCGACGAGCTCCCGTATGCGGTTGGCGAGATCTTCGTCGTAGGCCACTCGGTCATCATCGTCTATACAGCAGAGACAGCGCTAAAGACCAGCGGTAGCCCGGTCAGCCGACCTCCAAGTACCTTTGCAGCGCCTTCGAATAACGGCGGAGGTGGTCTCGTGGTCGCGCTCGGCTCGTTGGGCGAGCGCCTGGCGTAGTTCGGGGTCGAGCCGCACGGACTCGACGGCGGCGGGACCCGAGCCGATCGCTGGCCGTCCGGCGCGACGGCGCATCGTCTGCTCAACGTCGTACCCAGCCTCGGCCTTATCGGCGAGCTCGGCGATAATGGGCTTGCCGCTGGCGGTCCGGCCGTGAGCCTCTTTTCCCATCGGTCAGCCTCGGGGGAGCAGCGGCTCGTACCTCGGACGCATCTTCATCGCGTGAATCGCCAGCTCCGAGCCGTCGTCAGGCATGATGGTGACAACTGCGAGCAGGTTGGCGCTGCGTCCTGGGCCGAGTAGAGGCGAGTGTCGTCGTCTTGCTGATATGTCGCAAGCGCATGTCTGGCAGCGGGTTCGATGTCGCCGTCGGCGACGCCGTGCCTGCGCGCCGACGGGTGGACTTCCACCGCTCAAGCGTACTACGAACCTCGGTGGCAGAGGAGCACGCTGGACGACCCCGAACGCTCCGCTGACCCAGGAAGCTGGCCTAAGTTCGGCTCATCGCTCAGGCTTGACCCCGATCAACAAGGCCATCTCGAGCCACTTCCAGTAACAGTCGACGTCCTCGAAACCGACTTCGCGGAGCCAGCGCAGCTGGGTCTCGACGTCGACGAGGCGGTCGGAGGGGTCTTCCCACTCGAGCGGCTCGCCGATCGCCTCGTAGAAGCGCCGATGAAGACGTGCGGTCGGCGAGGCGACGTGCTCGAAGTTGGCGAAGACGCCGCCCGGCTCGAGCCCGGCGAAGATCTCCGCGTAGAGCGACCGCTTCCGATCGTCCTCGAGGTGGTGGATCGCGAGCGAGGATATGACGCTGTCGAATCGACCTCGATCGGGAAGCGGCTCGGCGAGGTCGTGATAGAGGACTTCTACCGGTTGGTCGGCGAAGCGCTCGCGGGCACGCTCGAGCATCGGCTCGGAGACATCGGCAGCGACGGCCACGCTCTCCGGCCGGTCGGCGCGCACGAGGGCTAGCAAGCGCCCGTCGCCAGTACCGAGGTCGAGGATCCGGCGAGCGCCGCGTGGGACGTGCTCGAGCAGGACACTCTCGCCCTCTGCCCTATGGGGGACGGTGTGCACAAGCGCGAGGTAGTGGTCGACGTGCTCGCTTTTCTTCCACTCGTTGGCGGCCACGACCGCATGGTGACGCCTGGGCTCCACACCATGTAAGGCTCCTACCCGCTGCCGGCCACCTGGCGAGCCGATCGACCTGGCGCTCGCCGCCCCGCCGAGGGAGTTCAGCGCTTCAGGACGTCCGCCGGTCAGCGCTCGAGCTCCGGGGGCAGGGCGCTGGGCCCGGCGGGATAGAGCCAGCGGAGCTCTTCCTCGGACATCTCCAGGGTGTTGGCCGGCTCGGGCGGCGCACCGACCGCCAGCCAGAGCTGATCGTCCGCCGTGTCGTTGAAGAGCTGGCGCACGGATGGCGGCTCGACGGCCAGCGCGTCGCTCGGCCGCAGAGAGAGGAGGTCGCCTTCCACGCGGACGCGTCCCCGCCCCTCGAGCAGGAGGTAAAGCTCGACCTGCCTGCGATGGCGGTGGCGTGTCGATGCCTCTCCGGGGCGGAGGCGCCACAGGCGAGCCCCGAGCGTCGACACCTCGAGCTGCCTGGCGAGGTCCGTGTTGAGCACACCCATCTGGTTGGACGGGCGCCAGTGGGCCTCGGTGCTGGGAAGCAGGTGGTAGGGCATGTGGGGTTCCTCTCTGCGGCGCTCTCCGGACCGCCGCGCGCGCCGTCGACGGCTGCCTACGCGGGGCTCACGGCGTCCGGTCGCGCGTCTCATCGCTGCGGCCCATTCGGCTCTCCGCGCGGACGTACGCCACTTCTGTAGTTGTCCTCCGACTTTGGCGAAGTATGCGGGGGCGTCCGTCGCACTGCGCCCGCAAGCTCGCTGTCGCGGCCCTCTCCCGCGCTGTCATTCAGGCCCTCGCGGAAGCCGCTGCGCCAGCTGGGATGGCGCGGACGCCAGCCAAGCTCGCGCTTGGCCTTCTCGTTGGACGCTCCGCGGCTCTGGGTCATGAGCGAGACCCCCACCTCGCCGGTCGCGAGCCGGCCCATCCACAGGGGATGCGGCGCGGCGACTTTGCCCCGAGCGCCTCGGCGAGGTGAGGAAGCCACTGCGAGACCGCGGCGGGCTCGTCGTCGACGACGTTGTAGATGCCCGGCGCGCCGCCCTCGATCGCGGCGAGCGTGGCCGCCACCGCGTCGTCGACGTGCTTGAACGACCAGTGCCCGGCGCCGTCGCCGACGATCGGAAAGCGGCGGCGGACCAGATCGGCGTGCTGGCCGCCCGCGGCGATCGAGGTACCCGGGCCGTAGAGGGCGCCGTAGCGCAGCACAAGCCCCTCGATGCCGTCCGCGCTCGTGACGGCGCTCTCCAGGTGGCGGATCGCCTCGAGCGTACGGCTCATCGCCTGTGGGGGGCTCGGGTCGAGGGGATCGCCCTCGGTCTTGACCCAGCCGCCCTCGCGGGCATACGGCCAGCCGGCGAAGCTCTGGGCCACGAACCGTCGCGTGCCGCTCTGGCGGGCGGCGGCCAGGAGCGCGTCGGTGCCCTCGGTCCGCAGCCGGTTGGTCAGCTCGAAGTCGCGGTCGAAGCGGCGCAGGTTGCCTCCCATCTCAGACAGCGCGGTCATCTGGTGCACCACCACGTCGGGGCGCGCTGCGCTCACCGCCTCCATCACGGCCTCGGGTGAGAGCCCGTCGGCGACGGCCGGATCGGCGCCGAGCGCCCGGAGGGCGTCTGCCTTCGCGGGCGTGCGGGTCAGCGCGGTCACCTCATGCCCGCCGTCGAGAAGGAGGGGGACCAGCCTGCTGCCGATGACGCCGGTCGCACCTGCGACGAACACCTTCATGCTGTGCTCCTGTATCGCTCTCGTCCCTGAGACGAGATAGGCCTGCGCGGCGTGACAGGCGCAGCGTCACGCCAGACGTGCGCGTCTCGTCTGCACCGCTAGACATGGGCGAGATGGGCGGCAGTCGAGAGGCAGAGCTCCACACGCGGCTGCGGCCGCTCCTGCACGAACATTGGCGCGCCGGAGCTGACCACCGCGGCCCGGTCACAGCTCGTCGGGCGCGCTGATTCGGTGTGGTTTGAGCGCGCGCTCGGCGCGGAAACGGCGTTCTCGATCTCCCATGTGCAAGCGGTCGGCCGTCTAAGGGCGGCCGGGCTTTCCCTTCGCGAACCGCGACAGGCGCCCGGCGCGAGCGCCGCGGCTCGGACGCAGGGAGCCGGTCGGTTACGCGACCCTGACCGTGGCGACCTCTATCAGCGTCTGGAGACCGTCGAAGTCGGCGGGGTTGCGGGTGTAGAGCGGGAGCTCGGCGGCGAGTGCGGTCGCGGCGATCAGCAGGTCGAGCGCTCGCCGGCCACGCGCCTTGCGGCCCCCCGAGGCGACCTCGGCGTACAGCCGGCCGTAGGCGCGGGCGGCGGCGGCATCGAACGGGATGGCATCGAACGTCGCCTCCGCGCGCTGCAGCCGGTCCTGGCGGCGGGCTCGCTCGGTCGGGTCGCCGGCGGCGTGAGGACCGGCGGCGAGCTCTGCAAGCGTGACCGCGGCGATCGCCATCTCCGGCGGTAGCGCGTCGCGCGCTGCGTGCTCGATGTCGATTACGACCGACGTGTCGATGAGCCCCCGGAGCGTGGGTGGGTCAGGCACGCGGCGCCGGGTTCTGATCCGCGAGACGGTCGATATCGGCGCGGAACCGCGCGGCGTCGATCGCCGCGGCGTGAGAGAACGTGGCGAGCGCGACCTCTCGGCTCACGTATCGGCGGCGGCGAACGGGACGCAGCTCGCCGACCGCGACCCCGTTGCGAGTCACGACGAAGCTCTCCCCGGAGTCGAGGCCCCGCATTACGTCGCCGCTCTGGTTGCGCAGCTGCCGCTGGGTGATCTCCCGCGCCACAACAGGTATCGTAGCACCTGTGCGACGGGCCTAGGCGGCTTCTTCCTGCGCGGCGTCGGCTCTGCGCTCCTGGTCAAATAGATCTGCTTCCAATGCCCTGATCTCCGCCGTCTCGGCGCCCTTGTGGCGCGTCAGGCGGCGAGAATAGGGTCGGTACTCCTCGCTGCAGCTTCGCCCGCTAAGTGGCAGCGTCCTCGCGGGGAGCAAGGCGACCCGCGCGCGAGCCTGCCGATTGGCATCTACGCGGCGCGATCACTCCAGGTCCCAGCCGAAGTAGACCTCTACCTTGCGGATCTTGTTTCCCTCGAACGTGAGCACCTCGTATTGCGGAATCGGCTCCCGTCGGTCCTCACGCTCTCGTAGGTCACGACAACCTCATCATCGACTTCGAAGAGCCGGACGAACTCGAAGCTCTCTATCAGCTCGGCGTTCGGCCAGCACCGCTCGAAGTACTTCGCCCGGTCGATGCCCACGTCGCAGGGCTGTAGAAGGCGAAGTCGTCGGTCAAGAGATCCTCGACGACGCGACGATCGCCGGATTCGTAAGCGGCGTACGCGTCGCGGATGAGGCTCAAGCGGTTACTGGCAGGCAAAGCTCCTCCTCGCTCGGTGGGTTTGGGAGCGTTGACCTCTTCCGCCCGCCGGACTCATCGGTGTCTCGGTTTGTGCGAGAACGTGACTGCGCCGCCGCGGCGACGCACCGAGAAGGTCACCTTTTCATCCTCATGGGTTCCGGCGGGCTTCGGCATGCTTGGCGGTGGGTGACGGCGAGCGACAAATCTCCGGAAGGTATGAGCATCGTCCGTCGTCGGCTTTCTCTCCCGTTCGGGGAGCTGCGTCTCCTCCAGCCCGGCGAGGCCGCCGAGCTACCCGACGAAGGGCCCGTCGAGTGGGCGCCGCTCGTCCCGTATTGGTCTGTCCTGTGGCGCAGCGGCGTGGCGCTGGGGCGCGAGCTGGCCGGCTCGGGGCTCGCCGGAATGGGCGTCGTCGAGCTCGGCTGCGGGCTCGGCGTCCCGAGCCTCGTCGCCGCCCGCGCAGGCGCCGCGGTGCTCGCGACGGACGGGTGCGCCGAAGCGCTCGAACTGGTGGAGCAGAACGCGCGCGAGAACGGTCTCCACGTTGCGACCGCCTGCGTCGACTGGGGCTGCGCCGACGAGCTGGTCGCTCGCGGCCCGTTCGACCTGGTGCTCGCCGCCGACGTGCTCTACGAGCGGGCCAGCGTCGCGCTGCTCCTGTCGCTCTTGCCGCACCTCGGTCGCGAGGTGTGGCTCGCCGACCCCGGCCGGTCGGTGGCCGTCGAGTTCCTCGAGCACGCCCGTCGCGACTGGTCGGTGGCAACGAGCGTCAGGGACGGGATGGGCATCCACCGGCTGCGGGCAATCTCGCCAGCGGGGACGCTCGGTCTCCCTTTGCGCTAAGTGGCCGGTGCTGGCGCGGCGGCCAGCGCGAAGGGACTGCCCTCGGAGTCCCGGCAGACGGCCCAGCGCTCGCCGGGGTGGATGACCGACCCGCCGAGCTCCCGGACGCGCTCGAGTGTCGTGGCCAGGTCGGCGACGGTGAAGTACGGGAGGGAAGCGGTATCGCCAGGCCCGGGACCACGCTCGTGGATCCCGAGGCGGAGGCTGTCGGTGTCGGTCTCCCATCCGCTTCCGGCGGCGGCAGGCCTGGGCGTGAGGTCGACGCCGAGCACTCCACGCCAGAAGCGGCGGGCACGACCGGGGTCGTCGGCCGGGAACTCGATCAGAGGCGCGGGCATGGCCACGAGTATGGCCGCAGCCTTACGTGCTTGGCTGATCCTTCGCGCCGCGAACCCAGAGCTCACGACATCGGGGACGGCACTGCTCCGTACGCGAAGCACAGAGCGTGCGAGGTGTCAGGCGCAAGGCAACTATGATCGCTGCCGTGGCCGGCTCGGCGACCACGCGCGCCGCTCCCACCGACGCGACCCGCGAGGAGCTCATGCGGGAGGCCGGGCGGGCGTGGAGCGATGCCCGCCGCCTGCTGTTCGTCTGCCTGGGAAACGTCTGTCGGAGCCCGTTCGCGGAGGGGCTCGCGCTGGGTCAGATCGGAAGCCGGCACGCGATCTCAGCCGGCCACTACCCGGTCTCCGGCCGCCGACCGCCCGAGGTCGCCGTCACTACCGCGCAGAAGTTCGGCGTCGACCTGGCGGCACACCGCTCGCGCGTGCTCTCCCGGGGCATGCTGGAGGAGGCCGACACGGTCTTCGTCTTCGACCAGGAGAACTACGAGGCCGTCATCTCCCACCACCCGGGCGCCCTTGGGCGCACTCACCTGCTCGGCGCCTTGTGCCACGAGGGACCACTTCACATCGCCGATCCGTTCGGCGGCCCGGCTTCGCTCTATGAGTCCGTCTACCGCCGGATCGCGGGCGCGATCGCCGCGGGGGAAGACGCTCGCACGTGAAAGGTGGTCGACGCGCGATGCCAGAGGAATATCTCCCTCCTCGCGGCCAGCGGGATCGCGAAAATCCCGCGAGGACCTCTGTGTCACGATCCGGCGGCGACAACCCGTGTGACCCGGTCAGCGAGGGAGCAGAGCGATGGAGGCGACGACGTCCCGAACCCCGCAGGAGGTCTTACAGCACCATGGCGAGGTGCTGATGGCGGAGGACCTCGACGGGATCGTCAGCGACTACGCGGAGGATGCCCTGTTCATCACCCCGGACGGCGTGCTGCGCGGCAAGGAAGGCGTCCGCGAAGGCTTCGTGAAGATGCTGGGCGATCTTCCGGGCGCGAGTTGGGACCTGCCCACGCAGATCTTCGAGGACGACGTCCTGCTGCTCGAGTGGAAGGCAGAGTCGGAGACGGTCAAGGTGGAGGACGGAATCGACACCTTCGTCTTCCGTGACGGTCTGATCCGGGTCCAGACCGTTCGCTACACGTTGATCTCGAAGGACTGAGCGACGATGCGGGCGGTTCGACTCCACAAGTACGGGGAGGCTCCGGTCGTCGAGGAGGTAGCTGAGCCGCAGATCGCCGATCCATTCGACGTGATCGTCCGCATCGGCGGTGCGGGCCTCTGTCGCACTGACCTGCACATCATCGAAGGGCAGTGGAAGAAGAAGAGCGGCGTCGAACTGCCCTACACGCTGGGGCACGAGAACGCGGGCTGGGTGCACGAGGTGGGCAGCGCGGTCGCGAACGTGGCGGAAGGCGATGCGGTTATCGTGCATCCGCTGATCACCTGCGGGCTCTGCCGGGCCTGCCGCGAGGGTGACGATATGCACTGTGCGGCCGGCCTCTTCCCCGGCATCGACACGAACGGCGGCTTTGCGGAGCTGCTGAAGACGAACGCGCGGGCGGTGGTCAAGCTCCCTCCGGGGGTCGAGCCCAAGGACGTCGCAGCCCATGCCGATGCCGGTCTTACGGCCTATCACGCCGTCAAGAAGGCGACGAAGATCCTCTACCCCGGCAGCACGGCCGTGGTGATCGGGGCGGGAGGGCTGGGTCACATCGGAATCCAGTCGCTGAAGGTGCTGACCGGCGCTCGGGTGGTCGTGGTCGACCGTTCGGAGGGCTCGCTCGAGTTGGCGCGGGAGTGCGGCGCGGACGACGTGATCCTCGCCGACGGAGGCGAGGTCGAGGCCGTGCGCGAGCGCACGGACGGGCTCGGCGCCGAAGCGGTGCTCGACTTCGTCGGCGAGGGCGGCGCCCTCGAGGACAGCATCGCGATGCTGCACGAGGCCGGGACCCACTACGTGATCGGGTACGGGGGGGTCCTCAGCGTGCCGGCGATCGACATCATCGCGGCCGAGATCAACGTTATGGGCAGCCTGGTCGGGACCTACAACGACCTGGCCGAGCTGATGACGCTCGAGGCCGAGGGGAAGGTCGCGCTGCACACCTCGACCTACCCGCTTGACGCGGCCAACGACGCGATAGAGGACCTAGACGCTGGTCGCTTGCACGGAAGGGGCATCCTGGTCCCCTGAGGGCGGCCGATGAGTTCGGGTGCCGGTCGCGGTCTCTAGGAGGAGAAATCGGCGCGGAGCCCTCAAGCCGCCCCGCGCCGTCTATCCACCACCCCTTACCTGAGGAGATCTAACATGGCCCAGTACGTCGATGGATTCGTGGTGCCCGTTCCGGAGGACAACCTCGACGCCTACCTCCGCATCGCGGGCGAGGCGGCCGAGATCTGGCGCGAGCACGGCGCACTGGAAGTCCGGGAGTGCGTCGCCGACGACGTGAAGATGGGCGAGGTCACGTCGTTCCCGCGAAGCGTCCAGATCGAGCAGGGCGAAACCGTCGTGTTCGCGTGGATCGTGTTCGAGTCGCGTGAGCATCGCGACCGCGTCAACGACGCGGTGATGAAGGACCCGCGCCTCGCGGACATGATGAAACCGGAGGCCATGCCCTTCGACGGCAAGCGCATGATCTACGGCGGCTTCAACGTCGCCGTCGAGGGCTGAACGGCTTCGCTTCCCTTCCCGCTCGCGCCGGCACCAGCGCTAACCGCCTGCCGGCCACGAGTCTCGAGCTCGCGCCCCGGGGGCGCACGGGCTCGAGACTCAAACGCGGGATCAGCCCGACTCCAGCTCCGCCAGCAGCTCGTCGAGGCGCTCGTAGGTCTCGTTGAGCCCGCTCTCCATCCCCGAGCCGAGCATCCCGTCGCGCTCCTCGGTCGTGTAGAAGAGCGAGACGGTCGTCACCTTGGTGCGCTCGCCGAGGTTTTCGAAGGTCGCCGTCTCGAGGCTGACGTAGCCCGCCATAGGCTCCCACTCGAAGGTCTGAACGATCCGCTCGGGCGGCGTGACCTCGCGGTAGCTGCCGCGGAAGGCCTCCTCGCTGCCGTCGGGATTGCGCGCGACGAACCGCCAGTCGCCGCCCGCCCGGACGTCCATCTTGTCGACCGTGACGGTCATGCCCCGGGGCCCCCACCACTGCGGGATGAGGTCGGGGTCGGTATAGACCGCGAAGACCCGGTCTCGCGGCGCGTCGAAGACCCGCTCGACGTGGATCTCCCGATCTGAGGGGGTGGTGATCGTCGCCGCTTTGGCGGCGGCCGGCTCCTGCCGTGCGTCCGTCATTACGTCTCTCCTTTCGTGCGCTCGAGGAGCTCCCCGAGGCGATCGAGGCGGCCGTCCAGCATCCGCCGGTAGCCCTCGATCCATCGTTGGATGTCGTCCAGGTCACGGGGACCGAGGCTGCACCGGCGGACCCGGCCGACCTTCTCGGTCGTTACGAGCCCTGCCTCCTCCAGGACCAGGACGTGCTTCTTCAGCCCGGTCAGCGACATCTCGAACGGCTCCGCGAGCTCAGTGATCGTGGCGCTGTGGCGGCCGAGGCGCTCGAGGATTCCCCTCCGCACCGGGTCCGCGAGCGCCGCGAAGGCGTGGTCGAGATGGTGCTGATGCTGAACCATGTGGTTCAGCATACAGGAGAGCCAACGAGGCGCAGCAACCCCGTTCTCCGGGGAAGAGCCAAGCCGCTTGACATGTGGCTAAACGGGGCGATTATCCCATCTCTGTAGAGGAAGGAGCTAAGCTACATGGCGCGTGACAGGTCGGGTCGGAGTCTCGAAGGACTCTCCGAAGGCGAGCATGCCCTCGTCGGTCAGCGCGGGACGGGGATAGAAGGTCATTCCTCCCTCAGCGGGCCAGATTCTGTAGACGGGGAACTGGCGCGCGTGGGTCAATCCGAGCCCGCGGAGGGTCGAGGTCATGAGCTGAATTGCCAGCTGACCGACGCCCAAGGTCGCCCCGTACATGTTCGATCCATCCGGGTAATCGGCGGTCCAGGGTACGTCTGGAATACGGAGGCCTAGAGCGGCGCGGCGGTGATACGTCATGAAGCGCGTTCCCGCGTACGGTGCGAGCCAGACGTGGAAGTGCGGTAGGACTTCTCGGCGCTCGTACAGCCAGCGGTAGTGCTCATCCGGGATAGCGCGGGGACTATCGGATGAGGCGAACTCAAACATCATCACCGTCTTCCATGCCCAGAGCGCGAGCGTCTTGCGCGTGGCCGGGTAGAGAGTGCGACCACGACCCTCAAGCATGGGCAATAGGGCCGGTTTCGCCTGGTTCTCTAGGTCGTTCATCCAGCCGTGGTTGCACGTGGCGCAGACTCGCCTCACCGTCGCGTGGAAGGGTGGGGCGGTGAAGGGCGAGCGCTCGTGCACGTCGTCCTGAACCTCCGCCCAGTTGACGTGGCGCGCCATCTTCGCCTGCGCTTGCGTCGCCTTAGCGAGCCACGCGGGCCAGACGTGCTCCTTCGTCAGGTCTTTGCCCCCACAGAAGACGCAACGGCGCTTCGATCGGATCGCGCCGTCCTCTTGCTCGGCCATACTGGCTCCTTCGACGATGGGTTTTCCCCGAGCTGCCCTGCTCTTGGCGGAGGATGGGCGGCTCGGGGCCTAACCCGGGCAAGGTAGGGTTCTGAGCGGACGCGATGGCCAAGAAGCTGCCCAAAGAGGAGCCGACCCAGAAAACCCGGCCTCGCGGGAAGGACGCTGAGGGCAAGCCGGCGAAGCCCGAGACGATCCCCGTGCCGACGCGCGGAGAGTTCTTCCGCGACTTGAAGAAGATCGCGAAGGGTGGGGACAACTCGTCCCGCTGATGCCGTGCCGGTCTTCCTGGACAGGGTGCGGGATACAGGAGAAACCGGCGTCATAGTCGGCGGCACGGTCGGTTTTGTCGTCGGCTCCCTGCGCTACTGGCGAACGGGCATTGGCCTCGACGCGATGCTCAAAGTGGGGGGCGTAGGGGCCTATTTCGGCTTCGCGGGCGGGGCCGTTGGCGTCATTGCTGAGATTCTCGCCCAAGCCTGAAGGCGCCGACGGCGCCTGCCGATTACAGTACGGAGTCCGATGAAGCGGAAGCTGATCCTGCTAGGCATAGCGCTAGCCGTGGCCGCTGCCATCGGCCTGGTTGCCAACGTGCTCAACCTCGACCAGCGCTTTCTCAGCGCGCTTGTGGGTGCCGCCATCGCCCTACTTGTGGCCTTCGGACTGCCCTTCGCCTTCAGCGTCCCGGTCGAGGGTCGCAACCGCATGCAGCCTCAAGAAGCCGCAGTTGTTGCAGACGATCACGAGGACTGGGAAGCCGTGCCCAACGATCATGGCTTTCGACTCTCCAACGGCTTGCAGCAGCCCCTCCTCTTGAGCGATGCCCCAGTCATGCCGACCACACGCTGGGCAGAGTCCGCCTCCACCACCTTTGCGGTTGAGGTTCGCGACGAGTTTCGTGAGGTCAGCCATCCCGTTCTTCCATTGGAAGCTCTAATCGGCAACGGCTCGAGCGAGTAGCGTCTCGAAATCCGCCCGCCGATCGTCGCGGTGATTGAGCCGCCACGCGTACTCGTTGAGGTATCCCTGTAGCCACTTGCGGGAGACGCCGTGGTAGTTCCCCGCGATCCCGTTCTTCACGTTGCCGAAGAAACCTTCCACGGTATTCGTATGGACGTCTCCGCTCGCGTAGACTCGCTCTGAGTGAGCGATCGTCTCATGTTCGCCCGGATGGCCCATCTTGTGGTAGCCGACCCAATCGTCGGTCACGAGCCGCGCGTTCGGGTGGACGTGCTTGCGCACCGCATCGGGGGCGCGCTCGCCAGCTTGACTAACGAGCAGGCGGGCCTTGCCGTCGCGCTGGATGACGCCAACCACGGGCGTCTTGCGAGCCTTCGCCCAGGTGATCGCCTCCGGGCGCGTCATGCCGCGCGTCTGAGACGCCTTCGGCTTTCCACCCCACCACGTCTCATCGGCCTCGACAGTCTCGCCCTGCTCGCCAAGCGGCGCCTCGGCTTCCTGCGCCATGAGGTTGTTGCGGATCAGGTTCAGCATCCGCCACGCGGTCTTGTAGGTCACGCCCAGCTCCGCTCTAGGTGCTTGGCGGACACTCCGCACTTTGTGCTCGTCATGAGGTAGCAGGCATAGAACCAGAGAACGAGCGAGGTCGAGGACTTGTGGAAGATCGTGCCCGCCGTGGGCTGAATGTGATGGCCGCAGGCCGTGCAAGTCCACGACTGCCGACGTTGCGCCGTCGCGTAGCGCTTGAAGGACCGGCGCTTATCGCACTTCGGGCAGTGGGCGTGTTCTCCGTCGTCGGAGAAGCGCGAGCGCCAAAGGTGCTCTAGGCAGGCGTCGTCGTCGGGGAACTCCCGCATGAACTCCATGAGCGAGTAGCGCGAGGACGACGACTTGGCGCGCTGAGGATCTTTCCTATCGACTGGCGGCATCAGTAGCCCTGCGCTCGGTTCTCAATGTGCTGAGCAGAGTGGAAGCGGACGTGCCCGCAATTGGTGCAGACCAGCGCGAGCACCTCAAGCTCCTCCCCGAGGGTGGTGACGGCATGCCCGTAGTCCCATTGATCGTGGCCGCACGCTGAGCAGCGAGGGTTGATCCTCGCCGCGTTGAGCTGCATGACCAGTCGAGCTACGCGGTCGGAACGCTGGGTGGGCTCGTTTGCCATGCAGGCATCTTACCACAATCCTCTACAACGATGGGATAGTCGCCCTACGCGGTCACATATAATCGCGGCATGGACGCGGTGTTCAGATCCCTCGCCGATCCGACGCGCCGGAGCCTGCTCGACGAGCTGTTCGAGCGAGACGGGCAGACCCTCAGCGCGTTCGAGGCGCGGTTGCCGATGACGCGCTTCGGCGTCATGAAGCACCTGCGGGTGCTGGAGGAGGCGGGTCTCGTGGTCACGCGCAGGCGCGGGCGCGAGAACTCCACTTCCTGAACCCCGTCCCGATCCGCCTCGTCCACGACCGCTGGGTGAGCAAGTACGCCGAGCCCTGGGCCGCGACGCTCAGCGGACTCAAGCAACGATTGGAGGAGAAGACGATGGAGAAGGTGTTCGAGATCTACATCAAGACCACGCCGGAGCGTCTGTGGGAGGCGATCACCGACAGCGAGAGGCGGCGATACAACTTCGGCGTCGGCGTCGAAACGGACTGGACGCCGGGCTCGCGCTACGAGGGCGTCCACCCGATGGCGCCCGGGCCACTGCTCGAGGGCGAGAACCTGGAGGTCGATCCGCCCCGGCGGCTCGTCCAGAGCTTCACGGCGCTCTGGAGCGAGGACGCGAAGGCCGAGGGAACCTCGAGGGTGACCTGGGAGATCGAGGCGGTCGGCGACTCGTGCCGGCTGACCGTCATCCACGACCAGCCGCGCGAGGGCGCAAACGCCGAGCTCTACGGCGGCTGGCCGCAGATCCTTTCCGGCCTGAAGACGCTGCTCGAGACCGGGGAGTCACTTACCACCCCGGCTCGCTCCGCTATGGGGAAGGCGCGGAAGCGGCTGTCTAAGCGCCGCGAAGTCAGAGCTCCGGACATCCTGACGAACGAGCGAGGCTGAAAATGGCAACCGAACAAGACGAACTGATCTACGGCCGGATCTCCTCGGAAACCGTGCGCGAGGCCACCGGTCGCGGCTGGGAAGGGTGGCTCGATGCGCTCGCGCAGCGGGCGCCGCGGCCTGGAGCCACAAGGAGATCGTGGACTACCTCGAGCGCGAGCACCTCGAGGTCGGCTCGGGCTGGTGGCGACGTCGATCACGGTCGCCTACGAGCAGGCCCGCGGCAAGCGGGCCGCGGGCGAGACCGCCGCGGGCTTCCAGGTCGGCGTCCAGCGAAGCGTCGCCACGACGGCGACGGAGGCGTGGGAGCTGATCACCTCGCAGCCGAGCTGTGGCTGGGCGAGGGGGCGTCCGTGGCCTTCGACGAGGGCGAGCGGTATGAGGTGCAATCGGGGAACGGCGGTCCCGGCTCGAGCGGCGAGATCCGCGTCGTGAAACCCGGCGACCGCCTGCGAATGACCTGGCAGCCGGCGGGCTGGCCGGCACCGGCGACGCTTCAGCTCACGCTCTCGGAGACAAGGTCCGGAAAGACCGCAATCCACGCGCAGCTGGAGAAGCTCCCCGACGCCGACGCTCGCGAGGCGGTGCGTAAGCGCTGGCGCGAGGCACTCGAGCGGATCGCCACGGCGGCCGCATCAGCGGCCCCGGCCAGGTAGCGGTGGGCGACCGGGTCCTCTCTGCCAAGGACATCGTGGTCTCCACGGGGTCTGAGCCCATCGTTCCTCCGGTGCCCGGGCTGCGCGAGCTCGCCGGGGTCTGGACCAACCGCGAGGCGACCGGGCTCAGGGCGGTGCCCGAGCGTCTGATCGTCCTCGGCGCGGGACCGGTTGGGGTCGAGATGGCCCAGGCCGTGCGGCGGTTGGGCGCGCCGGTCGCGATCGTCGAGGGCACTGACCACGTCCTTCCGCGCGAGCCTCGGCAGCTCGGGGACGCCCTCGGGAGGCCCTCGCGGGCGAGGCGATCGAGCTGCACTTCGGACAGCACGCCTCGGGGGCGCGGCGCGAGGGGACGACTACGTGATCGCCTTTCCGGACGGAGGCGAGCTTCGCGGCGACCGCCTGCTCGTGGCGACCGGCCGCCGGCCCCGGGCGCAGGGCCTCGGGCTCGAGAGACGATCGGGATCGAGCCGGGGCCACACGGGATCGAGGTCGACACACGCATGTCCGCCGGTGAAGGGGTCTGGGCGATCGGCGACGTGACCGGCACCTGGCCGCTCACCTACGTCGGCAAGTACCAGGGGCGCGTGGCCGCCGCGAACATCCTCGGCGAGCCCCGCGAGGCGAGCTACGGGGCCGTGCCGCGCGTCGTGTTCACCGATCCGCAGGCCGCTGCGGTGGGGGAGGCGGAGGGACCGGTGACCGCCACGGTCCCCGTGTCGGATGTTCCGCGCGCCGCCACCTACACGCGGGACTACGACAAGCGCCCGGGCTTTCTCACCGGCGCCTACGCGCTCGGACCCGAGGCCGGCGAGTGGCTCCAGCAGGCGACGCTCGCCATCCGCGCGAAGGTCCCGCTCGAGATCATGGCGGACACGATCCAGCCCTTCCCGACCTTCTCGGAGATCTTCCTACACGGGTTGACGGCGCTCGGCGCGAAAGCTCCCACCCGGGCCGGTTGACCGGGGCCCACGCGCCGGGGCCTTACCGTCCGTCGGCGCCCTCACCCTCCGCCGCGTGCGGGCACGCTCGTGCTCGCCTCTCCGCCCGAGCTCCCAACCTATCGCTGCCCGAGACGGGCGGGCGCCACAGTGGCGTATCTCCGTATCGCGAGCCGCGCGATCACATCATCACCTCATCGACGTAGCAGTACCGCCACGCCTCGCCGGGCTCGATCGAACCGACGAGCGGGTGCTCTGACTGGTGCGCGTGCCTGGTCGCGTGGCAGTTCTTCGAGGAGTCGCAGCAGCCGACGTGCCCGCAGACCAGGCACAGGCGCAGGTGCACCCACGAGTCGCCCGTCTTGAGGCAGTCCTCGCAGCCGTCGGCCTCGGCGAAGACGGCGCGGACCTGGTCGAGATGAGAGCAGGAGGGATCCATCACGCCGATCGCTCCTCCACCATGAAAGTCGTCGCCAAGCTCGAGCTCACTGCATCCTCCTTTTCGCTCTCGCACGCTCGCGCCGGCGGGTGCTCAAGCCGCGATGGCGGTCGGATGCACCGACGCCGGCTCGAGCGCGAGCTCGATGACCTCCTCGATGGTCATGACCGGATGGAAGTTCATCACCTCCCGGACCTCCTCGGGCACCTCGTCGAGGTCGGCTCGGTTGCGCTCGGGGAGGATTACGTCGGTGAGCCCCGCGGCGTGCGCGGCGAGGACCTTCTGCTTGAGCCCTCCGATCGGCAGCACCCGGCCCTGAAGGGTGACTTCGCCGGTCATCCCGACCGTATGCCTGACCGGTCGCCCGGTCAGGAGCGACGCGAGCGCCGTGGTCATGGTCACGCCCGCGCTCGGCCCGTCCTTGGGGATCGCCCCGGCCGGCACGTGGACGTGGAACTCGCGCTCGTCGAAGGCCTCCTCGTCGTTGAGGCCGAGTGCTTCGGCGTGGCCGCGGACGTACGACAGGGCTATCCGCGCCGACTCCTTCATGACCTCTCCGAGCTGCCCGGTGAGGACGAAGCCCTCCTTGCCCCGCATCGAGGTCGCCTCGACGAACAGGACGTCGCCGCCCACCGGCGTGTAGGCGAGGCCCGTGGCCACGCCCGGGACGGCGGTGCGCTCCGCGGCCTCCTGCCAGAAGCGCTGGCGCCCGAGCGCGTCGCGGACGACGTCCAGACCGACCTCGACCGGCGCCTCGACCTGAGCCGAGGCCAGCTTCGTCGCCGTCTTGCGCAGGACGGTGCCGAGCTCGCGCTCGAGGTTGCGCACGCCCGCCTCGCGGGTGTACTCGCTGACCACCGTGCGCAGGACCTCGTCGGCCACCGCGACCTCGTCCTCGCGCAGCCCGTTGCGATCGCGCTGGCGCGGCCACAGGTAGCCGCGGGCGATCGCCACCTTCTCCTCGACCGTGTAGCCGTCGAAGCGGACGACCTCCATCCGGTCGAGCAGCGGCCCGGGGATCGTCTCGGGCACGTTCGCGGTGGCGATGAACACCACCTCGGAGAGGTCGAGCTCGACGTCGAGGTAGTGGTCGCGGAACGAGTGGTTCTGCGCGGGGTCGAGGACCTCGAGCAGGGCCGCCGACGGGTCGCCGCGCCAGTCGGCGCCGACCTTGTCGACCTCGTCGAGCATGATCACCGGGTTCATCGTCCCAGCGTCGCGCAGGGCCCGCACGAGGCGGCCCGGCAGGGCGCCGATGTAGGTTCGCCGGTGACCGCGGACCTCGGCCTCGTCGCGCACGCCACCGAGCGACATCCGCACGAACTCGCGTCCGGTGGCGCGGGCGATCGACTCGCCGATCGACGTCTTGCCCGTCCCGGGCGGGCCGATCAGGGTGAGGATCGCGCCGGAGCGGCGGTCCTCCTCGATCCCGCGCTCGCGGCGCAGCTTGCGGACCGCGATGTACTCGGTGATGCGGTCCTTGACGTCCTCGAGGCCGGCATGATCGGCATCGAGCACCTCGCGGGCATGGACGGGATCGAGCCGCTCGTCGGAGCGCTCCGACCACGGCACGGCGATCAGCCAATCGAGGTAGGTGCGGATCATCGACGACTCGCCCGACTGCTCACCGGTGCGCTCGAGCCGCCCGAGCTCGCGCTCGGCCTGCTCGCGCACCTCGTCGGGCATGCCGGCCTCGTCGATCTTCGCGCGGTACTCGTCGACCACCGAGCCCTCGTCGTCGCCGAGCTCCTTGCGGATCGAGTCCATCTGCTTGCGCAGGAAGTACTCGCGCTGCTGGTTCTCGGCCCCGGAGCGCACGTCGTCGCGGATCTGCTTGCGCACCTGCATCTCGGTCAGCCGATCGCGCTGAAGGCGCACGGCGAGCTCGAGTCGCTCGACCACGTCGACGGTCTCGAGCAGCTCGACCTTCTGCTCGTGGGTGAGGTCGGGCGAGTAGCCCGCAGTGTCGGCGAGCGCCCCGGGTTCGGTGATCGAGCGCACGAAGGCCGCGATGCGGCCGTCGTCGCCGCGCAGGTCGAGGAGCTCGCCGACGATCGCGCGATAGTCGCGCTCGAGGTCGCGCGTGCGGGTCGGCGGCGGCGTCTCGTCGGGGCGCGCGTCGACCTCGACGCGCAGGTTTCCCTCGGGGTCGGTGCGGGCGGCGCCGGCCACGCCACGGTGTAGGCCGGTGAGCGAGAGGGCCTGACCGCCGCCGGGCAGCCGTACGCGCTCGGCCACCTCGGCCACGGTGCCCACGTCGGCGAAGGCGCCGTCCTTGCGGGGCACGAGCAGGACGCGGTCGGCGTCGGGCGCGTCGACGGGCAGGGTGACGGTCATGCCCGGGAAGACAACCGCGTCGTCGAGGGGGAGGAGGAGAAGGGTGTCCATAGGTGTCTCCGTTCGGTGTTCGGGCGCTCACCCGAGCGCCGCGACTCCAGTATAACTGCCAATAGTTATAGCGACAAATCGTTATCCGATGGTACCATCGCCCAAAGTGTGTCCGCCGGCCTCACGCCCAGCGCCGTCTTTCGATCGCTCCCCCGACTCGGGCGCATGCCACCTGCTCATCCTTCGCCTGGCGCGCGCAGCGGCGGTACGGCTCGGCGCCGCGCTCGCCGAGCTCGAGATGCATCCGCACGAGTTCGCCGTCCTCCACGGGCTCGCCGAGGACGGCCCGGTCTCCCAGGGGCGCCTCGGTGAGATCCTCCGCGTCCACGCCAGCAACCTGGTGGCCGTCATCGACGGCCTCGAAGCCGAAGAGCTGGTCGTTCGCCGCCGCGATCCGGTCGACCGGCGTCGCTACCTCGTGGATCTAACCGCTCGAGGCCACCGCCGCCTCGAGCAGGCCCGACACCTTGCACAGGAGATCGAGGACGACCTACTCGCTCCTCTCGCCGAGGACGAGCGGCGCGGCCTGCACTCTTATCTGACCCGGGTCGCCGCGCACGCGTGCGCGGCAGGCCGAGGCAGTCGGCGCTCGTGCTGATCCGCTTGCGCGGGCGGACGAGAGGGCAGCGCTCAGCCGGCGCGACGAGCCCGGCGAGCCTGTTCGCGCGCGAGGATCTCGTGCTCCTCGACGAGCGCGAGATCGGCCGCGCCGACGTCGCCGCGCAGGAGGTCTTCGGCCCGCCGGCCCGGCGACCCGCCCAGCCGGCGCAGCGACCTGTTCCGGCGGTCGGCCGGACCCACCCGACGATCGGGGACCGCAGCCGCTGTCTCGACGAGCACGTGCTCCTGCCGATCGCCGATGGCCGCGGCGCGTCCCAGGCTCCAGGCGAACACGCCGACGACTCCGGTCGCGACGACCCAACCGCCGATGAGAATGATCGCAAGGCTCATGTGCAGGTCTCCTCCCCGTCCGTACGCTGGTTCAGCAGCGAGCGGATGCTCGCCTCGACGAACGTTCGAGGTCTTCTCGGACGGACCGGCGATTCCGTCGCCCCGGCGCAGATTCGCGGCGCCAGCCGCGCTCGCTGCCCGACTCAGGACGACGTGCCGAAGCCCTCGCGGGCCTCGCGCACCAGCGCGACCGCCTCGGGGAACAGGCTCCCCATCGCCCGGCGGATCTCGTCGGCCTGCTGATCGGCGTTTCCCTGGAGGTTGAGCCGGTTGATTCCGGCGACCGTCATGTCGACCGCCAGCTTGATCGCGTTGTCGGCCCAAGCGACCTTCTGGGCGCCCTGCATCTGCTCGGCGAACTCCGTCATCCTCCGGCGCAGCTCCTCGGGGTCGCCGAAGAGGCCGAAGGGGTCTTCCGAGGACATGGCTGCAGTGTAGTCGCCGGGTGACTCCCGCTAGCCTCCGCCTCCGTGCCGCTCCCGCCCCCGGCCCCCGACTCGACCTGCCTGATCACCGGCGCCTCCTCCGGGATCGGCTCCGAGATCGCACGCCATCTCGCCCGGCGCGGGCACGGCGTCACGCTCGTGGCACGCCGGGAGGAGCGCCTGCGCGAGCTCGCCGACGAGCTAGGGCAGGCGCACGCGGTCCGCGCCGAGGTCGTGGGCGCGAGCGTCGCCGACCACGACGCCCGCGCCGAGCTCGCCGCCGAGATCGAGCGGCGCGGTCTCACCGTAGAGACCCTCGTCAACAATGCGGGCTACGGAAGCGCCGGTCGATTCCAGGACCTCGACCCCGACGGCGAGGAGGGCATGGTCCGCCTCAACGTCGAGGCGGTCGTCGGCTTCTGCGGGATCTACGCCTCGAGGATGGTCGACCGTGGGCGGGGTGTCATTCTGAACGTGGCCTCGACGGCGGCCTTCCAGCCGCTCCCCTACCAGGCGACCTATGCCGCCAGCAAGTCCTTCATCAGCTCCTTCAGCGAAGCCCTGTACGTCGACCTGGCCGGGACGGGAGTGACCGTCACGGTCCTCTACCCGGGCCCCACAAGGACCGAGTTCGACGAGGAATCCGGCATGGGGTCCTTCGATCAGCTCCCCTCCTTCCTCGTCGACGATCCGGGCGACGTGGCGCGCGCCGCCGTCGAGGGCATCGAGGCCGGCAGGCGCTCGGTCGTGCCCGGTGCCCACAACGTCATCAGCGCGCTCGGCGGCCGGTTTGCCCCCCGCAGCGTGCTGCTCCCGGCGCTGGGCCGGCTCTACCCGTTCGGGCGGTGACGGGCGCGACCGCGCAGACCGGCACCATCGAGGCATCGGGGCTGGAGCTTCACTACGCCGAGCAGGGACACGGCGAGGCCGTCGTGCTCGTCCACGGGACGGCCGTGGGGCGGGAGCTCTGGCGAGAGGTCGCGAGCGCCCTTGGCGAGAGGATGCGGACGATCACCTACGACCGCCGCGCCTACGGCGACAGCGGGGCACCGGAGCCCTACACCGGGACGACCGTCGCCGAGCAGGCCGAGGACGCGGCCGGGCTGATCGAGGGGCTCGAGTCCGTGCCCGCGGTGGCGTGCGGTCACGACCTCGGCGCGCTCGTCGCGCTCGACCTGCTGCGCCGCCACCGCGGGCTCGTGCGGGGCGCCGTGGTGATCGAGCCGCCCCTGCTCGCGCTCTCTCCCACCGGGCCGGCGGCGGTCTCCGCGCTGCGCGAGGCGATCGAGGCGGGCGCGCGCGATGCCGACGACCCGGCGGCCGGCGCGGTCGATGCGTACCTTCGAGAGACGGCGGGCGAGGAGGTGTTCGACGCGCTGGGCCCCGACCGGCTGCGCGCCGCGCGCGCGGCCGCGCGCGCCGTCGCCGCCGACCTCGGGGCCGCGCCCACCTTCGCGTTCGGGCGCCGCGAGCTGCGGGCGATCGACGCGCCCGTGGCGGTGATGGTCGGGTCCCGCAGCGCTCCGATCCGCCGAGAGGTCGGGCGGGCCCTGGCGGGCCTGCTCGGGAGCTCCACCCTGCACGAGCCCGACACCGGCCACCTGGTGCCGCTCGAGGCGCCGGAGGCGGTCGCGCGGGCGGTGGCGGAGGTCGCGGCAAGGTGACGTCGCCGCGCGCGTTGCTCTGCGGCCTCGCCCGCTCCGCGGCGATGGGAGTCGTTGTCGTCTTGGCGGCCTGTGGCGGGGAAGGGACGGGCGGGTCGCCGCCTCCGATGGCTGAGCCGATCCCCGCGCCCGGTGGCCGGACACAGGCTCGCGAGCCCGAGCGCGACGGCGAAAGCCGCCCCGAGCGCGCCCGAGGCGGCCCGCGCGTCGAGACGATCGTCACCGGGCTCGACACGCCCTGGGAGATCGCCTTTCTGCCCGACGGTCGTGCGCTCGTCACCGAGCGCCCCGGGCGTGTCCGACTGCTCTCGGCCGGCGGCGAGCTTCGCCGTGAGCCGGTGGCCCAGGTCGAGGTCTCGCCGATCGGCGAGGGTGGCCTGCTCGGCCTCGCCGTCGATCCGCGCTTTCGGCGCAACCGGTTCGTATATCTCTACCGCACGTCCCGCGACGACATCGAGATCCTCCGCTACAAGCTCGAGGGGGAGGAGCTCGTAGAAGAGCGAAAGATCCTCGGCGGCATAGATGTCGGCCCGATCCACGACTCGGGGCGCCTTCGCTTCGGTCCCGACGAGCGGCTGTACATCAACACGGGCGACGCCGGCAACGCCCGACTGGCGCAGGATCCCCGCAGCCTGAACGGCAAGACCCTGCGCATGGAGCCGGAGGCCTACCGCGGCGAGGGCGGCCGCCCGGAGGTCTTCACCCTCGGCCATCGCAACGGTCAGGGGCTCGACTGGCAGCCGGGCTCGGGGCGCCTGTTCGAGACCGAGCACGGCCCGGTCGGGTTCGACGAGGTCAACGTCCTCGAGCAGGGCGAGAACTACGGCTGGCCCGAGGCCGTCGGGCCCGAGCAGCGGCGAAGCCGCTTCGCCGCGCCGATCGCGATCTACGAGGACGCGATCGCCCCTTCGGGCGCCTCCTTCGTGTCGATGCCCGGCTCGGAGTGGACGGGCGACTTCGTGTTGGCCGGCCTGATCGGGGAGCAGCTTCGCCGCCTCAGCCTCGACGGCACGCGCGTGACCGCGAACGAGCCGCTGCTCGAGGGCGAGTACGGGCGCCTGCGAACCGTGCGCGAGGGACCCGACGGCGCCCTCTATGTGCTCACGAGCAACCGCGACGGCCGCGGCGAGCCGACCGCCGAAGACGACCGCATCCTCCGCATCGTGCCGCCTGCGGCCTGACCTCGTGTCGCGCGTAATCGACGTCAGGAACACGCCGGTTGACGTGCCAACTTATCGGTGGAGCAGGCTGAGCTCGGCGAGCCCTCACGCGACCATGCGCCCGCGTCTGGTCCCTATAGTCGCGGTCATGCCCGAGACCGCAGGGCGCTGAGTTGACGCCCCTGACCCCCGAGCAGCGCCGCACGCGCGCCCGCGTCGAGACGTTGATCCGGTTGGCCGCACCGGGCCTCGACCTGGTGCTCGCCTTCGGCGACCGGCTCTCGCGCCTGGTCGAGCCGGAGGACCACGAGTACTACCCGCCGCGTGAAGCGCCGATCAAGTCCCCGCCGGCTCGGCCCAGATGACGGACGCGGCCTCCGACCAGCTCGCCTGGGAGGCGCGCCGGAGGCCTTTCGCGGCGGGCGCGGCGGTGCTGGCCGCGCTGCTCTTCTTCGGCGGGAACGTCTATCTCAGCGCAGCCGTGGGGCAGCAGCCGCGTGGCATCGGTCAACAGCTCGCCGTACTCGACCGCGAATCCACCGACTACCTGGTCGCTGCCATGCTGCTGGCCGGCGCCTACCTGCTCCTCGGCCTAACGCTCGCGTTCCTCTACCGAGCGATCAAGCACCGCCGCCCCCAGCTTCCGACCGCGGCGTTGGCCTTGACGGTCTTCGGGGCGGTCGTCGCGCCGGTCGTCGCCGTGGTCACCCAGGTGGCGGCGCAGGACCTCGCGGCCGAGTTTCTGGCCTCAGGGCCACGCACGGCGGCTCGGGCCAACGACCTCCGGCGCGACTCCACCGCGCTGCAGATCGTCAGCGGATTCGGCTTCGCGGCCAACCTGGCCCTCGGTGTGGCCATGGTGCTCATATGCCTGAACGCACTCCGGTCCGGGCTGCTGAGCCGCTTCATGGGCGCGCTCGGGGTCGGCATCGGGATCCTGCTCGCCGTCCCGCTGATCGGCAACCGCCTCGTGCCTCTGCTCTTTCTGTTCTGGCTCGGAGCGCTGGCAGCCGTCCTGCTCGATCGCTGGCCCGGCGGACGCGGACGGGCCTGGGACACCGGAGAGGCCACGCCATGGCCGAGCATGGCCGAGCAGAACGCCGCGCTCAAGCGCCGGCGCGAGGCGCTCGACCGCGACGGCGATCCAGACAGCACCGAGGAGGACCGCGAGACATACGCCGGTGCGGACGACGCCCCGAAGACGACGGGCGCGGATGTCCAGAGCGGCAACGGCGCCCGGGCGGCGCCGTCGCGCGCGAAGCGCAAGCGCGGTCGCCGTCGCTGATCTCGCGCCCGGCGCCGCAGCGGGACGCACAGGCGGATGCCAGCTCGATCCAGGCCCGAGAACGAGAACGGGGCCGCCCGCTGGGCGACCCCGCCTCTCGAATGGTCTGCCGCGAGGGCCGCGGGGCGTCGTTAGCTTTGCAGCGAGTCCTCTCCTGGGTTCTCGGTCGAGCTCTCCGCCGCATCCTCCCGCGGCTGCGGCGCCGCACGCACGACCCGCTCGCACGAGCCGTTGGGGTTCTCGGCCGTCGCGTCGACGATCACGTCGACCAGGTCGAGCCGGGCGACGTCGTTGCCCGGGCCGCAGTCGATCTTGTCCGCCTCGCCGTCGCGCGTGCGGAGGTCGTCGTGGCCCTCCTCGCCGTGGAGCGTGTCTCCGACGACGTCGCCGGGTCCACTGACGTCGCGGCGGGCGAGCGCGAAGAGCACGTCATCGCCTCCGCCGCCGAAGGTCTCGTCGACGCCGAGGTTGGCGAAGATGAGGTCATTGCCTCGATTGCCGTGTGACACGTCGTTGCCGCTGCCGCCAGAGATCACATCCCGCCCGCGGTTGCCGTTGGTGCGGTCGTCACCGGCTCCCCCGTGCAGGCGATCAAAGCCGTCGCCGCCGACGACCCGGTCGTTACCCGGTCAGCCGAAAACGCGATCGCGGCTCACGCGGTCGCCGGCGTTCGGGGTGTCGCCGACGAGCGTGTCGGCACCGTCGTTGCCGATGATCAGGTCGCCGCCCGCGGTGCCGCGGACGTCGTCGTCGCCGGCTCCGCCCACGAGGCGGTCGGCTCCGCTCGCACCTCGGACCCTGTCGTTGCCCGCCCCGGCGCCGACGCGGTCGCTGCCCCTGCCGGCGTCGACCCGGTCGTCCCCACCGAGGGCGCGCACGCGATCGTTGCCGCCGAGCGCAGAGATCTGGTCGGCCTCCGGGGTGCCCGTTAGAACGTCCGGTCCCTGGGTGCCGATGATGGTCGCGGCGAGCGCGACGGCGGCGGTGGCGAGGCCGAGCACGGCAAGGCCCAACAGCGCCGTGATGAAGCGAGTACCTTTTGACATGAGGGGTGACTCCTTTCGTCGGGTGTCGCCCCTCTAAACCTTCCGTGATAAGTTGCGGCTGGGTTAAGCGACGTGCCGCGCCCCGCCGCTGCCATCCTTCGGCGGCGGCTCTGGGCTTCCGGGCCTGGCAGTCAGACCTTTCGGTGCTCCGGCACCCAGGACCCGTCGTCGAGGCGCTGGAAGTCCTGGAACAGGCCCGGCGCCTCTCGCTGCATCAACTCGGCCACCTGGCCGAAGATCAGCCGCAGCTCCTCCTCGGCCCCGGGGGCGGTGCGCATCTCGATGACGTGTCGGAGCGTCCGGACGTTCATCGTCACGACGATGTCGGTGCTCAATCCGATCGGCGCAAGACGCCGCAGGGCGGAGGTCACCTCCTTCTTGACCGCGAACGGCACTGCGTCATCGTCGATCTCGAGCGCCTCGGCGGCCTCGAGCTGGAACTCCTCCAGCCGCTCGACCAACTCGACGACCCGGTTGCGCAGCGGCTCGAGCGCGGGGGGGATCCGGAAGCCGATGTCGGTCAGGCGCACATAGCGAAGGCTCTCCTGGCTGTAGGCCGCGCCCGCGCGATGGCGAACGATCTCGTGGGTCGCGACGCGACTGACGTCCCGGAAGGCGAAGGAGTAGTTCGCGTGCTCCAGCACGCTCCCGTGGGCGCTGCGCAGGAGGTTCTCGAAGTAGGCGCCCTGGTCGGTTCTCGTCCGCTTGACGTTGGCATTGAGGCCCGGCTCCCAACTCCGGTAGCACGCCCTGCCGCCGAACTCGACGAGCAGCTCGCCGTCGTTGACGGACTGCCCGGAAGCGGTGCGGCGGTCGAGCCACGACTCGCCGCCGACGTCCTCGAGGTACGCCCGCATCTGCTCGAGGTCGACCGAGGGGCGGGCCAGCATGAAGACTCTCGGGGAGGTCTCACGCATGCGCGCGGATTCCTCTCTGGATGGCGTGAGGGTGGTCATCACGAAGGAGGGAGCGGTTGGTAGGCACGATTCTCGCTGGCTGGTCGGACGCCTCGTAGGGAGGAGCGGAGGAGGTCGCCGCCCGGTGGTCTCGGACAGGCCCGATCTTCTCGACATCGGTCGGCCACGGTGGCCGCAGTCTAGGGCCGACTCCGGCGCGCCCGGGTGGGGCCGGTAGGATTCCGGCCATCCAAGCAGCGCAGCCGGAGACCACCGCGTATGCGAACTGTCCCTCGTGTGGGTCGCCCGTCACGCTGTCGCCCGGGATGAGCTGCCCGACGTGCGGGGCGATCGCGCCGGCGGGTTCCGGCCAGACGCCTCCGAGGGCCGGCGTCACATCCGGGTCCGGCCAGGCCGCCGCCGGCGCTCCCTTCGCCTCCGCCCAGCCGGCCCCGCCGCCCCGGCCCGACGCCGCCGTCGGGCTCGTGTCGGACTCGAAGGCGCGCGACCTCGTCCTCGTGGCGCACCTCTCGGCGCTCGTCGGCCTCCTCGGGGTCCCGAGCCCGCTGGGCCCGCTCGTCGTCTGGCTGGCCAAGCGCGACGCGCATCCGTTCGTCGACGCCCAGGCCAAGGAGGCGCTCAACTTCAACCTGTCGGCGCTCCTCTACACGGTGGCGATCTTCGTCTTCGCCTTCGTGTTCACCGTCGTGACCTTCGGGCTCGGGATCGTCTTCTTCATCCCGCTGGTGCTGGGGGCGTTGATCGCCTGGGTGGTGCTCGTCGTCGTGGCCGCGGTCAAGGCCTCGAAGGGCGAGCTCTACCGCTACCCGCTGACGATCCGCTTCGTGCGCTGAGCGACTGGCCGCCGGGAGGCCGGGCGATGCGGTCTAGCCGTCGGCGTCGACCGTCAGCACGAGCTTGCCGAAGTTATCGCCCTGCGCGAGCCGGGCGTAGGCGTCGAGCGCCAGCGACAGCGGGATCGTGCTGTCCACCACCGGCCGGACGCCGGTGGTGGACAGCATCGTCACCAGGTGGGCGAGCTCTGAACGCGTGCCCATCGTCGCCCCGACCACTCGCAGCTGACGAAAGAACACGTGCTGGAGCTCGGCGGGCGGATCGAATCCGCTCGTCGCTCCGGCTACGACGATCGTGCCCCCCTGGACGACCGAGCGCAGCGAGTGCCTCCAGGTCGCCTCGCCGACGGTCTCGAGCACGCAGTCGACCCGCTCGGGCAGGCGCTCGCCCGCTTCGAAGGCCGCGTGAGCGCCGAGCTCGACCGCCCGCTCGCCCTTGGCCGGATCGCGGCTCGCGACCCAGATCCGCAGCCCGGCCGCTCGTCCGAGGAGGATCGCCGCCGTGGCCACGCCGCCGCCGGCGCCCTGAATGAGCACCGTCCGCCCCGCGCGCAGCTCGCCCTTGGTGAACAGCATCCGGTAGGCGGTGAGCCAGGCGGTCGGCAGGCAGGCCGCCTCCGCGAACGAGAGCGCCGGCGGCTTGTCGAGCAGGTTGCGCTGCGGGACGGCCACGAGCTCGGCGTGCGTGCCGTCGTAGCGCTCGGAGAGGATCGAGGAGTCAGGGGCGAGCGTCTCGTCCTCGGCGGCGCCGGGGGTAGAGATCACGGCGTGGACGATCACCTCGCGACCTTCCGCAGTGAGCCCCGCGGCGTCGCAGCCGAGGACGATCGGCAGGCGGTCGCGGTCGATGCCGACCCCGCGCAGTGTCCACAGGTCGTGGTGGTTGAGCGAGGCGGCGCGCACGCGCACGACCTCCCAACCCGGCGGCGGCTCGGGGTCGGGATGCTCGCCGAGCTCGAGGCCCGAGAGCGGGTCCTCGGCGGACGTGCGGGCGGCGGTGGCGGCGAGCATGGAAAGGGGGCGTGCCCGAGCAGATCCAATCCGTAGTCAGTCCGCGCAACGGCTCCGTCGAGGAGAACCTATGGGCCCACCGCCGCCCGGTCGCGCCCCCGAGCCCCCGTCACCGACCGCCGAGCGCCGTCCCCACCTCGACCGCCACGCTCATCAGCGGCGCGGGGATCAGCCCGAAGAAAACGGTCGCCGCGGCGCACGCGATCGCCACACCGGTCACCTCGGGCTGCGCTCTCGCTCCGGCCTCGGGCGACTCGCCGCCCACCGGTAGCACCTGGCGCGGCGGCGGCCCCGGCACCCGTATCTCCATCGGCGCGAACCACATCGTCGCGACCACGCGCAGGTAGTAGACGAGCGAGATGATCGAGCCGACGACGATCGCCACGCCCAGCACCCCGTAGTCGCCCTCGAAGGTCCCGCGGATGAGGTAGAACTTCCCCCACAGCCCTGCGGTTCCCGGGAGCCCGGCGAGCGCGAGCATCGCCACCGTCATGGAGGCGGCGAGCCACGGGCTCGCCCGGCCGAGGCCCTCGAGCGAGCGCAGGTCGTCGCCGTGCTCGGAGAAGCGCTCGCGCGCGACGATCACCGCAAACGCGGCGACGTTCATGAGCAGGTAGATGGCCAGGTAGAAGACGGTGGCCTGGAGCCCCAGGCGCGTGCCCACCACGACGCCGGCGAGCAGGTAGCCGGCCTGAGCCACGCCCGACCACGCGAGCATCCGCTTGAGCGAGCGCTGGGCGATCGCGCCGACGTTGCCGATCACGATCGTGGCGATGGCCAGCGCGGCGAGCGCGGGGGCCCAGGTCTCGATCGCGTCCGGCAGCGCGCTGAGGAAGAAGCGCAGGATGATCCCGAACGCGGCGGCCTTGGTGGCGACGGCCATGAACGCGGTGATCGGGGTCGGCGCACCCTGGTATACGTCGGGCGTCCACTGGTGAAACGGCGCGACCGACGCCTTGAAGGCGAGGCCGGTCACCGCGAGCGCGACGCCGGTGAGAAGCAGCGGATCGGTGGCCGTCTCGCCAGCGTCGACGGCGCGCGCGATGGAGTTGAATCCGGTCGCCCCGGTAGCGCCGTAGACGAGCGCCAGCCCGTAGAGCAACGCGGCCGACCCGAACGAGCCGATCACCAGGTACTTGAGCCCCGACTCGAGCGATTCGCGGCGGCGCACGAGGCTTGCGCACAGGACGTAGAGCGGGATCGACAGCAGCTCGAGGCCGAGGAAGAACGTGACGAGGTTGGTCGCCCCGGCGAGGATGACCATGCCCGCGATCGAGCCGAGCAGCAGCGAGAGGTACTCGCCGGCGCCGGCCTCACGGATCGCCTCGTCGCGGAATGACAGGGCGATCGTGGCCAGCCCCGCGGCGACGAAGAGCAGGGTCAGGAAGAGGGTCAACGTGTCGAAGACGAGCGCGCCCTCGACCACCGGCCGCTGGCGGCCGGGCTCCCAGGTCAAGACCGAGGCCACGCCCGCGGCGACCAGCGAGATCGCGCCGAGGACCGGTACGACGACGCGCTGCACGATGGGGGCGCTCGCGAGGCTCACCATGAGCACGACGACCGAGCCGCCGATGAGGGCGATCAGGGGCGAGAGCGACGCGAGGTCGACCTTCGGAGCGGCGACGGCGGCGAGTAGGTTCACGGCACCGACTCCCCTCCCGGCCGGCTCGGCGAGCGGATCGGCGCCTCGCCGGGGACGGTCGCGCCCTCGGGGGTCGCTTCCGGCGCCGGCAGAGCCGCCGCCTCGGGGATCCCGTCGGCGAGCTGCTGAGCCTCCTGCAGCCGCGCGGTCGTATCGCCTTCGGTGCGAGCGAGGACGAGCTGGGGATAGGCCCCGAGCGCGACGAGCACGGCGACCAGCGGCGCGATCCCTGCCATGTCGATCCGTCCCATCTCCCGCGAGGCGACCTCGGGCGCCGTCCGGTAGTGCATCGCCGCCTGGAAGAAGCGGATCATGTACACGGCCGCGAGCACGACGCCCACGCTGGCCACGAGCCCGTAGACGATCTTGTCCTCGAAGGTCCCGAACAGGATCAGCAGCTCACCGACGAAGTTCGGCGACCCCGGCATGGCGAGCGTGGCGAACGAGACGATCAGGAACATGGCCGCGAGCACGGGCGCGCGCACGGCCATGCCGCCCATCCGCGCCAGGGACTCCGAGCCGCCCGTCCGGGCCGCCAGCACGCCGATGATCAGGATCAGGGCCGCGGCCACCAGGCCGTGGGTGACCATCTGGAGGACCGCGCCCTGGGCGCCCTTGGGATCGAGGGCGAAGATCCCGAGCAGGATGAACCCGAGCTGGGCGATCGACGAGTATCCGACGACGAGCCGCGCGTCGTCCTGTGAGAAGGCGAGCGCCGACCCGTAGAGGATCGAGAAGACGGCGATCACGAGCATCAGCTCCTGCATCGCGACGCTCGCGTCCGGGAGGATCGGCAGCACCACGCGCACGAAGCCGTAGACGCCGACCTTGGACAGCACGGCCGACAGCAGCGCGAGCACCGGCAGCGGACACGCGCGGTAGGCGTCGGGAAGCCAGCCGTGGAAGGGAAAGACCGGCGCCTTGACCAGGAAGGCGGCGGCAAAGCCGAGGAAGATCGGTATCTCGGCGCCCTCGGGGAGCGAGCGGCGCGCGAGCTCCGGGAGGGCGAACGAAAGCTCGCCGCCCCTGGGCGTCGAGAGGACGCCGAGCGCCACCGCGGCAGCCAGCATGAACAGCGAGCCGACCAGCGTGTAGATGACGAACTTGCTCGTCGCCGCCACCCGCTCGCGTCCGCCCCACTGACCGATCAGGAAGTAGAACGGGACGAGCATGAGGTCGAAGAAGGCGACGAAGAGCGCCAGGTCCTGGGCGAGGAAGGAGCCGAGCACCGCGGTCTCGGCGAGGCCCATGTGGAAGAAGAAGACGCGCGGGCGCTCGAAGCGCCGGTCCGGCAGGCGGAAGGCGGCGGCCATCGTGGCGGCGAGCCACAGCAGCGCCGTGAGGGTGACCAGGAAGAGGCTGAGGCCGTCGACCCCGAGCGAGAAGCGAATCCCGAGCTCGGGGATCCACGGCTCGTCGGTCACGTAGCGCAGCCCCTTGCCGCCGGGCGAGAAGTCGGCGACCATGAAGATCGTGTAGGCGAAGGCGCCGGCCGCGCCGACGACCGCCAGCCAGCGCGCCGCCCGCGCCGGTGCAATCAGGCCGATCAGGCCGGCGACGAACGGGATCGCCATGAAGGCGGGGAGGGGGATGTCGAGCACCGGCACGGCCCCGCCCTCGCCTCAGCCGCTCGCGATCAGGAAGTAGAGGGCGAGGACGCTTACTCCGGCCAGCAGCAGCAGCGCGTAGGCGCGCAGGTAGCCGGTCTGGATGGCCCGGGCAAACGCGGTGCCCGCGCGCACCGCCCCGGCGGCCCCGCCCACGATCGCGCGCTGCACCAAGAGCCGCTCGATCGTCGTCCGGCCGAAGCGCCCGAGCGCCCGGCCGGACCGAACGAACACGCGGTCGTAGAGCTCGTCGAAGTACCACTTGTTAGCCAGGAAGGAGTGGACGGGCCTCAGTCGCTCGCGAGCCGACCGCGCGAGACCCGGACGGCGGACGTACACGAAGTAGGCGGCGCCGATCCCGAGCAGGGCGAGCGCGCCACCGATGAAGAGGTCTTTGATCTGGTCCGCGGGCAGCGGTTTGTCGGCGATGTACTCGGACGCCGCGAAGGTCGGCTCGAGGAAGTGCTCCACCCCGGCGGTCAGGCCCGGGATCGCGACGAACCCGCCGACCAACGCGAGCACGGCCAGCACGGCCATCGGCGCCTTCATCGACAGCGAGCGCTCGGCGATGTGGTGCTCGGGCCCTGGGAACCCGACGTCGGTGTCCTCCTCCTCTCCGGTCAGCGGGTTGCGCGGTTCGCCGTGGGCGAGCTCACCCCCTGCGAGCTGCTCGGCCTCTGGCACCGGGTCCCCGTAGAAGACCCGGAAGACCATGCGGAACGCGTAGAAGGCGGTCAGCAGCGCCGCGGCGTAGGCGACGATGCCGAGCGTCGAGTAGATCCCGCCGCGGTGCAGGGCGTAGGCGATGACCTCGTCCTTCGAGAAGAAGCCCGAGAGCAGCGGGAAGCTCGCGAGCGCGGCCGCTCCGATCGTGAACGTGGCGAACGTGAACGGCATCGCCTTGCGAAAGCCCCCCATGCGGTCGATCGACTCGTTGGTCATCCCGAGCGCCGAGACCACCGAGCCCGCACCCATAAAGAGCAGGGCCTTGAAGAAGGCGTGGGTCATGAGGTGGAAGAGGCCGGCGCTGTAGGCGAAGGCGGTCACGCCGAGCATCATGTAGCCGATCTGGGAGATCGTCGAGTAGGCGATGATCCGCTTGAGGTCGGTCGCCACCAGGGCGACCGTGGCGGCGAAGACGAGCGTCAGCGTGGCGATCGCGGCGCCGGTCGCCGCGGCCGTCGGCGCCCGCTCGAAGAGCGGGTAGGTGCGTGCGATCAGGTAGACGCCCGCGGTGACCATCGTCGCCGCGTGGATCAGCGCGGAGACCGGCGTGGGGCCCTCCATGGCGTCCGGGAGCCACGTGTGCAGCGGGATCTGGCCCGATTTCGCGAACGCTCCGACCAGCAGCAGCAGGCAGGTTGCGATCAGCACGGGCTCGTCGTGCGGCACCTTGCGCACGGCCTCGAACGCCCCGAGGTAGTTGAGCGTCCCGAGCTCGCTGAGGATCAGGAACGCCGCGATCACGAGCGCCACGTCGCCGATCACGTTGATCACGAACGCCTTGATCCCGGCGGTCGCCGCCGTGTCGCGGCGATACCAGAACGAGATCAGCAGGTACGACGCCGCGCCGACGAACGCCCAGCCGACGATCAGCAGCACGAAGTTCGCCGCGAGCACGAGCAGCAGCATCGAGAACACGAAGAAGTTGAGGTAGGAGAAGAAGCGCGCGTAACCGCGGTCGGAGCCCAGATAGCTGACCGAGTAGATGTGGATCAGGAACGAGACCCCCGAGACCACGAGCACCATGAACGTCGAGAGCGGGTCGACGAGGATGGCGACGTCGACATCCAGGCCCCCGGTGCCGATGTAGCGGAACAGGCTCCACTCCAGATGGCGTCCCTCCGGCGGGAGACGCTCGAGGGTGGAGTACATCCGGGTTGCCGCAAAGAACGACAGGCCGACCGTCGCCGAGCCGATCCATCCGGCCAGGCGCCCCGGCAGCCACCGCCAGCCCAGAGCGATGGCAACCGTCCCGACGAGCGGAAACAGGAGGACGGACCAGCCCGCGGAGATCGGGAAGGGCATGCCAGTCATCCGCGCAGCTCCGACATCTGGTCGGCGTCGATCGGCAGCTTGTTCCGGTACATGGCCACGATCAGCCCGAGCCCGATCACGACCTCGCAGGCGGCGACGACCATCACGACCAGCGCGAAGACCTGGCCGTCGCCGTTGCCGTAGGCCCGGGCAAAGGCGATCAGGGCCAGGTTCCCGGCGTTCAGCATCAGCTCGAGGCAGAGCAGGATCACGAGCGGGTTGCGCCGGGTGAGCACCCCGGCCGCGCCGATGCTGAAGATGAACGCCGACAGGACGACGAACCAGGCGATGCCCACGGTCAGTCCTCCCGGCTCGCGCCCGTCCCGGCGGTCGCGGGCTCCCGCTCGGCGGGACCCGCCTCGTCGGCGGGCTCGCGCTCGCCGACCGGCTCCGCGCCGGGCGAGCCCGTGCCCGCCGCCGCCGGATCGGCGGCCTGCGGGCCCCGCTCCGGCCGGCGCCCGACCTGGTAGACCCGCTCGCCGCCCGCCTCCTCGAGGCCCCGCCGGCGGCGCGCCAGAACGACCGCGGCGACCGCGGCCACGAGCAGCAGGTACGAGGCCACCTCGAAGGCGATCAGGAAGCGCAGCATGAGCAGGTTCCCGATCGCCTGGGGCGAGCCGAACCCCGCCGTGACGTCGGGGCCGGCCGAGTCGACCGCGCGCAGACCCGAGCCCACCGTGGCGATCGCCACCTCGACGAGCAGCGCCGCCGCGAACACCGGTCCCAGCACCCGCAAGGATCCGGCCGAGGGCCCGAGCGGCTCCTCGATTCCCCCCACGTAGGCGACGACGAACACGTACAGGACCATCACCGCGCCCGCGTACACGACGACCTGCGCGGCGGCCAGGAACTCCGCACGCAGGAGCAGGAAGAGTACGGCGAGCGCGAGCAGGTGCCCGACGAGGGCGAGCACGCTGAAGAAGGGATTTCGCAGGACGACGACGCCGACGGCGCCCGCGAGCGCCCCGGCGGCCGCGAGGAAGAAGAGGATCTGCTCGAACAGCACCGGCCCGCCCCTCCGAGGCGCGAGGCCTACTCGCCCTCGCGCCGCAGCGGCGTGCGCTCGATCGGCTCGGCCAGGAGCATCTCCTTGGTAAAGATCAGGTCGGAGCGGGTGTAGTCGGAGAGCTCGTAGTCGTTGCCCATGGTGATCGCGTCGAACGGGCACGCGAGCTCGCAGTAGCCGCAGAAGATGCAGCGGCTCATGTTGATCTCGTAGACCGCCGCGTAGCGCTCGCCCGCCGACACCTGGTGCTCGGGCGTGTTCTCGGCGGCGACCACCCGGATGCACTCGGCCGGGCACGCCGCGACGCACAGCGAGCAGCCGACGCACTTCTCGAGCCCCGATTCCTCGAAGCGGTGCAGCTTGTGGCGGCCGCGAAAGCGCGGGTAGACCGGCGTCTTCTGCTCGGGGTACTGGATCGTCGTCGGCTTCTCGAGCGTGCGCGCGAGCGTCGTGCGCAGGCTCCGCAACGTGGCGCCGAAGGCGCGGTAGACGGCTTTGGAGCGGGTCGGCGTGGGACCGCGCTGGACAGCGATCACGTCGTCTGACAGGGCGTTGGACGAGATGTCTGACATGGTCTCAGCGGCTCCCGGGTCGGGGGTCATAGGAGGACCACGAGGGTCGCGGTCACGAGGACGTTGAGGGTCGCGAGCGGGAGCAGGATCTTCCACCCGAGCGACATGAGCTGGTCGTAGCGTAGGCGCGGGACGGTCGCGCGCACCCAGATGAACAGCAGCACCAAGACGGCCATCTTCAGGAACATCCAGGTGGGCCCGAGGAACTCCGGCCCCGGCCCGTGCCAGCCCCCGAGAAAGACCGCAGCGGCAACGGCCGAGATGACGATTATCTCGAGGTACTCGGCCAGGAAGAACGTCCCGAACCGCATTCCGCCGAACTCGGTGTTGTAGCCCGCGACGAGCTCGGCATCGGCTTCGGGGAGGTCGAACGGGGGGCGCGCGGCCTCCGCGAAGCCGGCGACCAGGAAGATCAGGAAGCCGACGACCTGGGGCACGACGAACCAGACCTTGTCCTGGGCGGCGACGATGTCGACGAGCGACAGCGATCCCGCGGCGATGGCCACCCCGAGCAGGGAGAGCCCGATCGCCACCTCGTAGGAGACGAGCTGGGCCGCGGCGCGCATCGAGCCGAGGAACGAGTACTTGGATCCCGAGGCCCAGCCACCGAGCAACAGCCCGTAGAAGGCAAGCGAGCCGAAGGCCAAGAAGTAGAGGATGCCGATCGAGACGTCGATCCCGGCGAGCGCAAACTCGCCGCCGTAGGCGCCCGGCGCGCCGAAGGGGATGATCGCGAGCGTGAGCACCGCGGTGCCGATCGAGATCACCGGGGCGATGGCCATCATCCACGGGACCGCGGTGGTCGGCGTCGAGGACTCCTTGGAGACGAGCTTGATCACGTCGGCGACCGGCTGCAGGAGCCCCGCCGGCCCGACGCGGTTGGGGCCGAGGCGGGACTGGAAGCGGCCGAGCAGGCGGCGCTCGAGCCACACGAGGGTGGGGGCGAGCTGGAGGACGAGCGCGAAGATGACGACGGCCTTGACGAGCTGGACCCAGAGCGGACCGGGCGAGCTCACCTCGGCCGCCGAGCTGACCGCGGCGAGCGGGCTGCTCATTCCGCCTCGACCCTGCGCACCGTCACCGTGGTCGACTCGCCGTCGAGGAGCTCGGTGGCGCTGTCCTGCGCGGTGCCCTCGATCAGGTAGACGCTGCGCGGCGGCAGGGCGTCGCGTAGCGCGGCGATCCCCCGCACGCTCGAGCCGTTGCGGCTCACCTCCACCTCGTCTCCGCTCTCGACGCCGAGCGCGCGGCCGTCCTGCGGCGAGAGCTCGACCCGCTGGTGCGGCGCCAGGAAGCGCAGGATCGGGGCGTGCTCGGTCTCGCGGCCGGCCCACAGGGAGCGCGTCGTGCCCAGGCGCAGGTCGCCGTTGGAGGGAGCGACCGGCTCTGGCGGCTCCTCGAGCTCATCCGCCTGCGGGAGCGAGGGAGCCTCCGGGGCCGCCTCGGCGGCGTCCCGCTCCTGCCAGCGCTTGCCCTTGCCGCTGAGCTCCTCGAGCGTGAGTCCGGCGAGGAAGGGCACCGCTTCGGTGATGGCGCGCGTGACCATCGGACTCGTGAGGAAGGGGGGATCGGCCGGCGCTCCGAGGCGGGCCCCCAGCTCGGCGAGGACGCTCCAGACCGGTCGCACCTCACCCGGGTGGGCGATCGACTGGCGCACGCGCTGTAGGCGGCCGTCGGCATGGGTGACCGTTCCCTCACGCTCGGCGTAGGACTCGGCCGGGAAGACCACGTCGGCGTGCTCGGCCACGGTCTCCGACTCGAAATCGGCAAAGGCCACCACGAAGGTCGTGGCCTCGAGCGCGCGCTTCCACCCGGCGCGGTCGGGGTGAGTTCGCAGCGGGTCGGCGTTCAGGAGCACGAGCGCCGAGAGGTCCTCGCCGAGGCCGGCGGCGATCTCGGCCGCGGGCCTTCCGGCCTGGGGCGCGTCGAGGAGGCCCGGCCCCAGGCCCGGCAGGCAGCCGGCCTCGCGCAGGCCGCGGGCGTTGGTCCCGCTCGGGATCTCGATCAGACCCGAGCCCTCGGTCTCGGGGATCTCGAGCGCGCGCGCCAGCGCGAGCAGCGCCGCGACGCCCTGGCGACCGCGCGGTCCGTCCGAGAGCCGCTCGCCCCAGAGGACGACGGTCGGCCCGGCGGCGCGAAGCGCCGCAGCGGCGTTGCGGACCGCCTCCGCGCTCGTTCCCGCTCGCCGCGCGAGGTCGTCGACCCGCTCCCTGCCCGCCGACTCGCCCTGGCGCTCTGGCTCGCCATGCTGGCGCTCGTCGAGCCCGCCGGTCGGCGTCTGCGCCGGGTCGCGCGGCACGCGCCGATCCGACGGCGGCACGCTCACCGGCTCGACCTCGGCCAGGGCCGCCGCCAGGGCGCCGAGCGCCGCCTCACCGCCATCGGGAGTCGTGCGCACGATCGCGTCGGCGGGCGGGTCGAGCGCCCCGGGCCGGCCGCCGACGAGGACGACCTTGACCGCGAAGCGGCGGATCGCCTTGCGCACGCGCAGGTCGAGGATCGGCGACTCGTCCTGGAGGTCGGTGTCGACGACCACGACCGCATCGGCGTAGTCGATGTCTGGGACCATCGCCGCGAGCTCCGGCCGCCCGAGCGCACGCGCCTGCTCGGGGTCGAGCGCGCCGCCCGGACGCGAGTCCAAGTGCGGCGAGCCGAGGCCCTCGCGCATGAGCCGCTGTAGGAGGAAGCCCTCCTCGTTGGTGGTCTCTCCGCCCACCAGCGCGGCGGTGCCCGCACCGGCGCGCTCCAGGCCGCCCGCGGCCTCGCTCAAGGCCCGCTCCCAGGAGACCTCGTGCAGCGCACCTCCCTCCCGGAGCATCGGCCGCGTTATCCGCTCCGGGGCGTGGACGGCCTGGAAGCCGAAGCGACCGCGGTCGCACAGCCAGCCGTCGTCGACCTTGGCGTTGTCGCGGGCGAAGACCCGCAGCACCTTGGCGTCGTCGCGGACCGTGAACGTCACGTTGCACTGGCTCGGGCACAGCGTGCACACCGAGCCGCCGTTCTCGACGTCCCAGGGCCGTGCGCGGAAGCGGTAGGCGTTCGAGGTCAGCGCGCCGACCGGGCACAGGTCGATGATGTTGCCGCTGAACGGGGCGACGTACGGATGTCCCTGGTGGGTTCCCACGTACGTCGAGTCGGCCCGCTCGAGGAAGACGAGCTGGTAGTCCTCGGCGACCTCCCCCGAGAAGCGCACGCAGCGATAGCACAAGATGCAGCGCTCGCGGTCGATGGCGATCAGCGGCGAGAGCTCGAGCGGCTTCTCGAAGTGGCGCTTGGGCTCGATGAAGCGCGAGCGACCGGGGCCCCAGCCAAAGGTGATGTCCTGCAGCGGGCACTCGCCGCCCTTGTCGCACACCGGGCAGTCGAGCGGGTGGTTGATCAGCAGGAACTCGACGATCGCATTCTGGGCCTGCTTTACGCTGTCGGAGGTGGTGACCACCACCATGCCGTCCTCGACCGGCGTCTTGCAGGCGATCTCCAGCTGGGGGCTACCCTCGATCTCTACCAGGCACATGCGGCACGCGCCGACGGCCTGGCCAAGCTTCGGCTCGTAGCAGAAGACCGGAATCTCGACGTCGCCGTTCTTGGCGGCGTCGACGAGGCTCATGCCCTCGGGCGCACGGACCTCTCGGCCGTCGATCTCGAAGCTGATGAAGTTCTGCTCGGGGCGGGGCATGTTTCCTCGGGTGCGCTCGGCGGGCCGCCTACATCGGCCCGATCGACGGGGCGGCGGCGAGCTCGGGCGCACTCTGCTCGACGAGCGCCGCCTCGTTGCGCGCCCGGGCCTCCTCGGCGTGGCGCTCGAACTCGTCCCGGAACTTCTCGAGCATCGACCCGACCGCCATCGCCATCGAGTCGCCGAGCAGGCACAGGCAGTTGCCGATGATGTTGGTCTGGACCTGGGCGAGCAGCTCGAAGTCCATCGGCGTCGCCTCGCCCGAGTCGATCCGCTCGAGCATCTTCACCGTCCAGTTGGTGCCCTCGCGACACGGAACGCACTTGCCGCACGACTCGTGGCGGTAGAACTCGGCGAGCCGCAGGGCGAACGGCACGAGCGGCTGTGAGTCGTCGACGACGATCACCGAGCCCGAGCCGAGCATCGAGCCCGCCGCCTCGAGCGTCTCGAAGTCGAAGCGCAGGTCGAGTCCCTCGTCACCGGTCAAGGCGGGCGACGAGGAGCCGCCGGGAAGGAAGCACTTGACCTCGCGGCCCTCGGGGGGACCCCCGGCGAGCCCGTAGATGATCTCGCGGCAGGTCACGCCCATCGGGACCTCGTAGTTGCCGGGTCGGCGCACGTTCCCCGACACCGACACGACCTTCGTACCGGTCGACTGCTCGGTGCCGAGCTTGCGGTACTCCTCGACGCCGAAATTGATGATGTAGGGCACGTTGCACAGGGTCTCGACGTTGTTGACCAGGGTGGGGCCCTGGTAGACCCCCCCCCCGACGTTGGCGGGGTAGGGCGGCTTCATCCGCGGGTGGGCGCGCTTGCCCTCGAGGGAGTCGAGCAGAGCCATCTCCTCTCCGGCGATGTAGGCGCCGGCGCCACGGTGGACTACGAACTCGAGATCCCAGCCCGTGCCGAGGATGTCCTTCCCGACGTAGCCGCGCTCGTAGGCCTCCGCGACGGCACGCTCGAGGATGTCGGCCTGATGCTCGTACTCGCCGCGGATGTAGATGATCGCCTGGACGGCGTCGATGGCGCGCGCGGCTATGAGGCACCCCTCGATCAGCAGGTGCGGAGTCTTTTGCATCAGAACGCGGTCCTTGAACGCCCCGGGCTCCGACTCGTCGGCGTTGACGAGCATGTAGTTGTCCGTGTCGCCCTTGGGCACGAACCCCGCCTTCATGCCCATGGCGAAGGCGGCGCCCCCGCGCCCGAGCAGCTCCGCTTCTGAAATCTGCTCGAGCACCTCGTCGGGCTCGAGCTCGGTGACGGCCCGGCGCAGCGCCGAGTAGCCGCCTCGGCGCTCGTAGACGTCGATCGTGTGCAGCCCGGGCTCGTCGATGTCCTTGAGCAGGCGCAGGTTGGTCTCGGTCACGGGGCCTCCTCCTGGGGCGGCGGGTCGCCGGCCCCCGCGGGCATGTGGTCGGGGTCGTCGAGGCCCCGGCCGGGGAGCGGAACACGGCCCTCGCGCAGGGCGAGGACCAGCTCGGGAGCGTCGCTCGGGTCGAGCGGCCCGACGTAGCGCCCGTCGACCGAGGCCATGGGCTGCATGTCGCAGGCGCCGAGGCACTCGAATGCCCGGACGTCGGTGTCTTCGAGGCCGAGCTTCTCCGCGGCCTCCACGATCGCGTCGTAGACCCGCTTGGCGTTCACCAAGTGGCAGGAGACGCTCGTGCAGACGTAGATGTAGTGGCGCCCGAGCGGCTCCTCGTTGAACATGTCGTAGAAGGAGGCGATCGAGGAGAGGTAGGCGGGAGTCACCTTCATTACGGCCGCAACCTGGAGTATGGCCAGGGGCGGGAGGTAGCCGTGGTGGCGCTGGGCGGTCTTGAGCGCCGGCATGACGGCCGAGCGCGGGTCGGGGTAGAGCGACATCCGGTACTCGATCTCGTCCTGGAGCTCGGGCGGGACGTCCACGTCGGCGAGCTGGGGGACGACCGAAGGACCCTTGTCAGGGTCGGCGGGGAGGTCCCAGCCCGCCGCCACCGAGGGCTTGGTCGATGCGACCTGGCGGTCGAGCCCGACGAGGCGGTCGGCGACGAGCGGATGCTCGGCGCGGACGGAGCCGTTCGGGTGTCCGTCGCGGTCGGCCATCAGCGGTCGATCCCCCCGAGGATCGGGTCGAGCATGGCGATCGAGGCGATCAGGTCGGCGATCAGGTCATCCTGCGCCATGTCGTGCAGGGACTGCAGGTTGATGAACGACGGATCGCGCATGTGCACGCGCGCGGGCTTCGACGACCCATCGGCCACCACGAAGCAGCCGAGCTCACCGCGCGGCGACTCGATCGCCTCGTAGACCTCGCCCGGCGGCACGCGAAAGCCCTCGGTCACGAGCTTGAAGTGGTAGATCAGCGCCTCCATGCTCGTGGCGAGCTCGTGACGGGGCGGCAGCGCGACCTTGCGGTTGTCGGTGATGAACGGTCCCTCGGGCAACCCGTCGAGGGCCTGCTCGACGATGCGCATGGACTCGCGCATCTCCGCGATCCGCACCCGGTAGCGGTCGTAGTGGTCGCCCACCGTACCCACGGGGATCCGGAAGTCGAAGTGCTCGTACGAGCAGTAGGGCATGGCCTTGCGCAGGTCCCACGAATCGCCGGTGGCGCGGAGGAGCGGACCGCTGACGCCGAGGTCCTTGAGCCGCTCGTGAGGAACGATCCCCACCTCGTGCAGCCGCTCGACGAAGATCTGGTTCTCGTCGAGCAGCGCCTCGTACTGGCCGATGCGCGTTCGCATGTTGGCCGTGAAGTCCCGGGTCTTGCGCTCGAAGCCGGGGGGGATGTCCTCTATCACGCCACCGACCTGGAAGTAGCGCGTGTGCAGGCGCTGGCCGCCCGACATCTCGAAGAGATCGAGGATCATGTCCCGGTCGCGCAGCGACCACCACAGCATGCTGATCGCGCCGAGGTCGAGCGCCGCGGTACCGAGCCAGAACAGGTGGCTCGCGATCCGGTTGAGCTCCATGTGGATCACGCGCAGGTACTGGGCCCGCGGCGGGACCTCCTCGTCGAGCAGCCGCTCGACGGCCGCGCAGAAGGCGTAGGCGTTGAAGTAGTAGGCGAGGTAGTCCATCCGCTCGACGAACGTGATGGCCTTCCAGTACTGCTGGTCCTCGCAGCTCTTCTCGATGCCCGTGTGGACGTAGCCGATCAGCGGCACGACGTCGCGCACGACCTCCCCCTCGAGCGTGCACAGCAGGCGCAGCACGCCGTGGGTCGCGGGGTGGTGGGGCCCGATGTTGATCGTGAGGAGCTCGGCGTCGGCCTCGACCTCGGTGCCGGCGAGCGGCGCCTCGAGGCGCTCGAGGGTGACCGACTCCTCGCGCTCGCGGTAGGGGACCGACAGAGGGCTACTCATACCAGCGTGGGACCCGTTGCTCGTTGAAGGTGTACAGGACGGGCTCGCCGCCGATCGGGAAATCGCGGCGCTGGGGGTGGCCCTCGTAGTCCTCGGGCATGTGCAGCCGCCGTAGGTCCTCGTGCCCGGCGAAGCGCACCCCGAAGAAGTCGAAGACCTCCTTCTCCTGGAAGTCGGCCGTCGGGAAGAGATCGGTGACCGTCGGCACCACGCCCGACTCGGCGGCCTCGACGGTCACCCGCGTGCGCACGCCGAGGCGCTCGCGGCGCTCGGTCGAGAGCAGCTGGTAGTGCACGGCCAGGCGCGGCTCGGCGGGGAAGTAGTCGCAGCCGTGCAGGCTCGACAGGAAGTCGAACGGCTCATCGGCGTCCGAGTGGAGGAAGCCGAGGACCTCGTGCACGTCCTCGGGAGGCACGTCGAGGGTGGCAGCGCCGTGCGCGTGGACGGTATCGCGGACCGACCCATCGCCGACGGCGCCGCGCACCGCGCGCGCGACGAGCTCGAGGCCCGTGGGGTCGATCACGCGAGACCCCCGTCGAGGCCGCGAGGGTCGTGTCCCCAGACCTCCTCGGTGCCCTGGGCGCCGTAGCGCTCGCGCCACCCGAGGTCGGGCTGGCCCTTGATCTTCTCCTGGAGGCGGTTGATGCCGTGGATGAGCGCCTCCGGCCGAGGCGGGCAGCCGGGGATGTAGACGTCGACCGGGAGGAATCGGTCGGCGCCCTGGGCGAGCGCGTAGTTGTTGAACATGCCGGCGCTCGAGGCACAGGCGCCCATCGAGATCACCCACTTGGGCTCGAGCATCTGGTCGTAGATGCGGCGGATGGGCGGCACCATCTTCATGGCCACGCGGCCCGAGAGGATGATCAGGTCAGCCTGGCGCGGAGAGGCGCGGAAGACCTCGGCGCCGAAGCGCGCGGCGTCGTTGCGAGGCGCCCCGATCATTGTGATCATCTCGATGGCGCAGCAGGCGAGGCCGAAGGTAAGCGGCCAGGGAGAGTTCGCGCGCGCCCAGTTCTGCGCCTTCTCGAGGGTGGTGAGGCCGACCCGCGACTCGACGTGCTCCGCGAGCTTCGAGTCATCGATCTCGCCGCGCAGCATCTGGCGCGCGCGGTACTGCCGCACGCGCAGGCCCTCGGTCTCGGGGAGCCTCTGCGGCTCGGTCTGGAGCGGCTGGCGCCTTATCTCCATTCGAGCGCCCCACGGCGCCACACGAACACGAAGGCCACGAGCAGGAGGGCGATGAACACGATCGTCTCGATGAGGGCGAACGCCCCGAGGGCCTCGAGCTGGACGGCCACCGGGTAGAGGAATACGACCTCGATATCGAACAGGATAAACAGCATGGCGATCAGGTAGAAGCTGATACCGAAGCGGAAGCTGCTCGTGACCTCGGAGGGCAGGCCGCACTCGTAGGCCTCGGACTTGATGCGGGAGGGACGTCGCGGCCCGAGCCAGCCGTTGATGAGGGTGAAGACCAGCCCGACCCCCGCCCCGAGGACGAGGAAGACGAGGACGGGCAGGTAGCTCCTCAGCATCGTCTCCCGGTATATCTGAATTGGTGACGATTTGCAACTTAGTGGTTTGCGCCACAAGGACGACCCATGATCGGGCGAGCCAGCAGCGTGTTCGGCAAGCCGGCGGGCGCTCGAGCCCCTCGTGAGTGACCTCCACGCCGTACTCGGGGCCGCCGTGCTCGCCGCCAACCTGCTCGCGGGGGTGTGGGGCAGCGTGGCGTGGGTGCGCCGCGAGCCCTCGGTGGTGTTCTGGTACCTGCTGCGAACCGCGCAGGTCGTGGTCGTCGTCGAGGTGCTGACCGGACTCCTGCTGCTGGCCGGCGGACGGCGGGCGCCCGGCTCGCTCCACTTCCTCTACGGCGTCGCCCCGCTCGCCGTAGCCCTGGTAAGCGAGGCAATGCGGGTCGGCGCGGCCCAGCGCGAGCTCGCCGAGGTGGACGACGTCGAGGCGCTCGAGCGGCACGAGCAGGCGCTGCTGGCGCGCCGGGTGGTCCGGCGCGAGATGGGTATCATGAGTGTGGGAGCGTTGCTGATCGTGACGTTGGCGCTGCGAGCCGTCGGGTCGGGGGGCGGACTGATCTGAGGCGGCAGAACATTGTCACCGGTTAGGTGACGTTTCGGTGGCGACCACCCGGCAACGATCGTTCAGGCTCTCCGAGCAGACCCTCCGCCTGCTCGAGGATGGTGCTCTGCTCGCGGCGAGTCTTCCAACCGGCTTGCCCAACGCCTCCTGGACGAAGGGCTACGCCTCGAGCGCCATCCCTGATCTACTTCCGCGGGGGCGCGGCCGGTCGCCGGCCGGCCCTCGTGGGTACCCGTCTCGACGCCTGGCAAGTCGTCGAGACCGTGCGTGCGAACAGCGGCGATACGAGCGCCGCCGCTGATTTCCTCGCCGTCTCCGAGCGTCAAGTCTCGGCCAGCCTCGACTACTACGCCGACCTCAAGCCCGAGGTCGACGAGTGGGCGCACCGCCAGCGCGAGATCGCGGCGGTCGAGCAGGAGGCGTTCCGGCGCAGGCAAGCCGCCCTCGAGTGAGGCTCCTGCTCGACGAGCACTTCGCACCGCTGATCGCCGAGGTGCTACGAGAGCGAGGTCACGACGCCGTCGCCGAGATGCCAAGCCTGCGGGGGGAGAGCGACGAGCGGCTCCTATCTACGCCCGCGCGCAGCACCGCGCGGGAGGTCGACGACCGCCCAGCCACTACACCGCCGACCGGCTGCGTCCGAAGAACGCCGAGCACGAGCGCAGGATCGCGGCCTACACGCGGACTGGCCTCCCGGCGATGCGCTTTCTCGAGGACCCTCGCCAACCGCGTGGTGCGCCTCAAGCGCATCCAGCCCGCTTGTGCATCCTCACGCCCGTTAGCGGCTCATGCAGCGCGAGCTCCCACGGAGCGGCCGACCGCCCGCGCCGTCCCACGAGCTCCAGTGCCGCAGTCGAGGTCGCGTGCACCTCCGAAAGGCGGTCGGAGTCATCGGCCGGCTCGGCGGTAATGGCACTGAGCTCGAGATCAGCTTCGATCCTCGAGGATGCCCCGCATCTCCTCAGCGGTGAAGGCGCGCGTCGTCGTCGTTCGCACGTTTCCAACCGAGCTTACGCCGAGCGACAGCGACGTCGCCGTCTCGTCGTCGGGCGCCTCGAACAACACCACGATGTCGTAGTCGCCCATCGTCCAGACTTGATGCAGGAGTCGTCCGCCCGCCTTCTCGATGGAGTCCCAGTAGGCCTCGGCTCGGTCGACCGTGTCCTGGTAGTCGCGGACGCCCTGATCGGTGAGCCGGAGCAGATTGACGTACGTAGGCATGAGCCTCCCTTATAGTCGTCGCCGACGTTCTGTGTTCACCGCCGCGTCGGGTCGAAATCACCCAGCGCAGCGACCAGAGCGGCGCGCGTGTCCTCCGGCGCGACGATGGCGTCGACCAGGCCGCGCTCGACCGCCAGGCGCACCGGCAGATGACGCCGGGCGTAGGCATCGGCCAGGCCGGCGACCTCGTCGTCGGTTGCACCGTCGAGCTCGCGGCGGTGGATCACGCGGACCGCCGACTGCGGGCTCATGATCCCGACCTCTGCGCGCGGCCAGGCCAATACGCGGTCCGCACCGAGGTCCTTGGAGTTCATCGTGATGTAGGCGCCTCCGTAGGCCTTGCGGAGGATGACCGTACAGCGCCGGACGGTCGCGGCGGCGAACGCCCGCACGAGCTGGGCGCCGTGCCGAATGACGCCGGCGACCTCCTGCCGACTGCCGGGCATGAAGCCGGGGGTGTCGACGAGTACCAGTAGCGGGATGCGGTAGGTGTCGCAGAGGCGCACGAACCGCGCGCCCTTCTCCGACGCCTCGACATCGAGCACGCCGGCGAGATGGCGGGGCTGGCTGGCCACGATCCCGACCGGCCGGCCGTCGAGACGGGCGAACGCGGTGACCAGGCTGCACGCCCACTTGGCGCAGACCTCGAGCACCGACCCTTCGTCGACGATCCGGCGGACAACCTCGCGCACCTCGTAGACCTTGCGCCTATCGGCCGGGACGACCACGCCGGGGTCGGAGCGGGCAGGCGGTAGGGTGGCGTGCCGCTGTCCCGCCTCGCCCACCCGGTCGGGCAGGAACGACAGCAGCTCGCGCGCCGTGGCGATCGCGCCGTCGTCGTCATCGGCCACGAAATGGCAGACCCCGTTGCGCTCGTGGACCTGGGCGCCGCCGAGCGACTCGGCGCTGATCTGCTCGCCAAGCGCCTCCCGGACGACCATCGGGCCGGTCAGGAACATGCTCGCGCCTTCGACCATAACGACGAAGTCGGTGAGCGCCGGCGAGTAGCAGCCGCCGCCGGCCGCGGTGCCCGTGACGATCGAGATCTGAGGGACCTGCTCGGATAGCGCGACGTTCTCATAGAAGACCCGGCCGAGGCCGCCGAGCGCCGCGGCGCCCTCCTGGATGCGGGCGCCTGCCGACTCGAGGAAGCCGACGAGGGGCGCTCCACGGTGGCGCGCGCGGCGCAGCGCGGCGACGATCACCTCGGCCTCGGCGACTCCGACCGAACCCCCTGAGAGCCTCGAGTCTTGCGCGTAGCAGACCACGTCGCGGCCCTCGACACGACCCTCGCCGGCCACGACCGCAGGCGTGTCGCCGTCATGGGCGGGTAGCGGCCGCAGCGTGCCAGCGTCGCAGAGCGACTCCAGCCGCTGCCACGGCGTGAGCGTCGCCGGGGTGGCGCGCGAGCTTGCGATCACCGCGCGGCCACTCCAGCCCTCTCGCGCCGCGCCCGCTGCATCTTCCTTCTTGCGGCTCGAGCGCAGCGCCTTGAGGAGCTTGGGCTTCCCTCCCTCCAGCGCCTGCCGGTACTCGTCCGACCGACCGGCGTCAGCGCGAGCTTGTCATCGGCTTCGGCGCCGAATATGAACCCCCAGCCGTACTTCTTAGGCAGCGGCGACGGGCGAAGGCAGGGCTGGGGCTTGGCGAAGAACTCCCTGCGCACCTCCGCGGTCTCGTCGTCCGACAAGTCGCCGAGGTCCTGGCGCTGCAGCCACGAGCTCAACAGGACGTGCTCGTGCGTGCACTCGAACGGGTGGCCGGCCAGCATCTCGTACTGCACTTCGGCGACGGTCTTCCTCGCGCCGCGGCCCCGGGGCACGGTGCTGTGCTCCGCCGGCGAGTCGTCGGCGGCAGCGATCAGCGTCTCGTGGTAGTTCTGGTCCATCGCGCTCCTCTCGTCGACGCGCGGCCGAATGTCCGGCCAAGCGGTCGTGTGT
>JAUJNZ010000002.1:317531-356503 GCA_030447905.1 Thermoleophilaceae bacterium
GTCGCACGGGCGTCTCGAGATCGCTGGACCGGCCGTCGGCGTGCCGCTGCGGTTCAAACTCTCCACGCCGACGGGCTCGTGGGCTGCGTGGTCGCGGTGGCGGCCGACTGCGGGCTCGACCTCGAGCGGGCACACGGCGGGACGAACGTGACCGCCCTGGCGTCTGGACTGTCCGACCTGTCGGCTTGCGCGTGGCGCGGCACGGCGGCGCCCGCCACGCGACCGCCTTCTAGAGCTCGGCGGATTCTTCTAACCTAGGCCGACCGATGGACGTCGCCACACAACTGCCGAAGCCGCTGCCGGGCGCGCGCAACTTCGTCATCGTCATTCTCGACAGCCTTCGCTACGACACCTGGCTCGCGGCGAAGCCGAAAAGCCTCGCTGCGCTTGGCGAGGTCGAGCAGCGCTGGAGCTACGCAAGCTGGACGGCACCCTCGCACTACAACCTGCTGATGGGGCTCCTTCCCCACACTAGCCCCGCCCGCGTCTACGCGTCCGAGTACTACAAGCAGGACTTCCTCCGCTACCGCGAGCGGCTTGGCGCCCCGGACATTGAGTTCAAGAAGCTCCTTCCCTCGATCTTTCTCCCCACCTACCTCAAGCGCACTCTCGGCTACCGCACTCACGCGCGTGTATCGATGCCCGTCCTCAACAAGTACACCGCGATCAACCGCGACTTCGACTCCTACGAGCTGATGCCGACGCACAACGACATGGCGGGGATGATCGGCCAGATGACCTTCGACGAGGAACGCCCCTCGTTCTGGCTCCTCAACGTCGGCGAGACACACTACCCCTACGCCCGTCCCGGAGAGGACACGAGCGATCTGCCCCATCTCCCGGGCGTGCACGGGGTCTTCAAGAGGCTCGACGAGATTCGTGGAGGCGGCGGCGAGGCCGCGGAGTTCTTTACCGAGGCGGGACTCAGGTCGCTGCACGAGCGCCAGGTCGCGGTCCTCGAGTACCTCGATGCGGTGTTCGAGCAGCTGCTCGAGCGCCTGCCGCCGAGCACCTGGCTGATCGTGACGTCCGACCACGGCGAGCTGTTCGGTGAGGACGGCTACTTCGGCCACGGCCCAATCGCGCACGACAAGGTGCTCGAAGTGCCCTTCGTCGAGGGCCTCGTGGGCTGACGCGGAGCGGCGCGGCGCGGCGCGGCGCGGCGCGGCGCGGGAAGCGAGCCTACGTACGGCTGCGCCGTGGACAGCCGGGTCTGGGCGCGGGCAGCCTCAACGGGATCGGCCGCGTTGTCGCTCAGATTTCCGAGTGCTACCTTCGTCGCCCAGTGCGTCGTGCGGGCGTCTCGATTGGAGCGGGGGATGCGGACTGAGGGGCGGGAGCTTGAGCTTGTCGTGCTTTCGGCGGCTCCCCTCGCCGATCCCTCGCTAGCGATTGCCGCGAGCCGGGCCGGCGGCCTTGGCGTGCTGGATCTGACCTACGTCCGGAATGAGCGAGTCGCCACCGACGCCATCGCGAGGTTGGCGAAGTACGGGACCGGTCGCTGCGGGATCAAGCTCGATGGCTCCGACGAGAGCTTCCTCGAAGCCCTGACGGACGAGCTACCCGACGCCTTTACGACGGCGATCCTGTCCCCGGCGGACGCCGGGAGGTTGCCCGGGCAGGTCCATGCCCTCCGACGGCGAGACCTGAGGATCCTGCTGGAGGCGATCTCCGTCGAGGAAGCCCGGCTCGGCGAAGAGGTCGGCGTCCATGGCCTGATCGCCAAAGGCCACGAGGCGGGGGGCAGGGTCGGGGAGGAGTCCACCTCCATACTTCTCCAGCGACTGGTGGGTGAGACCAAGCTCCCCGTATTCGCGCAGGGCGGGATCGGTCTTCACACCGCGGCGGCCTGCCACGTGGCGGGCGCCGCCGGAGTGGTCCTCGATGCCCAGCTTCTCCTCACCCGGGAGTCCCTCCTTCCGGAGGAGACCAAGGCCACGATCAGGCGCATGGACGGTAGCGAGACGACCTGCGTGGGGGCAGAGCTCGGCGAGGCGGTTCGCGTTTACGCCAGGCCGAACCTGTCCGGTGTAGAGGACTTGCGTAATGCGTCCAGGGCGCTCTCGCAGGATGGAAAGGCCCGGGCCGAGGTCGTGGACGCCTGGCGCGAGGAGGTGCGGACCCGGATCGGGTGGGAAAGCCGCAATGGCGTCTGGCCGATCGCCCAGGACGCGGCCTTCTCGAGTGCGCTCGCCGAGCGCTTCCAAACGGTGGGGGGCGTGCTTGGGGCGGTCCGAGAGGCGGTCGAATCCCACGTCCGGACTGCGCGCGCGATACGTCCGCTCGACGAGGGCTCGCCGCTCGCCCGCTCACACGGCACGCGCTATCCCATCGTCCAGGGGCCCATGACGAGGGTCAGTGATCGGCCAGCCTTCGCCGCCCGAGTCGCGGAGGCCGGTGGGCTTCCGTTCCTGGCGCTTGCCCTGCTCCGGGGTCCCGAGGTGGAAACGCTCCTCGAGGAGACCGCCCGAACGCTCGCGGATCGCCCCTGGGGCGTCGGCATCTTGGGGTTCGTGCCGCTCGACCTCCGCGAGGAGCAGCTCGAGGTGATCCGCTCGTACAGACCCGCGTTCGCGCTCATCGCCGGTGGGCGGCCCGATCAGGCTCTCTCCCTCGAGAGGGAGGGGATCCCCACCTACCTCCACGTCCCCTCCCCCGGTCTGCTCGAGCTGTTCCTGGAGAGCGGCGCCCGACGGTTCGTCTTCGAGGGCCAGGAATGCGGGGGTCACGTCGGACCGCGCTCGAGCTTTGTGTTGTGGAACACCATGATCGAGACCGTGCTGCAATCGCTCTCCCCCGAGGAGCTGGGGGACCTTCATGTGCTCTTCGCCGGAGGCATCCACGACGCCCGGTCGGCGTCCATGGTCGGCGCCGCCGCGGCTCCTCTCGCGGATCATGGCGCCAAGGTCGGAGCCTTGCTCGGCACCGCTTACCTCTTCACTAACGAGGCCGTCGAGTCGGGCGCCGTCGTCAAGGGGATGCAGGACGTGGCCGCTCGGTGCGAGAGCACGGTACTCCTCGAGAGCGGGCCCGGCCACTCCACCAGGTGCGCCCTCACCCCCTACGCCACGACGTTCGAACGGGAACGGCAACGGCTGATTGCCGAGCGCCGGTCCGAGGAGGAGCTCCGAGACACCCTCGAGGATATGAACCTCGGTCGCCTGCGGGTCGCCACGAAGGGCGTCGCCCGCCACCCTGCCTACGGCCGCGACCCCGAGGCCCCCAAGCTCACGACCGTCAGCGAGGAGGAGCAAGAGGCCGAGGGGATGTACATGCTGGGCCAGGTCGCGGCGCTGAGGGGCGCGAGCCTTCCCATGGCGGATCTTCACCGGGATGTGGCCGTGGGAAGCTCCGAGCTCCTGGCCGACCTGGTCGAGCCCGCGCGGCCCGATCTCAGAGTCCGCAGGGAGGAGCAACCGTCCGACGTGGCGATCGTCGGCATGGGCTGCCTCCTCCCTAAGGCCTCCGACCTCGAGACCTATTGGCAGAACATCGAGGCCAAGGTGGATGCCGTCACCGAAGTCCCCGCAGATCGATGGGACGTGCGGCGGTACTTCGATCCAGACCCGAAGGCCCCGGACAAGACCTACTCCCGGTGGGGAGGCTTTCTCGACGAGGTGCCCTTCGATCCGTTGCGCTACGGAATCCCTCCCAGCTCGATGCGCTCGATCGAGCCGCTCCAGCTGCTGACCCTCGAGGTGGTTCGGGAGGCCCTCCGGGACGCCGGATACGCCGAACGTGACTTCCCCCGCGAGCGGGCCTCGGTGGTCCTCGGGGTGGGAGGTGGGGTGGCCGATCTCGGCCAGCACTACGCGCTCCGCTCCGGCCTGCCGCTGGTCCTCGATGAGGTGCCCGAGTCGGTTCTCTCCCAACTGCCGGAGTGGACCGAGGACTCCTTTCCCGGGATCCTGCTCAACGTCGCCGCCGGGCGGGTAGCCAATCGCTTCGATTTCGGCGGGGTGAACTACACGGTCGACGCTGCGTGTGCCTCGTCCCTGGCCGCGGTCCAGCTCGCCGCCCGCGAGCTGGAGGCGGGCACGAGCGACATGGTCATCGCCGGTGGGGCCGACACGGTGCAGAACCCCTTCGGGTACCTGGCCTTCAGCAAGACCCAGGCCCTTTCCCCGACCGGTCGCTGCCGGACCTTCGACGAGGAGGCCGGAATCGCCGGGCCGGGTTCCCTGAGAGCCCGTTCTACCTGAACACCGACGCCCGGCCGTGGCTCGCGAACGGGGAGCGCCATCCTCGCCGGGCCGGCGTCAGCGCCTTCGGGTTCGGCGGGACCAACTTCCACGCGGTGCTCGAGGAGTATGAGGGGGACTTCCTCGCCCCCGAGGCCCGGGCGGGCTCGTCGCGGTGGCCAAGCGAGCTGATGCTGGTAGGCGGCGAGTCCCGGGAGGAGCTGGCGGCGCTGGCCGAGTCGATCGAGCGTGCGATTGCCCGGGGAGCCAGGCCTGAGCTGCGGGACCTGGCGTACTCGTCGTGGCGATCGGCGGGCGCTCGGTCGGGGCCGAAGCTCGCCCTCGTGGCCAACTCCCTCGATGACCTGCGGGAGAAGCTCGCTTCCGCGGTCAAGGTCCTCCGGGCTCCTGAGCCAGCCGAGATCTCGGATCCGCGCGGCATCTACTTCGCCCCCGAGCAGCCCCTGCGGGAGGCCAAGGTGGCCTTCCTGTTCCCCGGCCAGGGCTCGCAGCACCCCAACATGCTGCGCGAGCTGGCGCTGCACTTCCCCGAGGTGAGAGGCGCGTTCGAGCGCGCGGATCAGAGCCTGCGGGAGCGACTGCCAGAGGGGCTCAGCTCGTACGTCTTCCCGCCGTCGGCGTTCACCCCGGAGGAGGAGCGGGCGGCCGAGCAGAGCCTCACCCAGACTCACATCGCGCAGCCCGCCCTCGGTGCGGCGAGCATGGCGGTGGTCCACCTGCTCGATGAGCTGGGGATCAGGCCCCACATGGCGGCGGGGCACAGCTACGGGGAGTACGTCGCCCTCTGTACGGCCGGAGTGCTCTCCGAGGAGGCTCTTTACCAGCTGTCCGAGGCTCGGGGACGGTGCATCTCCGAGGCGGCCGGCGACGACCTCGGAACCATGGCCGCCGTGGCCGAGGGACCGCAGCGAGTCAAGCCGGTCCTCGAGTCCTGCGAAGGCGTCTGGGTGGCCAACCTCAATGCCCCGCGTCAGACCGTCATCTCGGGGACTGGGGAAGGAGTGGAGCGGGCCGTCGAGCTCCTTGCCCGCGAGGGAATCCAGGCGCGCCCGCTGCGGGTGGCCTGCGCCTTCCACTCGCCCGTCGTCTCCGGCGCACGGGATCGCCTTGCCGGCGTCCTCTCGAAGCTTGACCTCGGGACGCCCGCGCTGCCGGTCTTCTCCAACACGACCGCCGCTCCCTACCCGGCCGAGCCAGCGGACATCGAGGCCCTGCTGGCCGAGCATCTGGTCAGCCCTGTGCGGTTCGCTCCGGAGGTCGAGGCGATGTACGAGGCGGAGGCCCGCGCCTTCGTCGAGGTGGGGCCGCGGGGCGTCTTGACCGGCCTGGTCGGGCAGGTTCTGGAGGGGCGCCCACACCTCGCCGTCGTCACCGATGCGGCGGGGCGCTCTGGCTTGACGCAGCTCCACCTGGCCTTGGCACAGCTTGGCGCACAGGGCGTTCCCGTGAATCTCGACCGCCTCTACGCCGGGAGGCCGGTCCAGCTCCTCGACCTAGGCCGGCTCGAAGCCCAGACGCGGCCGGAGGCTCCCTCCACGACCTGGCTCGTCACCGGGGGGCGCGCCAGCCCGCTTCGCCAGGCGGCGGCGGACGCGGAGTCGCCAGGGCCCGTTGCCCGACCGGCGGACGACGGAGCCGCGCAGGTCCCCACGGCCGACTCGGGCCAGGCGGCGGCGGACGCGGCGCCGCCCGGAACCGACGGCCGAGCTGCTGACGACGGAGCCGCGCAGCGCCGCACCCCGGTAGCAGAGGCATTCGGTGGCTTGGCGCGAGAGGCCGGCCCGGGCCAGGCGGCGGCGTACGGGGTCCCGCTCGGGCACGACGCCCGAGCGGCGGACGACGGCACCACCCCCGTCCCCACGGCCGACTCGGGCCAGGCGGCGGGGACCGACCGCCGGGGCGACACAGGTCGGGAGGTCCTGATCGAAGCGAGCATGCCACCGTCGCCAGCTGCCCTTCCCGGCGACGCCGCCGGCCAGGTCATGCTCGGCTTCCAGCGCATCATGAGCCGGTTCCTAGAGACTCAGCGGCACGTCCTCACGACCTACCTCAAGGGCACGGAGGGGGAGGGGAGCCGGCGGTCGGAGCCGTCTCCGAGCACCGTCGCCGAGGGCTCGTCGCAGGTTGAGTGGGCTGAGCTTCTCCCCGCCGCCGACCGCAAAGAGCCAGCCGCGGCTAACCGAGCCGTCTCGTCGCAGGCCGGGTCGCCGCGCGCGGCCCCCGACCAGGCCGTCTCGGCGCAGGTCGCCCCCGACCAGGCCGTCTCGGCGCAGGTCTCCCCCGACCAGGCCGCCTCCTCGCCGGCGGCTCCCGGCGAAGCCGTCTCGCCAGCGTCGCTGCCCGGAACCCACGGCCGAGCTGCTGACGACGGAGCCGCGCAGCTCCGCACCCCGCTAGCAGAGGCACGCGATGGCTTGGCGCGAGAGGCCGGTCCGGGCCAGGCGGCGGCGTACGGGGCCCCGCCCGGGGACGACGCCCGAGCGGCGACGACGGAACGGCCCCCGTCCCCACGGCCGACTCGGGCCAGGCGGCGGGGACCGACCGCCGGGGCGACACAGGTCGGGAGGTCCTGATCGAAGCGAGCATGCCACCGTCGCCAGCTGCCCTTCCCGGCGACGCCGCCGGCCAGGTCATGCTCGGCTTCCAGCGCATCATGAGCCGGTTCCTAGAGACTCAGCGGCACGTCCTCACGACCTACCTCAAGGGCACGGAGGGGGAGGGGAGCCGGCGGTCGGAGCCGTCTCCGAGCACCGTCGCCGAGGGCTCGTCGCAGGTTGAGTGGGCTGAGCTTCTCCCCGCCGCCGACCGCAAAGAGCCAGCCGCGGCTAACCGAGCCGTCTCGTCGCAGGCCGGGTCGCCGCGCGCGGCTGAGCTTCCCCGACCAGGCCGTCTCGGCGCAGGTCGCCCCCGACCAGGCCGTCTCGGCGCAGGTCTCCCCGACCAGGCCGCCTCCTCGCCGGCGGCTCCCGGCGAAGCCGTCTCGCCACAGATCGGGTCATGGGAGGGGCCCGACCAGATCAGCGCGAAGCTCGTCGAGATCGTCGCCGAGCGGACCGGCTATCCCCCCGAGATGCTCGATCCCAGCCTGGATATGACCGCCGACCTGGGGATCGACTCGATCAAGCGCGTCGAGGTCCTCGGTGCCTTCCTGCGGGCCTGTAGCGCCGTCGAGGCCGAGAGCATCCAGGAGGCCATGGAGCGGCTGGTCCAGAGCAAGACCCTGCGGGGCCTGGCGGACTCGATCGCCGAGGTCCTTCAGGCCGGCGGAGAGCCGGCGGGCGGGCAAGCCCCCGAGGGTCCACCACGGGCGCTCGACTCCCCCGACCAGGCCGCCTCCTCGCCGGCGGCTCCGCCACAGGCCCGCGAGGGGCCGCCACAGGCGAGTAAACAGGGCGCAGTACCGGAGGACTCCAAGCCGGCCACGGTCGAACCGGGTTCGAGTTCAGGAGAAGCTCACCCGAACGGAGCAGTCCCCCGGTTCCTTCTGGACGCCGTGAAGACACGCCTGCCGGAGGAGCGAGCGGACCTCGGCATGGGCGTGTTCCTGATATCCGACGACGAAACTGGGGTGGCCGCCGCCCTCTCCGAGGCGATTGGCGCTCACGGCGGTCGGACCGTCCTCATCCGGACGAGCGAGGGCGGCGACGCCGAGGCGGAGGCGTATACCGGCGCGGAGGCGCCCGCGACGGTAAACCTGACCGACCGGGGCGGGGTCGACGAGCTCGTGCGGGAGGTTCGCCAGCGGCACGGACCGATCGCCGGGATCGTCCACCTCCTGCCCCTCAAGCCCGCGCCCAGCTTCGAGACGATGGAGGCTTCCTGCCTCCGCCACCGCCTCGATCTCGAGCTCAAGGGCCTGTTCCACCTGGTCCAGGCCGCGGCGTCCGACCTCTCCCCAGAAGCCAACGAGGGAGGCTCCTGGATCGTGGCCGCGACCTCCCTGGGTGGAGGCTTCGGAGGCGATCCTCCCGGGGGATCGTTCTTCCCGGGACATGGAGGTATCTCGGGGCTGGTGAAGACGCTCGCGCTGGAGTGGCCGGGAGCGCGGTGCAAGGTGGTCGACCTCGACCCGGGTGCCGAGACGTCCGAGCGCGCTAGGCAGCTTTTCACCGAGCTCGCCGCTGGCGACGACGAGGTGGAGGTAGGGCACAGAGGCGGGAGCCGGCTGGTCCGTCGGCCGCGGCCGGCCCCCCTGGCCACCGACGAGGAGGCCGGAGAGGAGGTCACCATCGACGAGGGCTCGGTCATCGTCCTCACCGGGGGGGCACGCGGTATCACCGCCGAGGTCGCCCGCGAGCTGGCGGAGCGCTACCGGCCAACCCTGGTCCTGGTCGGGCGATCGCCGGTGCCCCCGGCGGAAGAGTCGCCCGAGACCGGCGGGCGCACATCGCCCCGTGAGCTCAAGGCCGCCCTGATGGAGCAGCTGCGCTCGCAGGACCAGCCGGTCACCGCCGAGCGAGTCGAAGCCGCCCACTCCCGTATCCTCCGGGAGCGGGAGATCCGGAGCACCCTGGCCGCGATCGAGCGGGCCGGCGCCACGGTCGACTACCGCCAGGTGGACGTCCGGGATGAGCGGGCCGTGGCCGCGCTCATCGACGAGCTCTACCGCTCCTACGGCCGGTTGGACGGCGTGATCCACGGGGCTGGGGTCATCGAGGACCGTTTGATCGAGGACAAGAGCGCCGACTCCTTCGACCGCGTTCTCGACACCAAGGCGGTGAGCGCGTTCGCGCTGTGTCGTGCGCTCCAGCCGGACTCGCTCCGGTTCCTGGTCTTCTTCTCCTCGGTTGCCGGACTGTTCGGCAACCGAGGGCAGTGCGATTACGCGGCGGCGAACGAGATCCTGAACAAGCTCGCGCTCTACCTGGACGCCCGCTGGGCGGCTCGAGTGGTCTCGATCAATTGGGCTCCCTGGGCAGGTGCGGGAATGGTCTCCCCCGAGCTGGTCCGCGAGTTCGCGCGGCGAGACGTGCCCGTGGTGGCGCCCCCGGCCGGCAGGCAGGCCCTCCATCGCGAGCTTTGGTCGGGCCGGAAGGGTCATGTGGAGGTGCTGCTCGGTGTAGGCGACGGCGTGATCGGCCGCCCGGCACGCGAGGAACCCCCAGGAGTGGACGCGCGGGTCCATTTGACGGGCGGAGAGGGTCCCGGGCCGCCCGCCCTGGACGCGCCGCCCCGCGCGAGGGGGCGGGCGTCGTGACCCGGGCAGGCCGGTGAGCTCCTCAGAGGCGCGGGCGGTGTCGAGGAGCCACCCAGGCGACGTGGCCATCGTCGGGATGGCCTGCATCTTCCCCGGCGCCCCCAACGTCCAGACCTACTGGGAGAACATCGTCTCCAAGGTCGATGCCATCCGCGATCCCCCGGAGGACTGGGAGGCCGAGCTCTTCTACGACCCCGACTCCTCCGAGAACGACCGCATCTATTGCAAGCGGGGCGGGTATCTGGGCGATCTGGCGCGCTTCGACCCCCTCCGCTATGGCGTTATGCCCGCCTCGATCGACGGAGGGGAGCCGGACCAGTTCCTGGCCCTCCGGGTCGCCCATGAGGCGCTCGCCGACGCCGGCTACCTCGAGCGGCCGTTCGACGGCGAGCGGACCGAGGTGATCATCGGTCGCGGAACCTACATCAACCGTGGGTTCACCACGGTGGTGCAGCATGGGCTGGTGGTCGATCAGGTGCTGCGGCTCCTGCGTCAGCTCCATCCCGAGCACAGCGAGGAGGAGCTCCAGAGCCTCAAGCGGGAGCTCAAGGCAAGCCTCCCTCCCTTCAACGCCGAGATGGCCCCGGGGCTTGTGCCCAATGTCATCAGCGGTCGCATTGCCAACCGCCTTAACCTCATGGGGGCGAACTACACGATGGACGCCGCCTGCGCGTCCTCCCTGGTCGCGGTCGAGCGCGCTATGGATGACCTGCGCTTGGGGAAGTGCGACATGGCCCTCGCCGGCGGGGTCCACGCCTCCACGCCCCCGTCCATCCTCCAGATCTTCTGTCAGCTCGGGGCCCTCTCGAGACGGGGAGAGCTCCGGTCGTTCGACGCGGACGCCGACGGGACCCTCCTCGGGGAAGGCCTCGGCTTCGCCGTCCTCAAGCGACGCGCCGAGGCGGAGGCTGACGGTGACCGGGTCTATGCCGTCATCAAGGGCATCGGCGTCGCCAGCGACGGCCGAGCTCTCGGCCTCCTCGAGCCCCGCGTGGAGGGGGAGGCGCTGGCGCTTCGGCGCGCTTACGAGACAGCCGCCATCTCTCCGGAGAGCGTGGAGCTGATCGAGGCCCACGGGACTGGGACTCAGGTCGGAGACGTTGCGGAGATACAGGCTCTGCGGGAGGTCTTCGGGCCGCGCAACGGAGGGCCGCCCCGGTGCGCGGTGGGCTCGGTGAAGTCGATGATCAGCCACCCGATCCCGGCCGCCGGGATCGCGGGGATCATCAAGACGGCCCTGGCCCTCTACGAGAAGGTCCTCCCGCCCACGCTCTGCGATACGCCGAACCCCAAGCTGGAGCTGGAGAAGACCCCCTTCTACATCAACACCGAGACCCGTCCCTGGATCCATGGCGGTCCCGCTCCCCGGCGGGCCGGTGTGAACGCCTTCGGCTTCGGAGGCATCAACGCGCACGCCATCCTGGAGGAGCCCAGCGCGGGGGGCGAGGCAGCAGGGTGAGCTTCCACCATAACTGGGACAGCGAGGCGTTCGTCGTCCAGGCTGAGTCTCGCCAGGAGCTGATGCAAGCGGGCGAGCGGCTTACGCGCTACCTCGCCGGGGCTCCCGACGCGCAGCCCAAGGACCTCGCCTCCACCCTCAATTGCGAGCTGCGCGACTCCGCCTACCGGCTGGCGATCGTGGCCTCCTCCTTGCCGGAGCTTCGGGAGAAGCTCGCACGCGCTCTCGAGCGACTGGAGGACCCCGAGCGGATCCGGATCAACGACGGGAGCGGCACCTACTACGCCGACGAGCCCCTCGGCCACCAGGGGAAGCTGGCGTTTCTCTTTCCGGGGGAAGGCTCCCAGTACCAGGGCATGCTCGCCGATCTATGCGTTCGCTTCCCGGAGGCCCGGGCTTGGTTCGACCTCATCGATCGCGCCTTCGTCGGCCACCCTAGGGGCTATCTTCCGAGCGAGGTCGTCTTTCCCCCTCCCGGCGGCGAGCACGGATCGTCCGACACGGGGGACGACGCTCGCCTATGGCAGATGGACTGCGGGCCGGAGGCGATCTTCGCGGCTAACCAGGCCCTCTTCGACCTCCTGGGCCGGTTGGACATCACGCCCCACGCCGTAGTGGGGCACAGCACCGGTGAGTACTCTGCCCTCTTCGCGTCCGGGGCTCAGCGGATCGAGGGTGACGACGAGCTGATCGCCGGCATCCTCGAGCTCAACCGCCAGTACGAGGAGCTCCTCGCCAAGGACCAGGTCCCAGAGGGGTTGCTCGTGACCGTGGGCGGGGCGAATCGGGAGCTGGTGCGGTCCCTCGTCGATGAGAGCGGCGGGGATCTCTACCTGGCCATGGACAACTGTCCCCACCAGGTCGTCCTCTGTGGAAGCCCCGAGACCACGGCAAAGACGATGGAGCAGCTGCGAGCCTCGGGGTTCATCTGCACGGTGCTCCCGTTCAGGCGGGCCTACCACACCCCCCTCTTCCAGCCCTTCTCCGACCAGCTGGCCGGGTTCTTCCGGCGGCTCACGATCGGTCCGCCGCAGGTCGAGCTCTACTCGTGCGTGACGGCGCAGCCGTATCCGCGAGATCCGGAGGAGATCCGGAGGTTGGCCGCGGAGCACTGGGCGCGCCCGGTGCGCTTCCGCGAGACCATCGAGGCGATGTACGACGCGGGCGTGCGGATCTTCGTGGAGGTGGGCCCGAGGAGCAATCTCACCGCGTTCGTGGACGACATCCTGCGAGGCAGGCCCTACCTCGCGGTCCCCTCCGACTCGCCCCAAAGATCGGGTACCCAGCAGCTCAATCACCTGGTCGCCCAGCTGGCCGCCCACGGGGTCTCGATGCGACTCGATCACCTCTACGCAGGCCGGGCGCCGATACGGCTCTCGCTCGGCGGAGGCGAGGAGCAATCGGCCGAGGGAGGCGCGGAGGAGGGCGGGAGCCTCAACGGCTCCTCCGGCGGCATGCGGCTCGCCATGGGGCTCCAGCCCCTTCGACTCACGGAGGATCCCGGTCTCCGTCCAGCCGGGGATCCTCCCCCTGGCGTAGCGCAGGAGCCGAGGCCTTCTCCATCCCCGCTGCCGGCCCCGCGCGTGACCGAGGCGGCCGCCACCGCCGAAGGGGAGGAGCGCCGCTCCCAGGAGGCCGCGCCCTCCCTGCCTCAGGCGCCTGCCCCGAACCCTCCCTCCCTCCCCCGGGACGATCCGGCTTCCGGTCCGCGGGCCGCGGTCATGCGGGAGTACCTGTCCACGATGGAGCGGTTCGTCGACCTACAGCAAGACGTGACGCTCGCCTTCCTGGAGGGACCCGGAAGGACGCCCTACTCTGCTCCCCCCGCGGGTGCGGGCGGCGATGGATCCAGCCACCAGGACCCCCGGCTACCCCCCCGCGCCCTCCAGGAGGGTCCCGGTCGCCCTGGTGCGAGCTCTCCACCGCGGCCGGAACTAGCCTCGCCGGATCCGTCAGTCGTCACGTGGGAGGAGGACGAAGGGGAAGGCTTCTGGGACCCCCGACAAGGGCAGAGCGAGGTGCCAGCCGGTCCCTCCGAAGAGGTCAGGTCACTTCCCTTCATCGGCACCGTCACCTCGCTGATCCCAGGCCAAGAGCTCGTGGCGCGTCGCCGGCTCGACCTGGACGAGGACCTCTTCCTGAGAGATCACACGCTTGGCCGCCGGGTCTCGCTCACCGATGAGGGGCTCCTGGCTTTGCCCGTGGTGCCACTCACGATCAGCATGGAGATGCTGGCCGAGGCGGCGGCTGCGCTCCTGCCGGGGGGTGTGGTGGTTGGAATGAGGGAGGTTCACGCCCACCGCTGGCTCGCGCTGGACGAGAGCACTCTCACCCTGGAGCTGACCGCCCGCCGCACCGACGCCGCCTCGGGGCAGGAGGTGGAGGTTCAGATCCGGGAGGTCGCCGATTACCGAGACGCCGCCGATGCCCGGGAGGCCAGTGATTCGCGAGACGCCGATCCGCGGTTCGCCGCGGCTTCCGCCGACGAACCGGTCGTCGAGGGGACGGTGATCCTGGGCAGCACGTACTCCGAGCCTCCCGGCGCCGGAGGTTCTCGCCTTGACTCGGCGGGCCCCTCCACGTGGACGACCGATCGGCTCTACGAGGATCTGATGTTCCACGGACCTTCCTTCCAGGGGGTGGCATCCGTCGACCGCACCGGAGAGAGCGGTACCGTGGCCACCCTGAGAGCTCTTCCGACCGCTGGCCTCTTTCACTCCACCGCGAGTCCCCGGTTCCTCACCGATCCGGTGCTGCTGGACGCCACCGGACAGCTCGTGGGCTACTGGACCGCGGAACGCTTCGAGAGCGCCTTCCATGTCTTTCCGTTCAGGGTCGAGGCGCTGCACCTCTACGGGCCCAACCTGCCCGCGGGAGAGCGTGCGACGTGCCGCGCCGAGATCGCCGCCATCGGCGAGTTGCAGCTCCGCTCGGACATCGACGTTATCCGGTCGGATGGCTCTCTCCTTGCCCGGCTCGTCGGCTGGTGGGACCGCCGCGTCGACCTGCCGGACGCGTTCTACCGCCTCCGAACCTCACCTCGCGACAGCGTCCTGAGCAGCCCGTGGCCCGCCGCGCTGGGACCGTCCCAGGCCCCCGAGGCGTTCGCGTGCTGCCTCCTCGCGGACATCTCCGAGGACCTCCTCCATGCCCAGGGGAGGATCTGGCAGCGGGTCCTCGCCCATCTGGTGCTCAGCCGGCATGAGCGCGCAGCGTGGCGGAGGCTCAAGGGGTCCGAGCGGCGCCGGACCGAGTGGCTGCTGGGCCGGGTGGCCGCCAAGGACGCGGTCCGCCTGTTCCTGGACGGACGCCACGGCATGAGGCTGTGCCCGGCCGATGTCGAGATCGCTCAGGATGAGCGGGGGGCCCCGCGCGCCGGAGGGTCCTGGGCCGAGGAGCTCGAGGTTACACCGGCGGTATCGCTGGCCCACTGCGACGGGGTCGCCCTGGCGATCGCCGGCCATGATGGGAGCTGCCGCGGAGTCGGGATCGACGTCGAGCGCCTTCGTCCTCTGGGGGAGGAGTTCGAGGCCGGTGCGTTCGCCCCCGAGGAGCGCCGTCTGCTCTCCTCACTGGATGCGCCCTCGAGGCAGGAGTGGTCCGTGCGCCTCTGGTGCGCCAAGGAGGCGGTCGGCAAGGCACTGGGAGGGGGAATGTTCGGACGACCGGCAGGCTTGGTAGCACGTGGATGGGATCTCCCATCCGGGGTTGTCGAGATCGACCTGTCCGAGGAGCTGGCCGGGGAGTTGCCCGAGCTCGTCGGTCCTCCGATCTCCGCCTACACCACTCGAGAGGGCGACCTGATCGCCGCAACCGTTGCAACCGAGAGGGGTCTATAGCGATGGAATCAGCAAGGGCCGGGGCACCCGTCACGAGGGAGTCCATTGTCGCCACCGTGGTTGCGCGCGTCTCGGAGATGATGATCGACTGGGAACGGGAGTACTCGGGCGAGCTCGGTGCCGATACGTATCTGGTCAGCGAGCTTGAGTTCAGCTCCATGGATCTCGTCATGCTGTTGGTCGAGATCCAGCAGTGCTATCACCGCTACGACCTCCCCTGGGAGGACCTGTTCGCGCCCGATGGGAGATATGTCGATGACGTGCAGGTGGCCCAGATCGCCGACTTCCTCGATCGACACCTAGTCAGCCGGGAAGGAGTCGGGGGGGCGGAGGGCGGATGAGCCGGACGGTGCTGATCGGGCTGGATGGGGCCACCTTCTCCATCCTAGATCCCCTGATGCAGGAGGGCGTCATGCCGTTCCTCAACGAGTTCACCTCGCGCGGCGCCCGAGGCGAGCTCCTCTCCACGGCGCTTCCCCTCACCGCTCAGGCCTGGCCTGCGCTGTTCACCGGGCGGAGCCCGGGCAACCACGGCGTGTTCGACTTCGTCCGCGTGGAGAGGGGCCGGGAGCGTCCGACCTACACGCTCTCCACTTCCGCCGATCTGCGCTGCGAGACGATCTGGTCCATCGCCAGCCGCCAGGAACGGAGCGTTCTGTCGCTCAACTTCCCCATTATGTTCCCGCCCCAGCCCCTGAACGGTTACATGGTGCCCGGGTTCGTCCCCTGGCGGCACCTCCGGCGCGCCGTGTACCCCCCCGACCTGTACGAGCGACTGCAGGCGCTGCCGGGCTTCGACCCGAAGGAGCTGGCGCTCGACTATGACCTGGAGAAACGAGCGATCCAGTCGCTCCCGGAGGAAGAGTACGAGGACTGGATCCGCCTGCACATCCGCCGGGAGGAGCGGTGGTTCGAGATCGCGCGCGCCTTTCTCACGGAGGACCCGTGCGACCTGACGGCGATCCTCTTCGACGGGATGGACAAGCTCCAGCACGTCTGCTGGCGACTGCTCGATCCCGCCCTCCTTCCTGAGGAGCCGTCCCCGTGGGAGCGGAAGATGCGGGACCTCTGCCTCGACTACTTCCGGCGCTTGGATAGCCTCCTGGCGGAGCTCGTGGCGCTGGCCGGGCGCGACGCACGGGTGTTCATGGCGTCGGACCACGGGTTCGGACCCACCGACCAGATCTTCTACGCCAACGAGTGGCTGGAGCGCAACGGCTACCTGGCGTGGAGCGAGGGCGTCCCCGTCGACCGGGAGGGCATGCTTCATTCCGAGGGTCACCGGAGCACGGTCGTCCTCTTCGACTGGGACAGGACCGCGGCCTACGCGCTCACCCCGAGCAGCAATGGCATCTTCATCGACGTCACGGAGGATCCGGCGCGACCCGGCGTCCCCCCTGACGAGTACGAGGCCTTCCGACGTCGACTGAGCGAATCCCTGCTCGCCCTCACCGACCCGGCTACCGGCCAGCCCGTGGTCCAGCGCGTCATGACCCGGGAGGAGGCCTTTCCGGGCGCCCACATGCACCGGGCGCCGGACCTGACCCTGGCGTTGCGGGATCATGGGTTCATCTCGGTCGTGAGGGCCGAGCAGCCGGTCAGGCGGCGGCCGTGGATCGACGGCACCCACCGACCGGAGGGCGTGTTCATCGCGGGCGGAGAGGGCATCCAGGCGGGCCTTTCGCTGCCCCCGCTCTCCATAATGGACGTCGCTCCCGCCTTGCTCTACAGCCTGGATCTTCCGATCCCCGAGGATCTGGAAGGGCGCCTGGCCAGCGAGATCTTCGAGCCGTCCTTCATCGAGGCGACGCCCCCCCGCCCTGGTGAGCCCACCCTCTCCCTGGATGGGGGACCCGTGGAGCAGCCCGAGATCAGCGCGGAGGAAGAGGCCCAGCTCGTCGAGCAGCTGAGGGTTTTGGGGTACCTGGAGTAGCGAGGCGATGCCGAAGGCGCTCGTCAACGGGCTCCGCCTGCACTATCAGCGGGCCGGGCAGGGGCCGGATCTCGTTCTCGTCCATGGGCTGGCCGCCAACGTCGCCTTCTGGTACCTGGCCGTCGTCCCGGCGCTGATCGGGGAGTTTCGAGTCACCGCCTACGACCTTCGGGGTCATGGCTACAGCGACACGCCGCCGTCCGGCTATACGTCGGCGGAGATGGCCGCGGACCTCGATGCCCTCCTGGACCACCTGGGCGTCGAGCGCGCCCACGTAGTCGGACACAGCTTTGGGGGCGCGGTTGCCTTGCACCACGCCGCTCTCCATCCGGAGCGCGTCGCTAGCCTCACGCTCGCGGACCCCCTGGTGCCCGCGCTTCAGCGCGGCCGACCCGTGAGGCCCTCGCCCGACGCGGAGGCCGAGCTGCGGCGCCTGAGGGTCTCCACGCGCCGGGATTCGCCCGAGGCCGGTCTCGAGCTGCTCGAGGAGCTGGCCAGCGCCCATTCACCCAACGGAGTCGCCGACGCACGAGCCTTCATGCCGTTCCGGGCGTGGAAGGGGAGCGACCAGACCGCCGAGCGCTGGCGCTCGCTCCTGGAGACGACGACCGCTCGAGAGGATTTCGGCGCGGTCGCCGGCCTGACCATCGAGAAGATCGGGAGCCTCCGCCAACCGACCCTGGCCGTCTTCGGGGAGCGCTCCCCCTGGCTGGCGACCGGACGCGTGCTCGAGGAGACCCTCCCCGACTGCCGGGCGGCGGCGATTCGGGGCGTCGGGCACTTCCATCCCCTGGTGAGGCCCCGCGTCTTCGTTCGGCACCTCCGGGAGTTCCTGACGTCCACGAGCGATAGCGCGTTCCGGTGAGAGGTTGGCCGGAGCTCGTGGCGCCTCCGCAAGAAGCGGGAAGGGTGGACGCGGACCGTCGCCGGGCCCCGGGGCCACTCCCGGTGGGAGGACTCGCCGGCCCTGACTTCGCCCGGGTCGCTGTGGGGGGTTTTGGCGACGGGGGGAACTCCTACGCGCACTCGATGGCCTGGTTTCGGGAGAAGCTCTACATCGGGACCGTGCGTCACCTGCTCTGCCTGCTCAAGTCCTCCCAGCCTGCCCTTCCTCACTTCATGGACCCGTGGCCCGTCCCCTACTCGGGCGACATCTTCTCCCTCGACCTGCGGGCCCAGATCTGGTGCTACGACCCGAAGAGCGACGCGTGGCAGCACGTCCACAGCTCCCCCGTCGTGGTGGGGCCGAGCGGCCACGAAGTTCCGCGGGATCTGGGCTATCGGGGCATGGCCGTGTTCCAGGGGACGAGTGACCCCGCGCCGGCTCTTTACGTCACCACGGTGTCCTCCGACTCGCGAGGGCCGGGGGCCCACGTCCTGCGCTCCACCGACGGGCTGAGCTTCGAGGCCGTGTCGGAGCCTGGACTGGGCGATCCGAATATCTCCAGCCTGCGATCCCTGGTGTCGTTCGAGGGACGGCTCTACGTCTCCCCCACCGGCAACCGACAGGCCTGGAACGTCGCTCCGAGCGCCGAGGTCATCGGCAGCCGTGACCCCGTCTCGGAACCGTGGGAGCGGGTCAGCATCCCGGGATTCGGCGACTCGTCGAACGAGAGCATCTTCGAGATGGAGCACTTCGGTGGTTACCTCTACGCTGGCACCTTCAACTCCCGGAGCGGCTACCAGGTCTGGAAGACCAAGGCGGAGGGTGAGCCGCCTTACTCGTGGACTAAGGTGGTTGGGAGCGGGGCCTACCGGGGTAATCTCAACGAAGCGGCCACGAGCATGTGCGCGTTCGGGGACGCGCTCTATGTGGGTAGTGGCATTCAGAACGGGGGCTACGACCGGACTCACCGCATCGGTCCCGCCGCGGGGGAGCTCATCCGGATCTACCCCGACGACACGTGGGACCTCGTCGTCGGAACCCCGCGGAACACCCCCGAGGGCGCCAGGGCCCCGCTCAGCGGCATGGGCCCCGGGTTCGACAACTTCTTCAGCGGCTACATCTGGCGGATGGCCGCTCATGAGGGATGGCTCTATGTGGGGACCTTGGACACAAGCGTCTTCCTTCCCTACGCGGACAGGGCACGACTGCCCGCATGGCTCCAGCGCACCCTCCGCCAGGTCGGGGTCTACGGGCTCGTCGGATACGAAGGGGGCTTTGACCTGTGGCGGAGCCGGGACGGGACCCACTGGGCCAACCTGACCCGCGCCGGGTTCGACAATCCCTGCAACTACGGCGCGCGGACCATGGTCTCGTCACCGTACGGCCTGTTCGTCGGGACGGCGAACCCGTTCGGACCGGAGATCGCGGCCCAAACCGTCTTGGGGTGGACGTACGTGCCGAACCCACGCGGAGGAGCAGAGGTATGGCTCGGCTCTCACGATCGACAAGGAGCTAACGGTTACGAAGGGAGGACGACGTGAAGGTTTGCCTCACCGGGGCGACCGGATTCATCGGCCGATACGTGCTGGAACGGCTGCTCGCTGACGGTGACGAGGTTCTCGTACTCGCGTTGCCGGAGACCAGGGAGCAGGTGCCGCACCGCGATCGCGTGGAGGTGGTCGCGGGCACCCTGGAGGACGCCGACGCGCTGGCGGAGGCGACCGGGGGGGCGGAGGTCGTCTACCACCTGGCCGCGCTGCTTCCCGGCAGCGAGCCGGGGGATCTCTTCCGAGTGAACGTCGACGGCACCGAGAACCTGCTCCGGGCCAGCCCGGAGGGCGTGCGCTTCGTATTCACGAGTTCGGCAGCGGTGTACCGACCGGCGCCGTGGCCGTTCATGTGGCCGATCACCGAGGACCACCCGCAGGCCGCCTACGCCAACGAGGGCCTAAGGAGCTACGGGCAGAGCAAGATCGACGCCGAGCAAAGGATTCTACGTGTCCACGACGAGCGCGGCCTCGAGTACGTGATCCTTCGACCGACGGCGACTTACGGCCCTGGGGCGCAATATGCGGAGCGACTGTTGCAGCACGCGACCCGGCCCTGGGGAGGGTGGGCTCCAGGCGCCGGGTGGGGCATGCCCCCCCGGCTCCAGCCGGGGGATTTGGCCGAAGAATACGGGGTGCTGCAGTCGGTTCATGCCCGCGACCTTGCCGATGCCGTCGTGCGGGCGGGTACCGTTCCGGAAGCGGCGAACGAGGTCATCAACGTCGCGGGAGGTGAGGTATTCGCCCCCCAGCAGGTCGCTGCGGCGGTCTGGCAGACCCTCGCGCCTGGATCAACGCCGTACCTCCCGCCGTACGGGGGTGACTCGGCCGGCCCCCATGGTCAAGGCCCGCCCGGTTTCCATCGCGGAGGCCTGGCCGGCCCCCATCGCCCCGGCCTGGCCAGCGCTTATCGCCAGGGTATCGCCGGTTCCCACCGCCAGCGCCTCGCCGGCCGGTATCGCCCGAAGTTCGACATCTCGAAGGCCGAGCGCGTGCTCGGCTACACGCCCCAGGTGAGCCTCCGAGAGGGCCTTGAGGAGATGGTCTCCGAGGCACGCGAGCGATGGGGGGGGCCTTCCGGGTGGATGGCGTGGTGGCCGTGGACGCCGAGGGGGGCAGCCTCGTGGTCCGGTGACCCGACCGAGACCTGGGGCGCTTGAAGGGCTTCAGCTCGTGAGGAACCGCTTCCTAGAGGGCAAGGTCGCCATCGTCACCGGCGGGGGGCGGGGCATCGGCGCCGCCACGGCCGCTGCCCTGGCCCGGGCGGGGGCGATGGTTACGGTCGCCGCGCGGACGGAGGAGGAGATCGAGGCCGTCGTCCACCAGATCGGTGAGGCGGGTGGAAGCGCTCTGGCGGTGCCGACGGACATCGGCGATGGCGAGCAGGTGCTCGCGATGGTCGAGCGCACGGTCGAGGCCTTCGGCCGGATCGATTTCCTGATCAACTGCGCCGCCATCCTCGAGCCCCTCGGACGGCCGGCCTGGGAGGTGACCCCCGAGGCCTGGCGACGCACCATCGACGTCGATCTCGTGGGCCCCTTCCTGCTCGCTCACGCGGCGGTGCCCCACATGGTCCGGCAGCGCACCGGTCGGGTCCTCAACGTATCGTCCGAGGTGGGCGGGATCGGCGACGCCTACGGGGCGCTGGCGCTGACCGTTCCTCGCGCCAGCGCCTACTCAGCGGCCCGAGCCGGCGCCAACTCCTTCATCCGCGTCTTGTCGGCCGAGCTGCTCGGCACCGGGGTCACCGCGAACATGGTCTGGCCCGGCGTCGTCGAGACCCGGTCACTCCATGAGTTCCGATCGGGCCTGTTCGGCGAGGATCGCAGCCGGATGTCAAGCCGATGGCAGCTTCCCGCCGAGGACCCGGCGGGCCCCGCTCGCATGCTGGTCTGGCTGTGCAGCCCGGCAACAGCCCACCTCACCGGTCAGGTCGTGCGCTGGAACGATCCGCTGGTGCAGGGCCAGCTCGCGTTCTTCCGCGCCCCATGAACCGCGCTCCCGTCGAGAGCCTGGAGGTGGATGGGCGCTGGTGCCCGATGGCGCATTGCAACCAGACCGACGATTCGTTTCACGACCTGCCCCCGCTGCGGGAGGCGAGAACCTCCCAGAGGATCGCCGACCCGGTGGTGTCGCCCTACGCCTGGGACAACCTGGGCGCCTACACCGGCGAGGAGATGGCGGTGTGCGCCTACGAGTCGCCAAGGCACCCCGCGCTGGTCGGGTACGACCACCAGGACGGCTCGATCAAGTGGACGAGCCCGCCAGCGGATCTTCCCGGTGATGCCCGGCGCCGCCCCAACGGGATCGCGATGGCCAAGATGGGCATCGGCGGGAAGCCGGCGCGCTCCTATGTGTTCGCTTCGAACCCGGCCGAGTTCGTGGCTTACGCCGCGGACGGAACGCGCCTCTGGAAGCGACGTACGACGGAGATCGCCGGGCACGCTCCCCGGTGGATCGGGGCGCCGAGCTCCCTGAGGCTCACCGATGCCAAGGAGCTGGTGGCCGCGACCACCGAGGGTTGGGTCGTCAAGCTCAATCCCGCGGACGGCAGCACGATCGACGCCTACCGGATGGAGACCGACGTGGCCGTCGGAGGCAGGCTCTACCGGGGCATCCTCGCCTGCATCAAGTCGCCGGCGGTGATCGGCGATGTCCTGTACTGCGTGGTCCAGTTTCGACCACACCCGTCCAATCCCCTCGCCCCGAGGTTCTGTCCCGTCCACCTCGTCCGCGTCGAGCTCAGTCAGCCTGGGCGCGCCGGCCTCGAGAGCGCGATAAGGCCGCTCGGTCGTCCCGAGAGCCCCCGCGAGACCTGTCCCGACCGAGTGGCCATCGGCGTGTACAGGGGCGGGGGATCTCCACCCGCTTGGAGGGCCCCCGACGGGAAGGTGCTCGTCTTCGGTCACGCCTCTGCGCCGGTAAGAGGGCAGCTGCGGCCCGCCGTCACCGCCGTGGAGGACGACCGAGGAGTGCTGGGCATCCGCTGGCGTTCGCTGCTTGACGTGACGCCCTGGGACGATGTCTACGCCGCGCCTGCCCTCCACGGGGACAGCCGAACCCTGCTGGTGCCGACCTTGAACGGCATCCACGTCTTCCGGAGAGTGGACAGCCTCTCTGGGGATATCCCGTCCGTCCGACCCTTGTCCGGCGAGCTGGTCCAGGTCGGAACACGCGCACCGACGACGGTCAGGGTCGGCAGTCCCTTTGCCCTCACATTCGACCCCGATGCCGACGAGATCGTCGCCTACACCAACTTCCGAGTGTCCTCCGGCTTCGGCGTTTCCTCGTACGGGTTCCTGGGCGCCTTCGCATTGCCGCCCGTAGGCCGGAGCGCACCCCGCCCGCTCTGGTGCCGGCCGCTGGCGGTGACCCCGGCGGGAGCCCCCGCCCCAGGGGTCGGCACCGCCGGGCAACCCGCCCTGTTTCGGTACGACCGAGAGGGGGAGGAGGCGACCGCGGTGATCGTCAACACCGTTTCCACGGGCACGTACATCATCAGATAGGCCTGCTCGCGTCATGTGGGGTTGCGGTGGTCCGGTCGAGGTAGGCCGGGATCGTCCGCGCGACGGTAGTGGGTCAGTTTGAGCCGGAGCCCCCTCGGCCCCGTAGACGCTCCCGCCAGATCGCCATCCGATGGGGGCCTTACGCTGGCAAGCATGCTTGCCAGCGTACTTTTGCCGTCCGAGCGGTACGATGATCTGTCCGGCGTCGCAGGCCGGCGCATCAGGAGGAAGATTTGAGGCAGGCGCGAACAGCTAGGGAAGGGCTTGAGAGAGGATCGGGCCGCCCCGAAGGGCGGCCCGATGGTGAGAGGGGAAGCCGCCTTTGGCGGCGAACTTCTAAAGGGGGTCCATGTCGTCAGGCATGAGTCACCTCCTCGGGTTGGGGTTTCCCTGGGCGACGCCTTGTTCTGTGGCGGAGCAGCGTCGCTCAGGGCGAAGCCGAGGAAGTATGAACTCGACACCGGCGGCAGAGTGAACCGGCCCTTAAGCAGGCGTCCGCGTGACGTAAATCAACTCGCCGCGAGCATCGTTAGGGACTCCACCGAGGACACTCCCGCCGAACCTCACCCCGACGGGGTGGAAGACACGGCAGTCCGTCGAGAGAACGGTCGTCGCGGGGGACTCAAGGGCGGCAAGGCACGCGCCGACAAGCTCTCAGCGGAGGAACGTTCTGCGATAGCCAAGCGAGCCGCAAGGACACGGTGGGGAAATCGTGGCTGATGTCCTGTTTCAGCGGCAGAAATTCCGCCAACTCATCCTCTACATCGCAGAGCGAACGGCCGATGACCCTTCCTTTGAGGACACCCACCTGAACAAGGCCCTTTACTGGTCTGATTTCGACGGGTATCGGCGACTGGGGCACCCGGTCACAGGTGCCAGGTACTTCAAGCTCCAGTTTGGGCCAGCGGCCAAGCCCTTGCTCCCCATTCGAGATGAGCTTGCTGACGACGGGTTGGTCGAAATTCAGGAGCCTCCCCCCGGTCAGCCGCGGACGCGGAAGACAATCCCACGCCAGTCGGCCGACCGTAGCCTGTTCTCGGAGGACGAGCTGCGGCTTATCGATGAGGTCATCGAGCGTCTGCGCGGCCAGACTGCTGGCCGAGTGAGCGAGACGGCTCACGACGAATCGGCGGGATGGAACCTTGTCGACATGTACGACGATATTCCGTATCGCACTGCCCTTATCTCGTCCGATCCACCCTCTGAGGAGACCCTCGCAAAGGGGCGGGAGTTAGCCGCACGTCTAGGCTGGTAATAGACGGCGGGTGAAAGTCCGGCTGTACCCGCTCGGCCCGGACGGGCCGGAGTGGGAAGCGTCCGTCCGTGATGCGGAGGAGGCGGTTGTCGCCGCAGGCGGGAGTGTCGAGCGCTTTTATGTGAACGTGGAAGCGCTTAAGGACGTGTTGGAGTACGCCCCGTACCACTATGGGCGGCCCTTCCTGGAAGAGAACGACGACAGGAGGGTGGCCACTACCCGCGACAACGCGGAGGGCTCGGCTCGTGCTGTTCTTTCGCCTTGAGAGGGGGCGTAGCGAGCGGTTGTGGCTGATGGTCGAGTGGCTTGACGGAGACTCAAGCTGACCTTTCTGTCCGACCCCTCAAGCATAACGGTCAGCGTGAACCAGCTGTCCACAGAGCGTCGGGCGCAGGTCATAGCGTCATTGGTCGAGGGCAACTCGATCCGCGCCACCGTCCGCATGACCGGTGCGGCGAAGAACACCATCACGAAGCTGCTCGCCGACCTGGGCGAGGCTTGCGCCGACTACCAGGATCGCACCTCCGCAATCTTTCCTGCGAAACGATCCAGGCCGACGAGATCTGGGCCTACTGCTACGCCAAGCAAAAGAACGTCCCCGAACAGCATCAGGGCACCTTCGGATACGGCGACGTATGGACGTGGACGGCGCTCTGCGCGGATATCAAGCTGGTCCCGTCCTGGCTCGTCGGCGAACGCACCTACCCCGATGCGCTGACCTTCCTGACCGATCTGGAAAGCCGCCTCGCCAACACGATCCAGCTCACGACCGACGGCCACCGGGTCTACCTCCGTGCGGTCGAGAAGGCCTTCCGGGAGCATTGGGTTGACTACGCGATGCTGGTCAAGCTGTACGGTCCCGATCCGCTCGAAGAGGGACACCGCTACAGCCCGCCGGTCTGCACGGGCACGAAGGTCGAATACATCGAAGGCCGCCCCGACCCAGCGAAGGTCTCGACCAGCTACGTCGAGCGCCAGAACCTCACAATGCGGATGGGGATGCGTCGCTTCACGCGCCTGACCAACGCCTTCTCAAAGAAGGTCGAGAATCTGGCCCACGCGGTCTCCCTCCACTACATGCACTACAACTTCGCCGCCCGCACAAGACGCTCTCGAAGCCCTACCCGACGACGCCCGCGATGGCGGCGGGCGTGGCCGACCGCGTTTGGACCGCGCGGGACATCGCCGGCCTGCTCGATTCAAACTGACCCACTACCCGCGCGACACTCCGCTGCATCGGTAGGATAGGATGGCCGACGTTGGTTCCCCTACTCGGATCTCCCGACAGGCAAGCCGGCACGAAACGGTGACTCCTAAGTCAGATGGAGGTGAGCTTGACGATGGCGGACAGGCACGGTGAGTTGAGCGGCAGGGTGGCGATCGTCACGGGGGGCGCAGTGGGCATCGGCGCCGCTGCGTGCGATGCGCTCGCCGAGCGGGGTGCGGCGGTGACGGTTGCGGATGTCGCGGAAGAGATCAACGAGGTGGCCGACCGGATCAAGAGCTCCGGCGGCGCGGCACAGGCGGTGACGACGGACGTCTCCGACCAAGGGCAGGTCGAGGGAATGGTTCAGCGCACCGTCGACGAGTTCGGCCGGTTGGATTTCCTGCTGAACGTCGCTGCGGTGACGGGAACGACCGAGTATGTGTCGCAAGCCGATCCGCAAGCATGGCGACAGGCGCCCACCATCGACCTGTTCGGCACGTTCCTGCCCACCCGCTCCGCTCTGCCCCACATGCTGGAGCAGGGCTCCGGGCGTGTGCTCACTGTGGTGTCCGGCCTTGGCCACAACCCCACCCCCCAGACCAGCGCCTACGGCTCGTCGAAGGCCGGCGTGATCCACTTCACCCGGGTTCTCGCCATCGAGCTGCTCGGGACGGGCGTGACGGCGAACGCCGTGGATCCCAGGCTCGTGGGGACCGCGTTGGCGACGGAGTTCGGTGAGATGCGGGGCGGGGGAGCGGGTCCCCAATGGGGACCGAGGCCTCAGGATCCGTGGGAGCCGGCGAGGCTCTTGGTATGGCTGTGCGGGCCGGTTGGCTCTTGGATCAACGGGCAAGTGGTGGACGTCAACAACCCGATCGTGCGAGGGCTCCTTCAACTCCCGTTGACGGTGACCTACTCCTAGGGTCATGGTATGAGCCAGTCGAGGAGCCGAGGAGCGGGCCGCGGTCGACTAGCATGGAGGCCAAGGACTTCGTGGCTCGAGAGCGTTTCGCGGCCCCAAGAGAACATCGAGCAACGGTCAAGACGAGGGCGAGACGCCGCCGCACGACGATAGGCAGTTGAGCGAAAGGGAGGATCAAGATGAACTGGATGCCGCAAGGAGATCCTTGGGCGGACTGGCAGCGGAGGATGGAGGACAGCTGGCTTCGAATCCCCCGGGGTTTAGAGGCGCCCACCGCCAACCAGATGGACCAGTCCCTCCTCGATTTCTCGGAGGAGGCGGTCAGGCAAGGCCTTGCCATGCAGAGGCAGTTGACCCGGACGATGGTCGAGAGCATGAGTTCCATGGGGATGTCCGGGCAGCCGGTTCAGGTGGTTCAGGACATGATGGAGAGCTGGCTGTCAGCCCAAGAGGGCTTCTGGGCCAACTGGTTCACGGCTCGCAGGCACCTCGATTGGACGAGGCCGTCCGAGGCCTCGGAAAGCATGGGGAGATATTCCGGGAGTCTCTCGGCGGGGCGCGCAGTCCGGGGCCGAGTCGCTCCCGGGGGCGCCGAACAGGCTTCGGGGCAGCCGGAGGGGGCACCGGCCAGGCTGGCCAGGCAAGCGAGTCATCGACTAGCGAGGAGTCATCGAGCAGTCAGGCAAGCGAGGAGTCATCGAGCAGTCAGGCAAGCGAGGAGTCAACGAGCCGCCGCCGCCAGACGCTCCGATAATTCGTAGGGATCTTCCTCCGGACAGGAGGGGCGCCGCGGTCTATGGCGTGCGCGGTTCGAGGCTCACCAGTGGGATCTCTCGCTCCGCGCGCTCGGGCACGCGGGATCGTCCTCGACCCGCCCGCTGGTAGTAGTACGCGTACCCGCTGTGGGTCTCGTCTGCCTTCGGCCCGCAGGCGCGCCTGCTCTTGCGGCGTCGCCGCGTGTGCCCTGATTGCTCTGTGGCGGGGCCGACCTGGGAGGTGGCGTCGGATTCGCTCGCAGGTTGTGGAGCCAGCCGGATTCCTCGACAGTCGCTCTTCGAGGCGACGATCATGCAGTCGGCGCCGTCGCGCAGGACACGAGCGCGTCATAGCCCTCTTGTCGGACCTCGCTCCAACATGAACCAGCAGAAGGACGGGAGGGACATCCGGCGAGTAAGTGGCTGGACTGGCGATAGACGATGGCGTGGCCCTCGACGAGGTGGTTCAGGACGCCACATCCAGTTGGCGGCGCGCCGAGGCTCTGGGCGAAGCTGGCCCCGGCTGCGGAGGCCGCCGATGAACTGGCCTGCCGGGTCGACTCTATGGCGCCGTCATAGGTCAAACGTGGCCCCAAGGCTCCGTCGTCACGATGAGCGAGCAGTTCTGCACCGTCGGCGACGTCGAGATCTGCTACGAGACCTTCGGCGAGCCCGGCCGCCCGGCCTTGCTGCTGATCAGCGGTCTGGGCGTGCAGATGATCGTCTGGCACGACGACTTCTGCCGGGCGCTCGCGGATAGGGGGCTTCTTCGTCATCCGCTACGACAACCGCGATGTCGGGCGCTCGACCCGGTTCGACCAGGTCCCGCCACCCACGCGACTCCAGCTCCTGCGACGCCGCCCGCCCGCTCTCCTCGCCTACACCCTGGCCGACATGGCGCGCGACGGAGCCGGCCTGCTCGCTCATCTCGGCATCGAGGCCGCCCACGTCGTCGGCGCTTCCATGGGCGGCATGATCGCCCAGGACCTGGCCGCAAGACATCCGAGGCGTGTCCTGTCGCTCGTATCGATCATGTCCAGCACGGGGAGTCGGTGGGCAGGGCAGCCTGCGCTTCGCGCTTACCTCTACTTCCTCCGCGACTTCCTCCGCCCGCCGCCGGCGAGCAGGGAGGAATACGTCGACCGCGCGGTGCGGTTCTACCGCTTCGTCGGCTCCCCGGCCTTCGATCGGGACGAGCAGGCCCTCCGCGACGTGGTCGCCCTGAGCTTCGATCGCGGCTGGAGCCCCGCGGGGACGGCGCGCCAGATGGCGGCGGTCATCGCCGCCGGCAATCGCAGTGCGGACCTGAGCCGGATCACAGCTCCGACTCTGGTTGTCCACGGCACGGCCGACCGGCTCGCGGCGCCGTCCGGTGCCCGGGCGACCGCCCGCGCGATCCCCGGTGCCCGGCTCATGCTGCTCGAGGGGATGGGTCACGACTTGCCGCGCCGATGGTGGCCCCGGGTCGTCGGGGCGATCGCGGACAATGCAGCCCGCGCCGCCGACCCGGACCCGGACGTACGCCGGTTCGATTCCGGTCGTCGCCTTGAGCGGGACCGCTGACCGTCGAAGGTGTGCGTCTCGGTCAAAAGGCGGCTGGCTGGCAGCCCAAGAGGGCTTCTGGGCCAACTGGTTCACGGCTCGCAGGCACCTCGATTGGACGAGGCCGTCCGAGGCCTCGGAAAGGATGGGGGAAATATTCCGGGAGTCTCTCGGTACGGCGCGCAGTCCGGGGCCGAGTCGCTCGCGGGCGGCGCCGAGCAGGCTTCGGGGCAGCCGGAGGAGGGACCGGCCAGGCTAGCCGGCCAGGGAGTCATCGACTAGCGAGGAGTCATCGAGCACAGACAAGCGAGGAGTCATCGAACAGTCAGGCAAGCGAGGAGTCAACGAGCCGCCGCCGCCAGAAGCGCTCCGATATTCGTAGGGATCTTCCGGACAGGAGGGGCGCCGCGGTCTATGGCGTGCGCGGTTCGAGGATCACCAGTGGGATCTCTCGCTCCGCGCGCTCGGGCACGCGGGATGGTCCTCGACACCGCCCGCTGGTAGTAGTACGCGTACCCGCTGTGGGTCGCGTCTGCCTTCGGCCCGCAGGCGCGCCTGCTCTTACGGCGTCGCCGCGTGTGCCCTGATTGCTCTGTGGCGGGAGCCGACCTGGGAGGTGGCGTCGGATTCGCTCGCAGGTTGTGGAGCCAGCCCGGATTCCTCGGCCAGTCGCTCTTCGAGGCGACGATCATGGTCGGCGCCGTCGCGCAGGTACACGAGCGCGTCATAGCCCTCTTGTCCGACCTCGCTCCAACATGAACCAGCAGAAGGACGGGAGGGACACCCGGCGAGTAAGTGGCCGACTGGCGATAGACGATGGCGTGGCCCTCGACGAGGTGGTTCAGGACGCCACATCCAGTCGGCAAACGCGCCGAGGCTCTGCGCGAAGCTGGCCCCGGCTGCGGAGGCCGCCGATGAGCTGGTCTGCCGGGTCGGCTCTATGGCGCTAGCATAGATAGAACGGGGTCCGGTGGCGCCGTGTTGCTATGAGCGAGCAGTTCTGCACCGTCGGCGACGTCGAGATCTGCTACGAGACCTTCGGCGAGCCTGGCCGCCCGGCCTTGCTGCTGATCATCGGGCTGGGCATGCAGATGATCGTCTGGCACGACGACTTCTGCCGCATGCTCGCGGACAGGGGCTTCTTCGTCATCCGCTACGACAACCGCGATGTCGGGCGCTCGACCCGGTTCGACGGCGGTGCGCCACCCACGCGACTCGGGCTCCTGCGCCGCCCGCCCGCTCTCCTCGCCTACACCCTGGCCGACATGGCGCGCGACGGAGCCGGCCTGCTCGCTAATCTCGGGATCGAGGCCGCCCACGTCGTCGGCGCTTCCATGGGCGGCATGATCGCCCAGGACCTGGCCGCAAGACATCCGAGGCGTGTCGTGTCGCTGTCGCTCGTGTCGATCATGTCCAGCACGGGGAGTCGGTGGGCAGGGCAGCCTGCGCTTCGCGCTTACCCCTACTTCCTCCGCGACTTCTTCCGCCCGCCGCCGGCGAGCAGGAAGGAATACGTCGACCGCGCGGTGGGGTTCTACCGCTTCGTCGGCTCCCCGGCCTTCGATCAGGACGAGCAGGCCCTCCGCGACGTGGTCGCTCTGAGTTTCGATCGCGGCTGGAGCCCCGCGAGGGACGGCGCGCCAGATGGCGGCGGTCATCGCCGCCGGCAATCGCAGTGCGGACCTGAGCCGGATCAAAGCTCCGACTCTGGTGATCCACGGCACGGCCGACCGGCTCGCGGCGCCGTCCGGTGCCTCGATTCCGGTCGTCTTGTGCGTCTCGGTCAAGGCGGCTCATGCCCGCGCGTCATGCCGCGCCGATGGTGGCCCGGTCGTCGGGGCATGCTGCGGCCCGCGCCGCCGGGATACGCCGGGTCCGTCGTCGCCCGCGCCGATGGTGGCCAAAAGGCGGCTGGTCGTCGGGGCGATCGCGGACAATGCGGCCCGCGCCGCCGACGCGCGCGAGGCGCTCGGCTTAGACGCCGACGTCGAGGACGACGCCGCGCTAGTCGCGGATTCCGTTGTTCGTCGCCGTTGACTCGACGACAGCGCTGACCGCGCGAAGGCAGCATGTCGCCGCGAGCAGTCGCGCAAAAGGCGTCGACTCTTCTTCGACCTTTCGCGTGGGTGCTGGCGCGACGTCGCGGGTGTCGGCAACGACAGCGCGCGACTAAGGGCTCGAGGATGCGCGCGATCGTCAGCGCGTTGCCCGTGGTCATCGCCGACCTGATGGACGGGGTCGAGGTTCGCCCGGAGTACGCAGGTACGACGATCTGCTTCTCGAAGCGGAGCTCCGAGGCGTAGCTACACGCGAACTCGTAGAACCGCTCTAGCTCTTCGACCCGCTCTTGGCGCGCGACGAGCGGGCTCCCGCGTCCTCGCTTGCCTTGCCGGCCCGCTTGACGCCACTGTTGCTCTGCGTCCCGGCCTTCTGGCGGCCTTCCTTGGACCCGGAGCCGCCATCTGCGGTCGGCGCCGCATCCCTGGCCTGGTCGATGCTCGCCTTGAGTGCGGCCATCAGGTCGGGGACCGGCTCGGCCGCCGGCGCCTCGGCCTGCACCGGCACCTCCTCACCCGAGAGCTTGCGCTCGATCAACGCCAGCGTCTCGCGCTTGTGCTCGTTTTCGAACTCGGCGGGGTCGAACGGGCGGGCGAGGCTCTCGACGAGCTGGTTCGCCATGCCGAGCTCCTGGTCGGTGACCTGGACCTCGCGCACGCGCTCGTCGATCTCCTCCTTGGGACGGACGTCCTCGGGATAGAAGAGGAGCTCGGCGACGAGCGCGTCGCCCGCCGGGCGCAGGAGGACGACGTGCTCGCGGGACGACATGACGATCTTGCCGACCGCCGCCTTGCCCGTGCGCTTCATGGCCTCGACGAGGAGAGCGTAGGGCTTGCTCGCTCCATCCTGGGGCTCGAGGTAGTAGGAGCGGTCGTAGAAGACCGGGTCGATCTCGCCGACGTCCACAAAGGAGACAAGGTCGATCGTGCGCCGCCGCTCGACCGCCACGGCCTCGAGCTCCTCTTCGGTCACCGGGAGGAACTGGTCCTTCGAGACCTCGTAGCCCTTGATCGTGTCCTCGCGGTCGACGACCTCGCCGCGCGCGGGCGAGAAGAGCTGCTGCTTGATCGGCTGGAGGGTCTCGCGGTCAAGGGTGCGGAACTTGGGGTCCGTCCGCTGCGTGGCGATCCCCACCGAGACGGGGATGTTGACGAGCCCGAAGGAGATCGTGCCCTTCCAGATCGAGCGCATACGCCGACATTCTCTCAGACGCGCGGTTGGCCCCCGGCGTGCATGGCGCGTTGCATGGGCACGGTCTGCTCGCGGGACCGCAGGGGCTCCCGGTGTCGCATCGGCCCCGGCTTCCCACGCTGTGAGATGAGAGCGTTGCCCCGAGCAAGCACGCGGGTAGACAACGGACTAGCCTCACACAGCACCCATGGCCACCCGGGTCCCCGAAGCCGAGAAGGGTCCTAGCGCCGAACAGCGGCCCACGTCCTCGGACGATCAGGCCGAGCTGAGGCGAGACATCCGGGGCTTGGGCGAGCTGCTCGGCAAGACCCTGGTTCGACAGGAAGGCGCCGAGCTGCTGGACCTCGTCGAGCGGGTCCGGCATCTCATCCGCACCGATCGAGACGCCACCGCCGCCGTCCTCGGCGAGGTCGATCCCGCCACCGCGATCAGCCTCGTACGGGCCTTCACGGCCTACTTTCACCTCGCCAACATCGCCGAGCAGGTCCACCGCGGCCGGGAGCTCGCGGCGGTCCGGGCTCAGCGCGGCACCTGGCTCTCGCACGCGATCGACCGCATAGCCGAGGCCGGCGTCCCCGGGGGCGAGCTCGCCGCCGAGGTCAACCGGCTCGCGGTCCGCCCGGTCTTCACCGCCCACCCGACGGAGGCCGCCCGTCGCAGCGTGCTGGAGAAGCTCCGCCGAGTCGCCGGCCTGCTCGAAGAATCCGATCGGGTACTCGGCGCCGACGGCAGCCCGACCGACCCGGTCACCGAGCGCCGGATCCGGCGGCGCCTCGAGGAGCTCATCGACCTGCTGTGGCAGACCGATGAGCTCCGGATCGCCCGCCCGGACGTGGTCGACGAGGCCCACAACGCGGTCTTCTACCTCGACGAGCTGCATCACGACGCGGTTCCCCACGTGCTCGAGGCGCTGGCCGATGAGCTGGCCCGCCTGGGCCTCGACCTGCCGCTCGCCGCGCGCCCGCTCGGGTTCGGGAGCTGGATCGGCGGGGACCGCGACGGCAACCCCAACGTCAGTCCCGCGGCCACCCTCGAGGTTCTCGCCCTCCAGCACGAGCACGCCATCCGGGACACGCTTGCGCTGATCGACGAGTTGCTCGTCGACCTGTCCTCCTCGGTCCGCATCAGCGGCGCCACGCCCGAGCTCGAGGATTCCCTCGCGCGCGACCTCGAGCGGCTGCCGGACGTCGATCCCCGTTACCGCCGCCTCAACGCCGAGGAGCCCTACCGGCTGAAGCTCACGTGCGTCCGGCAGAAGCTGCTGAACACCCGGCGCCGCCGGACGGAGTCCCGCCCGCACGAGCCCGGGCGGGACTATCTCGATGGCGAGGAGCTGCTTGACGACCTTACGGTCGTGCGCAACTCGCTGCTCGCCCACCGCGGGGAGCTGGTCGCCCGCGGGCGGGTCGAGAGCGCGATGCGCACGGTCGCCGCCTTCGGCCTCCACCTGGCCACGCTCGACGTGCGCGAGCACGCGGGGGCGCTCCATAGCGCTCTCGCCCAGCTCTTCGACCGCCTCCACGAGCGCGAGCGGCCCTACGAGGAGCTCGGCCGGGAGGAGCGGCGAGAGATGCTCGCCGCCGAGCTCGCCTCGCGCCGCCCGCTCGCCACCAGCCCGCCGCCGCTCGATGAGGCGGGCGCTCGCACCTACGAGGCCTTCACCGCGATCCGCAAGGGGCACGAGCGCTACGGCGAGCACGTGATCGAGTCCTACATCGTCTCGATGGCCCGCGGGGCGGACGACGTCTTCGCCGCGGTGGTCCTCGCCCGCGAGGCCGGGCTGGTCGACATCCACTCCGGCTGTGCCCGCGTGGGCTTCGTCCCGCTGCTTGAGACCGTGGAGGAGCTGCGCCGGGCCGACCGCGTGCTGGCCGAGATGCTCGACGAGCCGGATTACCGTCGCCTCGTCGCCGGGCGGGGAGACGTCCAGGAGGTGATGCTCGGCTACTCGGACTCCAACAAGGCGTCCGGGATCGCCACGAGCCAGTGGGAGATCTACCGCGCCCAGCTGCGCCTGCGCGATGTCGCGAGGGACCACGGGGTCCGCCTGCGGCTCTTCCACGGCCGGGGAGGCACGGTCGGCCGCGGCGGGGGGCCGACCCACGACGCCATCCTCGCTCAGCCCTCGGGCACGCTCGACGGCGAGGTAAAGCTGACCGAGCAGGGCGAGGTCATCTCCGACAAGTACCTGCTCCCGGCGCTGGCCCGCGAGAACCTGGAGCTCACGCTCGCCGCGGCGCTGGAGGAGACCGTGCTGCACCGCAGCCCGCGCCACCCCGAGGAGGCGCTGGCCCGCTGGGCCGAGGCGATGGACACGGTGTCCGCCGCCGCGCTTGGCCGCTACCGCGAGCTCCTCGACGACCCCGACCTGCCGACCTACTACTTCGCCTCCACCCCCGTGGAGCTGCTCTCGGGGCTCCACCTGGGCTCCCGGCCACCCCGCCGGCCCGACTCCGGTGAGGGCCTCGAGGGGCTCCGGGCGATCCCGTGGGTCTTCGGCTGGACCCAGTCCCGCCAGCTCGTCCCCGGTTGGTTCGGGGTGGGGTCCGGGCTGGCCGCCGCCCGCGAGGCCGGCCTCGGGGACCGGCTGAGGGAGATGCAGGCGCAATGGCCCTTCTTTCGCACCTTCCTGTCGAACGTCGCCATGACCCTCGCGAAGACCGACATGGAGCTCGCCGGCTACTACGTCCACCGCCTGGTGCCGGCGGAGCTGAAGCACGTCTACGACACGATCCGGGCCGAGCACGACTCGACCGTCGCCGAGCTGCTCGCCATCACCGGGGAGGAGGAGCTGCTCGACGCCCACCCCGTCCTGCGGCAGACGCTGCGCGTTCGCGACGACTACCTGGCCCCGATCCACTACCTCCAGGTCGCCCTCACCGAGCGCTGGCGGGCCGATCAACAGGCCGGCCGCGACCCGGACCCGGACGTCGGCCGAGCGCTGCTGCTGTCAGTCAACGGCATCGCGGCCGGCCTGCGCAACACCGGCTGAGGCGCCTCGCGCCGCCGGCTCCCAGTCCGGCCTAAGCGCCATCGCCGCGTCGCCGTCCTCGGTCTTCACACCCAGCACCTGGTGCAGTTCGATCCGGCGGTCCTCGAAGCTCACCCGTGAGCCGGCCAGGTAGAGCCGCCACACCCGCGCTCGACCCTCGCCAACCTCCGCCACCGCCTCATCCCAGTGCGCCTCCAGGTTGTCCTCCCACGCCGCCAGGGTGCGAGCGTAGTGCTCGCGCAGGTTCTCCTCGTGCCGCAGCTCGAAGCCGGCGTCGTGCATGGTCGAGATGATGTGCCCGGGGCCGATGAACTCGCCGTCGGGGAAGACGTAGCGGTCGATGAACCCGTCGCGCAGGAGCAACGGCCAGCGATCGTCGGGCCGGGTGATGCAGTGGTTGAGCAGTCGCCCCCGCGGGCGGAGCTTGCTCAACAGGAAGGCGAAGTAGGACGGGAGCTGAGCCTTGCCGACGTGCTCGGTGAGGCCGATCGAGGAGATCGCGTCGAAGTCGCCGTCGGGGACGTCGCGGTAGTCGAGGCACCGGACCTCGGCGCGATCGGTGAGCTCTTTCTCGGCGAGCGCGCGCTGGCCCCACTCCGCCTGCTGGCGCGAGAGCGTGACTCCGAGGACCTCGACGCCGTAGTGCTCGGCGGCGTGGCGCACCATGCCTCCCCAGCCGCAGCCGGCGTCGAGCAGGCGCATGCCGGGGCGCAGCCCGAGCTTGCGACACACGAGGTCGTGCTTTTCGAACTGGGCGTCCTCGAGCGTGGCGTCGGAGTCGGGGTAGACCGCGCACGTGTAGGCCATCGACGGACCGAGGAGCCATTCGTAGAAGCGGTTCGACACGTCGTAGTGGTGGGAGACGGCAGCGGCGTCGCGGCGCTTGGAGTGCCGGCGACCGCGGGGGCGGATCTCCTGCGGCGGCGGATCGACCGGCCGGAGCGCCCGCCACCCGACCGAGCGCAGCATCTGAAGCCGTTCAGCCGCCGGCAGTTCGCCCTCGTTGACCCGCCACAGTCGGCGCAGGGCGTGGTGGAGATCCCCGTACACCTCGAGCTCGCCGGACACATAGGCCCGCGCGAGCCCGAGTTCGTTGCGGGCCTGGACGAGGTAACGCAGCGCTCGCGGCGATCGGAGCTCGACGACGACAGCCGCGTCGCGCGGACCGCAGCGGCTTCCGTCGTAGGCGCGGAACTCGATGCCCGTCTCGGCGCCGGTCACATGGTCAAGTACCTCCGCGAGCTGCATCCCCCTCCTTCTACCCGCGCTCGACGGTTTTCTCGTACAGGTCGAGCAGCCGGCCCTCGCCATCGTAGGCCTCCTTCAAGGCCGCGTACGCCGGGCCGTTGTACAGCCGCCAGAACTCGTCGCGCTCGTAGTAGGAGGTCGAGTAGAGCGACTTGCGCCCGCCGAGCTCGTCGACCACGCGCTCGATCCGGCGGTTGTGCGTGCCGTCCGGCTGGCCGTCCGGGAGCGGCACGGTCGACCAGAACCCGAAGTTGACGTAGGTCTTGTCCGGCTCGAGGGGGTAGAGGTCCCAGCGGGCGCCGGGGTCGCGCTGGCGCAGCGGGCAGATCCAGAACGGCGCTATCGGGATCTCGTCGACGAAGAAGTCGAAGAAGTCGGCCGCGCGCTCGATCGGCACCTCCACGTCCTGGACGACGTGCTCCCAGGGCGGTCGCCCGCGCAGGCGCTCGAGCCGTTGCATCGGTTCCCAGCGGCGCTCGAGGTCGACCAGCTTCCAGTAGGAGTCGGAGCGCAGCCACCGCTTGGGGACGAGGCGCCGCACGCGCGGGTTCTGCACGCCGAACGCGCGCGAGCACCAGAACCAGTCGGTGTCCCAGCGCCACAGGTAGTCGCGGACGGTCAGGTGATCGACCCGGCGGCGCGGCAGCGAGCGGTAGTAGATCGCCATCCCGGTGTAGTCGCTGGTCGCGGGAGCCTCCTCGACGAAGGTACCGAGCGTCAGGTACATCTCGTCGCGGCCGAACACCGTGCCGTCGACGAAGTCGACTCGCTCGCCGGCGTGGGAGCGCTCCGTGCATGCCGCATGCATCGTCTCGAAGTAGTCTGCCCGGTCGCCGAACCGAACGTGTCGGAGCTTGACGAACGGGCGCACCGGCTCGAGCTCGATGGTCAGCCTGAGCGCGTACCCGAGCGTGCCGTAGGAGTTGGGAAAGCCGAAGAAGAGATCGCGGTGCTCGTTGTCGGGCCGGGCGACGACGATCCGCCCGTCCCCGGTGAGGACCTCGATCTCGAGCACCGACTCGTGCACCAGCCCGTTGCGAAACGAAGAGGACTCGATCCCGAGTCCCGTCACCGCGCCGCCGAGGGTGATGGTCTTGAGCTGGGGCACCACGAGCGGCATCAGGCCGTGGGGCAGCGTCGCGTCGACGAGGCGCTCGTAGGTGGTCATGCCCTGGACGTCCGCCGTGCGAGCGGCGGCATCGATCGCCAGCACGCCCTCGAGCCCGCCGGCGTCGAGCCGGGAGGCCGAGGACCGCCGCCGCGCGCGAAACAGGTTGGACGTCGTCTTGGCGAGGCGCACGGGCGTGCCCGGTGGCGTCGCGGCGTACTCGCGGCGCAACCGCTCCCTGCGCGCCTCGAAGTCAGCCTGGCCGTCGGTGCTCACCGCCCGCAGGCTAACCGGGTGGCGGTCGAAAGCGCTGTCCAGCCTGCCCGGCCGGCGACCGCCCGGCGGTAACATGCCTGCTCGGTGCGCCGGCCCCGAGCTTTGCCCTCTCTCGCCCTCGCGGGCCTCGCCACCGCCGCCTTCGCGGGCTGTGGCGACACGATCGACGTCGCGCGCACCGACCCTCCCCAGATCCAGCGGGGAGCTCAGCTCTTCGCCGACCGATGCTCCGGGTGCCACACCCTCGACGCGGCCGGCGCGCGGGGATCGAAGCCGCTACGAGGGCCGACCGATGCCGGCGAGCGCACCAACGGACCCAACTTCGATCAGCGCTCGGAGACGGTCGACGCCGTCCTGTACGCGATCCGCAACGGCGGCTACTCGGGCGCGATCATGCCGGCCAACATCGTCGTCGGCCGCGACACCGAGGCGGTGGCCGCGTTCGTCGCGAAGTACGCCGGCCGCAAGAAATGACGCCGAGCGAGGGCGGGGCGCCGTTCTCGACCTGAGGAGCATCCGCCGCGACCCCGACGCCGCCCGGGCGGCGCTCGCGCGGCGCGGCGACGGGGTGGCCCAGGCCCTCGACGAGCTGCTCGCGCTCGACGCGCGCCGCCGCGAGCTCCTCCCCCAGCTCGAGGAGCTGCGGGCCGAGCAGAACCGGGCCAGCGAGGGGATCGCCGAGGCCAAGCGCGCCGGCGGGGACGCCGCCGAGGCGATCGCGGCGATGCGGGAGGTCGCGGCGCGGGTCAAGGAGCTCCAGGGCGAGGTCGCGGCGGTCGACGAGCTGCTCGGAGGCGCCCTGGCCGTGATCCCGAACCTACCCGCCGACTCGGCGCCCGAGCGCGAGGAGGTCGTCGTGCGAGAGGTCGGCGACGCGGGCGCGCGCGGGCGCGACCACCTCGAGCTGCTCGACGGCCTGGTCGACATGGAGGCGGGCGCGCGCGTGGCCGGGTCGCGCTTTTCCTACCTGCGCGGGCCGCTCGTCCTGCTCGAGCTGGCGCTCGTGCGCTTTGCCATCGATCGGCTCGGCGCGCACGGCTTCGAGCCGGTGATCCCGCCGGTGCTCGTGCGCGAGGAGGCGATGTTCGGCACCGGCTTCCTGCCCGACACCGAGCAGCAGATCTACCGCGTCGCCGACGACGACCTGTACCTGGTCGGGACCTCGGAGGTACCGCTCGCCTCGCTCCACGCCGGCGAGATCCTCCCCGAGGAGGAGCTGCCGCGCCGCTACGCCGGCTTCTCGACCTGCTTTCGCCGGGAGGCCGGCGCGGCCGGGCGCGACACGCGCGGGATCTTCCGCGTGCACCAGTTCGACAAGGTCGAGATGTTCGCCTTCGTCGCGCCCGAGGACTCGGAGGGCGAGCACGAGCGGATCCTGGCCATCGAGGAGGAGATCATGCAGGCCCTCGAGATCCCCTACCGGGTGGTCAACATCCCGGCCTGGGACCTCGGCGCCTCGGCGGCCAAGAAGTACGACGTCGAGGCCTGGCTGCCCGGCCAGGAGCGCTACCGCGAGCTCACGTCGTGCTCGAACACCACCGACTTCCAGGCCCGGCGGCTCGACGCCCGGATGCGCCCGGCGGGCGGGGGGTCGCCGCGGCACATGCACACGCTGAACGGGACCGCGGTGGCGGTCGGGCGGACGATCATCGCGCTGGCCGAGAACGGCCAGCGGGAGGACGGATCGGTGCAGCTACCGGACGCGGTCGTGGCGTACGGGGCACCAGAGCTGATATCACGCCCGCAAGGGCGTTGAGGAGGGTTTCTCGAGCTCGCCAGGGGGTTATCTGCCAAGGCGAGTGATCGTCATGCTGCGCGTGAAGAGCTGGGAGCGGGAGGCGTTCGACCT
>JAUJNZ010000011.1 GCA_030447905.1 Thermoleophilaceae bacterium
CGAGCTCGGCGTCGCGGATCTTGCGTCCGACCGACTCCGTCCGGCCGTCGACCTCGACCCGGATGCCGTCTCCGCGAAGGGTCTCCTCCACCCGGCGCGCGTCGTCGAGGTGGCGGTCGGCCACCGGGAGGACGAGCACCTGCGTCGGCGCGAGCCACAGCGGCAGCTCCCCCGCGTAGTGCTCGATCAGGATGCCGATGAAGCGCTCGAACGAGCCCATCAGGGCGCGGTGGATCATCACCGGACGGTGCTCGGCGTCGTCGGCGCCGGTGTAGGCCAGGTCGAAGCGCTCGGGCATTCCGTGGTCGAGCTGGACCGTGCCGAGCTGCCACGAGCGCCCGATCGAGTCGGTCATGTGGAGGTCGATCTTCGGCCCGTAGAAGGCGCCGTCGCCGGCGTTCAGCTCGTAGTCGAGTCCTTGGGCGCGCAGCGCGCCCTCGAGCGCCCCTTCGGCGGCATCCCACATCGCGTCGGTCCCGATGCGGCGCTCGGGGCGGGTCGAAAGCTCGAGGCGCGGCTCGAAGCCGAACAGATCGTAGACGAAGAAGCCGAAGTCGAGACAGCCGATGACCTCGCGCTCGACCTGCTCCTCGGTGCAGAAGATGTGGGCGTCGTCCTGGGTGATGTGGCGCACGCGCAGGAGGCCGTGCAAAGTGCCGCTCGGCTCGTGGCGGTGCACGAGCCCCGCCTCCGACAGGCGCAGCGGCAGGTCGCGGTACGAGCGGCGGTCGGCCTTGTAAATCTGGATGTGGGCGGGGCAGTTCATGGGCTTGAGCCCCATCTGGCGTCCCTCGACGTCGGTGAAGTACATGTGCTCGCGGAACTTCTCCCAGTGGCCCGACTGGCGCCAGAGGTCCGCGTCGTAGAGGATCGGCGTCTGGACCTCGCCGTAGCCGCGGCGGCGGTTCTCGGTCCGCCACAGGTCCATCAGCTCGTTGAGGAGGATCATGCCGGCGGGTTGCCAGAACGGCGACCCGGGCGAGACGTCCGAGAACAGGAACAGGTCGAGCTCGCGCCCGAGCTTGCGGTGGTCGCGGGCGCGGGCCTCCTCGAGGCGGGCCAGGTACTGCTCGAGGTCGTCCTTGGACAGGAACGCCGTGCCGTAGATGCGCGTGAGCATCGGCCGGCTCGAGTCGCCGCGCCAGTAGGCGCCGGCGAGCGACAGGAGCTTGAAGGCTTTGATGCGCTTGGTGGACGGCGCGTGCGGACCGCGACAGAGGTCGACGAACGGTCCGTTGCGATACAGCGAGACGGTCTCGACGCCCTCGTCGCGTGCGAGGTCCTCGATCAGCTCGACCTTGTAGTCCTGACCCTCGGCGCGGAAGCGCTCGAGAGCCTCGTCGACGGTGACGTCCGAGCGCTCGAACGGCTCGTCCGCCCTGACGTGCTCGCGCATGTGGGCCTCGATGCGCTCGAGGTCGGCCTCGGAGACCTTCACGCCCTCGGGGAACTCGAAGTCGTAGTAGAAGCCGTCGGCGATCGGCGGGCCGATCGAGACCTTGGTCCCCGGATAGAGCTCGACTACGGCGGTGGCGAGCACGTGCGCGGCGTCGTGGCGAATCAGCTCGAGCGCGTCCTCATGGCTTGGAGTCACGACCTCGATGGTCGCGCCGTCTTGCAGCGGGGCGGCGAGGTCCCGCACGCCGTCGGCGTCCGCCCCGTCGCCTCCCTGCTTGACGGCGAGCGCGGCGCGGGCGAGCCCCTCCCCCACCGCGCGCGCGGCGTCGGCGCCGGTGGCGCCCTCGGCGAGCTCGAGCGGTGTTCCGTCGGGGAGCGTGACCTGCATCCTGCGACCGAAGATTAGGCGCTGCGCGGCGACCAGCGCCTCGGCCGGTGGCGAGGGCGACCCGGCGGAGGCCTCGGAGTCCGAACAGGACCGTCGTGCGGCGAAGCTCTACGCGCGCTCGGGGGGTAAGCGCGTGGCCGGCGTGCGGTTGAGTGCGGTGAGCGGGCGCCCACCGCAGGTCAGATCGGGCCGCGCCCCCGCGTGCGGTCCTGCCAGGGCGGGGTGACCGGAGGCTCCTCCCGCTCACCTTCCCGCTCGACGGCGCTACCCGGGACGATGTCGTCGCGGCCGGTCTCGTCCCACCGCACCCAGGCCTTGTGCCCGCCGTCGTAGTCGGGTCCCCACAGCACGAGCGTGGCCGGCTCGTCGCCGACGCGACAGCGCTCGGCTCCCTCCTGGTCGAGGCCGCGCCACAGGCGGACGAACGGATTGTGCTCCCACTCCTCTCCGATCGTGGTGGGTCCCGAGTGGCCCGGGTGGACCTCGGTCTCGGGCGGAAGCTTCATCAGCACCTGCATGATCGAGCGCTGGAGATCGTCGAAGGTGGTCGAGCCGGGGGCGCGGACACCGCCCACCGAGCGCTTGAACAGGGTGTCGCCGGTGAACAGGTGCTCGTCGCTGACCCGGATGGCGACCATGCCGTCGGTGTGGCCGGGGGTGTGGAGGGCATCGATGCGCAGGTCGCCGACGGTCAGCAGCTCGCCCGGCTCGAAGGCCCGGTCGACGTCGAGCAGGCGCTCGGCCTCGAGTGGGTGGGCGAGGATCTCCACGCCGAAGCGCTCCTTGTAGACATGGTTCTCGGCCACGTGGTCTGAGTGGTGATGGGTGAGCAGGAGGTGGCTCGGCGTGACGCCGTGGCGCTCGATCTCGGCGAGCAGCGCCTCGGAGGGACCGCCGGAGTCGACGATCACCGCGCGGCCACCGGGCTCGTCGGCCACGAGGTAGGCATTCGAGAGCCACTCGGGGTGCATGGAGCGCTCGACGATCACGGGCGTCACCATAGACCGGCGCGGGGCGAGGGCGCGTAAGATCGCCGCCGTGGCCGACCTCGCCGCCCTCCGCGCCGAGTACCCGGTGCTCGCCGCGAAGGCCTACCTCAACGCCGGCACGCAGGGACCCATCCCCCGCCGTGCCGTGTCCGCGGGCCAGCATGAGCTCGAGGCCGAGCTGCGCGACGGGCGGGGAACCCGCCGGAGCTTCGAGGCCATCGGCGGGCTGATGGAACGCCTGCGCGCCGCGGTCGCCCCGCTGCTCGGCTGCGACGGCGCGGAGGTGGCGCTGACCCGCTCGACCACCGACGGAGTGAACACCGTGCTCGGCGCGCTCGATCTCGGCGCCGACGACGAGGTCCTCACCTCGGACGAGGAGCACCCCGGCCTGCTCGCCCCGCTCGCGGCCGCCCGCGCCCGGCGGAGCTTCAGCGTGCGGACCGTCCCGTTCGAGCACCTGGTCGAGGGGGTCGGAGAGCGGACCAGCCTCGTCGCGTGCTCGCACGTCTCGTGGGTCTCGGGGCGGGTCGTCGACGGCGCGGGGCTCGCGGCGGCCGCTCGCCAGAGGGGCGCGCTCGTCCTGCTCGACGGCGCCCAGGGCCTCGGCGCCGTACCCGTCGACGTGCGCACACTGGGCTGTGACTTCTACGCGGCCGCGGGCCAGAAGTGGCTCTGCGGACCGGACGGGAGCGGCTACCTGTACGCGCGCGCCGACCTGTGCGAGCGCCTCATCCCCGCCTGGCCGAGCTTTCTCTCGCTGTCGGACCCCGGCCGGCCGAGCGAGCTGCCGCTCAGGCCCGGCGCCGCCCGCTTCGACCTCGGCGTCTTCGCCCGCTCCCAGACCGCGGCCTCGCTCGGCGCCATCGAGACCCTGGGCGAGGCGGGCTGGGAGCGGGTCCTGCGACGAGGGCCCGATCAGGCCGCGCGCCTAGCCGAAGCGCTTGCCGACCGCGGCCTCGAGGTCGCCGACCGGGGGTCGTCGACGCTCGTCTCCTGGGCGGCCGGCGACGCCGCCGCCGAGGTCGAGCGGTTGGCCGCGGCCGGCTTCGTCGTGCGCGACCTGCCGGGCCGGGGCCTGGTTCGGGCGTCGGTCGGCGCCTGGTCGAGCGAGGAGGAGCTCGACCGCCTCGTCGAGCTCGCCGCACCCGCGTAGACCCCGGGGCGGCTAGCCCCGCTTGACCGCGATCCCCTCGAGGATGTGGGCCACCGTCTCGCACGCGTCGATCGCCTCCTCGAGCCGCTCGAACACGTCCTTCCAGCGGATGATGAGGATCGGGTCGATCCCGCCCGCGAACAGAGACGCCAGCGCCTCGCGCACGATCCGGTCGCCCTCGTTCTCGAGCCGGTTGACCTCGACGAGGTAGGGGCTCAGGGAGGCCATGTCGCCGAGGTTGGCGAGCGCCTCAGAGACGTTGCGACAGGCCTCGAGCAGGATCCCCGCCAGCGCCTGGGCCTGGTCCATCGGCGCCTCGATCCCGTAGAGGGCCATGAAGTCGGCGACCTCCTCGGTCAGGTCGACCACGTCGTCGAGGGCGGTGGCGAGCGCGTGCACGTCCTCGCGCCCGATCGGCGCTCGGGCGCTGGTGGTGTTGAGCAGGTGGATCAGGTCGTGGGTGATCCGATCCCCCTCCTGCTCGGCGATCAGGATCTCCCGGCCGAGGCCCTGGTCCTCGGGCCAGCCGCGTATGAGCTGCTCGAGCAGCTCGGCCGCCCGCAGGACGTTCGCGCCCGCCTCGCCGAAAAGGCGGAAGAAGCCGGGGTCCCGGCGAGGAAGCAGTTGCATGCCGCCGGCCGCTACGCCGGGGCCACCGGCCGCGCGACCAGCGGTACCGGCTCGCGGAGTCCGAGCCGTCGTGCGCGCGGGCAGTTGCGCCGCGCCCTACTGCCCGACCCGGCTGGCCTCACGGTGCGGATCCGTCTCCCCCGGGCCTCACCGCGAGAAACCTACCAGCGGTCAGGGCGTCGCCCGCCTCGCCTGGTGAGGGAGTCGCTTTTCCCAGGTCGGGCCCGTCGCCTCGAGCCGGGCGTCCGAGCGCGAGGGCACGGCCCGATGGCCCACTCAGTCGACGTCGAAGAGACCCGACTCGATCCGCCGCGCGACGGTCTCCGTCCAGTCGCCGTCGAAGCGCTCGCGCACGGCCGCCGCGGCGGCCGCGTGGTCGTAGTCGATGCGGCGGTGCTCGAGCTCGCCGCCGTCGTCGACGAGGGCGTAGGCGGCGCGGGGGTCGCCGTCGAAGGGCATTCCGATGCTGCCGGGGTTGAAGAGCTCGATCTCTCCCCCCTCCGGGGTCGTCGCCTGGCGGCGGAAGGCGAGGTGGGTGTGGCCGAAGACGAGCCGCGGCTCGGTGACGTCGGCGAGCAGCTCCGCCTCGTCGTCGGCCGGCTCGGGGAAGAAGGAGCGCACGTCCGAGAGGGGCGAACCGTGGCAGTAGCGCACGCCGTCGAGGATCGCCTGCCCGGGAAGACCGGCAAGCCGCCGCACGCGCTGCTCTCCCAGTTCCTCCGCGCAGGCTGCGGCCGCGCCCTGCACGAGCTCGGTATCGGGGGCGTCGGCGGGGTCGGCCGTCCAGCGCTCGCCGTTGCCGCGGATCCACTCGGCGTCAGGCAGGGCGTCGAGCCGGTCGAGCGTCTCCCGGGGCCAGGGGCCGAAGAGGGCGTAGTCGCCGCCGAGCAGGTAACGACGGGCGCCGGCGCGCTCGGCGTCGGCGAGCACGGCCTCGAGAGCGGGCAGATTGCCGTGGATGTCGTAGAGGAGAGCGAGCACGCGGCCTTTGATCGTCCCGGCGGGCACGGGGCGGGCCGTGCTGGGCCCGAACCAGCGACCCCCCCAGCCTGTCGCGCTTCGTCTCGGCTTTCGGGTGTCGGTCCGACCGAGCTTATCGCCTTATGCCCCGAGCCCGTTTGCCAGAACGCGTGCCCCGGAACCGCCGGAACCAAGGAGGTGTGGAGAAGGTCGTCAACGGACTCAGCTCTTCGTGTCGGGGCGGTCGCGCGCTCGGTCAAGTTCAGGCCCCCGCCTCGCGTTGGGTGACTCAGTCTCATTCCCACCGCACCACCGTCCTTGCCTGGACCGCCGGCCGTCCGGTTGATGCCGACGCCTCGCCCCGAGCGCCCCGAGCCCCGCGACGAGAACCAGAACGACGCTCGTCCATTGGGTCCCCGAGAGCCCGAGCGCGAGCTCGATTTCGTCGAGGCGAAAGGGCGACTCGACGAAGCGCCCGGCGGCGTACAGGGCGACCACTGCCCACACGAGCATGGTCGGGCGGCGAAACCGGTGGCGGAGGGGCCAAAGCAGCGCGAAGATCGCCGCGCCGAGCAGAACCTCGTAGAGGCCACCCGAATGGAAGGCGACCGCGGGGTCGGGCGTGTCCGCCTCCGGGTGGGTGTTGCGCACGGCGAGGAGGAAGTCCGACGGCGGGCCGTAGTGCTCGCCGTTGATGACGTCGCCGATTCGCCCGATCGCGAGGCCGAGCCCAAAGCCGATCGCGACAGCGTCGAGGTAGTGCAGGCTGAGGCGCTCGCGGCGGACGTACACGCCGATCGCCACGGCGACGAGAACGACGCTGCCGTTCAGGGAGAAGCCGCGGGTCCCGAGCCAGCGCCCGGGATAGGCGATGTCCCCGCTCTCGATCAGATAGAGCAGTCGAGCGCCCAAGAGGCCGAAGACGACCAGCAGCAGTCCGATGGTCGCCAGGCGCTCAGTGTCGAGGCCCCGCTCTCGGGCGTGGCGTGCCGTCGCGAGGCCACCGATGACGATCCCGACCGCGATCGTGATGCCGTGCCAGGCGAGGGAGATCGGCCCGAGCTCGATCGTCGGGTCGATCCCGATCTCGATGACCGAGAGCGCGGTCACCGACTACAGCGACTGCCACACGTTGAGCCCTAGTCCGTCCAGGGCCTGCTGAGCCTGGATGTTGAGGCGAAAGAGCTCGCCGGTGAGCACGAGGCCGCCCATGGCGACGAGCACGAGCCCCGAGGCGACCTGGACGAGCGGATAGCGTCGCCGCAGCCAGGTAAAGCGCTGGGTGCCGGCGGTGTAGGCCAGCGATGAGAGAAGGAAGGGCACGGCCAGACCGGCAGAGTAGATCGCCAGCAGGACGGCTCCCTGGCCGACCGTCGCCTGAGTCGAGGCCAGCCCGAGAACCGCCCCGAGCGTCGGTCCGACGCACGGCGTCCAGGCGACGGCGAAGGCCGCTCCGGCGACCACCGGACCACCGCGCCCGGCGCGCGCGGCCAGCCGCTCGGGGCGCCACTCGCGGTTGAGGCGCACAACGGCAACCGAGGCGATGAAGAAGAGCCCCATCGCCACGATGAGCACGCCGGCGATGGAGTTGAGCGTCTCGCGGCTGTCGAAGAGGAGAGCGCCGAGGGCAGTCGCGGTCAGCCCGAGGAAGACGAAGATGGCCGAGAAGGTCCCGACGAAGGCGAGGCTGCGACCGAGGACCCGCCGGTCGAGGCGGCGCTCGCCGGGCGCGACACCGCCAATGGCGGCGAGATACCCCGGCACAAGCGGCAGGCAGCAGGGCGAAACAAACGAGACGAACCCGGCGGCGAAGGCGAGGGCCATGCCCGGCGCGTCGATCACCGGCTAGGAGCGCTCCGCCTCGTCGAGGAGGACGCCGAGGTCGTGGGCGATGTCCTCCGGGGGCACCGGTGGCCCTGCAGAGAACTTCGTGCGCCAGCGCCCGCGGGCATCAACGAGCCACATGTTGGCCGTGTGGCGGCTCAGCTTGGTGGCGGGATCCTGTGACCCCACGTAGTAGCTGTTCCAGACCGGCTCGAGCTCTCGCCTCGACCCCACCAGGAATCGGAAGTTGTCGGGGAGGCGATGGCGGCGCAGCCAGCGCCGCGCTGCGCGCGGGGTGTCGCCCTTTGGCTCGACGCTGACGGCGAGGATGGTGACGTCCTCCGCCCGAGCGTCGAGGCGCTCGAGGGCTTGGCGGAGCTCGGCCGCGATAGTCGGGCAGGTGTCGCCTGGCGGGCAGTTCGTGTACAGGAACGTCACGAGATAGGGCCGGCCGCCGAGGCGCCGGGTGTCGACGCGCCGGCCGCGGGCGTCCACGAGCCGAAAGTCGGGAGCGGACCGGCCGACGATGCCGTCCGGCAGCTTGCTGCCGCGGAACGGGCCGGGCCTGGGCTCGGACTGGGCGACCTGACCGCTCGTCGACGCCGTCCCTCCGCGGGAGCGCTCGATCGTGAGGTAGGCAAGCGCGCTCGCCCACGCGACAAGGAGGGCGGTCAGGCCGAAAAGCAGCGGGCGGCGGAGGCGATCCATCGGTCAGACCTGCGTGCGGACGCTCCAGGTGGCACCGCCGTCGGTCGAGCGCATTATCCGGTTGTCGGCGAGCGCGACGTAGAGGTCGTCGCCGGCGGCCATGAAGGAGACGGGCTCTCCGGGCGTCTGGCCGCTCGGACGGAAGCTCCTTCCTCCGTCAGGGCTCGCGGCGACCTGCCCCTCGGCACCCAGGATGAAGAGACGCTCGGGCGCCGCCCAAGCCACGAGCGCGATCTGCTCGTCCAGGCGCCTCCAGCTGCGGCCGCCGTCGCTCGAGGCGAAGAGCCCAGAGTCGGTCGATGCGACCAGGCGATCGGGGTCGCGCGGGTCGATGGCGAGGTCGATGAGCGTCCCGGATGGTTGGGGCAACTCGGCCCACGTCCGTCCTTCGTCGCGGCTGGCCAGGAAGCGCCCGTTCGAGCTGTCGAAACCGTAGACGCGGCTGCCGGACGCTCGCAGAACATGGAAGTCAGCCTCGCCCAGCAGCGAGACCGGACGGAAGGTGCGGCCCGCATCGGTCGAGAGGATCAGCCCGAGGCTTGACGGTAGGTCCTCCCCGGCGCCCGGGTGCCCCGATCCCACGAACCGGTTCGGCCCGACGATCGAGAAGCCCATGACGTCCTTGCCGGTTGGCCCGACCGGCCGAGCTTGCGCCTCCCCACGCGCCGCCCGGAAGAGCCCGTTGTGAGCGGCCACGAAGACAGCTCCGTCGGCAGGGTTCACCCCGAGGCCGTGGACGTGGCCTGCTCCGCCCGCCTCGGCCGCCGGCTGGCCGGCGCCACGATCACCCCCGCCGCCCAGAGCGGCCACGAGGACCGCCGCTACCGCGGCCACGCCAAGCACTCCGGCGAGGGCGTAGCCACGCAGCTTCTTGCGCCGCTCGGCGGCGAGCGCCGCCCGCTCTCGTGCTTCACGTTGTGACCGGCGCCTGTCTCGCTTCTCTTGTTGCGTCGCCACCTACTAGCAGTGTAGTAGGTGGCCTACTCCATCGGCTCGAGACGAAGGGCCGGTCCGGCGCCGTCGCTGTCGACCCGTCCCGCGCGACCGGAAAGGGCGGCGGCGATCCCTTGGCGCAGCTCAACAGCCGAGACGGCTCCCACCACATGCGCGGCCACCCTACCGTCGGCGGTGAGGAAGAAGGTCTCGGGCAGACCCGTCGCGCCCCAGTCCTGGGCCACGCCGTTCCCCTTGTCGCGGACGTTGAGGTAGCTGATGCCGAACTCCCGCAGGAACCGGCGTGCGTCCCCGGCGATGTCCTGCTGGTTGAGGCCAACGAACACCACGCCCCGGCCGCGGTGCTCCAACCATGCCCGCTCGAGCAGCGGTGCCTCCTCCCGGCAGGGCACGCACCAGGAGGCCCAGAAGTTGACCACCACCGGCCGTCCTCGCACCTCCCGGAGGCCGAGTTGCCGATCGGCGAGGGCGGGTTCGAGCGCGCTCGACAGCGGGCCCGGATCGCCGGGCTGGAGCACAGGTAGCGAGAAGGCGGTCGGCTCGACCGTTTTTCCCCGGGCGAGCGCCTCGTCGATCGTCTGGCTCGGCGCCGTGGTCAAGAGCCCGTAGGTGAGCAGGCCGAGAAACGCTGCGACCGCGGACATGGCCGCTGCGAGTGCGACCCGGCCTGCGCGCCGTCGGCGGATAGGCGCTGGGCCGCCGGGCACACCGTTGGCGGCCTGGTGTTCCATCTCCGAGGCAGTGTAGTAGTTCCGCGGAACGGCTCCTCGAGGGTTCAGCAGCGACGCCGGGCGGACAGCCCGATCGGCACGAGGATGGCGTAGAGCGCCGCCACCGTCATGAGGACCATGCAGCTCTGGCTGACCAGCAACGCGAGGTTCACGCTCCCGGCGCCCCCGGCGAGCGCGGCCACTAGGCCGGCCAGGGCAAGGGCCGATAGTGCGAGCGCGGAGAGGAGCATGGGCGGGCGGGCGAGTCGCCAGTGCGGGCGCTCGCCGAGCAGATGGTCGACGCGCTCGGAAGCCATGCTCACGACCGAGCCATCGTCCTGCGCCGAGACCCGGAGCAGGGCGGCGGCGAGGGGCCGACACCCTCCGACGGCGCGGACGGCCGCCTCGTCGGCGGCGAGCTCGGCGAGCTGTCGATAGCGGTCGCCCAGACGACGGAGCACCGGCAAGAAGAAGAGGGCCTCGGCGAGGGACTCCGCCAACAGGAGGCGCAGGGGATCACGGCGATCCCTGTGATGTGCCTCGTGAGCGACGACGGCAGCGAGCTCGCGCTCGGTCAAGCGGACCAGCGCACCGGTCGAGAGGAAGATCCGAGGCCGCAGGTAGCCGGCACAAAATGCGTACGCGCGGTCGTCGGCGACCAGCTCGACCCGTTTGCCGGTCACCTCGAGTGGCTCCCCGCCCGGCAGGCGGCGCAGCAGGCGGCGTCCCGCTCGAACATGGCGGGCCGTCGCGGCGGCGCCCCGGAACCCGACGACGACCGCGAGCGCCGCCAACCCGACGATCACCAGCTCGGCCGGCTCGGTCGACGGCAAGAGGTGCCGGCACGCCGCCCGCAGCGCGTCGAGCGGCGGCGTCTCGAGGCTGAGCGAGCCGGCGGCCACCGCCCCGGCGAGCGCGAGCACGGCCAACCCGAGCGCGCCCAGGGCGAGGTTCCCCCGATAAAGCCGCCTCGCGCTAGCCCTCATCAGCCAACCTCCGCAGCGCCGCCAAGCGCTCGGGGTCGAGGGCCTCGACCTCCCGGGCGAAGTGCACGAGCGCAACGTCTCCGAACTCGTCGATGAGGGCGGCAACCTCGGCTTGGGCGCGCGCGTCCAGGTAGACCTTCCGGTCCACCGCCGGGGCGTAGACATCGCTCTTTCCGTGGCGCCGCCGGGTGAGGAGGCCCTTGCGGTGGAGGCGCGTCATGATCGTCATGACCGTGGTGTAGGCACGCTGCTTCGGTCCACGGTTGAGTATCTCGAGTACGTCGCGGACCGTCGCCGCTCGCTGGCGCCAGACCTCCTCCATCACCTCGGCCTCGAGCTCGTGGAGGGGGGGAGGGACGCTCATCCGGGAGAGATCATCGCGCCGGAGCCCGGGGGCGCGTGTACGAGGGCGAGGACGCCAACCCGACCCCTGCCCTCAGCGCCTGCGCGCCGATCCCGCGGTGCTGCGTAGGGCGGCCTGGCGCTCGTGATAGTCGTCGACGTCGATCTCCCCGGACGCCAGGCGGCGCGCGAGTTGCTCGTGCGCCGACTCGCGGTCGGTGGTCGGGCGTGCCAGCCGGAGGGCCAAGTACACCGCGCCGCCGATCGCGGCGATCAGCACCAGGGCAGCGACGACACCGAGCACCGCCATCCCCCCGAGCATCCCGTCCATCACGTCGGTATCTCGCCTGGCGCCCGTTAGGAGAGCCGCGCCTCGAGGTCGGTCAGGCGGCGCTCGAGCTCCTCGACCGACCGATCGCCCTCCGGGCGCTCTACGGGTCGGTCTCCGCCTCGAGCTGGCGTGGCTGCTCGAGATAGCTCACGTGGCGAAGCGGCGCGCTTCGCCCGCCGCGAGCCCGCCTTGGGGCTACGCATCATGAGCCACATCATCAGTCCCATGCTCAGGGGGCAGACCAGCAGCAACAGCAGCGAGACCGCGCTCTCCATAACCGCTCCTCGTCGTTCGATCACGACGGTAGCATCCTAACGACGCATAGTAGTAGCAGTAATCGCGCGCTCGTCAAGGACGCTCGGGCTGGGCCGCGCGGACAGTCCTCGGGTTCACATCGGATCTGGCTGATATGTTGTAGGCGAGAATGACCCTCGCCGCACCTCCCTTCACGCTCTCAGAGGATCCCTCCGAGACCGAACTCGTTGCGAAGTACTTCCGCGCGCTCGGGGACCCGACTCGCCTGCGCATCCTCGAGCTGCTGGCGGAGGCCGAGCTGTCGGTCAGCGAGATCGTCGACCGCCTTGACCTGCCTCAACCGAAGGTCTCGAACCACCTCGCCTGCCTACGCTGGTGTGGGTTCGTGGCTAGCCGTCGCGAGCACCGGGTGGTCCACTACCGGCTCGCCGACGAGCGAGTGGTGCGCGCGATAGAGCTCGCTCGTAGCCTTCTCGCCGACAGCGCCGATCGGATCGCCGCGTGCGACCGAATCGACGGTGGCTGCTGATGTCTCAGCCTGGCGTTTGGACCCTTCTCGGTGGCTCTTCTCCCGCCGGGCGCCCATGAAGGTGGAGGTCCTCTACCTCGACGGCTGCCCCAGCCACGCGGCTCTCCTGCCTCGCCTACAGAAGCTCGCGTCCGAGGCGGGCGTAGAGGAGCAGATCGTGCTACGCCGGATAGACACTACCGAGGCAGCGGAGGGCGAGCGCTTCCTGGGCTCGCCGACCGTGCGCGTCGACGGCGTGGACGTCGATCCGGGCGCCGCCGACCGGACGGACTTCGGGCTCAAGTGTCGTATCTACCGATCGAAAGGTTCGGTTTCGTCGACTCCGGCCGATGAGTGGATTCGCTTGGCGCTCGACGGGAGGGCTCAGTGATGACTCAGGCGGCCACGGGCTACGCGGGCCCGGTCCTCTCGGATAGCCAGCGACGCGCGCGAGGCATCGCCGGGATCGGCTTCCTCGCGTTGGGGTGGGCGGTCCTCCGCTGGCCGCGAGCCTTGAGCGTCCCTACAGCGCTTGCGGCTGGTTGGCTCGGCGCCTCCCACATCGTCGCGGCGGCCACTCGCTACCAGGGCTGCCCGGAGCTCGGTGCGATACCGACGCTGCTGGTTGGGCGACGAGTCGAAACCCGGTGCGGTCCGTGGGAGCTCCTGGACGACCGCCTTGGCCTGTCTGAGTCATATACAGAAGGAGGAGGAGGAGGAGGAGGAGGCGACCGTGCCGCGTGCTGCGCTCTATGAGGAGGTCCGGAAGCTGGTCGACGACGGCGCCCAGCTCGTCGAGGTCCTGCCCGAGGGCGAGTACGCAAAGCTTCACCTGCCTGGAGCCCGCAACATCCCGTTGAAGCGTCTCGACGCGGAGACCACCGCCGACCTAGATATCGCTCGACCGGTCGTCGTCTACTGTCACGACGCGCTGTGAGACCTGAGCCCGCGAGCCGCGTGTCGGCTCGAGATGCTCGGCTTCGAGCAGGTCTTCGACTACCTCCCCGGCAAAGCGGACTGGCTCGCTCGCGGCCTTCCGACCGAAGGAGATCGAGCAGGCGAGCGCCGGGTCGGCGAGCTCGCCCGCCAGGACGTCGCCACCTGCCACCTCTCCGAGCGGATGGGCGACGTCCGTCCCCGCGTCGAGGCCTCGCCGTACGGCTTTGCGCTGGTGGTCGCCGACAGTGACGTGCTGCTCGGGCGGCTTCGGCGGGAGGTCCTCGACGGGGACCCGGACCGGCGCGCCGAGGAGGTGATGGAGCCCGGCCCCTCCACCGTGCGAATGGACACGGCCCCAGACTCGCTCGCCGAGCGACTCGACCGGAGTAACCTCAAGACCGCTCTGGTGTCGACGCCGGACGGAGCGCTCGTCGGGGTTGTGCGCCGTGCGGACCTGCCCGGAGCCGACCCTGCCCCGTAGGCGTGGCCGCTACATACCTCGAAAGACGCGGCCGCACCTCCCGCGGTCTGGGCTCGCGGACTCGGCGCTCGTAGTGAGCAGCCGGCTCGACGCGAGCAGGCCGGCGGCGGGATCCGAGGCCTCCGCACCGCAAGACCGCATCGCGATGCCGGACGAGGGCGAGAGCGTGCTCGCCGGGCTCGCCAACGTGGCGGCGATGACCTTCCTCGCCGCGAGGGCGGTCCCCGGTGGCTTCGTCGTCGCGCTCGCGGCCGGAGTCCCCCTCGCCCGTGCGGCGGGGCTAAACGGCGCCCGTGCCGGCTACGCCACCGCGGGGGCGAGCCTCGTCGAGACCCTGGCGGTCATGGGACCGGCTCGGATGGGCATTCCCGTCCCTCACGCCGCCAGCGCACCCGCGCTCGGGTCACTCGAGAGTCGCGGGGCGGCCCTCATCACCATGGCGCTCGCCGGAGCGGGCATCCGCTTTGGCTACTACATCGTGACGAGCGCTTTCTACATCGTCGTCCTCGTCGGCCTCGATGCCTATACCGGCACCTATGCCGCGATCCGCGAGACGCTCGCCTTCCTGCCGCCGGGCAAAGGGGCGGCCATGGCGGTGACTGCCGCCTTCCTCGGTCTCTGGTCGCTCGGCGCGGGGCTGATCCAAGCCTGGGTCATCAGGCGTGGCCTGCGCCGGTGGTCGAACGCGGAGCCGGGCCTCGGCGAGCGGCCGGCCGCGGCACCTGACCGTGGCGCCCGGGTCGACCCGCGGGCGGCCACGGCGGCGGGGCTCGTGGCGATCGTGGTCGCCCTCGCCAGCACCGAGCCGCTTCCCCTTGCGCTCGTCGCCCTCTGGCTGGCCGTGGCTTGGCTGATCGCAGGTGCCGGTGCCCGGAGCCTCTTCGGTGGGCTCGCCCTCGCGGCCCCGCTCGCGCTCGCGACGCTCGCCTTCGGCCTCACCGGCGGGCTCGGGAGCGAGCTCGCCGTCCGGCGCGCTGTCCGCGTCGCCCTGCTCGTGCTGACGGCGGTGTGGCTGCGCTCGGCGGCCGGAGCCGACGGCCTGCGGGCGGTTTCGCTGGGCGCCGTACGCCGGCTTCGGCGTCTGCCGACGCTGGCCCTCGCGGCCTCGGTGCTCGGCGCCTCAGCCGGGATCGGGAGCTATGGCGACTCGGCTCGCCGCCTCGGGCGCCGGATGCGCTCCGCCCGCAAGCGCCCGGGTCCGCTCCTCGGGGCAGCGCTCGCTTGGATCGCGTCTGAGGCGGCGCGGTTGCCGCGGCCGGCCGAGGTGGAATCGAGGTCCACGGGTTGGTCGCGCGCTGCGACCGCGCTCGTCGTCAGTGCGGGCGGCATGGCGGTTCTCGCCGTGGGCGCGCTGGCAGTCTCTGTCGCTGCATAGACGGTTTCGCCGAACCGGGTGTGGGCGGTCTCGCGATCAGCTGCTGCCGTCCCCATAGGCATCGCGCGCGCCGGTCGAACACCCCGCGTCTCAACCGATCGAAAGCGACCCCTCGCTCCGGAAACTCTTTGGGTGGGGCCCTGACTGAGTGGGCCGTGCTGGGCTCGAACCAGCGACCCCCAGCTTGTCGAGCTGGTGCTCTCCCAACTGAGCTAACGGCCCGGGACGGGCGAGGATACCCCAGAGAGCCTCCGGCCGCCGCATGAAACGATCTGCTCCTGGCTCGTCGCTCCCTCGATCAGTGCGCGCGGGCGCCGATGACGGTCGCGCTGAGAAGACGCGCGTTGGGCGCCATGGGCCCGCCGCTGGTCGCGAGAGCCGACCATCGAGGTCTCTGTTCATCGGCCCCGGCTCGGCGTACACCCGGTCGGCCGCCCGGGGCTAGCAGCATAATCCCCGACGACGAGAAGGCCTGGAGGCCAGATTGAGTCAGTCGACGCGCACCTTCTTGACCGTTGCAGCCGGAGTCGTGGTCGGCGGAGTGATGCTCGTGGTACTCGGGGCTCTGATCGGAGTCGTAGCCGTGGGAGGGGTAGGCGCTGAGGAGAAGGGCGGCATGGAAGCCGACAAACGTGGGCAAGCGGAGGAGGCAATTGATCGATCGATCGAGGAAGAGCGACGCGACCCGTCTCTGGTGGGAGAGAGATGGTGCGATTCTCAGACGGGCGACCGGCTCGTCGAGCTCGGTGCCTTGCTCCTCGCGACCGAGAGCCCTGCTCGAGCAGTCGAGCTCCAGGACGCGATATTCGACCTCTCCGCTGACGCGCCGCCCGGAGCGTTCTGTGCTGTGGCGGAGCTCGACGCCCTGGTTACGCACTGGAACGACTACGCCGCCAGTTCGAAGGCACAGAAGTTCAAGCCACGCCAGCAGGTCAGGCGTGTCCGTGAATTTCAGAGAGAGCACAAGTTAAACGAGCCGCTCTAGTGCCGTCGCTGAGATAGACCACGCCGACGTTCGTCACGAACGCTCCTTATCCCGGGGAGCGGGAGCGGCCGCGGGCCGCCGGACGGATCCGCTCGACACACGGTGGGAGCACACTTACGTTCGACGAGCGCGGATCGGTCCGGAGTAAGAGGCGACGACCGGAATCGAACCGGTGTAAACGGCTTTGCAGGCCGCCGCGTAACCACTCCGCCACGTCGCCGCGACGAATGAGGCTAGCGTCCCACCACGAGATCTCGACGAAATCCCCGAGTTTGAGCCGCGTCACACCGCGGGAGATCCCCAACCATGGCGAGATGGACGGCCGACTCGATCCCCGACCAGAGCGGTCGGGTCGTGGTCGTCACCGGCGCCAACAGCGGCATCGGGCTCGTAACGGCGCGCGAGCTCGCGCGCGCGGGCGCACGCGTGATCATGGGCGTCCGCGACACCGTCCGCGGCGAGCGGGCCGCCCAGAGCGCACGCACCGCCGCCCCGCAGCCGAGATCGAGACCATGGAGCTCGACCTGGCCGACCTCGCCTCGGTGCGCTCCTTCACCGAGGCCTTCGCCCAGCGCCACGAGGGGCCGGACGTGCTCATCAACAACGCGGGTGTCATGGCCCTTCCCCACCGCCACACCGCCGACGGCTTCGAGATGCAGTTCGGTACGAACCACCTCGGTCACTTCGCGCTCACCGGGCGGCTGCTGCCGGGGCTCATGGGGCGACCCGAGCCGCGCGTCGTCACGGTCTCGAGCGTCGCCCACAAGCAGGGCAGGATCAACCTCGACGACCTCCAGGGCGAGCAGCGCTACCGAAGGCGAGCGGCCTACACGCAGTCGAAGCTCGCCAACCTCATGTTTGCCCTCGAGCTCGCACGCCGGGCCGGCGCCGCCGGGCTCGCGCTGCGTAGCGTGGCCGCCCACCCCGGCTACGCGGCGACCAACCTGCTGTTCGTCGGGCCGCGCATGGAGGGCAGCAAGGCCGGCGAGAAGCTGATGGCGGTCGCCAGCCAGATCGCCCAGAGCGCTGAGCGGGGCGCTCTTCCGAGCCTTTATGCGGCGACCGTACCCGTCCTACCCAGCGGGTCCTACGTGGGCCCCGATGGCCCGATGGAGATATGGGGCTTCCCACGGCTCGTCGGCACGAGCGCCCGCGCCCGCGACCGGGAGACGGCGCGCCGCCTGTGGGAGGTCTCGGAGGAACTCACCGGCGTCCCCTACGACTTCGCCGCGTTGGCCGCCGCCCGTTGAGCACGGGGCCGCCTCTTTCGCTCTGGCGGACCGCTTCCCGGTGGATATACTCGCGGCTCGCGCGGATGTAGCTCAGTTGGCTAGAGCGTCTGCTTGCCATGCAGAAGGTCGTGGGTTCGAGTCCCATCATCCGCTCTGAGAAAGCGCCTGCAAGCGGGCGCTTTTCTCGTTGGGATAACGGCCCGCGCGCGTGAAGCGCGATCCCGAGATCGGCCTGCTTGACGACCTGAGCGGCGCCTTCGCCGGGGTCACGCCCTAGAAGGTACCCCCGGGGGCCGTTCCAAGCGAAGCGAGCTTCCATTCGTCGCTGCTCTTCCATTTGAAGGTGCGCTCCCGGATCTTCTCCAGCTGGAGGGTCGCGGGCGTTTGAGTGGGTATCTGGATTCGCGCTGTCGCCCTCCGGCCCTGGACCCGTACGTCGCGTACCTCCACCGCCGCCAGCCGTCGCTTCGCCGCCCCCCCCGACAGCTGTCCCAGCTGGTTGATCGAGAACTCACACTGAAGGCCGCTCACGGGAGACCGAGCAGCGGGTGTCAGCTGCCTGCAGGCCTCCTTCCCGTCGCCCCGGGAGGCCGCCGTGTAGAAGCGCTGGATGGTCTCGGCGATCTCGCCCTCATCGTCGCCCCCGCACCCAGCCAGGGCGAGCGACGCGAGTACGCTCAGCGCAAGAACTACGAGCTTTGCGGCGAGTTTGCTGCTCAGACGGCTCTGCCCGAAGGTTTGGGGAGCTTCTCTGTGGTGATGCGGCAAGGGTCTCAGAAGGCTCGTCTACGCGCGCCTCCTTCTTCGATTGCGCCGACGCGCCCCCTGCTCTCTCGCCCAGGCGGTGCCCTGGCCTCCGGCAAGCAAGTACAGACCGCCTAGAGGGTGGGTCTCAGGTTGCGGCCGGCGCTGGATGTCGCCCTCCGGCCCCTCCACCACGTCGACATCTGCATCTCAGCGCATGACCCGGCTAGTGTTTCGCGCTGGGATGAAGCTCGCGGTCGTGGGAAAAGGGGGCGTGGGAAAGACGTCCATCTCGGGGACGCTCGCCCGCCTGCTCGCTCGTCGCGGCCACCGGGTGCTGGCCGTCGACGGCGACCCCAACCCCACCCTCGCGCTTTCGCTCGGGGTCTCACCCGCGCGGATGGAGAGCATGCCGGCGTTGTCGTCCGAGCTGGTGGAGCGCACCGAGGAGGGATACAGGCTGACCAGTACCCTCGAGGAAGTCTGCGCGTCGCACTCGCTGCTGGCCCCCGACGGCGTGACGCTGCTGGCGATGAGGCCGGCAGAACAGGCGGGGACGGGCTGACTGGGGCTACTCCACGCTACGGTCCGTAGCGTCGTCGCGGTGGCCTCCGAGGCTCGTGAGGATGTGTGCATCCTGGACATCGAGGCTTCGCTGGAGCACTTCTCGCAGAACAAGGCCCTGCACGCCGACACGATGCTCGTGGTCGTCGAGCCGTACTTCCGCTCGTTGGAGACAGGGAGGCGCATGGTCGGGTTGGGCAAGCAACTCGCACCCGAACGGCTGGTTCTGGTCGCCAACAAGGTGCGCGACGAAGGCGAACTGGAGGCCGTCGAGCAGCTCGCCGCCTCGGAGGGGATCGCGGTGGCCGGTGCCGTGCCCTACGACGAGCGGCTGCTCGACGCCGAGCGGGCCGACAGTGCCCTGCTGGACCTGGACGCCCAGGCACCCGCGGTCACGGCCATCGACGAGCTCGCGACAGAGCTACTCGCGACCGACGGGGATCGCTGAGGGCGGGTCACGCCCGGCCCCACCTAGCCGAGCGCGGCGTCGAGGGCCGCGTTGACGAGCTCGTCGGCACGGTGGTTCTGCTCGCGGCGGACGTCGCGCACCGACCACCGGTCGAAGCGCCCCAGCGCGGCCATCGCCTCCTGGTAGAGCGGTCGCAGCCCGGCGTGCTTGACCCGGTACTGCCCCCCGACCTGCCGCGCGACGAGCTGCGAGTCGCACACGACCGCGACCTCGCGCGCCCCGAGCGCCTCGGCGACCTGCAGCCCGAGCAGCAGCGCCCGGTACTCGGCCACGTTGTTGGTGGTCTCGCCGATGTAGGCGCTCTCCTCGAGGAGGGTCTCCCCGCCGACGCCGGAGGCCACGGCCGCGATGGCGGCCGGACCCGGGTTGCCCCGTGCCCCGCCGTCGACGTGGACGACCACCCTCTCGACCGCCTGGGCCATTCGGGTGCCCTCCCTGCTAGGCGCGCGGCCGGTCGCCGCGCGCAAAGGCCTTCAGGACACTGACTCCAGGGCCAGGCCGAGGTGGCCATCTGCGTCGGCCTCCGCGTTCCAGATCCGGAGGTTCTCCTCGAGATCGCCGACCTCGTCACCTCGGTCGAGCAGCAGGACCGCCTGATCGGCATCGTCCAGAGCGACTCGGTAGCGATACCACGAGAGCTCCCAGGCCACGACGATGGCGACCTCGCGGGCGGCGGGCGCGTCCCCGAGCGGCGTAGCGCTCACCCATGGCTCACCCAGCGCGCGTCCTATCCCGGTGATCGTCCGCCGATGCTCGGAGGCGTTGAACAGCTCTAGCGCCCGCTCGAGCTTCCCCTCCCGGCTCGCCGGGACCGCCTGGACGGAACGCGGCTCGCGCCGGCGGCCGGGCAAGATTTCCCGCAGCGGAATGCCTCCGCCTGCTCGGGCTGGTCGCCGCGCCCATGCGGCGGTGCCGACGAGCTCGGCCGGCTCGTCGACGTCGGCCTCGGGCTCGGGACGCCGGCCCCCGTTCGAGGCCTCCACAGCTTCGGCAGTGCTCCGACCGGCCGACGAGCGCGTGCTCGAGGCCTCGCCGGCCGTCCGCTCGGCGGGCGCCGGCGCGGGCGACTCGGCGCGACGCCCTTGGTGCTCTTCCTGGGTGCGCGGCAATCTCGCTGCCGGCTCGGTGGGGCCCTCGGAGGGCGCACGCGGCGCTCCCCACAGTCCCTGGTCCTCGGCCCACTGAGCCGCCTTGGCCCACCACGAGCTTCGGGGGCGCCACTCGTTCTCCCGAGCGAGGGTCCTTTCCTCGACGGCGGACTCGCGCGGCCAGCGGGCGCGCACCGCGCGGAAGGTGCACAGCTCGCACACGCGACGGCGCTCCCCGCCCACCACGAACGTGTCGATTCGCTCGCCCTTGAGGATCGTGCGCTCACACAGATCGCAGGAGATGAGGTCGTGGACCGGCCGAAGTTCCTTGTGCATGACCCGCGGCATGGTAGCGGTGGCTGCGGCGGAAAACCGTCCTTTGGCCGCTCACTGGGAGAAGTTTTCACCTAGCGCGCGGACCACTTTACCTCAAGCTGAGGGTAAATGAGGTCGAGACTTTACTCAAGGTCGTGTTTTTCGCCTCCTCCCCGCAAACCGGGGCTACTCCCGAGGGGAGTCGCGCGAGGTCCGAGCCAGCTTGACTCGCTCGGCCTCGCCCCGCATCCGTGCCCTCAGGCTCGGCTCGAGGGAGAAGCCGCCGCGCTAGCCCGAACCGCCTCCCCTACGTCGCCCGCCTGGGCGATCACCTTCTCGGCGAGGTGCGCCGGCACCTGCTCGTAGCGGGCGAACTCCATCGAGTACTCGCCGCGGCCGCCGGTGATCGCCCGCAGATCCGGCGCGTAGGAGAGCATCTCGGCCATCGGGACCTCGGCCTTGACCTCGGTCATCGAGCCCTTGGGCTCCATGCCCAGCGGTCGCCCCCGACGAGAGTTGAGGTCCCCGATCACGTCGCCCACCGAGTCCTCGGGCACCGACACCGTCGCGGTCATGATCGGCTCGAGCAGGGCCGGGCTCGCCTTCTCCATCGCCTGCTTGAACGCCATCGACCCGGCGATCTTGAACGCCATCTCCGACGAGTCGACGGTGTGGTAGGAGCCGTCGTAGAGGCGCACGCGAACGTCCTTGACCGGGTAGCCGGCGACCGTCCCATGGGCCATCGCCTCCTGGATTCCCTTCTCCACCGCGGGGATGAAGCCCGAGGGGATGACCCCGCCCTTGATCTGGTCGACGAACTCGAACCCGCCGCCCTCGGGCAGCGGCTCGAGCTCGATGTGGCAGTCGCCGAACTGGCCGCGCCCGCCGGTCTGCTTCTTGTAGCGCCCCTGGGCCTTGGCCGATCCCTGGATCGTCTCCTGATAGGGGACTCGCGGCGGATGGAGCGCGACCTCGGCGCCGAAGCGCTCGCGCATCCGCTCGACGATCACCTCCACGTGGACCTGCGAGAGGCCGGCGACGATCTGCTCGCCGGTCTGGGGGTCGCGATGGAAGTCGATCGTCGGGTCCTCCTCCTGCAGGCGCCGCAGCGCCGCTCCCACCTTCTCCTCGTCGCCCTTGGCCTTGGGCTCGATCGCAAACGCCATCACCGGCGCAGGGAGGTCGGGAAGCCCGAGGGCGAAGCTCCCGTCGCTGGCCGCCAGAACGTCGCCGGCGTGGGTCTCCTTGAGCTTGGCCACCGCGCCGATGTCCCCCGGTCCGAGATCTTCGGCGTGCTCGCGCTCGGCCCCCTGAGGGACGATCAGCTGGCCGAGGCGCTCCTTGTGGTGGACGCGGCAGTTGACGAGCTGAGAGTCAGACCGCACGACGCCCTGGTAGACGCGGAACAGGTTGATGCGCCCCGCGTACGGATCGGCGAGCGTCTTGAACACGAAGGCCACGGTGTCGCGGTCCTCCTCGGGCGCCAGCGTCGTGCCGCCGTCGAGCGAGATCTCGCCGACCATCTCCGGCGAGGGCAGGTCCTCGACCAGGGCGTCGAGCAGGCGGTTGGTGCCGAGGTTGCGGGTAGCCACGCCGCAGGTCACGGGGAAGATCCGTCCCTCGGTGACGCCCGCCTTGAGCGCGGTCACCACCTCCTGGTGGGAGATCTCCTCACCCTCGAGGTAGCGCTCCATGAGCTCGTCGGAGACCTCGCAGACCTCGTCCATCAGCTTCTCGCGGTACTCCTCGGCCTGGGCGACGAGCTCCTCGGGGATGTCGATCTCGCGGCTGTTGTCGCGGCCGTCGCCGTCGTACTCGTAGGCCTTCATGTCGACGAGGTCGATCACCCCGCGGACCTCGTGCTCGGTGCCGATCGGGATCTCGGTGGCGACGACGTGCTGGCCGAAGGCCGCCTTCAGCGAGTCGAGGGTGCGAAAGAAGTCGGCACGCTCGCGGTCGAGCATGTTGACGAACACGATCCGCGCGATCCCGAGCTCGTCGGCGCGCTGCCACAGGCGCTCTGTGCCGACCTCGACGCCCATCACGCCGTTGACCACGAACACCGCCCCCTCGCAGACGCGCATGGCGGCGAGCGTGTCGGCCAGGAAGCTGGACTCGCCCGGGGTGTCGATCAGGTTGATCTTGCGGTCCTGCCACCGGAAGGAGGAGAGGCTCGCGGCGATCGACATCGAGCGCGCCTTCTCGTCGGCCGCCGAGTCTGAGACCGTCGTCCCGTCGGCCACCGACCCGAGCCGTTTGATCGCGCCGGCCTGGTAGAGCAGAGCCTCGCTGGTCGAGGTCTTGCCGCCGCCGCGGTGGCCGACCAAGGCCACGTTGCGAATCCTCCCAGCCCCTTCGTGCATGCCGAAGCTCCTCTCCTCGGTGTCCCTCGGGGGAATGTACCGAGCCGCCGGCCGCGACGACCTAGACCGCCTCGTCGAGCGCCTCGTCTCCCAGGCGGCCCTTGAGCCGCAGGATCCCCTTGGTGTGCAGCTGCGAGACGCGCGACTCGGTCACCCCGAGCACCTCGCCGATCTCGCGCAGGGTCAGGTTCTCGTAGTAATAGAGGGCGACGACGAGCTTCTCGCGCTCGGGCAGCCGGGCGATCTCGTCCGAGACCCGCTCGCGCATCTCGCCGGCGTCGAGTACGTGCGCCGGGTCGGGCGCATCGGGATCCTTGATGGTGTCGAGCAGCGAGACCTGGTCGCCCGAGGCATCCGACAGCGTCCACATCGCGTCGAGCGCGATGACCGAGGAGTTCGAGATCTGGGTCAGCGCTTGCTGGAAGTCGTCGACCGACATGTCGAGCGCCTGAGCCATCTCGACGTCGCTGGGCGCTCGGCGCAGCTCGTGCTCGAGCCTCGCGTTCACGCGCTCGATCTCGCGCGCACGGGCGCGCACCGAGCGCGGCACCCAGTCGAGCGACCGCAGCTCGTCGATGATCGAGCCCTTGATGCGGGTGATCGCGAAGGTCTCGAACTTGATCTCGCGGGCGAGGTCGAAGCGCTCGACCGCGGCGATCAGGCCGATCAGCCCGTAGGAGATCAGGTCGGCCTCCTCGACGTGCGCGGGAAGGCTCGCGGCCATGCGTCCGGCCACGTACTTGACGAGCGGCGAGTAGGCGAGGACCAGGCGCTCGCGTGCCTGACTATCATCTTCGCGCTTGTAGCGGCGCCAGAGCTCCGTGAGCTCGATCGCCTTGACGTTCGCTTCCATCTTGGCCAAACGTGGGCGCGCCCGATCCGTCAGGCGCGTGGGTGCGATGAAGTGTACGCGCTTTTCAGGATTCGCGTGTCAATGCGGGTGTAGATCTGCGTCGTCGAGATGCTCGCGTGGCCGAGCAGCTCCTGGATAGCCCGCAGGTCGGCGCCGCCCTCGAGCAGGTGGGTGGCGAACGAGTGACGGAGGGTGTGGGGCGAGACGCCCGCCGCGAGCGCCGCCCGACGCGTCCACACGTCGAGCCGGCGGCGGACGTCCGAGGTCGACAGGCGACGCCCGCTCCTCGACACGAGCAGGGCGGGCTCGGGACGATCGCCGGCTGGCTTCGAGGCGAGCGCCGCCCGCCCGCGCGCCAGGTACCGCTCGAGCGCGCGCCAGCCGGGCTCGCCGAGCGGGACGACCCGCGAGCGACCTCCCTTGCCCTCGACGCGCACCTGCTCGGCGTCGGCGTCCAGGCTCACGAGGTCGAGGTCGACGATCTCCTGGGCGCGCAGCCCCGCCCCGTAGGCGAGCTCGAGCAGCGCTCGGTCGCGCAGCTCGATGGGAGTCGTCGCCGGGACGCAGTCGAGCAGCGCGGCCGCCTCGGTCGCCTTGAGCACGCGGGGGAGCTTCGACCCGCGCTTGGGGCTAGAGACGAGGTCGGCCGGGTTGGCGTCGAGCTCGCCGCGCTCGACCAGATGGCGGTAGAAGGTCCGGGCGGCGGCCAGGCGCCGGGCGACCGTGGCCTTCGAGTCACCGCCCTCCGACAGCGACTGGGCGAAGCGGCGCAGGTCGCGCGGTCCGAGCTCGTGCGGGCCGAGGCCGAGCCTCTCGTCAGCGAAGGAGGCCAACCGGCCGAGGTCGAGGCCGTAGGCGCGCCGGGTGGCCTCGGCGACCGCGCGGGCGCCGAGCGCCCGGTCGAAGCCCGCGAGCGCCGCAGGCCACCTACCATCGTGGCCGATGGGACTGTTCTTCGTCAACACAGAGGACGGCCGGGTGGCCACGCAGGCTCAGCTCATCGAGGCCGGGCTCGACGACTCTCGCGGTGATCCCGGGCCCCCCTGGCATCGCATCCAGGGTCCGCGCGACGCCTCGACCATGTGGTACGGGGTACTGAGGAAACGGGAGCACGGAGTGTTCATCGGCGCGCTCTGCTTTCGACACGCGCCTCGCTTCGCCTCCCTCCGGGCCTCGGGCTGGGAGGAGGTGCCGGTCGAGGCGATCGGGTTGTGAGGGGCGCTGGCCGTCGCGGCGACGCTCAGCCGATGTACACCGGCGTTCCGACCGACACCCGGGCGTAGAGCTGCTTGACCTCGGGGATCGACATGCGGATGCAACCGTGCGAGGCGTTCGTTCCGAGCGAGGACGTCTCGTCGGTGCCGTGGATGCCGGCTCCGTCGTAGATGCCCATCCAGCGGGCCTTGAGCGGGTTGTCGGCCCGGCCGCCGGGGATGATCCGCCCGGCGAGATCACCGGCCCAGTCACTCTCGGGCACGTGCCAGGCCGGGTCGACGGCCATGTCCTGGACGCTGTAGAGCCCGGCCGGGGTCTCGAGGCCGACCTGGCCGACCGCGATCGTGTAGGAGTCGGCCAGCTTCAGGTGGCGATAGAACCGCAGCCTGTAGCCCGAGCGATCGACGGTGATGTAGGCGGGATGGCGTCGGCGCAGGTCAGCGCGAGTGGTCTTCGGGCGCGTGACCTTGACCCGCGGCCGCACGGTCCGCACGCCGGGACGCTGTAACGCCAGCGCGACCTCCCGGCGCAGCTTCGCCCCGCTGATCTCGCGGCCGCTCCGGCCCTTGGTGAAGCTCAAGCCCGACGCCGACGGGGAGACGGCAGCCTCGACGACCGGGCGATCGGTGCTCCGCTTGACCCGGCGTACGAGCTTGGCCACCGCCCGGCGAGAGTAGGTCACGCGTGGGTCGATCTCCGCGCTGACCTCGCTTGCGGTCAGGTCGCGCGCTGCTCGGGTGACCATGTTGCCCCCGCGGCTTCGCTCGAGGGCCTCGGCCACCGCCGCGTCGACGTCGGAGCGCAGGCGGGCGCGGCGAGCGCTCAGGGTGAAGGTGCGACCCTTGATCTTGACCTTCACCGGACGGCGCAGCGGCCGGGCCATGTCCCGCTCGAGCACCGCGCGGGCTTCGTGGGCTCGCATCCCGCCGACGTCCAGGTCTCCGACGCTCACGCCGTCGGCGATCACGTCGTCGCGCGAGGAGTCGTAGGCATAGACCGCCGCCGTCCCGCTCAAGAGCGCCACGACGAGGACCGCCAAGCCGATGAAGTAGGGACGGGGCATGGGCGTCGCCCCCACAGTCTACGCCGCCGGGAGGCGGTCCTCGAGTTGGCGTGGCCCGGGGCGGCGGGAGTCCTCGCGCCGCGCGCTCGACCCTTCGCTACCGGCCGGCAAGGGCGGCGTCGATCGCCGCCAGCACGTCGACCCTGGCACCCGTGGCCCGCTCGTGCTCGCGCAGGGCGGCGAGATCGTCGGCCTCGAGCGAGCCGAGCAGTGTGCCGAGCTCGCCGGCCTCGAGATCGTCGTAGCCGGCGACCGGCGCCGCCCGGCCGTTGGCCCCCTCGCGGGGGCGGGCGCGCCGGCGGTTGACGTGCGGGCTGCGGCGCAGGAACTCCTCGACCTCCTGCTCGTAGCGGTAGGGCTCTCCCGCCCCGCGCAGGATCGGGGCGAGGCGCATGTGCTCGGCGAGCTTGAGCACGGTCTCGCGGGTCGTATACCGATAGGCGAAGCCGGTCGCCTTGAGCAGCCGGTTGTCGAGGCCGCGACCGTAGCGCAGTTGGGCGAGCATCTCGGGGCCCAGCTCAATCCCCAACGGCCGGACGATCGCCGCGGCCAGCCCCGTGCCCCAGGGCGGCAACGCGGGGACCATCCGCTTGCCGAGCAGGTCGATGACCTCGCTCAGGGCGAGCACGCCGTCCGCGCCGACGTTGAAAAGCCCCGGGAGGTCGGCGTGCACGACGTGCTCGAGCGCCCCGACGACATCGTCCTCGTGGACGAACTGGTAGCGCGGATCGAACCCGAGCACGACCGGAACGGCGGGTAGGTCGAAGAGCGCGCGATGGGAGCTTCGGACCTCGGGACCGAGCACGTTGGCAAAGCGCAGGATCGACACCGACACGTCCGGGCTCTGCTCGGCGAAGTCGGCCACCGCGGCCTCGGCTTCGACGATGTCGCGCTCGAGCGAGGTGCGCGGCGGGTGGGGTCGCTCCATGTCCTCGGTGAAGAAGGCGGGGTCGTCCTGCGCGCAGCCGTAGTAGTGCGCCGAGGACTTGAAGACCAGCTTGCGCACGGTCGAGCCGGGCCCCCCGCACGCGGCGAGGACGTTCATCGTCCCGATCACGTTGTTCTCGTGCGCGCGCCCGGGCGAGGCCCACCCGGAGTCGACGATCAGCCGCATGTCGATCACGGTGTCGATCTCCGCGGCCTCGACGATGCGGCGCAGCAGCGAGTGCTGGGCGCCGACGCGGACGAACTCCGTTCGTTCGAGCGCGCGCGTCGGGTCGCGGGAGTCGACGCCGATTATCGCCTCGATCTCCTCGCTGGCCTCGAGCGCCTCGGCCAACCGACCGCCCCAGTAGGTCGAAAGGCCGGTGAGGAGGACGCGGCGGGAGCTCATGGGAGCGCTAGAGCCACACCGAGTCGCGCTCGCCCACCATCTCGAACAGGGTTGCCTGGATTCGTGTGCGCACCTCTTCGGCGACGGTCTGGAGGGCGGCGCGCTCGTCGCCTCCCGCGTCCACCCGGACGGGCTCGAGGAACCGGATCCGGAACTTGGCCGGCAGGTAGGCAGCCGCGCCGAGCGGGCCGAGGTGCGGAAAGGCCGGGGTGAGCGGAAAGGACCAACGGCCGGTGAAGCGTTTCAGAAGGCCGATGTGGGCGAAGATCGGCGCTGCCTCCTCGGCTCCGACGACGCACACCGACACTATCGGCACATCGGCCCGTCGGGCCGAGCTCGCGAACTCTCCGCGCCCGAAGCGGCGCAACCGGTAGCGGTCCCTGTAGAGCTTTCGCGTGCCTTTCCGACCCTCCGGAAAGAGGAGCACGAGCGACTCCTCGTCGTAGAGGAGCCGCTGCACGTTGGCCGGGTGGGAGGCTACGCAGCCGAGCTTGGGCAGCAGCATCGAGAAGCCGGGGTATCCCGCGAAGAGATGCTCGACCATGATGTGGAGCGGCCGCGGGTGGGGGTGCTCCTCCCGGATTGCCTTGGCGATCATGGCCGCGTCGGGCGGCAGGGCGCCGGAGTCGTTGGCCACGAGCAGCGCCCCTCCGCCCGCGGGGACCTTATCGATCCCCTCGACCTCACAGCGAAACCAGTGGTGATAGAGGAAGTCGGCCAGCGTGCGGTCGACGAGCCCCTCGATTCGCTCCGAGCGCCCCCAATCGCTCAGGCGTCGCTCGGGCTCGACTCCGGGAAGGTGGCGCCGGAGGTCCTCGCGCAGCTCGATCGCCGCCGTGGTCGCCCGCCCCGAGCACCGTCCGTTGGCCGGCGCCGGGCGGCGGTCGTCGACGCGCGGATCGGTCCGGTCCCGAGCGGCTGCTCCGTCGGGAGCGACGTCGAGCGTTGACGGGCCTCCCCTGTCCACCCCGCGATTGTGCCACGGCGGCGATCGCCGGGCACGCTGCGCGACCCCGGCCGCGCTCGTCCGGTACGGTGGGTTGTTATGTCGGTGTTATCCTCTGGGAACCGTCTGCTCGATGAGGCGCACCAGGCTTTGGCGACGGTCTATCCGTCGAAGGCCCGCCCCGCCGCTCCCTGGGAGGCTCATCGCGCCCCGCAAGGCTACGGCGAGCGTGCGCAACCCGATTGGCGCGAGGTCGACTGGCCGTCGCTCGTGCGACGGGCCTGCCTGAGCACCGGCGAGGTGACCTACGTCGACCTCGGCGAGGGCGACGATCCGCCGATCGTCTTCCTACACGGCCTCGGCGGCAGTTGGCAGAACTGGCTCGAGAACCTTCCGCGCGCGGCCCAGGAGCGGCGGGCGATCGCCGTCGACCTGCCCGGGTTCGGTACCTCTCCGATGCCGAGCGAGGAGATCTCGATCTCGCTCTACGCCCGCATCGTGAAGGAGCTGCTCGATCAGCTCGGGATCGAGTGGCCGGTCATCGTCGGCAACTCCATGGGCGGGTTCGTGGCCGCGGAGCTCTGCCTCCGCTATCAACAGGTCGAGCGGCTCGTGCTGGCCGCGGCATGCGGGATCTCGACCGCCAGCCTGCGCCGAGGCACGACGCTGACCCTGTTCCGCGTGGGCGGGTGGATCAGCGCGGCGACCCTCCCCCGCAGCCGCGACGTCGTGGCGCGGCCGCGCCTGCGCCATCCGCTGCTTGCGACCGTAATCCGCCATCCCTCTCGCATGCGCCCCGACGTGCTGCTCGAGATCATGCCCCGCTCCAACAACCCGGGCTTCATGCCGGCCCTCGAGTCCCTGCTCGACTACGACTTCACCGACCGCCTGGGCGAGATCGGCTGTCCCACCCTCCTCGTCTGGGGCCGTGAGGACATCCTGGTCCCGGTCGAAGACGCGGACGAGTTCGAGCGGCGGGTTCCCGACGCGCGCAAGGTGGTCTTCGACGAGACCGGTCACATGCCGATGCTCGAGCAGCCGGGTGAGTTCAACGACCTCCTGATGCGCTTCGCGAGCGGTCGGCTCACCGGCGAGGCGACCGAAAGCCCGGACGCGGACGCCGACGCTCCCGCTCCGGCCGGGGAAGGGGCGCACGCTCAGCCGGTCAGCGCTCCCTGAGCGGCCGAGCCGACCTGGCGGGCGTACTTCGCGAGGACGCCGGATGGGTAGCGAGGCGGTGGCCACTCGTAGGCTTCGATGCGGGCGCGGATCTCCTCATCCGGCAGCTCGACGTCGAGCCTGCGCGAGGCGACGTCGAAGGTGATCGTGTCGCCGTCGCGGACCGCGGCGATCGGCCCTCCCCGGCGAGCCTCGGGCGCGACGTGGCCGGCCATGAAGCCGTGCGTCGCACCCGAGAAGCGTCCGTCGGTGAGCAGGGCGACCGAGTCGCCGAGGCCCTCTCCCTGGAGCGCTGCGGTGACCTGGAGCATCTCGCGCATCCCGGGGCCGCCGGCCGGGCCCTCGTTGCGGATGACCACCACCTCACCGGCCGCGATCGACCCCTCTCGGACGGCCGCGAACGCGTCCTCCTCGGACTCGAACACGCGCGCGCGGCCGCGGTGCTCGAGACGGTCGTGGCCCGCCAGCTTGACCACGCAGCCCTCGGGCGCGAGGTTGCCGCGCAGGATCGCGAAGCCTCCGTTCGGCTTGATCGGATCCGCTAGCGGCCTGATCACGGGCTGGCCGTCGGGCTCACGCGCGGCTCGGGCGATCTCGCCGATGGTCTGGGCGGTGACGGTGGGGGCCTCCTCGTGGAGCAGGCCGGCCTCGCTCAGACGCTTGAGCACGACCGGCACCCCGCCCGCCCGGTACAGGTCGGTGGCCACATACCGGCCGCCGGGCTTGAGGTCGGCGAGCAGCGGGGTACTCCAGGCGATCCGGTCGAAGTCGTCGATGTCGAGCTCGACGCCGGCCTCGCGCGCGAGGGCGAGCAGGTGGAGGACCACGTTGGTCGAGCCGCCGCTGAGCGCAGCGCCGGCGATGGCGTTCTCGAGCGAGTCACGGGTGATGATCTGGCTCGGGCGCAGGTCGCGCTCGAGCGCGGCCATCACGATGCGACCGCACTCCTCGGCCACGGCGCCCTTCCTGCCGTCCTCGGCCGGGACCATCGAGCTTTCGGTCGGGGAGATCCCGAGCACCTCGAAGGCCATGGCCATGGTGTTGGCCGTGTACTGCCCGCCGCACGCCCCCGCGCCCGGCGAGGCGCGGTCCTCTAGCTCGCTCAGCTCCCCTTCCGAAATCCCCCCCGCGGCGTGCGTACCGACCGCCTCGAAGACGTCCTGAATCGTCACGTCGCGGCCGCGGAACCTCCCGGGGGCGATCGTCCCGCCGTAGAGCATCACGCTCGGGACGTCGACTCGGGCGAGGGCCATCACGCAACCGGGGATCGTCTTATCGCAGCCCGACAGCGCGACGAGCGCGTCGAAGGCGTGACCGCGGGCGACGAGCTCGATCGAGTCCGCGATCACCTCCCGACTGACGAGCGATGTCTTCATGCCCTCGGTGCCCATGGTGATGCCGTCGGAGACGGCGACGGTGTTGAACTCCATCGGCGTGCCGCCCGCCGCACGCACCCCCTCCTTGACGCGGTCGGCGAGCCGGCGCAGGTGGAAGTTGCACGGCATGGTCTCCGTCCAGGTGTTGGCGATGCCGACGATCGGGCGCGCGAGCGCCTCCGCGTCGAAGCCGATGCCCTTGAGGTAGGCGCGGGCGGGGGCGCGCTCGGGCCCCTCGAGCACAGCCCGGCTCGGGCGGCGCCGGGTAGACGCGCCGTTCTGGATCGTCACCGGGGGGGCGCGTTGGGCGAGCGCCGGCGCCGGCGCTCCCACTCCTGGAGGCGCCAGAGGTCGCGCCGGACCCGACCCGGATCGAGCTGGCGTCCGGGCAGGTGCATGTTGGCGTCGCGCAGCAGGCGAGCCTCGTCCCCGGTGAGCGCCATCCACTTGGCCAGCACGTCGTCGGAGTCGGGGAGCCGCGATCCCGTCACGGCATCGCTCAGGTCGGGAAACTCGACGCAGTACTCGGAGAGCAGACGCCGGCTCTGGGGCTCGTAGGCGAGGATCGGTTTGTGGGGATACACCAGATACGCATACCGGGGCGTGTCCGCGAGAGGCTCCTCGGGCGGAGACGGTGCAGCTCCGCTGGGCGGGTCGGAAGGGCGGCCACGCAGGAGCGCCGCGCCGGTCTGCCCACCCTCGGCGCCGCCTCGGCGTGCACCTTCGACCTCACCGCGCCGAAGGCCGCGGCCGAAGACCCGAACGAACCCCAGGTCGCGGTACATCTCCCACTCCTCGTCGTTGACACAGGAGCGCAGGAGCTCGCGCGCACGCTGCTCGGCCCGTCGCTCGCGGCCGGGGTCGCCGAACGCCACGAGCTCCGATGGCCGGCGTCGTCGCGACCGCGGCCGGCGCGACCGGCGTCGCGCGGTCGCGACCAGCGCCGGGACGACCAGGGCCGCAACGAGCAGAGCGAGCGTCAGCAGGACGAGGAGCATCTCAACCGAACCGGTCCGGACCGCTTCGGGCCGTCCGCAGGCGGAGAGCCGAAGCCCCGCGCCGGCGGCTCCTCACTTGCGACCGGATCAACCTCCGGCTGCCCTGGGGAAGAAGATCACCCGCTCGGCCTCGGGCGGGATCTGGCCGTAGTCCTGGACCATCCGCGCCTGACGCCGACCGGTGTCGGGATCCTGTGTCGGCACTGCGGCCCACATCCCCTCGTCGAGCTCGCGACGAAAGGCCTCGACGAGCCGATCCTCGTCCTCGCGCAAACGAGGGTCGCCCTCCGTGAGAAGGACCTCGCCGTGACCGGGCTTCATGCGCAAGAACTTGATCTTGTCTCCTGGGTGAGTTAGAGGCCGGCTCGAATCGAGCCGAACGATTATGTCAAAGAGCCACCGAACCGGCCTCGGTCGAGGCTGTCGCCATCGCTCTGACCGCTCCGAGCGCATCCACGGGGCCCGCGCCGTCGCCGACCGCACGCAGGCCGTCGCGGACGGCCTCAGACGCGACCGCTCTGGCGCGCTGCGCCGCCGCGAGCGGAGCGTGCCCCAGCGCGAGGTATGCCGCCAGTGCCGAGGAGTGCGTGCATCCCGACCCGTGAGCGCCGCCCTCGGGATGCCGGTCGCCACGGATCGGCTCGACCGCCTCGCCATCGAAGAAGGCGTCCGTGGCCTCCGCGGCATGCCCACCGGTGACCACCACGCAGCGAGCCCTCAGGGCGTGAACCGCCTCCGCGAGGGTCGCCATCTCGGCGAGGTCGGGGGCGACGGCGCTTGGCGCGCTCGATCCTCGCTCCAGCCCGTTGTCGCCGAAGCCCCCGGTCGCGAGCGCTCGGGCCTCGGCCACGTTGGGAGTGGCGACCGTCGCGCGGGGAAGCAGGCGTTCTAGCAGCGCCGCCCGCGTCTGCTCGTCGATCAGCGGGGCGCCGCTCTCGGCGACCATGACCGGGTCGAGCACGACCGGCCCGTCGCCGACGAGATCGAGCGCTCGCTCGACCGCCTCGACCGCCTCGACCGACCCGAGCATGCCGATCTTGACGGCGTCGACCCCGATGTCGTCGGCGACCGCGGCCACCTGCGCGACGATGACCTCCGCCGGAACGGTTTGGACGGCCGTAACCCCGACCGTGCTCTGGGCCGTGATTGCGGTGAGTGCGGTCATGCCGTGCACCCCGCAGCGGGCGAACGCCTTCAGATCGGCCTGGATGCCGGCACCCCCGCCCGAGTCGGACCCGGCGATCGAAAGCGCGCAGCGAGGGCGGTCATCGGCGGAGGTCACGGGGAAGCGAGCGGCGGCGTAGGAGGGCCAAGGATAGGCGAGACCGGACTTCTACCCCCAGCGTGCGGGCGTAGCCCGCGAACCCCTGGCGGGTGACGAGTCCCATCAGCTCGAGTCGACCGAGCGTCGCCCGAGCCCGCCCGGGCGAAAGCCCCGCCTCGCGGGCGATCGCGTCGACCGTATCTCCCCCTCGACGAGGTCGAGGACGCGTCGCTCGAGGGGTCGAGGCCGAGCTCGTCGTCGCGCGAGCTCGGGCGCTGTCTGCCGGGATCATCGGTCGACAGGTCAGGAGGGGACGTGAAGTCATCCGCCCCCGCATCTTCCGGATCCGGTGCGCAGTCGCCGGCGGTCGCCGGTCCGGGGAGGCGTCCCGCCGGCGGGGCGTCGCCAGGCCCCCACACCCCCTCGCCTCGGCCGAAGCGCTGCTCGGTGCCGACGCCGAAGAGCTCGTCGAGCGCATCCTGGGCCGACCGGATCACCGCTGCGCCCTCGCGCAGTAGCCGGTTGCTGCCGGCGGCGCGGCGGGAGGTCACCTGCCCGGGCACCGCTCCCACGTCGCGGCCGAGCTGGGCGGCGAACTCGGCGGTGATGAGAGTTCCCGACGACTCGGTCGCCTCTACGACGACGGTCAGGCTCGCCAACCCGGCCATGATCCGATTGCGCGCGGGGAAGCTCCACCGCAGCGGGCGCTGGCCGGGCGGAAGCTCCGACACGACCGACCCGCGCCGGACCATGCGGTCGTACAGCGCCCGGTTGGTCTTCGGGTAGGGAACGTCCGCCCCTCCAGCCAGCACGGCGAGCGGGTGCCCTCCTCCCGCGAGCGCTCCGCGATGGACGGCGGCGTCGACGCCGAGGGCCAAGCCGCTGACCACGGTCACCCCCGCGAGGCCAAGCGTGCGCCCCAGCTCGTGGGCCACCTCGAGGGCATAGCGCGACGGAGTCCGCGTGCCGACGAGGGTGGCCACTGGGCCGGCGAGCAGGTCCGCCAGGGCGCCGGCCCCGCCGGTGAAGTAGATGACCGGCGGCGGATCGGCCAGCGCCAGCAGTGAGCGTGGATAGGAGCCGGTGTGCCGACAGACTGCGCCCTGCCCCAGACGGCCGAGGGCTTGACGTGCGGCATCCGGCTCGAACTCGCTCAGAAAGGCCCGCGCCTCGCCGGTGCGCGGGCCCGCCACCGCTGCGACCAAGTCCTCCTCGGAGAGCCCCAGCACGCCGCCGAGCCGATGGTCACGCCCTCCTAGAACCGCCGCGAGCCGGCCCCCGAGAAAGCCGATCAGGGCGCTGCGGCGCAGGCACGCGGCGCAGGCGCGTGTGCTCACGCCGCGACGGTCTCGGCGCCGAGGCGAAAGCCGAGCGCCTCCTCGACGTCCCCGGGTTGGATCGAGTCCCGCCCGGCTAGGTCGGCCACCGTACGGGCGAGCCGTAGCACGCGGTCGTGCCCCCGGCCGGTCAGCGCCCGCCGGGCGTGGCCCTCGATCAGCCGAGAGCGGGCGAGTCCCTCCGGCCGCACATGGCGGCGGGTAGACCGGGCGTCCATCTCCGAGTTCGACAGGGCGCCGGTCCCGGTGAGGCGCTCGCGCTGGCGGTCTCGGGCGGCCATCACGCGCGCTCGCACAGTGGCGCTCGTCTCCGCCGTCGTGCCCGCCTCCACGAGCTCGAGGGGAGCAGTGGCGTCGAGCTCGCAGACGAGGTCGATGCGGTCGAGGAGCGGCCCGCTCAGCCGGCGTGCGTAGCGCGCGTGATCGACCTCGTTGCAGACGCACTCGTCCTTCGAGCGCGCGCACGGGCAGGGGTTGCAGGCTCCAACCATGATCGCCGCAGCCGGGAAGCTGATCGCGCGTTGGCCGCGACTGACCTCGACGCGGCCGGACTCGAGGGGTTGGCGCAGCGCCTCGAGAGCCGAGCGCGAGAACTCGGCGAGCTCGTCCAGGAAGAGGACGCCTCGATGCGCGAGGCTGATCTCGCCGGGACGCGGCGTCGAGCCCCCGCCGACCAGGCCCGAAATCGAGATCGTGTGGTGGGGCGCCCGGAAGGGCCGGCGGCGGCTCAGAGTCCCGTCGCCCAGGCCCGCGACGCTGTGCACGCGGGTGATCTCCACGGCCTCCTCGAAGCTGGGATCGGGGAGGATCCCCGGGAGCCGCCGGGCGAGCATGGTCTTCCCGGCTCCCGGCGGTCCGATCATCAAGAGGTTGTGCCCACCGGCCGCCGCGAGCTCGAGCGCGCGCTTGGCGTCGGTCTGCCCGCGGACGTCGCCAAGGTCGTCGGCGGGCGCAGGCGCCGTGAACGGCGCCGGGGGTGCCGGTGCATCGGGACGCCACTCTCCGCGCAACACCGCCACCATGCGCGCGAGATCTGGCACGCCGAGTACCTCGAGCCTGCCCACGAGCGCCGCCTCCCCGGCGTTCTCGACCGGGACGATCAGCCGCTCGAAGCCGGCCGCTCGGGCTCCGAACGCCATCGCCAGGGCCCCACGGACCGGGCGCAGGGCGCCGCCCAACGACAGCTCGCCGCAGAGGGCATAGGAACCGAGCGCCTCGCGCGGAACCTGGCCGCTCGCGGCCAGTACGGCGGCGGCGAGGGCGAGGTCGAAGCTCGGCCCGGCCTTGCGGACGTCGGCCGGGGCGAGGTTCGCGGTCAAGCGCTGGAGGGGGAACTCGAGGCCCGAGTTGAGCAGGGCCGCGCGCACGCGCTCGCGCGCCTCGCGGACGGCCGCGTCGGGAAGGCCGACGATCGTGAAGACGGGCAGACCGCGACGCAGGTCGGCCTCGACGACGACCTCCCGGCTCTCGACGCCCTCGATGGCGAAGGTGGCGACGCTTGCCAGCATGTCGTGGACCGTACGCCGCGCCAGGAGACGCGTGGGTGGCGGATGTGACCTTTCGGCACCGTCTCTGTGACGGCGTCGTAAAGGGGCGCCAGGTCGCTCGACACCCCGCGAGCGAGGCACGTCCACGCCCGCCCACGCGCCGAACCACGGCATCGACGAGAGCGGTTGTAACGAACGCGCGCGTCGACGAGCGCCGAGTCTTTACAGCGGTCACCCGCCAGTGGGCGAGGTCGTCGTACGTTCCCTTTCGTGTCCACAGACCCACGCACGTCTCGAGGCGCCATGGGCGAGAGCTTGGCCGAGAGGCACCTGCTCGCCGCCGGCTACTCGGTCCTCGAGCGCAACTTCAGGACGCGCTACGGCGAGCTCGATCTCGTCGCCTGCAGCGAGCATGCGCTCGTCTTCTGCGAGGTGAAGACCCGGGTCGCCGGTTCGCGCAGCGGCCCGCCCGGCCCACTCGACGCGATCGGCCCCAAGAAGCGTCGCCGGCTGCGGCTGATGGCCGCCCAGTGGCTGGCCGCGCGTGCGAGCGGGGAACGTCCCCCACAGGACACGCTGCGCTTCGATGCGATCGGGGTCACGATCACGCCCGGAGGGTTACTCGCGAACCTCGAGCACGTCGAGGATGCGTTCTGACGCGAGGCCACCGGGGCGGCGGGCAGCGTGAACACGGCTGAGCGGCCTTGGCGACCGCACCCACGCAGCACCGACGAGCTAGTAGGTCGTCGTCAGGTCACGCGCCAGCTCAGCTCATACGTCGATACCGCCACACGCACAGGGGGACGAAGACCGCCAGGATGCCCACGATCCACGCGAGCGACTGGAGCAGAGGCTCGCTCACCTCCCCCCCGAGGGAGAGTGCCCTGATGGCGTCGACGCTCACGGTCACCGGGCTTGCGGCCGCGAACTGCTCGAGTCCGGCCGGCATGGTCGAGACCGGCACGAATATCGAGCTGGCGAAGATCAGCGGGAAGATCGCCACGAAGCCCGCCGACTGAGCGGCCTCGGCTCCGCGCACGGTCAGTCCCACGAAGCTGAATATCCAGCTCAGCGCGAAGCCGAAGGCCACGACCACCAGGATGGCCGCGGCCGCGTCGAGGGGTCCGCTTCTGAATCGAAAGCCGATGAGGTAGCCCACCGCGGCCATCAGCAGCGTGACGAACACGTTGCGGACGAGGTCGGCGGCGGTGCGACCGACGAGCACCGCCGGTCGGGCGATTGGCATCGAGCGCAGGCGGTCGATCACACCGCGGTCGAGGTCCTCGACCAGGCCCACCGCGGTCTGGGTCGACCGGAAGGCCGCCGCCTGGATGAAGATCCCCGGCAGGAGGAAGTCGACGTAGGCGACCCCGCGGGGCAGCGATGACTCGATCGCTCCGCCGAAGACGAAGGCGAAGAGCAGGACGAACATGATCGGCTGGATCGTCGAGAAGATCAGCAGCTGGGGCTGGCGCACGAAGTGGCGCAGGTTGCGGCCGGTGACGACGATGCAGTCCTCGACCGAGTAGCCGAAGCGCCTCAGCGCGGAGACCGGGCCCTGGGGTCGGACGGCCACGACCTCGCTGCTCATCGTCTCGCCTCCGCCGGGGCCTCGGCGGGCGCCTCGGGCTCGGACGAGTACTCGCCGTCGACGCCCCTCGTTGTGCCGGTCAGTTCGAGGAAGACGTCGTCGAGGGTCGGGCGCCGGAGACTCAGGTCGCGCACGGAGAGGTCTGCCTCCTCGAGGGCGCGAGCCGCCGCCGCGACCATGCCGACCCCGTCTCGAGCGGCCGCCAGGGTCAGCTCATCGGGCCGGTCGGCGGTCTTGGGCTCCCCGCACCCGAGCGTGAGCAGCACCTCGCGCGCCCGCTCCCTCTCCGCCGGCTGCTCGAGCCGGATCTCGACCATCGAGCCGCCGACGTTGTCCTTGAGCTCGTCGCCCGTACCCTCCGCGATCACCCGCCCGTGATCGATGACCGCGATGCGGTCGGCGAGCTGATCGGCCTCCTCGAGGTACTGGGTGGTCAGGAGGAGCGTCATCCCCTCGCCCACGAGCTCTCGCGCGATCGACCAGATCTCGTTGCGACTGCGCGGGTCGAGCCCGGTCGTCGGCTCGTCGAGGAACAGGACGCGCGGCCGGGTGATGAGGCTCGAGGCCAGGTCGAGGCGCCGGCGCATGCCGCCCGAGTAGGTCTTCACCTGGCGGTCGCCCGCGTCGGCGAGCCCGAACCGCTCGAGTAGCTCGGACGCCCGCCGCGCGGACTGGCGGCGGGAGAGGCGAAAGAGCCGCCCGAACATGCGCAGGTTCTCCCGCCCGCTGAGCAGCTCGTCGACGGCGGCGAACTGACCCGTCAGCCCGATCAGCTCGCGGACCGCGCTCGCTTGGGTGACCACGTCGCGTCCGAAGACCTCGGCCCGTCCCTCGTCGGGGCGCAGCAGCGTCGCGAGGACCCGGACGAGCGTCGTCTTGCCCGCGCCGTTGGGTCCGAGCAGCCCCACCACCGAGCCCTCGGCCACTTCGAGATCGACACCTCCGAGCGCCTCGGCGTCGCCGAAGCGGCGAACCAGGGCCTGGGTGAGAGCCGCGGTGCTCACCGTCTATCCGTGGATTCCGCCACGATATGAGGGTCGCAGACGGCGGTCGGTGAACCTAGGTTCCGGCGCCTGAAGCGCTCAACCGCGCAGAGAGAGCTGCTGGTAGGCGATCGAGGCGAAGGAGCGCCGGTGGAGCGGTGAGATCCCGTGCGCGGCGATCGCCGCGCGGTGCTCCGGCGTCGAGTAGCCGACGTTGGTGGCGAAGTCCCAGCGCGGATCGAGCTCGGCGATCCGGCGCATGTGGCGGTCGCGCGTGACCTTGGCCAGGACCGAGGCCGCGGCGATCGCCGCGCTGCGCCCGTCGCCACCGATCACCGCCCGCTGCTCGCGACCGAGCCTTGGCAGCGAGAACCCGTCGACGAGGCAGATCGCCTCTTCGCAGGCGACCCGGTCGAGCGCTGAGCAGAGCGCGTCGAGGTTGTTTACGTGCAGGCCACGGGCGTCGATGGTCCGCACGCAGCGCGAGACGATCGCCACCCGGGCCGCGGCCTGGATAACGAGCGAGTAGAGCTCCTCCCGCCCGGCCTCGGTGTGCTGCTTGGAGTCGTTGAGGCGAGCGAGCGAGCGGCGGTCGGACAGCTCGAGGCGCTCGAGGTCGAACAGCACCGCCGCGGCGACGAGGGGACCGGCTAGGGAGCCACGCCCGGCCTCGTCGGCGCCGGCGACGAAGCGCCGCCCGAGCGCCCGGTCGAACGCGAACAGGCGGCGGCCGGTCCGAGCCGGGCGGCGGCCGGTCCGCGACCCGCGGCCGCCTTCGGGCGCCGGTCGGCCGTTAGAGCGGCCCGATGCGGTCGATGGGCCAGTAGGTGAAGAACGCCTTTCCGATGATCCAATCCTCGGGGACGGGTCCCCACTCGCGGCTGTCGGCGCTCTCCCCACGGTTGTCGCCCATCATAAAAAAGTGGTCGGCCGGGATCGTGATCTCCTCGGGCAGGTCGCAGATCGGGCAGGTGGCGTCAGGGCGCACGAACCGCTCCGGCTGGCGGGCGCCGTTTACGTAGACCCGACCGTCGATGACCTTGAGCCGGTCGCCGGGGGTCGCGACCACGCGCTTGATGAAGTTGGTCTCCGAACGCCGGCTCGTCGGCTCGGGGCAGGCCTGGTCGGCGGGAACCCCGAGGTCCCCGCAGGAGCCCTCGTCGGCCCCGTCGGGCGGGTGGAAGACGACTACGTCTCCGCGATCGGGCTCGGAGAAGCGTCCGCCCACCCGGTCCACCAGCACCCGCTGTCCCACCGAGAGGGTCGGCACCATGGACTCGCTCGGGATCCGAAAGGGCTTTACCAGGAAGGCTTGGATACCCAGCGCGAGGCAGACCGCGACGATCACGATCGAGATCGTCTCGGTGAGCGGGTTCTTGCCCCGCGCCCTCTTTGCCGATACCGCCATCTAACTGGGCGGGAGGAGCCTCACGAGGCGGAGCCCTCTCCGTCCTCGGGGCCGGGGGTGACCGGCTCGGCGCCGTCGGGCTCGGCCGCGGGGGGCGGCGAGGCCTTGGGGACGACCCGGACGTCCCGGCGCTCGCGCACGCGCGCCCGGCGACCGACCCGGCCGCGGAGGTAGTAGAGCTTCGCCCGGCGGACGTCGCCGCGGGCGGCGACCTCGATGCGCTCGATCTTCGGCGAGTGAACCGGAAACGTGCGCTCGACGCCGACTCCGAAGGACTGCTTGCGCACCGTGAAGGTCTCGCGCGCGCCCGAGCCCTGACGCTTGAGGACGGTCCCCTCGAAGACCTGTGTGCGCCGCCGGGTCCCCTCGATGACCTGAAAGTGGACGCGCACCCGGTCGCCCGGGTCAAAGGACGGGCGCTCGCGGAGCTGCTCCCGCTCGAGGGTGTCGATGATTCCGCTCATCTCGGAGAAGGCGCGACCGCCCGAACCTGGCCCGCGCGCAAGGCGGGATGGTAGCGGAGGACGCCCGGCGCCCGAGACCCCGAGAAACCGGAGGCGAGCGGTCAGGTGCATCCGTCGGCCCTGGTGTGCGCTAGTCCGCGCGGCGCTCGCGGCTGCGCTCGCGCCGCCAACCGCGTATCCGGGCGTGATCGCCGGACACGAGCACCTCTGGCACCTCGTGGCCTCGCCACCGGGCCGGCCGGGTGAAGTGCGGATACTCGGGACCGCCCTCGAGCGCAGGGCTGAAAGACTCCTCGAGCGCGCTCTCGGCGTGGCCGAGGGCGCCCGGCAGCTTGCGCAGGACGGCGTCGCAGACCACCATCGCCGCGAGCTCGCCGCCGGACAGCACGTACGGACCGATCGAGACGACGTCGGAGGCGAGGTGCTCGTGGACGCGCTCATCGAAGCCCTCGTAGCGCCCGCAGAGCAGGGTTAGCTCCGCCTCACCGGCGAGCTCGGCGGCGAGCGCGTCGTCGAAGCGGCGGCCGGCGGCGGAGAGGGCGATCACCCGGCGCTCGGCGGGGAGCTCGACTGGATCGGTTCCGTAGCGGGCGCGCAGCGCCGCCTCTACGACGTCGACCCGAATCACCATTCCCGCCCCGCCTCCGTAGGGCGTGTCGTCGACCTTGCCGGCCGGCAGCGGCGTCGTCGCGCGCAGGTCGACCGCGCGCAGCTCGTGCCCGAGCTCCTCGGCGTTGCGCACGTGACGCTGCTCGCGCACCCACGCGAACCACTCGGGGAAGAGGGTGAAGACGTCGATCCTCACCCAGGCCTCCCGCCTTCGCCATCGTCCTCGCCGAGACCGAGGAAGCGCCGATCGACCTCGATGACGCCCGCCCGGGAGTCGATGCCGAGCACCGCGTCGGACACGAGCGGGATCAGCAGCCCGTCCTCCCCGACCTCGAGCAGGTCGCACGAGGCCCCGGCGAGCACCCGGCGAACCTCCCCGAGTCCCTCGACCCGAGCGCCGACCAGATCCTCGACGAGCCACTCACCGGGGCCGAGCGGGGCGAGCTCCTCCTCGACGAGGACCGCCTCCCCCCGCCGCGCGGCCGCCGCGGCGCGAGTGTCGACCCCGGTGATCCTCAGCAGCGGTCGTTCGCCCGTGCCCGCTCGGCGCTCGACCCGCGCGCGGCCCCCGGCCACGACGACCTCCGCACCCGGAGCCAGCGCCTCACGGGCCGCTTCGACCGCTCCCTCGACCCAGAAGCTCCCGTCGCGGCCGTGGGCGCCGCCCACCCGGCCGACGCTCACCAGACGGCCGCCGGCGCTCAATCCACGACGTCGATGAGCACGCGCCGGCCCTGCTTGACCGCGGCCGCGCGGGCGAGCTGGCGCATGGCGCCGATCGTGCGCCCGCCGCGACCGATGACCTGGCCGACGTCGTCCTCGGCGACGCTCAGCTCGAGAACCAGGGTGCCGTCGTCCTCCTCGAACTCCTCGACCGACACCGCGTCGGGGTTGTCGACGAGCGCCCGAGCCAGAAAGGCGAGCAGCTCGACCATTGCGAGCGCCGCTAGCCGGCGTCGCCGCTGGACGCGGCGTGCTCCTCGTCGACCGGCTCCCCGCTCGAAGCCGCCTGAGCATCAGACGCTTCCGGCGGCGCCTCTGTCTCCCCGGGCGGGGCCGTCGGTGGGGGCGCCTCCTCGGCGGGCTCGGGCACGGGCACCGGCTCCGCGGGGGCCTCGCTCGCCTCCGCCCGCTCGGGCGGGGCGCTGCGCTCGCTGGCGCGCAGCAGGCTCAGCACGGCCTCCGAGGGCTGGGCCCCGCGAGCGCGCCACGCGTCGATGCGCTCGCGGTCGAGGACGATCTCGGAGGGCTGGCGCTGGGGGTTGTAGCGTCCCACGGTCTCGATCACGCGGCCGTCGCGCTTCGAGCGGCCGTCGGCCACCACGACTCGCCATATCGGGTTCTTGCGGTTGCCCACGCGGGTCAACCGGAGGCGTACTGCCACTTCTAGATCACCTCGGTCGGGCTCCTGGCGGAGACGGCAGCGCAGAACCTTAGCGCCCCCCCACCAGCTGCGACAGCGACGGCATTCGTCCCTGTGAGACCTGACGCATGACCTTCTGCATCTGGGAGAACTGCTTGACGAGCTGGTTCACGGCCTGGACGGAGGTCCCTGACCCCCGCGCGATCCGCCGTCTCCGGGAGCCGTTGAGGACCCCTGGGTTGCGGCGCTCCTCCGGGGTCATCGAGGTGATGATCGCCCCCAGGCGGTCGAGCTCGCGGTCGTCGACATTCATGCCCGACAACTGAGCGCTGTTGAGCCCGGGGATCATCTTGAGCAGGCCGCTCAGCGGCCCCATCTTGCGTACCTGCTGCATCTGCTCGAGGAAGTCCTCGAGCGTGAACTGCTGGTTGCGCAGCTTTCGCTCGAGCTCGGCGGCGCGGTCCTCGTCGATCTGGGCCTCGGCCTTCTCGACCAGGGTCATGACGTCGCCCATGCCGAGGATCCGCTGGGCCATGCGGTCGGGGTGAAAGCGCTCGAAGGCGTCGAGCTTCTCGCCGGTCGAGGCGTAGATGATCGGCTTGCCGGTGACCGCCTTGACCGACAACGCCGCGCCGCCGCGGGCGTCGCCGTCGACCTTGGTGAGCACGACGCCGTCGAAGGCCGCCGTCGCGGAGAAGCTCTCGGCCACGTTCACCGCGTCCTGGCCGGTCATCGAGTCGACGACGAGCAGCACGTTGTGGGGCTTCGTCCGCTTCTTGATCTTGGCGAGCTCGGCCATCAGCGCCTCGTCGACGTGCAGGCGCCCGGAGGTGTCGACGATCAGCACGTCGCGCTCCTCGGAGCGAGCGCGCCCGAGCGCCCACTCGGCGATGTCGACCGGGTCGCGGCCGGTCCCCTGCTCGTAGACGGCGGCGCCGGCCTGGGCGCCGACCTTGACGAGCTGGTCGACCGCGGCCGGGCGGTAGACGTCGCAGGCGGCGAGGGCGACGTCCTTGCCGTTCTCCTCCCGCAGGTGGCGGGCGAGCTTGGCGCAGGCCGTCGTCTTGCCGGAGCCCTGGAGGCCGGCCATGAGGATGACGGTCGGCGACTTCGATCCGAACACGAGGTCGCGCCCCGCGCCGCCCATCAGGTCGGTCAGCTCGTCGCTGACGATCTTCACCACCTGCTGGGCGGGGTTGAGCGACTCCATGACCTCCTGCCCGAGCGCGCGCTCCCTGACCTGCGCGGTGAAGCGCTTCACGACCTGGAAGTTGACGTCGGCCTCGAGCAGCGCGAGGCGGATCTGGCGCATCGCCTTGGAGACGTCGTCCTCGGTCAGCTTGCCCCGGGACCGGACGTCGCCGAGGGCGGCCTGGAGGCGCTCGGAGAGGGCGTCGAACACTGTCGGGGGAGACTAGCCCGTCCAACGCCGCCTCTTCGCGGGTTCGTGACCTCCACGAGTCCCGCGGGCAGACTGTGCTGGGTGGCTGAGCCGAAGACACACCGCGGACGCGAGACCCGTGAGCGAATCGTGCTCACCGCCGTGCGGCTCTTCCAGGAGAGCGGGGTGAGCGCGACGAGCGTCGACGAGATCCTCCGCGCCGCCGGGGCCGGTAAGGGCCAGCTGTACCGCTACTTCGAGAGCAAGGAGATGCTCGTCGCGGCCGTCGTAGCCCACCAGGTCGAGGATTACCTCGGCGGCCAGCTCGAGACGCTCGAGCGGCTGGAGACATGGGAGGAGCTCGAGGGCTACCTGGGCGGGCTCGTGGCGGGACACGAGGAGCGTGCTTTCCTCGGCGGGTGCCCGGTGGGCTCCCTGGCGCTCGAGCTGGCCGGCGAGGACGAGGATCTGCGCCGCCAGCTCGCCGAGGCGCTCGCCGCCTGGAGAGTTAGCCTGGCGGTCGGCCTCCGGCGGCTGATCGACCGGGGGCTGCTGCGGGGCGATGCCGTGCCCGAGCGCCTCGCCACCTCGCTGCTGGCGACCGTCCAGGGGGCCTATCTCCTGTCCACGGTGCACCGGGACGGCGACGTCATGGCGGAGGCCCTGCGGGAAGCGCTGGCGCACCTGCGCTCCCACGCCGAGACCCCCGGCGACCCGAGCGGCGGCGGTACCGTTTAGTATCGTCGCCGGATCGTCCAGCCTTGGGAGGAGTCAGCGCATGACCGAGTCCAACAGCCTCTCCACCACGCTCGGGCGCGGCACCACCGCCGGCCTGGTCGGCGTCGTCGTCATGACGGCCTTCCAGCGGCTCGTCGAGATGCCGCTCACCGGTCGCAAGGAGAGCTACGCCCCCGCCGATCTGGTCATGAAGCTCTCGCCCATTCGCCCCAAGCGCAAGCGTGACCGGCGCCGCCTCAACTACGTCGCCCACTTCAGCGTGGGGGCAGCCTGGGGCGCCGGGCACGCGGCGATCGCCGAGCGTGCCGGGCTACGGGGCCAGCGGGCCGTCGCCGCGGTCTTCGGAGCCTTGTACGTCGGCGACGTGGTCGCCAATACGGCTCTGGGCCTCTACAAGCCGTGGCAGTGGACCCGGCAGGACTGGGTCGTCGACGTGGTCGACAAGCTCCTGCTCGCCGAGGCGACGGGGCTCGTCTTCGACGGGCTGAGCTCGCCGGTCTGAGCGGCGAGCGCCGGTCGCCTTGCCTCGACTCGACTTCTCGCCACCATGCGGTCCGTGAGCGATCAGCGCGCGCTCCCGGCCTCCGCCGCCGTGTCGGGGGTGGTCTGAGAAGAGCCCGTCGACGCCGAGCCCATAGAAGCTCGAGTATCCTGGCAGTCACCCGCGCTGGCCCACGGCGTCGGACACGCGAGCGGCCGGACGAGCGCCAGCACGCCCAGGGAGCCGGTCAGAGGGAGAGCGCGTGCCCAGCGCGCTTAGGCGGCTCCGCAACTGCCTTGGGATGGTTCCTCATCGAGGTTGAGGTCGAATTTGGGCCGCGATCGCCGTGGCGGTACGCTCCCCGTCGTGCCCGTCTTCGACGACCCTCCATCGGAGATTTCGCCCGAGCGCGTGGCCGAGCTGTGGAGGCGAGGCGAGGTGCAGCTGATCGACGTGCGCGAGCCTTACGAGCACGCGGCCGGGCGCATCGCGGGCGCGCGCCACATCGAGCTCGAGCGGCTCGCCTCGGAGGCCGAGACGATCGACGGCGACCGTCCCGTCGTCTTCCACTGCCGCCTCGGCGCGCGGTCGGGCATGGCGACGCAGGCCTTCCGAGCCGCTGACTACGACGCCTACAACATGACGGGTGGCCTCCAGGCGTGGGCCGATGCGGGGCTCCCGCTGGAGCCGGCCGAGGGGTACGTGGCCGCGCACTGAGCGTTCGGCCTCCCGGCGGCCGTGCCCTTCAGCCGAGCAAGTCCGAAGGCGGAAGCTCCTCGGAGAATACGGACGGCACTGGCTAACCTGACGTGGTCGTAAGGTCACTGTTGTGAGTGAGCGGAGTGGCTGGAGTGCTTTGAGCCTGAGTGCTCGCCCTGGCTGGCGTCGTTGCCGTGGTCGTTGAGTTGGGCATCGAACCAAGCGCCGATGGCGGCCGCGAGCAGGGAATCGCTGGTTCGGTACGTGATCTCGGCGCCGTCGGGGAGGTCGCGGAAGCGCACCTCGATCCGCTGGAAGCCGGCGTTGAGTGCGGCGAGGCCGGGCATGTCGTCCCCGTGGATGGAGGCGGGGTCGGCGAACTCGCCGCGCCGGAAGGCGGCGGCCTCCTCGCGCAGGTGCTGGCGGATGAGGCGGATTTCGGTGCGGTCGCCGGGGTCGTGGGCAACGACGCGCTGCGTGCCACCGGTCGGGTCCTTGTCGAAGACGTGGGTGGTGGAGTCGAGCGAGAACGGCATGACGCTGGCGCCGCGCTGAGCGACCACCTCCTGGCGGGAGGTACCTTCCCCGCCGAACGTCACGGCGGCGGCGACTCCGAGGCCCGCGATCGCGGCGGCGGCCAGTACGGCGGCGATGCGTCGGTCAGACATCGGCCGTCTCCGGGGGCTCGCTCTTCGCGAGGCTTGCGGTCAACAAGTCCAGCGTGCGCAGCACGGCATCACGCTCGTCGTCGGGCACCCCGGCGAGCAGCGTCGCCATGCGCGCCCTCCGCGCGCCCGCGAGACGATCGGCCGCCGCCCGTCCTTGCTCGGTCAGGACGAGCAGGACGGCGCGCTGATCTTGCCGATGGCGCTCGCGACGCAGCCAGCCGCAGCCGGCCAGCCCATCGGCAAGCCTGCTTACGACGCTGCGGTCCAGGTTCAGGCGCCGCGCGAGCTCGGACTGGGTGAGCGGCTGGTCGGCCAGCTCACTCAGCGCGTGCGCCTGCGAGACGCTGATCCGCTCGCCACAGGGGGTGCGTTCGGACTGGTGCAGCCCGAACGCGCGAACGAACGCGACAAGCCGCTGCTCGAGGTCGTCGATCGAGGACATTGGTGCACGATACATCTATCACGGCGATGGTGGTAGCGGACCGCTGGGGCGGCTCGACTTCCGAGATGCGACGACTATGCGCTTCGAGGAAGAGCTGTCGGTCCCCTGCAGGGGGGTGAATCACCTCGACTTCTCCCGTTATGGCGGCTACTTCGTCGCGAGTTGCGAGTTGCGAGCGCACCCATAAAGGTCGACACCCGTCGCCGGAAGGACCTCGACGCCTCGACCTACGCAGGCCGGAATGCTCCAGGACGGGGTGCCTTGACCTTGCGGGTGTCACCCTGGCACTGCGGGCTTGCGTCCCTTCTGGCCCGGAAGGCCGGGCATAGCGCTCGGCTAGCCTCAGACCGTGCCGATTCCGAGGCGCACTCGCCTGCTAGCGCTAGCCGTCGGAGCTGCTTCCCTCCTCGTCACCGGTTGTGGTGGCAGCGAGCTTCCGGGGACCGATGCAGAGGCGATGCTCCGGGACCTCGGCAAGGTCGAGCAGGGAGTCCGGGCGGGCGAATGCACGGCGACGCGACCGACGCTTCGACGTCTCGATCGCAACGTCGCCTCGATTCCCCCCGATGTGGACGCCGAGGTGCGCACCACGCTCGACCGGGGCATCGACCACCTTGGGCGCCTGGTGGGCCAGGAGTGCAAGCAGCGGGAGCCTGACCCGGTAGTCACCGGACCCGAGCCGATCACTCCGCCGCCCGTCCAGTCAACGCCAGAGTTCGCCCCCCCGGTTACCGAGCCACCGCCCGAGACCGAACATCAACATCAGGAAGAGCCGGCGGACGAGGAAGAGCCGGCGGACGAGGGGGAGCCGACGATCGAAGAGCCGGAGATCGAGGAGCCCGAGGGGCCCGAGATCGAGGAGCCTGAGATCGAGGAGCCGGAGGAGCCGAACGTGCCCAAGAAGCTGAAGGGCAAGGGTTCGAAGCGGTGAGGCGCCCGTCTGCCGGGTGTTTCAAGCGAGCGACGGCCGAGGTTGTGGCGCCGTTCGACTGCGGCGAGCTGAGGGTGGGAGCTGGCGCGGCGCGGCCCGCGCTACCGACGGGGCAGTGGCCGGGTGACGTGCGGCGCCAGCGAGCTCTTTCTGCGCTCCGTTTCGCCGAGGTGACTCGCGCGAACGAGGCGCATCCCAGCCTATGGCTAAGCTAGGCCCACCGCGGGAGCTCGAGCCAGACCCGGGTGTGCCCGTTCGCGTTCACTCCCCAGCGAGAGCTCATCCGCTCGACGAAGTGAAGTCCCCACCCCGAATCCTCGGGCGAGTCGAGCGTGCGCGCGGCCGGGGCGAAGCCGCTGCCACCGTCCTCGACTACCACGAGCACGCTGTCCGCACCCATCGATACCTCGAGCCGGACGTGCGCCTCCGGGGCGGCGTCGGCGTGACGGACGCTGTTGGTCACGAGCTCGGTCACGAGCAGGCGCATGTCCTCGAGGACCTCGTGCTCGAGCTCACCCTCCAGTTGCTCGAGGGCATCACGGGCCTTGCCCGCGGCCTCGACGTCGGCATCGAGTCGCAGGCTCAGGCGCCGCGAGGTACGCCATCCTGAGGGGACGGGGTCGTTGGAGGCTTGGCCATCCGTGCCTGCCGGAGCGCTCGCTGGACCCGGCCGCCCGCCGCCATCCCCGCGGCTCACCATCATCGAGGCGGTCATTTGACCCCTTGTCCCCTTCGGTGAGTCGAAACAATCATCTTCGACCGACTCGTTAGGCGCAGGTACCGGTGGATCCGGGCTCGGAGTCGGCGCCGGAGGCGAGCCGGAGCAGCTCCTCGGCGATGTGGTGAGCGGCATCTGGCCGCGCCAGGGAGCGGGCCGCCCCGGCCATCCGGTCTAGCCGCGCCGGGTCGGCCAGGAGGTCCTCGACCTCCCGGGCCAGCCGATCGGCGTCGAGCTCGGAGTCGGTCACCACGGTCGCCGCGCCACCGGCCACCATCCAGCGCGCGTTGGCGCTCTGGTGGTCGCCGGTGGCTTGGGGGTAGGGCACGAGCACGGCCGGGAGCCCGGCGGCGGCGAGCTCGAAGATGGAGCCCCCGGCGCGGGCGGCGGCGAGGTCGGCGGCGGCGAGGGCGTCGGCGAAGGGCTCGATGTAGGGATGGAGGCGGTAATGGGAGGGCGACCCGAGCTTGGCCAGGCGCGCCGAGAGGAGCTCGTAGTCGCGCCGGCCGCAGGCGTGAAGCACCGACAGGGGCCCCGCCGGCCGGGCGAAGGCCTCGACCGCGGCCTCGTTTAGCGAGCGGGCGCCGAGCGAGCCTCCGAAGACGAGCAGGCAGGGCCGATCGGAGGGGAGGCCGAAGCGAGCACGCGCGGCCCCGCGGTCGGCGGCGAGGGTACCGGCGGGGATCGGGCGGCCAGTGAAGACCCTGCGCGCGGACCGACCACCTCCGCCGTCCTCGGGTGGAAAGGCGAGGAATATGCGGCGCGCGAGCGGGGAGAGCAGGCGGTTCGCGAGCCCCATGCGGCTGTCGGCCTCGCTCAGGGCGAGCGGGATGCCAAGCAACGCCGCGGCGAGGCCGACCGGTCCTGCGACGTACCCGCCCCCGCCGAGCACCACGCCGGGATGCAGGCGACGCAGGAGCCGCGGGGCACGAGCGGTCGCGAGGCCGGCGAGCCCGACCGCCCGGACCGCGCGGGCGGGGTTGCGGCGGTCGATGCCGACCACCCGCAGGCGGTGGAACGGATAGCCCGCGGCGGGCACGAGCTCGGCCTCCGCGCGCTCTCCGCCCACGAAGGCGACCTCGGCGCCGCGCTCGCGCAGAGCGTCGGCCACCGCCAAGGCGGGGACGACGTGGCCGGCGGTTCCGCCCGCCGCGACCACGACCCGCTCGCCCGCGCCTCTCGCGCCGCCGGTCACCGCCTACGCGGCGCCCGAGCGGCGCGCGGCCCGCTCCGTCCGCCGCCGCGCCACGTCGGCCGAGCGCCGGCGCAGAGCGGCGATGTCGTCATCGTCATCGGTCACGCGCGCCCGCTTGCCGCGCGCGGCGATGTTGATCAGTAGGCCCATCGCCCCGAGCAGGACGATCATGTTCGAGTTCCCGTACGAGATGAACGGAAGCGGCACACCGGTGATCGGTGCGAGCCCCATGACGGCAAACAGGTTGAGCGTCGCCTGGCACAGGATGAGCGCCGTGATGCCCGCCCCCAGCAATTTCGTGTAACGGTCGCCGGCGACCTTGGCCGCCCGCAGGCCCGCGTACCCCAGCAGTACGTAGAGAGCGACCACGCAGCCGATCCCGAGCAGGCCCAGCTCCTCTCCGATGATGGCGAGGATCATGTCGGTGTGGGCCTCGGGCAGGTAGAGGACCTTCTGCACCGACTCCCCGAGGCCGACGCCGAAGAGCCCCCCGGAGCCGATGGCGATCATGGCCTGCACGGCCTGGAAGCCCGTGTCGCCCGCATCTGCCCACGGATCGATGAACGCGGTGAGGCGGGCGCGACGGTAGGGCTCGGCCAGCGCAAAGACCAGCGCGACGATCGCGAGTCCGCCCCCCAGGAGGACGAGATGGCGGATGCGTGCGCCCGCGGCCATGAGCAGCGCCCCGACGGCGGCACAGATAACGAGCGCCGTCCCCATGTCGGGTTGCGCCATCAGAAGGGCGCAGGCCGCCCCGACCACGAGCGTGAGCGGCCTGGCGAGGCCTGCGAGCGTCCGCACGCGCCGCGGCCGAGCGGCCATCAGGGCGGCGGCGTAGAGGACGAGCGACACCTTGAGCAGCTCGGACGGCTGGAACCTCACCGGTCCCGCCCCGAGCCAGCGGGTCGCGCCGTTGACGTTGACTCCGACGCCCGGAACCATCACCGCCACGGTCAGGGCAAAGGCGAGCAGCAGCAGGACGGGCGTCGCGCGCTTGACCGCGGGCAGGGACATGCTCGAGCATGCGCGCATCACGATCAGGCCCACGCCGCCGTAGATCAGGTAGCGCTTGAGGTAACGCGCCGGGTCGCCCGACCCGCCGAGCAGGGCCTCGGCGGAGCTGGCCGAGTAGACCATCACCGCTCCGGCGGCGAGCAGGCAGAGGGTGACCGTGACGAGGATCGAGTGCTCGAGCGAGCGAGCGGGGGCGACGTCGGTGGGGGCGGCCTCGGCTCTGGCCTCGCTCTCGGGAGCGCGCGGAGAACGAGGCGGCGCGAGGGGGGGTCTGAGTGCCGCCGCGGCGCGAGCCGAAGCGACGAGGCCGCGGGCGGGTGGCATCTCCCGCCGATTCGACGCCGAAGGGCGAAATCATCCCGCGGGCGCGGTCTCGGGCATGCCGGCGAGGCGTCGCGCGAGGGCGCGGAAGACGGCTCCGCGGTGCTCGTAGTCGCTGAAGGCGTCGAAGCTCGCGCAGGCCGGGGAGAGCAACACGGTCTCGCCCGGGCGCGCTGCCGCGGCGGCGCCCTCGACGGCGCGCTCGAGCGTGCCGCAGCGACGGAGCGCCACGGTGTTGTCGAGGTCGGCGGCGAGGCGCTCCTCGGCCTCGCCGACCAGGTAGCACGCGCGGCAGCGAGCGGCGACCGGCGCGCGCAGCGCTCGGAAGCTCCCGCCCTTGAGGCTGCCGCCGAGGATGGCGTGGACCCCGCCCGCGAAGGCCTCTATCCCGACGCGTGCGGAGTCCGGATTGGTCGCCTTCGAGTCGTTGACGAACAGTACCCCGTCGCGCTCGGCGACCTCCTCGAGGCGATGGGGCACGCCCGCGAACGTGCGCAGCGCCTCGCGGACGGCCTCGGGGGCGAGCCCGCGGGCGAGCGCCGTCGCCGCGGCGGCCATGGCGTTGTCGAGGTTGTGGGCGCCGCGCAGGCGGATCTCATCGATGGCCATGAGCTCGGAGCCCTCGTAGCGGAGCGTCCCCCCGACGCAGGAGAGCTCGGCTCCCTCCCCGCGCCCAAAGCGCACGACGCGCGCCGCCCCGCCCGGCGGCTCGAGCCCGAGTGGGAGCACGGCCACGTCCTCGGTGCGCTGGCGCGCGAAGATCCGCAGCTTGGCCTCGCGGTAGGCGGCGAAGGTCCCGTGGCGGTCGATGTGGTCCTCGGAGAGGTTGAGCAGCACCGCCGCCTCGGGCGCGAAGGCGGTCGCGTCCTCGAGCTGGAAGCTCGAGGCCTCGCAGACGACCACGTCGCCGCGCTCGCCCACGAGCTCGGCGAGGGGCGTCCCCACGTTGCCGGCCACGACGACCGGGACGCCCCCAGCCCGATGCATCGCCCCGAGGAGCTCGGCGGTCGTAGTCTTGCCGTTGGTACCGGTCACCCCCACGAACTCGGCATCGATCAGGCGCCAGGCGGTCTCGAGCTCGCCGACGACCTCGATCCCGCGGGCGCGCGCCGCCGCCACCGCGGGCGCGTGCGCGGGCACCCCCGGGCTCTTGACCACCGTACCCGCCCTGCGCACGAGGTCGAGGCCGTCCGACTCGAGCTCGACCTCGACCCCGGCCGCGGCGAGCCCCTCGGCCTCGCGGGGGCGCCCGAGGTCACAGCCCATGACCTCGCCGTGGGCGAGCAACGTCCGCGCGGTGGCGGCTCCGGAGACCCTGAGGCCCATCACCAGGTAGGGACCCGGCGGAAGCGGCGGGCGGTCGCTCACGTCACCGACTGCTGGTAGAGGGTGAAGCCGATCGCCGAGCAGATCGCCGCCACGATCCAGAAGCGCAGGATGATCTTGGTCTCCGACCAGGCCAGCAGCTCGAAGTGATGGTGCACGGGCGCCATCAGGAACACGCGCTTGCGAAAGCGCTGGAACGCGAAGACCTGGATCGCCACCGAGAGCGCCTCGACGACGAAGATCCCACCGAGGATGAGCAACAGGATCTCGGTCTTCGTGACCACCGCGAGTGCGGCGATCGCCCCCCCGAGGCCGAGGGCGCCGGTGTCCCCCATGAAGATCGCCGCCGGGAACGAGTTGAACCACAGAAAGCCGACGCAGGCACCGACGAGGCAGGCGCAGATGAGCGCCACGTCCTCCTGGCCGCTGGTCAGGAAGGTCATCGCGGTGTAGGCAAAGAGGACGATCGCTCCGCAGCCCGCGGCCAGGCCATCGAGGCCGTCGGTCAGGTTGACGCCGTTGGTCGCCCCCGCCAGGACCAGGAAGATCAGCACCGGATAGAGGATCCCGAGGTCGACCGTGAAGTCGAAGATGCGGGTGTTGAGCTGCTCGTCGAGGCCCACGTAGCGGGTCGCGACCCACCACAGCCCGAGCGCGATGGCGGCCTGCGCGGCGATCTTCCAGCGCCCTGAGAGGCCGAGCGAGCGCTTCTTGGAGATCTTCGACCAGTCATCGAGGAAGCCGAGCCCCGCGCTCGCCATCGCCGTGCCGAACACCGCCAGGCTCGCCGCGTCGTACTCGCCGAGGATCAGGAACGGGATCGACACCGCAAGGAAGATCACGAGGCCGCCCATGGTCGGCGTCCCGGCCTTGCCGGCGTGGCCCTCCGGGACCTCCTCGCGGATGTGCTGGCCGAACTCCCGCGCGCGCAGGAACTCTATGAACCGGGGGCCGAGAAAGATGCAGATCAGCAGCGAGGCCATCCCCGCGATGAGGATCTCTCCGAGCACGCTGCGCTAGAGGGCGTCGGTCTCCGCCGGGCCCCGAACGGACGCCCGAGTCACCGCGCGTCGCCGAGCAGGCGCTCGAGGCCGGCCGAGCGCGATCCCTTGACGAGCACGCGGTCCCCGGGGCCGGCGAGCCGCTCGAGCAGGGCGCCCGCCGTTTCGGGATCGTCGACGGCGTGGCGCTCGGGACCTGCGAAGGCGGAGAGATAGGCCTGGGCGCCGCCGCCCACGGCCACGAGCACGTCGACTCCGGCGGCGTTCGCCTGCTCGCCGACTTCGGCGTGGAAGCGCTCGGATTCCGGCCCGAGCTCGGCCATCTCCCCGAGCACGGCGATGCGGCGGCGCGCCGGGGCCACGGCGAGGTGCTCGAGGGCGGCGCGCATCGACATCGGGTTGGCGTTGTAGCAGTCGTTGACCACGGTCACTCCGCCGGGAAGCTCGACCTCCTGGCCGCGCAGTGGCGAGAAGTCGACGGCGACGCGTCCGCGCGGAGTGACCCCCACCGCCCGCGCCGCGGCGACCGCGGCGAGCGTGTTCAGCAGGTTGTGGGGCTGGCGGTAGGGGAGGTCGAGGAAGACCCGCTCGCCGCCGGCTTCGATCTCGGCGCGCCCGGTCACGGCGTCGAGGGCTAGGAGCGCGACGTCGCCGCCGGGTCCGAAGGTCGTGGTGTCGAGGTCGTCACGGCGGTGGGCTTCGAGCAGCGGCTCGCTCACCGGGACCACGGCCGCGGCCCCCGGACGCAGGTCGCGGATCAGCTCGGCCTTGGCCGCCGCGACCCGTTCGACGGTGCCGAGCAGCTCGAGGTGGACGGGGCCGACGTTGACGATCACCCCCACGTCGGGCTCGGCGATCGCGGTCAGCTCGGCGATCTGGCCCTCCCCGCGCATCGCCATCTCGAGGATCAGGATCTCCGTGCCGGGCTCGGCCTCGAGGATGGAGAGCGGCAGGCCGACCTCGGTATTGAGGTTCTGGCGGCTCGAGTGGGTGTGGCGGTGGGGGCGCAGCAGGGCGGCGAGGATGTCCTTGGTCGACGTCTTGCCGGTCGAGCCGGTGACGCCCACCACGGCGGCGGCGAGCTCGCGGCGCCAGGCGCGGGCGAGGCGCTGGAGGGCGGCGAGCGGGTCGTCGGCGGCGATGATGGCGCCGGAGAGAGCGCCGACGGGCGCGCCGCGATCCTCGGGCCGGCTCGATTCGTCGCCCAGCGCCGCGGCATGCTCGGGCCGCACGAGTGCACCCCATGCCCCCTCGGCGACCGCGGCGCCGGCAAAGGCGCCACCGTCGGCCCGCTCGCCCGCGAGCCCCACGAACAGGTCGCCGGGACCGGCCGCGCGTGAGTCGACGACCGCGCGCCGGGGCCCCGGCGCCTCGGGGTCTCCGGCGACGACCCGTCCGCCCGCGGCCGCGGCGACCCATCCGGCCGAGCGGTCGATCAACGCCGCCGGGCCGCCGCCGCGGGGTCGGGACCCGTCGCCGCATCCTCTCCCCGAAGCACCTCCCGCGCCACCGTCACGTCGTCGAAGGGCTCCTTGCGGCCATCGGCGAACTCCTGGCCCTGCTCGTGGCCCTTGCCGGCGATGACCACCACGTCGCCCGACTCCGCGCCGGCCAGCGCGCGGGCGATCGCGCGGCGGCGGTCGACGTCGCGCTCGACGTCCTCCCCCGTGCCGACGAGCACCTCGTCGACGATCGCCTCGGGGTCCTCGGATCGCGGGTTGTCGGAGGTCACGACGACGCGGTCGGCGAGCGCGCGCGCCACTCGGCCCATGAGCGGCCGCTTGGTCTTGTCGCGGTCCCCACCGGCGCCGAAGACCACGTGCAGGCGCCGGTGGCAGAGCTCGCGCGCCGCCGGGAGGACGTTCTCGAGCGCCTCGGGCGTGTGCGCGTAGTCGACGAGCACGGCGAAGCCTTGGCCCTCCTCGACGGGCTCCATGCGCCCAGGGACGCGTTCGGCCTCGGCGAGAGCTCCGGCCGCGACCTCGAGCTCGACACCGAGCGCGCGGGCGACCCCGAGCGCCGCCAGCGCGTTCAGCACGTTGAATTGGCCGGGCAGCCGCGTGGTGACCTCGGCCGACCCATCGGGGGTCTCGACGCGAAAGGTCGATCCCTCGGCGCCGAAGCGCACCTCGTGCGCCCGCAGGTCGGCGGGGCGGTCGATCGCGTAGCTGACGACCCCCTCGACCTCGGCGGCGAGGCGCCGCCCCCACTCGTCGTCCACGTTGACCACCGAGGTGCCGGGTTCGCCGCCCGCAACCTCGAACAACCGCCGCTTGGCCAAAAAGTAGTGCTCCATCGAGGGATGGAAGTCGAGATGGTCCTGGCTCAGGTTGGTAAAGACCCGGCACGCGAAGCGGATCCCGTCCGCCCGGCCGAGCTCGAGCGCGTGCGAGGAGACCTCGATCGCGCAGGCGCGGTCGCCGGAGTCGACCATGCGGCGAAAGCTGCGCTGCAGGTCGATCGCCTCGGGCGTCGTGCGCTCGACGGGCTCCTGGCGGCCGCCGATCACCGAGGTCACCGTGCCGAGCAGGCCGCAGGGCAGCCCCGCGGCCTCGAGGAGCGCGCGGACCAGGTAGGCGGTGGTCGTCTTTCCGTTGGTGCCCGTGACCCCCACCACGCAGAGCTCGCCGGTCGGGTCACCGTAAAACCGCGCGGCGACCGGACCCATCACCGGGCGCACCGCGGCGACGACGACCTCGGGAACCCCGAGCCCCAGTGGGCGCTCGCACACCAGCGCGGCGGCACCCCGCGCGACGGCCTCGGGGGCGAAGTCGTGTCCGTCGGCCGTGAAGCCGGGCACGCAGAAGAAGAGGGCGCCCGGCTCGACCTGCCTGCTCGAGAAGGCCAGGCTCGTGATCGGGACGTCGGGCGCCTCGGGCCCCATGAGGTCGCGGAGCGTCATGGGCGGGGCTGAGTCTAAAGGCCAACCCGGGCGCTCAAAGGCCGGGTGGCGGACCCCGGCTTTCAGTCCGGTGGGATCCGCAGGTACGGCAGCGCAAAGGAGACGATCTTCTCGAACGCCGGGGCCGCGACGGCGCCGCCATAGATCTCGCCGCGCGGCTCGTCGACCGCCACCGCCACGAGCAGGCGCGGGTTGCGCGCCGGGGCGTACCCGATGAACGACGCCACGTACTTGGAATTCGAGTACCCACCGAAGCCGTCGGGCTTCTGGGCGGTACCGGTCTTGCCGGCGAGGCGGTAGCCCGGGACCTGCGCCTCCTGCGCGGTGCCTCCCGGCCCGAACACTCCCTCGAGCATGCGCGAGACCCGGCGGGCCGTGCGCTCGGAGATCACGCGCCGCGCCGGGGCGCGCGCTCCCGCGACCACGTGCGGGCGGTGCACGATGCCGCCGTTGGCGATCCCCGCGTACGCGGCGGCCATCTGGATCGGTGTCGCCGCGAGCCCCTGTCCGATCGGCAGGTTCCCCATCGACGAGCCCGAGTAGTCGCCGGGGCGGGGGACGATGCCGGTGCCCTCGCCGGGTAGATCGACATCGGTCGCCTGCCCGAAGCCGAAGCGGCGGACCCAGTGGTCGAAGCGCCGGGCCCCGAGCCGGAGCCCGATCGTCACCGAGCCGACGTTCGAGGATTGGGCGAGGATCTCGGCCGCGGAAAGAACGACGGCCCCGCGCCCGTGCGACTCCTTGATCACGCGGTCGGCGACCCGGATAGTGGGTGCGAGCGAGAACGGCGTCTCGGGCTCGATCAGGTCGTCCTCGAGCGCGCCCGACATCGTGAAGGCCTTGAAGGTGGAACCGGGCTCATAGCTCGCCGCCACCGCTCGGTTCTGGTGTGCCGGGCTGAGCGCCGCGTCGGGGCGGTTGGCGTCGACCGCTGGCCAGTTGGCCATGGCCAGTAGCTCACCCGTCCGCGGGTCGAGCACGAGCGCCGTGGCTCCTCGAGCCGCGTAGCGCTTTCCCACCTCCTCGAGCACGGATTCCGTGCGCTCCTGGATGGCGGCGTCGAGGGTGAGGCGGAGGTCGTCGCCGGGCACGGCACGGCGCTGATCGACGATCGAGATCGGCTTGCCGAGGGCGTCCTTGACGAGACGCCGCCGGCCGTTCTCGCCGTGCAGGGTCTCCTCGCGCGACTGCTCGAGACCCGAGAGGCCGTAGTTGTCGGTTCCCACCGTGCCGAGGAGCTGGGCGGCGAGCTCGCGCTGGGGGTAACGCCGGCGCGGCTCGGCTACGGTCTCGACCCCCTCGACCTCGAGCTTCTCCACCGCCCTGCCGACCTCGGGGTCGAGCTTGCGACCGAGGTAGACGAAACCCCGGCGGCGGTCGGACAGCTTGCCAGTCAGGCCCTTGACCGAGCGATCGAGCGGGCCGGCGAGCTGGCGCGCGACGATGTCGGGGCGCTCGATCAGGAAAGGATGTGCGAACACGGTCACCGTGTCCTCGGAGACCGCGAGCTCGACTCCGTGGCGATCGGTGACGGCCCCGCGGCGGGCCGCCACCTCGAGGTCTGAGACCTGCTGGTCGGCGGCACGCCCGCGCAGGTCGTCGGCGCGCACCGTGCCCAGCCAGGCCGCCCGTCCCGCGGCGAGCGCGAGCAGGAGAAGAAAGGCCGCGAACAGGAGGCCGATGCGCCGCTCGACGAGGCGGGTGAGCCAGACTCTAGACGTGTCGTGCGGACGCAGGGGCGGTCCGCTCACGGCGTCGAGGATGCGGCCGGTCCGGCGGCAGCCGAAGGAGACGGCCAGCGCTCGAGGGCTCGTGCCGCGCGGTCAGCGTTCGCGGCGCCGAGGCGCAGGTAGCCGATCTCTCCGGGAGGAGCGGCGACGAAGCCGCGCGCCTCCGCGGCGCGGCGGATTCGCTCACTCGAGCCGAGGCGGGCCACGCGGAGGCGCAGGACGGCGTTCTCGCCGCGAAGCTCGCTCACCCGGGCCTCGGTCCGTGCGATGGCGCCGTTGAGCTCGAGCAGGGCGACGTTGAGGAACACGATCCCGGTCAGCAGCACCGCGATCATCGCCACCCAGACCCGTCCGCGCAGCAGCCGGTCGAGCAAAGCGGGCGCTCCCGCCACGACCGCGCCCGCCCGTGACGGGGCGCGATGGCGCGCCACCCGCGGCGAGCGACGGCGAGCGGCGGTCGCACGCGCGCGGCCGGCGGAGCGGCGTTCGGGCGACGCTGACGAAGCGACCCGCGACGCCGGTGCGCCTCCCGCAGCCTCCCGAGGACCTGCCGGGGCGCGGCGGACCCCCGACCGGGCGACCGCCGCCATCAGCCGTCCGCCTCGGTGGCCGCCCGCACCCGGCGCGCCGCGCGCAGGCGGGCGGCCCGTGCGCGCGGGTTGTCGGCCACCTCGGCGCGGGAGGGGGTGACTCCGCCCGAGGCGACCAGCTCGGCCTCGGGCTCGTGCCCGCACACGCAGATCGGCAGCTCGGGTGGACACACGCAGCCGCGCGCCCGGTCGGCCAGGAAGCGCTTGACGAGCCGATCCTCGAGCGAGTGGAAGGAGATCGCTCCGAGGCGCCCTCCGGGAACGAGGATCCTCCAGGCGGCCGGCAGTGCGCGCTCGAGCGACTCGAGCTCGCCGTTGACGGCGATCCGGATCGCCTGGAAGACCCGGCGCGCGGGATGGCCGGCGCCGAAGCGGGCCGGCGCCGGGATCGCCTCGTTGATGGCCTCGGCGAGCTCAAACGTCGTCTCGAGAGGGGCGCGCCGGCGCCGCCTCGCCACGACGCTGGCGATCTGACGGGCGTAGCGCTCCTCGCCGTAGGCGCGAAAGGCCTGGGCCAGCCGGCGCTCATCCCATTCGTTGACGACGGTCCGGGCGTCGAGCTCCTGGCGGGGGTCCATGCGCATGTCGAGCGGGGCGTCGTAGGCGTAGGAGAAGCCGCGCTCGAGGGTGTCGAGCTGCATCGAGGAGACGCCGAGGTCGAGATACACCAGGTCGGCACGGAGGCCCTCCCCGGCCAGGCGCTCGATCGCCTCGAGATAGTCCGATCCGAGGAAGCGCGTGGCGCAGGGCACCTCGCGCGCGAAGTCCTCGTAGCGGTCGGCGGCGGCCGGGTCGCGGTCGACCGCCACGAGCGTCCCCTCCCGGCCGAGGCGCTCGGCGACGAGCCGGGCGTGGCCTCCCGCGCCGAACGTGCAGTCGATCGCGACCTCGCCCGGGCGCGGCCCGAGCAACTCGACCAGCTCGCGCGCCAGCACGGGGACGTGCTCTCGGGTCATGTCAACCAGGATGGCCAAGGCCCTCGGCGATCTCCGCGACTTCGGCGCTCAACTCGTCCTGCCCGGCCAGCCAGCGGTCGCGTGCCCAGACCTCGAGGTAGTCGAGCACGCCAACCACGACCACCTCCCTATCGATCCCGGCGTGCTCCACGAGCGCGGGGTTGAGCGTGACCCGCCCGGCGGCGTCGAGGTCGGCGTCGAAGGAGTTGCCGGCGACGTAGCGGGTCAGCTTGCGGCGTTCGGCGCTGACCGGGTTCAGCCCGCCGAGGACCTGGGCGGTGAACGCCTCGAAGGCGCTGGGCGGCCACACCCACAAGCAGGGCTCGAGTCCCTGGGCCAGAACGACTCCATCGGAGAAGGCGGCGCGGAACTTCGGCGGGATGTTGAGCCGGTTCTTGGCGTCGAGGGAGTAGTCGAAGTGGCCGCGAAACGCCATCCCTGCCTCTGGTCTCGGTCATGGGCAACGCAAGGGTGAAGGCTCCGGCCGGGGTGGCTGGGTGGGAGGAGCCCGGCCACCCCGGCCCGCAAAGCAACACCACTGTAGCCCACTTTCCTCCACTTTGCAACACAGCCCTCCACGGGAGACAGTGAATCCCCGCGGCGGCGCGCGGACGCGGGGCTCCGCGCGCCAAGCTGGGCTCGGTTAGGGACGCGCTTTCGAGCAGCCCGCGCCGGTCACCTGACGCGGAGGCGGGGCGCCAGCCGGTCCGTCCCGCCCGCCACTGCGGCTACCGGTCCCGGGCGCTAGAGATCGGGCACCGCGAGCTCGGGTCGCGCGGCGCCGCTGCGCTCGGCCGCCTCGCGCACGGCCTCGGCCACTCGCTCGTGCACGGTCGGGTCGAGCGCGTCGGGCACGAGCTCGGAATGCTCGCCGAGGTCGGCTATGGCGCGGGCCGCGGCGAGCTTCATCCCCAGGTCGATGTCCTCGGCGCCGGCGAGCAGCGCGCCGCGGAACATGCCGGGATAGCCGAGCACGTTGTTCACGATCGACCCCTCGAGGGCGAGGGCGGCGCCCGCGGCGAGCGCGTCGTCGGGACGGATCTCGGGGTCGGGATTGGTGAGCGCGAGGATTACCTGGCCCTCGCGCACCACCGCCGGCTCGATCAGCCCCGGTCGGCCGGTGGTGGCGACGACGACATCCGCACTCGCCATGACCTCCTCGAGCTCGGCGATGGCGACCCCCTTGTCGGCGGCGCGGGCGTGGCTAGCCGGGTCGGGGTCGCTGGCGACGACCCGCTCGACGCCGGCATCGACCATCAAGGCGGCGATGCCGAAGCCCGCGGCGCCCAGCCCGAGCTGGCCGACCGTAGCGCGAGAAAGCTCGATACCGACCTGGCGGCAGGCCCCCATGGCCGCGGCCAGAACCACCACCGCCGTCCCGTGGACGTCGTCGTGCATGACCGGGATCGGCAGGTCGTCGATCAGGCGGCGCTCTATCTCGAAGCACTCGGGGGCGGAGATGTCCTCCAGATGTATCCCTCCGAACGTCGGCGAGATCCGCTTGACGGTGGCCACGAACTCATCAGGCTCGGAGGCGTCGATGAGAACCGGCACCGCCGAGATGCCGGCGAACTGGCGGTAGAAGACCGCCTTGCCCTCCATCACCGGCATTGCCGCCCGCGGGCCGATGTCGCCGAGCCCGAGCACCCGCGTGCCGTTCGTGCAGATGGCGACGGTGCGGCTGATCGTCGTATAGCGGGCGGCGAGCCCGGGGTCGTCGGCGATGACCCGGGCGACGCGTGCCACCCCCGGCGTGTAGATGTCCCTTGTGTCCTGGAGCGTCCGCGCCTCGATCCGCGCCTCGACGCTCAGCTTGCCGCCCTCGTGGCGCATCAGGGCGCGGTCGCGGTGCCAGATCACCTCGACGCCGTCGATGGCGTTCAGCTGCCCGGAGATGTCGGCGGCGTGGTCGTCGTCGCGGACCTCGACGGTTATCTCGCGGATCGTCGCCTCGCGGCCGAGCTTGACGGTCGTGACGTCGCCGATCAGCCCGTCTCGCTCGCCGATCGCCCGCGCGACCTTCGCGAGCTGACCGGAGCGGTGGCGGATCCGGACCCGGTACGTGGTGTCGAGCACGAACGCCGATGAGGATATTAGGCAAGCCTGCGGCCCAGCTCGCGGGCCAGTCGACCGAGCTGGCGGGCGCCGAGGTCTGAGTCGAGCAGCTCCGGAAGCGTGACCACAGGCGCCTCCGCGCCACGGCGCAGGCGTCGCAACTGCGCCTGCTGTGCCCGGGCGCGCCGACCGTGCGAGCGCGCCGCGACGAGCGCCGCCTCGATCTCGGGCGCACGCCCGTCGGATGGCTCGGCTTCAAGTCGCGCGAGCTCGGCGACCGAGAAGCGCTGCGCAAGCATCCCGTTCGCCACGACGACGGTCGGACCAATCCCGACCTCGTCGTGGAGCTCGTGTTGGAGCTCGAGGGTCTCGGTCACCGGCATCTCCTCGGGTAGCGCCACGACGACATAGGCCGTGCGCCGAGCATCGATGAGCAGCGAGCGGACCCGGTCGGCCTGGCGGCGGACGGTTCCGAAACGGGCAATGTCGCCGAACGTGCGCGGGGTCTGCAGCATGCCGAGCGCGTGGCCGTAGGCCGGCGCGTCCACGATGACGGTGTCGTAGCCCTGCTCCCGACCGCCCCAGCGCTGCGGTTGAGCAAGGTTCCAAGCCTGGGCGAGCGTGATCACCTCGCGCGCGCCCGGAACGGCGGCGAGGAAGAACCCGAAGACCGGCGACCGCGACAGCAGAGCGCTGAGCGGACGAGAACCCAACTGCACATCGAGCCAGTGCCGCAGAACCGCGTTGGGCTCGATCGAGGTAGTGGCCAACCCTGGTGCCACCTCCAGCTCCCCCCCACCCCCCGGAGGCTCGAGTCCGAAGAGCCGCGGGACTCTCTGCTGTGCGCCCACCTCGCAGACGATGCTTCGCCGGCCGCGGGCGGCGACCGCGAGGCCCAGGGCGGTGGCGACCGTCGTCTTGCCGACCCCGCCCTTGCCGGTGACGAAGACGAACTGCCGGTCGAGGGCCGGGATCACCGACCCACTCTGACATCCGCGTTCGCCGTCCGCGATCAAGGTCGGTTCAGGCGGAGGTCTCCTCGACGATCGGTAGTTCCAGGGTGACTCTGGTCCCCCGGCCGGTGCTCGCCGGGCGGCGACGGTCGCCCGCTTGCGTCAGGCTTCCGGTCGCCGCCCCGTCCCCCCCGCCTCCTCCCGCGGTCTTGAGGCCGTGAGCGAAGTCGGGAGTCTCGAGCGACCCGCGAGCGTGCCGGAGCGCGGCGGCCGCAATCCCGAGGCCCCGCCCGCGATCGTGACCTTGCATCGCCGGCTCCCCGGAGGCCCGCTCGCCGGCCCCGAGCCCAGATATCGCCCCCTCGTCGCAGACGGCGACGCGGACTCTGCCGCCGACGCGCTCGGCTCGCACCTGGACACGACCGCCTCCGTGCTCGACCCCGTTGGCGAGGACGTTGCCGAGCGCCTGCGAAAGGCGGGCTCGATCCGCTCGAACAGCCACCTTCCCCGCGCGCCAGTCGACCTGGATTTCTCCGCCCGCGCGCCGAGCCGCGGGCTGCCAGGCCTCGGCGGCCGCCTGGGCGAGACCCTCCATGGGTACCTCGGCGTGGCATGGGGCGGCCCGGCGGCCCGACCGTGCCGCCGCGAGGTCCGCGAGGCCGAGGCGCAGTCGGTCGAGGTGGGTCTCGAGCGCGAGGGCCCGGCGGCTCAGCTCCGGGCGGCGCCCGAGCGACTCCACGGCAAGGCTCAGCGCCGACACGGGCCCGCGCAGCTCGTGGTCGGCCTCGGCGACGAGGTCGAGCCGGCGCGCCAGGCGGGCGGCCCGAAGGGCGAGGCAGACGACCAGCACCCAGCCGGCGACGGCTGCCCAGAACGTCATGCAGCCTCCGTCAATCGGTAGCCGACACCCCGCACATTGAGGACCAGGGGTCGCGGCGAGCGGCCGAGCTTGCGACGGAGACGACAGGCGTGCGCGTCAAGCGTACGGGTGGTGCCAATGGCGGCGTAGCCCCAGACGTCGCGGAGCAGATCGTTCTTCAGGTGCACCCGGGTCGGATCCGTTGCGAGGGCGTGCAGCAGGGCGAACTCCTTGGCCGCGAGCACAACGGGCTCGCCGGCAAGGCGCACCTCGCGCGTCGAAGGGTCGAGGCTGAGCTCGCCGACCCGTACGATGCCTCGTCGCGGCCGCCCCGCCGCCCGGCGCAGGAGGGCCCGGATGCGGGCTAGGAGCTCGGCGTAGGCGAACGGCTTGACCACGTAGTCGTCCGCGCCGCGGGCAAAGCCCCGGACGCGATCGGCCTCCGAGGCGCGCCCGCTCAGGACGATCACCGGCAGGTGGGCGTCGATGCGCGAGGCGAGCCCGTCGGCGGTGCGGATTCGGTCCAGCACGACCAGCCCGGAGCCGTCGCCGAGCTTCACGTCGAGTATCGCGAGATCCGGCCGGCGAGCCTCGATCGCCCGCATGCCTTCGGCGACACCGCGCGCGCACGCGACCCGGAACCCATCGGCCGAGAGATTGTCGGCCAGGTAGGTCGCCAGCGCCTCGTCGTCCTCGACGACGACTACTGACGAAGATGCTCCGTTGGGGTTCATGCCCCTCCAAGCTCCGAGACGGCCAATCTCTCCCCCTTGCGGGTGCAAATCGGCTTGCAGGGCGGCGGCGGTGAAGGACTCCGGCCTAACATGCCGACGCCTCGGCGCCGACAATCCTCCGAGCGGACCTATGGACACCACGCGACGCGGAAACTACGAGTCAGGAACCGACTACGTGCTCGAGTACGGTGAGTTGCGGTTCACCTTCAACGAGGACGACTTCGTCGAGCGGATCGAGCAGGCCGCGCTGCGGCTCGGGTTCGTCTGTGGGTCACTCGACCCCGAGGAGCTAGAGGATCTAGTCAACCTCGCGGTCAACGGCGAGGTTTTGCGGCCCTCCTCGGCCCTCGGCGAGCACGTCAAAGAGGCCTGGGAAGAGCTCGCCGGGAGCGCCGAGCGCTCGCTGGTGCACTGGCTCCGGCGGCTCGTCTTCCGCGGCGCGTGGCTCGACCAACGGGTCAAGGAGGGCGAGCTCGACGTGCTCTTCGACGAATTTACGCACGGCTTCAGCTACGTCCAGCCCGAGCGCGCGTCGGAGCCGATCGAGCTCTCGCCCGAGCCGTCCTGGGCGGGGGTCGGCTACCGGCGCTGAGCCTCTCGGGGGCCGGCGCCCGGCGGCCCCGTCGAGCGTCGGCGAGCCCGCGCGACTACCCGGCGAGCAGGTCCGCCCGCACGGCGTCTGAGACCGCCGAGACCGTCGGCATCGCGTCGCCGCGCGCCCCCACTCCGGCCTCGAGCACGATCCGGGTGGTGGCGAGCCGGGCCAGCTCGTCGCTCACCGCGAGGGTCGCGATCACCGTCAGCGTGCCCGCGCCGTCGAGCCGCCGGGCCGCCGCGAACACCCGTCGCGCCGCGTCCGGAGCGAGGGACTCGAGCGAGTCGACGGCGAGCAGCGCGTCCCCGCCGGCCTCGGCCAGGCGCTTGGCCCTCGCGAGGGCCAGCTCGGCCGCCTGCGACTGGTCGTCGATGGAGCCGTCGGCGCCTCCGCCGACCACCCCGATCTCCCCTCGCCGCCACTCGACGGCGTCCTCGGGGCGGACTCCGGCGAGCGCGACCGCGATGCGCAGCTCGGGATGCCGCTCGGCCAGCCCGGCGACGAGCCGGCGCAGAAGCGACCCCCCCTCGGCGCCGGGCGGGTCGATCACGGCCACGCGCGAGCCCTTGCCGAAGGGCACGGCGGCCAGCTCCTCGGGCGCCGCGAGCCGCTCGGTCGCATAGCCGGGCGAGAGGGATTCGAAGTCCGGGCGGGCGGCGGGCGGCTCGGCCGGAGCGCCGTTGACGGTCTCGACGCGCACGAGCGAGAGGTGGCGCTCGGAGCGCCGTGGGGGTCGCGCCGGGCCCGCGACCTCGTCGCCCGACCTCAGCTCGCAGCGGCGAATCTGCGCCGGGGTGACGTGCACGTCGTCGCGATCGGGCGCGAGGGAGCGACCGCGGAGGAAGCCGCTGCCGTTGGGAAGGATGTCGAGGATCCCGTCACGGAGCTCGACCTCCGGGTCCGGCTCGGCGGTCGGCTCCTCCTCGGGGACCTGGAGCTCGGGGTCGACGGCCGCCGGGGGCGACGCCTCCGCCGGCCGCTCCCCCTCGCCGCCGCGCCGCCGGCCGCGAGCACGACCGGTACGACGCCGGCGCCCGGCATCCTCGCTAGCGGCCGCGGCTTCGCCGTCGGCCGCCGACCCGCTCCCGACCTGCTCGACGATCGCCGCCACGAGCTCTTCGCGGCGCAGGCGGCGAAAGTCCTCGACGCCGAGCTCTGAGGCGATGGCGTGCAGGTCGGCGAGCGGGCTGCGCTCGAGCTCGTCCCGATTGAGGACCGACATGACTAGCGCGACCCCGGCCGCCCCGCCCGGCTCACGAGAGCGCGACCTTCGAGGACCGCACGAGCTCCTCCAGCCAGGCGCCGAACTCCGGTCGCGCTCGCCAGTCGGTCCCGAAGCGCTCGACGCCGGCCTCGGTCAGCGGGTGCACGAGCATCTGCTCGAGGACCTTGCCCGGGACCGTCGCGACCTCGCAGCCGAGCCTGGCCGCGATCGTGGCGTGCATCGGGTGACGCAGCGACGCGGCGAGCACCTGCGCGGTGACCGCGCCGGGTCGCAGCGCGCCGACGATCTCCTCGAGCACCGCCGTCGAGTCGACCCCGATGTCGTCGAGGCGGCCCATGAAGCACGAGACGTAGGTCGCCCCGGCCTCGGCGGCGAGCAGGGCCTGGCTCGCCGAGAAGACGAGCGTCATGTTGACGCGATGACCGTGGCTGGTCAGCTCCCGCGTGGCCGCGAGCCCCGCGCGCGAGAAGGGGACCTTGACGATCACGTGGTCGTGCAGGGCGGCGAGTGCGCGCCCCTCCTCGACCATCCCGCCGGAGTCGCCCGAGACGACCTCCGCCGAGACCGGACCGTCCACGAGGTCGCAGATCCGGCGCAGGATGTCGCCGGGATCGCCCTGCTCCTTGGCGAGCAGGGTCGGATTGGTGGTGGCGCCGGAGAGCACGCCCCAGGCGGCGACCTCCTCCACCTCGGCGACCGATCCGGTGTCGATGAACAGCCTCATGACCGTGGCGATGATGGCATACGCCCCGGCGCCTCGAAGACCGGGTCGAGGACCCCGGGCGCGGATCGACCGGAGCCGTCGGTCGAGGTCGGATGCCCTCCGGCGGAGGCGCGACGGGTTTCACTCAGCAGCGGTACCCGAACTGCGCCGTCCACACCTGGGAGCCCGGGTACCCCTTGAACGTGCCCTTGACGAGCCCGACGCCCTTGTCGCGATAGGCCGCCTTGAAGAGGTTGTGGCGATGGGGATCGGAGTGCAGCCACGCGCTCATGGTCGCGCGCACCGACCCGAGCGAGCCCGAGCCCCAGGCGATGTTCTCGCCGGCGCCCCAGCAGGACGAACGAGCGCCCGCGAATGCTCGGCTCGGCTACCCGGCGGGCCCGATCAGGCGAGGCGCAGCCGGACAGGCTCGCGGCGCAGTTGCTCCTCGAGCTCGAGCCCGGGGTGGACAGGCTCGCCGCGCAGCGCAGCCCGGACGGCGAGGAAGTCGACGGCCGGGGCGACCTCGTGGACGCGCAGGATCGCCGCGGCGGCCGATGCCCCGACGTCGAGGGCGGCGAGCGTGCCGGCCAGCCGGCCGGCCGGTGGTCGCGCGGTTAGGGCGCCGACGAAGTCCTTGCGCGAGGCGGCGAGGAGGATCGGGCGGCCCAGCTCGTGCAGCTCGCCGAGGCGGCGGAGGAGCTCGACGCTCTGGGCGGGGGTCTTTGCAAGGTCGAGCCCCGGGTCGACGACGATCCGCTCGGCTGCGACCCCGAGCCGCTCGGCCGCACGGACGCGCGCCCCCAGGAAGGCGATCACCTCGGCCATGAGGTCCTCGTCGTAGGAAGGGAAGCCCTTGACCTTGGGCGCCGCACGTGTGTGGGTGACCACGAGCGCGGCGCCGTGCTCGGCACACGCGCTGGCGAGCTCGAAGTCGCTGAGGCCGCTCGGGTCGTTGACGATCGCCGCGCCCACGGTGAGAGCGGCGCGGGCAACGGGGGACTTCCAGGTGTCGACGGAAACCGTCACGCCCGCGTCGGCGAGGCGCTCTACGACCGGGACGACGCGGCGGATCTCCTCAGCGGGCGTCACCGGGGGGCGATGGGTGACCCCCGACTCCCCACCCACATCGACGAGCGCGGCGCCCTCGGCGACGAGCCGGAGGCCGTGTGCGACCTGGGCGTCGGCGTCGGGAAGAAGGCCACCGTCCGAGAAGGACTCGGGGCTGGCGTTGACGATGCCCATGAGGACGGGGCCGTCGGGGTCGAGGGCGAGCCTCCGACCGCCGCCGAGCGCGAGCGCGGTCACCGCGCGGCCGCCTGCTCGTGCGCGGGCCCAAGCTCGCCGGAGGGGGAGAGCTTCTGGGGCGCGGCACTTTCCCCCGTTGGGGGGGCTGAATCGCCGCCGGCGTCGGCGATCCCTTCCGCAGCCGCCTCCTCGTACCACGCCCCCACCTCCCGCTCCACCCGCGCGGCGTCCCAGCCGTGCTCGATGCCAAGCGCGCCGGCCACCGCGCGCGGTCCCTCGGCATGCGGTGCGCACAGCGCCCGAGCGTCGAGCAGCCCCAGCCGCGTCCGCCGCAACAGCACGTCGCCCACCGTGAGCGCCTGCTCGCGCCGGGCGGCGAAGCGAGCCTCGGCGAGCAGGTCGGGCAGCTCCCCGACGATTCGCCGCGCCATCTCGCGGTCCTCGGCGGCGATCAGGAGCACGTCGCGGGCGGAGTAGCCATAGCGCTCGGCGAGCAGCGTCCGGCTCGCCTCGTCGACGCCGCGGGCGTAGGGCAGCGAGCGCGCATCGACGGGCAGGCCGAGGGGTACGTCCTCGGTCCGGCAAAGCGCCTCGGACCCGTCGCGCTCGACGAGCCGGTCGACCACCTGCTTGGCCATGCGCCGCCAGGTCGTGAGCTTGCCGCCGGTGATCGTGATCAGGCCCGAGCTCGTCTCGAACAGCTCGGCCCTGCGCGAGATGTCGACCGAGCGCTTGGTGTCGCCGGTGGAGACGAGAGGTCGGACCCCCGCGAACGCGCCGAGCAAGTCACCCCGGGCGAGCGCGGTGGCGAAGAAGCGGTTGCAGGCCTCCAGCATGTAGTCGACGTCCTCGCGGTCGGGCCGAACGTGATCGATCTCACCCGAGTAGTCCCTGTCGGTCGTCCCCACGAGCGTGCGCCCGAGCCAGGGCAGCGCGAAGATCGTCCGGTCGCCACCGGCCGGGACGATCGCGGCAGAGCGGAGGGGCAGGTCCTTCTCGGCGAGGACTATGTGGGTGCCCCGGCTCGGGCGGATGTGGGGGACCTCGGCCTCGGCGTGGATCTCCTCGGGGCGGAGCCGATCTGCCCACACCCCGGTCGCGTTGACCACCTTGTCGGCGCGCACATCGAGCGTGCGACCGCTCGCGCGATCGACGCAGCGCACCCCGGCGGCGCGACCGCCCTCCTCGAGCAGCTCCTCGACCTCGCAGCGGTTGACGCACACCGCGCCGAAGCGCTCGGCCTCCCCGAGCACGGTGAGCGTGAGCCGCACGTCGTCGGTCTGGCAGTCGTAGAAGAGGTAGCCGCCGGTCGGGCGCCGCGCGGCCAGCGCGGGCAGGTGCTCGAGGACCTCGTCGGCGCCGATCGAGCGGTGACGGTCGGGGCTCCAGTCCTCACCGGCTCGGTAGCCGTAACGAAAGCGGCGGTCGGGGCGACGGCGCAGCCGCTCGCTCGCCATCACGTCGTACATGTTGAGCGCCACGCCCACGAGGCGGTCGGGGTGCCGGCCGTCGAAGGCGGCGACGATCATGGGCAGGGGCTTGACCAGGTGCGGGGCGAGCTTGACCATCAGCGCGCGCTCGAGCAGCGCCTCGCGGACGAGCCCGAGATCGAAGCTCTCCAGGTAGCGCAGGCCGCCGTGCACGAGCTTCGACGATCGGCTCGAGGTCCCGGACGCGTAGTCGCGGCGCTCGACGAGGGCCACGCTGTAGCCCCGCGATGCGGCGTCGAGAGCGACGCCCGCGCCGGTGATTCCGCCACCGACCACGACCACGTCGAACCGCTCGGCCTCGAGGGCGGCGAGGGCGGCGTCGCGCGAGAGCACGGTTCGGAGCTTAGGCTCCTGCTCGGCCTTCGCCAGGCTGCCGCCGCGCGCGGCGCGGTGAAGGAGGCGGCGGGACCGTCCGTATGGCCTACCGTCATCGGGACACGTCACCGGGCGGTTCTTACGCGACACCTCGCCCTCCGGGGCAAGCAGGAGCGGCGACAATCCAGGTAGAACGCCCGCAGGGGTTCGGCTTGCGGGATGGCGATTGACTCCCTCGCACCAGGATCGCCCACACTCCAATCAAGTGAGGCTGTCGCGGGTCCGAGCAAGACCTTCTCGAGCGCGCGAAGGGAGAGATCGCGAGCGCCTGAAGGAGCTTGACCCGCTGGTAGAGGAGCGCCACCGCCTCCGTGTCGGCCTCGAAGCCCTTGAAGCCGGCGAGAGCCCGAGGAGCGCTTCGCGTTGAACCAGCCGGCAGCGCGGGCGCCCCACCACGTCCCGTCCCGCCGGACGCGGGGAGCGACGGACCCAGCTTTTTGGAGCTGCTGCAGACCGAGCCGGGTCTGCGGCCTTCAGCAGCCGCGCAACGCATGGCCGTCAATCCCTCGCAGGTGCTTCGCTTGCGCGGAGGCTGGAGGAGGAGGGAGCGGCGAGGCGGCGCGCTCTACCCGAGCGCCTAGATCGCTCGGCCCAGCCGGCGCCGTCCGCGCTGTTTTCTGATCGGCGGAACAAAGGAAGGTAGTCTCGTCCGTCCGTGAAAGTCTGTCCGGAGTGCTCCGAACAGGTACGCGACGCCGCTCGCATCTGCCGCGAGTGCGGGCACCTCTTTCCTGGCGAACCACCGTCTCCCCCGACGCGTCCCCAGGCACCGCCGCGTCGACGCCCAAGCCCAAGAGGGCGCACCGTCGCCTTGGTGAGCGCCAACCCTTGGAGAACTGCGGCCCTCGCCCTTCTCGCCCTGCTCGTAGTGTCGCTCGTCATCGGAAACGTCGGCGGGGATGGCGACGCCAAGGCCAAGCCGAAGACGCTCGCCATCTCGCTTGAGAAGAAGTTCTCGGGCCAGCTCGCGCGCATCGAGCAAGACCTTCGGCCGGTGATGTCAGAGCAGGGTGCCGAAGGGACGGACTACCGGATGGAGGAGGGCTCGACGAGCTGCCGCGAGCAAGACGGAAGCCCCGCCTACGTCTGCCTCGTATGGCTAGTGGATGGCGAGGGCACGCGCTTTTCGCTGGCCTACTCCCTCACCTCCACTGACGGGGGTTGCTGGGAGGCGAGCCCCGAGCGCGCGCAGCTGGCGGACGGGCGTCCGATCCCGATCGACCCAGCCAAGCTTCCGCCGCTCGACTACTGCCTCTCCCCGTCGGCCGAGGAGGATGAGGCAAGCCCCGCCTGCGATCCCTCCTATCCCGACTTCTGCATCCCTTCGCCTCCGCCTGAACTCAACTGCCCCGACCTCTCGCAGACGGACTTTACGGTGAAGATCGAGGAGGGCGAACCCCACGGCTTCGACTCGGATGCGGACGGGGTGGGATGCGAAGAGCCGACTCCCGAGCCGCCCGAGGCCGCCACGGAGCCGAAGGGGCCGACCGGGGTGCTCGGGACAAGCAGCGTTGGGCCCGTCAGGGTCGGCATGCCCTCAGAGCAGGCAGAGGCCCTGTTCGGCCCGCCCGAGCGCAAGGAGGAGGTCAACTTCGGCGGGGACGAGACCGCCCCGCAGATCGATTGGATCTGGGACTTTGGGGACGGTGAGGTTCGCCTGCAGTTCGAAACCGAGAACGGCACGGTTACCGGGTATGTCTCCGACACCGCCGAGCTCTCGACGAAGTCGGGGGTGAGCGTCGGCGACTCTTTCGACCTCATCCGCGATCAGTACGGCGACCAGCTCGAGGAGTCGCCGGTGGGGGAAGGCGCCTATCTCCTCTCGGAGGGCGAGCCCGGCAGCTACCCCGCGCTGACGTTCTCGGTCGAGGGGGACACGATCTCGAGCATCAGCGGCGGGGAGTTTCAGGCCGCCGGTGAGTAGCGCGACCCCCAACCGCCGACCGGCATCGGCGTCAGGCTCATATAGGCGCTCCTTCGTGCTCGCGCTGAGTGGCGGTCGGGAAAAACCACTCCAACTATCTGCCTCGACTTGCTCAGGTCCAAGGTGATGTTCGACTCTCTCGCGGCGCGAGCGAGGCTCCCGCCTGCACGCG
>JAUJNZ010000015.1 GCA_030447905.1 Thermoleophilaceae bacterium
CTGCACCAGTGCGGCCTGCCCAAGCTGATGGCGCTCGAGCTCTTCAAGCCGTTCATCATGGCCCGTCTCGTCGAGCGCAAGGCCGTGCAGAACATCAAGGCGGCCAAGAAGATGGTCGACTCGATGATTCCCGAGGTCTGGGACGTGCTCGAGGAGGTCATCCAGGAGCACCCCGTCCTCCTCAACCGGGCGCCGACGCTCCACCGCCTCGGCCTCCAGGCCTTCGAGCCCCAGCTTGTCGAGGGCAAGGCGATCCAGGTTCACCCCCTCGTCTGCTCGGCCTTCAACGCAGACTTCGACGGCGACCAGATGGCCGTCCACATGCCGCTGTCGGCCGAGGCCCAGGCCGAGGCCCGCCTGCTCATGCTGTCGTCGAACAACATCCTCTCGCCGGCCCATGGCTCGCCGCTGGCCACGCCGACCCAGGACATGGTGCTCGGCTCCTACTACCTGTCCTACGGCCCCGAGCCCGAGGAGCTGCTCCGGCTCGAGGAGCGCCTCCAGTCCGGTGAGTGGGACGGCTCGTACGGGCAGCGTCCGCACGTCTTCCGCTCCGCCCAGGAGGCCGAGCTCTCCTACGAGCATGGCATGGTCGGACTGCACGACCTGGCCGAGTTCCGGCGCGGCCGAAACACCGGCCACATCCTCACCACGGTCGGGCGGATTATCTTCAACGACCGCGTGGAGCGGGCCCTGGCCGAGGCCCTGGGCGACGAGTTCGACCCCCGCCAGTACGTCTTCATCAACGAGTCGCTGCGCAAGCGGGACGTCAACCGGGTGATCGAGGGCCTCGTCGGCCTGCACGGCCCGCACGCGGTCGCGCTCGTGCTCGACGCCTTCAAGGACCTCGGCTTCCACTTCGCGACCCAGGCCGGGATCACGATCTCGAAGAACGACGTCGTGATCCCGCCCGCGAAGCCGGGAATCCTCGACCGCTACGAAGGCGAGGTGGGCGAGATCCAGGACCATTACGAGATGGGGCTGATCTCCCAGGCCGAGCGCCACGAGGCCGTCGTCGAGAAGTGGACCACGGCGACCGACGAGGTCGGGCAGGCGATGCAGGACAACCTGGATCCCCTGAACCCGATCTTCATGATGGCCAACTCGGGCGCCCGGGGATCGTTCAAGCAGATCCGCCAGCTCGCCGGGATGCGCGGCCTCATGGCCAACCCGAAGGGCGAGATCATCGAGCGTCCGATCAAGGCGAACTTCATGGAGGGCCTGACCGTGCTCGAGTACTTCATCTCGACTCACGGCGCCCGCAAGGGCCTCGCCGACACTGCGCTGCGGACAGCCGACTCGGGCTACCTGACCCGCCGCCTGGTCGACGTCTCCCAGGACGTCATCGTGCGGCTCGAGGACTGCGGCACCGAGGAGCACGTCGACGCCGCCCTCACGCACCCCGGCGGAGGGCCCAACGAGAGCATCGCGGGACGCTTCGCCGCGCGCGGGTTCGAGGCCCCGGGTGGGGACACCCTGCTCGAGTCCGGGGAGCTCATCACCGCCGAGAAGGTCGAGGCGGTTCGCGCGGCCCACGGCGACCAGGACGTCGCGGTGCCCGTGCGCTCGGTCCTCAAGTGCGAGGCCGACACCGGCATCTGCCAGCGCTGCTACGGCGTCGCCCCGGCGACCGGCAAGGTGGCCGCCATCGGCGACGCCGTCGGGATCATCGCTGCCCAGTCGATCGGTGAGCCGGGGACCCAGCTCACGCTGCGGACCTTCCACACCGGCGGGGTCGCCGGCGCGGACATCACCCAGGGCCTTCCGCGCGTGGTCGAGCTCTTCGAGGCGCGCAAGCCCAAGGGCCTGGCGCGCCTGGCCGAAGAGGACGGCACGGTCTCGATCGAGGACACCGAGAAGGCGCTGGTGGTGACGGTGACCGACGACTCGGGAGCCGAGCACGCCTACCCCTTCCCACGCCGCACGCGCCTGTTCGTCGAGCGCGGGCAGCGGGTCGTCGCGGGCACCCAGCTCAACGAGGGGTCGATCTACCCGCACGAGCTGCTCGAGATCCGGGGGCGGACGGCGACCGAGCTGTACCTCGTGCGCGAGGTCCAGAAGGTCTACAAGTCTCAGGGCGTCGACATCAACGACAAGCACATCGAGATCGTCGTCCGGCAGATGATGAAGAAGGTGCGCGTCGACCAGAAGGGCGACACGCTCTACCTGCCCGGCCAGCTCGTCGACCGCCACGAGCTCGCCCGCGAGAACGACCGCATCGGCGCCGAGGACGGCGAGCGCGCCCAGATCGCCGAGGTCATCCTGGGCATCACCAAGGCATCGCTCGCCACCGACTCGTTCCTCTCGGCCGCCTCCTTCCAGGAGACGACCAAGGTGCTGACCGACGCGGCGCTCGAGGGTAAGACGGATCGCCTCGTCGGCCTCAAGGAGAACGTGATCATCGGCAAGCTGATCCCGGCCGCCACGGGCCTCAAGCGCTACCGCCGCATCGAGATCGAGCCGACGGAGCCGGTCGAGCGGCCGAGAGCGGCCGACCTCGGACTGCTCGAGGAAGGCGAGCTCGCCGCCGAGCTCGGCTTGACCGACGGGGAGATCGAGGGCTTCGGCATCGGCGGTGACGGGTTCGGCGACGGCGAGCGCTCCTACACCGAGGCCGAGCGCTCGTTCGGCGGCGACGAGGAGCGATCCTTCGGTGACGAGTTGGCGGACCTGACCGTGCCGCCCCGAGAGGACCGCGAGGACCAGTAGCGGCGGTCGAACCCGAGGACGGGCAGCTCGGAACCGGTAAGTCCGAGCAGGCGCGGCAGGTGCTCGTTGGCCCGCTCCTCCCAGCCCGTCGCCCATACGAGCGAAGCGGCCGGCGAGGCGGTTGAGCCGCTCGCCGGCCTGCGCGCCGAGACAGTGAAAGATCCCCTCCACGTAGTGGAACCAGCCCGGGGCGGGGTCGTTTGGGGGGAAGCCGAAGAGGCTGATCACCCCGTCGACGTCGACGAACAGGATGGGCGCGGCGAGAGGTTCGGGGGGCACGTGTGCGAGGTCCGGGGATCGGGTAGACGCTGAGGCCAGGGCGGCTACCCTCAAAGAGGGAGGCGCCGAGGCCGATAGGCCGAAGACCACGGCGGGGTGGCGACCCGTCTTACGATCATGACGCTACTCCTCGGCCTACTGCTCGCACTCCTCTGCGCCCTCGCGACTAACTTCGCCTTCCTGCTCAAGCACCGCGGGGCCAACGCGGCACCGGAGGTCAGCTGGCGCCGTCCGCTGCGCACGGCCCTCGCCCTCTTCGCGTCGAAGTGGTTCGCGATCGGGATGGCCGTGGCCCTCGGAGCGTGGCTGCTGCACGTTGGAGCGCTCGCGCTCGCGCCGCTGTCGGTGGTCCAGGCCACCCTCTCGGGCGGCCTCGTCTTCCTCACGGTCTTCGCGGAGCGGGTTTTCGGCCTCGGCGTCGGGCGCCGTCAGTGGATCGGCGTGGGACTGACCGCCCTCGGGCTCGCGCTGCTCGCCGTCACCCTGCCCGCAGGCGGGGGCGCCCACTCGACATACTCGCTCGCCGCCATGATCGCCTTCGAGTCGGCTCTGCTTGCGGTGGGGACGCTACTCGTGCTCTCGCCTCGGCTGGGCGCGCCGCAGCACCATCACGGTGCGCTTCTCGGCGCGGCCGCGGGCATCCTCATCGGCGTCTCCGACGTCGCCGTCAAGGCCCTCGTCGGGGGGGTCGGTACGGATGGTCCGCTTGCCCTCATATCTCCGTGGTCGGCCGCGGCGGCGATCGGTTCGCTGCTCGCCTTCTACGCCGCCGCGCACGGGCTCCAGCGCGGCGATGCGGTGCCGGTGATCACCCTGACGAGCGCCGCGGCCAGCATCACGGCGATCGGCGGGGGCATCATCGTCTTCGGCGATCCGCTGGCCGGCGACCCGTTGGGCATCGTCGTTCAGTTCCTCGCCTTTGCGCTGGTGATCGCTGCCGCGGTCCTCACTCCCGCGCCGGTGCGCGCCCTCGAGGCGCGGTCGTAGGCGGGTTTCCTCAGTCCACGGCCGGCTCCGCGTGTCCGGATCGGGCGAGGTCGACTGCTAGCATCGCGCGGATGCCGAGCACCAACCAACTCGTCCGCAAGGGTCGCTCGCGACCGAAGAAGAAGGTCGCGACGCCGGGCCTCAAGTCGGGCCAGGGGCGCAAGCGCCGGATCGCCGCGCCCCAGCGGCGCGGGGTGTGCACGCGCGTCTTGACGACGACGCCCAGGAAGCCCAACTCGGCGCTGCGCAAGGTGGCGCGGGTGCGCCTGACCAACGGGATGGAGATCACCGCCTACATTCCCGGCGAGGGTCATAACCTGCAGGAGCACTCTGTCGTGCTCGTCCGGGGCGGTCGCGTCAAGGACCTCGCGGGCGTGCGCTACAAGGTCGTGCGGGGAACGCTCGACGCCTCAGGTGTGTCCGGCCGCAAGAAGGCTCGCTCGCAGTACGGCGTCAAGGCTCGCTGAGCGAATGCCTCGCCGCGCCGCCGCCGGCGTCCGCCCGGTCGACCCCGATCCCGTGCACAGCTCCCGCCTCGTGCAGCAGGTGATCAACAAGGTCATGAGCGCCGGCAAGAAGTCGCTCGCCGAGCAGATCGTCTACGACGCGCTCCAGATCCTCTCGCGGCGCACGAGCGACGACCCGGTCGACGCTCTGGAGAAGTCGGTCCGCGAGCTGACCCCGGTGCTCGAGGTTCGCTCTCGCCGAGTCGGTGGCGCCACCTATCAGGTTCCGGTCGAGGTGCCGAGCCGCCGCGCCCGCACGCTGGCCGTGCGCTGGCTGATCCAGTTCTCACGGGCGCGCCGCGAGCGCACAATGGCCGAGCGCCTGGCCGGCGAGCTCTCCGACGCCCTGTCTCAACAGGGCGGCGCCTACAAGCGCAAGGACGACATCTACCGGATGGCCCAGGCGAACAAGGCCTTCGCCCACTACCGCTGGTAGGGCCGTAGTAGAGCGCAAGGAGCCGCGAAGGGCTGAGACCCCGCCCGAGGCGCCGCCGAGGCAGTCGCCGCCTGCTAGCATCACCGCTCGGTTCGGGCAGCGTTTGCCTTCCCCGCGCCGGTTCGGTCCTCGCCCCGCGATCGCGGCCGGGACCGCGCCACGACCCGCTTATGGAGTCCTCGACGACATAGCCACCTTCCGGGCAACCGCCACCGTAAGTACGGGCCCGGCTGACGGGCCTTTTTTCTGCCCGCTACCACGACCACAAGCACAGAAGCAAGAGAAGATGGCACGAGAAGTTTCACTCGAGAAGACGCGCAACATCGGGATCATGGCGCACATCGACGCCGGCAAGACGACGACGACCGAGCGCATCCTCTTCTACACCGGCCGCACGCACAAGCTCGGTGAGGTTCACGAGGGCGCGGCCACCATGGACTGGATGGCCCAGGAGCAGGAGCGGGGGATCACCATCACCTCCGCGGCGACCACGGCCGCCTGGCGCGACCACCGGGTCAACATCATCGACACCCCCGGCCACGTCGACTTCACGGTCGAGGTGGAGCGCTCGCTTCGCGTGCTCGACGGCGCGATCGCCGTCTTCGACTCCGTCGCCGGGGTCGAGCCCCAGTCGGAGACCGTCTGGCGCCAGGCCGACAAGTACCGCGTGCCACGGATCGCCTACATCAACAAGATGGACCGGATCGGCTCGGATTTCGATCAGGGCGTCCAGACGATGATCGACCGCCTCGGCGCGAACCCGATTCCGGTGCAGCTTCCGATCGGCGCCGAGTCCGAGTTTCACGGCCTCGTCGACCTCGTCAACATGAAGGCGATCCAGTACTCCGACGACCTCGGGCGCGAGTGGACGGTCGAGGACATCCCCGCCGACATGGCCGACGTGGCCGCCGAGGCGCGCACCCATCTGCTCGAGGCCATCGCCGAGTACGACGACGAGCTGATGGAGGCCTACCTGGCCGACGAGGAGATCGACGTCGACCGTCTGCGCAACGCCATTCGTCAGGCGACGCTCGACATCTCGATCACGCCGGTCCTGTGCGGCTCCTCGTTCAAGAACAAGGGCGTACAGCCGCTGCTCGACGCCGTCGTCGACTACCTGCCGAGCCCGCTCGACGTCCCTCCGGTCGAGGGCCTCGAGATCGTCAAGGGCGAGGAGGACCGCCCCGCCAACCGCCTCGCGGCCGACGACCAGCCCTTCTCGGCGCTCGCCTTCAAGGTCATGTCCGACCCGTTCGTCGGCAAGCTCACCTACTTCCGCGTCTACTCGGGCACGCTCGCGGCCGGAAGCCGCGTGCTCAACTCGGCCACCGGACGCACCGAGCGGGTCGGGCGCATCCTCATGATGCACGCCAACCACCGCGAGGAGCGCGAGGCGATCCATGCCGGCGACATCGCCGCCGCGGTCGGACTCAAGCAGACCTCGACCGGCGACACCCTGTGCGCTCCCGACGCGCCGATCAAGCTCGAGACGATCTCCTTCCCCGAGCCGGTCGTGCACGTATCGATCGAGCCGAAGACGAAGGTCGACCAGGAGAAGATGGCGACCGCGCTCGCGCGCCTCGCTGAAGAGGATCCGACGTTCCAGGTCCGCACCGACGAAGAGACGGGCCAGACCGTCATCTCCGGCATGGGCGAGTTGCACCTCGAGGTGCTCGTCGATCGCATGAAGCGCGAGTTTCGTGTCGAGGCGGCCGTCGGTCGTCCGCAGGTCGCCTACCGCGAGACCGTCCGCGGCGAGGCCACGAAGATCGAGGGCCGCTTCATCCGCCAGACCGGCGGCTCGGGCCAGTACGGCGTGGTCTACATCGACATGGCGCCGGCGCCGGGCG
>JAUJNZ010000003.1:0-43698 GCA_030447905.1 Thermoleophilaceae bacterium
CCGGTATAGGTCTTGCCCGCTCCGGGCGGGCCCTGGATGAAGAGGTGGCTGCGGTCGAGCCCTCGGGCGATCTCGAGCGTGCGCTCGAGCCGGTGCTCTCCCTCCTGGAGCCTCCCGCCCGTGGAGACCGCCGACGAGCGGGGCAGGGCACGGGCCAGCAGATCGCGTGCCGCCCGATGGCGGGTTCCGCCTGTGAGCCCTTCCGCGATCACCGTGGCGGCGAGCTCTCGCAGCGCGGAACGCTGGTCGGACGTCCAGTAGGGACGGCCCGGGATGAGGGCGCGTGGAGGGGCCCATTCCCGGCGCGAGGGGCCGACCTTGACCTCGAGGACTCCCTCGTCGTCGTGGATGGCGAGCACCTCCCACTCACAGGGACTGAAGGGGTCGGGCGAGCCGTCGGCATCCCGCGTGACCGTGGAGGGGTCGAGGTACTTCCCGGGCCCGACCTTGTGCTCCTGGCGGGGGAAGGACAGCCGCCGCCGGTAGGACTGCGAGCGGCCGCCGAGCGCCTCGAGCTCGCCGGCAGCCTCGAGACCGCCGATCGCCTCGGTGTCCGGGGAGATGAGCTCGTGCTCGGAGAGATCGAAACGCTGGAAGAGCGACCACCACACCGGCTTGTCCTCCCGGCGGTGATAGTCGAGCAGCTGACCCATCAGCCAGCGCGAGCGCTCGTCCGCCGAGAAAGCGGTGTGCTCGTCCGGGAGCCCACGCCATAGCTCGCGCTGGAGCCCCGCCACCTCCTCGGTCTCTTCGGCCTGGGTCGGCGGGGGTTCGGCCTCGCCGACTCCGCGGAAGGGAATCTCCGTGCCGTGCACCCGCGCCGCCTCCACGCGCCGAGCTAGCAGCCACTCGCGCAGGAGGTGGGTCGAGCGGCAGTCCTCCTCGTTGTAGCGCTCGATCGACTCGAGCAGCTCCGGGTCGCCGGTCTCGAGCCACTCCTCGAAGCGGACGATCGAGTCGGCGCCCTCGGTGACCGAGGCCTCGCGCTCCTCCGGCATGTAGAACGCCTCGACCTTCTTGATCGAGTAGCTCGACTGGGAGATCCGCAGGCCCTGCTCGACGACCCGATAGAGATCGACCAGGCGCCGGGTGCGAAGCAGATGGTCGACCTCATCCTCGCGCGTGGCGTGGAGGCCCATGAGGCGCTTGAGCGCGGTCGGCTCGTAGGCGGCGTAGTGGTAGATGTGCATGTGGGGGAAGCGCTCGAGGCGGGCCATGAAGAAGTCGATGAGAGCCTCGAACGCCGCCTTCTCCTCCGCACGATCACGGCCCCAGAAGGCCCGGAACACCGGCTCCCCCGACTCGACGCGGGTCACCCCGAAGAGGTACTCGAGCCCGTCCTCGTAGAAGGGGTCGCCCTCGATGTCGAAGAAGAGATCGCCCTCGGAGGGCGGAGGCAGGAGGGCAAAGCCCCGCCCCTCCTCGGGCTCGAGCAGCTCGTAGCGGGGCCGCCCGGTGGTCCTCTGCTCGACCTGGAGCCTCGCTTGGGCGCGCAGGCGCTCGAAGGTGTGCTCTCCGACTCGCGGCGGCCGCTCGCTCGAGGAGGAGCGAGCGAGCGCAGCTGTGGTCCGTATGCCGACCTCGCGCAGGCGGGCGATCTGTGGCCGTCCCATGCGGGCGACGAGGCTCAGGTGATCGTCGGCCTGGCGCACCCCGTCGCAATGGTCAGACCAACGACACAGCGAGCAATGCTCGACTGGCTCGGGGTAGGTGCCGGTGACACCCTCCGCCAGGGCCCGTGCGAAGGCACCCCGGAGACGGCGTCCGTAGGAGGCGAAGTCGGCGAAGCGAAAGCTCTCACGCTCACCTGAGCCGAGGACCACATGGAGCGCATCTGGCGTGCGCCCCTGTGCTCGGGCGAGCAGCTCCGAGTAGAGGCAGAGCTGGAGGACGAAGTACGGCCGCACCGTCCGCGCCAGCTTCGTGTCGGCGACCTCATAGCTCCACTCGCCGAGAGCGGACGGCTGCTCGACGCGTTCCAGGAAGTCGGCATAGCCGCGCCAGTCACCCTCCGCCAGCACCGCTTGATAGATCACGGAGGCTCCGGCGCGCATGGCCTCATGGGTGTCGGCGACCGCTTCCCGGAGCGTCCGCGCCCGGCTTGGTGGGGCGATCTCCGCGACATCCACACCGCCGGTCGCCAGCGATCGAAGGTGCTTTCTCTCGTGCTCTTCGCCCTTGGCGGCGATGAGGTCGACGGCGTCGGTCCGCGTCGGTGCGAGGTCGAGACGCCCGGTCGCTACCTCGAGGTCGAGGTGAACAAGGTGCTCACACTCGAGGAAGTTGACGAGGTCGGTGGCCGCAAGGAGAATCTGGTCGTCATAGCGCTCCATAGTCACCCTCCCTGGAAGACGGCTCCTCCCTTCCAGCTTCGAGGACGGGGCTCCTTCGGTCGCTCGAGCTGATCCATGAAGATCGGGCGTCGAGTCTGAGCCCCCGTCCGAGCGGACCCGCCCATTTTGGGCTCACCGCCTCCTCTTCCTCCCTTTCCGCGCCCGATCGGCGTCATTGAACTTCGCCCCCCGCGAGGCGTCGTCGAAGATAGCCCGGTCGGCGAGGCTGCGCAAGAGCTCGCTCTCCTCGGCCATGTCGGCGGCCACGGCCGGTGAGGCAGCGCGCATGGCCGAGCCCAGGACGTCGCGGGCCTCGCCGAGCATCGGCGCCGCCTCGTGGGCCTCGCCGCGGCGCAGCGTCTCGGAGGCGCGGCGCTTGCCGTCCTGGCCTGCTAGAAGGTCAGCTCGCTGCGGACGGTCGGGTCGGGGATCCGACCGGCCGCCTCGTCGCCGGGGACGACGTCCACGTCCACCGGCGCCTTGATCTCGTGCTTGGTCGCCGCCGGCAGCTCGACGTAGCGCAGCTCGAGGCTATGCGCCACAGCCGACCGCGCGCGACGCAACAGCTCGCGTTCGCGCTCGTTGTCGCAGAGTCCAGCCGCTCGCACGAACTCCTCGCGTGCCGAACCGCCCCGGGCGGGCGAGGATGTCGCCGCGCACGCTGGGCAGGAGGTGAGCCGTCGCAAGGCGCGCTCGTCGGTGAGCGAGTCGACGCGAGCCCAGGCGGGCCGAAGCCATCGTCACCGCGACCGCGCGCACGACCGGGGAGCCCGGAGCGCCAGGAGGTCGACAGCGCGACGATTCGCGGCCAGTCGGCGCGCTGCGGGCTCGCGCGTGGAGCGTCGATCGCGGCCTGGAGCGTGTAGGGGCCCAGGGCGCTGCGTCCTCGGCCGCTGCAGCTCGCCCACCGTGCACGAGCAGGCGTCCCAGCGCGCGCGTTCTGTTCGGCCAGAGGACCGGGTCGCCTCGCGGCCCGAGCAGCCGCGAGGTGAGCTCCCGCCGCAGAGCGGGCTCGCGTGGCATCAGCGCGGCGAGGATGCGCCCGAGGCGCAGGGCGTCGTCGCACAGCGTCGGCCGAACCCGCTCGCCCGCCGTCGCGGCGCGTAGCCCTCGTTGAAGACGAGGTAGGCCTCGAGCACCGCAGGCAGGCGGTCGTCCAGCTCATCCCGGCCACCGGGGTCCTCGGCGGCACATGGGCCTCGGCGAGCGTGCGCTTGGCGCGGACGATGCGCTGGGCGACGGTCCCCTCCGAGACGAGGAACGCGCGATCTCCGGCGTCGACAGCACCGAGTAGGCGCAGCGTCAGAGCGACACGCGCCTCCTGGGACAGGACGGGGTGGCACGTCATGAAGACGAGGCGCAGGACGTCGTCCTCCACCCCGTCGACCTGGACGGAGAGCTCGGGCCGGTCGAGCTGCTGCAGGGTCTGTAGCTCGCGTCCGATGATCTCCTGCTTGCGCTCGAGCGCGCGGCGGCGCAGCGCGTCGATGCCCCGGCGCTTGGCAGTGGCCATGAGCCAGGCAGGTTTGTCCGGGATGCCCGACTCCGGCCACTGCTCGAGCGCGGCAACGAGCGCGTCCTGGGCCAGATCCTCGGCCATCGACACGTCGCGGACGCAGGGAGTCAGCCCGGCGATCAGCCGGGCCGACTCGATCCGCCAGACGGCGTCGATCGCACCGGGTGGCCGATCGTTGAACACGAGGTAGATCTGCTCGCGCAGCCGAGTTGGCCTCGCGCAGCTCGGGGGTGAGCTCCTCGCCGAAGTCGTCGGCCTCGAAGATCTGGCGCAGCTCGATCTCCACTCCGCCGTCGAACGTGCGCGCTTGAGCCACTCGATCGCCTCGGCGAGGGCGCTGCCAGATCCAGTAGCGCGCGACGATGCGCTGGTCGACGGTGCGCTCGCCGCCGTCGAAGCGGACCTTGGCGAGACGACGTCGGGCGCAGGCCGTGCCCGCCGCATGACGCCCGCCTTGACGAGCTCCTCGTTGTACTTCGTCATCGCCTCCAGGAGCGCTGGGCATCTCGCCCTCGGACTCCGGGCTGCCGGGAACCAGAACCATGAAACGCACGCGCCTCCTGGTGGTGGTGGGGGGCACTGGTTTTACTCCACGTCGAACGAGACCGCACGGAATCGACACAGCCCGAATCTTTGCGCGCGTCGACGGCTCTCACCCCCGTCGGCCCTGGACGGAGAGCGATCGCGCGGGTCGGATCGCCAGAACGCCGACCTGCCTCGTCGCATGGAAAACTGGTGGGCGCTCTGCGCCGTCCGATGGGTGCTGATCTTGGGCCTTCTGGTTGCCGGCTGCGGCGGAGGCGGCACGGGCGATGAGATCTCCGATGCTCGGCCACCGGGCATGGACGGTGGCCGAGGCGGCGAGAAAACGCACTTCCTCTCAGCCGTTTGTGACTGCACGCGGATGCTTCATGCCGCACCGCTCCCCGCGCGCCGGACATGCGTGACAAGCCGCCGAACAGGGAGGAGCGCGCGTCCTGCGACGCGCCCGCAGATCCTCAAGGCCACGCGCGCGAGCCTTCGACCGCCGCGCGGTCGATGGGAGCTCTCGCCTCGGCAGCTCACGCTCGGGCTCGACGAGGGTGGCCGGTGGAAGTTCCTGGTCGCCTACAGGGACGCTCAGCTCGATCGAACGCCCAATCCCGGATGCGGGCGACTTCTGGATGCACGCCGCGAGCGCGACTGCGACGGGCTATGGCGGGGTTTTGAGCGCGGCTCGCGCGCGCAGCCGAGGAGCGCCGGCTGCGCGAGGAGCTTATGGGGCCTACGCGACGCCCGGCCCGCTACAGGACATCGCCGAAGTCGTCGACCTCGGTGAGACGCGCAACTTCGGCTTCTACGGTCCAGCTTCCCAAACGGAGGATTCGTGTCGAATCGCCGCGTGCGCGCTTGAGCCTCCCGACCTCGGCGAACTCGATCGCGCTCGTCAAGGGAAGCGCACGGCCAGATCCAGTAGCCCGCGACGATCGCGTCGGGCCTCGGTGATCCCGAGGCCGGCGAGACCGTCGATAACGGTGCGCTCGCCGCCGCCGAACGGCGGACCTTGGCGCGCTCGGGAGACGTCGAGCGCAGGCCGTCGCCCGCCAGCATGACTGGCCGCCTTGACATGCCGCTCAAGGGATCCACGCTGACGAGGGTTGTACTTGCTCATCGCCTCCAGGAGCGCGGTGCTGGGCATCTCGGATCTTCTTCGGGGGAGAGCGGGCTGCCGGGCGGAACCAGACCGCGTTCGTGCAGAGACGAAGTGGAAGCTTGCTGCGCTGCCTCCTAGTGGTGTCGGGACCGTCGAACGGGCCACGGTCGCGACTCGAACGAGGCCGCACCGAATCGACACACCCGCGAATTCTTTGCGCGCGTCACTGGCGGCGGGACGGCTCTCGAGCCCCGAAATCGCCCGTTGCGGGAATCTCGTGCCGACGAAGGCGCGTCGATCGCGCGGAACGCGGATCGCGCGAACGCCGCCGCCTCGTCGCATGGAAAACTGGTGCCCGGCGTGCTCTGCGCCGTCCGATGGGTGCGGAAGGCGTACGGCCCGTTTCGGCCTCTGAGGCCTTCTGGTTGCCGGCTGCGGCGGAGGCGGCACGGGCGTTCGAGATCTCCGCTGACTCGGCCACCGGGCATCCCGGTGGCCTCGAGGCGGTCGAGAAAACGCTGGCGGGCTTCCTCTCAGCCGTCGAGTCCCGTGACTGGGCGTCTCGCCCGCTTCATGCCGCACCGCCTCCCAGCGCGCCGGACATGCGTGACAAGCCGCCGAACGACGCGGAGGAGTGCGCGACACTCGACGACGCGCTCGCGCCGGCTCTCAAGGCGAAGAGCCTTCACAACGCGCGACGGGGTACCGCCGCGCTCGGGAGGGAGCTCTCGCCTCCGGACAGCTCACGACCCTCTGGGCACTCGACGAGGGTGGCCGGCCGGAAGTTCCTGGTCGCCAACAGGGGCGCTCAGCTCGGGACGAGGCCAAGCCCAATCCCGGATGCGGGCGACTTAGCCGGCTGGATGGACGCCGCGACGCGCGACTGCTGCGCTATGGCGGGGTTTGACGGAGGAGGGCGGCTCGCGCTTTGATTCACCTTTCCGTCGCGCCGAGGCGAGGAGCGCCGGCTGCGCGAGGACCTTATGGCCGCCTACGCGACGCCCGGCCCGCTACAGGACATCGACCGAAACCCGTCGGTCAGGCCACGGGCTCCTCGGTGAGACACGCAGACTTCGGCTTCTACGGTCTCAGGCCCAAACGGAGGATTCGTGAACGTCATCGCCGCGACGGATGCGACCCGGGGCGGACCCGACCCCGACCACCTGGAGCCGGGCGTGTGATGACGTTTCAAGGAAAGCGCAGCAGGCCGGTCAAGTTCGGAGTGAGCGCGACGACGGGGTGAATCGGGAGGGTGGTCGACGCCGTCGCGTCGGAAAGCTAGTCGACGGCGCGAGTAGTTATCTCGAGGCCGGCGAGACCGTACGCGAGGTCGTTCAGGTCCAGACGGGCCAGTCGGCCATGGAGACGGCCGGAGGGATCGCAAACCTCGCCGGCCCGGGGCTCGGGATCATTCCCGAGCGTGCGACGGTGTTTGCGCTTGCGCTGATGGCTACCGACACGCACGTGCCGCTACGTAACGCGGCTGTCGATCCACGCTGACGAGGAGTTGAAAAACCAGTGCTCGAGAGATTGAGGGACCAGGCGCAGGTGCGGCGCGAGGGTAGCGCGGATCTTCCCAACTGCGCCGGGGGAAGGGTGTCCATGTGATGTGGGATGGCCGGCGCGTTTGGCTTGCGCTCGGGCGCCTGCTCGCAGGCCGCCATCGGGAGGAGACGAAGTCGAAGTCGAGCGCCATGGATGGGACCGGCGCGCCCTCGAAGCGGTGAACGCGAGCGTCGAAACGCCCGTCGAACGGGCCACGTGTCGCGACTACGGCTAGCCCCTCCGAACGGGGACACCAGAGGCGCCGAGCACCGAACCTTTCGCCGAGGTCGCCCAGCCTGCCGAGCCCGACCGCGTTCGCGGAACGCGCGCCGGCCGCTGCTGCTCCACGCTAAGTGTGTCCGTCCGTTCCCGTCTCCGACCAGGAGCGCGCCAAGCGTTTCTACGTGGAGACGCTCGGGTTCGAGCTCGTCCGCGCCGCGAGTTGCGGCGGCGAGCGTCGGCGAAGTCCACGCCGAGGCCGGAGGAGGCGCTGGTGACGATCGCGACCTTGTCGGTGAGCCGGAGGGCGTCGAGATCCTGCCGCATCGCGGCACCGGCTCAGCCGGGTTCCGGGTCAGCCCTCGGCCGTCGGCTCCTCGCGCTCGAGCACGTCGAAGGACCACAGCTCGCTAGCGGTACCGACCGGGCCGCCCTCGCGGTGCTGGCCGTGGCCGGCGGCGAAGTCAGGGCTGGCGACCCAGGCCTGGAAATCCTCCTCGGAGCGCCAGCGTGTGAGGACCAGGCACACCTCCCGCTCGTCGTTGGGGCGGAGCAGCTCGAAGGTTTCGAAGCCGGGCGCGCTCGAGACGCGACCCGCACGCGAGGCGAAGCGCCTCGCGAACTCGTCGAAGCGGTCGCGCGGCACGGTGATCGCGTTGATCTTGACCACGCTCATGCCCTGGAGGCTACGGCAGCCCGTCCACGGTGGATACGAACGCGGTCAGCACAGCGACGCATGACAGCGACCCAGCATGTGAGTCGATCGGGCGGTAACCGCGATGCCCCGCCTGGGCACGCTTTGTCCTCGGACTCGGCCGACCTATAGTCGAACCACGATGGGAAAGCTGTGGGTCCTCGACACCGAAACTAAGGGCACGGGAGCAGAGATGGTCCCGCTCGAGAAGGTCCTTCAGGACCCGCGTTCGGCGCGAGCGCCAGTTCTGGCGCCGGAGCGCCAGAAGCGCGTCAAGCCGCCGCCTCCGAGGGCACCCTGGCGCTTCAAAGTCGTCGACGTCATGACCCGCCAAACCGTGGCGGAGGGCGTCGACGCAAGAACCACGGTGGAGGTTCTCAGGAGCTTCCGCAGCGTCGTGGACGTCAGCGTCTACGCGTGGGATCGAGCGGCCACCAACTGGCGACCGCTCACGCTCGCCGAGCGACGGACGGTCTGGTCCTTCCGCGATCGCTCCGCGCCGGTACAGCCTGTGAGCCCGGTCGATGGGGCTGAGGCGCGCAGGAAGCTTGAGTAGCGACGCCTCACCGGTGCTCGTACCCGGCCACGGCCGAGAGGAGACGTAGCTGGGGCCACGGAGACCCGCGCATGAGGAATAACGGCGGTGTCTTCTTCGACCGGTGACCGCACGCAAGCGATAGGTCGTGGGAGAGAGGAGCCAAGCGTCCTCGCCCGAGGACGCTCGAGCGGCGCCCTTACTGCCAGCTCGTGCAGGGCGGGCACACCTCCGCAGGTGTAGCTCGCGTCCGCGACCGACCACCACGGGACGGTCACGCCGAAACGTCGAGTAGCAAGGTGGCCACCGGCGCCTGGCCGCCGGACCGCCCGAGGGTGAGGACCTCGATGGGCACCGCGGCCGAAGGCGCGTTCACAAAGACCTCTTCTGGCTTCGCTGCCAGTCGGCATCGTGAGCGCGGTCTCGAAGTCGGGATGGGCGATCCGCTGCTGGATCGGCCGCAGGTCAGGCGCTTCTCCTCGACGGGGCAGACGTCCGCAACCCACTGGGCGGCGGGGGCGGCGGCAGCTGGCGCCACTCGGTGAGCTTGCCGTCGCGAACCGCGAACCGGACCTCGGCCGTGCCGGTGCACGGGGTCCTTCCGTCGCGCAAGCGGAAGGTGGCGAGCCAGGTGCGCCCCTCGGCAGCGACGCGCGTCACGTCGGCCTCGCAAGGGAGCGAGGCGCTGAACCGCGCCCCGTCGGCGGGCCCGCGCAGTCGCATATCCTCGACCTGCGCCACCACGGCGTTCGGGGCAAAGAAGGCGCCTGCGCGGTCGTAGTCGCCGGCGTTGGTCGCGCGGCTCCAGCCTCGGATCACCGCCTCTGGGTCCTCCCGCGGCGGCTCGTCACCGCATCCCCCGACCGCCAGCACTGCGGCTGTGAGCGCGAGCAACCAGACCACACGGGGCCCGAGTACACGGTCTCCCAGCACGGGATGGACCTTAGTGGCGGGCGACGACCGACAGCACATGAGGCGCCTGTCCGACGGCCGGAAGTGGTCTGCAAGCACATCGACAAGATCCGCGAGATCACCGGGAGCCACGAGCACGTGGCGATCGGAAGCAACTTCGATGGCTCACCAAGCCCACCATCGGCGGGCTCGAGACCATGGCGGACTTAGCGCAACTCGAGGCAGCCCTCGCCAAGCGCTACGCCACGACGCCGAGCTCGTCACCTCCGGTAACGCAGTTCGCGTGCTGCGCGATCTCTGGGGCGGCAGACCGCCGCGGATCCGCCACCCGAGCACCAAGCGGCTAAGGCGGTCGAGAGGTTCTGCCCTCTGCAGCGCTGTCGGCGTCGCTGTCGCCGTGACCCACCGCCTTCGGGAACGGGGCTCGGTAGCTTGAGACGCCCTCCGGTCACCGCGAGACCGCTTGGCCCGAGCTCTCGCTGCGAAGTTTTTCTGCGTCGCTCATGACGATCGCACGCCGATCGCGCACCGGCGTCCGGGGGCTTCCGATCTCTGGCCGGCAGGGGTACATGTGTCGGGATAGCCGCGCTCCGCTCGACCCGCCGCCCCGAGTGGATCTCTCTCTCCGCCACCTCACGGCCCTGCCGGAGCCGTCCGGGCGAGTCCCGCAGTGACGGCTCTACCAGTTCGCCATTACGACAGGGGCGGCGCCGGCTGGAAGGCGGCGGGGAGCGGCGTGCCGGTCTCCTGTGACTCGACCTCCACGATGTCGTCTCTCATCGGCGCCAGGAGGCCGAGCAGTTCGTCCTGCTCAGCCTGGGACACGTTGAAGTGGTCGAGGCTGGCGCCGAGAACCTCGACCTGCGCGTCGAACTCCGCGGCCGTGACACCCATGTCGGTGTGGGCCTGCTTCATGTCCCGACCGCTGTACGTGCAGGGCCCCCCGGCCGCCTCGCAAATCTGATCGACGAGCATCTTCTCGAGTCGTGCGGCGTCGGTCTTCGCGTACTTGGCCTTGATCCGGTCGTCTGCCACCGACCGTTGGATGAAGTCGGCCACGACCGCAGCGATCGCGTCTGTGCCGCCGAGACGCTCGTGCAGAGATGAGTCCATTAGTCCCCCCAAAGTCGGCCTCTGTCTGATTTGCGAGCCTATCGAAACCTACTTTGGCGTCGAGCCAAATGTCCTGACTCTCACCGACCTCGGAGTCGCGCAGGCCGAGGCCGCGGGAAGCTGGGTCCGTGACCACATCTCGTCGACCTTCTCGCGTTACTGCACCTCGGAGTACCTGCGAGCCAGGGAGACGGCCGGCCATCTCGGCCTGCCCGGAGCGTGCTGGGTTCAAGACATCTTGCTCCGTGAGCGGTCCTGGGGCCGCGCGGACTTCGTCATGCCCGAGAGCGAGCGGTACGAACGCTTCTCCGCCGAGCTGGCGGCACGCAGGGAAGACCCCTGCTACTGGCGACCGCCAGAGGGCGAGTCGCTCGCCGAGGTCTGCTTGAGGGTGGAGCGCGTCCTTACCAGGCTGCGGCGAGACCGCCCCGGCGGCAGCTGCATCCTCGCCACCCACGAGGACGTCATGTGGGCGGCGCGGTTCGTGGTCGAGCCATGACCCAAGAGCAGTGGCGCGCACTCCTCCTCTCGGGTGACCCGTGCGACAAGATCCACAATGGCCAAGTCCTCCATTACACGCGCCGCGATCCCGCAACCGGCCGGTACTCGGACAGACTCGAATGGGTGCGTTCGGCTTGCCCGTGGGACCGGGCTCGCTCAAATGAGGACTGGCGCCACATCGAACCCCCCAGCTTCTCGAATGAAGACCTCCTCGCCTCGGTCGCGGCGGTCGAGCGACTTGTGGCCGGACGGATCGCCGATCTTCAGCGGTAAGACGGCGACGAGTGCCCGACCGTGCGCGTCTTAGGGACAGCTAAGTGACCTCGGGCTCTCGGCGTCACGCGCCTCGCGACCTTCGCTCGCTCACGCTTAGGAGCCGGACCCGTTGCCGCTATAGCGATCCCGGCGGGTCTCGATGAGCTCCTTCGCGTCCAGGGTCAGACCGAGCGAGCTCGCTCCACCGCGCGCAGCAGGGCGAGCACGGGCCGGGTGAACCGGCGCATGGCCGGCGTCAGCCACCGGTCGCGCAGGTGCTCGTCCGCGGCGCGCGCCGGCCCCTCGGCGAAGGTGGGATAGGCGTGGACCTGACGGCTCACGTCCCCGATTGCGTTGCCTGCGGCGATGTGCGTGGCGAGGCCGGCGATTGCTTCGCCGCCAGTCGGGGCGGCGACCGTGGCGCCGACTAGCTTCCCGCGCGGGGAGCCGACAAGCTTGGCGAAGCCGTATGGGACCCCGGCGGTGACCGCCCGATCGAGCCCCTCGTAGTCGTGGTGCGCCACAGCGACGTCGTCGCCGAAGCGCCGGCGCGCCTGCTCCTCGGTGAGGCCGACGCGCGCCACCTCAGGATCAGTGAAGGTCACCCAGGGCACCGCGTCGGTCGTGAACGAGCGCCGAGCGTGGAAGAGAGCGTTGCCCACCGCGGTGCGGGCGTGATGGGCGGCGACGTGCGTGAAGGGAAGCGACCCGTTGACGTCGCCCGCGGCGAAGATGCCCCTGGCCGTGGTCCGCAGCGTCGCGTCGACCTTGACCGCGCCTTGGCCGTCGAGCTGAACTCCGACGGCCTCGAGGCCGAGGTCGGCGGTCTCGGGCCGGCGGCCTGTGGCCACGAGGATGCGGTCGAAGGGCAGCGAGCTCTCGACCCCAGCCTGCTTGAACAGGAGCCGTCCACTCTGGCCGGCGACTTCCTCGACGCGCAGCGCCTCCGCCGCCAGGCGGACGTCGACACCCTCGCCACGCAGTCGGTCGGCGATCAGCCTCTGGGCCTCCGGCTCCTCCGCGGCCAGCAGGCCCATGGCCACTTCGATCAAGGCGACTTCGCTACCCAGGCGCCCGAACGCCTGTCCGAGCTCGCAGCCGGTCGCTCCCCCGCCTACGATGACCAGCCGGCCGGGCAGCTCGCGCAGGTCCCAGACCGTCTCGTTGGTCAGCGGGTCAGCGTCCTCGAGCCCGTCGATCGGCGGCACGCTCGGCGACGAGCCCGTGGCGATCAGCGCGGTGCGAAAGTTCAGCAGCTGGCGGTCGTCGACCATGAGCTGCCCCGGCCCGACGAAGCACGCGTGGCCGGGTAGGACCTCAACGCCGTTAGCGCGCAGGCGGTCGACAGAGTCTTGCGGCGCTATGCGCCGACGCGCTCCATCTACGTGGGCCATCACACGCGCGAAGTCGATCTCGGGCTCGACCGGCACCAGCCCGACAGCGCCAGCGTCTCTCATGCGCTGCGCGAGGTCCGCCGAGGCGATCAGGCTCTTGCTCGGCACGCAGCCGGTCCACAGGCAGTCTCCGCCGGTCTGCTCGTGCCGTTCGATCAGGACGACGCGCGCGCCGAGCCCCGCGGCGCCGTGGGCGGCGACGAGGCCGGCCGCGCCGCCGCCGAGGACCGCGAGGTCATAGCGCTTGGCTGGGCTCATCGGCCCGACGGTCGGCTTGAAGCTTCGACCCGCGCCTCCCGCAGACGCCTCAGGGTTTCCCGAGCGCCGCTCAAGGGACGCGGCGCAGATGGTCGATCACGCCGGCGGCCAAGTCGTCCCGTCGCTCGGAGCGCAGCCCGCGAAGCGCGGTGAGCGTCCGGCGCAGGGCCTCCAGTGCCTGACGGCACTTCGGGCACACCGACGTGTGCCGTTCGACCCGCTGACGCTCTGCCGGATCGAGTTCCCCGTCGAGATAGTCGGAGGCGTGCGCGCGCGTGAACCGGTGGTCGAGCATGAAGCGAGGGCCAGAAAATGCCGATCGTCTCATGACGACGGTACGTCGAGGTAGCTGTCGATCGCCTTGCGCACCGCCATCCGTCCCCGGTGCAGGCGGCTTTTGAAGGCGGCCTCCCCGAGCCCAACCACCGCGGCGGCCTCGGTCGTCGACAGACCTTCGACGTCGCGCAGGATGACCGGCCCCCGGTATTCGACCGGTAGCGCGCGCACCGCCCGCTCGAGCGCGGCCCGCAGCTCGAGCTGCTCGGCCTGCGCCGGCGGCGCTTGTCTCGGGTCGGGAGTGTCGTGGATAGGCCGCTCCTCCATCGACACCGTCTGGCCGGACGGCGGTCCCCGCTCCGTCCGCCGCTTGGCCTCGTTGATCCCGATCCGGTACAGCCACGTGAAGAACCGCGAACGTCCCTCGAACCGGCCGAGGCTCCGCCACGCCCGCAGGAAAGCCTCCTGCGTAACCTCCTCGGCCTCCTCGGCGCTCGCCACGAATCGCAGCACGACCGCATAGAGCCGGTCGGCGTGCCGCCGAACGAGCTCCTCGAACGCGATCCGGTCCCCGGCTCTGGCGCGCTCGATGAGGTCTGCTTCGGCGGCGTCCGACCCTCCGCCGGCCTCGGTACCGCTGACCGTGCTGTGCACGATCGGCGCGTTCGGTTTCGACCTCACGGGACCTGAACCTACCCGGTCTTCCGGCGATGGCCCGGCGCAGTCATGCCCCTCGGGCCCAGCCTGCTCCGTCGGTCGACCGGCGCAGATGCGCGATGACCGACGGGGCGACTGAGGGCCCCGCCGGGCGCGGCAAACGGCGCAGGGCGCCCAACGCCACGGTGAGGGACCTCACCAGGAGACCACAGTCCGCGCAATGCCGCAAGTGACGCTCGAGCCGGGGGCGCTCCCCCGGCGCCATGTCGCCGTCTACGTAGTCGCAGAGGCGACCGCGCGCCCAACGGTGTTCGAGCCGGTTTGCCAGGCTCCAGTAGGTCACCGTGTTTTCGACCGCCCCGGTCGTCGAAATGGTTCACGGCCGGCCGAAGCCGAATGACGGGATGCCCGCGAGCGCTGGCGGAGAACCCCCTCTGCCTGGCCTTGGTCCGCCGCGCCCGTTGCCTCGGACGGTGACCGTATGCCCACGGGTGAACCGTTGTCGAGCCTCAGGGGTCGAAAGGGTGTGAGAGTCAGTCGGTGGGTGCGCGTGAGTTCGGTGCCGGGAAGAGCCTGTGATCGTCTATCCGTTAGCTCTTGATGGCCGTCGAGGGGCTTACTCGGACTGGTGGCGAGGCAGACGCTCGACGGACCGGGCTCGACGCAAGATGGCTGGCCAAAGGGCTCGCCGGACTCCGCATCTTCGTAGGGCTCATCCTATTCTCGAACGGGCTCGCCAAGCTCTTCTCGTTCAGCACCATCGAGGTCGGCCCGTACCGCAGCTCGCTCGTCAACCGGGAGGAGGCCAGGGGCATCCTCTCCGGCGAAGCCAGCAAGAACGAGCTCCCGTGGATCCCGGGGCTCGTCAACGACGTCATCCTCGCCAACTACGGCTTCTTCCAGTGGCTGCTGACGGCGGTGGAGCTCGGCGTGGGTGCCGCGCTCATCGTGGGCCTGGCCACCCGCGGGGCGGCGCTCATCGGACTCGGCCAGATGCTTTTTTTGCAGCTTCTCTACTTCTCGAGCGGCGCGTGGATGTGGGAGCAGCCCCACGAGTGGGTGCCGATGCTCATCCTTCTCCTCGTGCCCGCCGGGCGCGTTTGGGGCCTCGACCACCGATTCGTGGGCCGCGGCATCAGGCGACTACGTGACTTCCCCTTCTGAGAACTTGCTGAGCGACGATCGGTCGACTACGAGCGTCGTGCCACTGATCGGAGTCGAGCAGGCACCGATACTCGCGCGTCCGTTCTATCCCGACGACGGCCCCCCGAGCCCGCTCACCGCATCCCTGGCCCACGTCCCGGAGGTGCTGGAGGTAACGCTGCCGTTCGTCGGTCGCGTGCTCGGTCCGACTGCCATCGACGCGCGCACCAAGGAGATCGTCATCCTCCGCTGCTCGTCGCTCATGGAGTGCCGCTACTGCGTCGAGACCCATACTGCCGTCGCCCTCGACTGCGGACTCTCTCCGGGGGAAGTTCGTGCCCTTCGGGGCGAAGAGGAGGCCGAGGCCGTCTTCACCAACCCGGACGACCTTGCCCTGATCGCCTGGGTCGATGGCGTGGCTCTCGGCCGCGGAGCGGCGCCCGACGAGGTCACCGCTCGGGCGCGAGAGGCGATGGGACACCCCGAGCTCGTCGAGCTCACCCTGGTCGCCGGCGCGACCCTTATGCTCAACCGCTACTGCTCCGCCCTCGGGTTGCCGACGAGCCCGATGACGCTTGCCCGTCTCGCCGAGGAGGGCCTAGCGTGACGGCTATCGCGGACAGCATCGCCGGCGGAGAGATCGGTGGGCGGCTGTGGTTCTACGCCAACTACCACTGCAATCTGCGCTGCGCCTACTGCCTGACCGAGTCGGCGCCGCAAGTCAACCGCCGGGAGCTCGGCAGGGAGCAGATCGTGGAGCGCGCGCGGGAAGGCAAGGAGCTCGGCTTCACCTCCCTCGGAGTAACCGGCGGCGAGCCGTTCGTGCTCGACTACATGCCCGAGCTGATCGCGACCCTCGGCTCCGAGTTGCCCACGCTCGTCCTCTCGAACGGGACGGTCTTCAACGATCGGCGCCTCGGAGAGATGGAGCCGCTCGCCGAGCTGCCGGTGAAAGTCCAGATATCCCTCGATCGCCCGGACCCCGACGCCAACGACGAGATGCGCGGACCCGAGAACTTCCGCAAGGTCGTGGAGGCGGTACCGCGGCTGGTCGAGCGCGGGATCGGCGTTCGCATCGCCACCACCCTCGAGGATCCCGAGGCCGATCCGCACGGAATGGAGCGTCTGTGTGAGCTGCATCGCGCAATGGGCGTTCCCGACCAAGACCACGTCGTGCGGCCGATCGTCAACCGCGGCCGTGCCGCAACCAACGACATGGGCGTGCTGGCCGGCCTCGAGCAGCTCGAGCCCGAGCTGACGCTCACCGCCGACGGCGCCTTCTACAGCCCGTTCGGGCCGACGGTCAGGGGCGGAGAGCTCGACACCGACATGCTCGTCTCGCGGACCACCAGCCCGGTGCGCGAGCCCGCGAAGATGCTGGCGCGGATCGCCGGGAATCGTCCGGCGGGCAATGACGCATCGATAGGGATCAGGTGAGCATGACCCATGGTCGCTCGGTCGGGCGGCGGATTGGCGACTTGACTGAAGCGGAACTCTGCGGCTTGCGTGCCCCGGTTACTCGCGCATCGAGCCGCGCTCAGCCGGCCCGAACGAGTTGCATCGGCACCAGTTCATACGTGCAGGTGCCAGTCTGGACCGCCGGGTCACCCTCGCCGATCGCTTGCGCGGCCTGCTCATCCTCAAGCTCGAGTAGCCCGAGGCCCCACGGGTCCTCGGGATGAAGCACGGGGCCGAAAGCCAGCGCCACGTCGCGGTTCAACAGATCCTGCCAATAGGCGACGTGGCGCTCCATCACCTCGGCCTCCGCTGGGCTCATATCCTGGGAGAAAGTGGGACGTGGCGGAAGCAGTCGGTAGAGGAAGGCCACGCAAGGCATTCTTTCAGACCGATCGCGCCAACCCTGGCCCTCGGCTCTCGCACGTGCCTTGGCGGGATACCTCGGTGTGCGGCTCTGGCCGAAGCGGCCCCGCGCCGTCGTGAGCCGTCATCGCGCGTCCCGAGCGTATGGGCGTGGAGCGCGGCGAGGCCCACGCCTCGCTCGACCAGGCGCCCCGCGAGCTGGCCACTGCACCTTTTTCCGACTCGGACGACGTCGTTGTCATTCGCGTCCGGTCTGGAGCCGCCAACATCGCTGGAAAGCTGAACGCCTTCATGGCACCGAGGGCGGCTAGCGCGGCGGCAACTGCGAACTTTCGCGGACGAGCCCTAACGAGCCGTCATGCGCACCTCCCCGTGCCAGTGCGCGTACGCGATCAACTCGTCGCGCGCGAGCAGCGGGATTCCGTAGGCCTCTGCCGCGTACGCCGCGCGCCGGCCCTGCTCGCGAAGGTCGTCGGGGTTCTCGCGATCCAGCAGCGCCACCGGGCGCGCGAACTGAGCGCGGAACCCGGTCTCGCACTCGACGATCGTGCCCCAAGCCACGACCGCGCCCCAGACGCACTCGGGTGCCGGGAGCTCGGGCTCCGCGGCGAGCGAGTAGTACGCCGCCCAGCCACACCTGCAGTCACGATAGGGGGCCTCGTGGCCGCGTAGTGCGAAGCACTTCGCGACGCGCTCGTGGTCCGTCGGCCATGGCATCAGCCCAACGCGCGGGGCCATCATCCCGAGCGCTGGGTTCGGCACGAAGCGGCCGGCGACGAAGATGCCGGAATACAGGCCGCCGCGCTTGCATCCCCAGTGGCGAAAGCCGACGAGCGGCTCCGCGACCGGCTCGGCGCTCACGCTCGCTGCGGTTCGACCGGCTCGGGCTCGCGCGGTGGTGGCGGCGGCTCGCGATCGGGCTCGGGCTCGCGATCGGGCTCGGGCTCGGGAACTCGGACCGGCGCCGGTCGGTCGGTCTCGCGGATGGGCTTACCGATGTCACCCATGATGGGCTCGAATGGTACGGCACCGGAGCACCGGCGGTGCTACGACCGATGAGCGTACCCTGCGGAATCGTCGATCGGGCGGCCAGAACCACGTTCACCCGAGCACTAGCCCAGCCACGCGGCCCGCGTCGGCGCAGGCGACCGAGAGGCCGATCGGCCCGCCCCAGTCATGGCCCGCACGAGCAACTCGTGGAGGTCAAGTTCGCGCACCAGCTCGCCGACCACCGCTGCGTGCTCGGCAGGCGTGTAGCCGTACCCGGGAAGCCTCGCAGCTGGGTATTCCCACCACAGCTGTGTCGGTGTTCTCGCTCATGCTGGTCCCTTCATTGGTCCCAAGGCTTGTCGTCTTACGACGAACAGGGCACGCGGCGGGGGACGTCCGGGCGGTGTCGCGGCGGGCTAGACCCGCTTTTTCCCCTCAACCTGGCCGCGTCCTGAGCGGCCACCGTTACGGTAACCGAGCCGCCGATCAGCCAATTCGCGCATTGCGGGCGCTCCTGACGATCGAGGATGGCCCATGTAGGTCGAGAATGGCTCGGCCAGAGGCCGCGCCTCGCGGGCGCTCCGAGCCAGTGAAGAGCGCGCGGTGTCGCCAGGCCGCGAGAGTGCTCGGACGATGGTTCAGGGACGGCCGGCCTCCGGCCGCTTGTGTGCTCTCGCGCCCGCTCGATGAAGATGAGCAGACCGCCCTCCCCGCGGGGGGCAGGCGAGTCGAGGTCGAAGTGCGCAACCGTGGGCTGGTGGGTGGGTTTACCCTTCCCGGCGGATCAAGTCGAATGAGGAGCGACATGACAAAGGGAAGGATCATCCAGGGCCTCGGCCTCTGCGCGGGGTTGCTGCTTGCTCTCGCGGGGTCAGCTCAGGCGGATAGCCATGGCGACGTGGTCAGGTTTCAGCAGCCGTACCCGCTGGCCGATTCGACACGTTCGGTCGTCCAGGGGCGCCAGGTGGCGGTCGCCGCTAGGGGCTCTGAAACCCGCCGCCCCAGCTGTCGGCTGCCCCGGGCCTCGGTGTCGCTTGCTCGCGACGAACGCGCCATCGAGTCCCGCCAGCTCTCGATCAACCTGCGGACCTGCCGCGCCACCTTCGAGCGAGGCGTTCCCCCGAAGTGGACCGAGGGCTCCTCACCGGTTAGGCAGCAGAGCGCCGGAGCCGATCGGGGCGAAGGAAGCCGGGCCGCTGGTGTCCGCGCCGCCGCGCGAGCATATACCTTCGGCGGTTACTCGAAGGCTTGGTACACGGACGCCCGCACCGGCCGGATCCTGAACTCAGTCCGCTCCGGGGCCGATTGGAATCGGTCGGGAGGCTGCGTCGGCGCCAACAACGTTTGGTTTCGCACTTTCGCCGACAGCTTCACTGGGTGGTCTCAAGTTTCGCGCCGATGGTCATACATCAACACGAGGTGCGACTACGTCGTTTCTTCCACCAACGCTCACTTCCGCGACCGCAAGTTCTCGGGCTGTAGTGACGGCCCCGTGGTCGACGCCCATTACAGCCGCGTACGGTTCGTGGGTTATCCGAACGGCAACGCAAAGGGGTACAGGAGGAGCTGGATCGAGCCGAGCTGTTACCCCGTGCTCGTCGCCCATCTCGCTCTCTATAGGCGATGAGGGCCGGATCGCCGGCGGAGCGGTGGAGAGCGCGGGGTGAGGCTGTAGTCGAGGGCTCGTAGAGTGCTCAGCGTCTGATGGACTGGCCTCGCCGGGTCTCTCAAACCTGACTGACTGGCGGGCAAGCGGCGGAGTCGATGGTCGCCGAGGAATCGAAAGACCTTGAGACCCGTTGTCGGGAGCCGGGGAGCCGGAGCCGGAAGGACGACAAGGGGAGGCGCACCTACGTCCCGCGGGCTGTAGGCTGCGCTGTCGATGGGTCTCCTCGGACCTCACCGGCGGATCACCATCGAGCCGACGCGCCAGCGTCCGTCGAAGCCACCTGAGCCCGCCCCGGGGCCTCGGCGACGCGAGCGGCCGGCCGAGCGGCCCCGACGTCGGGAGCGCGAGAAGCAGCCGGCATGAGCTGCCCGAGCTGCGGGTGGCCACCGGGTCCGCCGCCCGAGCGCCCGCTGGCCCTGACCGAGCTCCCGTGTCGCTGCGGCGCGGTCGCTTTCTCCTACGACGGCCGGCCCTGGATCTGGGTCGCGCGGGAGGAGCTCTGTGCCGCCGACGACCCGAACAGGCTCGTTCGCGCGATCGCCGAGCGCGCGATGGCGGGCGAATCCGGGCAACTTGACCCCGAGAGCGGCGTCGAGGTGCTCCCGCGCAAGCGACAGGGCGAGGTCCTCGGCTACCGCGCCTGGAGCTTCGAGGGACACGAGCTCGCCTCGCTGAACGCCAGCAGAGCCCGTTGGACGCTTGGGCCGAACAAGGCGGACTGCCGGCGCGAGGAGTACGAGGGACCTCGGTACCTCCCCCCTCACACAGCGCCCCACCCCGCTTGCGCCTGCGGCCTCTACGCCTGGCATAGCCCGCCCTCCCACTGGGCCGAGGGCTCGGATGTTGTCCCGGTCGTCCTCGGCGCCGTCCTGCTCTGGGGCGAGGCCGAGGTCTACGACGGCGGCCTGCGCGCCGAGTGGGCTGAGCCCGTCGTCCTCTCGTGGCTGCCCGACGCCTCGGAGGACCATCGCGAGCGCGTGATGACCGTCGCCGGCGAGTTCGGGGTCGAGGCCGTGCCCTTCGAGCTCTTGTTCGACCGAGCCCAGGGGTACGGAGAGCCGATCCGCGACGAGGAGATGCCGCCGAAGGAGCGGCCGCCGGACGTCCGGCTCGGTACCCCCGTCTTCTCGCCCCATGCGCTGCGACCAGTCCGCCCCCTGTGAGGGTTCTACCGGCTCGCGAGTTGCTCAGTTGCAGATCGCGCGTCCTCCCTAGGCACGGGGACTCGGTGGAAGCGGATACCGTCGAGCGAACCTACCGGGCCGGTATGGCGAGTCGGTGCCCCCGCGCCGGACGCAGACGGGTCGCGACGGGTGAAGGTGACGGCCGCCAAGCGGCGTATATAGACGTCTGTGAAGGATGCCTCGCGAAGAAGGCACCGCCAGGCCGTGCCCAACTTTCCGGCAACGTCCGCTCTCGCCGTCCGGCCACGCCCGCCTCTCACACGGCATCCCCGCCTGAAGCCATGGGTGATCGTCGTGTCGCTGCTCGTCGCGCTCGCTCTGGCCGCGGGCAGCGGGTATGCCATCGGGCATTCAGGCGGGCCGAGTATCTCGGCGGCGAAGCGCGGGGGCTCGGAGGCCGGTAAGGCGGCTGGATCCCGCGCCGGAGCCGAGCGCGGCTTTCGCACCGGCTACGCCAGCGGAAGGAGCTCCGCCTATCGAGATGCCTACCGCAGCGCTTATGGCAGAGCGGTCGGGGAGGCGGCGAAGTGACGCCTCACCTCAGGCGCCTCACTACGGCGGTCGCTCTCCTCCTCACGCTGGTTGGTCTCCTCGCCTTTGGCGTCGGTCGGGTGACGAGGCCGAGCGAGCGCGAGGCCAAGGCGTTGCGGTCGATGACCGAGCTTGCTGCCTTTCGAGCGGCGGACCGCAAGGCCTTCGTCCGCGCTAACGAGAGCGGGTACGCGGCGGGCCTCACCAACGGCAGGGCCGCCGGGCGCCGCGCCGGCGAGGCCCGAGGTGAAGCGATGCGGGAAACAACCTATGCCGCCGCAGCGTCAGCGCACCCGCACGTCCACTCCACTCCTACCGGGGGGGCCGAAGACGGTTGCTGTGCAACTTCTGCTTACCCTGACGGGTCCCAGCAACAAACTTATGCCTCGCAGGAATCGACTAGCGGCGATGCGGACTCGTCGGAGGGGACGTCGACGAACGGCGATGGGGACCCGGCCGATCACTCCCATTCCTCGTCGTCCTCCGGCCACGCCCATACCGACGGTTCTGATACGCCAACTACCGACACCGCAGCCGCCGCAAGCGACGCGCCCGCTGCCACGGCGCAGAGACCGGACAGCAGTGCGAGCCCGGCGAACGCGGGAGATGGCTCTTCTGGAGCCGCCTACAGCGAGAGGAGAAGCTTCCGCACACGCACGCGGTGGAGGACGTCCGAAGCAGGGACGACTTACACGGTGAGGAGGAGCTACAGGTCGACTACAACTTCCGGAGGAACTACGACGACACGCGTGAGAACCGCTCGTAGTTCCTACTGGACCCCTGACTCTTCGCCGTAGCCACCGCCTTCGGTGAGGCCATCGAGGCTCGCGCCTGCCTTGGCGCGACTGCTCGCCGCCTAAACTGGCAGCGTGCATAAGACACGCGCCTTCACCGCCAGAGCGATCTACGCGGCCAGACTGCTCGCTCGCGACGGCAGCGTCCCGACCCCACTCCGTTGGATGCTCCTGATCGGCCTGCTTCCGATACCGGGACCGATTGACGAGGCGATGCTGCTCGTAGTCGCCTCGCTGCTGTGCATCTTCGGCCGCGAAGCCATGCGTGGCGCGTGGCGGCGCGCCGAGACGGAGCGTTTCGCCAAGCGTTTGGCAGTGCCATGACACTCCGCATTCCAAAGTGGCTGCTCGTTGGTCTGGCCGTGCTCGTCCTGACCGGTGCAGGCGTTGCCGGACTGCGGCTGCTCGAGAACGAGGGGCCCGGGGAAGACGGCGATCCGGGCGCTGCGGAGCCCCCAATCGAAAAGGCCGCCGCGGTAGACGCGCGCAAGTGCGAGCAGCAGGCCGGCGATTTCCTTCGAGAGCTGGAAGGCCTTGAGAGCCGCGTGATACTAGGCGTGGCTTATGTCGATTACCTCGAGCGTGTCAACGAGGCTCGGCTTGCCTACCAGAGGATCCCCGTCGACGCCTTAGACCTCGCGTGCGTCGAAGTCGCCGCCCCAGCAGAGAGAGTGCTTACGACTCATTTGGAGGCTGCTGAGGTCTGGACAAAGTGCGTGAGGGACCGCGACTGTGGGAACGCCTCGATCCTACCCAAGCTTCGAAGGAAGTGGGAGAAGGCGTCGACTCAGCTCGAGGAAAGCAGGCAAGCGATGCGCGCGTTGAGGCAATAAGCCGCGACGCGGGTCGCGCCCTGACGTGGAGCTGCGCACGGGTTAGCTTCAGCCCTTTTTCCCACTTGAGGGCACAGGCCACGACCCTCGTCCGACGAAGCCGTTCGCCTCATGCCATCGGCGAGATCAACGATCCGGGGTCAGCGCAGGAGGCAAGCTCCTCGACATCGAGCTGCTCCTCCGGGGCATAGAGAGCGTCAGGCGCGTTAGAGTCGGCGGGCGAGCCGTCGACCTCCCGACGCCCGACCCTTGACCACCTTGCGCCGCGCCTCCCACGATCCCCAAGCGACGCCGGACGCCCATTGGCTGCGATGCGAGGGCTGCGGCGCCACCTACGCCGACGACGGCCTGCGGTTGACCTGCGACCAGGAGCACGAGCCCGCCCTCCTCACGAGCCGCTACCGAGAGGCTGCCTTCGTGCCCGACGGCGATGCCGGCGGCCTGTTCAGATACCGCAGCTGGCTGCCGTGCTCGGGCCCCGTGAACGGCGAGGGGGCGCCCGCGACCGTGACCTACCGCAGCGAGGACCTCAACCAGGCCCTCGGCCTGCCCAACCTGTGGATCGCTTTCAACGGCGTCTGGCCCGAGCGGGGCGCCGCGTGCGAGACGGCGACGTTCAAGGACCTCGAGGCGAGCGCCGTACTCGCGCGCCTTCCCGCGGGGGGCGATCGGACCCTGGTCGTGGCGTCGGCGGGCAACACGGCGGCCGCCTTTGCGAGGGCCTGCTCCCGCGAGCGAGTCGGGTGCGTGATCGTCTTGCCCGAGGACGGTCTTACCGCTCTCGAGCTCGCGAGTCCGCTGGACCCGTGCGTGCGGCTGGTCGCGCTCGGGCGCGGGTGCGACTACACGGACGCCATCCGCCTCGCCGACCACCTGGCCGATACGCCGGGCTTTCTCGCCGAGGGAGGGACGAAGAACGTCGGCCGGCGCGACGCGCTCGGCACCGTCCTGCTGAACGCGGTGGAGACCATCGGCGAGCTCCCGCGGCACTACTTCCAGGCGGTGGGAAGCGGCGCCGGCGGCATCGCTGCCTATGAGGCGGCTACCCGGCTCGTCGCCGACGGGCGCTTCGGATGCCGCCTGCCGCGGCTCTTCCTGAGCCAGAACCTCCCCTTCGCCCCGATCGCCGCGTCTTGGCGGCGCAGGCAGCGCGCCCTCGCCGAGTTGCCCGATGCGAAGGCACGGGTGCGGCGCATCAAGGCCACCGCGCTGTCGAACCGCCAGCCGGCCTACTCGCCGGCCGGCGGACTCTACGATGCGCTTAGGGCGACCGGCGGAGAGATGCTTGGCGTTCACAACCAGGAGCTCGACTCGGCGGCTCGCCTGTTCCGCGATACGGAGGGCATCGATGTCGAGCCCGAGAGCGCCGTCGCACTCGCGTCGCTGATCAAGGCCCGGGCGGAGGGGCGCGTCGACGGCCGAACCTCGATACTCCTGAACGTGACCGGTGGCGGGCGCTCGAGGCGGATCAACGGAGGCGGCGGCCAGCCGGTTCGCGCGGACCTCGAGCTCGGAGCGGGCCTCGGGCTCGACGGCTCTCGCGAGCGAGTGCTGTCGCTGTTCGGGGACGGACTGCCCGGACGCGATCGCCGCGGCACCGAGAGCGCGGTCAGACGATGACTACCGGCGACACCACGGAGCGCCGGCGCCCCGTGAGGCTCGAGGCCGACACGGCCGAGCACTTCGAGGCGATCACCCCGGCTTCGCGGCGGTCCGTCGGCGACGCCACGGCCTACCTCCCAGGCGGTGACTCGCGCAGCACGCTGTTCCACCCTCCCTACCCGCTGACCTTCGAGGAGGGGCACGGCTGCCGGGTCGTCGACCTCGACGGCAACGCGCTGCTCGACTTCACCGGCAACCACACGTCGCTCGTCCACGGCTACGGGCACCCGCGGGTGCTCGAGGCGGTCGCCGGCCAGCTCCGCAGGGGAACTGCGTTTCCGGGCCTCACCCGCGCTCAGGCGGCCTTCGCGCGGCAGCTGTGCGAGCGCATCGAGTCGCTCGAGCGTGTGCGCTTCACGAGCTCCGGCACCGAGGCCACGCTCCAGGCGGTTCGCGCCGCACGGGCCTACACGGGCCGTCACGTCGTCGCGAAGATCGAGGGCGGCTACAACGGCAGCTGGGACGAGATGATGGTGAGCATCCACCCGCGCGTCGACCAGGCCGGTGACCGTGAGCGGCCGGAGTCCGTCCCGGCCTCCGAGGGCCTCACCGCCGGAGCTGCGAGCGACGTGTTGGTGCTGCCGTTCAACGACGAGGCCGCGACGCGCCGCCTGCTCGAGGACCGCGGCTCGTCGGTCGCCGCGGTGATCGTAGAGCCGGTGCTCGGCTCGGCCGGGATGATCCCCGCCGAGCCCTCCTACCTCCGGCTCCTCCGCGAGGTCACGAGCCGGATGGGGATCGCCCTCATCTTCGACGAGGTCATCTCCTTCCGCGTCGCCCATGGCGGTGCGCAGGGGCACTATGGCGTTCGGCCGGACCTCACCTGCCTCGGCAAGGCGATCGGCGGCGGCTTCCCGCTCGGCGTGGTCGGAGGCCGTGCGGAGATCATGGAGCTGTTCGACCCCTCCGGCGGCCAGCCACGGGTGCCCCACCCCGGCAGCTACAACGCCAACCCGATCAGCCTCGTGGCCGGGTCGGTGACGCTCGAGCTGCTGACCGAGGAGGCCGTGGATCATCTGAACGAGACCGGCGACGCCCTGCGCAGCGATCTGCGTGACGCGTTCGACGAGGCCGGGCTCCCCGTCCAGGTCACGGGACTCGGCTCCCTCTTCGGCATCCACTTCCGGCCGGGCCCCGTCCGGGGCTACCGCGACACGCTCGCCTCGGACCGGGGCCTGCGCCACCGCCTGTTCCTGGGCCTCGTCGCGGAGGGCGTACTGATCGACCCTCGAGGGGCGGGCTGCCTCTCGACCGCGACCGGCCAGGCCGAGCTGGAAGCATTCTCGGGGGCGGTCCGGAGGGTGGCGCCTTCCCTGGCGGGCGGCGACGACCACCGGATCGGGGAACCACCTGGACCGGACGCCGGGCGGCAAGGATGAGCGAGAGGCCGGACTCCGGAGACCTGCCGAGCAGGTACGACCTCAACTCGGTGTTCGCCGCGAAGGACAGCCGCGAGGTCGCCGAGCTGTACGACCACTGGGCCGACGACTACGAGCAGAGCATCCTCAGCTGGGGTTACCTCACGCCTGCCGTGACCTCAGGGCTTGTCGGCCGCTTCGTCGAGGACAGGGCGGCGCCGGTGCTCGACGCCGGCGCGGGAACGGGCCTCATGGGCGAGGTGCTCGCGACGCTCGGCTACTCCGACCTTGTCGCGATCGACATCTCGGAGAAGATGCTCGCGCACGCCCAAGGGAAGGGCGTCTACCGCGACGTCTCGCCGATGGAGCTCGGCCAGGAGCTCGACTTCCCGACCGGCGCCTTCGCGGCCGTCGTGGCGACGGGCGTCTTCGCCGCCGGGCACGCTCCGCCCGAATCGCTCGACGAGCTTGTGAGGGTGACGAGGGGCGGGGGTTCGGTCATCTTCAGCGTGCGCACCGACGTCCTCGACGATGCCTTCGGACCGACCCAGGACCGCCTCGAGGCGGAGGGGAGGTGGGAGCGCCTCGACCAGACGCTTCCGTTCTCGCACTTCCCGCTCGAGAACCCCGAGCTCAAGCTTCAGGTCTTCGCGTACCGAGTCCGGTAGGCCTCGTGGACGCCCAGGGCTGGAACGAACGCTACGCCAAGCTAGAGCGAGTCTCCTCCGAGCCGAATCCGCTGGTCGCGGAGCTCGCCGGCCCGCTCCGGCCCGGACGAGCACTCGACCTCGCCGCCGGCGAGGGTCGCCACGCCCTCTGGCTCGCACGCCGCGGCTGGCGCGTGACGGCCGTCGACTTCTCCGAGGTCGGGGTCGAGAAGGGCCGCCAGGCCGCTGAGGCGGACGGGCTTGAGGTCCAGTGGGTGGTCGCTGATGTGAGGTCATATCGCCCCGCGACCGCCTTCGACCTCGTCCTCATGACCTTCTATCACCCCGACTTCTCGGAGCGGCCGCAGGTGTTCTCCACCGTGGCCGGCGCCGTAGCGCCCGGCGGCCACCTGCTCATAGCCGGCCGCCATCGCGACGACATCGGCCGCGACGGCGGCCGCGGGCCCCGCGACCCCGCCCGCCGCTACACGCCGGAGCAGCTGGCCGGGGCGTTCCCCGGGATCGAGCTGACCCAATGCGAGCCGCGGACTCGCGTGATCGAGGGCGACGACGGCCCGGTCGAGGTCACCGACGTCGTCGCTTTCGGCGTCTCCCAACGCCAAAGCGCCCTGAGCTCGGCGTAGCTGAGCGGACGACCGCCCGGCCTCCCCCGGTGCTCGTGACGATCAGCGACTGACCGGGAAGAACGAGCCGATGTCCGATTCGATCGACGTCGCCGCGGGCGCGGTCGCCCGGAGGTGACCGGCCGGTGATCACCGACGTCCCGGGCGTGCGCGTCGGCCACTTCACCGACGCGGTCGCCCGCACGGGCGCGACCGCGGTCGTCCTGCCCGAGGGAACGCGGGCCTCGGGTGAGGTACGGGGAGGCGCGCCGGCCACCCGCGAGTGGGATCTGCTCGTGCCCGGGCGGCGCGTCGAGCGCGTCGACGTGGTGATGCTGGCGGGCGGCTCGGCCTTCGGCCTCGCCGCCTGCGACGGCGCCATGCGCTGGTGCGAGGAACAGAGCCGCGGGCACCCGACGCTCGCCGGGCGAGTGCCGATCGTGGTCGGCGCCGCGCTGTTCGACCTCCTGCCCGGAGACGGGAGCGTGCGCCCTGGACCGCGAGAGGGCTATGCGGCGTGCGCCGCGGCGAGCGACGATCCGCCCGAGCTCGGGGCGGTCGGGGCGGGCACGGGCGCCATGATCGACAAGTGGCGAGGCTTCGAGCACGCTCGGCCGGCCGGCATCGGCAGCGCCGCCGAGCACGACGATGAGCTCGTTGTCGGCGCGCTGCTCGCGGTCAACGCCTTCGGCGGCCTGGTCGACCCCGGCGCGTCGCGACATCCGGTGTCGGAGCTGATCGTCGCCGGGGGACCGATCGAGAACACGACGATCGGCCTCGTCGCCACCAACGCGCGGCTAGACAAGGCGAGCTGCCGGCTCGTCGCCGAGTCGGCGCACGCAGGCCTGGCGCGGGTTCTCGAGCCCGTGGCCTCGACGCTCGACGGCGACGCGGTCGTCGCGGCGTCGACCGGGGCGCTCGCCGGCGCTCCGCTGGAGCGGGTGCGCATGCTCGCCGCCCGCGCGGTCGAGGCGGCGGTGCGTTCCGCCGTGAGCCCGTAGCCCCCGGCGAGGCGCCTGGCCAGCGCGAGGAGAGCTACTCCTCGTCCTCGCGGTAGCCAGCGCCTTCGGAGCCTCCCTCCTCGCCCTCGCCCGGTTCCTCGCTCTCGTCCTGCTCCTGCTGGCGCTCCTCGACGGCCTTGCGTCCCTCGATCACGTCCTCCTGCTCGTCCTGGAGCCCCGGTACGCGCTGGTCCGCGACCTTGGTGCGGATGTCCTGACGGGCCTCTTCGGTCTCACGCTCGAGGTCGTCGCGGCGCTGCTCCATCTCGTCTGCCCCACGCTCGAGCTCGCGGCTCGGCCCCTGGTAGTCGGTCTCCTCCATCGCTCCTCCGCATGTTTTGGCTCGTCGGCGGGATCCTACGGCCCGCGCTCGTCCTCGCTCGCCTCCTCGGCATCCTCGCGAGCCGCCTGGCGCTCGGCCTCGGCGCGTTGCTCGAGGCGCTCGCGCAGAAAGGCGTTCTTCTCGGCACGCCGCGCGTGCTGCTCGGCGGCGTCTTCGGTCGGCGCCTGCTCGGCCCGCTCGCGCTCGGCCCGCTCGCGGCGCATCTGACTAACCCGCAGCTCCTGTGTCGTCGGATCCTCCTCCATCGCCTTCCACCGTACCCGTCTGGCGCCGGTAGGGACCCTCGCGTCGCTGAAATCAGAAGAGCCGGCCCCCGTGCGTCCCGGGGCCGGCTCTTCGTCGAGTCCTGATTTCGCGGGTTTGAGGTGAGCTTCAGGCCGCCTCGCGCAGCCCCTCGACCTCGCGGTGCATAGCGAGATGCTCGAGGGCCTCCGACTCGAGCTGGCGCACGCGCTCGGGCGACAGACCAAGGCGCCGCCCGGTCTCGCGCAGCGGTGTCGGTTCGTCGCCGTTGATCCCGTAGCGGAGCTTTACCACCTGGCGCTCACGCTCGGGGAGCTGCTCGACCGCCTCGCGCAGGGTCTGCTCGCGGAGGCTCATCTCGACTTCCTCCTCGGGCTCCGCCCTCTCGCTGGGAAGGAGGTCGCCGAAGGCGGTCTCGCCCTCCTCGCCGACCGGCCGGTCGAGGCTAGTGATCGTCCTGGCCGCCGAGCGCACCTCGAGGACCTGGTCGAGCGGAAGCTCGGCCTCCTTGGCGATCTCCTCGTCCTCGGCGTCCCGCCCTAGGCGACTGGCCAGGTCACGCTCGGCGCGCGCGATCTTACGCTCGCGCTGGCCGATGTGGACCGGGATCCGGATCGTGCGCGCCTTGTTGGCGATGCCCCGCTGGATCGCCTGGCGGATCCAGAAGGTGGCGTAGGTCGAGAACTTGTATCCCTTGCGCCAGTCGAACTTCTCGGCCGCACGGATGAGGCCGAAGATGCCCTCCTGGATCAGATCGAGCAGGCCCAGTTCCTGGCCCTGGTACTTCTTGGCGATCGAGACGACGAGGCGGAGGTTGGAGTTGATCATCCGCTCCTTGGCCGCCATGTCGCCGCGCTCGATGCTCTTGGCGAGCTCCACCTCCTCCGCTGCGGTGAGCAGGGGATAGCGGCGGATCTCGTTGAGGAACAGCTGGAGCGCGTCCGTGGTCGTCCCGGCGAGGTTCTCGTTGAGGTAACGAGTGGCCTCGACGCCGCTGCGTCCGCAGTCGTCGGTCACGTCGATGTTTCGGTCGTCAATCACTTCGTAGATCTCTCGCACGTCGTCCTCCTGCAGCCCGATGGCCTGCACGAGCTCGTCGAGCTCGTGCAGGTTCAGACAGCCCTGTTCCTCCCCGCGATCGAGGAGGGTCGCTATCTGGATCTGGGGTGCTTCCTGGTTAGTCACTCTTTCTACGTCCGGTGGGTCGATTCGTTACAAGAAGGTCCTTCGAGGCCGGTACTCTCGGCTGCCCTGGCCGGTGGGGCTCCACACCCCCTAACACGCCTTCGCGCCGGGTGGCGCGGCGGATGCCTTACGGGCTCCTAAACAGGCTCGGTGTCCGGCTGGGGTGGAATCTGTGGCTCAGGCTCGATCGGCTCGTCCGGCGTCTCGGGTCCCTTGGGGTCTGGCTCGGGGACGTCCGGGCTCGGCGTCGGCGGCTCGATCGGCGGCGATGGCTCCGGAACCCCCGGACGTCCCGGCTCCCCCGGAAGCGGCGACGGGGAGGGGTCCGGTACGCTCGGAGGCGGACCAGGCATCGGTGCCGGCTGGCCGGGGATCGCTGGGCCCGGTACCTCCATCACGGGGTGATACCCGCAACGGAGCTCGCCAAACCTGGCACCTGGGGCGACGCGCCGGGTAGCCACCGGCTCCCCGGCGGCTTACAATCGATGGTCCCGGAGAGGTGGCCGAGTGGCTGAAGGCACTCGCCTGCTAAGCGAGTAGGGGGCGCAAGCTCTCTCGCGGGTTCGAATCCCGCCCTCTCCGCTGAGCCAGCGGCTTGGCCCATACCCTCGATCCCCCTGCGCCCGTAGCTCAGCTGGATAGAGCGTCGGTCTACGGAACCGAGGTCACAGGTTCGAATCCTGTCGGGCGTGCTTCTTCCGGCAAGGCTTCTCCGCGGCGGGGTTTCTCTTTCTCGGAGGAACCCGCATAGACGGAGGGGTGTGAACGGAAGTGCAAAACAGGCTCGTGCCGAGCTTCCCTGCTGGTGGCGGCCCGGAAGGGCGCCCTCAAGGGCTCAGCGAGAAGCTACGGGCAACCCCGCCAAGCCCAGGGCGATCACGGTGCCGACGCGGGAGTTCTTCCGCGACCCTAGAGAAGCTCGCTAAGTCGGGTGGCAAAAGCGAGCGCGCACGTGACGATCGCCATTTCGCTTAAGGTCAATGATGGCGTGGTCTTGGCAGCCGACAGTGCATCAACCCTGGTGGCCGCTGACGATGCCGGGCATCGACGGGCGTCGTCAACGTCTACAACAACGCGAACAAAGTTGCACCGTCTCAGAAAGTCCCTTCCGATTGGCGCCGTCACGTGGGGGCGGGCGCCATCGGGGTCGCCTCCATTGAGACCTCTTCAAGGATTTGAGGCGGAGGTTCACGGAAACGTGGTCAGACGATCGCCTCGAAGCTGATTCGTACTCCTTGAAGGGCGTTGCCGAGCAGGTCGGTCTTTCGCTGTACGACGAGCACTACGTGCCAGCCGTAGCCGACTGGCCCGAAGGGCGAGCCAAGCCCTCGTAGGCTTCTTCGTCGTCGGATACTCGCCAAGGGCGACGATGGCTGAGGAGTACCAGTTTCTGATTACCGAAGATGGGAGCGTGCTCCCCTGTCGAGCCTATCCAGCCCACCGAGAGTTCTGGCGTCAGTTGGAACGGAGAGCCGGACGCGATCGTTAGAGCAGCTTCCTCGGCGCCACGGAACTGCTTTGCCAGAGGTCTTGTCCAACCATCTCGGCGTACCGCCGGATCAAGTCCGCCGCGATCGATCTCATTCAAGGCGCCTTGGGGCTACCGCTCGTCCAACCGGCCATGCCCTTTCAAGATGCGATCGATCTGGCAGAATTCCTCGTAGACGTCACGATCAAGGTTTCTCGGTTTGCTCCGGTCCGCACGAAGTCGGAGGCCCGATCGAGGTAGCCCAGGAATCAGCAAGCATGAAGGGTTCAAGTGGATACGCCGCAAGCACTACTATTCGGAGGCCCTCAATAGAACCATCCCTTTCCCGCCTCCAGTATGGGCGGGGACGAAGCGCCCTCGGAGGAGGTCGCATTGGGTGATCCCCTCATCCATCCGGCGCACTCCTCGGTCGCTACTACCTCCATCCCGGTACGCGTGGCATCGCCCCGGGGGCGCGCCTTCCCGGCTGGAGATTGATCCCGACCGCCTGCTACCGCGCGACCCTGAGCAGTAGCGTCTCGAAGTCCGCGCGCCGGTCGTCGCGGTGATTGAGCCGACCCGGCGCGGCGGCGTATCTCACGGGCGGGCATGCGCCGAGTCACCCGCAGGGCCTGGGGATTCCTCGAGGTCGGTCTCCTACAACCGATCCCGCCGCCTAGCCAGAGCGCAGCTCTGAGAGTCGCCTGTAATAGCCGCGCTCCGCATCGCGCACGGCCCCCCGGCTGATAGCTGGCCCAGGGGAAGTTGACCGCACAGTCTCCGATCGGGAGCTCCTCGTCGGCGATTGTCAGCAGCGACCGTCTGTAGTGGCCACGCGCGGAAGGCGCGAGGCGTTCGGGCTGGCCTCGACCTCTGCGATACGAGCGGCCGCGGCGGCTTCCTCAAGATCTCATCGCGCCACGTCTCCCCAAGCTCGAGCAGGCGCTCCTTTCGTACGCTGTCTTCCTCAATGCCGAGCACGTACGCGACCTCCCCGCCGTCCATAGCCCTGCGCGAGGAGCATGCCCGCCCAGGCGATCTTGGTTTCGCGTAGGGGCGCTTGCTTTTGAGACCGCGCTCGCGGCCGCCTCCAGTGCGGTCATGAACGCTACGCGGTCGTTCGCGGTCGCTGCTTTGAGTCCTGGCGCGCTCGTAGACCCGCCGCCATGTCATAAAGCGCGTGGCAAATTGGAAACCAAGCGGCTCGCGTCGATCGTCAGGGAACCCGGTAATGAGCGATAGGACATGGGTTCGCTCGCGATCCTCCCGCTGGCGTTCGGACTCTCGTAGGCGCCGCTGATTGAGCACGTAGTCCTTCGGGCTAACACCCGCTCGCGCAAGCGCCTCAGGTCGAGGCCCGTAGTGATGTCTGATCCGAGGCATGCCGAGGAGTGGGCCAGGGGGCACTCTGAGTCCGGGTGCGGTGATCAGGTCTACAACGTGCTTAGGCATGAATGTCGGCACGGAACCCCTAGTTTGGCGCGACGGCAGGACAGTCGAGCCCGAGGGCTTGCGCCTGCGAAGTGAGCGCGGCTTCAGGCCGCGAGCGCCTCGCCGCGCTGGCCGAGCTCGCCCGCGGACGATCACCGGGATCGAGCGGCAGGGAGTCTGCGCGCACCGGAGCACGGCTCTTGCGCTCGCGGTCGCGCTTGGGTGCCGAGATCGAGGAGCTGCTCGGGCGACCGATGCTTGAGTTCACCGCCGCCGTCCGCGAGCGCCTCGTGCGAGCGCGCGACGAACGACCCCACGACGACGAAGACCCCGGCGCCTATTCCGGGGCCTTCGCGGAAACTTCAACGGCCGGGCAGGGCCGCTGTGAACCAGCCTAGAGCCTGTCGCAGATGCGGGGCCGACTTTTTCCCGAGCAGGCCGGCTCATCGCCTCTGGCCGTGTTTTCGCTCCGAGCGGGACGCCCAGAGCACGAGGCACTCACCGCCCGAGCCGCCCCTCCTCGACGCGCACTTCCGGGGCTGCGGTTGCGCTCTGTCACCCCGATGCCCACCCGCCCGAGCGCGCCGAGCGGAGGCCACACGCGTCACGCAAGCGTCGCGCTCGCCCGCGTCCGCGAGCTCCGGGCTGCGGTATGACCGAGCGAGCGATCGACCGCGTGCTCGAGGCGCTGCAACGCTCGGACCTCGACTATCGCCCGAGCGCTCACGAGCACGAGCGATGGATGGCGCAGTGCCCAGTCCGACGACCGCTCACCGTCGCTGTCGATCGCAGCCAGGAGATCGGACCCGACCGCAAGCCCGGCGCGCTTATTCACTGCTTTGCCGGTTGTAGTGGCGCGACGTGGTCTCGGCACGCTCGGCTCCGGGCCGCCGACCTCTACGACGGCGAGCGGCGCACGAACAGGAACGGCAAGGCCAGCAGCCGCTCGGCGCGCAAAGCAACAGGCGGAGGCCGTCCGCCCGAAGCCGACCTCGGCAACACCGAGCGCCTCGTTGCCGCCCACAGCCCCGACCTCCGCTACGTCTCCGGCCTCGGCTGGCACGTCTGGAATGACCTTCTTCCGCCCCGATACGGACGGCGCCGTCATGCGCTTCGCCAAGCAGGTGCCTCGGCGCATGTACGAAGAGGCCGCGCGGCTCGGGATGCCGACGCGCGCAAGGAACTCGTCGCTCACGCGGTCAAGTCCGAGTCGGAGGCGCGGCTGCGAGCGATGGTCACCCTCGCCGAGACCGAAGAGACGGTCGTCGCGGCGCCCTCCAGGCTCGACGCTCACCCGTTCCTGCTGAACGTCGAGAACGAGCACGATCAACTTAGTGACCGGCGAGCTGCGCGCGCACCGCCGCGATGACCTGCTCACCAAAGATGGCGCCCGTCGCCTATGAGCCGGACGCTCACGATCCGGCGTGGGCCGTGTTCCTCGAGACCACGACCGGCGGCGACGCCGAGCTCGACGCTGCGCCGAGCCGCCGGCTACACGCTCACGGGCGAGACCGGGAGGAGGCCCGCCTCTTCTTCGCCCTTGGCCGCGAGGCGACAGGTAAGTCCACATTCCTCGGAGCCCTCAAGGCGACGCTCGGCGACTACGCGAAGACCGCCGACTTCGAGACCTTCGTCGCCCATCGCGGCGAGTCGGGACCGCGTGCCGACGTCGCCCGCCTCATGGGCGCCCGCATGGTGGCGAGCCTCGAGGTCGACGAGGAAAGCGCCTGGCCGAGGGTCTTGTCAAGCAGCTCACGGGCGGCGATACCGTCGCGGCGCGGTTCGCCTCTACCGCGAGAGCTTCGAGTTCCGGCCGGCGTTTCAGCTCTGGCTGGCCGCCAACGCTCGCCCGCGAGTCAGCGCCGACGGCGCGATCTGGCGGCGGATCATCCAGGGGCGTTCGTCGAGCAGGTGCCCGAGCACGAACGCGACCCTGAGCTAAAGCGGCACCTGACCACCGATCCGCAGGCGCGCAGCGCCATTCTCACCTGGGCGATTTCGCGGTTGTCTTGGTGGCAGCGTGATGGGCTCGGAGTCCCTCAGCGCGTGCGCGACTACACCGCCGAGTACCGCGCTGAGAACGACCCCCGTCGCGGAATGGCTCGGAGCGTGTTGTCGGGCTGGAGCCTGAAGACGGTAGCCGATCTGCGCTCCTCCCTATGAGCGTGGGCCGAGCGCAACGGCGAGAAGGCAATCTGCAGCGAAGGCCCTCGGTGCCGCCCTACGCGCCCGCGGCTGTACCTCGAAGCCGACCAAGCGCCAGCGCACATGGCAGGGCATCGCGCTGCTCGAGGGTGACGGGTGACGCTTGTGACGGCAGAATCCAGTAAACCTCCCTCGCGCGCGCACGCAGGAGGCGAGTTACCGGAAGCCTCGCGTCACCCATCCGTCACCCGTCACCGCCGGGGTCCGAGCATGAGCGCGCCGCAGTCGCTCACCCTCCAGCTCCGCCCGAGCTCGTCGACACCATCGCTGAGCGCGCGGCGACCCTCGCCGGGCGCCAACCGCAGTCCGCCCCCGAGGTCATGACGGTCGACGAGGCGGCTGACTTCCTGCGATGTCGGCGCCAGCGCCTACGACCTCGTGTCGCAGAACCAGCTCCCTCAGCACCAAAGACGGTGGGCGCCTGCTCTTCCGTCGCTCCGACCTGCTGCGCCTATCTCGGGGGCACGCATGAATTGGCGACCGCGCATCACGGTTCCCAAGCCTCCGCCGCGAGCAGACCTGCAACGCCGTGCGCGGATGCCAGGCCGGTCGCCCCTGGCAGGTGGCTTTGCCGGCGCTGCCGCGTCGCCTCAAGCGCCGCGCAGCGGAGCTCCGAGGGGCCGAGCGGCGTGACCCCTGACCCTACGAACACGGAGACCCAAAATGACTGAGAAGATCCTGCAAGGTGGCCAAGTCATGGCCGTCAACAACCAAGCCGACCAGGTGGCCGCGCTCGCCGGGCTTGGCTTGACGGGCGACCTCGCGGCGGCCGAGGCTGCGAGTTGGCGGCGCTGGTTGCCGGCCGCCCGTATGCCGTGGAAGGAGATCCGCGACTCCGAGGGAAGGTCGGCGAGCTCGAGCAACGCCGCCAGCGGCTTGAGGCGCGTCGCCTCGAAGGCTCGCGGGCGAGCTGAACACGCCGGCGCGTGACCGCGGGTGCTGGCCGGGTGGGAGCGAGATGGCCGTCGGGCCCGCGCCCCGAGCCGACGCGCCCGGCGCGCTTGAGGCCAGGCTTCAGCAGGTGCAGGAGGAGGAGCAGGCCATTCACCTCGCCGTCGATCCAGGTCACTGCCGAGCGCGCCGAGTTCGTCGAGGAGAACCGGCCGCGGCTCGTGAAGGACGCCGCGAAGAGGTCGAAGGCAAGGCGGCCGAGCGCGTACAGCGCGCCCTCAAGGAACTCGAGGAGGCCCGCAGTGCGCTCGTCGAGAGCAGGCGGCTCCGGTTGTGGACGGAGCTGTTTCCCGCCCAGGAGGTTGGCCGTGAGCCGCGGTGGCTCCAGCTCGGCGGCGGCGAAACGCATCCTCGGGAAGGTCGGCCTTGAGCATGTGGTGGCCGTCGACCAGGTCTTCGAGGCGTTGCGCGCGGACGCTGATGGATAACCGATGCGGCCACGCCTGAGCAGAGGAGCGAAGCTGCCCGACAAGGGCGCTCACGGATTACGAGCGTGAACGCGCTCGCGACACCCGGATCGACAGTGCGCTGGCGCTGCGCCGGCAGGCCAAGCATGACGAGCGCGTGGGCGAGCTCGACCGGATGAGGCGGAGCTAGGTGCCGGTCGACGGCTTGAGAAGCTCGGGGGGCCGCTGGTGGCGCTGCGGGGCCGGGCTCTTCCGGTGCGTGGGAGCCCCGGCCTCAGCGCGCCATCCCGAAGAGCGATTCTTTTGAGGCCCAAGAGGGCGACGGTCGCTACATCGAGCGTGCTGGAAACCGGGATTTTCGGTTTGACGCGATGGGGTGTCGACCCTCCGGGGCGGTCGGCGTTTCTCTCCCCGCGGCAGAAAACCCCGCGACCCCGTTCGAGAGCGGGCTCGCCTGAAGCGCTATGCCACGGCGCATGCCCTACTTCGACGGATCGGAGCACTTTCCTCATGAGCGACAGAGTCCTTCCCGACCTCACCCAGCCGCGCGGCATCAGCCCCGGGGACCTCCTATCGGCGCTCGACGAGGGTCACCTTCGACACGCCGACCGTTGTCTCGTCGCCCGCGCCTCTCGGGACCGAGTGAGCTAGCACCGGCCTTTGAGCCGGTGCTCGATGATGCGGGGGTTCCCGTGGAGGCGATCACCCGTCGTCACCCTTGCGCCTACAGGAGGGAGGCGGTGTAGACACGGGCGGCACAACCCGCGAGGCGCGTTCGACCAAGCCGGACTGCCGCAACCGACCCCACGGCGCGACGCTCTTCGACCTCGACTTCGCGAGCGGCGTGGTCAAGGGCGGGGTCTTCCGCGGCGCGCTCGATGTCGGGACGCTCGTCAACAGCTGCCCGAACGCGCGGCCGTAAGCGACGCAAGCTGGGGACCTATCAAAGGTGGGCGGTACTGTCATCCAAGACGCCGCTCGCGACACGTCGGCCTACTGGGCGGCGCCAGCCTCCATCGTCTCCGAGGTCGACGCGCCGACCGGCGCGGTGGGCGTTGGTGTGCCCGGTCCGATCAGCTCCGTGTACCACACGGTCGCAGCCGGCGAGCTATGGGGTGCGCGCATCGTCTCGCGCGTTGAGCGTGGCCGCGGAACCCTGCGCCTGCGGTACGCCTGGTACAACGCCGCGTCGGCCGTGATCTCCTTGGTCGAGTCCGCCCCGGTCGCGGCCCAGTGGCTTTCAACACATTGTCGCTAGCGGCACCGCCCCAGCGACGGCCATCTCCCCTCCTCGTCGAGCTCATGCACGACGGCTTCGACCCGGAGGACAGCTACTCGCTCGTCCGCGTGGGGGCGGCGCTCGTGCTCAAGCTTCCCGCCGGGATGAGCGTCCCCGCCTACTTCGACGGCGACTCCGACGTGGGCTGGTGGACGGGCGCGGCACGCCTCGACCTCCGAGCGCGCAGGGGCGGTGTTCGAGACCAAGAAGTCGCGGCCGAAGTGGCCGGTTCGACCAGCGCGGACACCGCTTCGAGGCGGCCGACGGGAGCACGCCGATCGTCTTCGGCTCGGGCGGGATCGATCTGCTCGCCAACACCGACATCCACAGGCCCGAGCGGGCGCTGCGTTGGTTCAGGGACTCCTCCCTGATCGGCGAGCTGTAGGGAAGACTCGCGGCGATGAATCGCCTCTCCGACGCCCTCGCAAGCTCGCACGCGACACGGCGAGCCCGTTCAGCTCGGGCCTCGTCGCCTGGCGACCGTCGACATCTGCGCGAATGGGCCGAGGCGGCAAGGAGGGATGCCGAGAACACCCTCAATGACCTCGACAGCTACCCCCAGGCGCGACTGGTGGGAGCGGCGCTCGCGCAGCCTGCTCGCGGTGTCAGAGCAGGTGCTCCGGGCCCTGGGAGAGGACGTGTCTCGTGGCTCGACGGGAGCCCCCATCGTCGCCGCTGCCCGCGAGCAGCGCGACGCCCTGCTCGAACAGCTCCGAAGCGCTCGTCTACCAGGAGACGGATCGCTCCATCGGCGCCCTGGCCGCTGAGCGGGAAGCTCGTGGAGGACGCGCTCGGGCTCTATCCGACCTGGCCGACGACGAGCGAGCCCACACGGTTCTGGGACCACGGTGGGTGGGCGGAGCATCAGGACCAGGTGTTCCCGATCGGCGAGCAGCCTCCGGCTGGGACGGCTCGCGACGGAGCGTGCGCCTTGCGCGCATCATGCGCCAGCTCCATGAGCACGCGGAGGACGGCCTGGTCGCCGACGCCGAGCGCATCGACCCCGAGATCAAGCTACGGGACAGCCGACTCGCCACCCTCTCCGCGCACGCTGACGTGGTCAATGCCATGAGCACGAGCGGAGGGGGCGGCGATGGCCGCCCGCGAGCCGCTCACGTGGGAGCGAAACGCGCTCAGGGCCGGCGTGGACCCCGCCGAGGTCGAGGCGGCGTGCGGCGAAGAACGCCTCCACGAGGCCGCTGAGGACGCACACGAGGCCCTCGAGCGGGAGAGGGTCTTCGTGTCCCTCCTGCTCCGAGAGCTCGCCCCCAGGCGAGGCTGAGTCGAAGGCCAAGCGCGGCGAGCACCCGCTCGAGCGACGGCTGAGCACCTTTCGGGTGGAGGTCAGGCGGGCACTCGATCACGTCACCGCGGGGCGGCGCTGATGGCCGCCCCGATGGAAGACCCGCGCCGGCATCTACAGGCGTGGCGGGCGCTACGTCTTCTCCTACCGCTTGAACGGCCGGCAGCGGTGGGAGTCGGCGCGCACGCTCACCGAGGCACAGCGGCTCAAGGCTCGCCGATGCCGCCGACGCTGACCGCGGAAATTTCCACGAGCGCTCCGCGGCTCACCTTCCGGGGTACGCCGAGGGAGTGGGTCGAGAGCTATACGGGGCGCGGCTCAGGCGGCTTTCGTGAGTCGACGCGGGAGGGCTACCGAAGCGACTTCGAACGGTGGGTCTTTCCGTTCTTCGGAGACCGGCTCAAATACCGAGGTCACGCCGCGGAACGTCGCTCAACTCGTGTCCTATCTCGGTGGCCAGACCGGCAAGACCGGGCGCCCGCTGGCCGACAACACCATCCGCAACATCGTCAACCCAGTCCGCGCGTGTCTAGCCGGCGGTCGAGGACGGACTATCCGCACGAACCCAGCCCAGCGTGTTCGGCTGCCGCACAAAGCGCGAAGCCCGAGGACGAGGACGGCGAGCAGGTTCGGCCGTTCACGCGGGAACAGCTCGCCGCCCTCGAGGCTTGTCCATCCCCGGCATCGGCTGATGTTCCGCCTCTTGTAGAACCGGGCTGCGCGTGTCCGAGCTTTTCGCGCTGCAATGGCGACATCTCGGGCTCGACGGCTCGAGCCATGCGTCCCGCGTCCGCCAGGCCTACGTGCGCGGTCGCATCGAGCGCCGCCGAGATCGAGGCACGGCAAGCGCGACGTGCCGCTCAGGCCCGCGCTCGTGAGCACGCTCCGCGCGTGGCGCAAGGCGAGCGAGTGGCCGCTGCGGGGCCTCGTCGTTTCCTCCCCTGCGAGGGACGCCGCTCAAGGTCGAGAACGTCCGTCGACGGGTGCTCGCGCCGGTCGCCGAGGAGACCAGGCGCACCGTGGGCCGGCTTCCACACCTTTCGCCACACATGCGCTTCGATGCTCTTCGAACGAGGCGCGAACGCCAAGCAGGTACAGCGGTGGCTAGGCCATCACTCGCCGAGCTTCACCCTCGATACCTACGTCACCTGCTCCGCTCCTGACCTCGACGAGCCGCTCGAGGCTGGCCTCCGAGCTCGGAGGGTGCTAACGAAAGTGCAAACATCGCCCTCTCTCGGCAGGGCCACGAGGAGCGCGACCCGACTCCACCCGAAACGGCGCCCTGCGCGGAAGACTCGACTAGCCCGAAACGGGCCAGACCGCCCTCGTCTACGGAACCGAAGGTCACAGGTTCGAATCCTGTCGGGCGTGCTGGGCTAGGATCGGCGACGCGGTTGTCGGCCAGCCATCGTTGGAGAGGTCTACGTGAGCTCGTCGCAGGAGGAATCCTCGTGGCTGCCCTCGATCAAGCCACGTCTGCGCGGTGTGTCGCACCAGTGGGCGTTCTTCGGGGCCCTGGTCGCGGGCGTCGTCCTGGTCGTCAACGCACCCTCGCGCCGAGCCCTCGCCGCGGCCGCCGTCTACGCCGCCGCCCTCGCCGGAATGTTCGGAGCAAGCGCCCTCTACCACCGGATCGATTGGCGTCCTCGCGTCAGCGTCTGGATGCGACGGCTGGATCACTCGATGATCTTCGTGCTGATCGCAGGCACCTACACCCCAATCGCGCTTCTGCTGCTCGACGGAGACTTCTCGCGCATCGTCCTCGGGGTCCTCTGGGCCGCGATCCTCGGCCTCGTGCTGAACCTCGTCTGGATCGGCGCACCGTCGTGGCTGGCCGCCTTGATCTACGTGGCGCTCGGTTGGGTCGGCGTTGCCACCCTGCCGCAGCTGATCCGCGGGGGCGGGGCGATGGCGGCTGCGCTGCTCGTCGCCGGCGGGATCCTGTACACGGCTGGAGCCGTGGTGTACGCCAGGCGCCGGCCGATCCCCGACCCGCCGTGTTCGGGTTTCACGAGGTCTTCCACGTCTTCGTGATCGCCGCGGCGGTCGTGCACTTCGTCGCCGTGGCGTTCTTCGTCGTGCCCTGGGTTGAGGCAGCGCAGAACGCCGCCCGGGCCGGCCAAGCTCGAACCGTTCGCACTATGCCGGTGGTCGATCACCCACGAGGCCGAGCCCCCGAGCGGCGAGCACGTCGCGAAGCAGGCGCGGTCGGTCGGTCATGATGCCGTCCACGCCCAGGTCGAGCAGGGCGCGCATCGTCGACTCGTCGTTCACCGTCCAGACGTGCACCGGAAGTCCCGCACGATGGGCCGCGTCGACGAAGGAAGCGGTGACGACCGGTAGCCGACCGCTGCGTCGCGGGACCTGAACGCAGTCCGCGCCCAGCCGTGGCATGCGCCCACGGATCGCGGCGACGCGAGCGACGGCGATGGCGCGCGGGCCCATCGACGTGCACGCCCGACCGCCGCTGAGCACGCGGACACGACGAAGACGTCGATCCGAGAAGGCCCCGAAGCCGACGCGCTCCCAGGCGCCGAGCCGATCGATCAGGGCGACGAGCGGCTCGACGCACCCGTCGGTCTTTGGGTCGATGTTGATCCGTACCTCCGGCCAGCGGACCAGCACCTCCTCGAGGCGCGGAACCCGGACCCCGCGACCGCGGAACGGGAAGCTGCGGCCGCCGTCAAGCGTGAACACGTGGCCGGCGTCGGCCGTCTCGACCTCGGCGATGCTCAGGGCGGCGATCGCCCCACCCGGTCGGTGACCCGGTCGAGGCTCGGATCGTGGAAGGCCACCACGGTGCCGTCGCGAGTCACGTGGGCATCGGTCTCCAGGTAGCCGTACCCGAGCGCGACGGCCCTGCCGAAGGCCTCGAGCGTGTTCTCGGGCGCCTCCTCCGAGCCACCCCGGTGGGCGATGGCGACCGGTGCGGGCGGTTCGAGGAAGGGATGAGGAGCTATCTCTCTCGCGGCCGTGGCTCGACCAGCCTCTCCTTGAGCCAGTCCCGCAGCGCCTCGATGAACCTCGGCTCGATCGTGTGGGCCATCGCCGCCTCTCGGTAGAGCACCGCGAGACCCGCCTCCTCCAGGCGCCGACGAGCCTCGCGCGCGAAGTCGACCGAGATGACGGGGTCCTCCGCTCCGTGGCCGATCGCCACGGGGAAACCTTGCCGGTGGCCCAGGTCGAGCTCGAAGCCCTCGACCGAAGGGATGAAGCCGCTCAGGGCCAGGATGCCGGCGGGTGCCGGGCGGCCCGCACCGAGGCCGAGCGCGTACGACATGACGGCGCCCATCGAGAAGCCGCCGAGGACGGTGCGCTCCCAGGGCACCCCGATGGCGTCGGGCAGCGAGTCGAGCCACTCGGCGAGTCGACCGAAGCTGTCGAAGAACGTGTCAGCGTCGGGGTACCCCACGCGGCGCACCACATACCAGTGGTGGCCGCCGGGCGGGAGCGAGAGCGGCGCTCTCGGCGCGACCACGGCGAGCCGCCGTTCGGGGTCGAGCTTGTCTGCCAGGGGGAGCAGGTCGAGCTCATCGGCCCCGCGCCCGTGCAGCAGGACGAGCGCGCCCTCGGGCTCGGCGGCCGACCGCTTACGGTGAGCGAGGGCATCGATTCCGGCGGCCACGCCCGTGCCTCCGCGGCTACGGTCGCTCGTAGATCACCCGCAGCAGGTCGCCGCTCGTCACGAAGCTCGACGAGGCGCGCGTGCACCGAGCGCGGACTCGCAGCTCGCCGTTGCCGCTGGAGTTACTGACGTAATCGGCGAGCCTGCCGCCGGTCAAGCTCCTCTCGAGCGGGGCCTCGGTGCCTCCGAGCGAGCGCGAGGCGAGCGTCACCCAGCTCCTCGTCGTCCATCGCCAGATCGCGAGCGCCTGGGTGCAGGACGCCGAGCTCTTGCCCTTGAGGGTGATCCGGAGGCTCCGGAGCGCGTTGGAGACCCTGCCGACGCGCCCGTACCAGGAGCTCACCCGGGTTCCCGCCGTCGTCGAGTTCACCTGGAAGTACCGGTTGTCGTCGGCGGCCAGGCTGCCGGCGGTGCCGGCGCGCAGGGCACCCGTTTCGACCACCGCGGCGGCCGGGAAGGCGGTGACCCTCGCGAGCGTCCGGAACGACCAGGCCCGCTCGGGGTCGAGCGGGTTACCGGAGACGTCGCGAGCGGCGGCTGAGACCCTTGCGGAGTACCAGGTGCCCGAGGCCAGCGGGGAGGCGGGGCGGAAGATCATCGCGTCGCCCGACCACGAGAAGGTCCCGGAGACGCGGGCTCCGTCGCTCGAGCGCACGAGCGAGAAGGCAGCCTCGGTCGCCGCCCTGTCCATCGGCTCGTCGAAGGCCACCGCCACTCCGGTGGCGGGCGTGATGCCGAACTGCCCGTCGGCGGGCGAGGTGAAGGCGATCTTCGGGGAGTCGACATCAGTGCTCGCGCCTGCCCAGGCCAGGTGGCCGAAGTAGCGGCCCGAGATCGGTGCGCCGGGATCACCGACGAACCCTGAGCCCTGGACGGCGGCGGCACGGCTCGCGGCGTCGCTTCGCAGCTTGTCGACGATCTGTGGTGTCGAGAGATCCGCGCACGGACCGCGCCGACCGCCCTCGTCGAGGCACAGCGCGACCGCGCCGGCGATGTGTGGCGTGGCCATGCTCGTGCCCGAGAGGGTCTTGTAGGTCCCGCCCGGCCACGTCGAGCGGATGCAGACGCCCGGTGCGGCGATCGTGTGAGCGCTGCCGGCGGGCGTCGCCGCGTAGTTCGAGAAGCTCGCGTAGCGGTCGTCGGCCTCTCCCGTCTTGCACA
>JAUJNZ010000003.1:43798-84377 GCA_030447905.1 Thermoleophilaceae bacterium
GCCGCGTAGTTCGAGAAGCTCGCGTAGCGGTCGTCGGCCTCTCCCGTCTTGCACACCGGGGCTATGCCGGATCCGCCGCTCTGGCCGTCGCTGTCGGCCATCGCGGAGACCGTGAGCACCTCGGGGTAGGCGGCCGGCGTGTCGGGCTCGGCGGCGTAGTCGAAGTCCCAGCCGTCGTTGCCCGCGGCGACCACGTAGGTGACCCCGGCGGCGATCGAGGTGCAGATCGCCCTGTGCTCGGGGTCGGTGGTGGTCGCGCAGGTCCCGACGGGCGCACCGGCACCGCCCAGGCTCATGTTGGCCACCTCGATGTCGTTGGTCGGATCGCTGTCGGTCCGCGTACCGGTCACCCAGTCGATCCCGCAGATCACCTGGGAGGTCGTGCCTCTCCCGGCGGCATCGAGAACCTTGGCGGCGAAGACCTTGGTCCCCGGCACCACGCCGACGACGCCCAGACCGTCGTTCTCGGCCCCGATCGTGCCGGCGACGTGGGTGCCGTGGCCGTGGTCGTCGTCGGCCGAGCTGCCCGGGCTGATGCAGTTGCGGCCGCTCTCGGCGACGAGGTCCGGGTGGTCGAGATCGACGCCGGTGTCGATCACCGCGACGTTGGCTGCGCTCTTCTGCCGCACGTCCGAGGTCGTCGCCGCGCCGATGCGCCGCAGTCCGGGCGGAGGGGTCGGCTCGCCGGAGGCGAGGCTCGCGACCGCTTGGACCTTGCGGTCGGGGGTCACCGAAGCCACCTCTGGGTCGGCCTCGAGGCGATCGACCTGTCGCTGCGACAGCTCGGCGGAGAAGCCCTCGATCGCGCGCCGGTAGACGTGGTCAGCCTCGAAGCCCTGGCGCCGCTCGCGGGTCTCGGTCTCCTCGGAGGGGCTCTCGGCGGAGCGGTTGTAAGTGACGATGTAACGGTCCGGGACCACGACCTCAGCCGGCCGGGCATCACGTCCGCCCGCGCGCTCTGCGTTGGCGACCGGAGGCTCCGGACGGCCAGCTCCGGGCAGCACGATCAGCGCCAGCGCGGCGATCGCGAGCAGGGGAACGGTCAGGCGCCGGTTGAACATGCGTTCTCGCACGAGACCTACGGTAGCCTCGCAGCCTGGTGCAGGGCGCCAACCTGGACGTTTAGGCGAGCGCGGACCTGTTACTTTCGCGGTTTCCGGCTGTTTTGCGCTCGGACGCGTCTGTTCCGGACGCATTACGCGGGAGATCGGGCCCCGCGCGTAGGTTCGAAGGCGAATGAGCTTCGACTCGATCCACAAGAGGACGCCGCGGCATCGCCGTAACCTCGCGCGCGCGCTTCGCGCGCTCGGGGTTTCGCTGTGCGGTATGGCGGCCTTCGCCTCCCCAGCATCGGCTTACCCCGTCGTCGGCGCCGCGGGCGACGTCGCGTGCTCGCCGGCCAGCCGCTACTTCAACGGGGGCTACGGGACCTCGACGCGCTGTCACATGCGGCAGACCGCCAGGGTTCTGCTCGGGATGTCTCCCAATCGCGTCCTCCCCCTCGGCGACATCCAGTACGAGAGAGGGGAGTACTCGAACTTCCTCAGGAGCTACGACCGCAGCTGGGGCCGCTTCCGGTCGATCACGAGGCCCGCCCTCGGGAACCACGAGTACGGGACCTCCGGAGCTTCGGGCTACTTCCACTACTTCGGCTGGCGCGCGGGGGCGAACCGTCGCGGGTACTACTCCTTCAACCTGGGGAGCTGGCACGTCGTCTCGCTCAACAGCAATTGCGAGGAAGTGGGCGGCTGCGGCCCCGGCTCGCGCCAGCTTCGATGGCTGGCCAACGACCTGTATCGACACCGACGTTATCGATGCACCCTCGCCTACACGCACCACCCGCGCTTCTCCTCGGGGAACGAGCACGGAAACCGGCGGGAGTTGCGGTACATGTGGAAGCTGCTCGACGACGGCGGCGCCGAGGCCTTCCTGAGCGGTCACGAGCACGACTACGAGCGATTTGCGCCGCTCGACTACCTGGGGCGGCGAGATCCCAACGGCATGATCCAGTTCGTCGTCGGAACGGGCGGCAAGAATCTGCGCGGCTGGGGCACCCTCAAGCCGAACACGGCTGTCCGCAACAACCGGACGTTCGGAGTGCTCAAGCTCGCGCTCCACGACCGCAAGCTGGCTTGGCGCTTCGTCCCCGAGGCTGGCAAGAGCTTCTCCGATCGCAGCGAACGGGCGTGCACGGGGCCGGCTCGCTAGCCGGGTCCCGAAGGATCGTGAGTCGAGACCGGCGACATGCCGTGCCTCGACCGGGCGGGGCCGCTGGCTCGCGCGCGCCAAGTGCCGGTTGAGGCCGCAGTCGACCGGGTAGGCGCGTGACCATCACCCGAGTGAGTCTCCGATGACCGTTCCCACCGTCTCCGCCGCCGAGTCGCTGTGGCTCGACACGGCATCCCCGGCCACCTACCCCGCTCCGCGAGACGACGTGCGGGTCGACGTCGCGGTCCTCGGCGGTGGGATCACCGGGCTCACCACCGCGCTGCTGCTCAAGCGCGAAGGGGCCCGGGTGGCGGTCCTCGAGGCCGCACGCGTCGGCTCCGGGGTGACCGGCTGCAACACCGGCAAGGTCACCGCGCTGCAGTCGACCATCCTCTCGACGATCCGCAGCCGCCACGGACCGGAGAAGGCGAAGGTGTACGCCGAGGCGAGCCTCGCCGCCGTCGAGCTCGTGGCCGAGCTGTCGGCCGACGAGGGGATCGAGTGCGACCTCGAGCGACGTCCCGCGTTCACCTACGCCGCCGACAACACCGAGATCGAAGCGGTCGAGCAGGAGGCCGAGGCCGCCGGGGAAGCCGGCCTGGGGACGAGGCTGGTCGACAGCATCGACCTTCCGTACCCGGTCGCCGGCGCGGTCCGGCTCGACGACCAGGTCGAGTTTCAGCCCACCCGATACGCGCGCGGGCTCGCAGCGGCCGTGGACGGCGACGGCTCGCACGTGCTCGAGGAGACCCGTGCGCTGTCGGTCGAGACGGGCTCCCCGTGCCGCGTGCACACGAGCGGGGCGACCGTAACCGCCGGCCAGGTCGTCGACGCCACTCATTATCCCCTGCTCGACCGCGGGCTTTACTTCGCCCGCCTCGAGCCCACGCGCTCCTACTGCATCGCGGCCCGGATTCGCGGCGCGCCGCCTCAGGGGCTGTCGATCAGCGCGGGAAGCACCACCCGCTCGCTGCGTTCCTACGGAGATCTCCTGATCGTCGGCGGCGAAGGCCACGAGACGGGCGCCGAGGAGGCTTCGCGGGCGCGGTACGACCGCCTCGAGCAGTTCGCCCGACGCCACTGGGACGTCGAGGCCATAACCCACCGGTGGTCGGCGCAGGACCCGACGCCCTACGACGACCTTCCCGTGATCGGACGCTACGGGCCGCGCTCCACTCGCCTCTTCGTCGCCGCGGGCTTCATGAAGTGGGGGCTCACCGGCGGTACCCTCGCCGCGATCTTGCTGCGCGACCTCCTCGGGGGCCGCGATCACCTCTGGTCCTCGACGTTCGACCCCAGCCGGGTCACGCTGCGCGCGGCGCCGAGGCTCGCTCAGCTCAACGCGAAGGTCGCTTTCGACTTCATCGGCGATCGAGTCAGGCCCGTGCAGACCGGCTCGCAGGAGGACGTCCCTCGCGGCGAGGCGCGAGTCGTCCGCGACGAATCCGGGAAAACCGGCGTCTACCGCGACGAGAGCGGCGGTGTGCACGCCGTGTCGCTTCGGTGCACCCACCTCGGCTGCCTCCTGCGCTTCAACGCCGCCGAGCGGAGCTGGGACTGCCCCTGCCACGGCTCCCGCTTCGACGTCGATGGCGCGGTGCTCGAGGGCCCGGCCACCCGGCCGCTCGAGCGCAAGCAGGCGTGAGCCGGTGGCCGGGGCGGGTGCGGTCGTTCTCTACGACCGCGACTGTGGATTCTGCCGCTGGTCTCTGGCCCGGGTTCTCGACTTCGACCGCCGACGACGCCTGCGCCCGGTCGCGCTCCAGGACGCTGAGGCCGACGAGCTGCTGGGAGGCATGGAGGAAGAGCGCCGGTACGCCTCGGCCCACCTCGTGACCGCCGGCGGAGAGGTCTACTCGGGTGGGGCGGCGGTGGCCCCTCTCCTCGGTCTGCTCCGGGGCGGTACGCCTCTCTCGCTCGTGGCGCGGCTCCTGACCGGTCCCCTGCGCCTTGGCTACGGCGTCGTGGCCCGTAACCGGGGCCTGCTCGGCCGCCGGTTGTCGACGCGAGCCAAAGCGCGGGCGCTCGAGCGGATCGACCGACACGCGACCGGGAAGCGGACGGGCTGAGATCGTGGCCTCCAATCACGTCTACATCGATGCCCCGCCGCAGGCAGTATGGAAGGTGCTTGCCGACGCGAGGTCCTACGGCCATTGGGTGGTGGGCTCGAGCCAAGTCCGTCGCGTCGAGGGCTCCTGGCCCGCCAAGGGGTCGCGGTTTCACCACACTCAGGGCGTGGGGCCGCTCGGGCTTCGCGATACCACGGCGGTGATCGAGTCCCGCCGGCCCAAGCGACTGGTGCTCGAGGTCCGAACGCGGCCGGTGCTCGTCGCCCGGACCGAGCTGGCGCTCGACGCTCACGGCGAGGGGACCTGGCTGACCATCCGAGAGAGTCCCTTCGGCGGGCTGCTCGGGAGCCTGGCAGGCCCGTTGCTCGAGCCGGTGCTCTCCTTTCGCAACTTCGAGTCGCTGCGGCGCCTGAGACGGATGGTCGAGCTCAGGGCAGACCGGACTTGAAAGGACGACCATGGCGAAGGACCTCGAAAAGGGCGACAAGGTCGAGTGGAACACCCCTCAGGCCAAGACCGAGGGCGAAGTCGTCGAGAAGGTGATGACCGGCGAGAAGCGGGCGAGCAAGGCCGCCGGCGCGCAGCGCGGTCGGGCCCTAGATTCGCGCAAGCCGCCGCAGCTGACCCGCGAGGTAAGGCCGTGCCCGTCGCTGGCCGCCGCGCTCGGCGATAGCGCTGTCGAGGCGCTCGAGGCTGGCCCGGATCGCCGCCTGGTTGGGGCGAAGCCCTCGCGCCTCGCACGCCGCCACCCAGTCCAGCGGCGAGGTATGGCCCCGCCTGCGGTTGCAGGACCTGCAGGCGCAGACCTCGTTCTCCGGCCAGGCCGGTCCACCCTTGAGGCGCGGGACCACGTGCTCGAGCGACAGGTGCGGATGCCCCGGCTCGAGCGGTCGCCGGCACCATACGCACTCCGCGCCGTCGCGCTCGAGGATGCGACGCGCGCGCTCGGGCCGGGGCAGATCGGGTCGGATGGGGGCAGGGCGATCCACGAGACGATGGTGACGCAACTCGTGCGCTGGGGCCACGCGCGCTCCGCCGCTAAAGCACGTTACGGCTCCACGGGCGCCCCGTCGAGCTCGGCCACGAACTTCTCGACCCGCCGCGCGATCTCGTCCCGCGTCGCACGGACGTCTTCGAGCGACCTGCCCTTCGGGTCGGGCAGGCTCCAGTCGAGGTAGCGCTTGCCGGGGATGTAGGGACACTGATCGCCGCAGCCCATGGTCACCACCACATCGGCCGCCTCGGCCGCCTCCTGGCTCAGCGTCTTCGGCTCGCGTCCGCTTAGGTCGACGTTCCACTCGCTCATAACCTCGATCACCGGCGCATGGACCCGGTCGGCGGGCCGGGTTCCCGCCGAGTCGGCCTCGTGGCGGCCGCCCGCCGCTTGCTCGAACAGCGCCTGGCTCATCTGCGAGCGGCCGGCGTTATGCAGGCAGACGAACAGGACCCTGGCCATCGGCCCGGCTCTCCTCTCGGTCGGTGGCCGCGGCCGCAGGCGCGACCTCTCCCCGGACGAGCTGGTAGGCAAAGGCGCCGAGCACGGCCCCCGCCACAGGCCCGGCGAAGTAGATCCAGAGGTCGCGCCACTCGCCCGCGGCGAGCGCCGGCCCCAGCGAGCGAGCCGGGTTCATCGACGCCCCGCTGACCGGCCCGCCGAAAAGCGCATCGAGGGCCACGGTCCCGCCGATGGCGAGCGCAGCCGCGGAGCCCACGGCGCGGACGTCTGTGGCGACCGCGACGATCACGAACATGAGGACCGCAGTGAGGAGCCCCTCGTAGAGAAGCGCCGCCGCCGGGCGGACGCTCGGACGGGTGGCGCCGAGGTCGGCGGGCGCGGCGGGCCACACCGCCAGCAGGACCAGGGCCGCGACGGTCGCCCCGACGAGTTGGGCCACGACGTAGGCGCCCGTGCTACGAGCCGGGAAGTGGCGGGTCAGCGCGAAGGCGACCGTCACGGCGGGGTTCAGGTGCGCACCCGACAGGTGCCCGGTGGCGGACACCATGGCCGCGACCACGAGCCCGAAGGTCATCGCCACCCCGATCGGGCCGAGCCCGCCGAAACGCTCGTCGGCGACGATCGCCCCACAGCCGGCGAGGACGAGGAAGAAAGCGCCGAGCCCCTCGGCGAGCGCGCGCCGCCAGAGGGCGAGGGAGGGATCCACGCCTAGGGCGCGACCACCGGCTCGCGGCCTGCGCGGAGGACCTCACGTGCCCGGCGGTTGGCGAGCGTCATTACGTAGGAGCGGACGGGCGCGTCCCCGAGCACGGCCAGGGCGGCGTCCGCGGCGAGGCGGATCTCCTCCTCGGTTCGCCTGGCGGCGAACTCGCGCACGAGGTCAGGGAGAAGGCGCTCCAGGCGAAGCTGGTGAGACGTTCGGTCGGAGCGGATCAGGTCGATCTTCTCGCTGACTAGCTCCTTGACCCGTGCCTCGACGCCATCCCGAATGGACCGCACCACCTCGAGGGAACGGCCAGCGGGATCGGGGACGTCCCAGTCCTCTACGGTCGTCGGCACGAACGGGCATTGCGCTCCGCAGGCCAGCGTGATTGCCCAGTCGGCGTGGAGCTGCATCTCGACGGTGAGCTTCTTCGGCCGGCGCACCGAGAGGTCGATCCCCACCTCGGCCATCGCGTCGACGACCTCGGGCCAGACCTGCTCGGCCGGCTCCTGGCCGGCCGACTCGGCCCGCACGTCAGGCGGTCCGTGGCGTTCGAAGAACGCCTGCGCCATCTGAGACCGCCCGGCGTTGTGGTTGCAGACGAACAGGACGTACCTCATCGCTTCTCCTCTTCCGCTCGGCGGCGCTGCTGAGGACCGGCCGCAGCATAAAGGTTGACAGCCGTCGTTTCAATCGATATACGTAGATCGATGCCCGTCGATCTCGAGCTCACCCCCAAGCAGAAGCGCCCTCCCGGCGAGCCGTGCTGCGAGCCGGTCGTCTATCCGGCGGTCGAGCGGGCCGAGGCCGAGCGCATGGCCACGGTCGCCAAGGCGTTGGCCGATCCGGTGCGCCTCCAACTCGTCGACGTCCTGCGCCAGCACGCCGGCGAGGTCTGCGTCTGCGAGCTCACCCCCCTCTTCGACGTCGGCCAGCCGACGGTCTCCCACCACCTCAAGGTCCTCCGTCAGGCCGGGGTCGTCGACTCGGTGCGCCGCGGCCTCTGGGCCTACTACTACGTGCGTCCGGAGGCCTTGGAAGCGCTTTCGCGATGGCTGAGCCGCTGACCGACCGGAGCGCCGGAGGCGCTCACGGCGATCCTGGCCGAGCTGGGCCTCGAGCCCGAGCACGCCAAGACGCGGATCGTGCACCTCCTGGAAGGAAGGCAAGGACTCGACTTCCTCGGCTTCCACCACCGCTGGGTGCGCGCTGGCGACCGGCGCCGCCGGCAGCTCGCGTTCCTCGCCCGCTGGCCTCGCGGCAGCCATGCGGCACGCCCGCGACCGCGTGACTCATCCCGAAGGGCATTCAGCTGACGGCGATGCCGGCGCGAGAACCGACTTGACCGACTCTGAGAGCTATACCTCCCGACCGCCCACCGGACGGCGCAGGCGTGCGCCCGCGCCAAACAGAAACGAGCCGATGAGGGCGAGTAGCGCAAGCGGAAGACCGGTGCGTGCGAGTCCGACCTCCGCACCGCCCGCATGAGTGGAGTCGCCGCTCCGCGCCACTTGCCGCACAAAATCCCCTCGGTGGAAGAGCCGCGTTCGGCGGAAGACCGCTCGGTCACGGGCGGCCAATGGGCGAACGCCGCGCGTCTCGGCGGCGAACGGGGCCCCATCAGCGGTCGCGGGCTCCTCGCCGCCTGGCCGAGGCTCCTTGCCGCCTGGCGGAGGATCCTCCTCGTCGGAGGACTGATTGAGGACGATCGTGACGTCGTTTGAGGCTGCGTTGGTCACCGCGAGGTCAAGGTCGCCGTCGCCGTCGAAGTCCCCCACGGCGATCCCGGAGGGTCCGGCGCCGACATCTTCGGGGCTCGTCGGGGCCTCGGTGAAGTCGCCGGTGCCGTCGCCGAGCAGGATCGTGACGTCGCCCGAGAGCTCATTGGCGACCGCGAGGTCGAGGTCTCCGTCGCCGTCGAAGTCGCCGACGGCGATGGCGATGGCGATGGCGATGGCGACCGGAGTGTCACCGGCGTTCTCGGGGCTCGTCGGGGCCTCGGTGAAGTCGCCGCTGCCGTCGCCCAGCAGAATTGTGACGTCGTCTGAGACGAGTCACCGCGAGGTCGAGGTCGCCGTCGCCGTCGAAGTCGCCGACGGCTATGGCGACCGGACCCACACCGGTGCCCTCGGGGCTCGTCGGGGCCGCGGCGAAGTCGCCGGTACCGTCGCCGAGCAGGATCACGATCTCGTCCGAGAGTTCGTCGCCCACCGCGAGGTCGCCGTCGCCGTCGCCGTTGAAGTCGCCGACGGCGATGGCGAATGGGACGCCATCGACGCTCTCGGGGCTCGTCGGGGCCGCGCTGAAGTCGCCGGTCCCGTCGCCAAGGAGGATGGTGATGTCGCCGAAGAAGTTGGGCACCGCGAGGTCGGAGTTGCCGTCGCCGTTGAAGTCGCCGATGGCGATGGTTTGTGGGGAGTCACCGGCGCCCTCGGGGCTCGGCGGGGCCTGGTGAAGTCGCCGGTGCCATCCCCGAGCAGGATCGTGACGTCGCCCGAGCCGATGTTGACCACCGCGAGGTCGGGGTTGCCGTCGCCGTCGAAGTCGCCGACGGCGATGGCGTCTGGGAGGTCCCCGGCGCGCTCGGGGCTCGTTGGGGCAGGCTCGAAGAGGTCGCCGCCGTTGCTTGCGGCGGTTAGCCCCTGGCCGTGGCGGTCGCTGCGCCCGGCGGCTTGGCGGCGCTCCTCGCGTACGGCATAGACGCTCGGGGGGGCCGGGAGGCCACCCGAGGTGGGACCGCCGCCGGCCTGTGGGGCGGGGTCGGGGCCCTGCCGGGCTCTGGTTCTCCTCGTGGCGGGGGCAGCGTCGGGTCCGGCGTCGCTCTCGACCGATGAAGCTCGGCCCGCGAACTCAGGTCTGCTGCTCGACGGTATCCCACCGGACCGAGATCTCGCCGAGGTCGATGCGGGGGCTGAGCTCGAGCGGGAACCTTCTTCGCTGCTAAGGGACGAGCCGTCAGACCCGGCGCTCTCAGAGCTTTCGCGTGCGGGCAAGGAACTCGGAGTCTGCGGCTCGGAGCTCGCGGGACTCTGCAGAGAGCTCGACGGCGAAGCCGCGGCGGCGGCCGACGACGAGGAATCGCGTGGGGTCTCGCCCGGAGCGGTCGAGGCCTCGCTCGAGGACGGGATGGAGGTCGGGCTCCCAGGGCCTGGAGCCGCGGTGTCGGGCGGGGAGCCCTCGGACTCGGCGGGCGCCATGGCGGGGACCACAGCGCCCTCGGCGTCCGCTGGCGCCGCAGCCTCGGCGGCGGGCGCGCTCGGAGTCGCACCGGCGGCGATCGCCGCGGCCAGGGCCGCGGCGCACACTGCGCGGCGGCGGCGCGCGGCAATCGACGCTAGGGGTTGCCCGCGTTTCGGTGGCAGTTGGTGTCGGCTACTGACGGGAGCATCTTTGGGAACCGGGAGGCTCAAGAGTCGGCGAGCCTACTCGCCGCGGAGCCAACTGGCCTCGAACGCCGCGCGTAAAGCCCCGCTTCGACGCCGGCCTCGGCCAGCGCCGAGGAGGTCAGCCTATCGGGCTGCTCGAGCAAGGCAATGGTGAGGTCGCCGGCATCAGAGGACGAGCGCCGACCTCGTCCGCCGCATGCTCGAGCGCACGCGCCACGAGCTGGGCACGTGATTGACGCCGACGCCCTCGGGCTACCTGCGCGCGTGGGTAGAGCTTCGGAGGCGTGACCGTCAGCGCGTTAGGAGGATCCTGCTGCTCGGGGAGCCTCCGCTCCCGTCCCGGGTGGGTGGTGCTCCCGATGACGATGTCGGGCGGGGCTCGCCAGTGCTCGGGTACCGCGACCTGCTGGCTGCCGGCGAGCCCTTCACCCGGTAGGCACCGCACCCCTCCTCTGGATCTCGGGTGGTTCCTCGTCCGGGAGGCCGACGCGGGGGCCGCCAGGAACGGTCCCGGGCCATGTACATCCAACGCTTTGGGGTCGGTTTTGGGTTAGCTCTGGCTTCCGGGCTTCTTGCGCGGTTGTTAGCCCCTTCGGGTCTCGAGGTGCGTCCCGCTCGTCGGCTTCGACGGCGCTGGTTGCGGCGCGCGCGGCGCCTGCCGGCTCGGCCGCGAGCGCCCGGCGCGATCATGCCCCCTTCTCGGGTCTGTTGGGGGAGGAGAGCGCAACCGCCGGGGCGGTTGCTCCAGATGCCCCGGCGCCAGAGGCCGCCGCCCTCCCAACCAAAGAGGCCCGGCCGGAGGGTGGTCCCACCCGGCCGGGCCTCTGTTCGGTCAAGCGTATCCGGCTAGCTGCCCAGGTAGCCCGCGCGTGCCTGGCGCCGGCGAACGGCCACGCCGCCCGCGGTAACCGCTGTGATCGCGCCGAGGGCCAGCAGGAGCCAGACGAGCCCCGAGAGACCGCCTCCCTCGCCCACGGCCTGAGCGGCGCGCCTGCCGGCGTCGGTGGCGGCAGCCGGCTTGGTGGCCTTACCCGTCCCGCCCGAGAGCGCCTGGCCAACCGAGAGACCCTTCTTGCCGCCCGAGCCCTCCTCGAAGGTGTCAGCGCCACCCGCGAAGCCGCTCGTGTCGTCGTCGACCAACCCAAGGCCCGACGACGAATCTCCGGAGCCCGAGGACGAACCGCTCGAACCGCCGATGGAGCCGCCGCCGCCGGAGGAGCCGCCGCCGCCTGAGGAGCCGCCGCCGCCGGAGGAGCCGCCGCCGCTCGCGCTGCCGCCGCCGCCGGAGGAGCCGCCGCCGCTCAACCCAGGGCCGCTACCGTCGGAGTTGATCCCGCCGTCACAGCCGCCGAAGCCGCAGCCGTACTGGTCGTCGCCCGCGCCCTGGGCGAAGGCCGCTGGAGCGAGGAGCATGAGACCTAGAAGACAGGTGAGGAGGGCGGGGAGCGCCACTGCCTTCCCGGGACGAAGCGATAGGGCTGTCACTACTTTCCTCCTGAGATTCGGTTTATCGACTCGATGAGCAAGCGCCTTCTCAAACACGCCCCTACGGCCGTTGTTTCGGTTGCCGTACTGGGGCTTGCCCTTGCCGACGGCGCCTACGGTCTCACGGCCAGGGGGATCCTCGCGATCGCACTCTGGTGGGCGATCATCCTCGGCTTGGGCTTCGGGCTGCTGCCGTTTCGCCGCCCGGGGCGTGAAGCGTTCCTCACAGGGGGGCTCTTGGCCGGGCTCGGGATGCTCGCCGCGCTCTCGATCGCCTGGTCACTGAGTCCGGAGAGGAGCTTCGTCGAGTTTGACCGCATCGCCCTCTACCTCGGCGTCTTCATCCTCGCCGTGCTCGCGGGCACGCGCGAGAACGTGACCCGCTGGGCCGACGGCCTCGCCATCGGCATCGGCGCCGTCGGGCTGCTGGCCCTTGCGAGCGGTCTCTTCCCGGGTCTGCTCGTCAACGAAAACCTGGCCAGAATCCCCGAGGGCCAGATCGCCTTCCCGTTCGGGTACTGGAACGCGCTCGGCGTCATGCTCGCCATGGGGCTTCCGCTGCTCCTGCGCGCCTCGCTCGCCGCACGATCGCTCGTCGCCCGCGGGCTCGCTCTAGGGGTCGTTCCCGGCCTGAGCGCCGCCATCTTCCTCAGCGGGTCGCGCGGTGCGGTCGGCGCGTCGCTCGTGGGCGTTGTGGCGCTGCTCGTGCTCGTCAAGCCGCGGGCGGCAGCGATATGGGCCATGGTGTGCGCAGGAGCCGGCTCGGCACTGGTCATCGCTGCCCTGGTGACCCGCGACGCCCTCGCCGAGGCGCCCTCCCGCGCACCCGCGCTCGCCGCGGCCCAGGGTCGCTCCTTCGCAGCGATCGCGCTGGTCGTCTGCACCGTCGCCGGGCTCGCCTACGCGGGCGGGCTCGCCTCGGCGCGCGCGCGAGCGATCTCACCGCCAAGGCTTGCCGTTGGGAGGCCGGTGCGGATCGCGCTCGGGGTCCTCGCCGCCGCCGCGGTGACCGGGGCTCTCCTGGCGGCCGACCTCGGCCAGGCCCTCGAGGGCTTCAAGCAGACGGGCTTCAAGCGGGGCGGGACCGCGGGGGAGAGCGGGCTCGTGAGCGGCGCCGGCGGAGGCCGCTACCAGATCTGGAGCGCCGCGCTCGAGGAGTTTGGCGCCTACCCGGTGCTCGGAGGCGGCGCCGGATCCTACGAGAGCTGGTGGGCGGCGAACCCGCAGTTTCCCTTGTTCGTCCGCGACGCCCACTCGCTCTACCTCGAGACGCTCGGCGAGCTCGGCCTCCCGGGGCTCGCGCTGCTACTGGGTGCGCTGGGCTACGGCCTCCTCACGGGCCTGCGGCGCCTGCGCGGGCGAGCGGGCGTCGAGCGGGCGACGATTGCCGGGCTCTGCGCCACGCTCCTCACCTTCGCGTTCGCCGCGGGGCTCGACTGGATGTGGGAGATGCCGCTTCTCACCGGCGTGGCGATCCTCTGCCTCGGCTTCATGGTCGGCCCGGCGACCGCGCTCGAGGCTTCGAGCTCCGCGCCGGCCGAGCACGCGCCCGTGCGCGCCCGCCGTGGGCGCCGGTCGTTCAACCTCGGGGTTGCGGTGATCGCGGCGGCCTGGCTCGTGATCTGCGCTCAGGGGGTCCCGCTGCTCTCCGAGATGCGCCTGCAAGACAGCCGCCGCGCCGCTGGGCGCGGCGACTTCGGCGCCGCCGCCCGGGCCGCCGAAGGGGCACGCATGCTTCAGCCTTGGGCGGGCACGCCTTACCGCCAACTCGCACTCATCGAGCGCGACCGCGGCGACACCGCGGTGGCCCGGCGATACATCAACGCGGCCATCGAGCGCGAGCCGGCGAACTACGAGCTTTGGAGGATCGCCGCGCAGATCGAGGCAAACGCGGACAACCGCGCCGGGGCACGCCAGCGCCTCGAGCGCTCCCGCAGGCTGGACCCGACTCTCGCGGGCACAGCAAGGGCGGCGGGCTGATCGCCCGGTCACGCCCTCTGGCTCGGGCATCGGCCCGGGATCGCCGGGCTGCGCCTCCTAAGCTTCCGAACTCTCGCGGCTCGCCGCTCCTGTCGCTACGGTGAGACCCTGATCGCCTCGAGATGTCCTCGTTTCTGAGCAGATTCCCGAGCCTTGGCCGCTCGGCCGGAGCCTCCGAGGCACCTGCCCATCCCCCGGCGGTCGCTGACGATAATCACTCCGCTCTCGGGTCAGGGAGCGCCGAGAGGGCCGAAGCCCCTGCGACCAGGTCCGAACCACGACGCACGGCTCTGCCCCGAGCCGAGCCGCCCCGGGACCAGCTGCTCAAGCGCCTGCTGGCCTTCGCTGACGCCCTCGCCGCACTGACCGCGGTCGTGGCGCTCGCGCTAGTGGTACGACAGCCCGTGGCTCTGGCCTTCTGGGCCTCGACGAGCGTGCCGCTGTGGCTCGTGCTCGCCAAGCTCCACGGCCTCTATGACCGCGACGAGCGCGTACTCCACCACCTCACGGTCGACGAGCTTCCTTCGATCGCGGCTTGGGCGGTAACCGGCACGGCGGGCCTGGCCGCGGTCCTCACGCTCTCTCCCGCCCCGACTCCCGGCTTTCCGGCGCTCGTGTTCGCCACGCTCGTCGCCGCGGCCGCGAGCGTGATGCTGCGGGCTGGTGCTCGCGCGCTGTCGCGGTCGACGACCCTGCCGGAGGGTGCGCTCATCGTCGGCTCGGGTGCCCTCGCTCGCGCCACCCGGCGAAAGACCGAGCTCTTCCCCGACATGCACGTGCAGCTCGTCGGCACGGTCGAGGACGCCTCGCTCGAGAGGCTGCGCGACGATCCCGACAGCGTCTTCTCGGTGAGCGAGCCCGGCCGGCTGCCGGTGGAGCGGGTGATCCTGGCCTCCGAGAGGATCGACGAGCTGCTCGTCGCGGGCCTGGTGGCGGTCTGCCGGCGTCGCGATCTGAAGCTGAGCGTCGTGCCCCCGGTGCGCGGCATGTTCGGCACCGCCGTCCGGCTGAGCCATGTCGCGGACCTCCCGGTCGTTGAGTACAACACCTGGCACGTCGCCCGTTCGACCCTGTTTCTCAAGCGCGTGCTCGACCTCGCCCTCGGGGTACCGCTCTCGATCCTCGCCCTACCCGTGCTTGCCGTGATCGCCGTAGCGATCCGACTCGACAGCCCCGGGCCGAGCATCTTCGTCCAGCGCCGCGCGGGAATAGGCGGCAGCAGCTTTTGCATGCTCAAGTTCCGGACGATGGTCTTCGGCGCCGAACAGCGGATCGACGAGATCGGGGTCGACTTCGAGACCCTCTCCGAGGAAGAGGCACGGCGAGCTCGCGCCGGTGGGCTGCCGCCCATACTGAAGCGTCCCACCGACCCGCGCCTGACCTCCCTGGGGAAGCGTCTGCGGCGCTTCTCGCTCGACGAGCTCCCCCAGCTCCTGAACGTCCTCAAGGGCGACATGAGCCTCGTCGGCCCCCGACCGGAGGTAGTCGACGCCGCACGACTCTACGGGCCCGAAGAGCAGTTTCGCCTCTCGGTCAAGCCGGGCTTGACCGGCCCCATGCAGGTATACGGTCGCGGCGACATTCACTGGGACGAGCGGCTGGCGGTCGAGCGCGAGTACGTCGAGAACCTCTCGCTCGGACGCGACCTTCGCATCATCGCGATGACGGCGGCGGTGGTCCTGCGGGGACGCGGGGCATACTGACCGAGAGGACCGGCGACTCACGACGGGTTCGCCAGCCGGCCCAGGACCGGCGCGTGCTCGAGGTCTTCGAGCCCTTCGACGGGGGCGTACCCGAGCAAGTCCTCGGGCTGTCGACCCGTCTGCGCCACTACGGGTGGGAGGCGGAAGTCGCCGGACCGGCGGGCTCACCGTGGCTGGCCGAGCTGCGCGACGCCGGGATCCCGGTGCATGAGCTGGGGTTTGCGCGCCTGCCTGGCCGGCGTGCCCTCGGCGCCGCCCAGGCGCTGCGGGCGCTCGATCGGTCTCGCGGCTACACGATCGTCCACGCCCACTCGTCCATGGCGGGCGCGGTCACCCGGCTTGCGCTTCCGCATCGAGGGCGTCTCGTCTATACGCCCCACTGCTTTGCGTTCGCTGCGGGCTTCGGTGCCACACAGCGGGGGCTCTACCGGGCGATCGAGCAGGCCCTTCTGACGCGGACCGCCGCCCTGATCGCCGCCTCGGCGTGGGAAGGCGACCAAGCTGTCCGCCTTCTGCGCGGAGCGGGCGACCGGACGCATGTCGTACACAACGGCGTGCGCGTGGCCTCGGGCGCCGAGCCAGATCCAGAGCTAGTCGCCTTCAAGCGCGCCGGCCCGCTGGCGGGCTTCCTCGGCAGGTTGGCGGAACAGAAGGACCCGGTGACGCTCGTTCGCGCCGCTGCCCTGCTGCATCGCCGGGGAGCCCTTCCCGGCCGGGTCGCCCTGGTCGGAAACGGCGACTTGGGGGCGGAGGTAGGTGGCGAGATCGAGCGGCTCGGCGTGGGTGACGCCGTCCGTGCCTTCCCGTTCCGGGGCTCGGTCGAGCGGTACCTGCGGGCGTTCGACCTCATGGTCGTGCCATCGCTCTGGGAGTCGTTGCCGATCGGCCTGCTCGAGGGCATGGCGTGCGAGCTACCGGTGCTCGCTTCCCGCGTCGGCGGCATCCCCGAGGCCGTCCTCGACGGCGTCAACGGCCGGTTGGTCGAGCCGGGCGACGCCGAGCAGCTGGCGGCTGTGCTCGGGGAGCTACTCGCCGATCCTGACCGGCTGGGTGAGTGGGGTCTCGCCGGCCGGCGGATCGCCAAAGAGCGCTTCTCGATAGACCGTATGGTCCGCCAGACCGCCGAGGTCTACGACGAGGTCGTCGAAGGGTAGGGAGCGGCCGCCGCCGTCCCGGCTTGGCCACCCCCCATGGAGAACCTCAGGGAGGTCGCGCGCCGGTCGAGCGCCGCACGGAGCCCGCGCACGGGGGCAAGCTCGACGGGCCGACGCAGCGACGCCCCCGCCCGCCGGTAGGCGCCCCACTCGCGAAGCCCGCGCAGGCGACCTCGAAGCGGCGCCCACGAGCGGTCGCGGACGGCCACGAGCGCGATGTAGGCGAGGTCGTATCCGACCATGGCCGGCCCGTAGCGAAGCAGCTGGCGCCGGTGGGCGTTCTTGGCGAGGATCCGCACCCGCGCCCGCCCCACCCACCAGTACTTGAAGTCCGACACGTGCGAGGCCGTCCCCGCGTTCTCGTGGTACACGACGGCCCGAGGCGCGTAAACGGCTCGCCACCCGCCCATCCGGGCGCGCCAGGCGAGATCGACGTCGTCGAGCCCGAAGAAGAAGGACGGGTCGAAGCCGCCGACGGCGGTCAGCATCTCGCGCCGGTGTAGCGCCGCGCAGCCGTGGGCGCCGAAGACCTCGGTCGGCTCGCGCTCGCCCGCGCCGAGGGGCTGGCCGATCAGGCGTTCGGAGGAGACCCCGAGCCGGTCGACCACGACTCCGGCCGAGTTGATCGTGCCGGGAGCCCGGGCAAAGCGCATCTGCGCGGCCACCGACCCGATCCCCGGCTCGCGCCCGCCGACCTCCAGGAGCTCGGCGACGCCCGTAAGCTCGATCGTCGCGTCGTTGTTGAGCATGAGGAGCCACCGGCCACGCGAGCGCTCGAAGCCGGCCTGCATCGCCGCGGCGAAGCCGACGTTCTCGGGCAGCTTCAAGACCTCGAAGCCGCCGTCGCCCTCGAGCCGCTCGGCCGAGCCGTCCCCCGAGCCGTTGTCGATCACGACCAGCTCGGTCCCACCGTCGACTGACGCGAGGGCGGCCTCGAGCGACCTCAAGCAGGCCAGGGTCAGATCGGGACGCCGGTAATTCACGACGACGGCAGAAACGATGACCTCGCGTCGCTCGTGGCCCGCCGTCACGAGACGAGGGTACACCTCGACGTCCTGCCCGGAGCGTCGCAGGCCCGGAGGGCAACGCGTCTCGGATGGGCACGATCTCGAGGTTCGAAGCGCCTAGCCCGACTCCTCGTCGGCGGCGTAGACCCAGACGTCCGCCATCACAGCGCCCGCAGCAGTCGCTCTCGCTCGAACTCCGTGACCTGCGAGTGGTAGACCGCCCCACTCCGCCCGGGCGTGATCGCATGTAGAGGTCGTGCCCTCCCGCCCCCAGCCGCAGAGTGAGCGCCAGTACGAGTTGCAGGCCGGGTCGGGTGAGGGCAGCTCGATCCGCGCCGCGGTCTCCTTGCTCGGCCGGTTCGAGGGCACCCGCACGAGGCACGGTCGCCCGAGCGCCGGGAGACCCGAAAGGTGAAGCAGAGCTCCGCCGCGCCGTCGAGCGCCTGACGCGGTGGGTAGTGCGGGTAGCCGTCGATCCCCCAACCCTCCTCGCGGGGCTCCTCGAGCTCCCAGACCGGAGATAGCTCAGGTCGAGCCGGCCAGGTCGACCAACCAGAGCCGCACGGATCGCACCCCGCGCTCGCGGACGGTGCGTGTGAGGTAGTCGTAGTCGCGCGCTGAGCCGAGCGGAGAGCGACCCGGTCGAAGCGAGCGGCCCGCGCCCGATTAGGCCGCGCCCGACCCCGGGCCGCCGTCCGACTTCTGCGGGGCGGGAGTCCCGAGGGTGTGCAGCAGGTTCTCGACCTGACGCACGCCCTCGACCTTCTGGGCGGCCGCCGCGAGGTCACCCACCTCCTTCTCGCTCCCGACCTGCCCGCGCAGCGAGACGACGCCGTTCTCGGCCATGACGTTCACCGCGCCCTTCGAGGCTGGGCGGTCGCGGAAGATCTCGCTCTCGACCTTGCGCGCGAGCGCCGGGTCGTTGAGGCGGACCTCGGCCGGAGGGCGATCCTCTCCGGCGCCCGCCTCGTGGGCCACGCCCTCGGCGACTCCCTCCGCATAGCGAGCCTTGCGCTCGGCCTCCCGCTGGCCGCGCCGCAGAAGCTTTCCGGCCTTGTCGGTGAGGATCGTGCGGCGGCGCTTGCCGTTCTCGGGGTCGAGGAGGTAGGTGCCTAGCGCGGCCACGGCGCCGGTGGCGACGAGCCGCATGCGCCCGGGGCGCCGCCGACCGGTCACCTTGAGCGCCTTGGCGCCGCCGCGACCACCGGCCTTGGCCACCTTGCCCTTGGCCCAGAGCGCCGTTCCGCGCCGAGCGGACCGTCCGACCAGGCCGGCGGCGCGCTTGGTGGCGCGCGGGTGGCGCGCGGCGTGCTTCGCTGCGCTTCGGGCGGCGCGGGTTGCAGTACGGGGACTACGTGCGGCGAGCTTGGCGGCGCGGCGCTTGGACTTGGGGGCGCTTGACTTGGCCATGGCCGTGGTCCTCCTTGCAGACGGTGGGGCGAGCGCGGCGGGCGGCCGAGCGGCGCGTGCCCGCGATCCCTCGCCAAATGGCGCCTACCCGCAAGAGCAGACGACTAACCCCGCCCCGGCGACCGACTACGGCGCGCCTGACCACGGGCCGCTCCAAAGGCTCGATCGAAGATGCGCTTGGCCTGGCCTCCGGTGTCGCGTGAGTCGAGCAGCACCAGCCCGAGCGTGCGCCCGCGCCGGCGCACCACCCCGACGTACGTGCTTCCCGCGCGCTCGGTGTAGCCGGTCTTGAGCCCGATCGTGCCCCTGTAGCGCAGTCGCAGCAGCGGGTTCGTGCTGTTGAGGAAGAGCTTGCCGCCAGCGATCGGGAACGGGATCGCGGCCTCGCGCTTGCGGACGATCCGCGCGATCCGCGGCTCCTCGAGCGCCAGGCGGGTCAGCGCGGCGAGGTCGGCGGCGCAGGATCGGTCTCCGCCCTCGAGGCCGTAGGCCGAGGAGAAGTGCGTACAGCGCAGGCCGAGCCGCGCGGCGCGGCGGTTCATGAGACCGACGAAGGCGCGCTCCGAGCCGGCGATGTGATCTGCGAGCGCGATCGCCGCGTCGTTGCCCGACACGAGCATCATGCCGTGCAGTAGCGCCTCGACCGGCACGCGCCGCCCGCGGGGAAGGACGCCGACTCCCGAGCCCGAGTAGCGCAGCGCGGCCCTCGTGACCTTGGCCTTCTCGCGCGGCGAGGTGCGGTCGACCACGATCAGGGCCGACATGATCTTGGTCAGGCTGGCTATGGGTACGACGTCGCGCGGGCGCCGGCTCCACAGCGCCTCGCCCCTTTCGAGGTCGAACAGCATTCCGGCCCGCGGAGGGTCCTTGAGCCGAGGGCGGACCGAGTTCTCGGGCGGGAGGGTGACCGCGGGCGCCAGCGACGCGCGCTGCCCCGGGGACGGAACGGGGGGAGGGACGGCCCGTCCGGCGGTCGCCACGGTGGGGCTGTCGAGCTTGCGCGCGAGACCGCGGCCGTCGTTGAGGGCGACGAAGGCGACACCCGCCGCCACGACCAGGACCACGAGTGCGGCTACGACCACGCCGACCCTACCGCGGAAACCCCGGCGCTCCCTTCCTCCGGTCAGCGGGCTCGTCATGGCTGCTCCGTGCGCCCGAGCGCGCGGAGGCCGCCGAATACGGCGAGCGCCGGTTTGGCGGCCGCCAACACGACCAGGAAGGCGAGCGTGAGGATGTTGACGAAGTCGCGACCCATCAGTAGACCGGCAGGCGCTGGCGCTCGATGTAGTCGTCGTGCGGGCGATCGGCGAAGAGCTTGATCAGCATGAGACCGAACACGAAACCGCCGATATGCGCGAAGTAGGCGACGCCGCCGCCCTGCGCGACGGGTTGGGCGAGCTCCGCCGTCCCGTACAGAAGCTGAAGCAGGAACCATAGCCCGAGCACGAGCAGGGCGGGCAGCTCGACGAAGGTAAAGATGATGACGATGAAGATCGCCGTGATCACCCGCGCACGCGGGTAGAGGAGCGCATAGCCGCCGAGTACCGCCGCCACCGCACCGCTCGCACCGATGGTGGGCGCGGGTGAGCTCGGATCGATCACGGTCTGCGCGCCGAGCGCGATCAGGCCCCCGGCGAGGTAGAAGGCGACGAATCGCAGACGGCCCATCGAGTCCTCGACGTTGTTGCCGAAGATCCACAGGAAGAGCATGTTGCCGAGCAGGTGCAGCAAGCCCCCGTGCATGAACATCGAGGTGAAGAGCGTGAGGATGGTCGGCGCCTGGCCCGAGCCCTGTCCCCGCCCGCAGGCGATCTCTTGTCCGCGCGCGGCGCACTGCTCGCCCGGGTGCGTTATCTCGAACGGGATCGCGCCGAACTCGATCACCCGCCCCTCGTCGATCGAGGCGCCCGCGAGCGAGAGCCGCGCCTCCTCGAACCCGAAGAACACGAGCACGTTGGCGACGATGATCGCCACCGTCAGGTACGGGAAGCGACGCGTCGGGATGTTGTCCTTCAGAGGAAACACGGACGGCCGGCGAGCCTAGCTCGCGCACGAGGTCGGGAGACGTGCGCGCTAGCGCGCTGCGGCCTGTTCGAGCGTCTGCTCGGCGTGGTAGCTCGAGCGCACGAGCGGCCCCGCGGCGACCGACTCGAAGCCGAGCGCGTAGGCCTCCCGCTCGAGCTGAGCGAACTCGTCGGGGTGCCAGTAGCGGACGACGGGCAGGTGGTTCTCGGTGGGTCGCAGGTACTGGCCGACGGTGAGCACCTGCACGTCGTGCTCGCGGAGGATCCCGAAGGCTTCGACCAGCTCGTCCATCGACTCGCCGAGCCCGGTCATGAGCCCGGACTTGGTGACGACCTCTTCGCCGCCCATCTGCTTGGCGTTTCGAAGCACCCGGCACGAGCGCAGGAACTTCGAGCCTCGCCGGGCGAGCGGATACAGGCGTGGCACAGTCTCCACGTTGTGGTTGAAGACGTCGGGGCGTTCGGCGATCACGCGCGCGAGGGGCATCTCCTGGCCGCGGAAGTCGGGGGTGAGCACCTCGACCTTGGTTCCCGGCGACTGCTTTCGGATCGAGCGGATCGTCCCCACGAACCCGCGCGATCCGAGGTCCGGGAGGTCGTCGCGGTCGACGCTCGTTACCACGGCGTGGCGCAACCCCATCCGCTTGACCGACTGGGCGACGCGCAGGGGCTCGAGCGGATCGTCGTGCGTGGGCTTGCCGGTCTTCACGTTGCAGAAGCCGCAGCGGCGCGTGCAGGTGTCGCCGAGGATCATGAACGTCGCGGTGCCGCGCTGCCAGCACTCGCCGATGTTTGGACACGCGGCCTCCTCGCAGACCGTGTTGAGCTCCTGCCCGTCGATCAGGCGCTTGAGCTCGCGAAAGCGCTCGCCGCCGGGCGCGGGAACCTTGAACCACGGCGGCTTGCGCTCGCGGAAGGGCCGCACATCGCCCATGTCGAGCACGCGCGCGCCACCGGGGTTCGAGCGGGAGCGCGTGGCGGCGCTGGCGGGCGGGCGGGCGGGCGGCGCGCTCATCCGTGTACTGCCTCAGCTAATGGGGGCGCGGCACGGGTCGCCGCGGCGGCCTCCGCCCGCGCTCGGAGCCGCTCGAGCGACACGAGCCGCTGCCGGTGCCCGAGCTCTTCGGCGAGCCGCCAGGCCACCCGGCGGCCAAAGCACCGCACACCGCCCTCGCTGCGGCCGGTCTCGCGGGCCAGCGAGGTCATGCGCACGCCGTCGATGCCGCAGGGCACGACCCATTCGAACGGCTGCAGGTCGCAGTCGACGTTGACGGCGAAGCCGTGCGTCGTCACGCCCTTCTGCACGTGCACGCCGATCGAGCCGATCTTGCGTTCCCCGACCCAGACCCCCGTAAGCCCGTCGCGGACCTCGGCGGCGACGCCCTCGTCGGCCAGCGCGGCGATCAGCGCGCGTTCGAGCGTGCGAACGTAGTCGAGCACGTCGCGGACCGCGACGATCGGATAGCCGACCAGCTGGCCCGGCCCGTGGTAGGTCACCTTCCCGCCGCGGTCGCACTCGGCGATCTCGATGCCCCGCGTGCCGTACCACTCCTCGCTCATCGGTAGATCGCCCGGGCCGGTGCGGCGTCCCTTGGTGTAGACGGGCGGGTGCTCGAGCAGGAGCAGGGTGTCGGCGATCGCGCCCGCCTGGCGCGCGGCCCGAAGGCGCTCCTGGAGGTGGACGCCCTCGAGGTAGGGAACGCGGCCGGCGCGGGTGGTCCACAGCTCGGGGCGCACCGGCCTGGAGGTGGGCGGTCCTGCGCGGCGCGGAGCGAGCGTGGCGGCCATCGGTTCGACTCCGATGCTACCGGCCCGAGTGATCGCCCCGCGCCCGCCCGAGCGCGTGCGGACGGCTAGTAGTCTCGAAGGCCATGGCTCGGGATAGGCGGGTCTGGGCGAGTCGGCTGCGCTGGCGCCTGCGGGGGGGCACGCAGTGGCCGACCTTCGCGGTCGTCACCGTGGGCAACGGCCTGCTCCTTCACTACCTGCCGCCGCTGACCACCGGCTTCGAGGTGATACCGGGAATCATCATCGCCACCTTCGGGAACCTCTTCCTCATCGGCGCGGTAGCCCCCTGGATCGCGCGGCGGATCAGGGCCCGGCAGGCGGCCGCCGGCGCGCCCGAGCCCTCCTCACCCAACGGTGCCGGCGCCGTCGCCCCGCGCCAGCCTCCATACGAGGTCGTGCTCGACCGCGCCGCCACCGGCCTGCTCCTCGCCGGCGTTGTAGGGCTGCTCGCCGCCGGCCTCGCCTCCCAGCCGCTGATCGTCTCCGAGACCGAGGCGACCGAGCAAAACGCGCAGGCGGTGCGCGGATGGGTGCTCGCGCACGGTACCTCCGAGCAGCGCCGCAACATCGACACCGCGAACACCATCCGGCTCTCCGACGGCTACTTCCGGACCTGCCTGGCCTCCGACGACCGCCGGCGGGTCTCGTGCCTGTTCGTCGACACCAACCGCCGGCCGCCTGAGCTCCGCGAGGACACGAGCCCCACCCCGAACCAGGACTACGTGGGCCGAAGCGGGTCCTACTAGCCGAAGCGCTGGCCTCAACGTTCCCAAGAGCGCGACCGCAGCAACGCCTAACCGTCGAGAGCGACGGTGCGGGAGCGTAGAAACCCGGCCAGGGGCCGATAGTGAGGGCATGGATAAAACGGCCCCCACCTATACCGCCTGCGTCTGCGGACGCTGCCGAACGCTCGTGCCCGTCCTCCGGCTCTTCGGAGTGCGCTCCCAGTGCCCCCGCTGCGGGAGCCCGGAGCTGAAGCCGCTCCCCAGCGGCAAAGAGCCGCCGTTGCGCTAGTCGTCTCGCCGGGAGGCCGGCGTTATGGTGACGACCGGCCGTGAGCACCTACGACCTCCTCGCCGACCTCCCGCTCGAGATCGAGTCCTATGAGCTGGAGGCGATCGAGCGCGAGGTCTCGAGCGACTTCACCCGCCTGTCGACGGTCGTCCGCCTGCGTGGACGCGGCCACGAAGGTGTGGGCGAGGACGTGACCTATGAGGCGCTCGACCACGTCGCCTTCCAGGACGCGGGGCCGGCGCTGCCGCTCGCCGGAAGCCACACGGTGGAGAGCTTCTCGCGGTCGATCGAGGAGCTCGATCTGTGGCCCTCCCCGCCGGTGCGGGAGCCGTCCCGGGACTACCGCCGCTGGGCTTTCGAGAGCTCCGCCCTCGACCTGGCCCTCGAGCAGGCCGGCCGCTCGCTGGCCGACGTGCTCGGACGCGACCCGCAGCCGGTGACCTTTGTGGTGTCGCTGCGCCTCGGGGATCCCCCGACCATCGACCCCATCCGCCGTCGCCTCGACCGCTACCCGAGCCTGCGCTTCAAGCTCGACCCCACGAGTGACTGGGACGACGAGCTGATCGCCGCGGTGGCGGCCACAGGGGCGGTCGACTCGGTGGACTTCAAGGGCGCCTACGAGGGGACGATCGTCGACCAGCCCGCGGATCCGCGCCTCTACCGGGCGGTGGTCGAGGCCTTTCCGGACGCCTGGATCGAGGACCCCAAGCTGCGCCCCGAAACCGACGGCATACTGCACGACCACCGCGATCGCATCACCTGGGACGCGATCGTCCACTCGGTCGAGGACATCGACGCGCTGCCGTTTCCGCCGAAGATGGTCAACCTGAAGCCCTCTCGCTTCGGGTCCCTGCGCGCGCTCTGCGCCGCCTACGACCTGTGCGCCCAGCGCGGAACCGGGGCGTACGGAGGCGGCCAGTTCGAGCTCGGCCCGGGTCGTGGGCAGATCCAGTACCTGGCCTCGCTGTTTCACCCCGACACTCCCAACGATGTCGCACCGGGGGGCTACAACGACCCCGAGCCCGGACCGGGACTGCCCGACAGCCCGCTTGCGCCCGAGCCTTCGTCGACCGGCTTTCGCTGGGGCGACTGGCGCTGAACCGATCCCATCCGGGCGGCGGCCCGGCGACTACCCCGGCTTCGGCTCGGCCCGCGGCGGCAGCTGGAGCTCCTCCTCGGCGTCCTTCCCGGCGTGCAGCTCGCGGCTGCGCTCGAGCTCGGCGTCGAGCTCGGAGCCGAACAGGAGCGCGTTGTTGATGATCCACAGCCACAGCAGAAAGACGATGACGCCGCCGAGCGCGCCGTAGGTGGCGTTGTAGGAGCCGAAGTTGGCCACGTAGAAGCCGAACCCGGCCGAGGCGGCTATCGCCAGCAGGACGGCGAGGATGCCGCCCGGAGTGACCCAGCGAAAGCCGGGCAGCCGCGCGTTGGGCGCGACGTAGTAGAGGAAGGCGACGAGGCCGGCGACGATGAGCAGAAGCACGGGCCACTTGGCGATCGACCACACCGTGACCGCGGTGGCGCCCAGCCCGACAACGTTGCCGACCGCCTCGGCCACCGGTCCGCTGACGACGAGCGCGAGGACCACCACGGCCACGAGGACGAGCAGAAGCACGGTGACACCGAGGCGCAGCGGAATCAGCTTGACGGGGCCGCGCCCCTCCTCGATCTCCCAGATCGAGTTGGCGGCGCGAAAGAAGGCGCCGATGTAGCCGGATGCCGACCAGATCGCACCGAGCAGCCCGACGCCGAAGAGCGCACCCGCTCCGCCCTTCGAGTTTATGACGCCCTCGATGGCCGGGCGGAAGGTCTCGACCGCCGAGCTCGGTCCGAGCTGGTTGACGATGTCGAGCAGCGCCTGCGTCGTCTTCTGTCCTCCGACCAGTCCGAGCAGGGCCACGAGGACGAGCAGCGCCGGAAAGAGCGACAGCACGCTGTAGTAGGTGAGAGCGGCCGACCAGTCGGTGATGTTGTCGTCCTGGAACTCCTTGACCGTGCGCTTGAGGACCGCTCCCCAGGAGCGCTTGGGCAAGTCGGTCGGATCGCTCGGCTGGTCGTCGCCGTGGCGGTCCTGCGCGTGCTTCTCTGGGGTGTCCTTTGCGGAGGGCATCGTCCGTCTCCGGATTCCCGCCGTGACGAGAGGGGAAACCGCTCAGGGCTCGCCGCCCGGCGCTGCCTTGGCGAAGTCGTTGAAGAGGAAGCAGCCCCCACATCGAGGCGACCTCGCCTGCGGCGGCGAGGCCCCCGGCCGCCCTCAGAGCGCGAGCATCAGCGGCTTCTCGAGCACCTCGCGCACGCGCGCGAGGAACTCCGCGCCGTCGGCTCCGTAGAGGATGCGATGGTCGCAGACGAGCGAGAGCCCGGCCAGGTCGCGCACCACCACCCGGCCCGAGTCGTCGACCACCGGTTTCTTCCGCAGGGCGCCGACGGTGAGGATCGCCGCCTGGGGCGGGTTGATCACCGCCGAGAAGCGGTCGATCCCGAACATGCCGAGGTTCGACACCGTGAAGGTCCCGCCCGAGAGCTCCGGTGGGGTGATCGTGTCGTCGCGCACCTTCTTGATCGCCTCGCGCGCCGCCCGGGTGATCTCTCCGAGCGACTTCGAGGCCGTGTCGAAGACGGTCGGGACGACGAGCGTGTCCTTGGCCGCCACCGCGATCCCGATATTGACCTTCTCGTATAGCTCGAACTGGCCGTCGCGGTAGGAGCCGTTTACGCGCGGGTACTCGCTCAGGGCGATCGCGCAGGCCTTGATGATCATGTCGTTGTAGGAGGGAGCGGGGTCGGCGACCTCCTTGAGCCGCCCGCGCAGGTCGATGCACGCCCCCATGTCGACCTCGACCTCGAGCGTGAAGTCGGGAGCGGTCGCCTTCGACTCGGCCATACGGCGAGAGACCGTCTGCTGCAGGCGAGTCAGCTCCAGGATCTCGACCTCGCCCTTGGGCCCGGCCTGACCGCCGGCGGCCGGCTGCTGGGACTCGGGGGCCTGCTCGGCCGGCGCCTCCGGGGCTTGGGCCGGGCTCGCTCCGTCGCCGTCGGCCGCGGCGAGCACGTCGGCCTTTACGATCCTCCCGCCGGGTCCCGAGCCCTCGAGCGCGCTGAGGTCGACGCCCTGCTCGCCGGCGATCCGGCGCGCCACGGGCGAGGCCTTGATGCGCCCGTCGCCGTTCGAGACCGACGCGGGAGCGGTGCCTGCGCCATCGCGCGTTGGGGCGCCGCCGTCATCGGAGCCGGTCGTCTCGGCCGAGTCGCTCTCCTCCGCCGTCGCGACCGCGGACTCGTCGCCCTCGGCCTCCTCCTCGGCCGCCCCGCCGCTCTCGTCCCCGCCGGTCGCACCGCCGCCTTCGTCTCCGCCGCTCTCGGTCTGCTCCGCCCCGCCGCCGTCCTGGGACGCCTCGCTCGGGTCGCCCACGCGCGCGATGACCTCGCCGATCGCCAGCGTGTCTCCCTCGCTCGCCAGGACCTCGATGAGCGTGCCGTCGGCGTCCGCCTCATAGGTCATGTTGGCCTTGTCGGTCTCGATCTCGACGAGCGGCTCTCCGCGCTTGACCTCCCCGCCCTCGTCGACGAGCCACTTGAGCACGGTGCCCTCCTCCATCGAGTCGGACAGGCGGGGCATGATCACGTCGCTGGCCATGGGATCTCCTCGGCAGTCGCTTCGCGGCGGTAACCAACCGTTATACCGACTCCGGTCCGCCCGGGCGCCCTTCGAACAGGTGCATCGAGCCGCCATCGCTCTTGGAAATACGGTCCTGGCGACCGAAGAGCTCGGCCATGACGCGTCTGGTCGGTGCCTCTTGATCGCGTCGCGGATCGGCCTAGCTCTTCGCAGCGTCGCCGGCCCCAGCAAGGTTGGGAGGTGGCCCTTGGAGGAGACGTCGGACACATCGCAGCGGCGAGCCCGCCGCCCTCCCCGCTGGGGGCCGGGCCCACGCGGCGGAGGGCATCCATGTCCTCAAGCGCCTGGTCGTCGGACGCGCCCGTCCGAGCCGCCAGGCCCGGCGGATCGCCCTTCCGAAGCGCCTCGCCCTGCCGGTCTTCGCTTCGGATTCGCTCTCCTCGGTGGCGTACGCACCGAGGAGGCGCTGCTTGTGCTGCTCGCCGCTTCGGTCTCGGCGGCGGCGCTGCTCACGCCGATCTCGATCGGCGTCGCCCTGCGGCTCGCGCTCACGATCCTCTCCTACCGGCTCACCGTACGTGCCTACTCGACGAGCGGCGGCGCCTACGTGGTGGCAAAGGACAACCTCGGGAGGGGCGCGGCGCTGCTCGCCGCCGCCGCGCTCCTCGCCGACTACGTGCTGACCGTCGCGGTGTCGGTCTCGGCGGGCGTCGAGGCGATCGCCTCGGCGCAGCCTGGCCTTCGTGATCGTCCAGAGTGTCGACGGCGCCGTGCTGAAAGCGGTGAGCTACGCGCTCGGCCTCGGGACCGACGAGGTACGGGCGGTGCACGTAGCGCTGCACCCCGAGGACGTCGAGCCGGTTCAGCGCGAGTGGGAGCGGCGGTCTGTGGCGGTCGAGCTGGAGATCCTCGACGCGCCCCTCCGCCACCTCGGGGACCCGCTCCTCGACCTGGTGCGCGGGGTGATCGAGGACCCGGGGGCGCTCGTCGCCGTCGTCCTCCCCGAGATCAGCCCGAGGCGCGGCTGGGTCGACTTCATGCACAACGGCCAGCCGCTCTACCTCAAGTGGCTGCTGCTCTTCGAGCCGCGGGTCCTGCTCGCGAACGTTCCCTTTCGGATCGACTAGGTCTACCAGGGGGGAGCCCCGCGCGCGCCCTGGTTGATAGCTTGCCCGCCGGGAGGGCTCTTCGATGAACGACCCCGTGAAGATCGCGATCGCCGGTGGCGGCTTCGGCTCCAAGGTGGCGCTGCCCGTCTACTCAGAGCTCGAGGAGTTCGAGCCGGTCGCGATCTGGTCGAACCGAGCCGAGCGCGCCCGGGAGCTCGCCGACGATGCCGGGCTCGAGCTCGGGACCTCGGACCTCGACGAGCTGCTCTCGGTGCCCGGGCTCGAGGCCGTGCACGTGGCCACGCCGGTGGTGGCGCACCCGGAGTTCGCCCTGGCGGCCGCCGAGCGCGGCCTCCACGTCATGTGCGAGAAGCCGATGGCGGACAACCTCGAGGACGCCCGGCGGATCGCGGCCGGCGTCCGCGCGGCGGGTGTGGTCGGGGCCGTCGACTGGGAGCGCCGGATGCAGGAGTCGCGCCGGCGCCTGATCGAGCGCGCCCGCGACGTGGTGGGAAAGCCGCGGATGGTCTCGGTCTCGCTCGTGTACGACGACCACGCCGAGGCCGACTCACGGCCCTGGACGTGGGTCCATGACGCCACGCTCGGGGGCGGGCGGCTCCAGGGCTACGGCGTCCACGACCTCGACCTGATCCTCGAGATCTTCCCCGACGTGGAGGCGGTCGCCGCAGCTACCGAGGTCGGCGTGCCGGAGCGCCCGGCGGGCGAGGAGGGGGAGATGCGGCGGGTCACGGCGGAAGACGCCTATGGGATCCTGCTCCGCTTTCGCGGCGGCGGGTTGGGGCTAGTCAGCCTCCTGTCCACCGCCTACCACGGGCGTGGAGACGTGATCGAGATCCACGGCGACGCGGGCACGGCCCGCCTCGACGCTGATCAGCAGGTCTGGTGGGGCCGCGCCGGCGAGGAGCTCCAGTCGGAGGGACCGCTCGACCCGAGCTCCACGGAGGCCTTCAAGCATGTGGCGCACAACTTCTTCACGGCGATCCGCGAGGGTGCCCAGGCCGACCCATCGCTCGAGGAGGGCCTGCGAGTACAGGCGCTCTTCGACGCGGTGCGCGCGGCCGACGTCGAGCGTCGCTGGGTTCAGCCCGAGCCGATCCCGGCTCTGGCCTGAGGGGCGTTCAGTCGGCGCTCGCGACGCGTTCGACGATCCGCAGGAGCTCTGAGGCCTCGAGGCTGCCTCGGGTGGCCCCGACTCCGTCGAGCACGTCGATGCCGGTGAACTGATCCACGTTGTCAGCGTTGACGGTGCCGCCGTAGATGACCTCCGGCCGCTTGGCCCCCAGGTCGCCAAGCCGATACTTGAGTTGCTCGACCACCCCTCGCACATGCCGGGAGTCGGCCGGCCGGTCTCCTCCGATCGCCCACGTGGGCTCGTACACGACCAGCACCCGGCGCCGTTCGAGATCCGCCTCGGCCAGCCCGCGCTCCAGTCGCCGCTCGGCCTCGTCGGTGGCGCTGCTCGTCGGCTCGTCCTCGCCCACGAACAGGATCGGGGTGAGCCCCGCCTCGGCGGCCGCCGCGACCTTCTTGGCGATGTCAACCTCGGTCTCGCCCGCGGCGCGTCGCTCGCTGTGGCCGATCAGGACATAGTCCGCCAGCTCGGCGAGCATCCGCGGCGAGACCTCGCCCGTGTGAGGGCCCTCCGGCTCCCAGTGGCAGTTCTGGCCGCCGAGCTGCACGAGTCGCCGGTCCACCAGAGCGTCGAGCGGGGCGAGCGAGGTGAACGGTGGACACACGATGACCGTTGGCGGCTCACTGCCGGCGGGAAACCTCTCCGCCAGGCCTGCCTGGGCGGTTGTGAGCAGCTCCGCCGCCTGTTCTCCGCCGAGATACGTCTTCCAGTTGGCGAGCACGTACCTCATCGTCGGGTCCGAGGAGCCACCGTACCTTCTCCCATCTCACCGTGGGCACGCCCCCAAAGGAGCCCTCCGGCGGTCAGTAGCTGAAGACGGTGGCGTGCCCTTCGCCGATCCAATCCCACAGTGGCGTGGCGCCCGCCAACCGCGCGTTCTCGGGCAGGTGTTCCTCGCTCAGCTTGCGAGCGTTGAAGCAAATGGGACACACGAGCAGCTCGCCACCCCCCTCGCGGTATTGCTCCATAAGCCTCGAGACGGGCGGACATCCTTCGCAGGCGATCGCCTCGCCGTAGCCCGGCAGAGCAAGGCGGACGGCCTCCTTGGTGAGGAACATGGCGACGTGACGTCCCTTATCGAGGGCGGCGCCCGCTACGAGGAAGGCAACGGTCACACGCTCGGCATCCTCGAGGCCGGTCGCGAGGTTGATCACAACGTTGTCGTCTGCGGCCACTTCTCCTGCTCGCCTCGACTAAGCGCCAACGCTACCTGAATCCGGTGTCTGTCGCAACTGCGGGGGCTCCGAACGGAGACGTGCTCATCGCGGGCCGATGATCCGCGCGATCAGCGAGGAGTAGTCGCTCTCCCCCCAGCCCGCCGCCTCGGCTTCGGCGAGCCAGTCGCGCGCGGCGCGCGCGAGCGGGACCTCCACGCCCGCGGCTGAGGCGGCATCGGCGACCAGATCGGCGTCCTTGCGCGCGAGGCCGAGCGCGAAGCGCAGCGGGTACTCGCCCGACTCGACGGCCGCGCGGCGGCGTTCGGCCTGTGCCCCGAGCGGAGTTCCCTCCAGCACCTCCCACATCGGCTCGCCGGCCAGCCCGAGGCCGTGGGCAAGCGCGAGCGCCTCACCGAGCAGCCCGAGCGTACCGAGCAGCGTCAGGTTGGCGACCAGCTTGGCCGCCGCCCCCGCCCCGAGCGGGCCCACGTGGATCGGCGAGCCCAGCTCCGCGAGCAGCGGCCGGACCTGCTCGAGCAGCGGCTCCGAGCCGCCCACGAAGATCTGCAGCGTCCCGGCCTCGGCCTCCGAGAGGCTGCCGAGCACCGGTGCGTCGAGCAGGCCGGCATCCGACGGCAGCGCGGCCTGGAGCTGCTCGACGGCCGCGGGTCCGACCGTCGACATCTCGAGCACGGTCGTCGCTTCGGCGGCGATGCCCTCGGGCCCCTCGCTGACCGCCTGCAGGGCGGCCGAGTCGGCCACCATCGTGATGACGACCTCGGCACCCCGCGCCGCCTCCCCCGGGGTCGCCGCCGCCGTGGCCCCCGCCTCTACCAGCGGCTCCGCCTTCGCGGCCGTCCGGTTCCACACGCTCAGCTCATGTCCGGCGTCGAGGAGCCGGCGAGCCATCCGGCCGCCCATCGCGCCCACGCCGACAAAGGCGACCCTCGTCATGGCCCTAATGATGCCCAGCGCTCGCGGCGGTACTCAAGGACCGGAGCCCACACCGCGCAGTCGGCGACGTGGTTGGCCATCGTCGCCCGCGGAGGCGGCGGACGACACGACAGGAGTCGATCCAGGCCGCACCGCTCGCCGTGTTAGGCAGTCAGTAGTCTCCAGCTATCAAGCGGAGCCTGCTCCAACGCGTCCATAATCCGCCGAACCGCACTTGCGAGTGCGATCCGGCATGCTGGTGCAAGCGCTCGCGGGTCGGGTATGCGTTTCGCTGGTACGCACCCGGTCGATTCCACCGATTCGGCCCCCCGCGTCGCAGTTTCGCTAGCCGGCTCGCTACACCCTCCTAGAGGCCGAGGCTGGGTTCCGCGGCGGTGGGGCGTCCCGTGAGACGATACTTCTGCTCCCGTGTTGCTAGCTGGAAAACCTCGATCTGCGCGGGTAGCGCGCCCGATCGGCGAGCTCGACAACGACCAGGGAGGGGGCAGTAGATGAGGACCCGACCGACGCCCCTCGGGGCGATCTCGCGCGGGCTCGCGGCCGGCCTCATAGGTACTGCAGTGATGACTGCCGCGCAGGAGCTGTGGGCCAAGATCCAGGCCTCGCAGACGACCGAGGACCCGGGCGGCGAGGGGCAGGGGGAAGGGGACAAGCAGCAGGTCGCTCGGGATCCGTGGGAACAAGCGTCCATGCCCGCTCAGGTGGCCAGGCGGATTATCGAGGGCGTCTTCCACAAAGACGTCTCGCCGGAGCTCGTCCCGCTGCTCACCCACGGCATGCACTGGGCCTACGGGACAGCATGGGGCGCGGTCTACGGGCCCATCGAGGGCACCTTCCCCGGTCGTCCCCTACGGCGCGGCCTGCTCTTCGGGACCGGCGTGTGGGTCATGGCCTACGTGCAGCTCGTGCCGATGGGCCTGTACGAGCTCCCGTGGCGGTACAGCGCCAAGGACCTCGCGACGGAGCTCGGGTTCCACCTGGCCTATGGTTGCGGAGTCGGCTTCGGCTACCGGGTGCTCGGGGGGCGGTGACCTTGCCGGGCCGCGGTGGTACCGCCGTACTCGCAGGGCGTCGCCCAAGCTAGCCCCACCGGTGGCGGCCAGCAGCCCGCCGACTCAACGGTTCCGAGTCCGCGCCTTGCGCCGGTTGGTAGACCCGATAAGTTGGTAACGGTCCTGTTTCAGGCCGACCGACGTGCTTCGAACTCGGCGAGCTTGGCCTCGGCATCTCGTAGCGCGCGCTTAGCGTCGGCGAGGTCCTGACGGAGGGCATCCTCGGTTCGCCTGCCGGGGGAACTCCTCGCCCAGGGTCGGGTAGCCCTGCGCCTGTCTTCCGGGCTGTCACGACGGTCAAGCGCTGAGTTATCGGCTTCAAGAGCGCGCGCGAAGCTCGCCTGCTCCGCTTCCTCTTGATCTCCGATCGCCGCCGAACGGGACAGAGCCCAGGCAAACAGGCCGAACACGGCTGCTGCGGTCAGCCAGATAGCGATGGCGAAGAGGACCCAGTTCACGCCTGCTCTTTATCGGCTGAGACTCGGAATCCTTTAGCCCTGAGTAAAACCGCTCGATTCGTGGGGTAACCGCCCGCCCCGGGTCACGTCCCTTAGCGACGTGACCAACGTCGCAAGTGCCATTCGGCGGACGACCGGATGGACGGCACCAGCGTGAGGGCGACGGCTCGAGCGAGAGCCCTCTTCTGTGAGGGAAGACCGCCCTTCGCCAGCTTGTTCTCAGTCAGCGCCCCAGCGGTTCGGGGTCGCCTGAGGCTAGGTGCGTGAGTGACCGACCCGGACCCTCGGTCCCCGGCTATAGCGGGCGCCTCGGGCGAGCCAGCAGCCGCCGCGGGACCTTCGGCTCAGGCCCCCTCCTCAGCGGTCGCCACTCCCCCCGTGCGGTCGCCCCCCGCCCGCGTCTCCCCCCCGTCGGGCTCGAGCCGAGCCGCCACCTCGTGGTAGTCGCCGATGAACCTCGCAAGCGCGGCGACGACCTGGCCGATGGCGTCTGCGTCCTCGCGCAGCTGGCGCACGCCCTTGGGCGTCAGCCGGTAGACGCGTCGCTCGGGGCCGTCGCCGCCTCCCTCCCAGCTCGAGCGGACGACGCCCTTGCGCTCGAGGGAGCGCAGGAAGCGGTAGTCGAGCTCTCCGAAGCCGCGCGCGCGCAGGCGCTGTCTGAGCTCATAGCCGTGGGCGGGCCCGCTCTGGAGGGAAAACAGCGTCCCGGGCCGCACGAAGCTCTTGAGAAAGGCGGGGTGCTCGGCGGGCCGGGGGCCGGCGGGCGGCGCGCCTTGGGTCCCGAGCTTTTGGAGCGCCTTGGTCTCGAGCTGGCGGGCGCGCTCGCGCGAGACGCCGAGCTGCCGGCCCACCTCGGCGAGGACGTGCTGGCGCTCGCCCCCCAAGCCGTAGCGCAGCTCGAGCACCCGGCGCTCGCGCTCGTCGAGGCGCCTGAGCGCGGCCGCGAGCTTGCGCGGCTCGGTGATCGGTAGCGGCCTCGTCGGGCCCGGCATGGAAGGAAGACTATGTGTTTTTGGCATATAGTGCGCCGCTAGGTCCTCCGAGACGGTGGGCGCGGGGGCGAGGACCGGCGGGGGCAGGCCGTTTTCGATGATGTCGAGCGCGCCTCCTTCTGGTCGAACCCCTTCGAGACGGATGAGCCCGAGATCGAGGTTTGACCGGGAGCACCCTCGGTCCCCCGAGACGCTCCGGACGTGTCGCGAGAGGGTGGCCGATCGCTCCGGCGGTGGCTCACGCTCGGATGAGATCTGCCGGCGGAGAGGTGCGTGAAGACGCCCCGGCGGGTAAGGATCACTCGTGGCCTATCCGCAGCCACCCGCTGACCCCGGCCGCCACCAGCTCATGCGCTCCAGCCAGGACCGCTGGGTGGCGGGGGTTGCCGGGGGCCTCGCCCACCGTTTCGGCATCTCGCCCGGGCTGGTGCGCTTCCTCTTCGTGCTGAGCCTCCTCCTCCCAGGCCCCCAGATCATCCTCTACCTCGCCCTGTGGATCCTCCTGCCCAAGGAACCGCGGCTGTGGTAGGCGGGTATACCTAGGGCGCTACGCGGGCCATTAGGCGCCACCCGGGCGCCGGTCGCGTCCCATAACGTGGTGTAGGACGGCGCCGGACGGAACGAGGTAGTTCCGGCCACCGCGGCGCCCATGATCGTCGGACGTTCCACGGTTCGACGAAGGGAGAGCACCACGATGGCCGAGAAGCACAGGATGACGCCCGACGAGGTCGTCAGCTACCTCCTCGAGGGAGACGGCGTCGACTACGTGCGCGACTCGCTGCGCTGGATGGTCGAGCAGCTCATGGAGGCCGAGGTCTCAGAGCTCATCGGAGCTGAGCGCGGCGAGCGCACCGACGACCGGGCGACCCACCGAAACGGCTATCGCCCGCGCCGGTGGGACACCCGCGCCGGCGAGCTCGAGCTCGCCATCCCCAAGCTGCGCAAGGGCTCCTACTTCCCGAGCTTCCTCTCACGCCAAGGTCGAGCGCGTCCGAGACGGCGGGCGCTCGTGCGCAAGTGCGTCGTGATCGCCCACGGCGTGCACGAGTCCGGCAGACGCGAAGTGATCGGCCTCGACGTCGGCGAGGCCGAGACCGAGGCCTTCTGGCGCGAGTTCCTGCGGGGGCTCGTTGCCCGAGGCTTGCTCGGAGTCCAGCTCGCGGTATCAGACGCTCACCCGGGCCTCAAGGCGGCGATCGCCCAGGTCCTCGGCTGTGCCTGGCAGCGCTGCACCGTGCACTTCCTGCGGGACTGCCTCGGGCAGGCTCGCAAGGATCAGCAGCCGATGCTGGCCGCGCTCATCCGACCGATCTTCGCGGGTCAGAGCCGCTACTAGGAGGCCCGCGAGCTGCTGTCTGCGGCCGTCGAGGCCCTCGAGCGCCTGCCGAAGGTGGCGGCGATCCTCGAGGCGGCCGAGGACGACGTGCTCGCCTTCCTCGCCTTCCCGGCCGCCCACCGGCGCAAGATCCGCTCGACAGATGAAAATGTCAAGGCCTAGACCCACCGATTGGGCCGAATTTCGGACGACCGATCGGTCCACGAGGCGGTCGCGGAGGCCCTCAGATCGCCTCCTGAGGCGTCGCTTCGGTCGCGAACCGGCCGTCGAAGTAGCGGGTTTTCGGGGTCGGCGGGGCCTCGTCGAGCGCTCGACGCAAGTCACAGCGGGGTCGCTGTCGGCGTTAGGCTGCGCTCAGGGCGTGGTCGACCCCGAGCGAAGAGCAGGGCGTGGGGCTATGAGCCCTGCCGCGCAGCTTGCCCCGTAGAGGGCCTCGAGAGTCGCGCCCCGTTGGCGGCGGCCACGCCCGTTCTCTTCGTCGGCGCCTTGGCCTGCCAGTCGGCCACGAGCTGGGGGTAGGCCTGCTCGGCCTGCTCGGCGAGCTCCCGCTCGCGCCGGCGCACCTCGTTGAGCGAGTAGGCGCCGCCTTGCCCTTCTGGCCTCGGCGCGAGGGCATCCCGGCGCGCAGCTCGAGGGCCCTCAGCTTCTTCTCGGTAAGCGAGGTCTCGGGGCGAGGCGGCCCCGGGCGGCTCTCGGGGGCAGCCTCGCGGCTCTCGCCGCCGCTCTGGCGGTCTCGGTGGCCTTCCTCGGAGCAGAGCTCGTCGACTTCGGCGCAGTCGCGCTCGCGCACGCCTCGTACGTCTCGCGCTTCAGCGTCCCGACCGGGGTGGCTGAGGCACTCGGGCTCGGTGGCCTGAGCACGGGCATTCGTGTCGCGCTGACCGCGGTCGGTCTATCCGCCGTCCTGCTGGCCCTCCGATCGGCGCATCGCGGGACGCAATGGATCACCGCCGCCGGCTGGGCGACGCTCGCGGTGCTCCTCACGACGACGTGGCTCTATCCGTGGTACGTCGTCTCGCTGCTCCCGTTGGCGGCGCTGAGCTCGAGCCGAGGGCTGCGCGGCGCCGCGATGGGGCTCACGGGGCTCGTGATCGCCGTCCGCCTTCCGCTCGCCCTCACGTCGTCGTTCTGAACGCTGCGGAAGCCTCCGGTGGGCAGTAGTCACGCATGGCCACCCACCGGAGGATGTCCCGGTCGCCGTGGAACTTCGTGACGGCGGTCGCTCCGTGAACTATCTCATGCGGGTGTAGCTGCAACCTCTGGCGCCGGCGTCGCAGAGGCGGTCATGAGGGGTGTAGCGGCCACCTCGCGCTCGACTGCGTTGGCGAGCCTTGCGAGCTCGCGGTAGCCGATCACCTTGCGAAACTGCCGCTCGGCTTTCGAGCATACCGGCGGCGGTCCAGCGCAGACACATCTCGCCCGACTGCCAGCGCTTGACGTTGCGGCTCGAGCGCCGGACGAACTCGATCATCGACTCGCAGGGGTTCGTCGAGGACAGCGTCGCCTTGAGCGCGCCGCCCACGCCGAGGCGGTTCACGGTCACCGTCTCTGCGAGCCCCTCGCGAAGCGACGCGGCCGCACCGGGGTGGGAGCGCTCAAGTTCGGAGCCCAAGGCCTCGAGTCGCTCTACGGCCGCGTCGACGTTCTCGAGCGCCCAGGCCGCCCGCAGCCTCCGCTTGATCTGGGCGCGGTCGCGCTCGGCGAGATGGTCGAGCACGTTTCTTTCCTTGTGGCGGACACAGCGCTGGACCGGCGTGCTGGTGCCGAGCACATCCGAGACCGCCCGGCGCAGCGCCTTTGCGCCGTCGATCACGCTGAGCACGCCTGGGAGGTGTCGAGGCCGCGCTCGATGAGGTCGGACAAGAGGATGTCCTCAGACGCGAGCGCCCCGCGCGCGAGCTCGGCCTCGAGCCCGGAGATCACCTCAGAGAGGAAGTCGATCTGGCGCAGCGCGCTCGCGAGCGTCTCTGCCTCGTCGACCGGTAGCTCGAGGCCCTCAAGCCAGGCACGGCCCGCCTTGCCGAAGACGTCTGAGACCGGTGGGCGTCCCTTGAGGTTGCGCATCAGCACCCCGTGGACCTCGTTCTTCTGGCGCGTGCGCTGACGCACGATCGCTGCGCGGCGGCCGAGGCGCCGGCGCAGCGCCCTCGTCTCCTCGTCGGGCACCCAGACGCCGTTTAGGTAGCCCTGGGCTAGCAGCCGGGCGAGCGCGCGGGCGTCGAGGCGGTCGGTCTTGGCTTTTCCGTCGCGACGCGGCAGTCCTGGCCCTTGGCGACGAGCACGCGCGCGACGTGAGGGCCGATGATGCGGGCGATCGAAGCCGCGACCCCAGTGGCCTCGAGCGCCACCTCGTCCTCTGACCCGAGGCTTGCGGCAAAGAGCTCGAGGGCCTGCGGGGACGTTTCGACCCGGCCCGCCGAGCGCAGCTCGCCGTCCTCGGCGATCGCAACCTCGCAGAAGTCGCGGTGGACATCCAACCCGATGAAGCGCATCCAACCTCCTTTGATCGACGGTCGAGAGACGCCTCGGGGCAAACGACAACTAGGGATACGTGCTCTCGGCACACCCGGGTCGGTCGCAGGGGCGGCCACATAGACTCACGGGCTCTCAGCCCACTAGGAGAGGGCGGCCTGCCCCACTGCGTTCTCCCACGACGCCCCTGTGCCGGTCGGCCGAAGCTAGAGGCGGCCTCGGACGGTCCGGTTGGCGCCGTGAGAGGGAGTTTCATGCCCGTAGACTCGTGTCGTGTCATACGACCTGACGATGGCGGAGAGACAGCGCGCCCGCGAAGATGGGGTCGACCCAACCTGGGGGATGAGCGGTCAAGCGACGAGACTAATGCTCGGCCTCATTGAGGAGCAGGGCAAGGTCGATTGGGACGAGGAGGGGCCTGTCGTGCCAGCTTCGACCGACCCCGAGGAGGATCCGTTCCCGTCGGCTCAGCAGCGATGGCAAGCGGAGAACGAGAGTCGGCTGCGCGCGATGGAACCGGATCGCGTGCGCCTCACAGGCGTGAAATTTTCGTCGAATGACCACTGGCTCGTCCTTCCGTCCGAGGCCCGGGCGATGGCGGACGCCCTTCGCGCTACTACTCGCGACCAGGCGCGCGCAGTCTTGGAGGCAGACCCGGTTGAAACGAGGGCGATCACCGACGCGTCTGTTGACGATCCACCGGACCTAGAAACAGCGATTTCGAACATCTTGACCAAGGCTCGACGGTTCGCCGACTACTGCGAACGCGCCTCGGAGTACGGGGGCTTTCGCGTCGATTGAACCGACGCCTCGAACTCTCACTACGCCGCGTCGGCCAACCCCCACTTTTAGGAGCCTCTACTGGGCCGGGGCGATACCCAAGCTCGCCAGGCTGGGAGCCAGCGCGCCGCTCATCACGCATCGTTGGCAGGCGGCTCCAGCGTCGCCCTCACCTCGGTAGACGAAGAAGACGGCGGCATATCTACATCACCTAGAGCACTAGTCCTGCTCTCGCCGTCTCGAAATCTCACCGTGACCCGTCCTCCCTGCTCGCCTTCGCTCGCTACTAAGAGCGCGTCGTGCTCGCCGACCCTTCCCGCTTGCGGCGACCCCCTGAGATCGGTCCGCTCCGTGTGAGAGCCCTACCCGCCCGCGACAATGGGCGAGAGGAGGACCGATCAGGTGAAGCGGCGACGCCACACCCCCGAGCAGATCATCCGCAAGCTTCGAGAAGCCGACAGGCTGCTGACCGAGGGCGCCGAGGTTCCCGAGGTGGCCAAGGCGCTCGAGGTCTCCGGAGCAGACCTACCACCGCTGGCGGGCGACCTACGGCGGGATGAAGGCGGACGAGGTCAAGCGCCTCAAGGAGCTCGAGCGCGAGAACGCGCGCCTCAAGCGGATCGTCGCCGACAAGGAGCTCGAGGCCGACGCCCTGCGGGAGCTCGCGAGGGGAAACTTCTGACGCGATGAAAGCGGGCCTCCCCGGTGGCAGCCTCCGGGTTGTCACTGGGAGCTACCTGAGGAGGCCCTCGCTCAATGTTGCACGTAGGACTGGACTGCAGCCGCAAGCGCGTCGACTACTGCGCGCTCGATCCTGACGGGATGACCGTCGAGACGGGTGCCGCGCCCCCCGATGCCGACGGTCTGCGCTCGCTCGCGGGCCGGCTCGCCCGCCACGAGCGACCGGTGTGCGCGGCGATCGAGTCGATGAACGGGTCGCGCTTCGTCCACGACCAGCTCGAGCTCTCGGGCTGGGAGGTCGCGATCGCCGACGCCCAGAAGGTCAAGGGGCTCGCACCGCTCGCCTGCAAGACCGACAAGATCGACGCCCGCGTGCTCGCCGAGCTCTCCCGGCGCGACCTCGTACCGGCGATCTGGCTGCCCGACCCCGCCGTCCGCGCCGAGCGCGAGGGGGCGCGCTTTAGGCTCCACCTCGTTCGTCACCGCTCGCGCCTCAAACACCGCGTCCACGCGGTCCTCTTGGCCCACGGCAGGCCGTGCCCGGTCTCGGACCTCTTCGGCAGGCAGGGCCGCGAGCTGCTCGAGCGGATGGGGCTGCCAGAGCCGTGGCGCTCACACGTCGAGACGAGCCTGCGGATGGTCTCCGAGCTCGACGGAGAGATCACGGCGATCGAGCGCGAGCTCCGCCGCCTCGGCGCAGGGCACCGCTACGTGGGGCTGCTGCAGAGCGCGCCGGGGATCGCCTGGGTGCTCGCTACACGATCGCCGCCGAGATCGGCGACATCGCCCGCTTTGCCTCGCCGCGCAAGCTCGTGGGCTACACCGGGCTGTGCCCCCGTGTCTACCATCCGGCGAGCGCGACCGCCGCGGTCCGCTGGCCAAGCAGGGGCCGAAGTACCTGCGCTGGGCGCTCATGGAGGCGGCCACGCACGCCGGCCAGCACGCTGCCTATCGCGAGCGCTACGAGCGCACCAAGGCCCGCCACGGCCGCCAGCGCGGCGCGAAGGTCGCCCAGGTCGACGTCGCCCGCCGGCTCGCCGAGGCGATCTGGCACATGCTCACCCGCAACCAGCCCTTCGCTCCGGCAGGCGCCACGCCGGCTCTGGCCGCTTGACGGTCCTTTCTGAGATGCGCCACCGGAGCGAGCCTCACATCCCGCCTGGTCCTCCCGACGAGGAGGCGATAGAGAGATGAGCGCTGCTCACCTGCTTCGATACCCCCGTGGTCCGTGACCGAGCATGCCCGAACGGCTACGCGGCGTCGAGGGGTCCTGGCCCTCCAGGAGCGCCTCGGATTGTCGGAGCGGCGGGCGTGTCAGATCGCCGGCCAGGGCGTAGTCGCTGCGCTCAGGCCGCGGACCGGTGCGAACATCCGGAGTTACTTGACCGACGCGCGGCGGTCAGCGATCGTGGAAAGGTCGCGCAGGGCG
>JAUJNZ010000003.1:84477-126378 GCA_030447905.1 Thermoleophilaceae bacterium
TACGACATGACTGAAGGGCGAGGCGGCGTGGAGGCGATCGAGCACTACCCGACAGATCCCTCGGGTCTGCCCGAAGCACGCCGCCCGAGCCAACTTCTCGCGCGGCCATGCGAAGTCGCTGCTCGCGGGATGGAGGTCGATCCCGTCGTCGTCACCGCCGAGAATTTCAACTCCGCGGCCATGCGCCGAGCGATGGACGACCCAAGCAAGGTCAAGCTCTTCATCTTCACCGTCCAGGCGCTCACCAAGCCGACGACCGAAACCGGGCGCAAGACCCACAAGTCTCAGGAAGGGCTCGGCCGAGCCTTCTACGAGCACCTCGACGCCCAGGACGATCTCGTGGTCTTTGCCGACGAGCACCACTGCTACTACGGCCCCGGATTCTCGGCGGCGGTGCGCGACCTCACCCCGCACGCTCTCGTCGGGCTGACGGCGACGCCCCACAAGAAGACGCCCGAGGAGCAGATCATCTACCGCTATCCGCTCGCCGCGGCGATCGCCGACCACCTGGTGAAGACGCCCTTGCTCGTGGGACGCAAGGACGACCGCACCGATGCGGCGACCAAGCTCCACGACGGCGTGCGCCTGCTCGAGGCCAAGCAGGAGGCGATCGCCCGCTACGTGCGCGAGACCAGCGACAAGCCGGTCAACCCGGTGATGCTCGTGATCGCGCAGAACATCGACGAGGCCGAGCAGCACGCCGAGCTTCTGCGCTCGCCGGCCTTCGCCGGCGGCCGCTACGCCGAGCGCGCTAGCTGGCCGCTTCGGGCAGGGCGTCGGTCAGACCCACGAAGCCCACGAGCTCGAGCAGCTCGGGCGAGGCACCAATCAACCGAACGCGAGCACCGCACCGGCGCGCCGCGAGCTGTAGGCGCGCGAGGGCCTCGACGGCTACCGCGTCGGCGGCGATGCCCGCGACGCCGCAGGCCACCACTTCGACCCGGTGCTCCCCGAGCAGGGCACACACCCGGGCGTGGAGGCCGGGCAGGTCCGAGCGGGCGAGCGTCCCTGCACGTCGAGGCTCAGGGTCCTGTCGGTCGGCTCACATCCGTGCGGCGAGACCTCGTCGCCACATGAGGCGGCGACGAGGTCGAGCTGGCGTGCTTGCTCGGCCGCGGTGGCTACGCGGCGGACGGCTCCTCCACGACGAAGACGTGGTTGCCGTCGGGGTCGCGCAGCATGAACATCAGCGGGGCGCCGGGCGTGCGCATCGGCTCCGGATCGAAGTCGATGCCGCCGATGGCGCTCAGGCGCGCGTGCTCGCCCAGCACGTCCGCCGTCTCCACACCGATGGAGCCGCCGCCGGGCTCGCCGCCCATGGGCGGATTGAGCGCCAGGCGCGCCCGCGACCGGGGCGGGGCCACCTCGAGCCAGCGCATCTCGTCGTGCTCACCGAAGCGCGTGTCGCCACGCACCTCGAAGCCGAGCTTCTCGGTATAGAAGGCGAGGGCCGCGTCCTGGTCTGCGACCGCGAACATGACCACGCCGATGTTCGAGAGGGTCGTCGGGGCTAGCGTGACACTGCTCATGGCCGGTCCTCCTCCGAGGGTGTGGTCGGTCTGATCTCTAGACCGAGCGGCCACGGAAAACTCATCGCTGCGGCTGGCGAGGACGACCAGACGAGCGAGCACGGCGCGGCCGACCTGACGGGCCATGATTGATGGGCGCCGTGCGCCGGCCGCTACCTGCCGGTGCGTTCGCGGTGCTTGCATCCAGGCCAGCAGCAGGGCCGACGCTGGCCTTCCTCGAGCTCCTCCTGGGTCCGGCGAATGCGGCGCTCTCGCGTGACCTCCTGCTTGGCATCCTCGACCCAGCAGATGAACTCGTTGCGGGCCAAGGAGTGTTATGTCCTGCCACGCCTCGAGTGCCTTGGTGTTGACGATCAGCGCCTTGCGCAAGTCTGCAGGCAACTTGTGCAGTACCCCACCAGGCACTCGCTGGCTGCTCATGGGCCAGACGGTAGCGAGCCGGAGCAGGCGAGCTGGCTTCACCATCGACACGCGTCTCGGGCCAGCTGAGGCCGGAGCCGCGGCTGCTCCTCACGCTCAAACTCGCCGACGAAGACGATCTTTGCGGCGCGGGGTCCGACGGAGAGGGAGGCCAGGTCGCTCTCCCAAGCCTGTCAGAACGTTGGTCGCCACCTCCCGGGGCGCGGCGCTACCCCTTTCTCTGCACTGGCCGAGAGGCGGGCGTCCGGAATGAGGCTTGACATGGCGAGATGGTCGCCCTCGACGGCCGTTTCTACCGCGGCGACATCGACGGACGGATCACCGAGATCGGTCCCGAGGCGCTGACCCCGTCGCGGTCGTCGTTCCATTCGCCCCGACCGTCGAGTTGTCACTCGACGCGCCGCTCGACCAATCGGACCTGCTCCTCGAGCTCGACCGTGCGTTGACTTGGGGGCACCGTCGCGTGCGCCGTGCGCATCGACGGCGACTTCGAGCTGGTTCGCGCGCGCTCGGTGCCGCGCCAGCACCCGCCCTCAAGCCGCTCACCGAGGTCGTCGCCGAGCAGCACGTGTTCGAGACGCAGGACGTGCGCGGCAGCCTCGTCGGCTTCCGGTTCCCCGAGTACAACTCGGCAAAGGTGACGTCGCCGTCGTAGGCTCCCTCCAGCAGCGCGCCGATCGTCGAGGCTTGGAAGAGCACGTGGGGCTCGTGCTCGGGCGCGAGCTGTGCGTGGTGGATCGTCTGGACGTGCAGGGCGCGCGCTAGGCGCTCATCGATCACGGCGCCGAGTGTGCCAGCTGGGGATCTGCGCCCGTGGGAAGGGGGCGCAGCGAAGAGAAAACCCCGTCTCGGTCCAGAAGGAGAAGGGAGCGAGGCAGGCGCTCATGAAAAGGGTGCCAGTGGGTAGGTTCAGACGACGGAACAACGAGGGAGGAAACGCAATGAGCATGTTGAGACAGGTCATGAACCGCTTCGCCGGAGGCGCCGGCGGACCTCGGGGCCGCGGTGCCCCGCGGGGAGGGACCCCCGGCCGCGGTGCCCCTCGGGGTGGCGCAGGGCGGGGCTCGACTGGAGCCCGCGTCGGCGCCATGGCCGAGAAGTTCCTCCGCGGCCGCCGTTAGGCGCCGCTCCCCTCTCGGGAGGAAGACGCTCGTCAGCTTCGTCGGCGGCCCGCCATCGGCCGACGCGGACACGGCTCAGGCGGTCGGCGTGTGACGCCGCTGGGTCACGCGGATCGCGCCGGACCCATACCTGTGCTTTGACACCAACGACTACTCGCTCGATCCGCGCCTCGTCGGCCGCCGCGTCGAGGTCAAGGTCACCCAACGCGAGGTCATGGCCGCCGCTCTCGACACCGGCGAGCTCGCCTGTCGCCATCGACGCAGCTTCGCCAAGCACCGCACGGTTACCGCGCTCGAGCACGCACGCCGCGCGCTCGCTCAGATCGCCGAACGAGCCAGCAAGCACATCGGGAAGGCTCCTGGAAGTTCGCCGACGAACCGCAGACTCGAGGGTCGGGCCGTGTTCATCGGTCATGGCCGTTCCCCCTGTGGTGCGAGCTCAAAGACTTCATCCAGGATAGAGCCGGCCTCCCGTGGGAGCGATGCCGAAGGGGGCGAGGGCCGCGTCGCCTTCCACCCCGCCGGCAACCTCGTCGTCGGCGAGTGGGCTGATTCCGTCAACAGTGAGGCCAAGTGGCAGGTGCCCCGCAACGCCGACGGCTCCTGCAAGTTCGCACCCGGCCAGTCCTACGAGTGGCGAGCCATCGCCCATGACGGGCGCGACTACTCGGCCTGGAGTGAGCGGCGGGGGTAGCCCGGAGAGCGGGCCTGCTTCTGAGGGGTCTGACACGCTCAGCGCCTCGGCCGGCGAGGGCGGTGCTCTGCCTCCTCGGGCAGCGCCTTGGCGATGTCGAGGTCGAGCGCGAGCTCGCCGATCTTGCGCTCGGCCTCGGCCAGGCGGCGATCCTCCTCCGGCCGTGGCCTGGCCTTGAGGCCCTCACGGCCGGCGGCCAGGAACTCCTCCCGCTAGGCGGCGATCCGCCCCGCCGGCTGGCCGGTCTCCCTGGCCAGCAGGTCGAGCGTGTCACCGCGCAAGAGCCGCAGGACCACCTCCTCCTTGCGCCGTGCGCTCCAGCGCACCTCGCGGCTCGCCTCCGGCTCACCGCTCGGCGCGCCGGAGCCCCGATCCTTCTCCATCCCGGCCTCCATGACTCCCGACATCGTGACCTCCTCGGTCGAATCGGGTGTTCGGTCGGAACCGGGTGCGGAGGAATCCTACCGCGATTAAGCATGCGGAAACCTTCAATGATCTCGTATATACTACTCCTGTGAATTCTGAAAAGGTAATCGCATACTACGACTACACCGTCCCTTTCTATAAGGTGTATTGGCATGGCAAGACAAACGCTCTCCACTACGGTTTATGGGACGAGGATACAAGGACTATTCGGGAAGCGCTTCTCAATGAAAACCGGGTCCTTGCAGAACTAGCTCGCATTGCTCCGCACGAGAGCATACTTGATGCCGGATGCGGAGTAGGAGGGAGCGCGCTCTGGCTTGCAGAACATGCTGGTGCAAACGTTACCGGCATTACACTGTCGCAGAGGCAAAAAGAAAAAGCCGAGAAGTATGCGAGACAAAGAAACCTCGCGTCCCGAACGAGTTTTTCCGTGAGGGATTTCCTGGATACCGGTTTTCCGAACAATACGTTCGATGTAGTCTGGACTATCGAAAGCGTCTGTCATGCAGAAGATAAGAGCGCGTTTCTTTAAAGAATCGTATCGGATTCTCAAGCCCGGGGGCCGGATCATTATGGCGGATGGATTCCTTAAGAGGGCTCCTCAGAACGGAAAGGAGGAACAAGCATACCGGACATGCCTCAGAGGATTCGTATTGCCAAATTTGGCGCTCACCGAAGCATTTCAATCTTCGCTTGCTGAAACGGGGTTTCGGAATGTCCGGGGATGGGACAAGACACAGAGTATTTTACCGTCGTCGCGCCGCATGCTTCGTCTTAGTATCGGGTTGTATCCGCTCCACTTCATCCTGAGCACGCTTCATATCGTGCCCGCGTTCATCATGGAGACCATCAGGACGGGCCTGGTACAATACTCGTTTTTTAGCAATGGTCCGGGCGCGTATTTCATTTTCTATGGGGAAAAATAAAATGACCGCAACCCACCCTGCGCGACCTCAGCGAGGGCTCATCGCCGTATACGGGACCGATTACGGGATCCACAGTCCCACCTGGATATCCGGGTTCACGATATGACTCGCCAGGCCGCGGCCTACCGCGACCGACGGGTCCTGCTGGCCGGCGACGCCGCACACGTGCATGCCCCGGACGGTGGACAGGGCCTCCAGACCGGTGTGCAGGATTCGGTGAACCTGGGATGGACGCTGGCGCAGGTGGTCAAACCGGACATCGCCGGAAAGCCTCCTGGATACCTACCATGCCGAGGGGCCTCGGCGAGGGTCTCGAACAGCTCCTGGGAGAGCAGCTCGTCGCGGATGGGCGAGCCGAAGGACTCGACGTAGGGGTTCTGCCACGGCGAGCCGGGCTCGATGTAGCTCGTTGCGCCGGTCGCACTCCACCGCGAGCGCCTCGCGGGTGTGCTCGTCGACGACGTGGATGCGCTAGCCGCCGGAAGCGCCCACGCTCGCTCGCCAGTCCTTGAAGGCCGCTCTCGAGCGCCTCGGGCGCCTCCGGTTCGGCGACGACGGCCGCGTCGATCTCAGCCGTCTCGCCAGTGGTCGCCAGCGCGGTCGGCGCCAGCGCCAGCGCTGCGACCGTGACGGCGGCCGAAGCGAGCAGCTAGTCCCGCGTCCTCGCCTATCCGCGGCGAGGCATGGTGGCGTTGGTCCGCGACCCGCCCACCCCGACCTCGTCGTGGAGACCCTGGACCACGTCGACCTCGAGGCGCTCGCGAGGGCCGCCTGGCCAAGCGGTCCTGGTAACGTCACCAGTCCCGATCGCTCGTCAGGTCTTTGCTCTCTTCCTCTCGCGCGAACTCCCACCCGAGGGATGGAAAGGCAGGACGAAGATGGCGAGCAATTTGCATCGCAAGGCAGTTGAGCGCTTGCAAGGAGCCCGCCGCGAGCAAGATCGATTGGGCGACGAGTACAGGGCGGCTAAGGGCACGTCAAGCGAGCTGGGGGCGCGCGCGGAGCTCCAGGGTGCTTGCGAGGAGGCAGCTGCCCGCAGTCGCTGGCTTGAGTGGGTCGAGTCGGACGGCCCGCCCGTGGGATCGGGCCGGAGTCGCGCAAGCGCTCGGATCGAGGTGAGCGTTGAGTCGGACGGCCACGGTTCCCGCGCCGGGGACGAGCGAGCCCGCGACTCCCACCTGCTCGATCTACAGATGCGGGCGCGCTACCACCGCGACCGCCATCGCCTCTATGCCGCCCGGTTGGGTGGCTCGCGGCCGACGAGCTTGAGGAAACTGGAGGAGCTCAAGCGGGCGCGCGAGCTCGCCGAAGGGAGCCTTCGCCGCTTCGAGGCGGATCGGAAGGAAGCGTCGGCGAAGGCAGATCGAAAGGGTTGAGAGCCCTCGAAGAAGCTCCGAGCAGGGCGAGGTCGAACCGCCGGCCCGCGGTGCGCCCCTCACGGTTACCCCCGCTTGATCGCGGGAACCTTGCAGCGGTCAACAACAAACTCAGGAGGATGCACTGATGGCTGGACTGATGAGCAAGGTCGCGCGCTTAGCGCGGAGCCCGCAGGGGCGCAAGCTCGCCGAGCGTGCCAAGCGGGCGTCGGCGGACCCGAGGAACCGGCATAAGATCGAGCAGCTGCGCGGCCGGATCTCGCAAGCGCCCGTAGAGCCGCATCGAGCCCGAGGTCGCAGAGCTCGAGGCCGGTACGAGTGAACGACCCGACGTTCCCCTCCTGCAAGTACTCGAGGTTCGCACGGGCGCTCCTCAGCTCGCCGGCGCGGGCGCGTCACAGTATCGCGAGCACGCGCGTCGAATTCCGCACCCTCGACCCCACAGCCTCGACGATTGGAACCGCGATTCAGCGACACGGCCGCCCTCTTCTACGCCGCCCGCTGCGCGCGCAGCCATCGCAGTAGACGCGCGCACGACGCCTGGGACGCGTTTACGCTCGACACCTGAGGGAACTCGCTCTCCGATCCCAAGAGAGGAAAGCGATGGAGGCGAGCATGAGTCCCGAAGGCGACGTTACACGGCAGGAGTTCGAAGAGCTGAAGCAGACCCAAGCGGTTCAAGCCGCCACCCAGGCGGGGGCACAGGCGACACAGGCAGCCACGCAGGCCGGTCAGGCAGCCACGGAGGCGGCAGGGCTCGCAGGGATGGGAGCCGCCGTTGGGGCCGGTGCGGCCGGGCTGATCGTGGGCATCTTTCTAGGGCTCGCGATAGCCAACGCCCAGCACCACCACTAAGCTACGGCGCCGATCCGAAGAAGGGAGCCTGCTCCTCGACGACACCGGGAGCGGTCAAAGTGGTTGCCGAGTGGTAGCGAGCAGGGTGACGCGAGCGGGGGCGGGCACTATCCGCCGGGGCGGGAGAGCGCCCGGGCGATCGCTTGGCGGATCCGGCGACTTGCGTCGGTTGAGAACCGGAAGCCTTTGCGGTAGTCGAACTCCTCAGCGGCGCGAACCAGCCCGCGAGTGCCCGCGTCGATCAGATCCGGCAGCGACAGGCCTTCGCCGCGGTATTCCTCGGCGATCGGGAGGACCAACCGCAGGTTCGACTCCACCATCTCGCTTGGCGTCGGGATCGCCGCGCTCGATGCTCTTTGCCAGCTCTACCTCCTCTTGCGCAGTGAGCCGCCGTGTCGCTCGGGCTCGCTGAAGGAAGGACTCAAGATCCTCATCCGTCATGTCCGCCGTGAGCGCGATGGGCTCCCCGGGCTCGTGCTGTCCTGCCGTCTGGTGTCCGCCCGCTTCGGGAGCGTGCGGAGGACCTCGTTGCGGATCTTCTGCGAGTCCGCGTGAAGTCGAGCAGCGCGGACTTGGCCGTACCTTCGTCCTCTCTCACGAGGCCGAGGAGGATGTGCTCGGTGCCGATGCAGTCGCGGCCGAGCGCGAGCGCTTCGCGCAGCGCGAGCTCGAGCATGCGCTTGGCGCGCGGCGTGAACGGTGTCTGGCCGCTGGATGTCCGTTCGCCCGCCGCGATTCTGCGTAGGACGCCTGTCCGGGCTTGCTCGAGGGTGACGCCGAGCGCTTCAAGTGCGCGTCCGGCGAGTCCTTCGCGCTCGCGCAACAGGCCGAGCAGGATGTGCTCGCTCCCGATGTGGTCGTGCCCGAGCTCGCTGGACTCGCGTTCGGCCAGGACGATGACCTGCCTGGCCCGTTCTGTGAAGCGCTCGAACATGCCGCCTTTCCCTGGGGCCTCCCCGCTCACGCGGATGGGCTGCGGTCGGCCGCCGGGGCCGCCGAGCGTGCGGATGACCTGGGTGCGGATCTTCTCGGAGTCGGCGTCGAAGTGGAGCAGGACGCGGGCGGCGACAGAATCGGTCTCGCGCGCGAGACCGAGCAGGAGGTGCTCTGTGCCGATGTAGTTGTGGCCCAGCAAGAGCGCCTCGCGCAGCGCGAGCTCGAGCAGTTTCTTCGTGTTCGGCGTGAACGGGATTTGCCCCGAGGAAGCTCCGCGCCGGCGCCCACGTCCGCACGACCTCGCTCGACGGTGATGTCGAGCGATTCGAGCACGCGCCCAGCGATATCGATACCTTCTTCCTCGCGCAGGAGTCCGAGCAGGATGTGCTCGGAGTCGATCTGGCGGTGTTTCAGGCTGCGGGCCTCTTCATGCGCGAGGACGACGACCTGCCGCGCCCGTTCAGTGAAACGCTCGAACATCCCCGCGGACGCGTGCGTCTCGGCACGCTTTCGCTCAGTCAGTCGGTCCTCCCTGCGCGCTCCAGCGCCCGCCGCGCCTCGGTGTACTTCTCGCCCGTCTGCTCCATCCGCCGGCGGACGGCCTTCTTGCGGGCTCGATCGTCAGTCACGCGATCTCCTGTCCGACCGTACCCCACGCACACGACCGCTCGATCAACGCGACGACCACCCGAGACGGAGTCCCGCCTCTCGATCATCGCCGACTCGGGCGTGACTTCCTGGAGTCGGACTTGGGCCGGACATTCGATGCCGTTCTCCTGCCTCGCAAGCTCGATTTGCCATGCCGAACCCCTACGGACCTAGGGCGAGCGACTGCGGGGATGGGCGCGACGCGGTGCCCGTCGCGACGGCGAGCCGGCGGTGATCGAGATCGTCGAGGAGGGCGGGCGAGGCCGCCAGGGCGAGGCCCAGGCGCCCCGGCGATCGGCTTGCGATCGTCAGGAGTGCCCGCACACGGCGATTTCGCCGTGAGGAGGGCGGAGGGCAAGCAAGCGGCCGGGTCCGGCGCTCTCCAAGAAAGAGCTACTGTGCAGGCACTTCGCCCCACGGAGCGGCGATGGAATCGAACCATCCAAGCGGAGGGCTGCTCCGCCCTGCCGGTTTTGAAGACCGGAAGTGTGACCGACTCAGCCCTTTGAGTCGTATGCACCGGCCAGCTTAGGCGGAGCGATTGACTGGATCCTCCACTCCTGGGCCGACCTCCGGCGGCGGTCGACCTCGGCGCGCACATCGGCCTGTTCGGCGTGTGGCTCACCGAGCACTACCCCGGCGCCCGGATCACCGCGTTCGAACCCGACCGGTTCAACTTCGCTGTGCTCGAGCTGCCTCGAGGAGAACGCAGGCCGGATGCGGTGCGACCCGGTGCAGGCGGTCGCGGCCACCTCCCCCGGGACGGTCCCGTTCGTGGAGGGCGACTTCTCGACCTCGCGACCCGGCTCGGAGGAGGAGTCGGGGGCCGGCGAGGTAGATCAGGTCGACGTGCTGCCGCATCTCGCCGAGGCCGATCTGCTCAAGGCCGACGTCGAGGGCGGCGAATGGCCGGTACTCGCCGACCCTCGCCTGCGGGACACGCGCGTCAGGGCGCTCGTCCTCGAGTACCACCCCGACGATGGCCCGGAGGACGATCCGCGACCAGAGGTCGAGCGACTGCTTGCCGATGCGGGATTTCGCTCGACCGAGCGCCTGTTTCACCGTTCGGACGGCGTCGGGATGCTATGGGCGTGGCGTGAGGAGGCCTGAGCAAGGGTCGACTCCTCCTCGGAGGTGGCCCGGGCGCGGCTAGCCCGCCCTCGAGGCCGGCGAGGGCCCGACGAGGGCATCGCGTCGGGCCAGCCGCGGGCGCGGGCGCCCCACCACGTCTCGCCGCGCCGGACGCGGGGAGCGACGGACCCAGCTTTTGTAGCTCCTGGAGGCCGAACCGGGTCTGCGGCCCTCAGAAGCCGCACGACGCATGGCCGTCAATCCCCACCAGGTCCACTCGCTTGCGCGGAGGCTCGAGGAGGACGGAGCGCTCGAGCGTCGAGACGGCGCGCTCTATCGGAGCGGTTCCTAGGTCGCTCAACCCACAATGCCTTGCGCCGTATGAGCATGCGTCCGAAGCTAGAACTCAGCCTGGACAGCCCGAGCTCGGGATCGATAACGTTGGTGCGCGCCCTGCCGGTGGCGTTGCTCGTGGTGGCGAGCCCGGGCTTCGGCGGGGGAGTTTCATGCCCGTAGGCTCTGCCCCGCCTCGAGAGGAGCGGCGCCGTCAACCAGGCCGGCGGCCTGCTTGAACGCCGGGGCCCGGGCGCGCGTCTAGGCCGCAGGACCGCCCCGTGCGATCGGCTTGCGATCGGCAGGAGTGCCTGCACAGGGCGATTTCGCCATCATGAAGGCGAGAGGGGCAGACGGCCACGCGCGGTCAAGTCGTAGAAAAGAGCTACTGTGCAGGCACTTCTCACCACGGAGCGGCGATGGAATCGAACCATCCAAGCGGAGGGCTGCTCCGCCTGCCCGCTCGAAGAGCGACGGGTCCTTCCGCCTGCGGGCCTGCCGTCGTTCTTCTGCGCCCCCTCAGACCTCGACGAGCCGGGGAGCTGGCACGTCTCCTACATAGACGACGCCAGAGCGCCGTTCGCCAGAACCGCTACTCGGTGCCGGTGCGCCTCGCCGGCCTACGCGTGCGCGCGAGCGTCTCCGCCCGCGAGATCACGATCCTCCACGAGGGAACCGAGGTGGCCCGCCACGAGCGCCTGCGCGGGCGCTTCTCGGTCTGCGCCCGACTCGAGCACTACCTCGAGCTGTTGCGCCGCAAGCCCGGCGCCCTCGCCGGGTCGCTCGCCCTGCACCAGGAACGCGAGGGCACCGGCAAGCCGATGCCCAACGCCGGCCGATGAGGTAGGCGGTGACCGGGCGGCGCTGGCCGAAGCGGGTCAAGCGAGACTGGCGTCGCTCGGCCCCTTGGGACGAGTACGGCTCGGTCCGACTGGCCTCCGCCATGGTGCTCCTCTCGTCTCGAGCCGCGAGAATCAGCCGATCGCAATGGGCCGACGAGAGAGGTAGCCATGTTCACGCATGAAGAGCGGAAGAAACCCGAGTAGCTGGATCAGGTCGATCATCGAGTACCTGCCGCGCCGAAGGCGCGCGTCCATCCGAGACCGATCGACAACCGACCAGAGCGGCGAGTCGGGGTGCGCTGTGCACATATCTCGAAGGCGTGCGCGCAGCGGTTCGCTTTCGTTGAGCTGATACTGCCAGGAGCCGAACAGCCTGGTGCGGCTGGACTTCGGGATGGCGAAGTATTCGGTCGTGTTGAGGCCGGGGTGATACTGGGCGAGCGAGGCGTCCCAGGTCTGCGCTCCGAACGGGATGTTGAGCAGGCCGGGTGCCAGTGCCTTGAGGATCTGGAAGTGGATCAGCCCGCTCTTTCGCTCGGGCTGCGTGATCTGCCACGCCAGGTCGAGAAGCGCCGGCGAGTTGAGCGGGCGCACGGGGGTTGTGACGATGGTAAGGGTCGGAGAGAAGGCGCCGAGCCAGTTCGGGATACGTTGCGTGTAGTAGTAGATGTCGGGAATGTCGTCGGTCGAGAAGCCGTCTGTCAGCGGCGCAATCTCGGCTTCGATCGTGCTCTCGAGAGTAGCCAGGGCGTCGGGCGTCAGGCAGTCAAGGCTGTCGACTTTCACCGTCTGGCGCACGCGCTCCAGGATGCTGCTGCCAGCGCCCGCCATCTTCCCGTTGTGCTTCAGCACCTCGCCCACGTGGCCGGTCATTCTGACGCCGGTCGAACCTCGCCTGGGGATCTGGAGGTCCCACGCGCCGAACATGGCATCGTTGATGAAGGCGAAGGTCTGGACGTTCTCGACGAACTGGTCCACTTCGACCGAGCGGCGCCTTCGCTCCGCCCGAGCGCGGCGCCACGGCCCTGCGCGACCGAGGCGCGACCGTATGCCTTCATTCGCAGGCTCTTCGACCGGCGGGTTGAGCCAGTGAGGAACGCCGATGCTTGCCGCGACCAGCTGGCCGGATACCACGTCCGGGTGATCCGAGGCGCCGCGCGTGTAGAGGGTTAGACGATCCTTGAGGCCTGCGGCGAGGCAGAGGGCGAGAACGACACGGCTGTCCAGACCTCCGGAGATCGGCAGGTTGATCGGGCCGTCCCCTGGGTTAGCTATGCGGATGGCCTGCGTCGCGTCGTCGATCCCGTCTTGAAGGAGTGCCTGAGGCTTGTCGATCGCGTTCCAGCCAAGGTTTCGCCGCTCGGGGAAGAGGCCGGGACGCCCGTCGATGACCTCGCATTGGCTGTCGAGGAACCGGACGTGCCCGTTCTGGGGAACCGTTCGCACATGGCGGCAGACGGTCCCAGTCGCGACACGGTATCCGAAGGCGAGAGTCCCGAGGCTGGAAGTAAGGTCGACACCAGCATCGCGTGGCAGGTGACTCAGCATTCCCACCCGGTTGGAAACGGCGAAGACCTCGGGTGTGTCGCAGTAGTAAAGCGGCATGACTCCTGCACGGTCAGCAAAGGCCGTGAGGGCGCCGTCCGCTTCCACACGGGCGATCGTGAACTCGCCGCCGAGGACGAATCGCAGATCGAGGATGTCACGCTCGCCGACCATGGCGTGAACAGCCTTGGCGTCGACGATGTCGCCGCCACGGATCCACGCGTTGCCGCTGAGGATCGTAAGCCCGTTGCCCACGTGGACGCGGGCCCCCTTGTCGTAGAAGCGGGTCGGAAAGTCCTGCACGTGCCAGTGCAGGCGACCGACCCTCCCGCGCGAAGCGGAGCAGGGCGTGATGATGCTGTCTGCGACGAGCGCGTCGTGAATGCGGTTCGTCCGGGAGGTGCCGGGCGACTCGCGCTTATCCCTCCAGATGGCGAAGAGTGTCATCGGTGAAGCCCATGTTTCTCCGCTTGGCCAAGATGGAGATGGCGCGCGTAGTTTGCGGACGCATCACTCGTCCGCGAGTGGCAGGCCAGTTGCCAAAGACGCCTCCGCGAACGCGTCCCTCAAGCCATACGTACCGGCCCGACGTCGCGGCCTTGAGCAGGATGTGTGCGATGCTGGCCAGGAGGGCCTCACTCGTTTCCTCCGCAGCCGCCGACTGCGCCGGTTCCCGGCGTGCCTGAGTTCATCTTCCCGGCCGCGGCGGCGTAGTGGCTTCCCTCGTCCCGCGGTGGATTGGACCCCAGATTCGGGCGACCCCGGAATGGGGTCGCCGCTGGGATCGACCGCTCGGGGTCCCGCGTCAATCTGAGGGGCCATGCCCCGACAGGGCCGCCGAACCGCTGTCGATGTTGCGCTCTGGCGTCTCCACGGTCCTTCTCCTTGGCTACGAAACCTCTCCTCGGGACATCCAGCTGGTGGAACCTTCGCGACGGCCCCCGGCGCCGCGTCCACCAGCGCCGTCGTGGTCGAGGCGGCGAGCGGGTCCGGGAAGACAAGTCTTTCTTCCGCCCTGTTGGCATTAGCGGCAACGCTAGGGGCTCAGAGGTGCCCGTGGCATCGGGTAAATCACCTAAACTTGGGTTGTCCGCCGTGCGCGGCGCGGGCGCAGATGGGTTCGTATGAGAGGGAGTTACCTTAGCTAGGAAGCTTCCCCTCGAGCACTAGACGCGTGAGGCCTGCCCGCGAGCGGATGGCAAGCTTGCGGTAGATCCGCTGCAGGTGGGCGTCTACCGTGCGCGGGCTGACGAACAAGGAGGCCGCGACCTCCTTATTGGTCGCCCCCTCCGCCACCGCGAGCGCCACTTGGAGCTCTTGCGGCGTGAGGCGCTCTGTGTCCGACTTCGTGCGCCGCTCGATGCGCTGGCCGGTGGCCGCGAGCTCGCGCCTGGCCCTCTCGACCCAAGGGCGCGCACCGAGGTCTCGAAAGGTCTCGAGTGCTCCCTTTAGATGCTCGCGGGCATCGGAGCGACGGCGCGTACGGCGTAATCGCTCTCCGAAGCAGAGCTCCGTCCGCGCGCGCGAGAACGGAGAGGAGTCCTCGACATTGAAGTCTCAGGGCATGCTCGAACTGAGATTCGAACTCGGATCCGCCGGCCAGTAGCCCCCGGCAGCGGGCGGCGACAGCGTGCGCCCACCGTCCTCCTGTCAGCCCGGCCTCCTCTTCTAGGTTCTCCAGGGCGCGCTCGGCCTCCGTGGCGTGCCCGGCGCGGAAGTAGGCCTCGACGAGGTCGCCCGCGCTGCGCAGGACGGTGGGCTGGCGGAGGCCCTTCAGGTCGTCCTCGACCCGCTGGAGCTGTTGGGCGGCCGCTTCGGTGCGATCGAGGCCCAGCTCGAGATGTCCGAGTGCCGCTCCCGCGATGTGGCTAATCGAGGTTGCGCCACTCTCCTGGCTCGAAGCAATTGCCGCGCGGGCGTGAGCACGGCACTCGTCGGCCTCCCCTCTGCCCGCCTCGACGCGCGCGAGGTAGGCAAGGCTATGACCCATCTCGCCCCGCTGACCGGTTTCCTCGGCCAGCCGGACGGACTCCGTCCCGGCGGCATAGGCCGCGCTCCAGTTACCTAGCACGAACTCGCAGTCGCACTTTGAGACGAGGGCGTAGGGAACAATCATCAACGCACCCTCGACACGGGCACGCTCTAGAAGCCTGTTGACTATTTCGAGCGCCTCCCTCCCCCTGCCGAGACACTGCCAGTTGAAGGCGAAGCCTGGGACCAGCCACGGATTGAGGAGCGCGTCCGCTCTGTCGAGCAGCAGCTTGACCTGAGCCCCGAGTTCAAGGCCTTTCTTCGTGTTGCCGCACAAACTCTCCGCAGTCGCCCGGATCACCGAGCACTTCAAGTCGGCCGCCGCGCGCCCCTCGAAGCTTGCCTCAGCCCGCAGGACGGTCTCCAGAGCCGCGGGTGGATTCGCTTCCTGCAGTAGCGTCGCCGACGCATCGGCGAGCATGGAAGCCGCGCGCACTCCATCACGCGTCTCCACCGTCTCGACTGCGTCAAGAAGGAGACCGCGCGCGACCGGTGTGCTCCCGGCCACCATCTCGACGAGCCCGCGCAGATGCTTTGTATCAACCACGAAGATCGGATCCTCGCGCGCTCGAGCGCCTCCTCGAGAAGCCGCGCAGCGTCGCCCGAGCGCCCAGAGAGGCAGGCGTCCCGCCCCGCTTCCTGGAGCCTTCGAGCTTGACACCCGGGCTCCGGCGAGAGCGTGGCCGCGACTTCCCGCGCGCTGGCCGCCGCGGCCGGCGCCCCCCGTCCGAGCGCCTCATCCGCCGCCTGCTCGAGCTCCCGTGCCACCTCCTCGTCGGGGGCGAGCGCGGCGGCCGCCCGGTGCCACGCCCTGCGGCTCGGTGGTCTCACATCAGCCAGGGCGTGGGCGAGCGCTTCGTGCGCGGCCCGGCGCTCAGGCCCGGAACTTTGGTGATACGCGGCCGAGCGCAGCAGGGGGTGATGGAACTCCACCCTCTCCGTTGACACGGCGACTATCCCCTCCCGCTCGGCTGCCTCGAGGGCCCCGGCCTTGAGTCCGCGCGCGCCTTGAGAGCCAGACTGATCTCCCGCATCGCCACCGTATCGCTCGCGGCGGCGACCGTGAGCGCGCTTCGTGTCGCCTGTGGGAGCGCGCCTATCCGGCGTCGATAGGCCTCCTCGAGCGACGGCCCGAGGGGGAGCGGCTCCTCGAGCGGATCTCGTCCCTCGAGCTGTTCCTCTGAGAGGATCCCCGGAAGCTCAAGCAGGGCCAGAGGGTTCCCGGCGGTCGCCTGCCAGAGCTGCCCGGCGACGAGGGGCGACAAGTTGCGTTGACCCTGTGTCGCGACGACACGTACGCGCACGGCGACGGTCTTAGCGCTGGCGGTCGAGAGCCGCACGGTGAAGCGCGCAGAGCGGCTGGCCGTGTTGCCCTCGACCAAGCAGGTGTCCGAGATCCGAGGCGTAGGAGGCGGGTCGCTGTCGACGATCGTGCCGCGGCCGTCGCCGTCCTGGATCGATGAGCTGCGGACGTGCGTGAGCTGAGACTCTCAACGTGGCGGTGCTCGATTGCGGAAAGTCTCCGTCATGCGCTGCGCAGAGGCAGCGCCCCGCCCTCTGTTGGTTGATACCCGTACGAAGCCTCGGTCCGCCGACGCTCGAGCGCCTCTTCATCCTCCCTCCGGTCAGCGGCCTCCTGGCGCGTCCGTTCGTGGGCCTCAAGGATGCAACGGTCGAGGAACGCCCGCAGCGCCTGCTCGGAGCCTTCGCTGACCTGCTCGACCCGGATCTCATTGAGGCCAGGACGGACGTGCCCCCCACTGACCGCCCCACACCTCATGGCGGTGGGCTTCGGCGGCCCGGCGAAAAGCGTCGTCCCAATCGGCGTCGGGCTCACCTTCGATGGGGACTCTGGAGGACATAGCCCTCGTCGGTCGCCTCGACCTCCCGCTTGGGAGGCAGAGTACCCCGCCGCCGAACCCAGAGATCGAAGGATTACCACTTGAATGGCTGGCCTGCGCGCCTGCGCTCGAGACCGATACCGGGTCGTGGCCTTCGCGCTGCGGTCGCGGACGAAGATGTCCTCGTAGGCGTTCGTGTCGCCGCTGACGAGCTGGCTAGTTGACCGAAAGGCCACATAGCGGCCATCGCGAGAGACGGAGGGCGCTCAGCACCGCCCCCGCCCGACGAAGAACCGCCATCGGCGACGGAGACCGCCTCGATCGTCGTGGCGGCGGTCCGGTCGTAGAGGTCGACCTGGGTTTGGCTGAAGCCCGCGCTCGAGGATCGGGCGGACACCCATCTTCTTGAGACAGCCCGACGGGTCGGGGCCGCCGCTTCGCGGTCGCGGCTCGCTGGCGGGATGCCGCGGGCTCTCGCTTCGCGCGGAGGAGCGCCCAGGATTCCTTTGCGAACTCGGCCAGATCCAGGCGGAGGGATGTAAGCCTTCGGCGACCGGCAGAGCTGGGTCGAAGCGGTCGCGGATCTCGGCGGAGAGGGTGAGGACGCGCGACGGCAGAGGTTTTCGTGCGCGCGTACGGAGTCCGTTTCGGGGCCGAGTCCCGCCGGTGTGCGATCCTGCCGGGGTGCCGGCCACGGATGACGCCCGACCGCTCGGCGGCTGGCGTCTTCGACCTCCCGTCCTGAGCGATCTCGGCCGCTCCGCTCGACGGCCGCTCGCGGCCGCCGCGCTCGCCTTGTCGCCGCGGGCCTGCTCCTTGCCCCTTGGCGCCGCGGCCGGCCCGTCGCCGGTGGTCCCCGTGAGCCGGTATAGCGACTACTGGGACTGGCTGGCCGGGCCGCTCGCCGGAGTAGGCAGCCCGCTCACGCCGGTCCCCTTCGCAGCCCTCCTGGGAGCGATGTTCGGTTGCTACCCGGTCGTGTTGGCGCTGCGCGACACGGTTCCCGTCCGGTGGGGGCTCGCCGCTGTCGGAGCGGCGCACCTCGTGTTCCTGCTCATGCCGCCGCTCTTACAGACCGACATCTTCGCCTACATCGCCTACGCCCGCCTCGACGTGGTCCACGGGCTCAACCCCTACACGAACGGTGCCGGCGCGGCCGCCGGAGACCCGGTCTACCGCCTCGTGCTCTTCAAGACTATGCACAGTCCCTACGGGCCGCTGTTCACGCTCGCGAGCCTGCCGTTCGCGCCGCTCGGGATGGCGGCCGGCTTATGGGCGGTGAAGTGGTGGCTGCGCTCACGAGCCTCGGCTGCATAGGGCTCGTGTGGTCCTGCGCGCGCCGGCTGGACCGCGACCCGCTCGCTCCAGCGCTGTTCGTGGGGCTCAACCCGCTGCTCCTCGTCTGGGGCGTGGGCGCCGCCCACAACGACGTGCTCGTGGCACTACTCATCCTCGCGGGCGTCCACGCGTCTCTCCGAGGGCGCGAGCGGCTTGGCGCCTGGGCGGTGGTCGCGGCGGCAGGCGTAAAGGCCACGGCTGCGCTCGTACTTCCCTTTGCCATGCTCGGCGCCGCGCCGGCGGGGGCGGGCTCTCGCCGGGGCGATCGGCGGGGCCGCGGCCGTCGTCGCCGTGTCGCTCGCGGCCTTCGGGGTCGGAGGTCTCCGCGGCTACGCGAGCGCGCTCCTCGCGCAGCAGGGGTTCGTCTCGCTGATCAGCATCCCAACTGTCCTCAGTCGGCTGCTCGGCAACGAGCTCCTGACGCCCGAGCTCCATGCTGCCGCTGGGGTCGGGCTGGCCGTCGTGCTCGCGCTCCTCCTGTGGCGGGCGTGGCGCGCGCGGAGTGGATCGCCTCAGCGGGGTGGGCCGCGCTGGCCGTCCTGGTCACCGCCGCGTTCCTGATGCCGTGGTACATCCTCCTCGTACTGCCGCTCGCAGCGCTCGGGGACAGCGCTAGGCTCCGATACGCGACGCTCGCGTTGACCGCCTATCTGGTCGTCACGCACGCAGCGGGGTTACCCCCTTGACACAAGGCTGAGCCGTCCCTACGTGACCGATCGTCCAAGCGGCTTCCATGCCTCCCGACAATCAGCCCCCTACCGACGGCCGGTCTTGGGAAGCTCGTGCCAGCTCCGGTTAGCGGGTCGCGAACAACGACACCTACGGGTCTCAAGCTCACACTGCGTTCAGGGAGCTACGCGTGGAAGATGGTTTCCGAACGGGGCAAGACCTTCACCCGACTCGGGGACCACCAGCTGTCACTAGGGCACGGCTGCTCGGTGAGCTCGCTCGCGGCGGGCGCATCTCCTTGAGCGAGTGGGCCGAGCCTAGCCCGAGGCGAGCAGACGGGCGCCGAGCAGGCGGGCGAGACCCTGGGCGCCCCAGGCCATCACGACGTCGTGGTTCCAGGCGAAGATGGGTCGCGCGAGCGGGGCGAGGCGGTTCATCCAGGCCGCGGTCGTCTGGACCCTCCCATCGATAGGTGGCGGCCGTGATCGGGCCCTCCTCAAAGAGCCGCCAGCGCCCGGTGCCCCTCGAGCTCGCCGGTCGCATGGCCCTCCATGTACCGCGGGCGGTCGACCGCCACTATCCGTGTGTCAAACCCGAGCCGATACGGGAGCCGGCTTCTCCACACGTAGCGGCCAAGGCTCCCGACGCCCTCGCAGTCCCCTGCTCGAGGGTCCGCACCGACTCGACTCCCCGCCACCATGATGGCCAGCTTCTCCGAGTCCCAGATGGCCTGGAAAACGTCCTCGCGCGGTGCCTCGAGGAGCCAAGCGGTGAGGAAGCGGTAGCTTGCCAACGGACCGGCAGGCTACCGCTTGGCGCTGCCCGACCGCGCGCTCTGCCCGGCCGCCCCGCTGATTAAAGCTCGCTGCCCGCCGGAGCCGTCGCGCTCTCGGCTTGGCGCGAAGTGCGGAGCCGCCGCAGTCTTCGAGATAGACGTGTCCAAAATCGAGCGGCGTCAGGGGTAAGAACCTCTCCGCGATAGCTGACGCCCACCACGTCGAAGGCGGCGCCGCTCGAATGACGGCGCGTACGTCGGGCCGACCCATATCGTCCGTGTTGAAGGGTGCCGCCGTCGCCGATTCAAGCGGCACCGCCTCGAGTTTCGCCAAACCCTCCAGAGGGATTGGCGAAACGGCTAGCGAAACCCTCGGGGAGTTCTGAGAAGAGCACCCAGCGAGCGCCAACGACCCTTCCCCGTGGCAAGGTGGGCATGTCGCCGTGCTTTCCTTCGTGCCGACGTGCTCTTGCTCGCCCAGGAGAGTCCGCCTGCCGGTGCCGCCGCACTCAGGACATGTATCGGCTACCCAAACCCGATCCGCCACGGGTCTGGGACGGTAGCGCAGCTACGCGGCGAGCGGTGCGCCCCGTGCCCTCGCCAACGCGCACGCCAGCTTCGCGAGGATCGTCAAGTCGGCGTGGAGCCGCACCCTGCTCGATCCCACGCGCGCAGCGGCAGCAACGCCCACTCATTCTTGAGCCGACCGAACTCGCGCGCTCGACAGCGGCGCGGCCTCGGTAGAGCGACTTCCAGCGCTTCGACTCGCGCGGGATGAGGGGATGTAGGCGGTCCGCCTTGACCCAGCGAGAGAAGGGGAACACTCGCCCGTCGGGCACCGCCACTTCGTCTTTCCACGCCGTTGGTCGGCACCGGCGAACCGCCACTCGCCATGCTCGCACGTAGGCGGCTTGTCCGCCCCCGCGCTTCACGTCGGGCGTCTCGCGGAGTGGGATGATCGGTCGGGAGTCGCGGTCCTCGCACTCCCGTAGACCCGGCCAAGGTCATAGCCCTTATCGAGCGCCGTCGTCTCGGCGGCGAAGCCACGATCCTTCGCCGCGTCGAGCAGAGGCGCGACGTAGTTGGACTCGTGGCTACCTGCCGTCTCGACCCGCCACGCGACGGGGAGATCGGTGCGGGCGCAGACGGCGGCGTGGACCTTGAAGCCGTAGAACCCGCCGCCCTTGCGCGTCGAGACCGCCGAGCGGTGTCCCCAGCTCGCGTCGGGGTCGGAGTAGCGCTCGCGCTCGGGACCGTTCTTCGAGAGGTAGCGCTGGCCGTTCGCGTAGGCGGAGACCTCGCCGAGCGCGCCGAGCTGGGAATCCGACTGACGCTCGGGCGCTTTGAGCAGCGACCAGCGCATCGCCTTTACCCACTTGCCGCCCTCGGTCTTCGACTTGCCGCGGGCGTTCCACTCGGCCCGCCGCACGTCGTCGACCGCCCGGCTTGCGAGCTGGCAGACGTGGAAGGATCGATGCAGACCTCGGCGTCGGGCAAGTTCTCCCCGACCGCCTTCGCATAGGCACCACTTTGAGCCGAGCACGCCTCGTGGCGCCGGCGGGGTGAAGTCCCTCACGCGGACGGTAAGGTCGCCGCATGAGGGACGCCGACGTTCGCGTCGTCGGGGGCGGGCCGGCCGCCCTTGTGCTCGGCCTGCTCCTCGCTCGCCAGGAGAATACTCTCTCAGCCCGCGTCTACGATCAAGGAGGCATCATGTCCGAGCAGGACGTCGACACGCTCCGCAGGACCTACGAGGCGTTCAACCGGGGCGACCTGGATGAGGTGTTCAAGGCCTTCGATCCCCAGATCGAGTGGCACGAGCTTGAGGGCAATCCCCAAGCAGCCGGCATCTTCCGCGGTACGGAAGCCGTGGCCAACGAGGTCTTTGCGACCATCCCCGAACACTGGGAAGAGTTTGAGGCCGACCCCCACGACTTCATCGACGGCGGCGAACACATCATCGTCACGGGCCATTTCCGCGGACGCCCCAAGGGGAACGGTGGCACGCTCGACGCCCACTTCGCCCCACGTCTGGAGAATGCGCGACGGCAAGGCCGTCCACTTCACAGATTACGCCGACACCATGATGTGGGCGCGGGCGATGGGAAAGGCGTAGCCGGCCGGGTGCTCACCCTCGAGACGTCATGCCCACGAGCACGCCGTGTGGGAGGCTCGTCGCTCGCCCGCGCTAGAAACCGACGCCTCTCTTCTCATGGAACTGTCGAAGGGCTTGAGGATGCCTCCTTGATCGTAGACGCGGGCTGAGAGAGTATTCTCCTCGAGGCGGGAGCTGGGGGTCGGTCCCCGGCGCCGGCTGGCGGCGGGCGCAGTCGTGATATCCCTGATCGCGGCGCGGCGATCCTGCTCTGGCTTCTCCGTCCCAGCCCGGCCGAGGCCGCTCTCCAGGACTTCGTCGGGCTCTGGAGCCGGGGGGATGACCGAGGCGCCGCCCGGCTGACCGATGAGCCAAGGGCTGCGGCGGTCGCCCTCCGAGCCAACCGCCGTGGGTTGGACGGCGCCCGACTGGAGGCCGAGGTGCTCGGCGTCGAGGAGACGGCGGACGGTGCTCGCGGCAGGGTCCGGAGGCCCCGCAGCGCCTTTGGGTGGCGCACGGGGATTGCGTCAGGTGCGCCCCCGCTCGGCGGCTCGACGCTGGCCTTGCCCGCCCACGCGCCTATTACGCTCGCTGACGGCGTCGGTGGGTCGACGGGTAGCCCACGCCTCCGGTTTTGCGCGTACCCATCGAAGTCTCGGACGACGAAGCTCCGCCGAGGGCGGTAGCGTTCTCCTCACGGCGTAGGTCTCCCTTCTTGGTCTGGTCAGGACTTCGGGGAACCTACGCCGTGGCTCTTACGGAGCCGGGCGATTTACAGCAGTTGGGAGACGCGACCTGACGCCGGTGTTGCCTCGTCGCAACGGAACCCAGGTAGCGGCGGAGGTCGCGCTGAGCCGGGAGCGGCGCGACACGGGCCCAACGATTACGGTGACCATCTCTGCTACTACTAGGGACAGTAGAACGAGCGTCGACCGAAGGAGCTTCAGCATGGAAGACATGGGCGCCACCCCAGGGTGGTTGACTGCGATCTCTTGGGTCTTCGTGACCCTCGCAGTTGTGTCCGCGGCAGCGGTCGTCTACGACCTCTACGGGCGCGGATACCGGCAGCGGTCGCGGCCGATGGAGCTTGTGTGGCCCCTCGCGGCCTTGGCGACTGGGCCGCTGGCACTGACGCTGTACTACCGCTTCGGCCGTCCGCGCAGCGAGAAGTGGCAGCGCGAGCAGGACACGAGCGACGAGGGCGGCCTGACCGCCACTGCGGCGACCGGCAACCTGCCCGGCGGCGTCGCCTCGGCAGTCGCACATGTCATCGGCGTCCCGCTCGTCGTGGCTTCGGGGCTGACGATCGCGGGGCTCGATCTCTGGGCGATGATCGCAGTCATCACGGTGGTGGCCACCGCGTTGCTGTTTGCCTGGGAGTACTTCGTGTCCACGGTGCCGAAGCGCGGCCTGACCTCACGGCAGGGGCTGACCGTCGCGCTCCTGGTGGCATTCGTCACCGTGCTCGCCTTCGACGTCGGCATGCTCGGTTGGATGCTGCTCTTGGCCTTCGGCGTCGAGTTTATGCCACCCCCAAGCGACATCGCGTTTGTGTTCCTGATGCAGATCGGCGTAATCCTCGGGTTTTTGACCGGCTACCCCATGGTCGCCTGGCTGCTATCGCGGGGCACGAAGGCGACCGTCTGACAAAGCCGGCGCGCGCCTTTGAGCTGCTTGTGAGAGCGGTCGAGGTTGGGTGGGGAGCCAGCTCGTCATATCGATAGCTTGCGGCCGTGCGGGTTTCCAGGCGGCCGCCATCACACGGTCGCGGTCGCCACCCCGATGCCCCCGTTCGCCGTCCGCGGCGATGAGGATGGTCGCCTGCGCGCGCGCGAAGGAGCTCCCGCGAAAGTCACGGACCTCGTGGCGCGCATGACCCCCCAGCCCCGCTGGCGCGTTCCGTCTGAGTGAGGCTCCACGGTGTAGGTGCCGGCGAAGTCGGGGTCGTCGAGGGTGATCATCCTCACGTGATGAAGTGTGACATCTGTATTGACCCCGCCGCAGCGGCGCGCGCGGCCGTCCGCCCCCGCGCAACCCTGAGATCGTGTCGGTCCGTCGGTGTCGAGGAGCTGACGAGGACACTCGGGTACCGGTTTTGGAGACCGGTGATCCCCTCTCCGGGATACGCCCAGTTCCAGGATCTTCCCGACAGGATCACCTCCGGTTGAGATCGGATTGCGATCGCCCCGCTCGGTTAGTTTCCGGAGTTTCCGGAGGGTCCCAGTGCGCGCGGGCGCGCGAGTAACTACTTGTGCTCGAGGAATGAGCCGCTTGTGCTCGAGGAATGAGCCGCTTGTGCTCGAGGAATGAGCGCTTGTGCTCGAGGAGGAAGCGGGTTACCCGTGGTGGCTGAGGGCCTCCAGGCTCAGGGGGACTCGGCCGCCGGCCTCGAGCGAAGCCTCTACGGGCGCTCGCGCGGAGCTTTGACCGCAGGCCGGTTCTCCTGCGCCGGCTGCCGGGGGCAGCCAAGCTGGCGACCCAGGCCATGCCCCGGACGATCGGGCCTCTGACCCCGCGCTGAGGTCGATGCCGAGCTCCGCGGGGGCCGCGGCAAGCTCGGTCGCCATCGCGCGCTCGCCGGGGCGGCGACGAGCCCGCCGCCGTGCTCTATGAGGGGCATAGAGCGTCGGCCAGCTCACCGCGCTCAGCCGCGCACTCCGCCGGTTTGAGATCGGATTGCGATCGCCCCATCCTTTGTTTTCCGGCACTTGCCGACAGTCCCGGGCCGCTCATCCCGGCGAGCGCGCCGCGAGCCAGCTTGGGACTTCGCTCGGCTTGGCCGGAAGCCGATCTAGTGCCTCGCGCAGGTGCTCGAGCTCCCGGGCGACCCGGGCCCAGTTGCGGTCGACTGGAGCCCGCCGACGCCGCTTTCCCTCCTCGATCTCGGCGGCGAGCGTGCGACACGCGAGCGTCGCGGCCCGAAGCTCGCGCTCGAGCTCGTCCGGCCTGAAGGCGCGGTCGAGCTCGGCCGCCCGAAGCCCCCAGCGCGGGATGCGCCAGCTGCGGCCGACCTGGTAGGCGCCGGGGAGCGTTCCAGCCTTACAGCGGCGCTGGATCGAGCGCGGGTGCACGCCGAGCTCCCGAGCCACCTCCTGGTCGGTGAGGTCGCGGGCCACGGTCTCGAGCCTAGCGGCTCGCGACACTCAGGTACACGTCAGATAGCCCCCGGCGTGTCCCCACATCTAAAAACCGAATACGCGCCGACCGACAGCCTCAGCCTCCACCCCGACAACCCCCGCCGAGGCGACCTCGCGGCGATCAAGCAGAGCCTCGAGTGCCACGGACAGTACCGCTCGATCGTCGTCGATCGGCGCACGAGGGAGGTGCTGTGCGGAAACCACACGCTGCTCGGCGCCCGGGCGCTCGGCTGGTCCGAGATCGCCGTGACCTTCGTCGACGTCACTCCCGAGCAGGCGAGGCGGATCCTGCTCGTCGACAACAGGACCAACGACCTCGCGACCTACGATACCCAGGCCCTCGTCGACCTGCTCGCAGAGCTGACTCGCTCGAGGGCACCGGATTCGACGACGCCACCTTCGGCGACCTGCTCGACGAGCTCGCCCCCGAGCCGCCCGCAGACGACGAGCCTCCCGCCCTCCCCGAGGAGCCCGAGACCCGCCCCGGCGAGCTCGTCGTCCTCGGCGACCGCCGCCTGGTGTGCGCCGACGCCCGCGACCCCGAGAGCTACGCCCGCCTCATGAGGGACGAGCAAGCCGAGCTCCTGTGGACGGACCCCCCGTACGGCGTCCGATACCAGGGCAAGACCGAGAAGGCCCTCCGGATCGACAACGACGGCGCCGCGGGCCTCGAGGCCCTCCTTTCGGAGTCGTTCGCCGCCGCCGACTCCGCGCTCTCGCCCGGCGCGCGCCTCTACGTCGCCCACCCCGCCGGTGAGCTGTCGCTCACCTTCGGCCGCTGCTTCGTAGGCCAGGGCTGGCGCCTCCGACAGACGCTCGTCTGGGTCAAGGACGCCTTCGTCCTCGGGCGCTCGGACTATCACTATCGGCACGAGCCCATCTACTACGGGCACAAACCCGGCGAGGGGCGGATCGGCCGCGGAGCCCGCGGCTGGTTCGGCGACAATGCCCAGGACTCGGTGATCGAGGTCGCGCGTCCCCGGGCCTCGCGCGAGCACCCGACCACGAAGCCCCCCGAGCTGGTCGAGCGGTGCCTGCGCAACTCGACGCGCCGCGGCGACCTCGTGCTCGACCCCTTCGCCGGCTCGGGCTCGACGCTCGTGGCCTGTGAGTCCTCGGGCCGGGCGGCGCGGCTGCTCGAGGCCGACCCTCGCTACTGCGACGTAATCGTCGCCCGCTGGGAGCGCCTGACCGGCGGACGGGCGGAGCGTGAGCGGCCGTGAGGTGCACGGCGAAGACGAGAGCCGGCGACCCGTGCGCGCGCTCGGCGATGAGCGGCCGCGAGGTCTGCCACGGCCACTCGGGGGAGAAGGTCGGGCGTCCGTCGGCGCTCACCCCCGAGGTCTGTGACCGAATCGTCCAGGCCAAGAAGGCCGGCTGCCCCGACTGGGTGGCCGCCCAGTCGGCCGGCATATCGACGACGACCTACTACGAGCTCCTCAAGCGCGCTGAGGACGAGGAGTCGGGCCCCGCCCGCGACCTCCTCGAGGCCATCAAGCGAGCCGAGGCCGAGGCCTACCTCCACGCCATGGTCGCCTGGCGGCGGGAGATGGCGGGCAACTGGCGCGCCGGAGTCGCCTACATCGACCGCGTCGACCGCGGACGCTTCTGCTCGGCTCAGCGCTCGTCGCCGAAGGGGCCTGAGGCGCCCGGCGAAGAGCGCCTCGACCTGAGCCAGCTCACCGCCGAGGAGCTCGAGATCCTCGAGCGCCGCTACCGAACCGACGCCGAGGGCGAGGGCCAATGACCCTCCTCGTCCCCACCCGCGACGAGCTGCGCTGCGAGCGGATGCGGCGCTCGCTCGGGGCCTTCGTGCACGAGGCCTGGCCGGTCGTCGAGCCCGGCACGCCCTTTGTCGGAAACTGGCACATCGACGCGATCTGCGACCACCTCGAGGCGATCACCCGCGGAGAGCTAAACCGCCTGATCGTCAACATCCCCCCGCGCCACATGAAGTCGCTCGCGGTCACGGTCTTCTGGCCGTGCTGGGAGTGGCTCACCCGTCCCGAGACCCGGTGGCTGTTTGCCTCCTACGCCCAGGCGCTCTCGACGCGCGACTCGCTCAAGTGCCGCCGGCTGATCTCCTACCCCGGCACGCGCGACGGGCGGAGTGCGGCCACAGAGCGCACTTTGGTCGAGCGGATCGGCTACCTCGGCCTCGTCTCGCTCCTGGCCCAGATGAGGGGCGCAGAGCCGTGGCAGCTCACCGGCGACCAGTCGACCAAGCAGCGCTTTGAGAACTCGCGCACGGGCTATCGGATCGCCACCTCGGTCGACGGCGTGGCCACCGGGGAGGGCGGCGACCGCGTGGTGTGCGACGACCCCCACAAGGCCGAGGAGGCCCAGTCGGACGTAACGCGCGAGTCGGTGCTTCGGTGGTGGGATCAGACGATGTCGACACGCCTAAACCAGCCCGCCACCGGGGCCAAGGTGATCGTCATGCAGCGCCTGCACGAGCGAGACCTGACCGGCCACCTGCTCGAGCGCGGCGGCTATGAGCACCTGTGCCTGCCCGCGGAGTTCGAGCCCTCCCATCCCTTCGTGTGGCCCGCCGACCCGCGGACCGAGCCCGGTGAGCTCCTGTGGGAAGAGCGCATCGACTCAGAGGCGCTCGAGGAGATCAAGGTCTCGCTCGGCTCCTACGGTGCGGCCGGCCAGCTCCAGCAGCGCCCCGCCCCCGACGAGGGCGGGATCTTGAAGCGGTCGTGGTGGAGGTGGTGGGACGGACACCCTGAGGGCGCGCCCCACTTCGACCAGGTCGTCCAGTCGTGGGACATGGCCTTCAAGGACACAGACGGCTCGGACTACGTCGTCGGCCAGGTGTGGGGAAAGTTCGGGGCCGACAAGTACCTGATCCACCAGGTCCGGGCGCGCCTCGAGTTCACAGAGACCGTGCAGGCGGTGATCGAGCTGACCGAGTGGGTCGAGCGCACCTACCCGGCGCGCAGGACGCACTCAAAGCTCGTCGAGGACAAGGCCAACGGGCCGGCGGTGATCTCCCAGCTGCGCCGGCGGGTGCCCGGCCTCGTAGCCGTCGACCCCCAGGGAGACAAGGTCGCCCGCGCCCGCGCGGTGGCGCCCGACGTCGAGGCCGGCAACGTCCACCTGCCCGGGCGCTGCCAACGCCGACGGGACCGACTACGACCCGAGCATCACCCCGGCCTGGGTCAAGGCGCTCGTCGACGAGTGCGCGGCCTTCCCCAACGCAGCCCACGACGACCAGGTCGATGCGCTCTCCCAGGCGCTCATGCGGCTCGCGGGGACCTCGGGCAACTACCGCCAGCAGGGCGGCAGGACGACGCGGGCGGGCGGGATGAAGACCAGGGAGCTGTAGGCGCTGTCCGCGAGCGCTCCCCCAGGGAGCCCTAGGCCGCGCGCTCATCGCCGAGCGTGTCAAGCGCCGCGCAAAGGATCTCTGCGTCCTCGGCCCACGCGGCCTCGAGCTGTCGGTCGCCGAGGTCCTCGCGGTCGACGAGCTCAGCCCACCGCTCGGCGGTCGCGCGCAGGACCTCGGCCGCGGCGCTCATGATCTCGCGCACGGGCTCCTCGCCCCGCCGGCTCAGCTTCCCTCGCACTCGCGCGCGAGATAGTCCTCGAGCAGCCCGGCGGCCTCGGCCTCTGACCCCGGCATGAGGTGGCCGTAGCGGTCGAGGGTGATCGTGATCGAGGAGTGGCCCATGTAGGCCGACAGCGCCTTGGCGTTTACCCCCGCGGCGATCATGTGCGCGGCGTAGGTGTGGCGGCACTCGTGCAGGCCGATCGGCTCGAGGCCCTGCTCTTTCCACGCCTCGCGGGCCCTGCGGCTCGCTGCGCCCGGGGCGAACGCCCTCTCGCCGTTGCCGAGGCAGAGCCCCTCCCCTCGCTCACATTGGCGCAGGCGGTGGGCTGAGAGCTCGGCGCGCAGCGGCTTTGCGAGCGGAACGCGCCGGCGGCCGGCACCGCTCTTGGGCTCGATCGGCCCCGCCTTCTGATCGAAGCTTCGCTCGACGCGGATGACGCCGTGGTCGAGGTCGACGTCCTCCCAGCGCAGCGCCTGGAGCTCGCCGCGACGCAGGCCGGCATACAGGGCGCTCGCCCACAGCGCCCGGTCGCCCGCAGGCACGGCGGCGATCAGCGCGCGTGCCTCCTCGGGGCGGGCGACGCGCTCGCGCCTTCCCCTGACCGCCGGCAGCGAGAGCCCGAGGGTCGGGTTCTGGACGACCTCAGAGCGCGCGCGACCGCGCGGCGAAAGACCGCCCGCAGCGGGAGGACGGAGTTGCGAACGGTGCTGGGGGCGAGGCCTCGGGCGACCAGGCGGTCGACGAGGTCCTGGACACAGACCCGGTCGACCGCCGACAGGCGCATCGGCCCGAGCTCGGGCAGCACCTTGGTCGCCAGCGCGTGCTCGTAGCTGCGCAGGGCCGAGGGCTTGTAGGGGTCGCCCGAGCGGGTGCGGGCGATCCCCGCCCGGGCGGCCGAAAGCCAGTCGTCGGCGGCCTCGGCGAGGGTCGTGCGCGTCGGGGCGCGCAGGGTGCCCTTCTGGAGGGCGGCCTTGGTGTCGGCGCGCCACGCCCTCGCCTCGGCGAGGGAAGGAAGGCTCTTGCGGATCGTTCGGCGGTCGCGGGGCGAGAAGACCTGGGCCTGGTAGGCCGGGTGACAGGTGCAGCGACCGCCCCCGAGGCCCCGCAGCGGCGGCCGTGGCGGATCGTGATGCCCTCGGGCCGGCGCTTGGTCGCGGGTTGGGCCATCCCGACACATGTAGCTCTGACCGGCCCGAAGAGCAAGTCGTCACGGCCCGCGGACGGCCCAACCGGCCTTGCGCTCCCCGGCGCGTTTGGCTTCCTCCGGCAGGACTAGACCGCCGCAAACCGCCTATCGGGAGTCACTGTGCGGCGGTCTCGAAAACCGTTATGGGCCAGATCGGTCCCTCGAGGGTTCGAATCCCTCCCAGCTCCGCTGAGGGTTTGACCGACGGTGCCTCCGTGGAAGGAATGCGACGGATGCGTTCCAAGGTCGTCTGCCTCGTCCTACTCGTCCTCTTCTTGGGCGCGGGAGTGCGTGCGCTGGCGAAGGAGAAGAACAGCAGCTACCCCGTCCCCTGTGGAGGAGGGTGGTCAGGAGCAGGAGCAGGGGCAGGAAGGCGGCGAGGCTGAGCAGGACGGCGGTGGCGGGGATTAGGAAGACCGCGCGCTAGCGGGCGTACGGACACGTCGACCCGCCGACGCCGTCAAGCCGGGGGGCCCGCGATGAGAACGGCGGGTCCCCTGGCTCGTCCTGGTCGCCGCGACCGGCACCGTCGCAACGAAAAGTCACCGGTCTCCAAAACCGGTACCCGAGTGTCCTCGTCAGCTCCTCGACACCGACGGACCGACACGATCTCAGGGTTGCGCGGGGGCGGACGGCCGCGCGCGCCGCTGCGGCGGGGTCAATACAGATGTCACACTTCATCACGTGAGGATGATCACCCTCGACGACCCCGACTTCGCCGGCACCTACACCGTGGAGCCTCACTCAGACGGAACGCGCCAGCGGGGCTGGGGGTCATGCGCGCCACGAGGTCCGTGACTTTCGCGGGAGCTCCTTCGCGCGCGCGCAGGCGACCATCCTCATCGCCGCGGACGGCGAACGGGGGCATCGGGGTGGCGACCGCGACCGTGTGATGGCGGCCGCCTGGAAACCCGCACGGCCGCAAGCTATCGATATGACGAGCTGGCTCCCCACCCAACCTCGACCGCTCTCACAAGCAGCTCAAAGGCGCGCGCCGGCTTTGTCAGACGGTCGCCTTCGTGCCCCGCGATAGCAGCCAGGCGACCATGGGGTAGCCGGTCAAAAACCCGAGGATTACGCCGATCTGCATCAGGAACACAAACGCGATGTCGCTTGGGGGTGGCATAAACTCGACGCCGAAAGAGCAGCATCCGGGCCGAGCATGCCGACGTCGAAGGCGAGCACGGTGACGAATGCCACCAGGAGCGCGACGGTCAGCCCCTGCCGTGAGGTCAGGCCGCGCTTCGGCACCGTGGACACGAAGTACTCCCAGGCAAACAGCAACGCGGTGGCCACCACCGTGATGACTGCGATCATCGGCGACTTCAACCTCCCACGCGCCGAAGCAGGCGATCCGATCTACGACGAACTCACTCGCCGGGGTCTGCGGCTCCCCGAGTACGAGACGAAGATCGGCACGGCAATCGCCAGCGACAGCGTCTACGACCAGGTGGCGTATGTGCCCGACCGGGGAACCGGCCTCGCTCGGTCCGCCCGGCAAGCCGTTGCCCGACGTGATCGCCCCCGAACTCGCCGTGCTGTTCTGCGGGATCAACCCGTCGCTGGTCTCCGCAAGGCGCGGCCACCACTTCGCCCGGCCGGGCAACCGGTTCTGGTCGGCGATCCACCTGGCGGGCTTCACCCCGCGGCGCCTCGCGCCGGAGGCCGACGGCGACCTGCCGCGCTACGGGCTCGGCGTGACCAACGTGGTGGACCGCCCGACGCGCGCGGCCGCCGACTCACGGTCGACGAGCTGCGGGCCGGCGTCGCCGCGCTGCACGAGCTGGTGGCCGAGCAGCGCCCGCGGGTGGTCGCCGTGCTGGGGATCACCGCCTGGCGGCCGGGCTTCGAGCGACCGGCGGCCACGCTCGGTCTGCAACCCGAGCGCATCGCCGGCGCCGCGGCGTGGGTGGTGCCCAACCCGAGCGGGTTGAACGCCCACTACCAGCTTCCCGACCTCGTGCGCCTGTACGGCGCGCTGCGCGAGTACGCGTTCGCCCCCAGCTCGTAGCCTGCGCCGATCGCGCTCGCCGCCCGTATCCTGCGCTCGGCCCTGACCCGCCCCGAGCGGCGCGGCTACGGCGTCGGCCGCCACCAGGTCGCCGACCTGCACCTCCCCGCCGGACCCGGGCCCTATCCCGTCGCCATCGTGCTGCACGGCGGCCACTGGCGCGCGCGCTACGGCAAGCTCACGACGCGCCCGCTGTGCCAGGACCTCGCACGGCGCGGCTGGGCGGCATGGAACGTCGAGTACCGCCGCCTGGGGCGTGGGCAGGGCGGCGGCTGGCCGGCGACGTTCGACGACGTGGCCGCGGCCATCGACCACCTCGCGGCCTTCGCCGATCCGCGCCACGATCGCAACGACCCGCGCTCGAACCTCGCCCACCCGAGCCGCGCGGGCGACGCCCTGCCCCTCGACCTCGCCCGCGTGATCGCGGTCGGCCACTCCGCCGGTGGGCAGCTCGCGCTGTGGGCGGCCGGCCGCCCGGCGCTCCCGCCGGGCGCGCCGGGCGCGGCCCCGCGTGTGCACCTTGGCGGCGTCGTAGGGCTCGCCGCCGTCAGCGACCTCGAGAAAGCGGGCGCACCGGCGCGAGCGCTGCTCGGCGGCGATCGCGACGAGGTGCCCGACCGCTTCGCCCAGGCCGATCCCAAGCTGACCCTGCCCCTCGACGCCCCCGTGCTCCTCGTCCACCCCCGCGACGACCAGACCGTTCCCGTGCGCCGGTCGCGCGCCTACGCCACCGCGGCCCAAGCCGCGGGCGCGGCGGTCGAGCTCGTCGAGCCGCCGGGCGGCCACCGCGACGTCATCGACCCCGGCCACGAGGCCTGGCACGCGGCGGCCGAGCGCCTCAGCCATCTCGCGTGACCGCCCCGGCGGCGCGCGTCCAGCCACTGCACGACGTCGGCGAGCATCCGCGCGGGCGCGAGCTCGTTGAGAATCTCGGCTCTGCTCTCCGCTCGTCGAGTGCACCGTGCACCGCAGTCGCTGAAAGGCGTGTTGCGATAGCTGGCGAGAAGGGGCGTTATCGCTAGTCGAGGCCTCGGACGAAGGCGGCTCAGGTGGCCATGATTACGAGTTGCTGAGGCTCAGGTGGGGAGGATCGTCCCGTCCGGCGGCGATGTGACCTCAGAGCATGTCCCTCTCACCGAGCGCGCCAAGCGGGCGCTCGCCCTGGCGATGCGTGAGGCCCGGCAGTGGGGTCAAAAGTACATCGCCACCGAGCACATCCTGCTTGGATTGGCACGCGAGAAGGAGCTCGAAGAGCAGGCGACGGGGCGCTTCCTCGGCTTCACCGGGCTCGCGCCGGTCGCGTTTGAGGCACCCTTCGCGCCGGCAACGGAAGTGGGATGGCGGCTGCGGCGTGACGCGTGGGGCCACGGGTTTGCGACCGAAGCGGCCCAGGCCGCCCTCTCGCCTTGGCCCGTGACGGCCTCGCCCGGCTGGCCCGCCTCTTCTGTTCGAGCTTGTTGGCCCCGGCGCGCGGGAAGGGGCCGCTTGGGGACCTTCTTCTTGAGGCCGCGGCGAGCAGCTTGTCCCAGCGCGCCTCCTCGGGCACCCAGAACACGTTCGCTGCGAGGTATTCGTCGCGGTCTTCGAGGATCTCCTCGCGGACAGCATCGTCCTCCGTGTAGAGCTCGGTCGCCAAGCTCAGATCCTCCTGAGAGAGTCCGCGCTCGACTCGCAGCTCGCGGATCGCCTCGCCAAGCGCGACGAGGAGCGGGTCGGCCTCTTCCACGGCGGCGAAGCTCGCACTCGTCGCCCGACTCCGAGTCGACGACCGCGAACGAGTCGGGCGGGGCCGAGCGAAGGGCGATCCGCCCGGCCGGGAACTCGCCGTCGCACGGCTGGGCGCCTCCTCCCCTGGTGGTGCGTCGGGGAGTTCGTCGCACACCCTCCGACAGCCAGTTGCTGGGAAGTGCAGACGGCTCCGGTGTGATCTCTTTTTGGCGCGCCTAAGACTTTCTTTATGACGCGTTGACCTAAGAGTCCGGATGCTTTAAGGTCTGCTCTCGATGAACGGAGGTTTCGCGCCGACTGGAGAGAAGAGGGCCTGTGCGCGACTCGGGCGCCGCTCGGTAGCTCGCGTCGACCTTCACGTTCGCTCCTTCTGTCTGCTCTCACTGGCGGCCGAGAGCCTGAATGACGACGGCTGAGACGCTCCCAACCGTAATGCGAGGTAGTGCGAAGGCGCTCGGTTTCGGCATGGTCGCGCTCGCGGCCGTCATGACGGTGATGGCATTCGTCGCTCCGCTCGACGCCGATGCCCGGGTCGCGGAGACAGCCGCCGGAGCGGCGGCGGCACTCGCCGGCGCGCTGCTGCTCGCAGGAGGCAGGAGCCCGCAGCCGGCAGGGACGGCGTCCGGAGGGCTGATGCTGTTGGGCTCGCTGGTCTATTTCGCCGTCACGAACACCGAGTTCCAGGGAGGGGGCGTCCCGTACTCGACCGCCGTCGCTCAGTTCGTGACCGTGCCCATCGGCTTGGTGCTCGGCGCGACCGCTTTCGCGCTGAACCGGCCTCGGCTCGACCGACCGACCACCGCCCGGACGGGCGACTTCGTGCCTGACGGCGTGCTCCTCGTGGTCGGGACGATCCTGCTCGGGATCGGGCTCGGACAGATTGGCAACGAAAGCCTCATGCCGCCCAAGTGGAACTGGGTCAGCTTCCTCGGCCTGACGGCGACCGGCGCGCTCGTGCTGATCGTGCTCCGCGGAGCAGTCAAGTCGACGCTCAACCGAGATCGGCCGTCAGGCTGGCAACGCCGCTCCCTCGGTGTCCTCGCAACCGAGCTCCTGTTAGTCGTGGGCCTTGCCGTGATGATCTACGGCGCGCTGAACAACCTCGTCCTCGGCGCGAACGGGTTCCGCACCGGGTTCAAGGGCAACGACGACGGCCTCGCCCTCTGGATGGCCGCCGGCCTCTTCCTGGTCCTTGTGCGAGGTGGCTTCAAACTCTCCTCTTGGAACGAACGGGGTCTCGGCCGAGGGGTCGTGAGGGAGCTTCTATACGTCGCCGGAGTCTTCGCGTTCATCGTCGGTGAGCGCTCGGTGATCAGCGGGAAGGCGCCGGGCGTGCCGATCGACGGAGCCTGGCCCGCCGCCGTCGTCATTGTCCTCGGCGCCATCTTCCTCCTCGTACCGGCGCGGATGAGGGCGAAGGGGCGCGAAGCCTAAGAAGCAGCGATAGAGCGACGGAGCCGGTGCGGGCGGCGGTGTCGAGCTCTACAGCCCGCGACCGCCGCCGGCGGCGACGACGATTGGCCACAGAGAAGGCGAAGACGGCCAAGAAGGCCGCCACCGCGATGGCTAGTAGTAAAAACCGGGTGCCCTAGAGCCCTGAGTGGAACGGCCTCTAGTGGCAGCCCGGCGGGCCGGGTGTATTCCCATGAAAGAGGGCCAGGCCGAGCGGGAACGGAGACCCGCCGACCGGATTCTGATCCGTCCCATACATGCTCCATTGGTACTGGCCGTTCTCGTACTGCAGCTCGCCCAGCCGTGGCCCTGGACGTCGGAGTGGCCCCTGCCGGTGTCGCAGGCGTCGCTCGACTGACCCGTGAAACCGCTACGTTGTCGAGCGAAATGACCCTCCCTTGCCGGGGCCGAGCTCGCCCGCTTCGACGGGAGCCTGATCGTCGTTTCGCACCGCCGGACAGGTCATGACGAGCTGCGACAACGAGGCCGCGAACTTCCTCGCGATGAACCTGATGCACGACATCGTCGAGGGTCGGCTGAGCGCCGAGGAGGCGCGCAAGGAGCTCGGCGAGCAGCAGGCGGCCTGGGCCATGAACCGCCCGGCCCCCTACGCCGAGGGCCGCAGCGGCCGCTGACCGGCTGCGGGGTCACCAGAGGTGGCTCGCGGCGCTACTAGTCCCGGCGGCCGCGCTCGACCGGGTTAGGCTCATTCTCAGCCGAGATGATCGCTCACCTCCGCCCGCTCGAGGCCACACCATCGAATCGCCTCGCCTGGGCGAGCCGCGCAGCCGTCGTCCTGCTCGTCCCGCTCCTCGCCTTCGCCCCCCGCCACCAGCAGGCGGAACGGTCGGCGCGAGCGTCCGTCGGAGCCGATCTCCTCGTGCTTGAGCAAGCCCTGGCGCCCGACCGCGACCACGCGGCTGGCGAGCCGGACCCGGTCGGCCAGCCCCGGCAGGGAGGCGAGCGGGGAAGAGAGCAGCCGCTCGACGAGCTCGTGCCCGGTAGGGAGGCCGGCGCCCCGGGGAGGCCCGGCCTCGGAGCTCGCCAGCGCTCGCGCCGCGCGATCCGACACGTTCATCTCCCACGGGTTAACGTGCGCACGTTACCCCAGCGGCGCACGTGGCCGCCGACCTCCTCGCCCGCCTCGTACACCGTGTACGAAAGGCGGCGCTCGGCCGCGGCCAGCGCAGCCTCGAGGCCGATCGGACCGGCGCCCAGGATGGCAATGTGGGGGCTGGTGCTCTCCATGCTCTGACTTGGGTCGGGGGCTCGGTCGCCTATTCGCAGCCGGACGCTGGACGGATGTCGAATCGACGTCAGGGGCGCGTCAGCGGTCCGACCGGTTCGAGTAGGGCGCGTAGGTCGGCGCCTCAGCGCGGCAAGAGCGTCCGCAGCGCCTCGTTCTCCGATCGGTCGAGGACGCCGTGCTGGGCGCACGCCGGTACGAGCGTGTCCGAATCGGGGTGAGCCATCGCGTAGGCGCACGCCTGCAGCCGCTCCTGGACCTCCCGCACGCGGGGCTCGTCCGAGAGCTCGCCGCGCCGGAGCAGCTCCCACGCCGGGCGAACCGACTCCGCGTCCATGAAGCTGTGCACCACGTAGGTCACCGGGGCGGGACGGTGGCCAAGGAGCGACACCAGTCCGCCCGCGCGCCGGACGAAGCGGGGGACCCAGCGCAGGGCGTGGCGAAGGCCGCCGGGCCGCGCGGCGAGGGCACGGGCGACGCGCGCCGCCAGCACAGCGGGCGGCGCCACGAAGTCCATGCCGCCGAAGGTGCTGAAGAACGCGTCGCGAGCCGCCAGGTCGGCCGGCACGCGGTCGTCGAGGAAGGGAATCCAGCGATCGCCGACCCAGGCGCCGTACGCGGTCCGGTTGCAGCGCACGTCGCCGATTTGGAAGACGTCGGAGGGCAGGCGCGCGCCGGCTCCTCGCTCGATCTCCGCCCAGACGGCCTCCGCCGTGACCTCGCGGTAGTCGTGCTTCCAGCGGCTCGCCCTGCCCACGAACGCGGCCGGCTGGAACGAGAACATGCGAAAGCCCATGTCCCGGCAGTCGCGCACCACCTCGGCGACCTGGCCGAGGTTGGCCGGGGTGACGGTCATGTTGTGGGCCAGGTAATGACTGATCCCGGTCTCGCGCTCGAGCCGGCGGAAGTGCTCGCAGAAGCGCGCGCGGTGGGGGTGGAGGTCGGCCTCCCGCCGGGGTCGCCGCACGCCGCGCCGCCCGAACATCATCGAGTCGAAGTGGCCGGCGAAGGAGAGGCGGTCGAAGCGCGGACGCCCGTCCGCGGCGATCGCCAGCCGCCGCAGGTAGTCGTAGTCGAAGTCCCCGTGCGACATGCTCATTGGCTTGCGACCGTGACGGCGCATGGCGAGCAGGGCCTCGGCGTGATCGTCGGGCGAGAGCAGGCTCACCTCTCCTCCGATGAGCTGCGCGTTCTGCCCGGGTCCCCGCCGCGCGCGCAGGTACTTCATCTGGCGATCGACCTCGCCGACGGTGTGGGCGCCGTCGGTGCGTACGCGGTTCGCCTCGCGCCCGTGGTAACAGGGGGTGCACGCGAAGTCGCAGCGCGGAAAGACGCCGTGCGTGCCCTCGCATCCGGCCGTCCGGCGCCCGATCGCCTGAGAGGGGGTCTTGACGGCGTCGGGGAGCTCCTCCCAGCGGCGGGCGAGGGCCGCCTCGAGGTCGCGATGGACGGGGCGCGTCGCCTCCTCGAGGTGGGCGAGCCGGCGGCGGGCGCGCAGCCAGCTGGCTCCCGCCCTCCCGGCGATCCCATCTCCCCCTGGCACGCCGCTTACCCTACCAAGGCCGCCGTCCGCCGCCGCGCGCGAGCCCGCTGGCTCGCAGACCCCGCAGCGTGCGCGCCGCCAGCGCGCCGGCCAGGAGCGCGTGCGAGGCCCGGCGACCCGCTCGCCGACCGCCGCGAGCGCCGCAATCGGTCGAGCGGATCACGCCACTACCCGCCCGGGACCCGCCCGGACTCCCACGGTCGCCGACCGCCGCGAGCAGAAGCCCGGTCGCACCGAAAGTCGCGCGAAGCGCCCGCGGGCCGGGCGCCGCGGGGCGGGCCGAGGCGCCGAGGTAGGTCGCCGCTCCGGCGCCGACCACGACGAGCAGGTGCGCCCGCTCCGCGGCGAGGACCCACGGGTCCAGGGACCGTCGCCTGACGAGGCCGCTGACGGCGGCGTGAAAGAAGGAGGCGTCGGCGGCGGAGTCGAGCTCGCGGCCGAGGCGGGTCGGGCCGGCCCTGCGGGCGAGCAGACCGTCAAGGAGGTCGGTCGCGCTCGCGGCGGCGATCAGCGCGGGGTGAGGCGCACGTCGCGCCAGCGGCGCCATCCAGAGCCTCGCCAGCGAGAGCGCGTCGGCGGCGCCCAGCGCCCGCGGCTCGGACCCGTCGGTCTCGGCCATGCCGAGGTGCCAGTCGAGCATGGCCCACCATGCCAGCCACCGGATCGACGCGCGCGGACCGAGCGCCACCGAGGCGCCGAGCCCGACCGCCCCGAACCGCCGGGACTGGGAGACGAGGTCAGGTCGGCGGGTGCGAACACGCCGGGCCCGAGCGAGCGACGCGGCAAGGAACTCGACCACGCCCGGCGGGCTGAAGCTCCGCGCGCGCAGAGCGTCCAGGGCTTCTCGGGCCCAGCGCTCACCCTCGCTGAGCCCGCAGCCGTCATCCGTCGAAATCACCGCCCTCGAGCCTGCCGGATCGAGGGCGTCCACGGCGAAAGCCAACCAGACGACGACGCAGGGCGCCCTGTCCCTTGACCCGCTTGGAGACCGACGGGCGGAACTGGACGATGACGCGCCCGTGCTCCAGTGAGTGGACGAGGTTCTCGTTGGCTGCCGCCTCGTCATAGGCCCCGTCCTCGGCAGGCACCTGGCTGTGGTTGCCCGAGTGGGGAGGGCTCGATTCATACCGTACGGGCTCCGTCACATGCTGCTGCCCCTCGCTGCGGAAACTGCGAACCGTGCAGCCGGCGGCGCCAGCTGCCTGGTTGAGATCGCTCACGCGCTGCGGGGGGACCGGTACCTCGGGGAAGGAGGCCGCGCTCGGCCCTATAGGACCGTCGTCGTCCCCGCAAGACACTCAGACGAGTCTAGGACGCCCGCTGGGCGGCGCCTTCCTGCCACCGCGAGCGGTAGTGCGCGCGGTATGCGGGGTCCTGACACGTGCAGTCGGTGCGCTTGCGGATGCGGCGCCCCCACCGCTCGTGAGGGCCGGTGAGGATGCTCGTCGCGACCATGTTGGTCCTCGGCGAGAGCGGAGCCTCTGCCCCCATGCGGCGCTTCACGAGCTCTGCCGCGAGCAGGACACCGGGCGCGGCCGACAACATCGGCGCGCTGACAGCCGGTTCGTCGGGAAGGGGCCGGAGGCGGCCGCAGGCTGCCCGGGCGACATCGCTGCCGGGCACCCCTCGAAGCTGCTCGCGATTCTCGGCTGCCACGCGACCCAGCAGCTCGTCGGGAAGCGGCGCACCGCTCCCCAGATGTGGCCGCAGCTCGGCGAGCGGGATGCCGAGGAGCCGGGCGAGGCTCTCGTCCGGCCCGCCGGTGTGCAGGTCCGCTCGCGCGATGCAGCCGAGACACGCCTCGGTGAGGAAGTCGTGGCTCGTCACCTGGTAGAACCCGGTGTCGCTCGTGCCTCCGTTGAGCGCGAGCCGCGGCATGTCGAGCTGAAACGCCCGCCGGGCCGCATCCTCGTCGACGGAGACGACGCCCAGTTCGACCGCCGACCGGCGCCCGGGATCGACCGCCTCCCACCGGACGGGCTGCACCACCGGCGCAGCTCCAGCGGAACGAAGGAGCGCGGCGAGCAGCTCGGCTTTCCCCTCGCCGACGTCCCGGAGCGAGGCGGTCAGGTGGCGGTTCGGATTCGTGTCGTCGATCGTGTCGTCGTCCACGGCCAGCGGAGCACCTCGGAGGGTGAGCAGTGCGAGCGGCCACGCGATCGCCGAGGCGACACCGCCGCAGCCGACGAACACGACGCCGTCGAGGTCGACCACCTCGGGGATGCTCATGCCGACGTTGGGCGCGAGCGCGTAGTCCCAGAGCGAGACGGCGCCACGCCACGGCCGGCTGCGCGCCGTGGCGCCGCCGGCGGCGACGAGGGCGACCTTAAGCGCCTCGGCCGAGGCGATGGTGCCGGCGAAGACGGCGGCGATGGGGTTGCCCGCGATGTCCGGCAGCCGCTCGCCGAAGGCGCACGCCCAACCGGCCGTGGCGACGAAGACGCCGTCGTCCTCGCCGTCGAAGACGAGGCGGAGTGCCGGATCGGCCGATCGCCCGGTGACGAGGCGGTCGACGGATACGAAGCCCGCGTGCTCGGTGGCGACCTCTTCGACCAGGTTGCCGTCGCCGAGCCGGGGAAGCCGTGTGGTCCGGGTGGCGGGCACGTCAAGGTGCAGGCGCGGTGCCGCCTCGTCGAGCCGCAGCAGCAGCGTCGCGGTCAGCGCGATCGCGATCTCTACCGCGGGGGTCAGCCGCGCGGCCACGATGTCGACTTCGACTCCCGCCATCCGAGCGGCCGCGCCGTCGGGGTCGTCGGTCACCCGGGCGAGGAAGCGCCGGGTGCGCTCATACGGGCCAGCCATCCACCCTCCTCCGTGGCTCGACCTCGCGCCATTCGCCAGTGCGCGCCTCGTAGAAGCGCCACCCGGTTCCCGCCCCCTGGGTCGCGAAGTCGGGGATGACGACAGCGTAAAAGCCGTCGCGCTGGCTGAACGGCCGCGCGCGATCCGGCTCGGACAGGAACGCCCGGCGCGGGTGCGTGTGGAGGTCGGCGAAGGCGAGGAGACGCTCAGTCCGGAGGTAGTCCGCGATCGCGATCCGTTCGTCCTTCGGGATAGTGAGGAGGTCGCGCCGGCTCCGGAACGCCGGCAGCAGGAGGTGGGACACGAGCGCGGCCGAGCCAGCGAGCGGACGGCCCGCCCATAGCACCGTCGACTCCCTCCGGCCCGCGCTCCCGTCGCAGAGCGCCGTCTGGGTCGCCTCGAGCAGACCATCGGCGAGGCGCAGGTGTATCGGCGGCCCCGGTCGCTCCCCCGCTGCCGGGAGTCCGTCGGTGAAGCTGTGGACCTCCATCACACTCCCCGCCCGCGGTAGGGACCCATGCGGAGGAAACGCGAGAGCAAGGCCGCGACGACGGGCAGGCGCCACCGCTCCCTGGGGTGCTGCTCAGCGAGGTGGCTCGGGTGGAGGTGGTAGCCGCGCGTGCCCGGCGTGCAGATGATCGGCAACTGGCGGCCGTCCCAGGCGACCGAGTTCATCGGGGCGCCCTCGATCCGGGGCCAGTGCGCCGCGCCGAGTGCAGGCGGAGCGGCGGGGTCGGCGAAGTCGAGGACTGGCGCCTGGGCGTCGTAGCCGTCGCACAAAAGCACCGCGAGGTAGCTCTCCTCCGTGCCGGGTGGCCGGGCCGGGATGTCGATTCGGGTGCCCTGGCGCGCCGGCTCGCCGAGACCGAGGCGCCGCACCTGCTCGAGGAACGGCGCCCAGTCCCGGTCGATCAGCGCGTTGGCAAGGGCGTCGTCCACCTAGCCGCGGCTGACGTCCTTGGGCAGGATCAGCACCTCGGAGTGGTCGTGCAGGCCGGCCTGCGCCAGCGTGCGCCCGAGGTCGTCCTGCACCGTCCCGTCGATGAGGATGTCGTACTGATCGGGGTCGGCGTGGTCCCCGACGAGCTTCCGTACCCCGAGGCGCAGGAGCTGGTGGAGGTGGGCGTGCTCGTTCTCCGTGATGTTCGCGGTGTCGCCCTCCTGGTCGGCGACGACGATCGTCCAGCGGTGCTTATCGGTGGCTGTCTGGGTCATCCGGCACCTCCGAGGGCCGATATCGAGTGCAGCGTGCGCGGTACACTATAGCCTGTCGGCCGGCATTTGATTGGATACCACCCCGCCGGGCCCCTCCAGACGCCCGCGGGGTGAACCACCGGCCACCACGGTATGCTTGCGCCGTGTCGGACGAGATGCGCCGCGTCGGGGATAGGATTCGCCGCGAACGCGAGAAGGCGGGGCTCTCGCTTTCCCAGCTAGCCGACGCGGCCGGACTCTCGAAAGCATACGTTCTGAAGGTGGAGAACGGCGGGACGAACCCGTCGCTCGGGGTGCTCGGGCAGATCGCCGACGGCCTCGACGTCACCATCGCCGACCTCGTCGGAGGCGCCGCCGTCCGGTTCGACCTCGATGACGCCGATATCCCGTCGTCACTGCGGGCGTTCGCCGACGAGGCGGACCTGACGTCGGCCGAGGTGAGCACGCTCGCGAGCATCCGCTGGCGGCGCGGGGAGGAGCCGCGAACGCCGGAGCGCTGGCGCTACATCTTCGATTCCCTCCGGCTCAGCCGCTCGATGGATGCCGAGGA
>JAUJNZ010000003.1:126478-200156 GCA_030447905.1 Thermoleophilaceae bacterium
GATGCCGAGGAGTAGGGTCGACGGCTGGAGCGAGCCGCTCGTCCTCAAGCTGATCGAGCGCCACGGCGGCAAGCGGCCTGAGCACATCCTCGAGGCGCACGCCGAGCGCCTACTGCGCGAGAGCGAGCAGGACACGCTGCCCGTCGACGTCGACCTCATCGCGTCGGTGCTCGGCATCCGCCGCCGAGTCGCTCCCTTCGGGTTTGCGGGCCGTATCTACGCCGAGGAATCGGGGCAGCTCGTCATGGACCTCAACGCTGAGGACGGCGAGCCGCGGCGCCGCTTCACGGGGGCGCACGAGCTCATGCACGTCGCCTTCCCCGGCTTCAAGCGCGAGGCGCGCTACCGCGCTGACACCTCGCCGGGCGCGAACCCACGCAACCGCGAGGAAGAGTATCTGTGCGATCACGGGGCGGCGGCGCTGCTAATGCCGCGCCAGCTCGTAGCCGAAGGCTATCGGACCGACGACGGCCTCGACGCGGTCGAGGCGCTCGCGCGCGACGCCGAGGTGAGTCTGGAGGCGGCGGGGAACCGGCTCGTCTCGCTCTCCCCGACGCCGGCCGCCTTCCTGGTGCTGAAGATGACCCACAAGCCGGCCGACACACCTGCGCTCCGGCGCGGCGAGGACGTCCCTGAGCGGCTGCGGATGCGCTACGGCACGACCTCAAACCTCGACCTCTACGTGCCCCGCTTCAAGTCCGCTCGCGAGAGCAGCGCTCTGTGCCGAGCGTGGGAGGGGTGGTCGACCGAGCGAGGGCTGGAACCGCTGCCCGGTGGGGAGCGGGCTGGCGCCTTCCGGGTCGAGGCAAAGGCGTACGGTGCCGACGAGAACCGGCGCGTGCTCGCGATCGCCCGACCAGCCGCATAGCGGTCCGCTCCCGTTGATCCGCCCTTGGAGGCGCAAGTCATTGAGGGGCGGTGCTTTGCGACGCCGAGAGCCGATCTCCTCGCGCTCCCGACACACCGGTCCGTCGACGCGGAGTTCAGTCGCCCGGTGGGGTTCGTCCTGACCACGTCGATCACCGGTCGCATCCCGCAACTCAATCTCCGTCGACGCGCTCCGCCCGTCATAGGTTGCCGACACGTCAAACCGTCGACGTCGACGAGGTCGCGGGCTACGCCGCCGCGGTGCGCGCCGAGGAGGTGGTAGGCGACGGCACGCTGCGCGGCGACGCGAAGGTCAAGCGCGTCGAGCGCGGTGGGCAGGCCGTCGGCGTGGACGTCAAGCGCGTGGGCGGCTGACGCCACTCGGGCCCCGATGACAACCCTCCCCGCCTCGCCGCTGACCCTCGACTGATGATCGTCGCCTACACGGCCGAGCCGGGCTCGCGATCACACGAGGCCCTGAACCTGCTCGCTAGCTGGGCGGCGACAGAAGAGGCACACGAGACGGTCGACGGCGACGCTTCAGCTCTCTCGGGATTGTGCACTTGACGCACGGCAGGCTGTAAACTCCCGGAGATGGGGGTCCTGTCCGTGCGCGCCCTGCGGAAGAACTTCGCGTTGGGACCGTTGGTTGCGCACCGCGCGCCGGAGGCGGTGTCGAAGCCGGAGCTTGAGCAGTCCGCTTGGGAGAGGGGTGTGGCGCAAGCTGCTAGTGCCATCGACCCCTATGGGCTTTTTGGTCCCCTTGTCACTGCGGCGGGCGGGTTCGCGGGGCCTCTAGTGGACGCGCTCCCGTTAGCTTGGCCGCTTCAGTCTCTCATAGGTGCCGTCATAGGAATCGGCGTGTACTGGTTGGTTCCGACGCTATGGGCTGTCGTTGTTGCCCTCCATGCGCCCTACGTTCAGCGCGACGAGGCTCGGACTCGGGTAGCCAGCTTGGAGTCGGCGCTAGAAAGATCCCATCAAGCCCTTGCGTCCGAGCAGCGGCACTCCCTCGCTAAACAGGAACTCACACGGAGGCTCGCGGAAAGAGTCTCTCCCCCGGCTGACACCTTCTACGAAAAAGCACTGAGTATCAATGGGCCGGAACAGGCCAACAGGGGGGTCTCCGAGGAGATACGTAACATTCTAAGAGAACACGACCGAGACGATCTGATTCAGTTATTCGACTCCGCAGTCGGTGAGGGAAGCATCGACTTCGATACTTACCGCCAAGCCGTTGTAGGGGTCTTGACTAGCCCTGATTTCTAATGAGCTTTTGGTACGGCAACGCTTCCCCATGAACCAGCACAAGCAGCGTGTCACGGAAGAGGTAGGGGTTCTCCCGGTTGTTGAAGCGGAACTCCATCTCGTCCAGGTAGGCGGGCAGGTGCTTCGAGCTGATTTGGTGATAGCTGCCGACGATCCCGCGCTTGAAGAGCGACCAGACGCCCTCAACCGTGTTGGTGTGAACGTCGGCGCGGACGTACTCGTGGGCGGAGTGATTGACCGTCTCGTGGCGTGTGTCCTCGTCCCCGATCCCCTGATAGCCGATCCACTCGTCGGTGTAGATCGCCTCGGCCTCATCGGCGACGTGCTGCCGGATGAACCCGTGGAGCGTTCCCTTGCTCCGGTCGCGGACGACTCGCAGTCGGACTTCCCGCCGCGCTCGGCGACTCCCGCGACCGGCGGGTTGTCCTCGTCGCGGTAGCGGCCTCGGCCGACACCGAAGCGGCGACCAGCGACGAACGTCTCGTCGGCCTCCACGATCCCGCGCAGGAGCGGCTGGTCGTCGTCTCCCATCGCGTCCCGGATGCGATGGGAGAGGTACCACGCGGTCCTATAGGCCACCCTCAGCATCCGCTGAAGCTGCTTCGCCGAGATGCCCTTCTTCGACTCCGTGACGAGGTACGTCGCCATGAACCACTTGGTCAGCGGCAGGTGGGAGTCGTGGAAGAGCGTCCCCGTCGTCACCGAGAAGCGGTAGCGGCAGTCGTTGCAGTCGAGCTGGTTGCGCGTCGTTATGCGAGAGACGCTCTCCGACTCGCAGCGTGGGCACTTGACGCCTTCCGGCCAGCGAAGCTCTTCGAGGTAGGCACGGCACTTCTCTTCGGTGCCGAACCGCTCGACAAGCTTGGGCAGGTTCATATTCGCAACGTCCACGGAGGCTCCTAGATGGCGAAGAAAAAGGCCGACGAACTGACGACCGAGGAGGCCATGCGCCGCCTCTTCCCGAAGAAGGTCCGCGAGGCCCTAAAAAGCGAGGCTGAGCGGGCGAAAAAGGTTCCGAAGCCGTCCACTAAGAAGGACTCTACATGAGATTGGCCCGTGCGTCAAGTGCATAATCCCGACACGTCTGAGCCCGACGCGCAACAAGGCGGGTCCTCGGCGACGAGGTGACCTGCAGCACGGTCTAGCGTGCCGATTCGTGCTGTCGCGTGCTCTGAACCGCCTCGCTGGCCATGCAAGCGACGCTTCTCCTTCGCGCGGAGGCTGTCGCACAAAGCCTGAAGCGGCTTTGCACAGTCAGCGAGCGGGGATTGCGACCACCGGGGCAGTGGCACATCTCGCGCATTGCGATGGTGAGCTGACGGGAGGGCATCACGCTCGCTCATGGTCCGGGGCGACAGCCCAATCGGCGTAAACCGAGACGCCTGCTCGGCACCATGACCCGGGAGAGGCCTCGCCTCCCGGTCCGCCGGGACGGGAGGAGAGGCCTAAGGGCGGCCTGACGATGCCTAGGTGTGGTCCAGGGCGGGAGCGGCGTCCGCTCCGACCCCTCAACGGCTCTCGCAGTCCTAGTTGAGGTCCAAGTCAGTCGTAAGGGTCAATGCCCATCTCTTCGAGGAAGATCGACGGTGGCTTACGGAAGCCGCGATACTGCTCGATCCGTGTCAGGGTGAGGTGTGTCTCGGCGCGGCAGACGCCGACAAAGCACGCACGGCGCTCCTCGCTCAGCGCCGCTTCCGTCTTGGTGCGGTGGTCGGGGAGCGTCCCTTGCTCGAGCCCGACGATGTAAACCTGTGGCCATTGAAGACCCTTCGTTCGGTGCAGCGAGGCGACCTTGACGCCGCCGCCAGCGGTCGGGGCCAGGCCCATGCCACCGAGTGTCAGCTCTGACAGGACGTGCTCGAGCGTGAACTCGGGGTCGTCGGCTTCGAGCGCGACGACCGCCTCGACGATCGGCGTCATTGCGTCCGCGAGCTCTGCGTCGAGCGCGGTCGCGCAGAGTTGGGCATGTGCGATCACGGCGCTCGGCGGAGCGTCGCCGTAGGCGAGATCGCGAAGGCGTAGAAGCTCGGGGACGGCGGGCCCGTCCGCCTCCTGCTCCAGAAACGCCTGCACGTTCCGCTCGCCGGTTTCGGCGACGTCGAGAAGCTCGCAGAGCTTCTTCGCCTGGCGGTCGTTCAGGCTGGCGCGGAGCAGTGACAAGATCACGCCGAGCATCTGTCGCTCTGGCGGCTCGAACGCCTCGCCCAGCCAATTGGTCGTCTGTACCCCGGCGCGTTCGAGCGTCTCGAGGATCGGCCTCGCGCGCCAGGCCGCGCGCGCGAGGACGCTGATGTCGGCGGGTTCCACTCCCTCGTGCTCGATCAGCGACTGGATCTCGCGCGCGATCGAGGCAGCCTCAGCCTCTTCGTCGCGGAACGCCCGGTGCCGGACCTCGCCGCCTTCGTAGACCTGGCGCATCTGGCGGCCGCTCGCCTGGGGATCAGCAGCGATGAGCCGGTTCGCGTGCGGGATGACCGCCTCGCGGCAGCGGTAGTTGAAGGTCAGGGGATACTCGCGCGCGCCGAGCGCAACGATGAAGCGTCGGATGTTCTCGGCCTCGGCGCCGGCGAAGCGGAAGATGGCTTGATCGTCATCGGCGAAGACGCTGACAGTTGTGACGTGCTCGGAGAGCGCCTTGACGATTGCGAACTGCGCGGCGTTCGTGTCTTGGAATTCGTCGACCAGCAAATGACTGAAGCGCACCCCCGTAGGCTTCGGCGATCTCGCCGTGCTGCTCGAATAGGTCGGCCGTGTAGACGATGAGGTCGTCGAAGTCGACGACGCGCGCCGCGCGCTTCGCGGCACCCCTTCTCTCGCCCGAAGCGGCGCAAACGAAGCGAGTTGGACACCACGCTCACCGACGAGAGGGCCATCGCCCCCGCGGCGATCACCGGGCTGAGGAGCCCGACCGCGGCGAGCGGGAGGGCTGCCGTGTTGTAGCCGAAGGCCCAGCCGAGGTTCTGGCGGATGACGCGCAGGGTACGGCGGGACAGGTCGAGCGCCGTGACCACGCCCCGCAGGTTGCCCGAGACGAGCGTGAGGTCGGAGGCCTCTATCGCCACGTCCGTCCCGGTGCCGATCGAGATGCCGAGGTCGGCCTGAGCCAGGGCGGGAGCGTCGTTGATGCCGTCGCCGACCATGGCGACCATCCGTCCGCCTGCCTGGAGCTTGCGAACTTCGTCGACCTTGTCCTCCGGCAGGACCTCAGCGAGCATCCGGTCGATCCCGAGCTCACCGGCGATCGCCCCCGCGGTGCGGCGGTTGTCGCCCGTGATCATCGCCACCTCGAGCCCGCGCGCCTTCAGCGCTCCCGCGACCTCCGCCGCCTCGTCCTTGAGCGTGTCGCCGACCGCGAGGGCGCCCCGAGCGCGCCCCGCCCAGCCGACGAAGACCGCGGTGAGGCCGAGCGCCTCGAGGCGGTCCACCTCCTCCCCGAGCGCCGCCGACACCGCTATCCCGCGGTCAGCCAGGAACTTGCGCCGGCCGACGTAGACCTGGACCTCTTCGACGGTCGCCTCGACCCCGTGGCCGGCCAGTGCGATGAAGCCGCTCGCACCGGGAACGGAAACGCCGTGCTCTCACGGGAAGCACACCACGGCCAGGGCAAAGTCGCTGAAGAGCTCACGGGCGGCCCGCCCGTTCGACAAGCCCATTCGGACGCCCGGCTCGGTCCAGCCGCGTCACCGTCGCCGACCCCGGCGTGCCGCCGATGACGGCCGGGGCCGCGGGGGCGAGCGGCGGGAAACCGTGAGAGGAAAGCGACGAGGCACGGCCCGGGAGGAAGCTCGAGGTTGGACGCACAGACGCCGTCTCACTCGCCCGGCCCGCCGGTCGCCGTGACCACAGGCTCGGGGGCCGCCGGCTCCGGGGACACCGTCGCTTCTTCGGCGGCCTCTCTGCCGGCCCGCCTGCGCGATCCTCGGGGGGCGCTTGCGCCAAGCAGGACGGCGCCGAGAATGATGAGGCCCACCAGGATGATCGCGAACGCTCCGACATTATCGCTGAAGAACGTCCCCAGATTGGATACAACGCCGCGACTTAGATCCGCCGCCAGGCTGGATCCGCCGGACTCACCGTCGAGGACGCCAGGTAGCCAGTAGAGGATGAGGTAAGCGCCGGACGCGGCTAGCAGCAGGCCGGAGACGCGGCCGACGATCGGCAGCAGGCGCCCCAGCCAGCGGGCCAACACTCCCTGAGCAAGGGCGGCCGACAAGGACAGCGAGACGAGCACGGTCGCGCTGCCGGCCGTGTAGGCGCCGAAGACGAGGAGCGTTGCCAGCGGGCCGGGCGCGGCTGCCGCCTGGCTCACGACGACGAGGAAGGTGGCGAGCGTGCAGGACACCGACGCGACCGCGTAGCCCATCCCGAACAGGGCCACCCGGCGGTATCCGCTCTGGTCGCCAGCCGGCAGTCGCAGCCGACTCGCCCGCGGGATGCCGACGTGGCGGCCAGCAGCTAGCGCGACGCCGACCACCGTCAGGACCGCCCCGATCACCAGCGCGAGCCACGGGACGGCACCGAGGAAGAACCGCAGCCCCGCGGCGATCAGCAGCCCGGCGAACACGAGCATCCCAGCAAAACCCGCGCTGAGCACCACCCCTACCGAGAAACCGTCCGAGGCGCGGGCGAGCGGCGACCGCCTCTGCGTTGTCTGCCCGTCGTGCCCCAGGTAGAGCCCCAGAAAGCTCGGCAGCATCGCGAACCCGCAGGGGTTGACGGTTGCCAGCAGTCCTGCGGCGAACGCCAAGGTCACCGAACCGCTCACGCTACACTCCCGACATCGTTTAGGAGGCGCCCGCCTTGTGGACGGCCGAGGCAATCGCGGCGGGGTCGCTGTCGATTCCACGGAAGACCACGCGCCCGCGAGCGTCGTAGACCACGCTTGTCCCCAACGCCGCGACCTGCAAGTCGCTCGCCAGCGCACCGGTTCGATCCCACGCCATCGGGTACGGCGGGCTGCCGGCCGCACGGCGATAGTCCCGCATCTTGGCAACCGAGTCGGTGGGGTCGATGCTGACCACGAGAGCGTCCATACTGGCTCCCAGGCGTCGCTTGAGGTTGCCGAGATCGGCCGCCTGCTGGACACAGCTTGTACACGAGCTCGCCGTGAAGAGCAAGACCCCGGGCTTGCCGTCAGGGCGGGTCAACCGGCGACCGTCGAGATCGGTGAGCTCGAACCGCTCGATCGCCTGAGCGGCGTCTGAGGCGCCGCTCGGGCGTGTGTCAACCGGCGCCGCGTTCGTTCTCGATTCTTCAGCTCCCGGACCGCCGCTGCGATGACGGCTAGTCCGAGCGTCAGCCCCGCGCCGAGCGCTACCCACACCGCCAGCCGGCGTTTCGATCGCCCACGGCCGGTCGCAGGCCGCTCTTCAGGACGGTGTGCGCGATCGCCCTGAGGCGCCTGTCCTACCTCGCTCATACCGTGGAGCTCCTCTCGCTGTCGCCTCCCGCTCGTGTGTGTCGTGCGAACCGCCCCGGCGCGGGTATCACGGCAACGGCGGTTCATCTTCGAGCTCGCTCAACGCTCGCGCGAGGGAGCCTAACATAATGAGTTACTGATATGGCGAAAGCCGAACCTGAGGGTTGAGAGTGCGTGATGCCCCTGGCCGACCGCGCCGCTGCACGGAAGATCTGCCCCAGCGCTGTATCGCAGCCCCTTCGAGATTGGCCGCGCGCGACGATCTGGCAGCCTGCCTGCGGCGCCTCGAGCGCCGCGAAGGCTCGTCGAGTCGGCGTGTCTCGGCTCTCAAGCGGCCTTATGTCCGAGGGTCACCTGCCTCGGAAGTGATATCAGGATCGGCTAATGTAGGCTCAAAGGCGCCGGCACAACTCGAGGAGGCGACATGGCACAGACAGAGCTGCAGATAGCGGGTATGACCTGCGAGTCGTGCCCGACCCACGTGCGCGAAGCCCTCGAGCGTGCCGGGGCCCAAGAAGTCGAAGTCGACTGGCACCACGGCCGAGCGACTCTCGCTAGGAACGGCGTGGGCGAGCGCGAGCTCTCGCGGGCGCTCGAGGGCACGCGCTACCGCGTCGTCGACATCACCGACCGCGGACGCGAAGAGGACGAGCAGTCGCGAGGCACCCGCGACTATGACCTCATCGTCATCGGTTCGGGCGGCGCCGCGATGGCCGCGGGGATCCGCGCGCGAGACCTCGGTCGACGTGTCCTGCTCGTCGAGCACGGGCCAACCGGCGGCACCTGCGTCAACATCGGCTGTATCCCGTCGAAGAGCCTGCTCGCCGACTCCGAACGGGTCGACGGCCACGGACCCGCGCAGCTGCCCCGCGCGGTAGAGCGCAAGGCGGGGCTTGTCGCTCAGCTTCGCCAGGACAAGTACGTCGACCTGATCGACGACTACGGGATCGAGTTCCGCGGGACCCACGCCGAGCTGCTCGACTCTCACACGGTGGCCGTCGACGGCGAGCCGACGACGGCGGACGCCATCCTCGTGGCCGCCGGCGCCCGTCCGGGAATCCCGCCGATCCCGGGGCTCGAAGAGGCCGGGTATCTGACCTCGACCACGGCGCTCGAGGTGACCGATCCGCCCCCGCGGCTGGCGGTGATCGGGGCGAACGCCGTCGGCCTCGAGCTCGGTCAGATGCTCGGGAACTTCGGCTCGAAGGTGACCTTCCTCGCCCGAAGAGGGGTCGCCCCGTACGAGGAGCGCGAGATCGGCGAGGGGCTCACCGAGGTGCTCGAGGCCGACGGCCACACCGTCCTCGCGCCCGCCGATACCCATCGCGTCGAGCGCGTGGGGGAGGAGAAGGTCGTGCGCGGCGAGGTCGCCGGTGAGCCCTTCGAGCTGCGCGTCGACGAGATCCTCGTGGCCACGGGTCGCCAGCCGAACACCGACGGGCTCGGGCTCGAGGGGATCGGCGTCGAGGTCGACCCCCTCGGCGCCATCGGCGTCGATCAGCACCAGCGCACGAGCGTGCCCTCGGTCTATGCCGCCGGCGATGTCACGACCCAGCCGCAGTACGTCTACGTCGCGGCGGCCGGGGGCTCCGCGGCGGCCGGGAACGCGCTCGGCGACGGTGACGAGAGGCTCGACTTCGACTCGCTGCCCCGAATCATCTTCACCCGCCCGACGATCGCGGCCGCCGGCCTGACCGAGGGGCAGGCGCGGGCGCGCGGCCTCGAGGTGGAGACGACCCTGCTGCCGCTCGACGCCGTCCCGCGCGCCCTGGTCAACGGCGAGACGCGCGGGGTCTTCAAGCTGGTCGCGGAGGCCGAGACCGGGCGTCTGGTGGGCGCCTCGATCCTCGCCGACGGGGCCGGCGACGTGATCCTGTCGGCCGTGCTGGCGATCGACCGGGGCATGACCGTGGAGGAACTCGCGGCCACCTGGGCGCCGTACCTGACGATGGCCGAGGGGCTCAAGCTGGCCGCCCAGAGCTTCGGACGCGAGGTCGGCAAGCTCTCGTGCTGTGCGGCGTGAGGGGAAAGGAGTCTCCCGCCATTCCGGCGGCATCGGCCGGACGCGAGCTTCTCGCCGCTCGGCGCCGTCGCGCCGCGGCGGTCGTCACAGCCCTCGTCGCCGCCGTCTGCTGTGCGACCCCGGTCCTCGTCGTCCTGTTGGCTGCGGTCGGCGCCGGCGGACTCATCGCCGGGATCGACTACGTGGTCTTTCCGGTGCTCGCCCTCGCCCTTCTCCTTGCCTGGCGGGCGCACCGGCGGGTGCGAGCCTGCGCGGTAGCCTGCGCGCCCACGGACACCACCGCGAGGAAAGCTCGATGACCATCTCCGAAGCCCCCTTTCGACTCCCCGAGAAGCCGAGCGAATCCCAGATCGTCGCCAAGTACTTTCGGGGGTTGGGCGATCCAACAAGGGTGCGTATCCTCGAGCTCCTGGTCGACGGCGAGCACTCGGTGTCTGAGCTCGTCAGCCGGGTCGGCGCAACTCAGCCGCAGGTCTCAAACCACCTGGCGTGCCTGCGGTGGTGCGGCTTCGTGCAGTCCCGCCGCGAGCACCGGACGGTCTTCTACCGAGTAGCCGACGAGCGCGTCGCGACGATGATCGAGCTCGCTCGCTCGCTGCTGCAAGACAACGCGGAGCACGTCGCCGCCTGCCGCAGGATCGACGGCGATAGCTGCTGACCTCCGGATCAGACAGGCCGGCCGCACGGAGTACGACGGCCGTCCCCGGCGACGGTGCATCCGGCAAGCAGCGCCGGGCGGCCGCAGCGGAGGACTGATAGCCAGCCGTGGCCCGAAGCCAAGGGAGATCAGCGTCACCGCTCGAGGGCCGACGCGCCCTCGTGACCGGCGGGGCAACCGGCATCGGCCGGGCGACGGCCACCCGTCTCGCCGGCGACGGCGCCGCAGTGGTCGTCAACTACATCGGGGATCCCTCGCCGGCCGAGGAGCTCGTGGCCGATCTTCGCGGCGACCGAGGAAGGGCGCTCGCCGTCGAGGCCGACGTCTCCGACGAGGCTCAGGTCGAGGCGATGTTCGACCGGGCCGGCGAGGAGCTCGGCGGCGAGATCGACATCCTCGTCAACAATGCCGGAGTCGAGCGGCCCTACCCCCTGGTCGACATGCCGCTCGAGGAGTGGAACCGTGTGCTCGCGGTCAACCTGACCGGGCCCTTCCTGTGCGCACGGGAGGCCGCACGCCGGCTCATCGCCGGGAGGCTGCCCGGGGTGATCGTGAACGTCTCGAGCGTCCACGAGGTGATCCCCTGGCCCGAGTTCGCTCACTACTGCGCGTCCAAGGGCGGGATGAAGCTCTTCGGCCAGACCATCGCCCGCGAGCTCGCGCCGCACGAGATCCGGGTCGTCCAGGTGGGCCCGGGGGCGATCCTCACCCCGATCAACCAGGACCTGATCGAGGATCCCGACAAGCGCCGGGAGGTCGAGGAGGAGATCCCCTGGGGGCGGATGGGCAAGCCCGAGGAGGTCGCCGCGGCGATCGCCTGGCTCGCCAGCGCGGAGGCCGGGTACGTGACCGGCTCCACTCTCTTCGTCGACGGGGGGATGACCCTCTATCCGAGGTTCGTCTGATGTATCGCCCGATCGACGAGTACGGGCTGATCGGGGACTGCCCCATGACCCGCGCGAAGGCCCCTCGCAGACCACGGAGCTCACGGGCGACCCGATTGCTCATCGTCCCCGCCTCCTGGGCCTGCCTCTTGTAGCGGGCGATGGTCGCCCCGGCGAGGATCATCCCCGCCACGAGCGCCCCTCCGGCCGCCACCCCGAGCGCGCCGAGCCCAGTGGCCGCGCGGGCGGCTGAGGAGACAATGGCCGCTAGTCCGACCGCAAGCGGCTTCCCGACCCCGACGACGAGGGCGAGCTTCGCGGCGGGGATGCCGGCGGCCGGGCCGAGCTTCGTGAAGTGCAGCGTCGTGTCGCCGATCTCCGAGGAGGCGCCACGGAAGGTCCGGCCCATGAGGCCAGCGCCCTCACCCGCACCCCGGAAGCCGATGCGTGCGAGCCCGGCGGCCACCGCGCTCCTGCGCAGGCCGCGATCAGCCTCATCAGCACCATCCACGGCGACCCGAGCGACGGCTCGCTCGCGCCCGAACCGCTGTACCGAGCGAGTGATCCGCTGGAGCTGCTGAGAGGTCGTCTGCACCCCGACGAGGCCGACGTTGGCCCTAGCCCTTATGCGCCCGTAGCGGTTGAGGAGGGTGATCAGGCTGTTGACGCCCTGCCGGACGCCCTGCTGGCCGGTTAGCCCAACCGAGGCCCTGCCTGCACCCATACGGCTCGCCTGAACGGCCACGGAGGCAAGCTCACGGCGGAACTCGCTCGCGTCGAGCCCGGCCTTCGCCTCGAACTTGCGGGCCTCGAACTTCTCGCCCTCGGCCTGAGCCGCTCGCAACTCGCGCTGGAAGGGATCGCGGTCGAGAGTCATCTGGGCCTCGACGGTGCCGGCGTCGAAGCCCAGCAGGTTCTCCCGCTTCCGTGCGGGTGGTGGTCTTCCATGACTACGGAGATAGTGACTGACGGGGCGGTCGCTCGGCTCACCCGGATGGCGCGGTGACTGGCGCGCGCTAACCAGATGCCCTGCAAATCGGCTGTTTCGAACCGGTCTCGAAAACCGTTATGGGCCAGATCGGTCCCTCGAGGGTTCGAATCCCTCCCAGCTCCGCTGAGGGTTTGACCGACGGTGCCTCCGTGGAAGGAATGCGACGGATGCGTTCCAAGGTCGTCTGCCTCGTCCTACTCGTCCTCTTCTTGGGCGCGGGGAGTGCGTGCGCTGGCGAAGGAGAAGAACAGCAGCTACCCACGTCCCCTGTGGAGGGGTGGTCAGGAGCAGGAGCAGGGGCAGGAAGGCGGCGAGGCTGAGCAGGACGGCGGTGGCGGGGATTAGGAAGACCGCGCGCTAGCGGGCGTACGGACACGTCGACCCGCCGACGCCGTCAAGCCGGGGGGGCCCGCGATGAGAACGGCGGGTCCCCTGGCTCGTCCTGGTCGCCGCGACCGGCACCGTCGCAACGAAAAGTCACCGGTCTCCAAAACCGGCACCAGCCCGCCGTCTTGAGCCCGCGCCACGCGACCGAGCTCGGACGAGGCCGCTATCGGCATCCCGTCGCGTCCCGTAGCCTCAGAGCCTTCCGCAGCCGAGTGAGGAGGAGGAGACGATGATCTGCCGTATCTATGACGTAGCCGGGGCGACCCTCGAGCAGTACGACGACGAGGTAGACCGGAAGGTGGGACCGGACAAGCCCGAGGGCGTGCATCTTCACGTCGCGGGCACGACCGACGATGGCCTCAAGATCATCGAGGTGTGGGACTCGCCGGAGCACATCGAGCGGTACATGACTGAAAGTGGGCTCGGCGAGGCGCTCGAGGAGGCTCAGGTGCCCGAGCCGGAGGTGACCGAGTTCGAAGTTCACAAGCTCGACTGGGTCGAGGAGCTAGACGAAGGAGGGAAGGGTGCTGCTAGGCGAGAGGCCGACTGCCGCCCCGTAGAGGGAGACCGAACGCTGTCCGCTAAACAGCGCCAGGGAGACCCCTCAGGGCGTGTGGGGCAGTCGCCTGGTGCGCCCCGCCCTTTTCATGCAGGAGGTGCCCATTCCCGGCTCGTCGCAACAACTTCGTTCGACCCGTCGACCTACGCGACGACACGCGCGAGATCGCCGAGAGCGTGCGCGTCCTGCAGTCGGCGCTCGCCATGCAGACGGAGGCACGGCGCCCGGGCCTCTACCAGGTCGAGGCCGATGCGGGCGCCCCGTGCTCCCGCTTCCTTGGCTCTCTTGTCGATCGACTTACCCCGTGCCATCCCCATCCTCCTGGGAAGTTGAACTTCCCGCGTCATCCTCCACGGGGATGGCCGTCATGACGCGCTTGTCTCCGAGCACCGCTGCACACCTCGGGGTCAGTAGAGCACCGACGGGACCCAGCGGCCCCTTCGGCTCGTGGTACTGGCCGAGGGTCATGTAGGTCATCGGCTTCACCACCCGCAGCCCCTCGCCGAGGCACCAGCGGAAGAGGCCCGCCTGTCGCAGCGGCAGCAGGAAGGATGCCGGCTCCTCAATAGAGGAGAGCGACCCCACGTTGAAGGCGTCCTGGAAGAGGCGCATGCCCGGTCAGGTCGCAGTCGCCTGGCCACGAGTGCTCTGTCCCAGAGTAGCGGCAGGCTCCCTGCTCGCTCTGGACGAGGGCGCACGCTTGCTTGCGCGACAAGGGCAAGCACTGCCACCTAACATCTCTGCCGATGCAACGCGACGAGCTAAGAACGTTGCAGGCTCCGCTGAAGGAGCGCTACACGACCGAGCCGGCGGCCGCACAGGTCACGCTGTCGGCGGCCGGCACCCTTGGAGAGGGCCTGTCGTGCTCGGTGCAAACCGGACGGGCGATCGCGGGGGCCGGGCTCCATCCGGCGACCGGCGGCGACGGCTCGCTTCTCTGCTCCGGCGACATGCTGCTCGAGGCGCTCGTGGCCTGTGCCGGCGTCACGTTGCAGGCGGTCGCGACGTCCCTCGAAATCCCCGTGCCCTCTGGGCGCGTGCGCGCCGAGGAGACCTCGACTTCCGCGGCACGCTCGGCGTGGGTCGGGAGGCGCCGGTGGGCTTCTCGGCGATCCGCCTCTCGTTCGAACTCGACACGGACGCGGACGACGAGCAACTCGCCAAGCTTCGCAAGCTCACCGAGCGCTACTGCGTCGTCTACCAGACGCTCGCCGGCAACCCTGCCCTCTCGACCAGCCTGGCGATCGGGTAGTCAGCCGGCGCGTTTGGGCGCTACTCGCGCTCCCTCGTCCCAAGGGTCGGTATTCCCCGAAGAGCGGGAGTGGCGCCGCTTGAACCGCGATGTCGTGCCGACTTCCCCTCTGCGCGAGCGGCAGCGCCGCGTCACCGCTTCGCGGCCCACCAAGGAGCGGCGCCGTACGGATAGGTCGAGCGCCGCACGGCTCAGGTAGGAGATACGAGGTTGTGAGCACTTCACCTAGTCGAGTTTGCTCGCTGGCGACGATGGCCTGGCTGCTCGCTCGTGACTGGCGACGGGGCGTCGGGCCGCTCGATGAGCGTCCGCTCTCATCGGCGCGGTCTGGAGACCCCGGCGTCTCTCGTGGTCGCGCGTCGCATCTGGGCGACGATCGGTGACCGCGCGATCGCGGCAAGATCTCGGGGCGTCGGGCCAGTCCTCGAACAGCGTGAGCTCTCGCCCGTGGTCGTCGGCCCATGCGCCCGCGCTCGACGCGCACTGGAGGGCCTGGAGCTCACCGCGGCGCAGGCGGCGTAGAGGGCGGTCGCCCACAGAGCGCCCGGTCGCCCTCGGGCAGGGCGGCGATCAGGTCGCGGGCCTCCTCGGGGCGGCCACGCGGTCGCGGCGGCCCCGCAGGGCGGGGAGCGAGAGCCCATGTCGTCGAGGGCGCGGGTTACGGGCGCGTGGTCGAACGCAGACGGTAGACCGACCCCTGCCATGAAGCGACGTATACGCCCCCCGAGCCGTCCCGGCCGAAGGACGTCAGCCGGGGACGACGAGACCGAGCGAGCGGTTCTCCACCACTCTTCCATTCTTACGCCTCAGGGCGTGCAAGGCACCAGTGCAGTAATCGCCATATAGGTAGCTGCCCGACAGCGACACGATCTCGGTGTCCCGCAGGACGTAGCCGCCCGTGACTGAGCAGGCGCCACCGTCGCGGTGTCGGTAGACGTGAGTCGGGAAGACGTAGTTGCCCGTCTGGCACGAGCGGTAGGGCCCGTAGACAGCCAGGCCCTCGAAACAGCTCCAACCGAAGTTCGCCCCGCGGCCTCGAACGGAGGGGGCGAGAAGTTGATCTCCTCCCACCGGTCCTCGCCGACGTCGCCGATCCAGAGTGCGCCGGTCGCCCTGTCGAAGCTGAACCGCCACGGATTGCGCAGGCCGTATGACCAGATCTCATCGCGTCCGGGGCGGCCGACGAAGGGATTGCTCGAGGGGATGCGGTAGGGAGCTCCGGAGGGCTGCCTGCGAGGGTCGATGCGCAGGATCTTTCCGAGCAGGGTCCCGAGGCTCTGGGCGCGAGCTGACGCGGTTCGGTCCCCCACTGCCCGTCGCCGACGCTCCAGTAGAGGAGACCGTCGGGGCCGAACCTCGAGCTGGCCCCGAAATGCACCGGTGCGTCGGAGTGCTCGATCTCGCGTACGAGCCGCCGACTCGACCGCAGGGCGCGACCGGGGTCGTTGGGATCGCGCCGCAGCTCCTCGAGGCGGATGTCGAGGTCTCTCTGGACGTAGGCGATGTAGAAGCGGCCGCTCCGCCCGTAGTCGGGCGCGAATGCGATCGAGAGCGCGCCGGCTTCCGCGCGCCCCGTGTCGACCAGGTCCCGGATGTCGAGGAACGGCCTGCGGTCGACGACCCCGTCCTTCGTGACGCGGATCGTCCCCCCGCCTCTCGACGATGAACAGGCGCGAGGAGTCGCCCGGAGCGCTCGTCACGTACACCGGCCGATAGAACGCGCCGATTCGTCTCTCTCGAGGCGCAGACCTGGTGCCCCTCGGTGACCGGCACCGTCGCCCCGGGGGTGGTCCTCGTGGGCGCGGGCGGCTGGCGTAGTGGCGGCCGCGTGTGCCGAGCAGGAGGCCCAATGTGACCAGGAGCGCCGCCGGCTCCGGCGAGAGACGGCGTGAGGAGGGCTGCCTCACGCACTCGCTCCCCAGGCCGGCGCCGACCGAGATCGTGGTCCGGCCGCAGTCCGCGGAACCCCAAGGTCGCAAGCAGACCGCCAAGGCCGATACGACCCGCGGCGCAGCGCGCAGGAAGCCCTTAGAGACAGCCTCCATTACCTCTCCTGTTCGCATGACATTGACGTCAGCCAGCTGATGCCGATGTGCATGGTAGGTGCGAAGCGGGTGCGCGCGTCAAGCCCGAAGAGCTCCGCGTGACCTCCGTTGGCCATTGGTGCCTGCCCATAGGTTCCTCAGCATGGGAACTGCGTCGCCATGTCGATCAAGGCTCGAGCCATGGTCAGTCGAGGTCCGCCGGGGCACTTCGGCGCCACCCCGGGTGAGGGCAAACCCGCCCCGGCTTGCCGGAGAAGCCGCGTGACCGCCCCGACACGGCAGGCTCTACCTCAAGCGCTCGAACGCCCCGATGTCGCTCGCCGGCCCCTGAGGCCGTGGGACGCCCGCTGGTCGGTCGGCGGGAAGGGAGGGGCCCCGGCGTCGATAGCAGGGCTGCCGGCCAGGAGTCTGTGCGTGAGCGTCGGCCCTCCGTTGTCGGCAAGCGCGCCCAGTCGCGGATTCGCACCGCGGAGGTCGGTCCGGCGAGTGAAGCCGCAGCTGCGGGCGTTCTCGAGGTTGTGGCCGTGAGTGGTCATAGGACGGTTGCAGTTGGCGGGGCCGTGTCCATCCGTGTTGCCGGCCACGATCGTGTTCTTGAAGCTCGTCCTCGACCGACCTGCGACCGCTGTCCCTCGGTTGCCTGGGTCGAACGGGTAAGTCCGGTTGAAGGCGATCGTGCTGTGCCTCACGGTGAGCGAGCCGCCCCGCAGGGCGATTGCCCCGGCGTAAGTGCCGCCGTTCTGGCTCACCGTGGTGTTGCGCAAGAGAAGGCTTCCGCGGTTGACGATGGCGCCACCCCCGCCGTCTCTTGATCCTCCAGCCCGATTGCGACTCAGCGTGCTTCGGTCTACCGTCGCCGTGCCCCCATTGAAGAGCCCCCGCCGTCTCCGCCGCTGTATCCGTATCCGTCGTCATTGTTGAAGTTCCGGCTGACGGTCGTCTGGCTCAAGTTGAGCGTCCCGGTGTTGTAGATGCCGCCGCCGTCGGCGCCGTGGGCCCAGTTGCCGTGCACCTTCCCGCCGATCAGGCGGAGCGTTCCCGCGTTGTAGATGCCGCCGCCAGCGAAACCGTAACCGGCGTAACCGGACTGGTTTCCCCGCACTTCCGCCCGGACGAGGTCGAGGGCAACGCCGCGGCCGTTTCTAACCCCTCCGCCCGGTTCCCTGGGTGCGCTCCCGTAATCCGGGTCCCCCGACGTGTCGCCGCCAGTGAGGCTCACGTCCGACAGGCGCGCGCTGTAGGAGCTACCCGCCGCGGCCGACGTCTGTAGCACCCGAAAGTGCTGCCCGTAGTACTCCTCGGGACGCTCAACGACCGCTACGACCGTCCTCGACGCGCCCGCCCCCCTGATCGACACGGGGCCGCGGACGTCGAGGTCTCCAGTCGCTTCTGACTCGCCGACGTCAGCCAGCCGGGTAAGCACGTACCGCCCGGCCGGCACGTTCACGGTGTCCGCACCCGGCGCGGCGTTGGCCACCTATGACGGCCTCGCGCAGCGAGCAGTCGGCGTCGCAGTAGCCGTCGGCGGTGTCGGCGGTCTTTGTGACCATGAAGGTCGCCGCGTCGGCCGTGACGATCGGCGCGACGGCGACCAGGGCGACTGGCTCGGGTGTCGCCCTGCTCCTGCTTTTTCGTCTCCGCGAGGTACGCCGTTCGCTGGTCCTCTTGTTGCTCACCGGAGCTGCCGTCACGCTCCTCGAGGAGGAGTTCGCCCCGCGCGCGGTGGGCGTCACCGCCGCCGTCGGCACCGCCGCCATCGCGCTGCCTCAAGCGGTTCGATTGCTTCGCGACCCGGCCGCATCGGTCGCCGACGTCTCTCTGGGTACGTGGGTGCTGCTGACGGCGAACGCCTTCGTATGGCTTATCTACGGCTACCTGATCGGTCACCCTCTGCTCGCAGCCGCCGGTGTGGTGCCGCTGCCGGCCTCGTTCCTCGTCTTTCGGCGCGCGCTCGCCGAGCGCTCCGGCCGCGGCGCGGCCCCTCCTGCACGCGCCGAGCGGAAGCCGGGTTAGCCAAGGCGCTGACTGCCACACCCCGGCGCTCGAGCGCCCAGGCGGCCCGAGGGACGCTCAACGCATGGTTGCGGCGGTGAGGAGGGGTGAGGGCGAGCGCTAGAGCGAACCGCACCTCCTCGAGGCGAGGTGGCTGAGATCGCCTGCTACGGAAGCAGGCTCGCCTCCTCACGGTCCACAGCCACTCCGCGGGGCCGTGGCCTGAGTGCCTCCGACTCGCGATAGGCGAGTTCGAAAAGGCACCGGTCTCCAAAACCGGTGCCTCGAGCAGACGCCGTAAAGGACGTCGGCTTTCACGCACAGGTGCAGCACGCCGCCGCAACTTGAGGCGCCCGGTGCGGCCCGCGCGGGCCATATCCGGCCTCAGCCGTGGGGCCATCCGCGCCGGCTCGCGGAGTAGGCGGGGACGCGCAGGCCGTTGAACGGCCCGGTCAGCTCCAATCCCTCGCCGGTGTTGCTCGGGTCGAACCGAAGCGCGGCCGCCTCCTCCTCACCGAGCCGCGCTCCGATCCGCAGCTCGGCCACCGGGCGGGAGCGGCCGAGCGCCGGAGCGATCGTCAGGCCGTAGCGCAGCTCGCCGGCGTCCGCGGTGGCGCACAGGTCGGCGAGGTCGGTCGGCTCCGCGGCGCGCACCGGCGCCGCCGCCGGTACCGCGCCGACCACGGCCGGCTCGCCGCCGACCGAGTAGAGGAGGACGCTCGAGAATGGGCGCGCCCAGAAGGAGCGCGCCGGGAGGAGGAGGTGACGGGTGAGGGGGCCGCGGCCCGAGGTCGCCAGCAGGAGGTCCTGGTCGCGACCCGGACCGTAGACGGCCGGCAACTTGACCGCGAGCCCGAGGACGTCCGGGAGGGGCTGGGGCAGGCCGGCGCCGCGCGAGAAGCGCACGAGCGCGTGGTGCGAGGGGCCTGCCGCGAAGAGGGCCGCGCTCGGGCGCCCCTCGGCGGTGCCCTCGGGCGGGCGGTCGAGCACGAGTTCGGCCGCGTAGGCGACGCCGTGCGGATGGAGGCTGCGTGCTCGCCGTGCGGCGGCGAGGGACCCGAAGAAGCGCGCGGTGGCGGCGCGCACGAGCTGCGGCGGCCCCCGGCGTGCGTTGGCGGCGGTCACTCGCTCCGCCTCCTGGCTCCGGGCACGCGCTCTGCGACCCGCGCCATGCTCTTGGCCGCCCCCTGGATCGGCTCGGCGAGGGTGGCCAGCCTCCCGAGGGCCTCGCGCAGGTCGTCGACCCTCGCGACGATGGGCTCGGTCGAGGGCAGCTTCTCGTCGAGCGTCTCCATGGGCTCGACCAGCCTCGATTCGAGCTCCGCCAGCGTGCCCCGCACCTAAACGACGCTCCTCTGGGGGGCGACCAGCGCCGGGAACTCGCGGAGGCGGGGCTTGAGCTCGTCGGCTATACCACCGTATGCCGCCATCTAGCTGTCCTCTCTCGCGCCGAAGACTCTCTTGCCACTACCCCCCCGCTTGCTGGGCGAGTCCTCGGCTTCTGTCGAGCGGGGGACGACCGGCCTGTTCGGCTCGGCGCCGCCTGCGCTACTGGATCTCCCATGACTTCCAGCCGTGCCCCCGGGGTTTTCAGCCGTGCTCCCGGGGCACTCGGGCATGCTGCCGGGGTGTCGGCGTTCCGTGCCGAGCCAGCGGGCGGATCGTGGCCCGCGCAGGCGAACGACTCCGAAAGGAGGGCCTTGAGGCCCGCGGCGCCGTCGTTGTCGATCCGGAGGGCCTTCTCGGTCTTGCCCTGGTATCGGACGCCGTACGGGGGGTCCGTCCACAGGAGCTCGGCTTGCTCGTCCCTCATGAGGCGGGCGTAGCTCTCGGGGTCTCGAAGAGCTCTTCCTCCGGCTCACCGAGGCGCCGTCGGCCGCTTCGAGTCCGGCGCCATGACCGCCGCCTTGACGGCCTATCGCTGGGAGCTCCGAAAGCTCGTGGCCCAGAAGCGGACCTACCTCGGCCTCGCCGCGGCGGTCGGGGTGCCGCTCCTGTTCGTGGGCGTGCTCGTGCTCTCGGACGGCTCGCCCGACGGCATCCCCTTCGGCTCGGAGGTGCGCCAGTCCGGGCTTGCCGTCCCGCTCGTCATCCTCCTCTTCGGCTCGATCTGGCTCTTCCCGCTGATCGTCTCGCTCGTGGCGGGGGACGTCGTGGCCACCGAGGACAGCCACGGTACGCTCAAGACGATCCTCACCCGCTCGCTCGATCGGACTTCGATCTTCGTCGCCAAGGCGATGGCGAGCGCCACGTACGCGGTGTTGGCGCTCGCGCTCATGGCGCTAGCGGCGGGGACGGCGGGGATCCTCGCCTTTGGCTTCGAGCCCCTGCCCGCCCTGTCCGGGGCGCCGGTCCCGGCCCCCCGGGCGCTCGTGCTCACGCTGCTCGTGCTCGGTGTCTACCTGATGCCGCTGCTCGCGGTGGCGGCGATCGCTCTGCTGCTCTCGACGGCGACCCGCAACTCGACTGCGGCAGTCGTCGCCACGCTCATAGGCTCGCTGATCATGCAGCTCCTCGGCGTCTTCTCGAGCCTGGAGCCGATCCAGCCCTACCTGCTGACCACGCACTTCTCGGCTTGGATGGGGCTCGTTCGCGAGCCTATGGACTGGGCGCCGGTGGGACAGGCGGCCTGGGTCTGCGCTCTCTACGGCGTGCCGGCCCTCGTTGCCGGGCTCGTGGTGTTCCTGCGCCGGGACGTCGCGGGGGTAAGGCTCCCGCCCGGACCGCTGTTGGCCCGTGACTAGCGAGTGCGAGCGCCGTCGGACGAGCGCGCTGCGTAAGCGCGGCGGCGACCGCGAACTTGGCCGGCGCTGTCTATGGTCACGCTGGCGACGTCCGCCCGCTGAGGAAGCACGCCGCCGCGGGCCAAGGCGAATCCCTCCCTGGTCCTGAGGATGATCATGAGCCGACCGAGGGGCGCAGACCACCAGGCGCTGGACGAAGGAGTCCCGATCGGCGATCGCGGTCCCGGTGAGTCCTACCGCCCCGACAACGTGGCCCCATCGATGTGCGGCGCCCACCAGCCGGGGATCGCGACACCGATGCTCGACCACGTGGCGTTCGCCGCGTTGGACCTCGCCTCCGACGACCGGGCGCAACTGGCCGACCTGCTCGGTGCGCTGACGAACGAAGCAGACCGGCTCATGCTTGCCCAGCACCGCGCGCCGGGAGAAGGCTGGCCGGCAGGCGGCTTGACCGTCACATCGGGCTCGGCCCGGGCGTCTTCCACGAGCGCTTCGGCCTGGCGCCGCAGCGACCGGTCGCGCTCACCAACCTGCCGGTCTTCCCGGGTGACGACCTAGATCCAGCGGCCACCGGCGAGACTTGTCCATTCAAGCGTGCGCACGAGCACCGTCGATCGCGGATGACGCGCTGGCCCGGCTGGTCGCTCTCAGCGAGCACGCAACGACGGTGCGCTGGTCGCAGCGCGGCTCGATGCGTCGCTGGCCGGGAGAGCGCCCCGAGGGGCGCCCGCGCAACCTGCTGGGATTCAAGGACGCCACCGGCAATCCCCGCCGCGGCAAAGACCATGCCCGTCACGTCTGGGCCGGCAAGGGCGAGCGCAGCTGGATGGTCGACGGCACGTTCCTCGTCGTCCGCAAGATCAGAGTCGCGCTGGACGCCTGGAACGCGCTATCGCTCGAGGACTAGGAACGCATCATCGGTCGCCACCGTGACAGCGGCGCCCCACTCGGCCGCGCGCACGAGTTCGAAGCGATGCCGCTCGACGACGCCACGATCCCGCCCAATGCGCACGCCCGCCTCGTCAACCCGCGGGCCAACGGCGGGCTCACCGTCCTCCGACGTGGCTACAGCTATGACCAGGGCACAGGCGCCGACGGCCGCGCCGACGTGGGCCTACTGCTGCTTCTCTACCAGCGCGACCCGCGCCGCCAATTTATCCCCCTGCAACGGCACCTCGCTCAACACGACGCCCTGAGCCGGTTCCTCAGACGATCGCTAGCGGCATCTTCGCCATCCCACCCGGAGCGCAGCCCGGGCATGCCATCGCTCACCACCTCACCGCCACCCGTTGACGTCACCGAGCGTGCACGCGCTTGACGCTCAGTCCAACGCGTGATCTGCGCCCTCGCGGTTTGCCTCGGCGACATGTCGTCGGCCACGGACCGCCGAGTCAGCGCGGACTACGACATGCGGCGCCTCAGATAAGCAGCGAGTAGGTGTGGAAGGTGGCGCGGGCGCGCAGCCAGCGGCGCCCATCCCTCGCTCGTCACTAGCTCCTCGGTCGCGCGGGCAAGCCGCGCCGCTGTTCTTCGCGTCGGCGTTGGCACTCCTCGGCGCTCGCCTTGCTCTTGCCCATGGGGCCTCCTCCTGGTGGGGCTCCCGCCGCCGCGTGTCCCTGAAGGGGTCGTAGTGCGCTCCGGCGCTCGCCTCGATGGCGGCGCCCTACCAGCTCCATCGCCGCACGACGGGGCTCCCGCTCGAGCTCGACGGCCGTGAGCCTGCGGGTCCGCCTGTACTCGGGGCGTGGGTAGGGCGACGGCCAGGCGCCCCAGAGGTCCGCGCTCGACAGGGCGTCCTTCAGGCCGGTGACGCCGACGCCGACGTCCACCGGGCCGAGGTAGCCCGCGCGCTCGTACAGCGACCCGAGGATCGCGAGGAAGCGGGTGATGTTGCCCGCGACGTAGCGCTCGGAGAGGATGAGGCGCCCGTCGTCCGTCGAGAACCCGGCCCGACCGCCGAAGAGGTGCGCGGTCCCGTCGAGGTCGACGATCATCCGCAGGACGCCTTCGGCCGGCCCGGCGTCGCCGCGCTTCGCGCTCCTCGCTGCCCGCGGACCAGGAGTCGGCGCCGAAGCGCCGCCAGCCGGCCAGCGCCCAGCCGAGGTCCGGGGACATGACCTGCGGCGGGAAGACCTCGGGGCGCGCGGCGGAGTTCGAGAGCGACGCGAGCATCATGTCGGTGCGTTCCTCGCCGCGGGCCTTCTCGAGCATCTCCTCCTGCGACGCCACCGGGCGCGCGATGGCATGGAGGTAGATGAGGCGCCGGGTCGGCGATTAGCCCGAGGCCGCGATCTCCTCCTCGAGCAGCCGCCTTACGTCGACCTCCCACGCCTCACGGCGGCGGTAGAGGCGCCCGACCTCGCCCTCGTCGAGGACGCGATTGGCCGTGGCGCCGCGCCCGTAGTAGCGCCCGCCGACCTGGTGGGGAGCGCGCGGCGACGGGGGTACCACGACGACGAGATAGCCGCGCGAGGGGTCGGCGGCGGTCTCGACCGGGTCGATCTCGACGGTCGGGGGCTCAGAGACGAGCGTCTGGACGATCTGGTCGATGCGCTCGCGCTGCCCGGCGAGAGCGATGGGGGTGGGGACGGTCGGGCGGCCCTCGGCATCCTCGGCGACTCCGTAGAGGAGCGTGCCGCCGTCGACGGTCATGGCCGCGACGTCGACCGCGAGGTCACGGTTCCCCCTCTTGCTGCCCTCCTGCGGCAGCTCGCGCTTGGCATCGAAGGTGTGCGTCTCCTCAAGGTCGCCGCGCTCCGCGGCGGCCACGATCGTCTGCTCTTCGGTGGGCCGCCACACGCCGGCCATGGTCACAGAGCGGCCAGATGCTTAGGCGAGAGTCCGGCGCCTACGCACGGGACGAAAGGCTCGCCCCTCACACGTCGTCAGGGCGCAGCACGGTCAGTCCAGCGAGACGTGCCTTGTTGCGCACGTTTCGGTCGTCGGCGATCATCGCGACGCGTGCGGTGAGGTCCTGCCACGCCAGCTCGAGCGCTCCGGCGATGATCACGTCGTCGGGCACGTCGGCCCAAAGCCAGGGGAGGGTGCTGCCCATGTCGGCCGTGATTGCGATGTCCTGATAGCTGAGCTTGTCGGCGAGGGGCACGCCGCTGAACGTGTCGCCGCGGCGGTCGAGCTCCTCGATCTGGCGACTGACCTTGAGGGCCGCGTCCCGCGTCTTCGGGTCGCGCTTGCGCTCGTCGAGCTCGGAGAGGACCTGCGGCAGGGCGACCAGCGTCCAACGCTCGCCGTCGAGCTGCCAGTCCTGCAGGTTGGGGCGCTCCAGCAGGGCGCTCGTGTCGGCGACGAGCAGGCGCTCACCCTTGCCTTGGGCGGTCGGCAGGGAGCGCAGGACTCCGAGATATTTGTCGAGCGCGGCAGCCACCCTCTGCTTGATCGCGTCGATCGAGTCGGCGGGCGCCCCCTTCGGGTAGGACCCGTTGGGCTGCTCGATCACGTTGCTCAGCAGCTTCTCGGTGTCGTCGAGCTGATCGGCTCTGTCAGGGGCGCCCACCCGGACGGCGGCGCGAGCGAACTCGCGAAGGCGCTCGGTCGCCTCACGGGTGCGCTTGACCGTCGGCTGCGCCGCGTCGGGAAGCGCCGACCACTGCCACTTGTTCCAACCGAGAAAGACAACGCTTGTCACCCCGGCGTTGACGTCGTGGTAGTGGACGCTCGAGTGGTCGAGCAGCTCATCGAGCGCCGTCCTCGCGTCACTCGCGCGCTGCTCGAGGATCTCGAGCCCGCTCACCGGCATCTCAGCATCGCCCACGCGTGAATGGTCGCGCAGCGACCGGTCACATCCCCGGGCCCGCCTGCCGTCACGCGAGGCGCGAGGGGCCATACGGGCGCGACCCCCTCCTCCACCGCTCGGACGCCCTGAACACCCAGGACGGAAGGCGGGGCAACGACGTCGCCCACGGAGGGGCGGGATCAGACTCGTGTGCGACCGACCCCCGCGACGCTCGCAGTTCCTGCTGAGGGCGCACGCGCTGTAAGCCCGCAGGTTGAGGTTGACCATTCGGCGAGGCGCGGGCTCGGACCCTCGGTCGGCCCGCAGCTCGCCGCGGCAAGGGGCCTCGCCACGCTCGCGAACGCCGTCGAGCGCGAGGTGGCCGCCACGCTGCCGCGAAAGCGTCCCCGACCACGGTGCGGGAGGTCGTCGCTAACCCCACATGAGATGATCTACGGAGCGATCGCCGTCGCGAAGTTCCACGGCGGGCGGGACATGCTCCCTGCGTGTCCTCGACTTCAGCGAGATCGGCGACGACGCGAGCTGCCGCTAGCCAGAAGAAGATCACGACACAAGAGGAGAGTCATGCCAAAGGCGTCCAAGCAAAGCGCTTCAGAGACAGAGACGCTCGAGGGATATGAGGGCCATTTCGAGCACTTTACCGGCGGCTACACCGTCGGGTTTGAGACATATACGCAGGACGCCGACCTGAGCCCCTTATTCAAGGGACTTCCCGACGACCGCTGCCAGGCGGCGCACTGGGGCTATGTCATCAGGGGGAAGGTCGCCTACCACTTCGATGATCGCGACGAGGTCTTTGAGGCAGGCGAGGCCTACTACGCGCCGCCGGGACACACACCGGAGATCTTCGCGGGAACTGAGGTCGTTGAATTCAGCTCGACGAAGGAGTTGCAAGAGACGATGGAAGTCGTCACGAAAAACATGGAGGCGAGTTAGCCCGGATTTTGTACCAAGGTGAGCGCCCCGGCCTTCGCCGGGGCGGCCGTTTCGTCCGGTTGAGCAGGGATTGCGGGTTGACGAGGCTCGCGACCCCGGCTCAGGAGGATCACCTTGAAGGTGCAGCGCGATGGCCGCAGTTTCACCGTCTCCGCAACGAAGTCCTCCGCACGCTGCCCGGAGCGGGCGGACACGATCGCGAGAAGTCCCCGCACCGGGCGATTTCCGATCTCGGCCGGCCGCGACGGAGGTTGTGCTGCTAGGCAGTCCCGGGTCAGAAGATGCCCTCTGCGGGACTTTCTCGCACGTGGCCTTCGCGCTGGTCAGCGGGGCACCCAGGACTCGAACCTGGAATCGCCGGTTTTGGAGACCGGTGACTTTTCGTTGCGACGGTGCCGGTCGCGGCGACCAGGACGAGCCAGGGGACCCGCCGTTCTCATCGCGGGCCCCCCGGCTTGACGGCGTCGGCGGGTCGACGTGTCCGTACGCCCGCTAGCGCGCGGTCTTCCTAATCCCCGCCACCGCCGTCCTGCTCAGCCTCGCCGCCTTCCTGCCCCTGCTCCTGCTCCTGACCACCCTCCTCCACAGGGGACGTGGGTAGCTGCTGTTCTTCTCCTTCGCCAGCGCACGCACTCCCGCGCCGATACCAAGGCTCGTTAGCAAAGCTGGCCGGTGCGAGGCGAAACTGAAAGGGGCTCGGGTTGATGTGGTTGATGTACTCCTCGACGACAATCTTGATCAGCACCATGATGAGGATGTTGCGAGTCGTTTCAAAGACGCGATCGCAGTCCCACCCCGGGTACTCTTGGCGCAGACGCCGGGCGATTCGATTGTGCTCGCGCAGGACGTCGCGGCATGCGGCTTCTCCCCTTCACCGTTCGGACGGCGTCGGGATGCTATGGGCGTGGCGTGAGGAGGACTGAGCAAGGGTCGACTCCTCCTCGGAGGTGGCCCGGGCGCGGCGAGGTGGGTACGGCGAAAGCCCGCCCTCGAGGCCGGCGAGGGCCCGACGAGGCATCGCGTCGGGCCAGCCGCGGGCGCGGGCGCCCCACCACGTCTCGCCGCGCCTGACGCGCGGGGAGCGACGGACCCAGCTTTTGTAGCTCCTGGAGGCCGAACCGGGTCTGCGGCCCTCAGAAGCCGCACGACGCATGGCCGTCAATCCCCACCAGGTCCACTCGCTTGCGCGGAGGCTCGAGGAGGACGGAGCGCTGTCACCAGCCTTTATAGCCGGGGACAGATCGTCGGCGTAGATCTGGTCGCCGAGCATGAGCAGCGCATCGGGCCAGGTCTCGGGAGGGGACTTGGCCATTCGCAGTGCGAGCGCTCTGAGCGCGTCGATGCCGCCGCGGGCGAGCCGCGCCCGCCGTCCCCTCCGCCGAAAACCAGCGCCTGACCTTTACCAGGCTGCACCGGCTCCGAGATTTCTAGTGATCGCGATGCCCGCCGTGCCTTGACGGCGTCTGCTGGAGTCACCGGTTTTGGAGACCGGTGCCTTTTCGACTCGCGACCCGTGAGTCACTCGCACGTCCTCGCCTTCGGCGTCGAGTTTATGCCACCCCCAAGCGACATCGCGTTTGTGTTCCTGATGCAGATCGGCGTAATCCTCGGGTTTTTGACCGGCTACCCCATGGTCGCCTGGCTGCTATCGCGGGGCACGAAGGCGACCGTCTGACAAAGCCGGCGCGCGCCTTTGAGCTGCTTGTGAGAGCGGTCGAGGTTGGGTGGGGAGCCAGCTCGTATATCGATAGCTTGCGGCCGTGCGGGTTTCCAGGCGGCCGCCATCACACGGTCGCGGTCGCCACCCCGATGCCCCCGTTCGCCGTCCGCGGCGATGAGGATGGTCGCCTGCGCGCGCGCGAAGGAGCTCCCGCGAAAGTCACGGACCTCGTGGCGCGCATGACCCCCAGCCCCGCTGGCGCGTTCCGTCTGAGTGAGGCTCCACGGTGTAGGTGCCGGCGAAGTCGGGGTCGTCGAGGGTGATCATCCTCACGTGATGAAGTGTGACATCTGTATTGACCCCGCCGCAGCGGCGCGCGCGGCCGTCCGCCCCCGCGCAACCCTGAGATCGTGTCGGTCCGTCGGTGTCGAGGAGCTGACGAGGACACTCGGGTACCGGTTTTGGAGACCGGTGCCTTTTCGACTCGCGACCCGTGAGTCACTCGCACGTCCTCGCCTGCCTTGATGGAGCTCGATGTGCCGTGCACTTACCAGCGGCCGTTCGGGGTGCGACGATGCATCCATGACCGAGAACACCAGCGGCGCGCAGGCAGAGTCGATGACGGCCGCGCGCGAGGCCGGTAGGCACCCTCGACCGGCTGCGTCCCATGTTCTCGATTTGTTCGTAGCGGCCACCGCCTACCACGTCGATCCAAGCCAGGCGGAGGCCCTGCATCGTCAGCGCGAGCGCTACGGTGGGGGCTATTCGGAGCGAGACCTCGTCGGGCGCCTTCTGACCGCCGCGGCGATGGCGCTGCGCCGGGCAGTCGATCAGGCGTCGCCACCCGCGCCGATCGCCAGCGGCACAGAGGCCTTCGCGGAGCTCCAGGCGGTACGCGCAGCAGCACGGTCGCGGCTAGCTTTACGCCAAAGCGGTCTCCGCGGGCTTCGCCTCGAGCGAGCGCGCAAGCGCGGCGAGCTCGAGCTCGTTGAGGCGCTCGAACTAGCTAGCGACCGACTCGGTCCTCTCCCGGCAGGGGGTCTCGGACAGGTGAGAGCGCCGGACGCCGCCCCGCCTCTGGTTGAGGGCGTCTACCCCACGCCCGACGAGCTTGCCGGCATGGCCGCGCACGCGGGAGCCGCGTTGGGTCGACTTGCTGCCGCAAGCAGCGATGTAGACCCGGTGGGCGAGCTGCGCGAGGCACTCGAAGGCCCGTAGAGGTGTCAGAAGGGGCGGCAACCACGTCAACCTGCTCCCTGTTCCACTCGCGGTCCCGCGCTAGCTTGGCCGAACCGACGAGTGGCGGACCACCGAACAGGGTTTGCGCGACAGCCTCCGCGCCTAGTGCAAGCGCACCTCCGCTGCTTCCGAGGCCCGGCGTCAAGCGGCTATGTGGGTCCCTAGTCGGCCAAGGCCTTGTTTGAGCGCTTCACAGAGGGGGCCCGCGAGGTGGTGGTCTTGGCCCAGGAAGAGGCGCAGGGCCTCAAGCACGGACACATCGGTACCGAGCACCTCCTGCTCGCCCTGCTGCGTGAACAGAGGGACCTCGGCGCGCGCATACTGAAGTCGCTCGATGTCACAGAAGAGCGCACGCGAGCGCAGGTGGGGAGGATCGTCCCGTCCGGCGGCGATGTGACCTCAGAGCATGTCCCTCTCACCGAGCGCGCCAAGCGGGCGCTCGCCCTGGCGATGCGTGAGGCCCGGCAGTGGGGTCAAAAGTACATCGCCACCGAGCACATCCTGCTTGGATTGGCACGCGAGAAGGAGGGTGTCGCGGCCCGTGTCCTGCTCGACTTCGGCGCGGACGCGGAGAAGGTTCGCAGGGAGTTTATGCGCGTGCTGTCCGAGCTTGGCGGCCGCGACGACCAGCGGCGGGCCCAGGGCAGTATGAGCGGTGCGGGGGCTAAGGAGCGGAAGTCCCCTGGCAGCCCAGAGCGGCAGCGCTTGGAAGCGCTTCAACGTGCCAACGAGATACGCCAGGGACGGGCCCGACTAAAACGCGCCATGAAGAGCGGAGGGGTTGACCCGGCAAAGCTCTTTCTCGATCCCCCTGCGTTGATCCAAACCGCGAAGGTGGTCGACCTCCTGCTCGGCGCTCCCGGATGGGGCCGAGTTCGCTCCAACAGGGCACTCGAGTACCTCCGGATCTCGCCGACGAGAACGGTGGGCACCCTCAGCGAGCGTCAGCGGCTTGTGCTGGCGGAACTGCTGGGCCACCGACCCGAAGGGCAAGCGGCGAACGAGCCGTAGTCCATCCGCGTCCCCAGGACGCAAGTGAGAGGGCGCGGTGCCGCTCGTCGCGGAGGGTGTCGCACAGACCGTTAGACGAGCTCATCGGCCGGATCTCGCGCCGCTCTGCGGCCCAGGCCGTACGACTCGCGATCCTTGAGCAGCCCCGCCTGCGCCGAAGGTCGCAGTGAGCCCGCGGCCTCGGCAGTCGAGCAGGGCGCCGACGCGCTGCGCGCGGAGGAGCAACAGCTCGGGCCGGCCGAGGCCGTCGAGGCTGGGGTGCTCGTCGATCGCCTCCTGTCCTACCGCGCGACGAAGTCGTGGGAGGACATGGTCCGCGTCGTGGAGACCCGGGGAGCTCGCCGCGCTACTTCGGTCAGGAGCCGGAAGCTAGCTCCGCAGTTTTCGCAGAGAAGGGACCCGCCTTAAGCGCCCGCTCGAGGGTAAGAGCGCATCGCCGCGACGGCCATCCGGTTCCTCCGAACCGCAATAGGTGGGGATCCGCAGAACTGGGAGTACCAGCTGGCGCCTTGTCCTGGCCAGGCGCGCCGCGGGCGAGCCACATCGGCAAGCCGTCGAGGAAGCCCGCATACGAAACCCCAAGAGTCGCGTGGTCAGGCTGGAACCACGCGTCGACCAGGTCGCCTACCGAGCCGGTAACCATGCGCGCGAGCTCCTCGCGGTCGCGGTGACCGAGGCGGGCGGCGCGCGCAAACGGCCTGCACCATCGTGATGAGATCACCCGCCTCGAGTGAGCTCGCACGCGGGGGCGACCGCAACAAAAGCGGCCGGAGGAAGCGGACCAGCCGCTGCACGAGCGCCTGGAACTCGGGAACCGTGCGGCGCGCGCAGCCATCGCAGTAGACGCGCGCACGACGCCTGGGACGCGTTTACGCTCGACACCTGAGGGAACTCGCTCTCCGATCCCAAGAGAGGAAAGCGATGGAGGCGAGCATGAGTCCCGAAGGCGACGTTACACGGCAGGAGTTCGAAGAGCTGAAGCAGACCCAAGCGGTTCAAGCCGCCACCCAGGCGGGGGCACAGGCGACACAGGCAGCCACGCAGGCCGGTCAGGCAGCCACGGAGGCGGCAGGGCTCGCAGGGATGGGAGCCGCCGTTGGGGCCGGTGCGGCCGGGCTGATCGTGGGCATCTTTCTAGGGCTCGCGATAGCCAACGCCCAGCACCACCACTAGCTACGGCGCCGATCCGAAGAAGGGAGCCGACGATGCACAACCTCGACGTGGAGGCGCTCGAGGCGACCGCCGCCAACGCCCGCGACGATCCCGGCGCGGTCAGGCGCGAGGTGGCCTTCGAGGGGGAGTGGCAGGTCGCCGAGGGGGCGCCGCAGTTTCGGGCCACGATCCCCTTTCCGAAGGGCGAGGTGGTCTTCGAGGCGGACTTCCCGCCGCCCATGGGCGGGACGGCTCGGCCCCGGACCCGCTCGCCTACTGCTTCTGGGGCGGGCTCGCCTGCTACGCGATGACCTTCGCCCAGGAGGCGGCCCGGCAGGGCGTCGAGCTTCGCGGGCTGCGGGCGCGGCTCTCGACGGAGCTTGACCAGAGCCGGGCGCTCGGGGCGACCGACAACCCGCCGGTCGGGCAGATCGACTGGTACCTCGACGCCGATGCCGACGCGCCGCGGGAGACGCTCGAGGAGATCAAGCGCCTGGCGGACGACCATTGCCCGGGCGTGTGGTGCATTCGCAACCCGATCGCCCTGGCCACCCACCTTGACGGCTAGGCCCGCCCGCGGCTCGCGGCGCCGCCGGCGCACCGCGGACGCCCGCCGCTCGCGCCCGGCGCAGCGATGCCCTCGGCGTCGCGTCGATCGCGCCCGCGCCAAGGAGGCACCGAGATGGCGGTGATGGTGGTGGGTGAGTTCCACGTCCGGGCGGGGTGCGCCGAGAGGTTCGAGCAGGCCTTCCGGCAGGCAGCTGACGCCCCGGCTACCAAGCCCAGGCCTACTCCCCGCGCGCGGGACGGACCCTCCGCAAGACCTTCCCCCTCGCTCGCCGAGGCCCGAGCGTGGCGCCAAGGATACTCAGGTGGCCATCCGCCGGCGCACCATGCGCGCGCCCCACTCGAGAAGAGCGGCCGCCGTCAACCAGGCCGGCGGCCTGCTTGAACGCCGGGGCCCGGCGGGCGTCTAGCCGCAGGACCGCGCCCGTGCGATCGGCTTGCGACCGTCAGGAGTGCCCGCATAGGGCGATTTCGCCATCAGGACGGCGAGAGGGCGGCAGACGGCCACGCGTGGTCAAGTCGGGGAAAAGAGCTACTGTGCAGGCACTTCTCTCGACGCCTGGACCGACTGCGCCAACGCCCGCACCCACCGCCCGCTCAGGGCGATTCGGCCGTCAGCTGCGCTGGAGGCCCCGAGACGGCAGGTGCCGCCAGATCGCGGGAAAGAGCTACTGTGCAGGCACTTCTCTCGACGGAGCGGCGATGGAATCGAACCATCCAAGCGGAGGGCTGCTCCGCCCTGCCGGTTTTGAAGACCGGATGGGCCACCAGACCCCTGCCGCTCCGTGTCCCATCCTAGGGTGCCGCGGTAGCTGGACTTCGGGTCCGCGCCGAGGCAAAGCCCTCCGCCGTGCTTCGTAGCCGTCATCGTCGCCGATGTGGTCCTCAGCCGGGCCCTGAAGTGAGTGGCTCTGTGCCGAGGAGCGTCCACGCGGACGGATGTCGCTCAAAGCCAAGCTGCGCGTAGTAGTCGACGGCCGCGGGCGCGGCGAGAAGCACCAGGCGCGCGTCCGGCTCGCACTCCCGGCGCGTGCGCTCGATCAGGCGCGTCCGATCCCCGTGCGCTGGTGTGACGCGCGGACGGCGAGGTCGGAGAGGTAGGTCACGTAGGTCCGATCGGTGAGCGATCGGGCGACGCCGAAAATGGCCCCGCCCTCCCAGGCCGACACGACGAGGCCTGCGTTCGCCAGCATGACCGCCATGCGACGGCGGTCCTCGGCCGGCCGGCGCTCGCCGAGGCCCGAGTCGCGATAGACGTCGATGACCTCTTCGAGTTCGAGGTCGCCTCCCACGCGAAACTCGATCCGCCCGGGCTCCATCGTCTCCGGCCGGAGCTAGCCTACTCCGTGCTCGAGTGCTCCCTTGACCGAGGCGTCGAGCGCATTGAGCCGGTAGAGGGCGATCGCCTCCGCCGAGGCGAACCGCCTCGCCGGCAGAGCGTCCGGGCCGTGGTGGCCGAGGATGCAATGCTCGAGGGCGAGCGCCTTCTCGGGCGGGAAGGCACCCAGGGTGGCGATCCGCTCGGCCACGAGCCGGTGTCCGAGGGCCAGGTGTCCGAGGAGACGCCCCTCCTCGCTCAGCTCGATCTCCGCGCCGAAGGTGAACTCGCGCGTCTTGCCGAGGTCGTGGAGCAGGGCGGCGGCCAGCAGGAGGTCCGGACGCAGGCGCGGGTGGAGAGCGCAGGCCTCGTGGGCGAGCGTGGCGACCGCGACCGTGTGCTCGAGGAGCCCGCCGAGGTAGGCATGGTGCCCTCCCCGTGTGCACGGCGCGCGGCGCAGCTCGGCGCGGAAGGCGTTGTCCTCGAAAAAGGCGGCGAGCAGGCTCCGAAGGTGGCCGTCGGCGACCTGGTCGGCGAGGTGGTCGAAGAACCCGTCGAGCTCGTCGAGGTCGCGGTAGGCGACGGGCAGGAAGTCGGCGGGGTCCCCCTCGCCGGGCTCGGCGCACCGGATCGAGGCGATCTCGGCCTGCAGCTCCCCCCGGAAGCGTTCGATGCGCCCGGTCACCGCCACCAGGTCGCCGCGCTCGAAGCGCGCGGCGTGGAAGTCGGCGTCGCGGAATACCCGCCCGGCAAGGGAGCCCGTGCGGTCGCGAAGCTCGACGGCCAGATACGCCGCTCCGGTCCGTGCGCTCAGTCGATCCTTGCGCACGCAGGCGAAGACGCCCACGAGCTCGTCTCCGGGGCGCAGCTCGGCGACGGGGGGACCTTCGGCGGCGGGTGCGATGACGCTCACTGCACCCATGCTGAGCGGCGCCCCGGACGGTCCGCCCGCGAAGGGGCCGACTAAGGGGCCGCTCCGCCGGTCGCGTCCGCCACGTCCGCCAGCGCTTGGTCGCGGGAGGCGTGGATCGGGAAGACGCGGTCCAGTCCCGTGATCTCGAAGATCTTCGTGATGTTCTCGTCGGCGCACACGAGGGCGAGCGAGCCTCCCGCCGGCCGCAGTCGCTTGACGCCCCCGACCAGCACGCCGAGCGTCGTCGAGTCGATGAAGGTCGCCTGCGAGAGGTCGACGACCACGCGGGTCTTGCCCTCTTCGATGATCTCGGCCATCCGCTCCTTGAACTCGGGCGCGGTGTAGAGATCGATCTCGCCCCCGAGCTCGATCACGTGCGTATCGGCGTCTACCTCTTGGTCTTGTATCTGGAAGTTCACCGTGCTCCTGTTCCGAGGGGTCTCGCCATTGTGACGGTTCGCTGTGGCTCCGTGCCCACCGGGCGTCTCACTCAGCGCCCGCCGCCGCCCGGGGCGCCTGCGCCCCCGGGCAGACCCCCTCCGGCACCCGCGCCACCTCCCGCCCCCCCAGCGCCTCCCTGACTCCCGACACCCGACGCCTGAGCGGCCGCCTGCGCCTCGATCGTGTCCAACTGCTTCTTGACCATCTTGCGCTGCGAGTCGGGAGCGAGCGCGAGCGCGCGCTTTCCGGCCAGGTCGGCCTTGCGCTCCTGATTGGCGAGCGACGCGTACCGCGCGAGGATCAGAAAGGCGTTCGAGCTCTCGTCGGCCTGGGCGGATATGTCGGCCGCTTGCGCGGCTTTCGCCGGTTGGTTGAGCCCGAACTCCCCGTAGGCTTGGAGCATTACGCGCGCAAGCGACGGGTCAGGAGGTTGGGGGTTGGTGCCCAGATAGCGCTCCCACGCCCCGGCGGCCGCCCGAAGGTCGGGGCGGGCCTTCGGTCCGTAGAGGCCTGTGTTGGGGTCGGCGTCGTCGCCTGCGAGCTGGAATCGGGCCCGGGCGAGGTCCTCGAGCGCTCCCCGGTCGTTGGGGTTGGCGCGCAGACGCTCCTGCGCCGACTCGAGCCGCCGCTCGACGATCGGATTGTTGCTGCTGTTCGAGTCGCGGTCGCTGAAAGCGTCGAACAACCCTCCCTGAACGTCGCCGCCGATGCCGAACAGCACGAGCCCCCCGCCCATGAGCACGGCGAGCGTGAGATAGGTCGCCTGGACGACGCGCCGGCGCTTGCCTTTGAGATCGAACAGCATGAGCGAAAAGAGCGGGTCGGTCAGGAACCTTCGAGCTGGGCGCTGCGCTCTGCCGTCTCCTGCGGCGGCCCTCCGAACGCCCGGGCCACCAGGATAGACGCCTCGTAGAGGAGGATCAGGGGCAGCATCTCGAGGATCATGGTCACCGGGTCGATGGTGGGCAGGAGCGCCGCGAGCACGGCGATGGCGAGGATCGCGTAGCGGCGCCCGCGACGCAGCTGGTCGGGGGTCACCACGCCGAGCCGGGTCGCCGCGAGCACGCCGATCGGTACCTGGAACAGGATCCCGAGCGAGATCAGGGTCAGCGACGCGAAGGAGTAGTACTCGCGCGCACGCAGCTGGGTGTTGAATTCGTCGGCGTTGAAGCCGAGCAGCACGGTGATCGCCGGGGGGAGGACGACGAAGTACGCGAACAGTACGCCGGCTACGAACAGGAACGGCGCCGCGAGCATCAACGGCAGGGCGACGCGACGCTCGCCGGGGCTGAACGCGGGGAGCACGAAGGCGTAGGCCTGGTAGAGGATCACCGGCAGGGCGAGCAGAAGCGCGGCGTAGACCACGAGCGTCGCCGTGGTCAGGAACGGCTCAGTCGGGCTGAGGGTGATCGGCTCCTGTCCGGGGGGCAGCGGGCGATTGAGCAGCTCGATGATTCGACCGTTCTGCCAACCGCACAGGGCAAGGGCGGGCAGGAGGGCGGCCCCGGACACCAATAGCCGCGAGCGCAGCTCGTCCAGGTGCTCGACGAGGCTCAGCTCGTCTTCGTGACCGACCGGCCGCAGCTTGGCCATGGCCTGCTCGGGCGGGGGCGTCCCGGGCTAGGTGCGGGGGTCGCCCGCCGGCCGGGCCGTCCGGGGCTCCTCGACCGGCGCCGGCGCCGGGGTCGCCGAGGCGACCTCGGTCTCCCGCGGGCCTGCGCCGGTGCCCGCTTGCGGCGAGTCCGCCTCGGCTTCAAGCCGCCGCGGCTCGTCCTCCTTGTCGCGCCCGGTCACCGATTGCTTGAAGTTGCGCATTCCCTGGCCGACCGAGCGGCCAAGCTCGGGAATCCGCTTCGGTCCGAAGATGACGAGCAGGATCACGAGGACGACGATGATCTCGATGGGGCCTAGGTTCGGCAAGGACGCCTCCGGTTCGCTCCTGTGGATGGTATCGCCGAGGCTTGCGCGTCCCGGGTCGCCGGTCAACTTCCGTGGTCGCCCTCCCCGGCTCCCGCGCCGAAGTTGAGGTGAAAGCGGCTCGGCGTCGGCTCCTCCTGACCCTGGTACTTGCTACCCGTGACCGCCGACCCGTACGGGCGCTCGACCGGCGCGTCCATGCGCATGAACGACACCTGTCCGATCGGCATGCCCTCGTAGATGGTGATCGGCAGGTTGGCCACGTTCGAGAGCTCGAGCGTGAGCTTTCCCGAGAAGCCGGCATCGACGAAGCCCGCGGTCGAGTGGATGAGGAGTCCGAGGCGGCCGAGCGAGCTCTTGCCCTCGAGCCGCGCGACGAGGTCGTCGGGCAGGGTCAGCCGCTCGAGGGTCTGCCCCAGCACGAACTCGCCGGGGTGGAGAATGAACGGCTCGGCATCCGGTGGCTCGACGAGCTCGGTCAGGTCCTCCATCGGCCGGCGCACGTCGATGTAGGGATAACGCGCGTTGTGGAAGACGCGAAACTTCCGGTCGACGCGCACGTCGATGCTCGAGGGCTGCACGAGTCCGGGGTCGAACGGTTCGAGCGCGATCCGGCCGGCCTCGATCTCCGTCCGGATGGTGCGGTCGCTGAGAACCAAGGCCGGGGAGTCTAGATCGGCCGGCGCTGTGACGTGCTCAGGGGGAGAGTCGGAAGCGCTCGAGCCTCAGGTCTTTAGCTGCTTCGCGGCGATGCCGATAAGCGATGCAAGGAGACCTCAGATGGCCCAAGAGCGAAGCCCCGACCACGACCCCGAGAGCATCGTCCTGCCGAGCGGCAAGTCGATCGAGATCGTGCGTCTCGCCGAGGCGGCCGCCCCGTATGCCGAATCGAACTCGCCCGTCGCCCGGAGTGGCGCGGTGGTTCGCACCGAAGATCCTCGGCTCTGTCCTCACTGTGACTGCTCGCTCGTCTATCCCGTCGCGTGGGAGACCGCACCACAGGATCAGTGGTCGGTCGACTTGCGCTGCCCGAACTGCGAGCGGAGGGAGATCGTCGTTCTCGCCCAGGAGATCGCCGACCGCTTCGACGAGCAGCTCGAGCGCGGAGCGGAGACGCTGATGACAGACCTCAAGCGACTTACCCGGGCCAACATGGCTGAGCACGTCGACCGGTTCGTCGCGGCACTCGCGGCCGGGGCGATCCAGCCGATGGACTTCTGAGTGCGCCCTCGGCCTCAGGAATAGCGCTCGACCACGCCGTCGGCCACCATGTCGAGGGCCCGACGGGGGCCTGCGGGCAGGTCGAGGTCGGACAGGGCGGCCTTGGCCTCGGCGACGTGATGGAGAGCCTCGCGGCGGGCCTCGCCGAGGGCGCCGGTGACCGCGATCCGGTCGCAGACCGCCTCAGCCTGGGCCGGGTCGGTGACCACCTCTCGCAGGTCGAGGTCGCGCAGGTAGTGGTCGCGGCGACGGGCGAGGATCAAGGGCAGGGTGACCGTCCCGTCGAGCAGGTCAGTCCCGCGTCGCTTGCCCGTCCGCTCGGCCGGACCGGCCACGTCGAGGACGTCGTCGAAGATCTGGAAGGCGACGCCGATCCGCGCCCCGAAGGCGCCGAGCGCCTCCGCGGCGCTCCGGCCGGTCCGCCCGAGCAGCGCGCCCAGTCGGCAGGCGGCCTCGAACAGGCGCGCGGTCTTGAGCTCGCAGCGCTCGAGGTAGCGCTCTGGGCTGACGTCGGCTCGCCAGGCGTCCGAGCGCTGCATGAGCTCGCCGCGCGCCAGCGCGGAGGAGGCGCTCGAGAGTGCCCGCACGGCGTCGACGTCGTTCGTGGCGACGAGCTCGGCGAAGGCTCGAGAGAACAGCAGGTCGCCCGTGGCGGTGGCGGCCGCGCGTCCGGCGCTCGCGAACACCGTCGGCCGGCCGCGGCGCAGCGAAGCTCGGTCGAGCACGTCGTCATGGACCAGCGTCGCCATGTGCAGCAGCTCGACCGCGGCCCCGGCGTGCACGAGGGCGGTCCCGGCCCGGGTGTCGCTCAGCGGCTCGACCTCTACACGGGGGTCGCCCGCCGCGCCCCCGCATACGAAGACCAGGATCGGGCGCAGACGCTTTCCGCCCGCCGCCAGCGTGCCCGCGGCATAGTCGGCAAGCGTCTCCCCGTAGCTTTCGATCACCTCACTGAGGCGCGCCTCCGTGCGGGCGAGCAGGCGCGCGAGCTCACGACCGCCCGCATCGAGCACTGGTCCCAGTTGCGCGGCCGAGGCCGTGGCGGCTACGGCGCCGGAGCGGAATGTCGCGCTCACCGTACCGCCACCGTACCCGCATGGATGGCTATCGCGCCACCCCCGGTCACGATCCATCGCACCTCGGCCATCCCCGCCCGCGCGAGCACTGCGGCCAGGCCGGCCGGACCGGGGAACCGTCGTACCGAGCTCGGCAGGTAGGCGTACGCGTCGGCGTCGCCCGCCAGCCGGCCGAGCAGCGGAACCAGGCGATCGAACCAGAGCCGAAAGAACCACGAGAGCGGCGGCCGTTGCGGCGTCGTGATCTCGAGCACCACGACCCGCCCTCCGAGCCGCACGGCGCGTGCCATCTCGGCGACCCCGCGCTCGAGGTCGGCGAAGTTGCGCGCCCCAAAGCCCACAGTGGCGGCATCGAAGGCGCCATCGGGGTAGGGGAGCTCCAGCGCGTTGGCGGCCTGGAACCGAATCGCCGCGGACACCGGCGCCGACGCGGCCTTTTCGCGCGCAAGCTCGAGCATCCGCTCCGAGAAGTCGCACCCCACGACCTCGCCGCCATCCCCGACCCGCCGAGCGAGCGCCAGCGCGAGGTCGCCCGTACCCGTGGCCACGTCGAGGGCGCGCTCGCCGGGCCCCAGGCCCGCCAGGTCGGCCGCACGCTCGCGCCAGCGCTGATGCAGGCCGGCGGTCATCACCGCGTTCATGGCGTCGTAGACCCCGGCGATCCGGTCGAACATCGCCCGCACCTGCGGCTCGGCGAGCGTCCCGGGTGGCTGGCGTTCAGTGGTCACGAGGTAGGGCGGCGCGAGAGGTGGCCTCTGCCCGCGAACCAAGTCTCCCAACGACCCGGGAGTCGGACAGTGCTCCACGGCCGACTCCGAGGATGCGGAGAGCCCCGGCCTGCAGCGGAGCGGAGGTCGCCGATTTACTTCAGGGAGGCGAGGAAATCCACTATGTCCTGGAACTTCTCCGGATCCTTCTGTTGAAGCTCCTGGTAGGTCGGCATCGGGGCCGTCGGGTTGAGGAGCGTGCGGGCGATCGCCTGACGCGGGAGGCGTGACCCCACGTCGGTCAGCTCGGGGCCGATCTCGTTCCCGTTCTCGCCGATGCGATGACAGCCGAGGCACCCGGCGGACGCGGTCGCCAGCTTGCCGTCCTCCTGCCCGCGGGCCTGGAGCACGATCTCGGTCGGCGAGCCGGCGAGGGCGCCGATCACGGTCAGGTAGGTCATCCCGGCGATAGTGGCGATTCCCGCGAGCGTGGCGATCGGGCGCCGCAGCGGATGTCGCTCCGGGCCGCGGTCGAAGAACGGGAGGAGCAGGAGCAGCACGAGCCACAGCGTCGGGACCATGACCGTCGCCAGCACGGTCAGCTCCGGCGGCTTGATCACCCGCAGCAGCTCGAACAGGAAGAAGAAGTACCACTCCGGTCGCGGTACGAACGACGTGGTCGTGGCGTCGGCCTTGGGACCGAGCTCGGCGCCCAGCACGAGCGTCATGACGATGATCACCAGCATGGTGATCGCCGCCATCGTCCCGTCCTTGGCGACCGCGTAGGGGAAGAACGACTTGCCCTGGTTCTTGAGGATGGAGTACTCCCTCAGGTACTCCTCCTTCTCGCGGGCGTTCACGGAGCCCCCCGGCGTGCTTTCGCGTCCCTCGACGCTTCCCGACTCGTCATCGCTAGATCTCGTCGCGCGAGAGGGCCTTGTCCTTCTCGGCCTTGAGCCACGGGGGAGCGGTTATGCCGAGCTTGGCCACGAGGTAGAGGTGAGCGCCGATGAGGGCGGCGATCAGGCCGGGGACGAGCAGCATGTGGATCGCGTAGAAGCGGCTTAGGGTGGTCGCATTGAACTCCGCTCCGCCGCGCAGGAAGTCGGCCAGGTAGGGACCGATGATGGGTCCCGAGGCGTTGATGTTGACCGCGACCACCGTGGCCCAGAAGCCGCGCTGGTCGAACGGGAGCAGATACCCCGTCAGGGACATGGCGAGGGTGAGCACGAGCAGCACCACCCCGATCAGCCAGTTGAGCTCACGCGGATACTTGTAGGCCCCGTAGAAGAACGTTCGGGCCATGTGCAGGAAGATGAGGACCACCATCACGGTCGCCCCCCAGCGGTGCATGCCGCGCACGAACTCGCCGAGGAAGACCTCGTTCGAGATCCGCGCGATCGACTCGTAGGCGTCGGCGGGCGCGGGGTTGTAGTACATGGCCAGGAAGACCCCGGTCACCGCTTGGGCAACGAAGGCGAACATCGTCGCCGAGCCGAGCGTGTAGGCCCAGTTGTTCCCCCTCGGCGTCTTGCGGTAGAGGAAGGCGCGCGCGAAGGGGCTGGCTCCGCTGCGCTCGTCGAGCCACCCCGCTATGCCGATCGGGACCTCGAGCGCTTTCTCCCTGAGCTGCTCGCGAGGAATCGTGCTGCCGCTGCCCCTCGACGGGCCGCCGCCGTCGCCATCGGCCGCCCCGGGGCGCAGGTCTCGCACGGCGCCGTTGGCCTGAGAGCCGTTGGGGGCCGGTCGCGAGCCGGGACGGGGCGGCTTGGGCCGCAGGGCCTTTGGGAGGGGCGGTATCGGAAGCTTCATGTCGTCGGCCTCGGCGGATACAGATACTTCCACAGGCCGTTGAGATGATTCGAGGGGTCGCGTGGCTCGTACATCTCGTCGAGCGCATCGGTCACCGAGAACCGCCTCCCGACCTCGACGATCCCGTCCTCGACGCGGGTGCGGAAGCGGTCGAGAGGACGCACCGGCGGCCCGCCGGTCACGAGCCCCTGGAAGTCGTAGATGCCCCCGTGGCACGGGCAGATGAAACGCTGGGACGCCTGCACGTAGCGGATCGGGCAGCCGACGTGCATGCACCTGTTCGAGATCGCGACGTATGGCTGGCGGAACCTGTCGTTGTCGAACTCCGGGTTGAAGCGCCGCAGGTAGACGGTCGTCTTGCCGGCCTCGCCGACGTCGTCGACGACGGTGATGACCTTCGGCACGTACTCGTCAGGCCTGAAGTCGGCTTCGACTCCGACGCGCTTGAAGTCGTCCTCGAGCGTCTCCGAGAACATCGGCCCGACGGCAAAGCCGAGCGCGGGCAGCCCGAACGCGGCGGAGGCGATCCCGCCCACGGTGAGGGCGTTCAGCTCCATGAACCGCCGCCGCGTTACGGTCTCGCCCTCGTGGGCCGCGGGAATGCCCCGGTCGGCGGCATAAGGGGATTTTTTGGTCCTGGAGGGCTTGGTGGCCATGGTCGAGCGGTGGGGGCGACGGTGGGGTTACGACCAGTCAAAGGATAGGGATCGCCGGGCGCGGCGGCGGGACCGGAGGCGGAGGATCGGGGGCTAGGGCGCCAACCTGGCGTAGGCGGCGTTCGCCCCGTCGACCGGCCCCCTGGTCCCCTCGGCGAGGGCCTCCACGCTGGCCCGCCAGAGCTCTTGCGCCCACTCCTGGCGGCCTTCGGCCACGGCCCGGGCGCACAGCGAGATCAGGTCGGCGAGCTCGGCGACCGCCTCGAGGTCGCCGCGGGCGGCGAGGCGGGCGAGGCCGAGCGCGTACAGGGCATCACCGCCGAGCAGGCGTAGGTCGGCGTCCATGCGCGTAAAGGCGCGCGGGCGGTCGTAGTGCATGAGCCAGCCCTCGTGGACGGCCTCGGCCACGAAGGCTCGATCGGGATCGTCCGCAAGGGCATCGAAGCAACCGGCCGGAAGCTCCGGGTCGGCGTGGGCACGCAGCGGAAGGTCGACGGTGGCCACGACCTCCGCGAGGGCGCCGCGCGCGGGTTCGGCGGAACGCGTCACAGCGCCTCGAAGGCGGCGCCCGCCGCCGTAACCGTGCGCTCGATCGCCGCATCGTCGTGGGCCAGCGACGGAAACCACGCCTCGAACTGCGACGGCGGCGGATACACGCCGCGTGTCAGCAGCTCGCGGCAGAAGGTCGCGTGGGCCTCGAGATCGCAGGCGCGCGCCTCCTGGTAGCTCGTGATCGGCGCCTCCGAGAAAAAGACGGTCATCAAGCCGGTGACGTGGACGACCTGCACCGCCACGCCCGCCGCGGACGCCGCCTCGCGGAGGCCGGTCGCGAGCTGCGCGGTGATTCCCTCGAGCCGCTGGTAGGCGTCGCCGTCGAGCAACTCGAGCGTGCCCAGGCCCGCGGCGACGGCGAGTGGATTGCCCGACAGCGTCCCGGCCTGGTAGACCTCGCCCGCGGGGGCCACGTGCTCCATGAGATCGCGCCGGCCGGCGTAGGCGGCGGCCGGAAGCCCCCCGCCCATCACCTTGCCGAGCACGGTCAGGTCGGGAGTTACGCCCTCGCGCTCCTGGGCGCCCCCGCGCGCGACGCGAAAGCCCGTGATCACCTCGTCGAAGACGAGCAGGGCGCCGGACGCGTCGGCGGCTTCGCGCAGGAAGGCCAGGAACCCCTCGGCGGGGGGCACCAAGCCCATGTTCGCCGGGTAGGGCTCGCAGAGGATCGCCGCCGGAGCGCGCTCGGCCAGCGCGCGCTCGACCGCGGCGCGGTCGTTCCACGGAACGACGACAGTGTCGGCGGCCTGCGCGGCGGGGACGCCCGGGCTCGCCGGCAGCCCCTGGGTCGCCAGCCCGGATCCCGCCTCCGCGAGCAGCCCGTCGGCGTGGCCGTGGTAGGCACCCGCGAACTTGAGCACCCCGTCGCGCCCGGTCACCGCCCGCGCCAGCCGCACGGCGCTCATCGCCGCCTCGGTCCCCGAAGAGGTCATGCGGACCATGTTGGCGCCCGGTACCCGCTCGATGACCTCGGCCGCCAGCTCGACCTCCCCTTCGGTCGGCGCCCCGTAGCTCGTCCCGCGGGCAGCGGCCTCGGTTACGGCGGCGACGACATGCGGATGCGCGTGGCCGGCGATCAGCGGGCCCCAGGAGCCCACCCAATCGACATAGCGGTTGCCGTCCACGTCGACTAGCTCGCACCCCTCGCCGCGCGACACGAAGATCGGATCCCGCCCGATCGACCTCATGGCGCGCACCGGCGAGTTCACGCCCCCGGGGAGCAACCGTACGGCCCGCTCGTACAGGCCGGCCGAGCGAGGCGCGGCTTCGAGCGTCACCGTGCGCCGCCTACTGTGGAAGCCGTCCCGAGCGATGTCGCTGTCGAGGGGCTGTCTGAGCGAGCGAAGCGAGCGCACCCGAGAGAGCCATCTCGCTCGGGGCGGCACCGCACCGTCAGGAGTGCTCCCGTTCCCAGCGCTCGAAGTCGCCGGTGAAGTAGAGCATGCGGATCTTCTTGAACTCCGTCGACGAGTAGAGGGTCGCGCGCCCGTCGATCCCCGTGTCCTCCGCGATGGCGTCGAGGATGGCGTCGCACTCCTCCTTGGAGCGTCCGTGGGCCATGGTGAACACCGAGTACGGCCAGTCGGCGTAGGTCGGGCGTTGGTAGCAGTGCGAGATGCCGCGGAAGGAGGCCATGCGGGGTCCCAGCTCCAGCACCCGCTCCTCCGGCACCTCCCAGACCCCCATGCCGTTGGCGGAGAACCCGGCCCGGCGGTGGAAGAGGATCGCCGCTACGCGCCGCAGCGCCCCGCGCTCGCGCATCGAGGCGAGGTGGTCGAGCAAGCGGCTCTGGTCGATGCCGATCGCCGCGGCGGTGGGGGCATAGGGCTCGGGGACGACCGGCATGTCGCCCTGGAGGTTGCGGATCACGGCGAGATCGAGCTCCGACAGCTCGATCGCCTCCGGCTCGCGGTAGTCCTCGACGCCGCTCGCCGCCTTGGCGAGCGCCTCGGTATCTCCCTCCATCTCGAGGTCCATGCGGATCTTGAACAGCCGCAGGGTGGGAAGCTGGCGCATCGAGGCCGCACCGGCCTCGGCGGCGAGAACCTCGAGCGTGCCGTCGAGGCCGAGCTGCGACTCTGGCTCGACGGCGATCGTGAACCACACGTTGAAGTCGTGGTTGCGCAGGTAGTTGTGGGTCACGCCGGGATGGGCGTTGATCGCCTTGGCCGCTCGCCAGGGGTGGTCTGGATCGACCCGGGCAGCCACGAGCATCGACCTGTACCCGAGCACGCGCGTGTCGAAGATCGGCGTGACCTGGCGGATGATGCGCTCGTCGAGCAGGCGCTGGGTGCGGCGCAGGACCTCGTCCTCGGTGACCTCGGCGAGCTCGCCGACGCGGGCGAACGGGCGCGGTTCGAGGGGAAAGCTTCCCTGCAGCAGGTTGAGGAGCCGCTTGTCCAGCTCGTCGAGGGGCACGGCGGCGCCGTGCGCCCGGGACCGCAGCTTGGGCGTGGCGGCTAGCTGAGCCACTCGGCGACCTCACTGGCGTGGTAGGTGACGACCACGTCGGCGCCCGCGCGCCGGAGGCCGGTCAGGGCCTCTAGCACCGCGGCGCGCTCGTCGAGCAGGCCAGCGGCGGCGGCGGCCTTGACCATGGCGTACTCGCCGCTCACGTTGTAGGCGGCAACCGGAACGCGCGTCGCCTCCTTGACCCGCCGGATGACGTCGAGGTAGGGAAGGCCGGGCTTGACCATGACCATGTCGGCGCCCTCGTCGACGTCGAGCAGCGCCTCGCGCACGGCCTCGTCGGCGTTGGCGGGATCCAGCTGGTAGGAGCGGCGGTCGCCGAACGCCGGCGCAGAGCCGGCGGCCTCGCGGAAGGGACCGTAGAAGGCCGAGGCGAACTTCGCCGCGTACGAGACGATCGGCGTGGCGGGGTGGCCCTCGGCGTCGAGCTGGGACCGTAGCGCGGCAACGCGGCCGTCCATCATGTCGCTCGGCGCCACCGCGTCGGCCCCCGCTTCGGCGTGCGATATGGCGGTCTTGGCGAGCAGCTCGAGCGTCACGTCGTTATCGACCTCGCCGTCGGCACGAACAACGCCGCAGTGACCGTGCGAGGTATAGCCGCACAGGCACACGTCGGTGATCACCACCAGCTCGGGGACGGCATCCTTGATCGCGCGCGTCGCCAGCTGGACGACGCCCTCATCGTCGTGGGCGCCGGAGGCCTGCTCGTCCTTGACGGCGGGAACGCCGAAGAGCAGCACGGCGGGCACTCCGGCGGCGTGAGCGGTGCGGGCCTCCTCGACGGCGAGCGCGATCGAGTGGCGAGCCACCCCCGGCATGGCGTCGATCGGAGTGCGCTCCTCGGTGCCGAGCTGCACGAACAGAGGTAGCACCAGGTGCGAGGGCGAGAGCTCGGTCTCGCGCACGAGCCCGCGCAGGGCGCCCGTGCGACGAAGACGGCGAAGGCGCGTGGCGGGAAAGCCCATCGCGGCGAAGTCTAGTTGCGCGCGCCGGCTTGGCCGATTCGACCGCGCCAATCGCTCGCACACTACCGGGCAATTTTGCCACGAACTCGGCGTCGCGTTACTCTCCGCGGGCGATGGTCTTCGGCCCTCTCCTCATTGGTTTGCTGGGGCTCCTGTTCGGCTCGATAGCCCGCAGGGGCGCCTGGCTCGCCGTCCTGTTCCCGGTCTTCTTCGGAGTGCTCGACGTCTTCGTCGAGGGCCCCGATGCCGAGCTAATGACGCTGGTCGTCGTAAGCATCGTGCTCTCGGCCGCGGGAGTGCTGGTCGGGCAAGTGCTCGTGCGCCCACGCTTGGACAAGGAGAAGCAGCGGGCGTAGGCGTTTCGGCCTAGCCGAACCGTCGCAGCCCGAGCCGCGCCGCCGCCCCGAACGCCAGCGTCAGGACGAGCAGGTGGGCGAGCGGGAGGAGCATCCCGCCCGAGCCGTCGAGCGCGGCGCCGAGGGCGGTGAGCGCGGGGTCGAAGGGAAACAGCGCGGAGACCACGCGCGTCGCGTCGTAGACCGCGCCGCTGACCGTTCCCGAGGGCACAAGCGCCACGAAGGCCACCGGCAGCGAGATCATGAAGGCGAGCAGCGAGGCCGCGCGCACCTCGCGAGCGAGCGCGCCGATCGCCGCACCCATCGCGGCGAACCCGAGCGCGCCGGCCGCGGCCGCGGCTACCCAGAGCGGTGCCCGGCTCCACTCGAGCCCGACGAAGAGCGCCAGTCCGGCGAGCATGACGAGCGCGACGACCAGCGAGCATAGGGCGGCGAGGCCGATCTTCTCGCCGAGCAGCGCGGTGCGCGAGACCAGTCCGCGCACTAGCCGGCGGAAGGCGTTCTCCTCGCGCTCGAGCGCGAGCGTGCCGGCGGCGAGCAGCAGGGTGACGAACATCAGCGAGACCGTCACCGCGAGCGCGACCGCGAAGGAAGACAGCGCCGTGGCGCCCGCGCCGTCGACCACTCGAGCGTCGACCCGGATCGGCTCTGCCACCGATCCGAGCACCTCGTCGGAGAGGTCGAGGTTCTCGCGCGCGAAGCGCGCGAAGTCGACCACCTGCTGGATCTGGCCGCGGACCGGTGAGCTCGGCGGCAGGGACGCCCGTGCCTGCGCCAGGATGCGCTCGGCCGGTCCGAGGCCGAGCACCGCGAAGTCGCGGCCGAGAAGGGAGAAGTTCCCGCCGGAGACGAGGAGGTCGAGCTCGCCGAGCGCGACGCCGGTGAACTTGCGGCCGAGCGCGGCATTGGCGTCCTGGACCTGAGACTTGATCGTGTCCCGCACGAGCTGGGCCTTGACCGGGTCCTCGGCGTTGTAGAGGACCTCGACGGTCGCCGGCTCGAGGCCGCTCTGGAGCTTGGAGGTGATGTCCGAGGGCACGATCAGCGCGCCGAGCACGTCGCCGTCCCGCACGAGCTCGCGCGCCTCCTCACGGCTCCCCACGCGCACCGGGTCGACGGCGTCGTACAGCTGCTGCGAGTAGCGCGAGGTGTCGACCTCCTCGCCCCCCAAGCTGATGACCTCGCCGCCCTCGGGCACCTGGTTGAGGATGGCCACGCGCGGCTTCTCGGGCCCGCGGGAGAGAGCCAGGCCGATCAGCACGGCGACCACGATCGGGTAAACCACGAGCAGCGCGACGAGCAGAGGCGAGCGTCGCAGGATTTGGAGGTCCTTCAGGAGCAGCCAGCGCACGGCGGACGTGCCTCAGGTGGTGGATCCACCATCTCAGTGTCCGCGCCGGCGCAGGAACTCCACGAACGCCGCCTCGAAGCCGAGGCCGCTCGCGCCTACGGTCTCCTCGAGGTCCCGCGGCGAACCGCTGTAGACAGCCTCCCCGTCCGCCAGCACGAGGACCCGATGGGCGTGGCGCTCGGCCTCCTGCACCTGGTGGGTCGAATAGACGATCGCCGTGCCCGCGTCGACCAGGCCGCGCAAAAATTCCCACAACCGCTCGCGCTGGCGGGGATCGAGTGCCGTCGAGGGTTCGTCGAGCAGCAGCACCTCGGGGTCGGAGAGCAGGCCGATGGCCACGTTGACGCGCTGGCGGTTGCCGCCCGAAAGCGTCTCGACGCGGTCACTGGCGCGCTCGGCGAGGCCGGACTGCGCCAGCATGCGGTCGACCGCCCCGGCGACGTCGTCGCAGCGCTCGAGGCGGGCGAAGAGGCGCAGGTTCTCCGCCACGGTGAGGCGCCCGTAGAGAGCCGGCTGCTGCGGCACCCAGCCGATCTCCGCCGCCGGACGGCTGACCGTACCCGCGTCGGCGCGTGCCTCTCCCGCGAGGATGGAGAGGAGCGTGGTCTTGCCCGCCCCGTTCGGGCCGACTATGGCCACGAGCTCACCGCGGTGGGTGGCGAGCGAGACCTCCCGCAGAGCCGCGCGCGTCCCGAAGCGCTTCGACAGGCCGATCGCCTCCAGCACCGGCGGTGGCGCAGAGCGCTCGGCCCCGCCCTCGACCGCGGCGGTCCCGGGCGTGGCGGGCGTCTGGATCATCCCGCGCAACGGTAGAGGAGTGCGAACATGAGCAGGTGCGCATCCTCTTCGTCGGCGACGTCGTGGGCGCGCCCGGTCGCCGGGCGCTCGAGTCGCTCCTGCCCAGCCTGCGCGAGCGCTACGAGCCCGACTTCGTGGTCGCCAACGGCGAGAACGTCGCCGGCGGGGTGGGCATCACCGAGAAGACCGCCGGCCAGATCTACCGCGCCGGCGTCGACGCGATCACGCTCGGAAACCACGTCTGGAAGCACTCCGAGGTCTACGAGTACCTCGACCGCGAGCCTCGCATAGTGCGCCCGGCGAACTACCCGAAGGGCAATCCCGGCCGGGGCGCCATGGTGATCGAGAGCGACGGCGGCTCGAAGCTCGGGATCATCAACCTGTCCGGTCAGGTATTCCTCGAAGCGTCGCGCTCGCCCTTCTCCGAGGTCGACGCCGCACTCGCCGAGCTCCGCGGTGACGCCGTCCACGTGCTCGTCGACTTCCACGCCGAGGCCACGAGCGAGAAGGTCGCCATGGGATGGCACCTCGACGGCCGGGTGACCGCGTGCGTCGGCACCCACACCCACATCCCCACGGCGGACGCCAAGGTTCTTCCCGGGGGAACCGCATACATCACCGACGTCGGGATGACAGGGCCCCACGGGGGGGTGATCGGCTCCAGACGCGAGCCCACCGTGCGGCGCTTCGTAACCCAGATGCCCGTGAAGCTCGGGACCTCCGACGAAGATCCGTGGCTCAACGCGGTGTTGGTCGAGGCCGCCGACGACGGGCGGGCGCAGTCGATCGAGCAGCTGCTCGTGCCGGCGGATCGAGAGCCGGCCTAGGCCGGCGGCCTGCCGATCGCGAAGCTCCACATCTTGTTGCCGACGAAGTTGAGTGGAGTGGCCGCGGCCACCGACACGGCCTGGGCGACCACCTCGGGCACCCCGGCGGACGCCACGAGCACGTGCAGGAGCGTGGCCTGCACGCCAAACGCCGCCACGCTGACCGCGAAGAAGCGAGGGGCCTGGAAGCGCGCCCGCTCGGCCCGAGCGGCGAACGTCCAATTCCGGTTCCACCAGAAGTTGTTGGTCACCGCGCAGGCGAAGGCGGCCGTCGCTGCGAGAAGGTGATGGAGGCCGAACGCGGAGACCACGGCCGCGAACACCCCGAGGTTGATCACGTAGCCCGAGGCGCCCACGAGGCTGAACTTCACGAGCTGGAGCCAGTTGTGGCGGTACCGCATCCCCTGGCTCACACGCAGGTGCGCGGGCGGGGTCGTCCTCACCGCACGAGGCGGTAGCGCGAACGTCTCCTCGGTCGGCATCGGCGCAGGCTAGCCGACCTCGTCGATCGCGCCATGGTCTGCGACCCCGAAGTGCTCGAGGGCGAGCGGCAAAACGTCCTCGATCGACCACTGCTCGTGCTCGGGCGGGCGGGCGCCCTCGAGGCCACAGGCGAGGATCACTCCGAGCGAGTCGTGGCGGTGCAGGGACCCGTGGCTTCCGCCCCCGATGTGGTCCGAGCCGCCCCAGTCGGCGAACTCGTAGCCCGGCGCTGCCGAAACCAGCACGTCGCCGGAGTTAGGGCAGGAGAGCGCGGTCCACAGGCGTCGCAGCGCGTCCGGGTACATGCGGCTTCGGACGCGGCCGTCCTCGACGGCGAGGCCGAGCACGCCGAGGTCGCCCTCGACGCTCCAGCGCCAGCCGCGAGGACCGGCCAGCTCGCCGCCCGAGGAGAAGCGCAGCTCCCCCTGGGCGCTCTGGACCACCGCCTCCGATCGATCCTCAGCCCAGCGGGCGCACAGGTCTACCCCGTCGACCCCCCGCGCGCGGTCGGCCAGGCGCGTCGCCGCCTCGCCCCTTCGCTCATGATCGAGCACGTAGATCCCTGCGAAGCGCCCGACCGGGCAGACCGCGACGTCGGCGGCGGCCGGGTCGGCGTCGGTCGGCGCTAGCACGTGCAGGTCGCCGAAGGCGGAGCTCAGGCTGACCCGGTCCTCGACGGCGGTCTGCGAGTGGTCGGACATGACGATCACCGCGTGGTCCTCGAGAAAGGCGTCGATTCCCCCCGCGACGTGCATGATTCGCTCGAGCGCGTGGTCGGCCGAGGCGATCGACGTCACTTGGGCGTAGGGGCCGCGCCGGTGGGAGTGGGTGTCGTTGTCGGGCAGCGAGAAGAGCAGGAAGTCGAAGAGGTCTTCCTCGACGAGGTGGGCGCCGACGCAGCCGGTGTGCTGGTCGCGCTGGCCGGGCATCCCGAGGGTCGAGGTGCAGCCGGTCTCGCGCGAGGCGAAGAGGTCGGCGTAGAAGAGCTCGCCCGGGCCCCAGGTGCCGTAGGTGAACTGGGCCGCGCGAGCGATCCGCGGGTACATGCCCTCGACGGCGGGTGCATGGCGCGTGCGACCGCGATAGATCAGGTAGGTCGTTCCCGCCGTGCGCATGCCCGCATCGTCGAGGTGCTCGAAGACCGTCTTGCGCTCGCGCGTGAGGTGGGCGAGGTTGAGGTTGTAGACGGTGTCGATCAAGGAGCGGCGGACCCCGTGCGCCTGCGTGGCCGCGAACGAGGAGCCGTACTCGACGTAGCGCTCCTCGCCGCGATGGAACCAGTTGGTAGCCGGCACCTCATGCACGTCCACGGAAAGGCCCGTGGCGATCGAGGCCGCGCAGACCGGGGTGAGCGAGGGAAAGGCGGCGACGCTGTCGCGCACGTACAGGCCGCGGTCGCGGAGCGCGGCGAGCGCCGGAGCGCGGCCCTCGGAGATCGCCCGGTCGAGCATCTCGGGCTTGAGCGCGTCGATGACCCCGAGGACGAGCTTCTTCGGGGGGCGGCCGGCTCCCTCGCTCACCGCAGGATGCGCAAGCCCTCGTACTTGCGGTCTCCCTCGGCGCGCGAGCGCACGACGAGCACCACGAAGGCCACGAGCGCGAGGAGGGCGACCGGCGGCACGAAGATCGACACCGCCGCGAGCAGGAGCGCGGCCAGGTCGCCGTAGACGGCGAACAGGCCGGCGGCCGAGCCCTCGGTGCGCCGGCGCGCCCGGGCGAGCAGCCGCGCGACGGCGACGTAGCCGAGCGCGGCGCAGACGATGCCCAGGAGGAGCCCTGGCCATGCCGCCGAGCCGCCGGCGGCGAGCGCCCCGGCGCACAGCAGGGCTCCGAGCGCGAGTCCGGCCGCGGGCAGCGCCATCTCGAGGACGCGGCTCGCGCCGGCGCGCTCGAGGGCGTAAACGATCACCGCGAGGGCGAGCACGGCGGCCAGGAAGGCCGGCGACTCGAGGAACGCGAACGAGCTGCCCTCGTAGTCGAGGCCGATGTCGCCTCCGGCGAGGGCGCCCGCGAGCAGCGGGGGAAGGAAGGGACGCACTCCGCTCGCGCCGGCGAGGCCGGCACCCTGGCCGATGTCGAGGAAGGGGGGAATCTCGGGAGGCGGGGCGGTCTGGGCCTGTAGGCTCAGCGGAGCGCCATGACTGTAGACGACGCCCAGGGCGGGGGCACGGGCCGCGCAGCCGGATACGGCAGGTCCGGGCGTGCCGCCGACGAACGGGGGGGCGTGCCGACGCGCTCGACCTCGCGCGATCTCGAGCGCTACGCCGGGCTGTTCGCCTCCCGCACGCGCGTGATGCGCTCGTCGGCGATGCGCGACCTGATGGCGGTGACCGCGCGCCCGGAGATCATCTCGCTGGCCGGCGGACTACCCGACACGAGCACCTTTCCGCCCGCCACCTTCGCGGCGGTCGCCGGGAGGATCGCCGCCGAGTCGTGCGCCCGGGCGCTCCAGTACGGGCCGACCGAGGGCCTCTCCGCCACCAAGAAGTGCATCGCCGAGGTGATGGCGGCCGAGCACATGGCGGTCGACGGCGACGACCTGCTCGTGACCACGGGCGGCCAGCAGGTTCTCGACCTCGTCACCAAGACCCTGATCGACCCGGGCGACGTGGTCGTGGCCGAGGCCCCGACCTACCCCGGCGCAGTCCCGGTCTTCTCGTCCTACGAGGCCGACGTCGTGCAGATCGACGTCGACGAGTGCGGCATGCGCATCGACCTGCTCGAGGAGACGCTCGACCGCCTCGAGCGCGAGGGCCGGCGACCGAAGTTCGTCTACACGATCCCGAGCTTCCAGAACCCCGCCGGGGTGACGCTCTCGCTCGAGCGACGGCGCGCGCTGGTGGACATCGCGCGCCGACGAGAGCTGCTCGTGCTCGAGGACAACCCCTACGGCCTGCTCCGCTACGAAGGCAGCCCCGAGCCGACGCTGCGGTCACTCGACCAAGGCCTGTACGTCATGTACCTGGGCACGTTCTCGAAGATCCTCTCACCGGGGATACGGCTCGGCTGGGTCGCCGCGCCCCCGCCCGTGCTCGAGAAGATCAACCTCGGCAAGCAGGCGGCCGACCTCTGCACCTCGACGCTCTCGCAGCTCTTGGTCCAGGCCTATTTCGAGGAGACCCCCTGGCGGGCCTACGTCGACTCGCTGACCGAGATCTACCGCGCTCGCCGCGACACCATGCTCGACGCGCTCGCCGAGTTCTTCCCCGCCGAGGCGGAGTGGACTCGGCCCGCCGGCGGGCTGTTCATCTGGGTGACGCTTCCCGACTTCATCGACACCACCGACCTGCTCGCCCGCGCCCTGCGCGACAACGTGGCCTTCGTGCCCGGTGAGGCGGCGTACCTCGACGGTCGCGGGCGCAGCTCGATGCGGCTGAACTTCTCGAGTTCGGGCCAGGACGCCGTGCGCGAGGGAGTGCGGCGGATCGGGAAGGTCGTGTCGGAGCAGGTGGCGCTGTACGGGACGCTGACCGGGCGACGCGGAGCCCCGGTACGGCGGCCCGAGCCGGCTCGACGCGCGCCGCCGGCGTCCGAGCCCTCGCCCGAGGTGGCGGCCGGTACACCGTCGGAGGAGCCGGTCGCCCGCGTCGTTCCCATGCGGCAACGCAGCGGGCGCGCGTGAGCCGCCTCGCCGTCCTCAAGGGCGGACGCTCGCTCGAGCGCCAGGTGTCACTGCGCTCGGGAGGACGCGTCGAGGATGCGCTCGAGCGGCTCGGCCACGACGTCATCGGGATCGACGTCGGAGCCGACGTGATCGAGCGCCTGCGAGCCGCAAGCCTGGACGCCGCGTTCGTCGCCCTCCACGGACAGGACGGCGAGGACGGGACGATTCAGGAGCTGCTCGACGTGCTCGGCATCCCCTTCACCGGCTCCGGTGTGCTCGCGTGCCTGCGCTCCTGGGACAAGGTGCTGACCAAGCACCTGTTGGCCGAGGCCGCTCTGCCCACACCCGAGTTCTTCGCCTTCAGCGAGACGGCCTTCGAGCAGCTCGGAGCCGGCGAGACCCTGCCGGCGATCGAGAAGCGGCTCTCGTTCCCGCTCGTGGTCAAGCCCGCCACCGGTGGCTCGGCGCTCGGGATCAAGTTCGCCCGCGCCGCGGCCGACGTACCGGCCGCGCTCGTGGCCGCCTTCTCCTATGCCGACCGGGTCCTGCTCGAGCGCCACGTCCGCGGTCGCGACCTCGCGGTCTCGATCCTCGACGGCTCCGACGGACCGATCGCCCTGCCGATCGTCGAAGCCGTGCCCCGGGACGAGGACTTCTACGACTTCGAGGCGCGCTACGAGATCGGCCGGACGAGCTTCGTGTGCCCGGCGAACCTGCCTCCGTCGGTTACGGCGCGCTCCCACGACGTCGCGCTCCGCACTCACCGACTTCTTGGGCTCGAGGGCTTCGCGCGGGTCGACCTGATGCTCGAGGAGGAAAGCGAAGAGCCGTTCGTGCTCGAGGCCAATGCCACCCCCGGGCTCACGGAGACGAGCCTCGTACCCCAGGCTGCCGAGGCCGCGGGCATCGGCCTCGACGAGCTGATCGGCCGGATCGTCGAGCTGGCGCTCGCCCGGGGGCCGGTGGGCGCCTCGCCCTGACGTTCGCGCTTACCCGCGCCCGCCCTCGCCGCCCTGGCCCCCCGCGAAGTCCTCCGGCGACACGTTGTCGAGGAAGTCCTTGAACTTCTCGACGACCTCCTCCTGCTCCTCGACCTCGTGCTCGAACTCGATCGCCGACTCGGCGATGACGTCCTCGGCGGCGAAGATCGGCGCGCTCGTTCGGACGGCGAGGGCGAGCGCGTCGGAGGGCCGCGAGTCGATCTCGACCTCCTTGCCGTCCATGTTGAGCGTGATCGAGGCATAGAAGGTGTTCTCCCGCAGCTCGTTCACGGCGACCCGCGCGCACGAGATGCTCAGCTCCGAGAGCATCTCGTTCATGAGGTCATGCGTCATCGGGCGCGGGGTGCTTGCGCCCTGGAGGCGCATCAGGATCGCGGCGGCCTCGGGGTGGCCGATCCAGATCGGCAGGAACTTGTTGCCCTCGCGCGTCTTCAGCAGCACGATCGGCTGCTTGCCGACCATGTCGAAGCTCACGCCGTAGATCACCATCTCCTGCATCGAGCGAGGTTCCCTTCGCCGTCGACTCGGGTCCCGACAGTCTAGACGCGTCGCCGCGGCCCACGCCAGGCCCTCGGGGATCGTCTGCGAGTCGCTCGGGGAGACGCTTCGGCGGGTCGGGGAGACGCCGCGTGCCCGAACGAGGTAAGGCAGAGGCGCTCGGCAGCCCGCGTGCTCCGGGGAATGCTCAGGTTTTGGAGAAGTGAAGGGGGGAAGGTCTCTTCGATGTCGAGGGTTCGCCGCGCATATCGAGGAGAAACGTGAAGGTACTCGGGGTCAATGCCGTCTTCCACGACCCCGCCGCCGCTATAGTGGTCGACGGGGCTACCGTGGCGGCCGCCGAGGAGGAGCGCTTCAGCCGCCGCAAGCACGGCAAGTCGCCCGTGCCCTTCTCGACCTGGGAGCTGCCCGAGGAAGCGATGCGCTTCTGCCTAGAGCGGGCGAGGCTCGAGCCCCGAGATCTCGACGCCGTCGCCTACTCCTACGACCCGGCGCTCGCGGCGCCGCTCGGCGCGGACCCGACCCGCCACGACTGGGAGGGCCTGCGGACGCTCTTCGCGCGGCGGGCTCCGTTCTTCCTTCGGGCCTCGCTGCCGGGCCTCGACCCAGCGTGTGTGCGCTTCGTGGCCCACCACTGGGCCCACGCGGCGTCCGCCCACCTGGCGAGCCCGCTCGAAGGCGCCTCGAGCGTCCTGGTGATCGACGGGCGGGGCGAGCGGGCGTCGCATCTCGCGGGCCGGACCGACGAGGGTGGCTCGCTGGCCGTGCTGGCCGCCCAGCGTCTTCCCCACTCGCTGGGCCTGATGTACGAGGAGGTGACCGAGCACCTCGGCTTTCGGCGCTCCTCCGACGAGTACAAGGTCATGGCGATGGCCTCCTACGGGCGGCCGGCCTTCCTTCCCCGGCTGCGCGAGGCGGTCAGGACGACCGGCGATGGCGGTTTTACGGTCGCGCCGATCGAGTGGGAGTCGCTCGTTCCCCGGCTGGCTCGCGGCGAGGACTGGCAGCCCGAGCACGCCGACCTCGCGGCGAGCGTGCAGCGTCGCCTCGAGGAGGTCCTGCTCGAGCTCGCCCGATGGCTGCACGCCCAGACCGGCGACCGCGACCTGGTGATGGCCGGAGGGGTCGCGCTCAACTGCGTCGCCAACTCGCGGCTGCTCGAGGAGGGCCCGTTCGAGCGGATCTGGGTTCAGCCCGCGGCCGGGGACGCGGGCACCGCCCTCGGCGCTGCCCTGCACACGGCGCGGGAACTCGGTGACGAGGTCCAGCCGATGCCGACCGCTGCGCTCGGGCGCGGGTTCGAGGACGACGAGCTCGCGAGCTGGCTCGATACCGCCGCCATCGCCTACGAGCGTCCGCCCGACGTGGCCGAGGCGGTGGCCGACGCCCTCGCCGACGACGAGATCGTGGCGTGGTTTCAGGGACGCAGCGAGTTCGGCCCGCGCGCGCTCGGACATCGCAGCCTGCTGGCCGATCCGCGCTCCCAGGCGAACCTCGAGCGCCTCAACGAGGTCAAGGGACGGGAGCAGTTTCGGCCGGTGGCCCCGATGGTGCTCGCCGAGCGGGCGGAGCAGCTGTTCTCAAGCGGTCCGCTGCCGAGCCCCTACATGTTGTTCACCCATCGCGTGCGCGAAGAGTGGCGGGCGCGGATCCCGGCGGTCGTCCACGTCGACGGAACGGCTCGCATCCAGACCGTCGACGGGCGGGAGGAGCCGCTCGTGGCGCGAATGCTCGAAGGGTTCGAGCGGCGCACGGGTGTGCCGACGGTGGTCAACACGAGCCTTAACACGGCCGGCCGGCCGATGGTGGACGACCCGCGCGACGCGCTCGAGTGCTTCGGCTCGGCACCGGTCGACGTGCTGGCCATCGGGCCGTTCGTGGTGCGCCGAGCGGGGGCGCTGGCACGCTCGGCCGCGGCCACGCCCGCGGAGGTAGCGGCTTGAGCGGTCCCCACGCGATCGACGTGGTGATCCCCACGGCGGGTCGCGACTCGCTGGCGGCGCTGCTCCAGGCGCTGGTGGCCGGGCACGCGGCCGAGCGGCTGGGTGGGCGGGTGATCGTCGTCGCCGATCGGCGGAGCATCGACGCGACCAAATTGCGAACGCTCGGCGCGGAGGTCCTCCAGGGGCCGGGACGCGGACCGGCGGCGGCGCGCAACGCCGGCTGGCGGGCCGCCGGGGCCGAGTGGGTGGCCTTTCTCGACGACGACGTCGTCCCGGAGCCCGACTGGGCTCAGCAGCTGCTCGAGGACATCGGGTCCCTCTCGGCGTCAGTGGCGGGCAGCCAGGGCGTCGTTCGCGTTCCGTTGCCGCCGGACCGCCCTCCCACCGACTGGGAGCGCAACGTCGCCGGCCTCGAGCGGGCGCGCTGGGCGACCGCGGACATGGCCTACCGTCGCGCCGCGCTCGCCGCGGTCGGGGGCTTCGACGAGCGCTTCGAGCGTGCCTACCGCGAGGACGCGGACCTGGGGCTGCGCCTAGTGCGGGCGGGTTGGAGGATCGAGCGGGGCCGGCGGACGGTGGCCCATCCGGTGCGTGCGGCCGACCCCTGGGTGAGCGTGCGCCTTCAGGCCGGAAATGCCGACGACGTGCTCATGCGCGCCCTTCACCGCCCCGACTGGCGCGCGGCGGCGGGCGCTCCTCCCGGTCGGCTGCGCCGTCACCTGATCACGGTCGCGGCGGGCGCCGGGGCTATCACCGCGGCCGCATCGGGTCGCCGGCGCCTCGCGCTCGCCGGCGGGCTCGGCTGGGCGGCGGGCACCGGAGAGCTCGCGTGGGCACGGATCGCTCCCGGTCCGCGCACGATTCCCGAGGTTCTGAAGATGATCTCGACGAGCGCCGCCCTGCCGCCTGCGGCCGCGTGGCACTTCGCGCGAGGCCTCGCGCGCCGGCGGCGGCTGCTCGCCGACACGGGGCGCGCCCCTCGTCCCACGGTGGCGCCGCGGGATCCGCCCCGCGAGACCGCTCGCACGCACGAGCGGTCGCGGGAGCGCAGGCGCCCGCCCGCCGAGCGCCCCGACGCCGTGCTCCTCGACCGCGACGGCACCCTGATCGTCGACGTCCCCTACAACGGGGACCCGGCCCGGGTCGAGGCTGTGCGCGGCGCCCGCGCGGCGCTCGACCGCCTGCGCGCCGTCGGCCTCCCCCTCGGCGTCATCTCCAATCAGAGCGGCGTGGCGCGCGGGCTGATCGCCGCCGAAGACGTGGCCCGGGTCAATCGCCGCGTCGAGGAGCTGCTCGGCCCGCTCGGGCCATGGGCGGTCTGCCCGCACGGACCCGAGGAGGGCTGCGAGTGCCGCAAGCCCGCCCCGGGGCTTGTCCTCGAAGCGGCGGCGCAGCTCGGCGTCGCGCCCGAGCGCTGCGCGGTGATCGGCGACATCGGCGCCGACATCGATGCCGCGCGAGCGGCGGGCGCGCGCGGGGTCCTCGTCCCCACGCCCCGCACGCGCCGGGAGGAGGTGGCCGCGGCGAGCGAGGTCGCCTACGACCTCGAGGCGGCGGTGGAGCTCCTGATCGGCGAGGCTGCGTGACGCCGCGAGGTGGACACGTCCTCGTCGCGCGCCTCGACAACGAGGGTGACGTGCTGCTCACCGGTCCGGCCGTGCGGGCGGTCGCCGCACAGGCCGAGCGGGTGACGATGCTCTGTGGGCCGCGCGGAAAGGCCGCCGCCGAGCTCCTGCCCGGCGTGGACGAGCTGCTCGTCCACCGCGCGCCCTGGATCGACCCTCAGCCCGGGCCGATCGACCGGGAGGCGGAGATGGCGTTCGTGGACGAGCTGGTCCGCCGCGGGCTCGACCGCGCGATCGTCCTCACCTCCCAACACCAGAGCCCGCTCCCGCTCGCGCTTCTGCTTCGATTCGCAGGTGTGCCGTTCGTGGCGGCGACGAGCGCCGACTACCCGGGCTCGCTGCTCGACCTGCGCCACGGCGTGAGCGACCGTGTCCACGAGGTCGAGCGGGGACTGTCGCTCGTGGGAGCGTGCGGGTACGAGCTGCCGCCGGGCGACGAGGGGCGGCTGGCCATCAGAAGGTCTGCGGGCGTGCGGTCGGCGATGTCGCCCGAGCTCCCCTACGTGGTCGTGCACCCCGGTGCCTCAGTCCCCGCGCGGGCGTGGGCTCCGGAGCGCAACGCCGAGCTCGTCGAGGCCCTGGCCGAGCGCGGGCATCGGGTGGTGGTCACGGGCTCTCCCGGGGAGATCGACCTGACCGCACGGGTCGCGCGCGCGGCGCGGGCGGAGGTCGTCGACCTCGGTGGCACCACGAGCCTAGGCGGGCTCGCCGAGGTCCTCGCCGGCGCCGAGGCGGTCGTCGTCGGCAACACCGGTCCCGCGCACCTGGCGGCCGCGGTGGGTACGCCGGTGGTGTCGCTGTTTGCGCCGACCGTTCCGGCGGTCCGCTGGCGCCCGTGGAAGGTCGCGCACGAGCTGTTTCACGTCGAGGTGCCATGCGCCGGCTGCCGCGCGCGGGAATGTCCGGTCCCCGGGCACCCGTGCCTGGAGGGCGTCTCGACGGCCGAGGTGGTGGCCGCGATCGAGCGGCTCGCACCGCGGTCGAGTGGGCCCGGTGCCCGCCGGTCGCCGGTCGCCATCGGAGCCGGCGCGTGAGGATCCTCCTGTGGCACGTCCACGGCTCCTGGACCACCGCCTTCGTCCACGGGACGCACGAGTACCTCGTTCCGGTCGTCCCCGACCGCGGGCCCGAGGGGCGGGGACGCGCGCAGACCTACGCCTGGCCGCAGAGCGCGACCGAGGTCACGCCGACCCAAGCCGCGGAGGCGGAGGTGGACGTCGTGGTCCTCCAGCGCCCGGAAGAGCTCGAGGTCCTCGCCGAGCGATGGCTCGGCGGGCGGCTCCCCGGCCGTGACCTTCCCGCCGTCTACGTCGAGCACTCCTCGCCCCAGGGGCGGATCGCCGAGATGCGCCACCCCGCGGCCGACCGCTCCGATCTCACGCTCGTGCACGTTACCCACTTCAACCGCCTGTTCTGGGATACGGGCTCGACGCCGGCGCGCGTCATCGAGCACGGGATCGTCGACCCCGGACACCGCTACACCGGCGAGCTCGCCCGGGCGGCCGTGGTGATCAACGAGGCACGCCGGCGCGGTCGCGTCACCGGCACCGACCTCCTGCCGCGGTTGAACGGCAGCGTGCCGCTCGACGTCTTCGGGATGGACTCCGAATCGATCGGCGGGCACGGCGACCTTCCCCACGGCGAGCTCCATGCCGAGATGGCCCGCCGCCGCGCCTACCTGCACCCGATCCGCTGGACGTCGCTGGGTCTGTCGCTGATCGAGGCGATGCAGCTCGGTATGCCGATCGTCGCGCTCGGCACGACCGAGGTTCCCGAGGCCGTGCCCGCCGAGGCGGGGGTAGCCTCCAACGACCTCGACGTGCTCGCCACCGCGCTCCGGCGGCTGATGGACGACCCCGACGAGGCCCGCGAGCGTGGCCGGGCGGCCCGAGCGGCGGGGCTCCAACGCTACGGGCTCGACCGCTTCCTGTCCGACTGGGACGACCTGCTCGCGGAGGTGGCGGCGACGTGAGGGTGGCGATGGTCTCCGAGCACGCGAGCCCGCTCGCGGCCCTTGGCGGGGTCGACGCCGGCGGTCAGAACGTGCACGTGGGCGCGCTCGCCGCGGCCCTCGGCCGCCGGGGGGTCGACACCGTCGTACACACGCGCCGGGAAGATGACGCGGCGCCGCGGTGCGTGGCGCTCGCCCCGCGGGTGGCCGTCGACCACGTCGACGCGGGTCCGGCCGAGGTCGTCTCCAAGGACGATCTGCTGCCGTTCATGGACGCCTTCGCCGCCGACCTGCGCGCGAGCTGGGAGCGGGAGCCGCCCGACCTCGTCCACGCCCACTTCTGGATGTCGGGGCTCGCGGCGCTCGACGCCGCGCGACCGCTCGGGATCCCCGTGGTCCAGACCTTTCACGCCCTCGGGGTGGTCAAGCGCCGGCACCAGGGAGCGGCCGACCCGAGCCCACCGGGGCGGCTCGAGAGCGAGAACCGGATCGTCGCCGAGGCCGACCGCATCGTGGCTACGTGCACCGACGAGCTGTTCGAGCTCGTCCGCCTGGGAGCAGACCGGCGCCGTGTGAGCGTCGTGCCCTGTGGCGTCGATCTCGAGTTCTTCCGGCCCGACGGGCCGGCCGAGCCGCGACCGCAGCCCACCGGAGGCACCCGCGCGCGCGTGGTCGCCGTCGCCCGGCTCGTGGAGCGCAAGGGCGTCGGCGATGTCGTCGAGGCGCTCGCGCACGTACCCCACGCCGAGCTCGTCATCGCCGGCGGCCCCGACCCGGGGGAGCTTGCGGCCGACCCGGAGGTTCGCCGGCTGCGAGCGCTGGCCGAGCGCGCCGGTGTGGTCGACCGGGTCGACTTCCGCGGCCGGGTGGGACGCGCCGCGCTGCCCGCGCTGTTTCGCTCCGCTGACGTGGCGGTCTGCGTCCCGTGGTATGAGCCGTTCGGGATCGTCCCCCTCGAGGCCATGGCCTGCGGTGTGCCGGTCGTTGCCTCGAGCGTCGGGGGGCTGATCGACACAGTCACCCACGGCGCGACCGGCCTCCACGTGCCGCCCCGTAAACCGCGCCGGCTCGCGGGTGCACTCGGCGCGCTGATCACCGACCCGGCGCGAGCCCAGGCGCTCGGGAACGCGGGAGCGCGCCGGGCACGCGAGCGCTACGGCTGGGACCGGATCGCCCGGTCCACGCTCGACGCCTACGCGGGCGCGGTGGCCGCAGTGCGGGCGCCGGCGCGGCGTGAGAGGGCACGCGCGTGACCGCGGGGCGAGAGCACCTGCTCGCGCTCGCCGGTGGTCTCGCGGACCTCGAGCGCGAGCTCGGCCGGCTCGAGCGCTGGTCGGAGCGGCTCGGGGCCACGCTGGTCGGGGGCGGGCGTCTGCTCGCCGTGGGCAACGGCGGCAGCGCCGCGCAGGCACAGCACCTGACCGGCGAGCTCGTGGGGCGCTACCGCGAAGACCGTCCCCCGTTGTCGGCGATCGCCCTTCACGCCGATTCTTCGAGCCTGACCGCGATCGGCAACGACTACGGTCCCGACGAGGCCTTCGCGCGACAGGTGCGCGCCCACGGGCGCCCGGGCGACGTGCTCGTCGCCCTCTCGACCTCGGGAGCCAGCACCAACGTGCTGGCCGCGGTCGAGGCCGCCAACGAGATGGAGCTCGCGACGTGGGCGCTCACGGGTCCCCGCTCGTGTGCCCTCGCCGCTCTCTGCGACGACGCCGTGTGCGTCGACGCGCCATCGGTGGCGACCGTCCAGGAGTGCCACCTGGTCGCCGTCCATCTGCTGTGCGCGGGCGTCGACATCCACGTCGGAAGCCTCGCGGCCATCGGGAGCGCTACCGGAGACCTCCGGTGAGCACGCGAGCAGGCGCCGCGCTCGTCGTGCTGGGAGACGCGCTGCTCGATCGAGATGTCGACGGTACGGTCGAGCGCCTGACCCCGGAGGCGCCGGTCCCGGTGGTCGACGATCCGGTTGAGCGCACCCGGCCCGGGGGAGCGGCGCTTGCGGCGGCGCTCGCGGCGGCCGACGGCGAGCGGCCGGTGCGGCTCGTGGCCGCCCTGGCCGACGACCGACCGGCGCAGGAGCTGCGCGATCTGCTCGGTCTGGCCGGAGTCGAGGTGATCGACCTGGGCCTCGACGGACCGACCCCGGAGAAGGTGCGGGTACGGGGCGGAGGCCGGACGCTGCTGCGCCTCGACCGCGGCGGACGCGAGCGCGGCGGCGTGCGCGCCTCGGCGGCGCAGCTCGGCGCCGCGGGCAGCGCGATATCCGAGGCCGCGGCGGTGCTCGTCTCCGACTACGGGCGGGGGGTCGCTACGGTCCCGGAGCTGCGGGAGGCGGTGGCCGGCGTGCCCGCGCCCGTGCCGCTGGTGTGGGACCCGCATCCCCGGGGGCCGGAGCCGGTGGCGGGATCGCTGCTCGTGACTCCCAACGCCGCCGAGGCCGCCCGACTCGCGGGGTCTGGGAACGCGCACGGTGCAGACGTCGCGCGGCACGCCGCCGAGCTCGCCCGCCGCTGGCGCGCCGCCTACGTCTGCGTGACCCGCGGCAGCGAGGGAGCGCTGCTGTCGGGAGCCGAGGGACCGCCGCTCGTCGTGCCCGCGCCGGCGACCGCCGGCGGCGGCGACCCGTGTGGAGCCGGGGACCGGTTCGCCTCGCGGGCGGCGACAGCGCTCGCCGGCGGAGAGCTGCCGTCGGCAGCTGTGGCCGGTGCGGTCTCGGCGGCCACGGAGTTCGTGGCGGCGGGGGGCGCGGGGACGGCGTTCGGAAAGAGACCCGGCTCGGCGGCGCGGACCGGCGTCGGTTCTCCCGGAGAGGTCGGCGGCGAAGGTGCGGCGCTTGCCCTGGCCGATCGCGTCCGGGCGCGCGGCGGCACCGTGGTCGCCACCGGAGGCTGCTTCGACCTCCTCCACGCCGGCCACGTGAGCGTCCTGCGTGCCGCCCGCGCGCTGGGTGACTGTCTGATCGTGCTGCTCAACTCCGACGCGTCGATGCGCCGGCTCAAGGGCGCCGACCGCCCGCTCGTCGGGCAGGCCGACCGGGCCGCCGTGCTGGCCGCCCTCGACCCGGTCGACGCCGTGGTCGTCTTCGACGAGGACACCCCCGCGGCCGCCCTCGAGCGCCTGCGCCCCCACGTCTTCGCCAAGGGCGGCGACTATGCCGGTCGTGACCTGCCCGAGACATCGGTGCTCGAGCGCCACGGAGGGCAGTCGGTCGTCCTGCCCTACGTCGCCGGACGGTCCACGACCAGGCTGATCGAGGAGGTCGCGCTCCGTGGCGCACGCTGAGCTGGGGACCGTCCTCGTGACCGGAGGCGCGTCCGGGCTCGGCGCGGCGATCGCCGAGGTGGTGGCCGCGGAGGGCGGGACGCCGGTGGTGCTCGACCGCCACGAGCCCCCCGCGGACGTCGAGCACGAGCGGGTCGACCTCGCCGACGGGCGCGCCGCCGAGGCCGCGGTCGAGCGGGCGGCCGAGCGCCACGGTGGTCTCGACGCGGTGGTCACCGCCGCGGCCATGGACGAGCCCGCCCCGTTCGACCGCATCGAGGCCCAGCGCTGGGAGCGGATCGTACTGGTCAACCTGGTCGGGACCGCGGCCGTGGTTCGCGCTGCCCTGCCTCACCTTGAGCGCTCGCGGGGGAAGGTGGTGACCGTCGGGTCGACGCTCGGGCTGAGCGCGGTGAGCGACGCGACGGCCTACTGTGCGAGCAAGTTCGGAGTCGTCGGCTTCACGCGGTCGCTCGCCGTCGAGACCGCCGGTCGGGTCGGCGTGACACTGCTGATCCCCGGTGGGATGCAGACCGCCTTCTTCGACGGCCGCGCCGAGCAGTACCGCCCGCCCGCCGACGCCCAGCTCAACCGGCCGGAGGACGTCGCCCAGACCGTCGTGTTCGCGCTGCGCCAGCCGCCGGGGTGCGAGCTGCGCGAGATGGTGGTGTGCCCGTCGCTGGAGTCGTCCTGGCCGCCCTAGGGAGAGGCGCGGAGCGCGGCGCTTCGGCGCGTCTGGTCGCCCTGCGGGCGCTCGGACTCGGCGACCTCCTGACCGCCTTGCCCGCGTTGCGGGCGCTACGGGAGGCCTTCCCCGCTCACCGGCTGATCCTCGCCGCTCCGCGCGCGCTCGCGCCGCTCGCGCACCTGAGCGGAGCGGTCGACGAGGTCATCGACACCGTCCCGCTCGCACCGCTTCCCGCCGCCCTGCACGGCGCCGACGTGGCGGCCAACCTCCACGGGCGCGGACCCGAGAGCCACGGCGTGCTCCTCGCCGCACATCCGCGGCGCATGCTTGCCTTTGCCCACCCCGAAGTCCCGGAGAGCCGCGGCGGGCCGAAGTGGCGAGCAGAGCACGAGGTCGCCCGCTGGTGCCGGCTGCTGGAGGAGTCGGGGATCCCAGCCGATCCCCGCCGGCTGGACCTACCTGCCCCCGTGTCGAGCCTTTCCGTTGGCGGGGTCACCCTCGTGCATCCCGGGGCCGCGAGCGCAGCCCGGCGCTGGCCAGCCGAGCGCTTTGCCGCCGTCGCGCGCGCCGAGCGCTACGCCGGGCGAGAGGTCCTCGTCACCGGCTCCGCCGGGGAGACCGAGCTGGCGCACCAGGTGGCGCGCGCCGCGGGGCTCCCCTCCGGGGCCGTCTTCGCCGGCCGCACCGACCTACTCGAGCTCGCGGCCGTGGTCGCCGCCGCCGCTCGAGTGGTCTGCGGCGACACGGGCGTGGCCCACCTGGCCACCGCCTTCGGCACCCCGTCGGTCGTACTCTTCGGCCCGACCTCGCCCCACGGCTGGGGTCCGCCAGCCGAGCGCCCATGGCACCAAGCCCTGTGGACGGGGCGGACCGGCGATCCGCACGCGGCCTGGACGGATCCCGGTCTCCTCGAAATATCCGTCGCCGACGTGCTCGAAGCGCTGCGCGGTCTGTCCGGGGACGCGGCCGAGCGCTTCGCCCGCGCGAGCTAGCTCTTCGAGAAGGCCTTCTGGACCTCGCCCGGATTCTCGAAGCGATCCTCGTCGTGGGCGTCGAGGTCGTCGATCATCTCCTGCGGCGCGTCGTTCGACTTCGCGTGCTCGATCAGGTCCTGCTTGCTCGCCGGATAGTCCATTCCCTTCAGGTACTTCTGGGCCTCGATCGGGTTGAACGCCACTGCGCCTCCGTTTCATCGCCTGTGCCGCTCGCCCGGTACCCGCCACCACTCGAGGCAAACGGAGCGTTTCGCGGCAACCGGCGCGGGTAGGCCTCTTCCATGCGAGTGGTCATCACCGGCGCCACCGGGAACGCGGGCACGAGCTTGCTGCGAGCCCTCGGCGATGCGCCGGAGGTGGAGGCGATCCTGGGGCTGGCGCGCCGGTGCCCCGAAGCCGACTTTGCGAAGACGACGTTCGCCACCGCCGACGTGGCCGGCGACGACCTCGTCCCGCATTTCCGGGGCGCCGATGTGGTGGTCCACCTGGCCTGGCTGATCCAGCCCTCGCGCGACCTGGCCATCACGCGCCGCGCCAACGTGGACGGCAGCCGCCGCGTCTTTGAGGCCGCAGGTGAGGCGGGCGTGCCGGCGCTCGTCTATGCGTCCTCGGTCGGCGCCTACTCCCCCGGGCCGAAGGACCGCCGGGTCGACGAGAGCTGGCCGACCGACGGCATCTCGTCGTCCTTCTACTCGCGCCAGAAGTCGGAGGTCGAGCGGCTGCTCGACCGCTTCGAGGCCGAGTTTCCTGACACGCGCACGGTCCGCCTGCGCCCGGGCCTGATCTTCAAGGACGCGGCCGCGTCGGGAATCAGGCGGCTCTTCGCCGGACCGCTCGTCCCGACCTCGCTTCTGCGCCCCTCGCTGATCCCCGTGGTCCCGGACACGCCGGGGCTGCGCTTCCAAGCCGTGCACTCCCTCGACATCGGGCGGGCGTACGCGCTCGCCGTCACAGGCGACGCTCGCGGTGCCTTCAACGTGGCCGCGGAGCCGGTGCTCGACCCGCCCGAGCTCGGCCGCCTGCTCGGCGCCCGCCCGATACCGGTGCCCCCCGCGGCGCTGCGGGGTGCGGCGAAGCTCTCCTGGAAGGCCGGCCTCCAGCCGACGCCCCCCGGATGGGCCGACATGGCTCTCGGGGTGCCGCTCCTGGACACGAGCCGCGCTCGGCGCGATCTCGGCTGGGAGCCGCGCCACACAGCTGGCGAGGCGCTGCTCGAGCTGATCGAGGGGATGCGCCAGTCCAAGGGCGCCGAGACCCCGCCGCTGTCTCCGAAGACCGGCGGTCTCCTCCGGGTCCGCGAGTTCCTCACCGGCATCGGCCGCACGTCGCGGTAGTCGCGGTTTCGCGCCTACCGAGCGCGGGGAAGCGAGATCCGACCGCCGTCCAGACCGGAGAGGAGCATCCGATGGCCCAGTGCGAGGTATGCGGAAACGACTACGACAAGGCGATCGAGATCACGGCCGCCGGCGCGACCCACACCTTCGACTCCTTCGAGTGCGCGATTCACGCGCTCGCCCCGAGCTGTGAGCACTGCGGGGTGCGGGTGATCGGCCACGGGGTCGAGGCCGAGGGCCGGTTCTTCTGCTGTGCCCACTGCGCGGCTCACGAGGGCGTCGAGACAGTCTCCGACCGGACCTAGCTCCACTCCGGCCCAGCGAGCAAAGGCGATGGCGTCCGACCTTCGACGCCGCATCGGCGACATCGCCCGCGAGCGCTTCGGCTTCGAAGACCTTCGCCCCGGCCAGGGCGAGGCGATCGAGTCGGTGGTCTCGGGCCGCGACACCCTCGCCGTCATGTCCACCGGCCAGGGCAAGTCCGCGATCTACCAGATCGCCGGCGAGCTGATCGACGGCCCGACGGTGGTGGTCTCGCCGCTCGTCGCGCTCCAGCGCGACCAGGTCGTCTCGCTCGCCGGCCACGAAGCAGCGAGCGAGGGCGCGCAGCTCTCCTCCGCTGTCGCAGCGAGCGAGCGCCGCGAGTCGCTGGCCGAGCTCCAGGCGGGCGAGCTCGAGTTCCTGCTCATGGCGCCCGAGCAGCTCGGCAAGCCCGACGTCCTCGAGCGCATCCGCGCCGCCGGGCCGTCGCTGTTCGTGGTCGACGAGGCCCACTGCATCTCCGAGTGGGGCCACGACTTCCGCCCCGACTACCTGCGCCTAGGCGCCATAGTCGAGGAGCTCGGGCGGCCGGCGGTGCTCGCCCTGACCGCGACGGCCGCGCCCCCCGTGCGCGAGGAGATCCGAGAGCGCCTCGGCCTGCACGACCCGCGGGTCGTACTCGGCACGCTCGATCGGCCGAACATCCGCTTCGCCGTCGATATCTTCCACGAGGCCGACCGCAGAGACGAGGCGCTGCTCGAGCGGATCGAGGCTGCCGCCAAGCCGGGGATCGTCTATGCGGCTACTCGCAAGGGGACGGAGGAGCTCGCCACCGCGCTCGACGAGCGCGGGGTAGGCGCCGCCGCCTATCACGCGGGTATGGCCGCCGGGCTCCGCCGGGACGCCCAGACCGCCTTCATGGACGACGAGCTCGAGGTCATCGTCGCCACCACGGCGTTCGGCATGGGCGTCGACAAGCCAAACGTGCGCTTCGTCTTCCACCGCGAGGCCAGCGACTCGATCGACTCCTACTACCAGGAGGTCGGCCGCTGTGGCCGCGACGGGGACGCCGCCGAAGGCGTCCTCTTCTTCCGTACCGAGGACCTCGGGCTGCGCCGGTTCTTCGCGGGCGCCGGCCGGGTCGGGGAGGAGGAGATCGAGCGGGTGGGGCGGGCGCTCGTCGCGGGCGGATCCGACGGCGGCGGGCTTTCCCTGGACGAGCTCGCCGAGCGCACGGAGCTCTCACAGGCGAAGCTGCAGAGTGCGGTCAACCGGCTCGAGGACGCCGGCGCGGTCGCCGTCCGCCCGGGCGGCGAGGTCGTCCCGGGACGCGGCCGACCCGGCCCGCGCGAGGCCGTCCCGGACGCGGTACGCGCCCAAGAGCACCGGGAGGCGGTCGAGCAGTCCCGGCTCGAGATGCTGCGCTCCTACGCCGAGCTGCGCGACGACTGCCGGCGTGAGTTCGTGCTGAACTACTTCGGCGAGCCCTACGAGGGTCCCTGCGGGCGCTGCGATAACTGCGAGGCCGGCCGCGTGGCCGAGCTCGTCCCCGATCAGCAGCCCTTCGAGGTCGGCAGCCGGGTGGCGCACGCCCGTTGGGGCAGGGCGTGGTCCACGGCTACGACGACGGGCGCGTGACCGTTCTCTTCGACGCCGTCGGCTACCGGTCGCTCGACCTCGACCTCATCGCCGAGCGCGGCTTGCTCGAGCCGGAGGGGCGGTGACCCCGGCAAACCGCCTCGGCGCCTATCGGGCCAAGCGGGACCCCGAGCGCACGCCCGAGCCGGGGCTCGAAGAAGCCGATCCGGCCGACGAGCCCGCGGCCGAGCGCCCACGGTTCGTCGTCCAAGAGCATCACGCGCGTCGCCTGCACTGGGACCTCCGCCTCGAACGCGACGGGGTGCTCGTCTCCTGGGCGGTGCCCAAGGGAATCCCGCCCGACCCGAGCGAGAACCGACTGGCCGTCCACACCGAGGACCACCCGCTGGAGTACCTCCACTTCTCCGGGGAGATCCCGGCGGGAAGCTACGGCGCCGGCACGATGACGATCTGGGACCAGGGGACCTACGAGTGCCACAAGTTCCGCGAGGACGAGGTGATGGTGACCTTCCACGGCGAACGGGTGCAGGGCCGCTATGTCCTGTTCCGGACCCGTGGCGAGGACTGGATGATCCATCGCATGGACCCGCCGCAAGACCCCGATCGCGAGCCGCTGCCGCGCGGTCTCGAGCCGATGCGGGCGCGCGTCGGCGAGCTGCCGCCCGACGACGAGCGCTGGGCCTTCGAGATCAAGTGGGACGGCGTCCGAGCCCTGCTGTACGCAAGCGGCGGTCGCATCGAGCTCACCGCCCGCAGCGGGGCCGACATCACGCCGCGCTACCCCGAGCTGCGGGGAATCGGCGCCGCGCTCGGCGCCCGGGAGACCGTGATCGACGGGGAGGTCGTCGCCTTCGATGCCGACGGGCGGCCCGACTTCGGGCGCCTCCAGCGGCGTATGCACCTGGCCTCCGAGAGCGCCGTGCGGCGGCGGATGAACGACACCCCCGTCGCCTACATGGCCTTCGATCTACTCCACCTCGACGGTCGCTCGACCCTCGACCTCCCCTACGCCGAGCGGCGCGAGCTGCTCGAGGGCCTCGGGCTCGAGGGCCCGCACTGGCAGACGCCCGCCTACCACGCAGGCGACGGGCAGGCCCTGCTCGACGCAAGCCGCGCCCGGGGCCTCGAGGGCATCGTGGCCAAGCGGCTCGACAGCCGCTACGAGCCGGGCCGGCGCTGCGGCACTTGGCTCAAGGTCAAGAACGTCCGGCGCCAGGAGGTGGTCGTCGGCGGGTGGCTTCCCGGCCAGGGGGCGCGGCGCGGTCGCCTCGGCGCGCTGCTCGCCGGTGTCTACGAGTCGGACGACCCGGACTCAGAGCCGCGCCTGCGCTACGTCGGCCGCGTGGGAACGGGGTTCAGCGAGGGGGAGCTCACCCGGCTCTCCGAGCTGCTGGATCCACTCGTCCGGGAGACCAGTCCTTTCGGCGCTGGCGCCCGCCCCCCGAGGGAGGCGACCTACTGCGAGCCCGAGCTCGTGGCCGAGGTGGGATTCGCCGAGTGGACCCACACCGGGACGCTGCGGGCGCCCCGCTACCTCGGCCGGCGCGACGACATGGACCCCCGCGAGGTGACCCGGGAGCCCGTGAGCGCGGACGCCCAGCCCGCGGGCGCCCCAGCCGCGGGCGCCTCTCCGGGTGGCGAGCCGGCCACCACCGGGTAAGACGTCACCATGCCCCGGTCGATCTGGAGCGGCGCCATCTCCTTTGGCCTCGTGACCGTGCCGGTCCGGCTGGTTTCCGCCGTACGCCGCCAGGACGTCCACTTCCACCAGCTCCACGCCGAGGACGGCGCGCGCGTCCAGCACCGCCGCTTCTGCTCGGTCGAGGACCGCGAGGTACCGCGCGAGGAGATCGTGCGCGGCTACGAGCTCGAGGGCGGACGCTACGTCGTCGTGACCGACGAGGAGCTCGAGCGGCTGGACCCCGAGCGCACGGACACGATCGACATCGAGCGCTTCGTCGACCTGGCCGAGATCGATCCCATCCTCTACGACTCCTCCTACTACGCGACGCCCAACGGCGAAGTCGCCGTGAAGCCCTATGACCTCCTGCGCCGGGCAATGGCGAGCTCGGGCAAGGTGGCGATCGGGCGCGTGGTCATCCGCACCAAGGAGCACCTCGCCGCGATCCGACCCGTCGGGGAGACGCTCACCGTCGCGACCATGCTCTTCCCCGACGAGGTCGTGCCGCGCGACGAGCTTGACTCACCGGCTGCTCGCGGCGAGGTCACCGACCGGGAGGTCGAGATGGCCTGCCGCCTCGTCGAGTCGCTGTCGGCCGAGTTCGAGCCCGAGCACCTCCACGACGAGCGCCGCGAGCGCCTGCTCGAGCTGATCGACTGCAAGGCTCGGGGCGAGGAGGTCGTCACCGAGGCCGAGCCCGAGCGCCCCCAGCCCGCGCCCGACCTGATGGCCGCCCTCGAGGCGAGCCTCGCCGGGTCGCGCGGCGGCGGCGACGGCGCACGCGGCCGGAGCTCGGGCGACGAAGAGGGCGGCGGTCGCTCCGCCGGGGGTAGCCGCACGCGCGCCCGGGCGTGAGCCGAGCGGTCGAGGTCGAGGTCGAGGGACGGCCGCTGCGGCTCTCGAACCTCGCCAAGGTGCTCTATCCGCGGGTCGGCTTCACCAAAGCGGCGGTCATCGACTACTACACCCGGATCGCGCCGACGGTCCTCCCCCACCTGCGCGGCCGCCCGCTCACCCTCAAGCGCTATCCGAACGGCGTCGAGGCCGGCCACTTCTACGAGAAGCAGTGCCCCTCCCACCGCCCCGACTGGGTCCGCACCGCGCCGATCGCCATCCGCTCCGAGGACCGGGTCGTCGACTTCTGCCTCGCCGAGGACCTGGCCACGCTCGTCTGGCTCGCCAACCTCGCGGACCTCGAGCTTCACACTTCGCTGTCGCTCGCCAGCCCGATCGAGCGACCGACGGCGATGGTCTTCGACCTCGACCCCGGCCCGCCGGCCGACGTGCTCACGTGCGCGCGCGTGGCGCTGCTCCTGCGCGACCTGCTCGGGCCGCTGGGTCTCGAGGGCCTCGCCAAGACCTCGGGGTCCAAGGGCGTGCAGGTCTACTTTCCGCTCAACGTCGATACGACCTACGCCGAGACCAAGCCGTTCGCCCAGGCCGTGGCGCAGCTGCTGGAGCGCCGCCATGGCGAGCTCGTGGTCTCGAGCATGCGCAAGAGCCTGCGCGAGGGCAAGGTCCTAGTCGACTGGAGCCAGAACGACCAGCACAAGACCACGGTGAACGTCTACTCGCTGCGCGCGCGCGAGCGCCCGACGGTGTCGACGCCGGTCGCCTGGGAGGAGCTCGAGGAAGCACTCGAGGCAGGTGATCCCGAGCGGCTTGCCTTCGATTCCGAGGCCGTGCTCGCGCGCGTCGCCGAGCGCGGTGACCTGTTCGCGCCGCTGCTCGAGTGGGAACAGCCGCTTCCCCGGCTGTAGGGGGCGATCCAGCAGGCGCCGCTTCGGCCCTCAGCCTGCTGCCGCGTTCGCCCGCTCCGTCGCGTACCGAAAACCCGCCTGCAGGAAGTCGTTCATCCCCGAGGAGGCCAGCACCGCCGTGACGACCCGTCCCCCCCTCGGCGACGTCGCCCGCAGGCCCACGACCCCGAGCGCCGCCCAAGCGCCCGAGCACCTTGTGCAGGTCAGGAGCTCGCCGATCGCATGCCGCAGGCCCTGGCCGCGAGGCGCGCCCGGGCGGTGGTCGGAGCTCTCCTCGACGAAGGGGTCGCGGACCCAGGTCGCGATCTTCTCGCGTGAGACGGTCTTCGCCAGGGCGAAGGTAGCCAGTCCCAGGGGCGGCAGGTCGCGCCCGCGGATGTCGGCCCGGCGGCTCGTAGCGACGACCACGGTCGCGAACAGCGCGAGATAGGTGAGGTTGAGGGCGCCGTAGTCGGACGGCTCGGTGGGAGGCTCTTCGTACCCGTCCGAGGTCGGGCGCGTCTGTGTGTCCGTGGGCGAGCTCATGTTCCTGGCTCGTTCCCATGATGGGGGCTCGCCACACCTGGGCCCGCTAGCGTTCGCCCGGAGATGCTCGACCGCGGGCTCGCCCTCCAGATCGCCCGGCTCGCCTCGGGCCCCGACCCCCATGAGCGCCTTCCCGGCGACCTCGACGCGTGGGTCGCTCGCGCCGAGACCGAGGTCGGGCGCTTCACCGGCCTCGTGCCCAGCCAGCCACTGCCGGCTCCCGAGCCGACCAAGCGCGACGAGTGGGCCGCGATCAACGTCGACATGCTCACCGAGATGCTCGCCTCGGTGACCGAGCGGCTCGAGAGCCGCCTCGAGCGGGCCGGGCCGCTCGCGGGGCCGATGCGGATCGCCGCTGGGGCCGCGCTAGCCGCCGAGGTGGGCCTCGTCGTCGGCTTCCTCTCCGGCCGGGTCCTGGGCCAGTACGAGCTCTCGCTGCTCGGCCACGAGCGCCCGCCGCGGTTGCTGTTCGTGAGCTCGAACGTGGTCACCGCCGCGCGTGAGATGAACGTCGACGGCGAGAGCTTCCTGGGCTGGCTCGCCCTGCACGAGGTCACCCACGCCTTTGAGTTCGCCGGCGTCCCGTGGCTCCGTGGCTACCTGGGCGGGCTGCTCGAGCGTTACCTCGCGACCGTCGACGTCCGCATCCGCCGCGGCTCGGCGGGCGGCCTACCCTCCCTGCCGGACCCGGCCAAGCTGATCGAGGCCTTCCGCGAGGGGGGACTCGCCGCGCTCGTCCAGACGCGCGAGCAGCGCACGATCATGGACGGCGTGCAGGCCGCCATGGCGGTCGTCGAGGGCTACTCCGAGCACGTCATGGACGCGCTCGGCGCCGAGGTAGTCCCCGACTATCCGGGCCTGCGCGAGGCTATGGAGCATCGCCGGGCCAACCGCTCGGCGCCGGAGCGCGTGATCGGGCGCCTGCTCGGGCTCGACATGAAGCTGCGCCAGTACGAGCTCGGCCGGCGATTCTGCGGCGAGGTCGCCGAGCGCGCGGGCCTGGCCGGCCTCAACCGAGTGTGGGAAGCACCCGAGCTGCTGCCTACGCTGGCCGAGCTCGAGGCTCCACCGGTCTGGCTCGCGCGCGTCGCGCGCGAGCATGCGCTGCCGGCCTGAGCGCTCACCGCCGCCGAAGGGCCCGCGCCCGCGCTGTGTGACGGGGCTCCCACAGGAAGAGGTTGACGTTGGGACAGGAGCTGGTACCGGTTATGGACGTTAGTTCTAATATCCTTACCCGTACGAGGGGGAGAGGACCCGCACAGGAGGCATCAGACGAACATGGCCACCGGCACCTCAGAATCAGACCGAAGCCGGCCTCAAGGCGCAGGCAAGAGCTCCAAGAGCACCGGCGGCACCTCGCAGCGCAGCCGCAGCAACAGCCCGGAGCGCGGGACGACCCAGGCCGAGCGCTCCGCCCGCGCCAAGCGCGCCGCAGCGACCCGTCAACCTAATCAGGCCAAGCGCACCGGCGCCCAGACGCGCTCGCAGGCGCGGTCGACGGCCGCGGCGCTCGCTCGACCAGCCGCGGCGCTCGCTCGACCACCCATGGGGCCGCCCGGACGACCCGCCAGCGCGCGCGTGCCGAGAGCACCCGCCTGCAGGCGGCCGTGACCGAGGCCCAGCGCCCGGTGCTCGTCTCCGTCGGCGCCGCGCTCACCGCGCGGGACGGCGTGGTCGAGGC
>JAUJNZ010000003.1:200256-266257 GCA_030447905.1 Thermoleophilaceae bacterium
CAAGCGCACGCGCACGCAGGCCGAGCGTGAGCTCCGTCAGCGTCGTCAGGCCGCCGAGCGGGTGCTCCGCCGCAGTCAACGCGACTTCGAGCGGGGTGCCGACAAGGTCAGCGACGGCGCCGGCGACCTCGTCAGCGGTATCGGGAGCTCGCGGCCTCCGCGCGCTAGAACCACCGTCTCACTTACCCTCGACCGGCGCGGAGAGACCGGCGCGAGGAGAGGCTGCCGGCCTCATACCTCGCCGGCAGTAGCAGCATCTCTCCTCCCTCGACCGGCGGGGCCTTCGGGCTCCGCCGGTCTTTTCGTGGACGCTCTCGCGGCTGCGACAATGCAGGTGATGGCCTCCCCGACCGCCGAAGCTCCTACCCGGGACGAGGTGCGAGCGGCCCTACGCACCGTCGTCGACCCCGAGCTCCACCAGAACATCGTCGACCTCGGCATGGTCCGAGCCGTGGAGTACCCCACCCCGGGGGAGGTCGCGGTCACCGTCTCGCTGACCACCGCCGGGTGCCCGATCCGATCCCACTTTCAAGAGGCGGTCGCGACCACTGTGTCTGCGCTTCCGGGCGTAGGGCACGTGCGGGTCGACTTCGACGTCCTCTCCGAGCGCGAGAGGGATGATCTAAAGGAGCGCGTCGGGCGCTCCGACGGGCTCCCCGACGGCGCGCTCGCCGCCGTCAAGAACGTTATCTGCGTCGGCTCCGGCAAGGGCGGCGTCGGCAAGTCGACGACGACCGCCAACCTGACCGCGGCTCTCTCCGCCGAGGGCAAGCGCGCGGCCGCCCTCGACGCCGACGTCTGGGGCTACTCGATCCCCCGCATGCTCGGCGTCCACGGCAAGCCGAAGGTCTCCGAGCGCCGGCGAATCCTGCCGCTCGTCGTCCACGGCGGCATCAAGGCGATGTCGATCGAGTTCTTCCTGGAGGGGCGTGACCAGGCGGTCGTCTGGCGGGGCCCCATGCTCCACAAGGCGATCCGCCAGTTCCTCGAGGACGTCGAGTGGGGCGAGCTCGACTACCTCCTGATCGACCTGCCCCCCGGGACCGGCGACGTGTCGATGACGCTGGCCCAGCTGCTGCCCCAGTCGCGCTTCGTGATCGTCACCACCCCTCAGCCTGCCGCCCAGCAGGTCGCCAGGCGTGCCGCCGAGACCGCGCGGCGCTTCGACCTCGGGATCGCCGGCGTGATCGAGAACATGTCGGGCTTCGTCACGCCGGCCGGGGAGCGCTACACGATCTTCGGCGAGGGCGGCGGTCAGCTCCTGGCCGACGACCTCGATGTGCCCCTGCTCGGCAAGGTCCCGCTCCAGGAGGAGCTGCGGATCGGCGCCGACGAGGGCGTACCGCTTGTACTCGAGGATCCGGACGCCCCGGCCTCGCAGGCCCTCTTTCACGCGGCGCGCGGCCTGATCGCGGCCACGCCTCAGCAGCTCGCCGTGCTACAGCCCCCGGCGCGGCCTGACATCCCCCCGCCGAGCGGCGTCGCGCTGCCGATGGCGAGGTAGGGCCCCACCTCCTCAGTAGGCGAAGAGCTCGACCCGATAGCCGTCGGGGTCGGCGACCTGCACGCGGACGAAGCGTCCGTCGTCCTGCCAGTCGGTCTCGATCACGCCCGCTTCTCTCAGCGCTTCGCGGGGCCTCGCGAACCTCAGCCCCGACGCGATCCGGAAGCCGAAGTGGTTGGTCGGCGGAAGTCCCGCGGCCGGCACGGGTCCTTCGGAGAGGGCGAGCAACGATCCGTCGGACGCGCCCAAGATGAGCAGATGCTCGTCGTCGTGCACGCGCTCGCACAGCCCGAAGTGGTCGCGGTAGAAAGCGGCCGAGCGCTCCCGGTCGCTTACCGTCAGCGCCGCGTGGTTGAGCGGCATCCGCCCTCAGCCAACGTCAAGCAACCGCCCGTAAGGCAGCCGCCCGTAAGGCAGCCGTCAACCGGCCTGCGCGTAGTACTCGGCGTTGATCTGGATGTACTTCTCCCACTCCCCCGGCAGCTGGTCCTCGGCAAAGCAGGCGTCGACCGGGCAGGCCTCGACGCAGGCGTCGCAGTCGATGCACTCGTCGGGATCGATGTAGAGCATCTCGACCTGGTCGTAGTCGGGCTCGTCGGGCGTCGGATGGATGCAGTCGACCGGGCAGACCTCGACGCAGGAGTTGTCCTTCTGGCCGATGCAGGGCTCGGCGATGACGTACGCCATGGGTCTTGCTCCTTCAGGTGTCGAGTCGAGGGGGAGGCCGCACGGACCGGCCGCCCCAGCAGGCGGAGCCGCATTCTAACCCGTGTCCCCCGGTAGCCTGCCGGCCGCCATGATCCTCCTCACCGGCGCGAGCGGCACCGTCGGGTCGGCGCTGCTACGACGGCTGCTGGCGGCGGGGCAGCCGGTGCGCTGCCTCGTCCGCGATCCCCGCGAGCTGGGGCCCGCGCGGGTCCGCGTCGGCCTCGTCCTCGGTGACCTCGCCGACCCGCGCTCGTTTCGCCATGCCATGCGAGGCGTGAGCTGCGTGGTCCACCTCGCCACGGCAACCCGCAACAGTCCGCGGGCATCGATCGAGGAGGTGAACGGCCTGGCCACGCTCCGGCTGGCGCGTGCGGCCGAGCACGCAGGGGTGAGCCACTTCCTGCTCCTCTCGACGCTCGGCGCCTCGCGTCATTCGAACGTGCGGTACCTGCGCTCTCGGGCGCTGGCCGAGCAGGCTGTTACCACTGCGTCCCTGGAGAGCACGATCGTCGCTTCGTCACTCGTCTTGGCTCCCGGCGACCGCATGGTCACGGCGCTCGAGCGCCTCTCGTGGCTCCCGGTCATGCCCACCCCGGGAACAGGGCACGCCCGCTACCAGCCGATCTCGGCAGACGATGTCGCGAGCTGCGCGCTCGCGGCGCTCGAAGAGCGTGCGACCGGCCGTTTCGAGCTCGCGGGGCCGGAGGCCATGACCTACGACGAGCTGGTCGGAGGCGTGCTGCGCGCGCGGGGCCGTCGGCGCCGCCGGATGCACATACCCGCGCCGGTGATGCACGCCGGCCTCGGCGGGCTTGAACGGGCGCTGGGACCCGTTGCCCCCGTGACTTCGGACGAGGCCGCGCTGCTCGGTGCGTCGATGATCACCGAGCGGGGGACGGCCGACGCGGAGCGCCTCGGCGTGCGTCCACTTCGCCTGTCCGCCGTCCTGGCGGACACCTGAGAGCTCGAATCCTCCACCCCTCGAGACGACGATCGAGGACCAACACACGAAGAGGGCCCGGCACGACGCCGGGCCCTCTAGTGACCGTCCTGGCGCTCGCGCGCTCGCTACATCATCCCGCCCATGTCGGGCATGCCGCCGCCGCCGGCGCCGGCCGGCTCCTTATCCGGCACCTCCCCGACGATGCACTCGGTGGTGAGGATGTTCTTGGCGATCGAGGCCGCGTTCTGCAGCGCCGAGCGCGTGACCATCGCCGGGTCGATGATGCCCGCGGGGACCAGGTCGACGAGGTCGCCGGACTCAGCGTCGAGGCCCTGACCGTCGACACCGGCACGGCGCACGTCGTTGACGATGACCGAGCCCTCGAGGCCGGAGTTCTCCGCCAGCTGGCGGACCGGCTCCTCGAGCGCCCGCCTGATGATGAGCGCGCCCGTGCGCTCGTCCTGATCGCCCAGGCCGTCGGCGTCGACGGCCTCGGCCGCCGAGAGCAGCGCGGTGCCGCCGCCCGGCACGATGCCCTCCTCGAGCGCCGCGCGCGTGGCCTGGAGCGCGTCCTCGACCCGGTGCTTCTTCTCCTTCATCTCGGTCTCGGTCGCGGCACCGACCTTGACCACGGCGACGCCACCCGAGAGCTTGGCGAGGCGCTCCTGGAGCTTCTCGCGGTCGAAGTCCGAGTCGGTGTCCTCGATCTCGGCCTGGATCTGGCGGATGCGGCCCCTGATGGCCTCCTCGTCACCGGCGCCGTCGACGACCGTGGTGTTGTCCTTGGCGACGACCACCCGACGAGCGCGCCCGAGCTGGGTCAGCTGGGTGTTCTCGAGCTTGAGCCCCATCTCCTCGGTGATGACCTCGGCGCCGGTGAGGATGGCGATGTCCTCGAGCATCCGCTTGCGGCGGTCGCCGAAGCCGGGAGCCTTGACCGCGACGCCGGTGAAGGTGCCGCGGAGCTTGTTGACCACGAACGTCGCAAGCGACTCGCCCTCGACGTCCTCGGCGATCACGAGGATCGGCTTGCCCGACTGGATGACCTGCTCGAGCACGGGCAGGACGTCCCGCACGGAGCCGATCTTCTGGTTGGCGATGAGGATGTAGGGGTCCTCGAGCGTGGCCTCCATGCGGTCCTGATCGGTGACCATGTAGGGCGAGATGTAGCCCTTGTCGAACTGCATGCCCTCGGTGAACTCGAGGTCCATGCCGAAGGTCTGGCCCTCCTCGACGTTGACCACGCCGTCCTTGCCGACCTTCTCGATGGCGTCGGCGATCACGTCGCCGATCTCACCGTCGGCCGCCGAGATGGCCGCGACACGGGCGATCTGGTCCTTACCGGAGACGTCCTGGGACTGCGTCCCGATGTGCTCGGTCACCTGCTCGACCGCCTTCTCGATCCCCCGGCGCAGCGCGAGCGGGTTGGCTCCCGCGGCCACGTTGCGCAGACCCTGGTGAACGATGATCTGGGCCAGCAGAGTCGCCGTCGTCGTGCCGTCGCCGGCCACGTCGTTGGTCGCCGTGGCGACCTCGCGGACGAGCTGCGCGCCCTGGTTCTCGAAGACGTCCTCGACCTCGATCTCGCGCGCGATCGTGACGCCGTCGTTGGTGATGGTCGGCGCGCCGAACTTCTTGTCGAGGACGACGTAGCGGCCCTTGGGGCCGAGCGTCACCTTGACCGCGTTCGCCACGGCGTTCACGCCGGCCTCGAGCGCCGTGCGCGCCTCCTGCTCGTACTTGAGCTCCTTGTGAGCCATTTTCTCCTCTCAGTCTTTCCTGTCGTCTAGCCGGTGACCTTGGCGAGCACGTCGGCCTCGCGCAGGACGAGCAGATCCTCGCCCTCCACGACGATGTCGGTGCCGCCATACTTCGAGTAGAGGACCTCGTCGCCCTCCGTGACGTCGACGGGGACGCGATCCTTGCCGTCCTCCGAGGGCTTGCCGTCGCCGACGGCGACGACCTTGCCCCGCTGGGGCTTCTCCTTGGCGGTGTCGGGGAGGACTATGCCGCTGGCCGTAGTCTCCTCCTCCTCCAAGATCTGGACGATCAGGCGATCGCCCAAAGGCTTCAGGTTCATGGGCAAACCTCCGTCTGCTTGCGGGTTCCGCTTACTGCTTGGCACTCTATCAGCGAGAGTGCCAAGGCACCCGGGCGAGAGCACCGCGACGGTTTGGCACCGCGACGAAGGGGTAGCCGCGAGAGGCCGGACCCGCCCGCGACCTTACCTCGTGACCAGAAGGAGGAAGACCCGCAATGGACGCTCCTCGCCGCACCCGCTCGACCGCTGAGAGCCGATGAATGCCTCCGCGGGCTCGGGGCCGCGCCTGCCGACAGCTCTTTCGAGCGACCTGCTGACGCTCTACCTCAACGACCATCTCGCCGGCTCGGCCTTCGGCTCCCAACTCGTTCGCCGCACCCTGGCGGCGAATCGAGGAACAGAGTTCGAGACGTTCCTCGTCGAGCTCACGAGCGCGCTAGACGCGGACCGCCGGGAGCTCGAGGGGATCGTCGACCGGGTCGGGGTCCCTACCGATCGCCTCAAGCTGGCGGCCGGCTGGCTCGGCGAGAAGATCGGCCGACTCAAGCCCAACGGGCAGCTCAGGGGCTACTCACCGCTCAGCCGCATGGTCGAGCTCGAGGGCCTCTCGGGCGGCATCCTCGCCAAGCTATCCCTCTGGCGAGCCCTGCGAGCGATCGCCCCAGGCGACGAGCGCTTCGATGCCGAGCACCTCGACCATCTCATCGGCCGGGCCGAGTCGCAGCTCGAAGGCCTCGCGACCATGCAGGCGCGGGCGGCGGAACTCGCCCTCGGGCCCGGTCGGGCGCCCGTGTAGGAGCGCGAGGCGCCACGGTTGCCTGGGCGGCAAACAGTGGCGGAAGAAGCGTTCGCGGTCCTCCAGGAATGACCGGGTCAGCTGGTACTGCTCTGTGTCCTCCCAGGGTCTGCTCGAAGCCCTCGTCGTCGAGGGCGTAGATCAGGGCTCCGGGGTAGCCCATGAGGATCGGGGAGTGGGTCGCCACGATGAACTGGGTGCCCTGCTCGGTGAGGTCGTGCATCTCCTTGAGGAGGGCAAGGTTGCCGGGAACCGATAGGGCCGCCTCGGGCTCGTCGAGGATGTAGAGGCCGTCTGGCCCGAAGCGGTTGGTCACGAGCGCGAGGAACGACTCCCCGTGGGATCGCACGTGCAGCGAGCGCCCGCCGTAGGCGGCGAGCAGGCCCCCGCCTTCTTCCTCCTCGAGTCGGTCGATCGCCGAGGCCACGTTGAAGAAGCTCTCGGCCCGCAGGAAGTAGCCGCTGCGGGGCCGACGCACCCCGCGCGTCAGGCGGATGTGGTCGTGGAGTACCGAATGGGAGGCACGCGTCGAGAAATCGACGTTCTGGCTTCCCCCTTCGGGGTTGAAGCCCGCGGCCACGGCGATCGCCTCGATCAGCGTCGACTTGCCGCTTCCGTTGGGACCCACGAGGAAGGTGACCCTCGGGTCGAGCTCGAGCGTGTCGAGGGTCCTGATCGCCGGGATGGAGAAGGGGTAGGCGCCGAAGTCCGGGACCTGCTCCCGGAGCAGGGACGCCGAGCGCAGAGAGACCGGCCTGTGCACGATCCATGAGCAGGATGATCGCGCACGCTTAGGACCGAGCGTGACCTGCAACTACGAGGAAGCGGCCTCCCCGCGAGGCACCTTTCGTGGCCGGGCGAGGGCAGTGGGCGATCCTGGACTCGAACCAGGGACCTCTTCCTTATCAGAGCTGGGCTAGATACTGCCATCTACTGCCTGACCCTCGAGATAGGCTGTCTTACCGACACGGGTACCACCTTGACCGCCAGGTCCTCTGCCTCGTCCTGCCGTCTCCCGCTTCCAAGCCGCTTCCAAACCAGCTTGCGGGGTGGCCGTCGCCACTAAGCCGGAATGCCGTCCCCCCGACCTGATAGGACAGGGAAATGGCTCGTAACCCCCGTCTGTTCGTCAGCTTCGACTTCGACCGCGACCGAGTCCTTCGGGACTTGTCGTCGGGCAGGCTCGCCCTACCCGGTTCGCCTTTACGAAGTGGAAGACTGGTCAATGAAGGAAGCCGCGCGCGAGCGGAGCTGGGAAGCGAAGCGGAACGGCGAATCAACCGGTGCGACTTTGTGCTTGTCATGGTCAAGCCGGAGACTTACCGGGCTCCCGGAGTCCTAAAGGAGGGCGCGATCGCACGCCGCCTAGGCAAGCTGGTAGGGCAGATGATCGGCTACAAGGACTCCTCCCCTCGACGGGTCGAGAACGCTGGCAGGCTCTACCGCTGGAACTGGGAGAATTTGAAGAAGCTGCTGCCCCGAGTGCAGTGAGCCAGGTCGCGCACCGTCGGCAGAAACTCTGGAGCTGCTCGACAAGCAGCTCGGGCGGTATGAAGCGGTAATCCAGCGGCTGGCCGGTTACAGCGCGCAAGCAAAGACGTGGCGTCACACTGTAGCGGCTATCGCCGCACTTGCAGCAAACAAACGAGCGGCCCACAATTCTCGGGCTCGGCGTCGTTGCCGCGGTTGGCTTCCACTTCCTAAACGCTTACTTACTACTCTCACTCGAAAGACACTTTCGCGGGGCAGCCGACGCCTTGGTCGATGAAGCCGGTGCCGACCAGGCCTTTGATTGGTCGAAATTCTTCAAGCTCGAGCAGCCCTCGGATAGGCGAGGCTCTGCGGTTCTTGCGGCCATCCCATCGCTGGCGATCTCCCCGTTCTACGCGATGGTCGCATGCCTGCTGCTGTTGGGTTTTTTCGTGAGCGCCTAAACCGAGCAGAGCATCGCGACCGCCCGCCTCCTCCGGGCCGGGCTCACCAGTTTCCCTTCGCGATCTCCTTGAGCGCGAGGTTCTCGAGCTCCTTGTCGGCGACGATGCGCTTGAGCGAAGCGTTCTCGCGCCTTAGCTCTCTGAGCTCCTTGGCGTCGTCGGCCTTCATACCGCCGTACTGCGCTCGCCGGCTCGCCTATGACCTTGAATCTGGCGCTCTCACCGAAGGCATCCCTGAGCGACCTTGGATGAGTGACGTAGCGAGGTAGGTGATGTCGATCCCGATCCAGCGCCGGTTCAAGCGTTGGGCGACGGCGATGGCGGTGCCGCAACCGCAGAAGGGATCGAGAACCACATCTCCCTCATTACTGCTCGCCGTGATGGTGCGTTCGAGGAGCGGCTCCGGCTTCTGGGTTGGGTAGCCAGACGCTCTGGGGCCCGCGAACTGATCGGCGGTATGTCCGTCCAAACGTCCTGTAGGAGCTGGCCCGGCATCTCGTCTAGGTAGCGCTTGTAGGAGGGGATGCTGTTTCGGCTGTAGACCAAGCGGCCCTCCTCCTCGAATCGCAGCATCGTCTCCTCGGAGTAGCCCCAGTAACGATTCCCCGGAGGCGCTTGCCGTGCCATAGGTAACTCCCTCCCGGCCTCCGCGAGGTGACGTCGGACAGCCGGTAGCGTCGGCCGGTCCCCTCCTCGACGTGGCGGTAGAAAGAGCGAACCTAGTCCTCGTCGTAAGGCGTGTATTGCGGGTTCCAGACCGGGTCCTCGCCTCTTGCGTAGAAGAGGATGAGGTCATGGACCGTCCGTAGCGGCGAAGGCGGCTATGGCTGCTGGTCCGTTGCCAGACGATCTCGTTTTGGAACGTCTCAGGGCCAAAGATCGAGTCGAGCAGAGCTTGAGGTAGTGGCCAGCGGTGGGGTCACAATGGAGGTAGAGGGAGCCAGTCGGCTTGAGTACACGCCGTAGCTTAACCAGCCGCGGAGCCATCATCGCCAGGTAGGCGAGCATGTCCGAGTCGCCCAAGAGGGTCCGGAACGCCTGCATCGCCCTCGATAGGTCGCCCCCGGTCTCGACTGCCTCTTCGTAGGCGGCAGCGGCGGCCTGGTCCCAGTGCCAAGTGTCCTCGAAGACCCTGATCTGAGCTGCCGACCGTTCCCCACTCTGCTCGGAGAAGAGGACGTTGTAGTCCGCGTTGCTGTTGAAGGCGGGTCGAGGCGACTGACTCGTCCTTGGCGTGCTGGCGGAGAACGTCGAGGTTGTCCCCGTAGTAGAGGACATTCTCGGCGGACACCGTCAAGGCAACTCCGCCCCTAAAGGCGGCCGGGGCAAGCTTCGGGGGCGGCGCCTGCTTCCAAAACGCTTCCAACTCCTCTGTACAACCCTTGGCAGCCCGGACCCGAGAGACGCGCTTATTTCCGCAGGATGCGGGCTTTATCGGGGCAATGGGCGATCCTGGACTCGAACCAGGGACCTCTTCCTTATCAGAGAAGCGCTCTAACCGGCTGAGCTAATCGCCCTCGAGGACCGGGAACTCTAGCGCGACAGCGGCCGCTTCGGCACCGTCGGGAGCAGAGTACGGTCGTCCGCTATGCCGTCGCCCGGCGCATTAGGCGGTCGGCGAGCTCGATGCCCTCATGGGGCTCGGCCAACTCGAGCTCGACCCGGTAGGCCCCGCCTCTCGGTCGCACCCTGACCTCGCGCCCGAGCGCGGCAGTAAGCGCGTCCTCCGCCGCGGCGAGGGCATCGGCCAGGTCGGGGTGGATGGTCACCGGCGCTCGCTCGGCCGGTCGGTCGTCGCCGGCCTCGACCTCCTTGGCGCGGCGCTCGGTCTCGCGTACGGACCAGCCGCTGGCGCTCGCCTCGCGACCGAGGCGGCGGCGCTCGCCCTGGTCCCGGCAGGTGAGGATCGCACGCCCGTGGCCCTCCGAGAGGGCCCCCTGGGTGAGCAGGTCGAGGACCTCGTCGGGAAGGTCGAGCAGGCGGATCAGGTTCGAGACTGCCACCCGGCTGCGCCCGATGCGCCGCCCGAGCTCCTCCTTGCTCAGTCCGAGATCATCGACCAGCGTCGCGCAGGCGCGCGCCTCCTCGACCGGGTTGAGGTCCTCGCGCGCGACGTTCTCGACCAAGGCCAGCTCGAGCTGCTCGGCCTCCTCGGTCTCGCGTACCACGGCCGGCACCTCCTCGAGGCCCGCGAGCCTGGCCGCCCGCAGCCGGCGCTCTCCGGCGACTAGCTCGAAGCTCCCGCCCGGGAGCGGGCGGACCACGAGCGGCTGCAGGATCCCTCGGGCCCTGATCGACTCCGACAGGGCGAGTAGCGCAGCGCCCTCGAACGAGCGCCGAGGCTGGCGGGGGTTGGGCCGGATCAGATCAGGCGCCAGGTGGCGCAGCCCCTCGACCTCACGCTCGCTCTGGGCGAGGATGGCCGTGAGGCCGCGACCGATTCCGCGACCCGCGGCGGGACTCGACATACCCTGCCACGACTCAGGCACGAGCTGCCATCTCCCGCGCGAGCTGCAGGTAGGCGACCGAGCCGGCGCAGTGAGGATCGTGGCGAGTGACGGGCAGGCCAAAGCTCGGCGCCTCGCCCACGCGCACATTGCGGGGCACGACCGTGTCGAAGACCAGCTCCGGGAAGTGCTCGCGGAGCTCACGCTCCACGTCCTGGGCGAGCCGCGTACGCCCGTCGTGCATGGTCAGGATCATGCCCGCGACCCGCAGGCGCGGGTTCAGCTCCCGCTGGATCAGGGTGAGGGTGTCGAGCAGCCCCGCGAGCCCTTCGAGGGCGAAGTACTCGGTCTGCACCGGCACGATCACCCGGTCGGCGGCCACGAGGGCGTTGACCGTCAGGGGACCGAGCGAGGGCGGGCAATCGAGCAGAGTGAACAGAAAGCGCTCGCGCGTGCTGCCGAGCGACTCGCGCAGCCGCCCCTCCGAGCCCGCCAGACGCGGCAGCTCGACGCTCGCGCCCGCCAGCTCGGTGGTCGAGGGAACAAGCCACAGGTTTTGGACGCTCGTCTCTCGCGCCGCCTCGGTCACGTCGAGCTCGCCGCCCAGGCAGGCGTACACCGTCCGGTCGAGATCCTTGGGCACGCCGAGGGCCACGGTCGCGTTGCACTGGGGATCGAGGTCGACCAGGAGGGTCGGGTAGCCCGCCTCGGCGACGCAGGCCGCGACGTTCACGGCGGTCGTGGTCTTCCCGACACCACCCTTCTGGTTGGCGATGGCATAGATCTCGCCCACGTGTCCAACGTATTCGGCGCGGCGGTCGGAACCTCCTCCCGAGCGAGGCTAGGCGGAACCGAGCGGGCGCTTGGCGGCCATGCCGGCCCGGCGAGGAAACCGCGCAGGCGTCGGCTCGACCTTCAGGAACGTATGCAGGTGGCGGTTACGAGCGCCCGGGAAGGGCTTCACGGGTCGGACATCAGCCGCTCGGAGGCCGAGCTCGGCGGCCGCAAGCTGCCCTCCACGTTCCTCGTCTCGATCCCGCGCTCCCTTCCAGCACACGAGCGCGCCCTCGCGCCTGAGGAGTGGCGCCGCGTACTCGCACAGAACGGCAAGCGAGCCGACGGCCCGGGCGGTGACGACGTCGTAGGCCTCCGCTCCGCCCTCGTGCGCCCAGTCCTCGGCCCGGGCCCGGACTGCTCGGGCGTTGCCGGTCCCCGCAGCCGAGGCCAGTCGCTCGATCACGGCGCACTTGCGTCGGGCGGGCTCGATCAGGTCCACGCGCGCATGCGGCAGCGCGAGCGCCAACGCCAGGCCGGGAAACCCGGCGCCCGCGCCGACGTCGGCGATCTCCTCCGCCTCGCCGACGACCGCGAGCTCGAGCGCGGCGAGGCTGTCGGCGACGTGGAGGTCGATCGCCCGCTCCGCAACGACCACGGTCGTCGGCGGGTCGATCTCGGCGGCGAGCGCCCGTAGCAGGCGGCCGATCTGGGCATCGGCAGCCGGCGGGAGGCCGTGGCGTTCGACCAGCGCCTCCGTTTCACGGGAAACGCTCAGCGAGCCTGTGCGCGGCCCCGCTGGGGGGTGACCACGAGGCGGCGGTCGGGCTCGTCGCCCTCGCTGTGGGTCTCGACGTCCGAGCGCTCGGCCAGATGGTTGTGGACGACCCGGCGCTCGAAGGAGCTCATCGGGTCGAGCTCCACCGCTCGACCGAAGGAGAGCGCCTCGTCGGCGGCGCGCTCGGCGGCACGCTCGAGGGCGGCCTGACGGCGCTCGCGATAGCCCGCGGCGTCGATCACCACCCGTTTGCGCTCCCCTTCGCGCCCGCGGAAGGCGACGCGCCCGGCGACGTGCTGGAGGGCATCGATCGTCGCCCCGTGCTTACCGATCAGCAGCGCTGAATCTTCCTCGTCCTCGACGAGGATCTCGATTTCCTCCGCCGTCTCCGATAACCGAGCCCGCCCGCCGACCTCGAGGGCCGCCAGAGTGCGCTCCACCACCATCACGGCACGGTCGGCCGGGCTGTCGGGCAGCGCGGAGGGTCCCGGCACCTCGCTCATCGCCGGCGCCCGGAGCGCTTCTTCTTCTTACGCGGCGAAGGCGGTGGAGCGCGTCGAGCATCTCCTCCGTCGTCGGTACTGGTTTCGTCGCCGCCGGACGCGCCCACCGCCGCGAGCAAGGACCGTCGCTTGCGTCCCTCATTGCCGTCGGCCGTCCCCGCGGCGACGGCAACGGGCTTCGCGGTTTTCGTCCGCGGGCCGCTCGAGCCCTTCCCGTCGCCGTCGCCCACCGAGAGCGGCTCGGGGGCGGGAAGGAACTTCTTGACCGCGAGCTGCTGACCGAAGGTCCAGACGTTGGTGGTGATCCAGTAGACGATCAGGCCGGACTCGAAGCTGATCAGGATGGGGACGAAGACGATCGGGAGAACCAGCACGAGGATCCGCTGGTTGCGGTCGGCGCTGACCGCGGTGACCAGGCTCGCGGCGAGCTGGGTGGCCACGTAGATCAACATCAGGCCCACGAGCACGAGGCCGCTCTCCGGCTCGGCCAGGTTGTCGATGATCAGGAAGCTCTCCTCGCCCCGGATGGCCTGCTCGAACTTGTCGTCGCGCAGCAGGTAGAAGAGCGAGATGAAGAAGGGGATCTGCAGCAGCAGCGGCAGGCAGGAGGACGCGGGATTGAACCCCTGCTCCTGGTAGAACTTCATCATCTCCTCGTTGAGCCGCTGCTTGTCGTCCTTGTAGCGCTCCTGCAGCTTCTTCATCTCCGGGGCGAGGCGCTGCATGTTCTGCATCCCTTTTACGCCCTTGTACGTGAGCGGCAGGATGGCGATCCGCACGACCACGGTCAGCATCACGATCGAGAGGCCCCACCCCAACCCGACCGTGTCGTGCCAGAACCGCAGGATGACGTCGGCGACGTCGATCAGAGGCTGCAGGATGTTGGCGAAGACCATGTCTACGGATTAGGTCTCGGAGGTGCTCGGAGTGGTCCGGTCGGGCCGAGGGCGGAACAGTCGTTGGGCCTCGACGCGATCGATCCCTCCGACGCTCCAAGGATTGCAGCGCAGCAGGCGCCACCCCGCGAGCGCGACCCCCTTCAGTATGCCGAACGACCTGATCGACTCGGCCGCGTAGGCCGAGCACGTCGGGTGGTACTTACACCGCACCGGCAGTACCGGAGAGATCACGGCTTGGTAGAGGCGGAGGAGCGCCAGCGCCAGCGCGGTCGGCACGCGAGCCAGCCCACGGTTTGGCCCGGGCGCGCTCATTCCGCGAGGCCGGACCGGGCGACCAGGTCGCGCAGCTCCGCCTCGAAGGCGGGCTCGCCGCCCCGGCGAGCGAGTTCCGAAGCCTCCGGGCGGGCCACGACCACGTAGTCGCAGCGCTCGGGCAGCCCCGGCGCCACCGCCCAGAAGGCTTCGCGCAGGACCCGCTTGACGCGGTTGCGCTCGACGGCGCCACCGACCCGGCGACCGACCGATACCCCCAAGCGGGGAAGCTCGGTGCCCTCCGGCGAATCCGGAGTGACGCTCTCGTCGGCGGAGCGTCCAAAGACGTGGAGCGTGAGGTGGCGCGTCGCGAACGAGCGGCCCTCGCGGAAGACCCGGTCGAAGTCGGCGCTGCGCGAGAGGCGAGGGCGGCCACCCCGACGGCCGGCTCCAGACGGAGTGGTGGCCGCCACCTCTACGGCGTGAGCCGAGCGCGGCCCTTGGCGCGCCGGCGCCTGAGCATGGCACGCCCGGCGCGGGTGCGCATACGGCCGCGGAAGCCGTGTGAGCGGGCGCGCTTGCGCCTCTTGGGCTGATAGGTGCGCTTCATTCGGTGCCTCGAGCGAGTATAGGCGGGGGCTCGCCGGCCGTCGGCGCAACTACGGCGCGCTTTTCCGCGCGCTTTGCGGTAAGGCCGCCCGCGCCTGTCCAAAGGACGGTCGGGGACCGCCCGAGCCGGTGTAGAGTTGCGTGCGCCGCCGGACCGGGGAGGCTCCAGCGGTCCCTCTTGAACCACTGATCGACCGCGTCCGCCACGCGGAGGTTCCCCTGCCCGTGTCCGAAGAGCTCGACCGCGTCTGGCGTCGCATGCGCGAGGAACTGCGCGCAAGCTCCTCGGAGACAACCTACGACACGTGGTTGGCCCCGCTCGCGCCGTTGGCGCAGCGCGACGAACGGCTGATCCTCACCGCCCCCGCACAGGTAAGAAGATGGCTCGAGGAACGCTACCTCGGCCTGATCTCGACCGCCGCGCACCGCGCGGTCGGCGCGCCGGTGACCGTCGAGCTCGTCGACGAGGGCAAGGGTCCAGTGGACGCCGCGGAGCACGGCGCGGAGACGCCCGACGGCGCCGCGCCAGCGGGGCGGCTCAACCCTCGCTACACCTTCGACGGGTTCGTGATCAGCGCCGGCAATCGCCTTGCTCATGCGTCGGCGCTCGCGGTGGCCGAGCAGCCTGCCCAGGCCTATAACCCCCTCTTCCTCCACGGACCTCCGGGCCTTGGCAAGACCCACCTCCTCCACGCCATAGGCCACTACGTACGTGCCTACGCTGTGGAGCTTCGGGTCGCCTACACGACCGTCGAGACCTTCACGAGCGAGTTCGTGGCCGCAGCCCGACAAGGGGACTTCGCCCGCTTCCACGCTCGTTTTCGCGACATCGACGTGCTGCTTGTAGACGACGTCGAATTCCTCGCTCACCGAGCCGGGACGATGGAGGCCTTCTTCCACACCTTCAACGCCCTCTATGAAGCGGGTGGGCAGCTGGTTCTCACGAGCGATCGACCGCCAAGAGATCTCGGCGGCCTCGAGGAGCGCCTCCGAGAACGCTTCAAGTGCGGCCTCGTGGCCGCCGTGGAGGCTCCGGACCTCACGGCTCGAGCGACGATCCTGCGCAAGCGCGTGCGTCTCGACGAAGTCGGCGGGTTGAGTGATGAAGTGCTCGGCGAGGTCGCCCGGATGGTGCCCGAGAGCGTCCGTAGCCTCGAGGGAGCGCTCATTCGGCTCGTGGCCTACACATCCTTGACCGGCGAGCCGCCAACGCGCGAGCTCGCCCGACGGGTGCTGGGGGGACTCGACACCGCGACCGACCCCCGAGCGCGCCGCCCCCCGAGCATCGAGGAGGTTAAGGACGCGACGGCCGAGGCCTTCGATCTGACGGCAGAGCTGCTCGAAGCCAAAGACCGCCGTGCTCGCGTCGCCTTCGCTCGCCAAGTAGCGATGTACCTCGCTCGCGAGCTGACCGGGCAGAGCCTCCCGGCGATCGGGGCGGCCTTCGGAGGCAGGCGCCATCCGACCGTAGCCCATGCCTGTCGCCGGATCGATGAGGCAGTGATCGAACGCCCCGAAGCCCGCGACGCTGTCGACAACCTGAAGGCCAAGCTCACCGGATCGAGTTGGTGACCGCGCTCGCTGGGAGAATGGGGGGTTGTCGACGCAGTCTCGACAGCTCGAACGTCGCTCCGAGCGGCAGCTTTGCGCGCTCGTCGACACTTTCGAGAGGCCTATATTCGTAAACAGACAAGGTGACTGAGTGAAGTTCTCCCTACCCCGAGAGCAGTTTCTGGCCCTGTTGGGGGTAGCGGTACGGGGAATCTCCGCTCGTAGCGCCATCCAGACGCTCTCTGGCGTTCTGATCACCACCCACGACGCCGGCGTCGAGCTCCAGGCCACCGATATGGAGCTGGGCGTCCGGGTGTGGATGGATGCGTCACCCGAGCGCGAGGGAGCGGCGCTGCTCCCCGGCCGTCTCCTGCTCGAGGTGGTGCGGTCGCTCGCCGGCGATGACCTTACGCTCGATGCCCGCGCCCAGGAGGGCGATGTCGAGGTGTCGTCGGGGTCGGCGAGCTTCCATCTGCGCACCCTTCCCGCTGATGACTTCCCGAGCCTGCCCGAGCCCGGTGACACGGAGGTCCGCTTGCCCGCGGCTACGTTCGCGGAGACGGTGGGCCGGGTGGCGCGTTCAGCCTCGCGCGACGAGACCCGTCCTCATCTGACCGGCGTGCTCGTGACGGCGTCGGGCAGCGACCTGCGGATGGTCGCCACCGACTCGTACCGGCTGAGCGTCAAGGAGACGACGCTGGAGACCCCGCTTGAGGGGTCGATCGAGGCGAATGTGCCTGCCAGGGCGCTCCAGGAGCTGAGCCGGATCGCGTCCTCCGGGGGGGTCGACGAGGTGGGTGTCGCTGCCCAGCGGAATCAGGTCGTCTTCGAGCTCGGCTCGGTCACGCTGTCGTCGCGGCTCGTCGAGGGCAAGTTTCCGAACTACCGCCAGCTGCTGCCCGAGAGCTATGAGCACGAGCTGCCCGTCGATGGGGCGGAGTTGCTCGCGACCGTTCGTAGAGTCAGCCTGCTGGCCCAGCGCAACGCGCCTTTGCGGCTGGCCTTCCGCGAGGGTGAGCTCGAGGTCTCCGCTCGGACTCCGGACGTGGGGGAGGCCCGCGAGACGATTCCCGTGGCCTTCCAGGGCGAGGCGCTCGAGATCGGGTTTAACCCGGAGTTCCTCCGTGATGGTCTCGAGAGCGCCGGTACTGACGATCTGGTCCTGAAGCTGATCAGCCCGCTGCGCCCAGGCTTGATCCAGTCGGGCTCGGAAGGTGATGGCTTCGTCTATCTGGTCATGCCGATCAGGCTGAACGTCTGAGGTGGCCGTGGCGCCCCGGGCCACCCGGCTCCGCCTGCGCGACTTCCGCAACTACGAGCGTGCGGAGGTAGCTCTCGGCGAAAACCTGACCGTGGTGACCGGTCCGAACGGAGCCGGGAAGACGAACCTGCTCGAAGGGCTCTACTTCGCCCTCGTGGGCCGTTCCTGTCGCACCTCGGTGGAACGTGAGGTCGTACGGGTAGGCGCCCCTGCCGCCCGCCTCGAGGTCGATACCGAGGGCGAGGACCACCGCTCTCACCGACTCGAGGTGGGCTTGGCCCCGGGCGAGCCCAAGCGGCTGACGCTCGACGGCAGCGTTCTCGACCGTCCTCCCGCCTGCGTGCGCCCACTCGTGAGCGTGTTCATGCCCGATCGCCTTACCTTGATCAAGGGGCCACCGACTACCCGGAGAGCCCACCTCGATCAGCTCGCGGCCACCCTCTGGCCGGCGCGGGGGCCGGTGCGCTTTGCGTACGCGCAAGCGCTCGCCCAGCGCAACGCGGCGCTTGCTCGCGTGCGCAGTGGGCGGTCGTCGACGGCCGCGCTCGATCCGTGGGACGTCGAGCTCGCCCGCCTCGGCATCGAGCTCATGGAGGCCCGCGCCGAGGCCGCAGCGCTTGTGGCACCGGGATTCGCCGTGCGCGCGGGTGAGCTGGGTCTGCCCGAGCGCGCCGAGCTGGCCTACGCTCCCCGATCGCTCTCCGGCGAGCCGGCCGGCCTGCGCGAGGAGCTGTTCGAGCGCCGCCCAGGCGACCTCGAGCGCGGGTTCACGGGTCACGGTCCTCACCGGGATGAGCTCGTTCTTCGTCACGGAGGGCGGCTTCTGCGCTCCCATGCGTCCCAGGGCCAGCAGCGCGTGGGATTGCTCGCGCTCCTGTTCGCGGAGCGCGACTTATTGCTCGAGCGGGAGAGCGCTCCGCTCATGTTGCTCGACGACGTGACCTCCGAGCTCGACTCTGCTCGCCGAGCGCGCCTTGCCGAGGCCGTTCGTGCGGGCGGACAGGTGGTGGTCTCGGCCACCGAGCTCGAGCACGTCCCAGGGGGTATCGAGCGTGACGTGACCCACGTCGAGGTGCAGGACGGGACGCTCCGGGACCGTGCGCCCACGGGTCTGGCCTCGGCGGCATGAGGCGGCTCGCTCCCCGCGGCTTGGGGTCGGCGCTCGAAGGGGTCGTGACGCGCCTGCGCCCGCCCACGACGCTCGCGCGGGTCCAGGAAGCGTGGCCGAAGGTCGCAGGGCGCGGGTTGAGCGAGGAGGCCCAGCCGGTGAGCGAGCGCCGGGGTGTCGTCACCGTGAGCTGCCGCTCCTCGGTGTGGGCGCAGGAACTCGAGCTCTTCTCGGCGGAGCTTCTGGATCGTCTCAACGAGGCACTCGCCGTGCCAGGCGCAAGCCCGCCTTTGACCTCGCTGCGGTTCGTGACGTCGGGCGCTGAACAGGTTCTGTGACTTCCGTGGCCAGAGCCGTCGCACACGAGCGTACTTTTTGGGTATTTGCGGGCATTTTGTGTCGGGCCGGGAGTTCCCGTGGCCCCCCATCCCTGCTACCATGGAGACACCCATTTCGGGTACCCCGGCCGCAGCGACGGAACGAGCGCGGGTCGGGGTTACGCATGTAAGGACCAGAGGAATCGCTTGACCGACAACGCCGGTGCATCCAACTACGGAGCGCAGGACATCACCGTCCTCGAGGGCCTCGAGGCCGTCCGCAAGCGCCCGGGGATGTACATCGGATCGACGGGCCCGCGGGGTCTGCACCACCTCATCTACGAGGTCGTCGACAACTCCGTCGACGAGGCACTCGCGGGCGAGTGCGATCTCGTCGAGATCGCCATCCATCCCGACTCGAGCGTGACCGTGACCGACAACGGCCGCGGCATCCCGGTCGACCTGCACGAGAAGCAGGGCCGTCCCGCCGCGGAGGTCGTGCTCACCGTTCTGCACGCCGGGGGCAAGTTCGGCGACGGAGGGGGCTACAAGGTCTCGGGCGGCCTCCACGGCGTCGGCGTGTCGGTGGTCAACGCGCTCTCGGAGTGGCTCGAGCTCACGATCTGGCGCGACGGGCACGAGTGGCGCCAGCGCTACGAGCGTGGCGTCCCCGTCGGTCCGCTCGAGCGCGGGGAGCAGACCGACCGTCGCGGCACGCGGATCGCCTACCTGCCCGACCTCGAGATCTTTGAGACGATCGACTACGACCACTCGACGCTAGAGCAGCGGTTTCGGGAGATGGCCTTCCTCACCCGCGGGCTCCGTATCGACTTCTCCGACGAGCGGGGCGAGGGCTCGCAGTCGTCGTTTCGCTACGACGGGGGCATCCGTGATTTCGTCAGCTACCTGCACTCCCAGGGGACGCGGGAGCCCCTGCACAAGAAGATCGCCTACCTGGAGGACGAAAACCACGTCGGCGAGGTCGAGGTCGCGCTGCAGTGGAACGGCTCGTACCAGGAGTCCCTGCTCTCCTTCGCCAACAACATAAACACCCATGAGGGCGGCGCCCACCTGTCGGGCTTTCGCTCCGCGCTGACGCGTACGCTCAACGCCTACGCCCGCGCCAAGGGCCTGTTGAAGGAGAAGGAGGAGAACCTCCAGGGCGAAGACGTGCGGGAGGGCTTGACCGCGATCGTCTCGGTCAAGGTCTCCGACCCCCAGTTCGAGGGCCAGACCAAGACCAAGCTCGGCAACCCGCCGGTCGAGGGCTTCGTCCAGCACGCGGTCAACCGCGGGCTGTCCGAGTTCCTCGAGGAGAATCCCCAGGACGCGCGGCAGATCATCTCTAAGGCGGTGCAGGCCGGGCGCGCCCGCGAGGCGGCGCGCAAGGCGCGCGACCTCACGCGACGCAAGTCGGCGCTCGAGAACACGACGTTACCCGGCAAGCTCGCCGACTGCACGGTGCGCGACCCCGCCCTGGCCGAGCTCTTCGTGGTCGAGGGCGACTCTGCCGGCGGCTCGGCCAAGCAGGGCCGCGACCGTAACACCCAGGCGGTGCTGCCCCTGCGCGGGAAGATCATCAACGTCGAGAAGAACCGTATCGACAAGGTTCTGTCCAATAACGAGATCCAGGCACTGATCACCGCGGTGGGCACAGGGATCCGCGAGGACTTCGATCTCTCCAAGCGCCGCTACGACAAGGTCGTCGTCATGTGCGACGCCGACGTCGACGGTGCCCACATCCGCACGCTGGTTCTGACCTTCCTGTTCCGCGAGATGCGGGAGTTGATCGACGCGGGCTGCGTCTACCTCGCCAAGGCCCCGCTCTACAAGGTCAAGGCGGGCAAGCAGGAGCTCTACTTCGAGAACGACTCCGAGCTCGAGGACTTCCTGCTGCGCGACAAGCTCGAGAAGATCGAGGTCCACGACCGTCGCGGCCAGACGTTCAAGCTCACCCATGCGCGCTGGCAGAAGTTCAACCGCCTGCTCAAGCAGTACGAGGGCTGGGCCTCGTCACTGCGCGCGGACTTCGGCCACGCCACGGTGACCTTCCTGGAGGAGTCGCAGATCCTGGACGAGGGGGCGCTCGGTGCTGACGCTGTGGTCGCGCTGCTCGAACGCGAGGACCCGGAAGGTGAGCCCTATGAGACCGAGCTCCTCAGCCAGGATCCAGAGGAGCTGGTGGTGCGGGTCGTCGAGCGGCGCACGGGTTCGGCCTCCAGCTACCGCCTGCGCCGCGAGATGCTCGTCGCCGACGACTACAGGTCGTTCGTCCGTGTGCACGATGAGCTTCGCGCGCTTGCCGGAACCCCGCCCTTCAGCGCGGCCCTCAGCAAGAGTGAGGAGGAGGCGCTCTCCTTCGAGGACCTCCGCCGTGCGGTGCTCGACGTCGCCAAGGATGGGGGCAACAGCCCCACTCGCTTCAAGGGCCTCGGTGAGATGAACCCCGACCAGCTATACGACACGACGATGGATGCGAGCCGGCGCACGCTCCAGCGGGTTACGATCGAGGACGCGAGCGCGGCCGACCAGATCTTCTCGATGCTGATGGGCGACAGGGTCGAGCCCCGACGGGAGTTCATCGAGAGTCACGCCAGGGAGGTCACAAACCTCGATGTTTGAGGTTCTCGGCGCAGGAAGCCGGGCTCGAACCTTCGCCGAGCCGGTCGAACCCGGCTGTGAGGAGGTGATCGGCTGATGGCCTCCGCCGACCAGCTCTCCGGCGGGAACATCGAGGAGCGCGATCTCGAGAAGGAGATGCGCTCGTCGTACCTCGACTACGCGATGAGCGTGATCGTGGGGCGGGCGTTGCCGGACGTCCGCGACGGCCTCAAGCCGGTTCACCGCCGTGTGCTCTATGCCATGCAAGAGGCCGGCCTACAGCCGAACCGCCCGTACCGGAAGTGTGCTCGTGTCGTGGGCGACGTGTTAGGCAACTTCCACCCCCATGGCGAGCAAGCGATCTACGACACGCTGGTGCGCCTGGCCCAGGAGTTCGCCATGCGTTACCCGCTCGTCGACGGGCAGGGCAACTTCGGCTCGATCGACGCCGATCCGCCGGCGGCCATGCGCTACACCGAGGCGCGGCTCGCGCGACTGGCCACCGAGCTCTTGCGCGACATCGACCAGGACACCGTCGACTTCGGGCCCAACTACGACGATTCGCGGCAGGAGCCCCTGATTCTCCCGTCGCGGTTCCCGAACCTGCTCGTCAACGGGTCGGCGGGGATCGCGGTGGGCATGGCGACGAACATTCCACCGCACAACCTGAGCGAGGCGATCGACGCCACGGTCGCCTACATCGATGATCCGGAGATCGACGTCGCCGGTCTCATGAAGCACATCAGGGGCCCTGACTTCCCGACCGGCGGGCTGATCGTCGGGCGGGGCGGGATCCGCGAGGCCTACGAGACCGGTCGCGGGCGCGTCCTGGTCCGTGCGCGCGCACACGTCGAGCCGCTGCGCCAGGGCAAGGAGGCGATCGTCGTCACCGAGATGCCCTACCAGGTCACCAAGGGCGACGGGCGCAACGACGGCAGCGGGCTGATCCGCAAGATCGCCGAGGTCGTCGGGGACAAGAAGATCCCCGAGATCGCCGACCTGCGCGACGAGTCGGACAAGTCGGGAGTGCGGGTGGTGATCGAGCTGAAGCGCGATGCGGTGCCGAAGGTCGTGCTCAACAAGCTCTACAAGCACACGCCGATGCAGGCCACCTTCGGCGTGAACATGGTCGCGCTCGTCGACGGCGTGCCGCGCACGCTCGACCTGCGCGCGATCGTCCACAACTACGTCCAGCACCAGCGCGAGGTCGTGGTGCGCCGGACCAAGCACCGCCTCCGCCGCGCCGAGGCGCGGGCGCACATCCTCGAGGGCCTGCTCGTCGCCCTTGCCGACCTGGACGCAGTCATCGAGCTGATCCGATCCTCGGCCGACCCCGAAGCCGCGCGCGACGGCCTCATCGAGCGCTTCGAGCTCTCCCAGGAGCAGGCGCAGGCCATCCTCGATCTTCGCCTCCAGCGCCTGACCGCGCTCGAAGCCGGGAAGATCCGCGCCGAGCACGCCGACCTGGCCGAGCAGATTCGGGAGCTCCGCACCATTCTCGGGGACGAGTCGAGGGTCGACGGCGTCATCAAGGAGGAGCTGCTCGAGATCAAGGCGAGCTACGCGGACGAGCGGCGCACCGAGCTCACCTTCTCCGAGGACGAGATCGACATCGAGGACCTGATCGCCGACCAGCAGATGGTCATCTCGATCACGCGCTCGGGCTACATCAAGTCCCTTCCGCTCGCAACCTATCGCCAGCAGAAGCGCGGCGGCGTCGGCGTGATCGGCATGGACATGAAGGACGACGACTACATCGAGCATCTCTTCGTGTGCTCGACCCACGACTACCTGCTGTTCTTCACCAACCGCGGCAAGGTCTATCGCCAGAAGGTCTACGAGCTGCCGCAGGGCTCCCGCGCCGGCAAGGGTCGCGCGCTCGTCAACCTGCTCCCCCTGGGCGAGGGCGAGATCGTGCGCGCGGTGATCTCGACGCGCGACTTCTCAGAGGGCAGGTTCCTGATGTTCGCCACGAGCCAGGGCCTCGTCAAGAAGACCGAGCTCGGCGCCTACAACACGCCGATCAGGGCCGACGGGATCATCGCCATCAGCATCCGCGAAGACGACGAGCTCGTCGCCGTGCGCCGCACAGACGGCGAGGACGACGTGATCATGGTCTCGCGCTCGGGTCAGGCCGCGAGGTTCAACGAATCGGCGATCCGACCGATGGGCCGCGACACCTCCGGCGTGCGCGGGATGAACGTCGATCGGGGCGACAACCGAGTTCTGGCCATGGACATCGCCCGCGACGACTGCGAGTTGCTCGTGGTCACCGAGAACGGCTACGGCAAGCGCACACCGGTCGCCGAGTACCCGGTCAAGGGACGCGGTGCCATGGGCGTCAAGACGGTCACCCTGACCGAGCAGAAGGGCGGTCTCGCCGGGGCGATGATCGTCCGTGAGCACCAGGACCTCGTGTTCATATCCCAGCAGGGGATGGTGCAGCGCACGAGCGTGCGGGGGATATCCCGCTACGGGCGGGCCTCCCAGGGCGTGCGGCTGATGAACATGCGCGAGGACGACCGGGTCAGCGCGGTGGCGCCCGTCGTCGATGCGGGCGCCGGCGCGGGGACCGAGACGGCCGACGAGGCGGCGATCGAGGCCGAGCTCCAAGCGGACATCTCCGCGGGCGCCACCGGCGTGAGCTCCGAGGGCGAGGCGCCCTCCGGACGCGACCTCGGCGACCCGGGCCAAAACGGAGGGCAGCGGGGCGATTAGCGGATGCTCCGCTCGCCGAACGGCCAGTCAGAGGTGGGCTTCGCCCGCGCGATCTGCTTTCATATGGATCACCAGGGAAAGGAGGTGGTCCGAACGTTGAGTGACAGTCTTATCGGGACCCTGGAGGTGTCCGGCCGCTAGGTCGGAGACTGGACCCGTCTGGCGGAGTCCAACCCGGATACCGTCGGTGGTGGGGGCCGGAAGTGGTCCCTCCGGCCCGGTGCTCGTGCGCCGAGGTAACCACGCCGATCTTGTCCAGTCAGCTTGTCGCAAGGGGCGCCTAAGGGCGCCCCTTGCGCGTGTCGGACGGCCGCTAAGCCGCCAGGTACTGCTCCCACTTGGGCGGGATCGTCGGCGTGGCCACGTGCACGAAGATCGTCGGGCTGGGAGCCCGCGGGCGCTGGCGCGGGTGCATGTCGACCTGGGCGGGCAGGCGATCACCCTTGCGGCGATTGCAGGGTGCACACGAGGCGACGATGTTGTCCCACGAGGAGCCGCCGCCCTTCGAGCGAGGAATGACGTGGTCGACGGTCAGCTTGTTGCGCTCGGTGCCGCAGTACTGGCAGGTCCACCGATCGCGGGCAAAGACCGCCCGCCGGGTGATGCGTCGCGCGTGTGCGTCGCGCGGGATGCGCACGTAGCTCTTCAGGCGGATCACCGCCGGGCGAGGGAGGCTGAAGGTCTCCGCGTGGAGGGCCTGGTCGGCACCCTCGAGGATCTCCGCACGCTCCTTGAGCACGAGCACCGCCGCCCGGCGCACGGTGCAGACGTTGATCGGCTCGAAGGAGGCGTTGAGAACGAGGACCCGGCTGACCGTCACCGCGCGCCGCCCGTGCCGGGAGTCGGGCAGCGCGCCGGCTGGCGCCGGCTCGCCGTCGGCTTCGACCACCGCTACCGCTGCCCTTACGCTCGTCGCCACGGGTGCCCGGCAGTCTAGAGAATCGACCTCGCGACCCCACGCTGGGACGGGTCGATCAAGCAAGTGGGTCGTGACCCGTGGCCGAGGGATAGGAGCCGAGCACGTGCAGGGTCTCGACCCGGTCGGCCAACGCCGCGAGCGCCTCGGCGACGTGTGGCTCCCACTCGCCGCCCTCGAGATCGGCGAAGAACATGTAGTGGCCGAGCCCCCGCCGGCGAGGGCGCGACTCGATCTTGGTCAGGTTGATACCTCGGCTCGACAGCTCCGCAAGGACCGCGACGAGCGCGCCGGGGGAGACGTCGTTGAACCCGAAGAAGACGATTGAGGTCTTGGCGCCCGCCGCTGCATCCGGCACCTCGTGGCCGACTTCGCCGGCCCGAGCCAGCGCCACGAAGCGCGTCGCGTTGTCGGAGCGGTCCTCGACGCCTTCGAGCAGAACCGTCGCTCCGTACTCCTCTGCGGCCAGACGCGACCCGATAGCCGCCCACGGTGCGTCGCCTGCCGCGACCTGGCGTACGCCGTCGGCGGTCGAGGAGGCGCCGGCCTGCTCAGCCCCGGGTAGTCGCTCGCGCAGGAAGCGGGCGCACTGAGCGAGGGCTTGGGGATGGGAGAGCACCCGCTCGATCGCCTCGGGCTCGAGGGGCCGGCCCGCGATCAGCGAGTGGCGGATGGGGAGGGTGCTCTCGGCGACGATGCGGACCTCCGGAGCGTCGATGGCGAGGGTGTCGAGCGTGGTGACCACCGAGCCCTCGAGCGAGTTCTCGATCGGTACCACGGCTCGATCGGCGACGCCTCCGCGCACCGCCATGATCGCCTCGCGCACCGTGGCGAGCGGAAGACGCTCGATTCCAATCGGCGCGAGGGCCCTCAGGGCCTCCTCGCTGTGGGTACCACGGGGTCCCAGGAAGGCGAAGCGCACGCCGCGCCTCACGAGGAGCCGGGACGGCCGGGCGGTGAGGCGCCGGTGCCCGCCCTCGGGTCGCTCAGACGCGCTCCCCGGCGAGCGCCGTTGCGACCGCCTCCGCCTCCTCCGGCGACAGCTCCAGCTGGGACTCGCCGCCGTTGACCGGCTTGACGTAGATACGCGCCTGCTCCCGGTGGAGGATCGAGGAGACGACGACGCCGGTGCGTCGGCGATCGAGCAGGGCCACGGAGCTCGACTGGCGCCCCGACATCTCCCCGTAGGCGTCGTAGCGGATCACCGAGTGATAGGCCAGGCAGCCGTCGAGTTTGCCCTCGATCTCGCCGGTACGGTGGTCGAGACTGGTCATCGACGCCTCCACCCAGTCGCGCAGCTCGCTGAACGCGACCTCGAGCCGCTCGGCGTGGGCGACGAGGTCGCGTTTCCCGTCTCCGAGCACCGCGGTCTGGGCGCGCCTCAGGCGCCGCGTCCGCCCGAACAGGACGAGCACGCAGACCATCGCCAAAAGCGCGCCTGCGGCGGCCCCGAGGGCGACGAGGCCGGGGAGCGTGGTCAGCTCCTCGATCATCGGCGGCAGACTAGCGGTCGGCCCGGCGCGCCGACCGAGCGATCAGCCGGGGACGAAGGTCGCCGGGTAGGAGGACTCGTTGTCGTCGGTGCGGCCCTCGCCCTCGGCGGAGTCGACCCGGACGCCAACGGTCACCGGTCGTCCGGTGGGCGGGTTGTCGGCGAGCGGGAGGGTCACGGTCTCCGACCCGCCGGCGGGAATCGACTCGAGCGTGCGCTCGACCGCCAGCGAAGCGGGCCCTCCCGCGATCGAGACCGTCGCCTTGACGTCCTCCTCGGGCACCGCCCCGTCGTTTTGGACCTGGACCGAGAAGGCGAGGTCCTGTCCCGCCGTGACCTCGACGGGCGAGCTCTCGGTGAGTGTCTCGCCACCGGCCGTGACCACGCCGAGGGCGAGCCCACGCGCTCCTGCCCCCACCTCGCCTGGGCCCTCGCGCAGGGCGTCGAGGCGCTCGGAGACCTTGCTCTCCTGGAGCCAGTCGATCGCGGGCAGGAATTCCCGGGCGGACAGGCTCGCCTCACCCGAGAGGTCGCGCTGACGGAGGCCCGCGCGCACCTCCGGAGCGACGCGCTGGGCGTATAGGACGTCGCTGGCGAGGAAATTCCGCATGTTGCGGGTGATGCGGGCCGTCGCGGCGTCGCGGCCCTCCTCACCCAATGCGGTGGGCAGCTCGGCGGCCAGCCGGGCGAGGCCGTCGCGCCGGAACTCGAGCGCATAGACGAGGAAGCGGTTGGCCGAGCCTAGGGAATCGGGAGCCTCGAGGCCCCGGGCGCGGTCGAGGAGCAGGTCGGCCTGGGCACGGAAGCCGTTGACTGTGCTCTGGACCTCGACCGCCTGCTTCTCCCCGCCCCCACGCAGGAGCTCGAACAGGCTCCGGCTCTGCTGGAACGACTCGACCGACACGGCGTCGACATCGCGCGCGTACTCGCTCATGGCCCAGTCCTGACGAGCGTTGAGGCACCCGCGGGTCCCGATCACGAGCAGGACCAGCAGCACGAGGCCCACGCCGATGGCCAGGAGCCGTCGCCGCAGGAGGGCGCGGCGCTCGGCGCCGGAGGTGCGCGCGGGTCGCGCCGGCCGGCCCTCGGGGGCGGGGGCCGCCTCCTCGTCTTGCCTGGGTGGTGCCTCGTCGAGTTCGGGAAGGGAGATGGCTAGATCCTCTGTGACCGCCGACGCCTGACAGGCTGTCGGGCAGTATTACTGCTGTCGCGGCGGGTTTCCTCCTGGGGAGGGACCGGGGTCGCGGGAAAGAAACCAGAAAGTCCCCGTGGAAAGCTCTCAGCCGACGGGCCGGCCGGCCTCCGAACCGACGACGCGGCCGGTCTCCGGCGGGGAGGCTAGCGCGCCCACGCGCGTCGCGCACTCCGGCGAGGCGCCGGGCGCCGGCGCCGGCCGTTTGGTCCTGGGCCGCTATCGCCTCGAGGAGCGGCTCGGCGCGGGTGGTTTCGGCGTCGTCTGGCGCGCCCGCGACGAGCACCTCGAGCGGGAGGTCGCGGTCAAGGCCATCGCCTGGAGCGGGACGGGATGGACGGTGGACCGCCCAGCCCGGGAGGCGCGTGCCGCGGCACGGCTCAACCACCCGGGCATCGTCGCCCTCTACGAGATGGGCACCGACACCGACTCGGTCTACTTGGTGTCCGAGCTCGTCCCCGGGAGCACCTTCGCCGAGCTCCACCGCGGCGACGCGCTCTCCGATCGGGACATCGGACGAATCGGCTCGGCGCTCGCCGACGCGCTCGCCCACGCCCACGAGCGCGGGGTGATTCACCGCGACGTCAAGCCCCAGAACGTGATCGTGCTCGCGGAGCCGGCCGCCGGCGCGGGGTTCGCCAAGCTCACCGACTTCGGCGTCGCCCACCTCGTCGGCGACGATCCGCTCACCCGCACGGGCGACGTCGTCGGAACGCTCGCCTACATGGCCCCCGAGCAGGCCGAGGGTCGTCCGCCCACCGGCGCCTGCGACGTCTACTCGCTCGCCCTGACCCTGTACGAGGGTCTCGCCGGGGACAACCCGATGCGCGGCCGCAGCCCGGCGGAGACGGCGCGGCTGGTCGGACGCCGGCCACCGGCGCTGTGCGCCTACCGACGCGACCTGCCTTCGGGGCTGTGCGGAGCCCTCGACGCCTGCCTCGATCCCCGCCCCGAGCGCCGGCCCGACCTGCTCGAGCTGGGGGAGGCGGTCGCCGAGGCCACGCCGCTGCTCGACTCGCGCGGTGGACTCGTCGAGCCGGGCACGCTCGCGCGCTTCGGGCTTCTGCGCCGGGACGCGCGGCGGGAGGAGCACTGGCGTCCCCGCGCGGCGAGTGAGCCTGAGGGCCCGGCGCGACCTCGGCTACCCGAGCCGGAGCCTCACATGGCGGCACGTCGACCACTGCCCCTGCGGCCACGCGAACGTCTGGACTCCCCGTATCCCCTCTCCCCGGGGACTCCCGCGCCGCGCGATCCCCGTCTCGGCGCCGCTGCGGCCCGAGTCGCGGGCGGGCTCGCGGCGGCGGCGCTCATCCTCGCCGCGCTCGGGCTGCCCTCCGCCGCCCCACCGGTCTCGGCGGTGCCGGCCGCGGCAGCGGGGGCGCTCGCCGTCGCTCTCCTGCCCCGGATCGCTTGGCTGGCGACCGGTGTTGCCCTGCTCGCCTGGCTCGCCGCCGGCGCCGGACTCGACGGCCTCGCCCTCCTCGTCTTGGTGGCCATCCTTCCCACCCCCCTGCTTCTGCCCAGGGCCGGGCGGGCGTGGTCGGTCCCCGCCCTCGCCCCGCTGCTGGGGACGATCGCCCTGGCCCCGGCCTTCGTCGGCCTGGCCGGCGTCGCGACGTCCTCCGCCCGCCGCGCGGGGCTGGGAGCCGCGGGCTTTCTCTGGCTCGCCGCCGCCGAGGCGCTGGCCGGCGAGCGACTCCTCTTCGGCGCTCCGGCGGAGGTGCCCGCCCCGGGAGCGTGGGAGAGCTCGCTCGTGGCCGCCGCCAGCGAGGCGCTGCCGCCCTTCGTCTCCACGCCGGCGCTCGCTCCCGGGCTCGCGTGGGCGCTGTTCGCCGCGCTCGTGCCGCTCGCGGTTCGCGGACGGTCACTGGCGCTCGACCTCGGTCGCGGCTCGCTGTGGGCGGCCGGGCTCGTCGTCACCCAGCTCGCCCTCGGCGATCTGGTCGATCCGGGCGGCCTCGACGCCCGTGGAGCCATGGCCGGGCCGCTCGTCGCGCTCCTCTTGGCACTGCTCGTCACCGCGGTTCGCGGCCACCCCCGTGAGCCCTCTCGACAGGCTGGCAAGCCGCCGCCCGCCGACGCGATCGATCGCCCCCTCGTTGCGTAGGATTGCCCTACCGTGAGCGTGCTGCGCACCATCGAAGCCAAGCTCGAAGGGCTCGTTCAGGGAGCCTTCAGCAGGGCCTTCAAGTCGGGCGTCCAGCCGGTCGAGCTGGCGCGCAAGCTCGCCAAGGAGATGGACTCCCACAAGGCGCAGTCGATCTCGCGCGTCTACGTGCCCAACCAGTACACGGTCTGGCTCTCCGAGCGCGACCGCGAGCAGTTCTCGGGGTACGAGGCGGCGCTCACCAAGGAGCTCTCCGACCACCTGCTCGACCACGCTCGCTCGGAGGGGCTGACGCTCGTCACCCGTCCCAACGTGGGCTTCGAGACCGACGACCGGCTGGGGGTGGGCGAGTTCGGGATCCAGGCCCGGCTGCTACAGCCTCCCGAGGACGACTCGAAGGCACCCGAGCCCGCCGGGTTCGGGCAGACCATGGTCTACTCGGCTCAGGCCGCGGAGGCTCCCCGTGAGGAGCCGGAGGCACCTGCGCCCGCCGGGCGCGCCCTGCTCGTGGGGGGTGGCCGCCGGCGCATGCTGAGCGGCGATCACATGGTCCTGGGACGCTCGCGCGAGGCCGACATCGTGCTCGAGGATCCCAACATCTCTCGCCGCCACGCCGAGCTGCGCCGCCAGGACGGCGGCTGGACGATCGCCGACCTCGGGTCGACCAACGGGGTCAAGGTCAACGGAAAGCGGGTCGACCGGGCTCAGCTCGCGTCCGGCGACGAGATCCTCCTCGGTACGCTCGAGCTCTCGTTCGAGCTGGAGTGATGGCAGGCGACGCCGACCCCCTCGCGATCCTGCTCAAGTTCGGGTTCCTCGCCGTGCTCTACCTGTTCCTGCTGTTCATCGCCCGCAGCGCGCTGCGCGATCTGCGCCGGGTTGAGGAGGCGCCCGCCGCAGCCGGGACGGGACCTCCCGGCCACGACGGTCGTCCGGCTGCGGGGGACGGGCCCCCGGTCGACCTCAATCCCCGGCTCGAGGTCGTCGCGGCAGGGGGCCACCAGGCCGGGCGGGAGTTCGACGTCCGTGCCGGGGCGCGACTGGGGCGCGCGCAGACCAGCGAGGTCAACATCGACGACTCGTACGCGTCGGCCGCCCACGCCCGCCTGTATCCGCGATCGGGGGCGATGTTCATCGAGGATCTCGGCTCCACGAACGGCACCTACGTCAACGGCCGCCAGCTCACACGGCCGCTCCAGCTCGCCGAAGGCGACACCGTGCGCATCGGCGACACGGAGCTCAGGTACCGGGAGTAGCGCGATGCCCGTCTACGTCGTCGAGGAGGTGGGGCTCACCGACGTCGGTCGTCAGCGCCAGTCGAACGAGGACTCGTTCGTCGATGCGCCGCCGGTCTTCGCCGTCGCCGACGGGATGGGCGGGGCACGGGCGGGCGAGGTGGCCTCGCGGATGGCGGTCGAGGCCTTCGGGGACTCGCACGAGGAGAGCGCCGAGCCCGAGGCGCAGCTCGTGGCCATCGCCCGCGCCGCCAACCGGCGGATCTACGAGATGGCGCGCTCCGACGACGCCTACGCCGGCATGGGCACGACCCTCACGGCCGTCATGGTGAGCGGGCACGAGGTGACCGTGGGACACGTCGGCGACAGCCGCCTCTACCGGCTCCGCGAGGGATCGCTCGAGCGCTTGACCCACGACCACTCGCTCGTCGAGGAGTACGTGCGCGCCGGGCGGCTCGCGCCCGAGGAGGCCGAGAGCCATCCGCAGAAGTCGATCATCACCCGGGCGCTCGGCGTCGAGGCCGACGTCGAGGTGGACACGCTCACCTGCAACGCCAGCGAAGGCGACGTGTACCTGGTCTGCTCCGACGGGCTGACCGGGATGGTGGCCGAGCACGAGGTGGCCGAGATCCTGCGCGAGCGCGTCTCCCTCGAGCAGGCCGCCCGCGCCCTGATCGACGCGGCCAACCAGGCCGGCGGGCGCGACAACATCACCGTCGTCCTGTTTCGCCTGTCCGAGGGCCCGGGAGCGACGGCCGACGGCGACGAGCGCGACACCCTCTCGGGCGAGGACACCCACACCGGACTCCACACGAGCCAGGTCCAGACCGCAGTGGCGGCGGCCGAGGCCGAGGAGAGGACATCCACGGACCCCCACGGCCGCGAGCCGGGGCCCGGAGCCGCGCACGCGGGCGACACGCTCGTCGTCGACGCCCGTACGGCCGAGGCCGCCCGAGCCGGTGACGCGATCAAGCCGTCGCCGGGCGCGGCCACCGGGGCTCCCCGCCGTCGCTCCCGCGTCCGGGCCCGGCGACGGGTGCTGGTCGGCCTGCTGAGCGTGCTCGCGCTGGCCGGGCTCGTGGCCGGACTGCTCGCCGCCGGGCGCAGCGCCTACTTCGTGGGCACGAGCGACGCCGGTCTCATCGCCCTCCACCGGGGACTGCCCTACGAGCTTCCGTTCGGGCTCGAGCTCTACGAGGAGGTCTACGAGAGCACCGAGCCCGCCCGCTCGCTACCCGAGCCGCAGCGCACCAACGTGCTCGACCATCGCCTGCGCAGCCGCGACGACGCCGCCGACCTCGTGCGCCAGGTGGAACGCGGTCGCATCGACTCCCTGAGCGCGCGCGGGAGCCGCTGACAGTGGCCTCCGCCCGATTGCGAGAGCTCTTCGGGCTGGTGCCGGTCGGCCTGCTCGTGACCGCCGGCTTCACCGCCGTCGTACTCAGCCGGACCGAGGAGATCAACGACCTCAGCCTCACCTACGGAGGGTTCTTCCTGGGCCTGTGCGTGTTCGCGCACTTCTTCATCCGCGCCCGCCTGCCGCAGGCCGACCCGTATCTCTTCCCGCTCGCCGCCCTGCTCGCCGCCTTCGGCCTCGTGATGATCTACCGGATCGACGAGGAGCTCGCTCGCCAGCAGGCGCAGTGGTTCGTGATCGGGCTGCTCTTCTTCTGCGCCACCGTGCTGGTGCTGCGCGACCACCGCGTGCTCGAGCGCTACCGCTACACGATCGCCGCGGCGAGCATCGCCCTGCTCTTCCTGCCGCGCGTGCCCGGGATCGGAGGCCGAGTCAACGGTGCCTTCCTCGCCGTCGAGATTGGGCCGGTTCAGTTCCAGCCCGCCGAGCTGGCGAAGATCGGCATCATCGTCTTCCTGGCGAGCTATCTCGGCGACACGCGAGACGTCCTCGTGCGGGGCCGGCTGCCACGCCTGAGCCTGAAGCACTTCGGTCCGTTGCTCGTCGTGTGGGGCGCGGCCATGCTGCTGCTCGTCTTCATCCGCGATCTCGGCTCCTCGCTGATGTTCTTCGGCGGGTTCCTGGCTCTGCTGTACGTCGCCACGTCGCGGCTGTCGCTCGTCGCCGCGGGGGCCGCGATGTTCGCCGCCGGGGCGGTGTTCTTCGCCAACACGGTCAGCCACGTACAGGAGCGGGTGGAGGTCTGGCTCGACCCCCTCCGTCCCCGGGTCGTCGAGGACGAGGGCTACCAGATCGCCCAGAGCATGTTCGCCCAGGCCGACGGTGGTCTGTTCGGGACGGGGTTCGGGCGCGCGCTGCTCGAGTTGCCGGGCGGAAACCTGATCCTGCCCGCCGCCGACACCGACCTGATCTACGCGTTGATCGTCAACGAGCTCGGGCTCTTCGGTGCGACGGCCGTGGTCATGATCTACCTCCTCTTCGCCGCGCGCGGCTTCAAGGTCGCGCTGCTCGCCCGGGACGGCTTCTCGAAGCTGCTCGCGGCGGGGCTGACCGCGGTCTTCGCCATGCAGGTGTTCGTGATCGTCGGCGGTGTTACGCGGGTGATCCCGCTGACCGGCGTCACGTTGCCGTTCGTCTCCTACGGTGGTAGCTCGATCGTGGCCAACCTCGTCCTTCTGGCGCTGCTCCTGATCATCTCCCACGACGCGCGGCGCGATACGGCCGAAGCGCGGGGAGGATTGGCGTGAACCGCCCGATCGTGCACCTGTTCGGGCTGTTCACGTTGCTGTTCGCGCTGCTCGTGGCCTTCACGTCGCGCTGGTCGGTGTTCGAGGCCCAGAGCCTCGAGGACAACACGGCCAACCGCCGGCCCCTGCTGGAGCAGCAGCGCGTCCCGCGCGGCTTGATCTTCGCGCGCGACGGAACCCTCGTGGCCAGCAACCGGCAGCTCGGCAACCGCCAGACCCGCCGCTTCGTGCGCCGCTACCCCACGGAGTCGCTCTTCTCGCACGCGATCGGTTACTCGTTCATCGACCGCGGCCGCGCGGGCGTCGAGCAGTCGAAGAACGACATCCTCACCGGGTCGGGCAACGAGTTCGCTTCGCTGATCGACGAGCTGAGCGGCGCTCAGGAGGGCGACAGCCTGCGCACCACGCTCGACCCCGACGCTCAGCGGGCGGCGAAAGCGGGCCTCGGGGGCCGGCGGGGCTCGGTGGTGGCCATCGAGCCCGACACGGGGCGCATCCGCGCCATGGTCAGCCTTCCGGACTTCGATCCGAACGCCGTCCGCGCGCGCTTCAACGAGTTGAACGCCGATGAGGGATCGCCGCTATTCAACCGCGCCACTCAGGCCCGCTACCCGCCCGGATCGACGTTCAAGGTGGTGACCGCCGCCGCGGGGCTCGACAGCGGCCGCTTCGGCCCGAACACCGCGGTCTCGGGCAAGAACAACAAGCCGATCTCGGGCGTGCCGCTGCAGAACTTCGAAGGTGCGCAGTTCGGTCAGGTCACGCTCACCGAGGCGCTGACCAAGTCGATCAACACCGCGTGGGCGGAGGTCGGCACAGACATTGGTGACTCGACGATGTTGCGCTACATGCGGCGCTTCGGCTTCGGCGCCGAGCCGCCCGTCGACTATCCGCGCAGCCAGCTCGCGGCGAGCGGGGTCTTCGACGAGGACCAACTCCTCGACGAAGACGATCCGATCGACATCGGCCGCGTCGCGATCGGCCAGGAGCGCCTGCAGGTGACCCCGCTGCAGATGGCCATGGTCGCGGCCACGGTGGCCAACGAGGGCGTGCTCATGCAGCCGCAGTTCGGCGAGCGCGCGATCGCGCCGGACGGTCGGGTGACCGAGCGGATCCGTCCCGACCGGGTGCGCAGGGTGATCGACGCGAGCGCCGCGCGCGACCTAGCCGGGATGATGACCAGCGTGGTCGAGAAGGGCTCGGGCACCGCCGCTCAGCTGCGGGGGGTGCGCGTGGCGGGCAAGACCGGTACCGCAGAGCGCGGTGCCGGGGTCAACCAGGCGTGGTTCATCGCCTTCGCCCCCGTCGCGAACCCGAAGATCGCGTTGGCGGTGACCGTCGAGCAGGCCAAGGGCACGGGCGGGGAGGTCGCCGCGCCGATCGCCCGCAGCGTGCTCGAGGTCATCCTCGACGCCAAGGGACGCGGCAACTCGGCGCCGGCCGCGGCGGGGGGGTTCTGAGGTGACCGAGGTCGCCGAGAACACCCTGGTCGACGGGCGCTACCGCGTCCGCGACCGGATCGGCTCCGGCGGGATGGCCGACGTCTACGAGGCCGAGGACGTCCATCTCGGCCGCGAGGTCGCGCTCAAGATGCTCCACCGCCGCTTCGCCCGCGACGACCAGTTCGTCGAGCGCTTCCGTCGCGAGGCCTCGGCGGCGGCGCGACTCCAGCACCCGCACGTGGTCGGCGTCTTCGACCGAGGCGAGCACGACGGCACCTACTACATCGCCATGGAGCGCCTCGAGGGGCGCACGCTCAAGGATCTGATCCTGGACGAGGCCCCGCTCGACCAGGAGCGGGTGGTCGGCCTCGGGCTCCAGATCGTCGAGGCGGCGGGGTTCGCGCACGCCCACGGGGTCATCCACCGCGACCTGAAGCCCCACAACGTGATCGTCCGGGCCGACGACGACCTCAAGGTGACCGATTTCGGAATCGCCCGCGCCGGAGCCTCGGAGATGACCGAGACCGGCTCGATCATGGGCACCGCCCAGTACCTCTCGCCCGAGCAGGCCGAGGGCCACGCCGTGACGGCGGCCTCCGACGTCTACTCGATCGGGGTCGTGCTCTACGAGATGCTCGCCGGACGGGTTCCGTTCGAGGCCGACAGCGCGGTGTCGGTCGCGCTCAAGCACCTGACCGAGGCGCCACCCCCACTGTCGACGTTCCGGCCCGACGTGCATCCCGCCCTCGAGGCCGTGATCGCCCGCGCGCTCGCCAAGGACCCGGCCGAGCGGTATCCGACCGCGGGCGAGCTCGCGGCCGACCTCGCCGCGGCCCGAGAGCAGATAGTCGCGGGTGAAGACGGCCGGGGCACGGTGCTGCCCGCCGGCGCCGTCGTGCCGCTCACGGAGGCGCAGGCGCAGGCGGCGGAAGAGGAGCGCCGGCGCCGGCGCTGGCCGTGGCTCGCCCTCCTGCTCCTCGCCCTCGCCGGCCTCGGCGTCCTACTCGCCGCCCTCCTGTTCGCGAGCGACGTGCGCGTTCCGCGGCTCGTGGGTCAGGACGTCGAGCGGGCGCGCGCGGCGCTCACGCGGGCCGGGCTCGAGACGAAGATCGAGCTACGCACCGATGCCGCACCGAAGGGGCGGGTGATCGCCCAGCGCCCCGATCCCGGTCGCGAGATCGAGGAAGGCGCCAGCGTCACCCTCGTCGCCTCGAGCGGACCCCTGGAGCGGACCATCCCCGAGGTGAAGGGAGAGACCGAGCGTGCGGCGGTGCTCGAGCTCAGCGAGGCCCAGTTCCGCGTCGAGACCGAGGAGCGGTCGTCGTCCGAGATCGCGCGCGGGCGGGCGATCGCGACGCGGCCGCCGGCCGGAACCGAGGTCGAGGTGGGAGAGCGGGTGCGCCTGCTGATCAGCTCCGGTCCGCGCCGGGTGGAGGTGCCCGACGTGGTCGGGCTGACGCGCTCGTCGGCCGAGTCCGCGCTCGAGGCCAGGGGCCTCGGGGTGAGCGTGGAGCGGGCACGCTCGGACGAGCCGAAGGGCGAGGTGCTCGCCCAGACCCCCGACGGGGGCACGAGGGTCAAAGAGGGCGACGCGGTGGCCATCTCGGTCTCCACCGGTCCCTCCGACCGAGCCCGCGACCGCCGCCCCGCCCCCGATCGGCGGGAGCCCGAGCCCGAGGGGCCCCGAGATCCCGACCCGCCCGAGGCGACGGCGACCGTCCCCGGCGTCGTCGGCCTGTCGGCCGAAGCGGCGGCGAGACGCCTGCGCGCCGCCGGGTTCGGCGTGTCGTCCACGACGCGCTCCGTCGCCGACGAGGACGACGACGGGATCGTCCTCGACCAGTCGCCCGGCTCCGGGGCCGAGCGGCGCGCGGGCGCGACGGTGACGATCGTCATCGGGCGGGCGGACGACTCGGACAGTGAGGAAGTGGACGTCCCGTGAGGGTCCGCGTTCCGCAGTGAGAGTCGCCGTCCTCGCCGGCGGCCGCTCGAGTGAGCATGAGGTCTCCCTCGCCTCCGGGGAGGCGGTACGCGAAGGGCTGGCCACGGCCGGCCACGAGCCGATCGCGGTCGAGATCGCTCGCGACGGGCGCTGGCGTTGCGCCGGAGCAGCGGTGACCGTCGAGCCCGGCGGGGGGCTGCTCGACGCGGAGGTCGTCTTTCCGGTGCTGCACGGGCCGTTCGGCGAGGACGGCACCATCCAGGGCCTGCTCGAGATCGCCGACGTTCCCTACGTCGGCGCGGGAGTGCTCACCTCGGCGCTGTGCATGGACAAGGTGGCGTTCAAGGACCTGATGCGGGTCGCCGAGTTGCCGCAGGTCGACTATGCCGCGCTGCGGTCCGGCGACGATCCCCGGCCGGTCGAGCGACTTGGGCTGCCGGTGTTCGTCAAGCCGGCGCGCCTCGGCTCGTCGGTGGGGATCGCGAAGGTGGCGGCCCCCGGCGAGCTCGAGCCCGCGCTCGCCGCCGCCTTCGAGCACGACCCGCTCGTGATCGTCGAGGCCATGGCGCACGGCCTCGAGGTCGAGTGCTCGATCCTCGGCAACGGCGACCCGGTCGCCTCGGAGCCCGGCGAGATCGTCGTGCACGCCGACTGGTACGACTACGAGGCGAAGTACCGGGCGGGCGGCATGGAGCTCGTCGTCCCGGCCCGCATCCCCCCCGAGACCCGGGAGCGCGTGCGCTCGCTGGCCGTCGAGGTCTATCGCCGCGTGGGCGGCGCCGGTCTGGCCCGGGCCGACTTCTTCGTCGGCGGCGACGGACGGGTGCTCGTCAACGAGCTCAACACCATGCCCGGCTTCACCTCCACGAGCGTCTTCGCCAAGCTGTTCGAGGCCTCGGGCCTCGCCTATCCGGAGCTCGTCGACCGGCTGGTGGGGCTGGCGCTAGAGCGTTACGAGCGCGAACGCGCTTACCGCTTCTGAGCGGCCCGGCCCGCTCGCTACCTCAGCAGGCTGATCTCGGAGATCGACGCGCGCCGCTGCCCGGGCGCCAGCCGGGTGATCCACACGAGGTAGTTGCGGCGCTCCCGGCCCGCGGGCTCTAGTCGGATCCGTGCCGTCTCGCCGACCTCGATAGGACCGGCGACGCGCGTCCAGCCGCCGATCTCGCGCGGAACACGCCCGGCGGCGTAGACCTCCGCCTCGAAGCCGGGGTCGGGGCTGACCAGCGACAGCCGCCGGGCGGCCACCGGACGGCCCGCGTCGACGTACAGACCGACGCCCGCCTTGCCGAGATCGCCCGAGTAACCCTCGGTGCTCCAGAAGGTGGTGCGGTTGTCGTCGATGGCCTGGGCGGCCTCGTCGGGGTGCTCGCGATCGTCGCCGGCCGGGTCATAGTCGTTGGCGGTGCGGAGGGTGACCGGGGTCAGCCCGCCGCGGCCCCCGCCGCGGTCGGCGCCGCCCTTGGTGCCCTGCTCGGTGCGGCTGGCGAGCACCACGAGCACAGCAGCCACCACCGCGCCCGCGAGCAGTACGCTGGCGAGCCAGCGCGCGGGGCGGTGCAGCCGGGCCGGGGCATAGCTCGAGCTCTCCTGCGGGAGCTGGCGCAGGACGGAAGTCGCCTCGCCGCTCGTGGTTCCGGCCCGCGCGGCCTCGATGGCGAGAGCCTGCTCGAGGTCGTGGACCATCTCGTCGACCGAGGAGTACCGGTGACCGGTCTCCTTGGCGGTGGCTCGCTCGACCACGGCGGCGAGCGTCGAGGAGACCTCGGGCCGGCGGACCTGGACGTTGGGCAGCGGGTCCCGCACGTGCTTCATGGCCACGCCGACCTGGGTGTCGGCCTTGAACGGCACCTCGCCGGTCAGCATCTCGAAGAGGACGATGCCGAGCGAGTAGACGTCGGACTGCTCGGTCACCGAGTGCCCGAGCGCCTGCTCGGGGGAGACGTAGTCGGTGGTGCCGAGCACTCGACCCGTCATCGTTAGCCCCTCGGCCTCAAGCGAGCGCGCGATGCCGAAGTCGGTCACCTTGGCCCGGCCCTCCTGGTTGACGAGCACGTTCTGGGGCTTGACGTCGCGGTGGACGAGCCGTGCGTCGTGGGCCACCGCCAGCGCCCGGCCGATTTCGATCGCGTAGGCGATCGCCTCGTCCACCGGCAGGCGCCCGCGGCGGATCCGATCCTTGAGCGTCTCCCCATCGACGAGCTCGAACACGATGTAGGGATGGCCCTCGTCGTCGCCGGCGTCGATCACCGACACGAGGTGCGGACTCGAGAGGCGGGCGACCGCGCGGGCCTCGCGGCGGAAACGCTCGAGCTGGTCGGCCTCGCCCGACATCTCGCGGTGCAGCACCTTGATGGCGACCCAGCGCTCGAGCGTCTCGTCGAAGGCGCGGTAGACGGTGGACATACCCCCCGATCCAAGTCGTTCGTCGAGGCGGAAGCGGCCGTTGAGCAGGGTGCCGATCACCGGTCGTCTATTTTGGCGGCTCGTGCCGGTCCGTGTGCGATACCTGACCGATCCGGCGTGCTCGTGGTCGTGGGCCTTCGAACCGGTGGTCCGGCGGCTGATGGGCGAGTTCGGCGACGAGCTCGAGTGGACGCTCGTGATGGGGGGCCTGGCGCGCGACTACGCCGCGCCGGGCGCCAATGACGCGGCGGGTCAAGCCTCGGCAACCGGCTGGGGCGTGCACCAGTGGCTGCTCGCCCACTGGCTGGAGGTCGCGGCCGAGGGCGGCATGCCGTGCGACCCTCTCCTCTGGCGCGAGGCGCCGCTTCGCTCGACCTATCCCGCGTGCCTCGCCGTGAAGGCGGCCTGCGAGCAGGCGCCCGACGGCGGACACGCCTACCTCCGCGCGCTCCGCGAGGGGCTCTTATGCTTTCGCCGGAAGCTCGACACCACCGAGGCGCTCGTCGAGGAAGGGCGGCGGGTCGGCCTCGACGTCGAGCGCTTTCGGATCGACCTCGGCTCCCACGCGATCGTCGAGGCCTTCGGCGCCGACCTCGAGGAGGTGCGCGCGGTGCCGGAGGAGGCGCGTGGACTCGGGAAGGTGAAAGGCTCGGGGCCACGCGAGCGCGTGCCCTTCCCAACCCTCGTTTTCGTGGGCGACGATGGAGCACGGCGGGGCACCTACGGCTACCGTCCCTACGAGGAGGTTCGGGCAGCGGCGTGCGCGGCCGGGGCTCGCCCGCACGACGCTCATGCGCCAGAACCGCTCACGGCCCTGCGCCGCTTCGGGCGGATGGCCACGGCGGAGGTCGCCGCGGTCTGTGACCTTCCGGGGCCGCGAGCCGCGACCGAGTTGTGGCGTCTGGCATCGGAGTGGCGCGTGGCGCGGGTACCCGTGCTGTGCGGAGAGCTGTGGGAGGCGGCGTAGGCGAGCCTGGCGCTGCCGACGGCACCTCCGCGCCCCGGAGTGGCGAAGGGGGACGCTCTCCGATGCCCCAGATCCGGCTCAGACCGTCCCGAAACCGCCGGCGCGGTCCCCGACGAGCCCCACTTTCGGCAACTCGACGACGCCCGACGCCGCGGTCACCGACCCGACCGCCGCCGCGCGGGGATGAAGCTGCTCGAGCAGCTGTACCGCGCGGGCGGCTTGACCCGAGGGGACCACGCAGCAGAAGCCGCATCCCATGTTGAACACCTCGTAGAGCTCCGCGGGCCCGATGCCCGATCGCTCGGCGACCAGGTCGAAGATCGGCGGGACGGGCAGCGGTGCGTCGATCCGGTAACCGACGTCGGCGTGGAGGCGGAGGATGTTCAGCAACCCGTCGCCGGTGATGTGGGCGAGGCCGCGGACCTCGATCTCCGGCTCGGCGAGCAGGGCGAGGATCGCACGCACGTAGATGGCGGTGGGGACGAGCAGCTCCTCGCCGACGCTGCGTCCGCCGAGCTCGGCTGGGGTCTCGGCGAGGTCGGGGAGCGCGCTGCGGGCGAGCGTCAGGCCGTTCGAGTGGATGCCGCTCGACGGAAGGCCGATGATCGCGTCGCCGGGCTCGATCGCGGCGCCGGTGACGATCTCGTCCAGCGCGACTACCCCGGCGCACGTGCCGACCAGGTCGAAGCCGTGCGGCGAGGGGTGGCCGCGGATGAGTTCGGGGACCTGGGCGAGCTCGCCGCCGGGGATCTCGATCCCGGCCTGCTCGGCCCCAGCTCGCAAGCCTTCGGCGATCGCCGTGAGCATTCCGGCGTCGGCCTCCTCGACCGCGATGTAGTCGAGCAGCGCGATCGGCTCCGCGCCGATGCAGACGAGGTCGTTCACGTTCATGGCCACGCAGTCGATCCCCACGGTGTCGTAACGAGCGAGCGCCTCGGCGACGACGATCTTCGTCCCGACGCCGTCGGTGGTGAGGGCGAGGCCGGTGCGTTCGTCGAGGCCCAAAACGCTCGCGTAGTGGCCGGCGCCAAGGACGGAGCGCAAGGGTCGCCCGGGGTCGATGCGCGACAGGACCTCGACGAGCCCCGCTACCGCCCGACCCGACCGACCGGTGTCGACGCCGGCGCGGGCATAGGCGCGGTCGGTGGTCACCGCGCCATTGAAGCGGACTCGGCGGGCGTCTCCCTCTTCGGCAATCCCGCGAGCGCCGTTGCGCCCAGGGCCATCCTGTACGCGCCGAGCGGGGCGTAGGAGCTCGCCTCCTCCATGCGGTCGAGCAGCCGCCGCGAGGCGAGCGTCGCGCACGTCGCCGCGGCCATCCCGGCGGCGAACGGCCACCTAAGCTGTCGCGGCAGACCTCCCTGCGCGAGCCGTGCTCCCTTGAGCACCGCGGCGGCGGCGACCACGGGCAGCGCCGCCTTGCGGGAGAGGCGGGCGGAGGCCGGACGGCTGAAGCGCCGCAGGCGAGCGCCGGTGAGCGTGGAGCCATTGCGAGAGACCCCGGGGACGAGCGCAGCGGCCTGGGCGAGCCCCAGGACGAGATGGTCGCCCGTGCGGGCCGCGCCATAGCTTCGGGTGGCGGGTCGCCGATCCGTCAGCGCCATCGCCAGCCCGGCCACCACCTGCGCACCCGCCACGTTGCGCGGCCGGTTGAGGCGCTCGTCGAAGAGCCGCTCGAGCAACAGGCCCGCGACGGTGGGCGGGGCGAGGCCGAGCACGACTCCGGCGGCATGCCGGGCGTCGAACTCGCTCGCGAGCTCGCTCAGGTCCTCGCGCAGCGTGCCCACCAGCCCGAGCGCGCTCCCCGCGTGCAACCCGACTTCGAACGCCTTGCGCAGGCCCGGGTCGAGCTGCGCGTAGGGCCACCCGAGCAGCGCCGGGATCAGCGTCAGGTGGCCGGAGCTCGAGATCGGGAGCAGCTCCGCGACGCCCTGGATAGCCCCGAGCGCGAGGGCATGGACCACCGGCAGCGGAGCCTCTTCTCCGGCGGCGCCTATGCCTCCTGCGCCTCCGCGCCCGAGTGGCCGCCCTCCCCGCGACTGCGCCACCACTTCACCAAGAGCCAGAGCACCGTGAGCACGATAAGCCCGGCGACGACGTAGTCCACGTAGTGGAGGTACCCTTGCCACTGCCGCCACCGCTCGCCGACCTGCACGCCGATGAACGTGAGCATCAGCATCCAGGGGATGCACCCCGCGAGCGTCAGCACGCTGAAGCGCCAGAACGGCATCCGCGCCACTCCCGCCGGCAGCGAGATGAAGGTGCGAATGATCGGCAGCAGACGCGTGAAGAAGACCGTCGCGTCGCCGTGGCGCTCGAACCAGCGGTCGGCGGTCGCGAGGTGCTGGGGCGAGATGCCCACCTTGCGGCCGTGCTTTTCGATCAGGTCGACGCGTCCCGCCCGCCCGACGCCGTAGGCGATCCACGAGCCCACCAGGTTGGAGGCCGAGGCCACCGCCACCGCGGCGAACAGGGAGTACTCGCCCGCGGCGACGTTGAAGCCCGCGAACAGCATCGTCGCCTCGCTCGGGATCGGGATGCAGGCGCTCTCGAGCGCCATCAGGACGAAGATCCCGATCAGGCCGAGGTCCCCGACCACCGCGACGGCGAAGTCGACGATCGGGTCCGTGATCGAGGCGAGGAGAGGCGGCATCCGGGGCGGTTAGGGTAGCCGCCGGTGCCGGTGCCGCTCTTCGCCTCCTCGCTCGCGGCGCACATGCCGCGCATCGTCGACCGGCTCGCCGAGGTCGCCGCGTCGGGGCGCTACATCCTGGGGCCCGAGGTCGAGGCCTTCGAGCGCGAGCTCGCCGCCTATCTCGGCGTGAGCCACGTCGTCGGGGTAGGCAACGGGACAGACGCGCTGGCCATCGGCCTGCGGGCGCTCGGCGTCGAGCCGGGCGACGAGGTGGTGGTTCCCTCGTTCACGTTCTACGCGACCGCCGAGGCGGTCGCGGCGGTCGGGGCACGGCCGGTGTTCTGCGACGTCGACCCCGAGAGCTTCTGTGTGACCCCCGAAACGGTCGAGCCGGCCGTGGGCGAGCGCACGCGGGCGATCCTGCCCGTGCATCTCTTCGGCAACGTAGCGCCGGTCAGCGCGCTGCGGCACCTCGGCCTTCCCATCCTCGAGGACGCGGCCCAGGCGGCGGGCGCGACCCTCGACGAGCGCCGGACCGGGGCCCTGGGCGACGCCGCGGCCCTCTCCTTCTTCCCCTCGAAGAACCTCGGGGCCCTCGGCGACGGCGGGGCGATCGCGACGAGCGACGCGGAGGTGGCCGAGCGGGCTCGCCTGCTGCGCTCACACGGGTCCCGCGACAAGCTCACCTATACCGAGGTCGGGTTCAACTCGCGGCTCGACGCCATCCAGGCCGCTGCTCTGCGGGTGCTCCTCCCCGAGCTCGACGGCTGGAACGCAAGCCGCCAGCGGGTCGCCGCCGCCTACGCGGAGGGCGGCCTCGCCGAGCACGTCACCCTTCCGACCCCCACCGGTGGGGCCGAGCACGTCTACCACCTCTATGCGGCCCGCCACCCCGACCCCGACGCGCTGGCCGCGCGGCTCGCCGAGCGAGGGGTCGAGGCCCGCGGCTACTACCGCGTGCCCGTCCACCGCCAGCCGGCGATGGCCCCCTACCTTCCGCCCGGGGGAGGGCCGGATCTGCCGGGTACGGAGGCCGCCGCCGCCGAGAACCTCGCCCTGCCCATGGGCCCGGAGCTGAGCGACGAGCAGATAGCCGAGGTGATCGCCGCGTGCGCGTCTGGGTCGATCTGACCAACAGTCCGCACGTTCTCGTCATGCGCCCCCTGATCGAGCGCATGCGCGCGGGCGGGCACGAGGTCGAGGTCACGGCGCGCGACTTCGCCCAGACGCTCGAGCTATGCGAGCGCTTCGGCATAGCCCACACGGCGATCGGCCGCCACCGTGGCGGACGGATGGCCGACAAGGCGGCCGGTCTCGTGGCCCGATCGCTTACGCTCGTCCGTTGGGCGCGCGGGCGGAGCTTCGACCTCGCGCTCGGCCACGGCTCGAACGACGTCACCATCGCCGCGCGGGCGCTCGGCGTTCCGAGCGCCACCGCCTTCGACTATGAGTGGGCCACCGTCCAGCACACGGTCAACTGCCGCCTCGCCCGAGCGGTCGTCGTCCCCGACGCGATCCCCCCCGAGCGCCTGCGCCGGTACGGCGCGAGCGAGCGCAAGCTGCACCGCTATCCCGGCCTGAAGGAGGAGTACTACCTGGCCGACTTCGAGCCCGATCCGGCCGTGCTCGACGAGCTCGAGCTCGACCGGGCGCAGCCGCTCGCAGTCGTGCGCACCCCGCCCGCGGTTTCCCTCTATCACCGCTTCGAGAGCCCGCTCTTCGGGCAGGTGCTCGAGCGCCTGCGGGGAAGACAGGCGGTGGTGCTCCCGCGAACCCCCGAGCAGCGTGCCGAGCTCATCAGGCGCGGCGGGATGATCGTCCCCGAGCGAGCGATCGACGCCCAGAGCCTCGTCGCTTTCGCCGATCTCGTGATCTCGGCCGGAGGGACCATGAACCGGGAGGCGGTCGCCCTGGGGACGCCGGTCTGGACGACCTTCGCCGGGCGCCTCGGCGCCGTCGACGAGCGGCTCGCCAGCGAGGGCCGCCTACATCGTCTCGTCGACCCGGCCGAGGTCGTCCTCGAGCGGCGCTCGACCCCGGCCGGCCAGAGGGTCCGCCGCGATCCGAATCTGCTGGTCGACATGCTCCTGTCGGCCTAGACTGACGCCCGCGATGTCCCGCCTCGCGTCCTCCGTCCACGCCCGCCGTCTCGTTCAGCTCCTGGCCGACGCCGCGATCGTCGCCGGCGCCTACTACCTGGCCTTTGTGCTGCGGTTCGACATCGGCGTGCCCGAGCGCTACGAGGAGCTGCTCGTCGTCACGCTCCCGTTCGTAGTGGCCGGCAAGGTCGCCGTGTTCGCGCTGTTCGGCTCCTACCACAAGCTCTGGCGGTTCGTCGACCAGCGCGACTTCCAGTCGATCGTACGCGCCGTGACCGTGGCCAGCCTGCTGCTCGTCGTCGCCGTGTTCCTGCTCCCTCCCGTGGACGACGATCCTCCACGCGGGGTGGTCGCGCTCGACTTCCTGCTCACCCTGGCCGGGGTCGTCGGGGCGCGGCTCCTGGTGCGCGGGATCGTCGAGCGCCGGCCGCGCTGGGCGCTCGCGCCCCGCGACGCACGCGAGGTCCTGATCGTCGGCGCGGGCGGCGGCGGGCAGTCGGTGGCCTTCGAACTGCGGCGCAACCCGGAGCTTCGGACCGAGCCGATCGGGTTCGTAGACGACGATCCGCGCAAGCGCCGGATGCGAGTGGCCGGTCTCAAGGTCCTCGGCACGACCGACGACCTGGCGCGCATCCTCGACTACGCCGAGCCCCACGAGGTCATCATTGCCATACCCTCCGCGCCCGGGGCCCTGCGCCAGAAGGTCGTCACCGCGTGCCGGCGGCGGGCGATCCCGGTGCGGACCCTTCCGACCGTGTTCGAGCTGCTCTCCGGCGGCGTCGACCTGTTGCGCCAGGTGCGCGACGTGCGCGTCGAGGACGTGCTCGGACGCGAGCCGATCTGCGCCGAGCTCGACCGCGCCGGGGCCTATCTGGCGGATCGCACCGTGCTCGTCACCGGCGCCGGAGGCTCGATCGGGGCCGAGCTCTGCCGCCAGATCGCGCGTGTCGGACCAAAGCGCCTCGTGCTCGTGGAGAACGCCGAGGCCGCACTGTTCGAGATCCGCCGCGAGCTCGACGAGGAGCGCCACTTCCATCGCGCGGTCTCGGTCCTCGCCGACTGCCGGGACGCCACGCGCATGCGCGAGGTCTTCTCCGAGCACCGCCCGACGGTCGTCTTCCACGCCGCTGCCTACAAGCACGTACCGCTCATGGAGGAGAACCCCGTCGAGGCGGTCCGCAACAACGCTGTGGCCACCCGGATCGCCGCCGCGGCCGCGGGCGAGACGCTCGTGGAGCGCTTCGTGCTCGTCTCGACCGATAAGGCGGTCAACCCCGAGACGGCGATGGGGGCGTCGAAGGCGCTGGCCGAGTGGGCGGTCGAGTCGGCCCAGCACCGCTTCCCGGGCACTCGCTTCGCCACCGTCCGCTTCGGCAACGTGCTCGGCTCGTCGGGCTCAGTGGTCCCGATCTTCCGCCGCCAGATCGCCGCGGGAGGCCCGGTGACGGTCACCGACCCGGCCATGACGCGCTACTTCATGACGATCCCCGAGGCGGTGCAGCTCATCATCCGCTCGGGCGACCTCGGCGCCGGGGGTGAGGTGTTCGTGCTCGACATGGGCGAGCCCGTGCGGATCGTCGACCTCGCCCACAACATGATTCGCCTGTCCGGGCACGAGCCCGGATCGGAGATCGCCGTCGAGTTCGTCGGCCGGCGGCCGGGCGAGAAGCTCCACGAGGAGCTGTTCAACGGCGACGAGGCACCGCGCCCGACCGCCGCCGACAAGATCCTCGCTGCCGAGCGACCCAGTTTCGACCCCGCCTGGGTCGAGGAGGCCTTCGCCCGTGTCGAGAGCCTCGCCTACGCCGGCGATCCGGGCGGTATCGCGGACGCGGTGGCCACGCTGGCCCGCGAGCGGGAGGAGCTCGCCGGCGCTCGGCTGCCCGCGGCGCTCACCCTTGGCGAGGAGGCAGAGGCCGGCTCCCGCAGCGGCGACGGCCTCCGGCACGGTTAGGGTACGGCGCTGTGGAGGTGATCCAGCAGATCGGCGCCTACGCGGGGTTCGCGGCGGTGATCGGCCTGGCGGTTCTGAGCGCGCTCTACTTCTCGCAGGCGCGCGACCTGCGGCGCCTGCGCGAGTGGGCGGCGCTCATGCCGGCGAGCGGCGCCCGGGCGGGAACAGAGCCGCCCTCCCAGTCCGGCGCGGTCGGCGAGCGATCGGCCCAGGGAAGGGGCGACTCGATGACCGGAGCCGGAACCTCCACGGGCGAGGGATCCGCGGGCGTGGGGGCCGCCCGCGCCGGCTCGCGCGGAGCGGCCGGGGCGACCGCGCTCGGCACCGATGCGCCGGCTTCCTCGACGCCGCTCGGCCTGCGACTGCCGAGCCGTACCTCCGAGGCGGTCTCCCCGCCCGTGAGCTCGCCGGCTGGCGGGACGGTGCGGGGAGGTCCGCCGCCGCACCGCGGCGATGGTGCCCCGCGTGCCAGCAACGGACGCCCGGCGAGGCAGCGGACCGACGGCTCGAGCCTGCCCTACGCCGTCCTCGCCGTCGTCGGCGTCCTGATCCTCATCGCCGGTGGAGCCTTCGCCGTCGGCCTGATCGGCGGCGGCCAAGCACCCACGCCCGAGGTCACGGCCGACGGCCGGACATCGGTGCCCGGAGCCTCGACGCCCGGCTCGCGGTCGCCCGCCTCTGTCACCTTCTCCGTCCTCAACGGCACGGGCGTCGCCGGCCAGGCCAAGCAGGTGGCCGACGAGCTCGAGGCCGCCGGATATCGCCGCGGCAACGTGACCAACGCCAGCACCCGCAAGGCGGAGTCGGTCGTCCTCTTCGCCCTGGGGGCTCGCCGGGAGGCGCTGGCGGTCGCTCGCCGGCTCGGGATCAGCCAGACCGAGACGATCGACGCGGCCAGCCAGACCCTCGCCGGCGACGCGACCGTGGTCGTCGTCGTGGGCGCCGACCAGACGCGCTAGCCCGTTCATCGAGGCGCGTGTCGCTCCCGCTCGCCTCCGCCGCCTCCGACCGCCGAGGGCTCGCGCTCACCCTCCTCACCCTCTTCCTGATCGCCGGGGCGAGCGCCGCCTTCCTGCGAGCCCAGACCCTCAAGCTCGAGCCCTCGCCGCTCGAGCGCCCGCGGGTCGAGCGGGTCTTCTCGCCCGTCTGCGGCTGTGCCAGCAAGGCGACGGCGACGCTCTCGTTCACGGTCACGCGCCCCCTGCGGGTCGACGCCCAGATGATCACCGACGGCGATCGTTCCGTGCGCTCCCTCGTCGCCGGCGCGCGGTGGCCGCAGGGTCGGCGCACGCTCCAGTGGGACGGCCGCGACGACGCCGGACGGCTCGTGGCCGACGGGCCCTACCGGCTGCGGGTCCGCCTGCTCGAGCCCGAACGCGAGATCGTGGTCCCGACCACCGTCGCCGTCGACACCGCTCCGCCACGCGCCCGGTTGGTCTCGGTCAGCCCGCGCACCCTTCCCCGGCCCCGCCCCGACCGCCCGAGCGCCCGCCCGCTCGAGCTTCGCTACCGCGCGAGCGAGGGCGGGCGCCCGACGCTGCTCGTCGACGGACGCATCGCCACGCGCCGGGGTCGTCGCCCCTCGGGGCGCTCGGTGATCGTGTGGGGTGGCCGCGCCCGCGGTCGCCCCGTCCGGCCCGGGGCGCACCTGATCGCCGTGCAGATTCGCGACCGCGCCGGGAACCTAGGCCCGCCCACGCAAGGGGTCCGGGTGCGCGTGCGGGGGTGATGCTCCTTCGGAGTCGCCCGCATTCACGCTCCTGGCCTCGGGCGGGACCTCATACGCGAGCGATCGAGAGCCCTCGCTCACGGCCAGGAGCCCGGCCAGGAGGCTAGCCGCGAGCGGCCAGACCAGGTAGGAGGTCTGGAACACGCGTCCGATGAACAGCAGGACGAGGATCGACGCCGCGAAGCCGGCGGCGGCCGTCCACACGGTCGGGGAGCGCGACTGAACTCGAACCAGCCACGCCGTGAGCGGCAGCCAGACCAGCACGACGAGGACGGCGAACGGATACGGGTCGAAGCGGTCGTCGATGGCCCCGGCCTCGAGCAGTATCCCGGCCAGGCCGTAGCCGATGATGCGGTACGTCTCGCCCCCGTACCTGACCGTGTCGGCGACCAGGGCGCCGGCGCCCCCGATCAGAAAGGGGGCGAAGCCGGCCGCAAGGACGGCGGCGAAGGCGAAGCCAGCCCGCGCCAGCGAGCGTCGCGGGGCCCGCCGAAGGAGTGCGGCGGCGAAGAAGGGCACGGCCACCACCGCGAACTGCTTGAGCAGCACGGCGATCGCGAGGACGATGGCCGCGCCGACGTGACGCCTGCGCATCAACAGCCCAAAGGCCAGCACGACGGCGAGCACGGCGGGGGCATCGGCGGTGCCGAACCAGGCGGCGCGCACGGCCAGGGGACTTGCGGCGAGCGCGGCCCCGAGCGCCAGCCGCGCTCCGAGCGACCCCTTGAAGAGGAGCGCGGCCGGCAGGGCGGCCAGGCTCATCAGAGCGACGAGGACACGGTAGTCGTCGAGCGGGGCGGGCAGGATCCCCCATGCCGCGGCGGTCAACGGGGTCCCCGGGAAGTACGCGAAGTGGCGCAGGGCGACCTGGCCCGTCCTCGTCTCGGGGGAGACCGATCCGTCGAGGCTGTAGAAGCGCTCGAGGCCCGATCGCGAGTAATCGCGGCCGTAGGGGCTCTCGCCGCTGCGGACGAGCTCGCCGGCGATCTCGATCTGGTAGGTCGAGTCGTTGTCGTGGAACCAGGGAGCGGTGGCCTGGCGCAGCCCGACCTGGAGCGCGACGCCGGGGACGAGCAGCAGCGCGCAGACGACCCCCGCAGTCGCGACCGCGAGCCACCGCCGCAGGCGCCCGAGCGACAGGACGAGGCCGGCGACCAGGGCGACGAGCAATCCCGCCAGGGCCGCGGCCGCCCGCAGCAGCCCGGGCTCCCACTCGCCGCCGCTCACCCGCACGAGCGGGGCGAGGAGCCCGCGTGGCTCCGGCGGCGGAGGGCGGAACGGCCACGGATCGGAGCCGAGCTCGGGGAGGTTGACGGCTACCAGAGCGCCGAGAACGCCGAGCATCATGAGCGCCTCGCCGCGCCCGAGGGCGGGGCTCCCGCCGGCCGGATATCCGGTCGCGGCCAACGCTCAGCCGCCCGAGGGGGCGCCTTGGGGGGTGGCGTGCCGGTCCCGGCCCTCGTCGCTCGCGATGGCCGGTCGCGGCGAGCGGGTGGCGGCCCGCGCGCGACGCTCGGCGGGAGCGCCGCTCGCCACGGCGGCGCCGAGCCCGAGTACGCCCCAGGTGATCGGGTTGTCGAAGAAGCCTTCGTAGGAGAGCGAGTGCACGAAGAGGGCGAGCAGCACGGCGGCGAGGCCGAGCCCGAGCACGGGATCGCGCTCGCGGGCCAGGGCGACGATGCGGACGGCGCCGAGCAGCAGCGCCACGTAGGCCACCAGGCCGATCGCACCGAGCTCGGCCGCGACGGTCAGCGGGGTGGTGTGCGAGGCGCTGCGGCGAAGGTCGCCGCGAGCACCGGCCTCCTGGCGGCTCGCGAGCGGCTGGCCGGCCACTCCGACGCCGGCCACGGGGTGGTGGGCAAAGACCACGGCGGTGTCCTCGACGAGCCGGGAGCGCTCGCTCGTCACCGAGCGTCCGGAGTCGCCGCCGGCCAGGGCGCCGAGGAGGACGGCCCCGGCCACGGCCATGGCCATGGCGGTCGTGGCGGCCACCCGCCGGGCCCGCCGGTCACCCGCCACGAAGGCGAGCGCGAGGGCGGTGGCCACGAGGGCGACCATGCTCGACTGCGAGTAGGAGAACCACAGGCCCGCGCCGAGGCCCCCGATCACGGCCACCGACGGCCACAGCCGAACCCGACCGAGCCATAGGGCGGCGAGCACGACCACGATGGCCAGCACGAGGTGGCGCCCGTAGTGGCTCGGGTCGTCGAACAGCGAGGTGACGCGAAACAGCGAGCTGTAGGCGTTGCCGGCCGCGAGGTCGGACGAAGAGAAGAAGACCCGCCCCGCGGCGGCCTGATAGAGGCCGACCGCCGCGAAGATAAGCGCGGGGACCACGAGGGCGGCGGCGAGCAGTCCCGCGAGGCGGCGGTCGTCGGCCGGTGTGCGGGCCACCACGGCGAGCAGCGCCGCGAACGGCAGCCAGAAGAAGATGAGCTCGTCAGCCGCGGCCGAAGGGTCGCGGGCCCAAAGGATCGATACGGCGACGAGGCCGAGCAACGTGGTGGCCGGGACGGCGAGAGCGCGCGGAAGCGCGCGCACCGGCTCTCCCCGCAGCACTCGCCACGCGAGCGCCAGCACGCCCGCTACGAGCACGGCATAGAGCGGCAGCAGCCGTCCCAGCTCTCCGGACGTGGCGAGCTCGACCGGGGGACCGCCACCGACGCCGAACTCGAATGGCGGGCGCAGGGGCGCGGCGACTAGTGCCAGCGGGGCCACGCCGACCGGATGGCGGACGAGCAGCTTCGCCAGCGCGCCCAGGACGATCAGTCCGGTCGCCATCGCGGCGAGACCGGACGGCGAGCTGATGAGGCCGTTCAAAGCCTCGCCGACCTGCCCGTCCGCGAGCAGCGCTACCTCCGCGACCGCGAGCGCCGCGAAGCCGGCGAGGAGGGTCGCGCGCGAGCGCGAGAGCAGCAGCAGGCCGGGGCCGAGCGCTCCGGCCCCGGCGGCCAGGTAGGTCATCGCCCTCCGGTCGAGCGAGGCTTCGAGGGACGGCCCAACTGTATTGGAGCCCGCGAGCCGCGTCGGGCGCGGTTGCGGGCCTCGGCCGCCTCGCGCAGGCCGCTCCCCCGCCAGGGCGCCAGGGCCTGTCGCGCGTGGAGCAGGTAGCGCCGCGGAGCGTGGCCGGGGAGGACGACGGCGGCGAGCGCGCGCACCAGGTACGCCCACGCACCGAACACCCGGCTCGCGACCGCGACCGCGCGGGAATGGTGCTTGACCATGTAGCGGTCGCGACCGCGGTGGAACTCGACGATCCGCCGCTCGGAGGCCGCCGCGTCGGAGGAGAGTTGCTCGCGGTGGACGGCTCGGGCGGCCGGCACCCACAGCGTACGCCAGCCCACGTCGCCGAGCCGGCGGCAGAGATCGGTCTCGTCCGAGTAGACGAAGAAGGCCGGGTCGAGGTACCCGACCTCGGCGGCCGCAGAGCGGCGCACGAGCATCGCGCTCGACTGCGCCCAGCCGACCGGCCGAGTGCGCTTGCCGCGGCTCTGGACGACGAGCCGCCGGTGCAGGAAGAGCGCCCCCGCGAGCGCGGTCCCGAGGCCGGGAAGGCGCCACGCGCACGGTTGCGGGCGCCCGGCGGCGTCTAGGAGCTGGGCCGCCGCGGCCCCGGCGTCCGGGTCGGCGTCCAGGGCGTCCACGAGTGCCTCGACCGCGCCCGCGCAGAGCTCTGAGTCCTCGTTCAGGAGCAGGCACAACTCGCCCCGGGCGGCGCACAGCAGGCGTGTGTCGTTCGCGGCCTTGCCGTCGCGCTCGACCAGCTCGATCAGCCGGACTTCGCGGCCGAGCTCGCGCACCATCGCTGCGGAGCCGTCGTCGGAGGCGTTGTCGAGCACGAGCACCTCGTACTCGAGTCCGTCAGGCGTCGTTGTGGCGATGGCGTCGAGGCAGGCGCGCAGGAGCTCGCCTCCGTCCGTGTTGACGACGCAGAAGGAAAGCCGCATGGCCCTATCTTCACGTCCCGCGCGGCTGCGAGGGCGTCGGGGGCCGTTGCTAGCCTCGCTAGACCGGTCGCGGACCCTCTCTCGTGGCCGTGTGCGCGGCGCTCTCGCCGCCCCGGCCCGCCCGATGCGCAAGCTCCTCCAGACCCTTGCCGCCCACCGGCGGGCCAGCGCGCTCGCTATCGGGCTGTTCGCCGTCGGGGTCGTGGCGGCTGGCCTCCTCTACCTCGAGTCGAAGCGGAGCGAGCTCATGGTCGGGCCCGGGGCCACGGTCGAGCCCGAGCCTCCCGAGACCAAGCCGAGCTCCTTCGTGTGGCCGACCTTCGGCTACAACCAGGCCCGGACCCACAACTTCCCGAGCAGGCTCAAACCTCCGTTCCGGTCGATCTGGAAGACCCGTCCCACCGGCAAGCTGCTCGAATTCCCGCCCTCGCTCGCGCGCGGGCGGCTGTACGTGGTCGAGAACGAGGGCCGTGTGCTCGCCCTCTCGGCCCGCACCGGGCGCAAGCTGTGGCGGCGCAACCTCGGCAAGCTCGCCGCCTCGACGCCCAGCTACGCCGAGGGCCGCCTCTACGTGACCATCCTCGCCGGCGGGAGCCAGGACGAGGGGCGCGTCGCCGCCCTCAGCGCCCGCAGCGGGCGGACGATCTGGAGCCGCGACCTGCCGAGTCGCACGGAGTCCTCGCCGCTCGTCGTCCGCGATCGGCTCTATTTCGGCTCCGAGGACGGGACGGTCTACGCGTTGCGCGTCGGCAACGGGCGCACCCTCTGGACCTACGAGGCCGCTGACGCCGTCAAGAGCGCGCTCGCCTACGACAACGGACGGCTGTACTTCGGTGACTACGCGGGATCGGTCAACGCGCTGCGCGCGCGCGACGGCGAGCTCGTGTGGACGCGGACCAACGTCAGCCCCGAGAACTTCTACGGGACCCCGGCCATCGGCTTCGGCCGGATCTTCCTGTCGACCACCGACGGCCTCGTCCACGCCCTGCGCACGAACGGCAACGTCGACTGGCGCTTCGAAGCCGGCCCGGAGGGCTACATCTACGCGTCGCCCGCTCTGGGCAGGCCGCCGGGGGGCGGCCCGACGGTCTACATCGGCTCCCAGGACCGCCGCTTCTACGCGCTCGACGCGCGCTTGGGACGCGTGCGCTGGCGCAAGAAGACGGCGGGGGCGATCTCCGGCACGGCCACCATCATCGGCGACTACGTCTACTTCTCCGCCCTGCACGGCCGGATGACCTACGGCGTACGCGCCCGCGATGGCAAGGAGGTCTTCAGCCGCCGCCAGGGGGCCTTCAACCCCGCGATCGCCGACGAACGGCGGCTCTACCTGATCGGCTACTCGACGATAACCGCGCTCGAGCCGAGCACCGAGCGACCGAGCGAGCGCCGGCGTGCGTCGCGAGGCCGCGGCGGTGAACGACGCCGACCGGCTCGCAGGGCCGGGCGTCGCGGTAGCGGCGACCGCCGGAGCTGATCCTCCTTCGGGGCCGAGGGGCCGCCGATCCCTCCCAGCTGCCCGTGCGCGTAGCCCTCGTCGACCCCTCGGCGTTCACGCCCGCCTACGACCATGCGCTGGGGGCGGCCCTCGCCCGTCGAGGCGCCGAGGTCGAGCTCTTCACCAGCCGGTTCTCCCACGGGCCGGTTCCTCCCCCCGAGGGCTACCGGGTGCGCGAGCTCTTCTACCGCGGAGCCGGGCGGCTCGGGCCCCGCTCGCCGGCCCGCACGGTGGGAAAGCTCGCGGCGCACGTACCGGGGATGGTGCGCCTGCGCGCGGCGACCCGGCAGTCCGACGTCGTGCACCTCCAGTGGCTGGCCGTGCCCGAGCTCGACTTCGGGCTGCTGCCTCCGCGCCGACCGCGCCTGCTCACCGCTCACGACGTGCTCCCGCGCGAGCCGAGACCGGGCCAGCTGGCGGCGATGCGGCGCGTCCTGCGTTCCGTCGACGCCGTCGTGGTCCACTCCGAGCACGGGGCCGCCCGCCTGCGCGCCGAGGCGGGCGTTGCGCCCGAGCGGATCCACGTCATCCCCCACGGCGCCTTCGACCATCTCGCCCGCCAGGCCCACGAGCGACCTCTCCCCGCCGAGCTGGCGGCCGTCGAGGGCCCGGTGATCCTGTTCTTCGGGCTCGTGCGTCCCTACAAGGGCGTAGACGTCCTGATCGAGGCGTTTCGGGAGGTCGAGGGAGCCGAGCTGTGGATCGCCGGGATGCCCCGCATGTCGCTCGAACCGCTGCGCGAGCTCGCCGCGCGAGCGCCCGGCACCGTCCGCTTCGTCCCCCGGTACGTGGTCGACGCCGAGATACCGGCCCTCATGCGCCGCGCCGACCTCGTCGTGCTGCCTTATCGCGAGATCGACCAGTCGGGGGTGCTCTACACCGCACTCGCGTTCGGCCGGCCGCTGGTGCTGTCGGCCGTCGGCGGCTTCCCCGAGATCGCCGAGCGCCACGGCGCGGCCGAGCTCGTGCCGCCCGGAGACGCCTCGGCGCTCGCGGCTCGCCTTCGGGGCCTCCTGGCCGACCCGCGGCGTCGGATCGCGCTCGCGGAGGCGGCGGCGCGCGCGGCGGCGGGGCCGTACTCCTGGGACGTGGTGGCCGACCGCACGCTCGAGCTCTACGAAGAGCTGCTCGGGACATGAGCGAGCCGAGCTGATTCGCGGAGATAATCGGGTCGTGCTGAAAGCCCTGTTCTGGAGCGCGAGCGCACTGATCGTCTATGCGCACGCCGGTTATCCGGCGCTCCTATGGCTGCTGGTCCGCGGGCGGGGTGGAAGGCGAGCGGCGACCGCCGGGTTCGGATCACCGCCCGTCGTCTCCCTGATCGTCGCCGCCCACGACGAGGAGGACGTGATCGCCGCCCGCATGGCCAACGCGCGCGCCCTCGACTATCCGCGCGAGCGCCTCGAGCTCATCGTCGCCTCGGACGGATCGACGGATCGCACCGTCGAGCGTGCCCGCTCGGCCGGGGCGGACCTCGTGCTCGACCTTCCCCGCGGCGGAAAGGTCGTCGCCCAGGACCGCGCCGCCGAGCGCGCGCGCGGTGATCTGCTCGCCTTCTCGGACGCCAACAGCGCCTGGGCGCCTGATGCTCTGCGACGCCTCGTCGCCCCCTTCGCCGATCTCACCGTGGGCTACGCGTGCGGGAAGGTCAGCTTCCACGGTTCCGATGGCACCAACCAGGAGGGCCTCTACTGGCGCTACGAGAACGCCGTTCGCGAGCTCGAGTCGCGCCTGGGGGGCGTCACGGCCGGCAACGGCGCCATCTACGCGGTGCGGCGATCCGCCTACATGCGGCTGGACCCGCGTACGAGCCACGACCTGTCGCTTCCGTTCAACATGATCCGCCGAGGATGGCGCGCCGTGTACGAGCCGGCCGCACGCGCCGAGGAGGCCATGGCGCCGAGCGTCGAGGGCGAGTTTCGGCGCAAGCGGCGAATGATGCGCCACGCCTGGCCGACCGTGCTCGGGGGCGGCCTGCTCGATCCGCGCGGGTACGGCACCCTGTACACGCTCGAGATGGTCTCGCACCGGCTCCTGCGCTACGCAAGCCCGGCGCTCCATCTCGTCGCCCTCGGCTCGAGCGCAGCGCTCGCGCACCGCGAGGGCGGGCTCTACGCCACCGCGCTCGCGGCCCAGGTCGCGCTCCTGGTCGCCGCCGCCGCGGCGCCGGCGCTCCCGAGCCCGCCCGCCCGCCTCGCTCGATATTACGTGCTCGTCACCGTGGCCCTGGCCGCCGGCCTCTGGGACCACCTGCGCGCGGAAACCCCGACCTTCTGGGACCGCGCCGAAGGTACCCGGTGAGCCCGACGCTCGACCGGGCCCTCGCCGCCCTCGCCCTCGCCCTCACCGCTCCGGTGCTCGTCCTAGCTGCGCTAGCGGTCCGCCTCGAGACCCCTGGGCCGGCGCTCTACCGCCAGCGACGCGTTGGCCGCGGTGGCGAGCCGTTCGAGCTGCTCAAGCTGCGGACCATGGTCTCGGGAGCGGAGTGGCTCGGGGCGGGCATCGCCGTCGACGAGGGCGACCCTCGCATCACCCGCGTCGGCGCCGCGCTGCGACGCCTGTCGCTCGACGAGCTCCCGAACCTGGTCAACGTCCTGCGGGGCGAGATGGCCCTCGTCGGCCCGCGCCCGATCATCCCGGCCCAGGTCGAGCAGTACACCGACCGCCAGCGCAGGCGGCTCGAGGTCCGGCCCGGGATCACGGGCTGGGCGCAGGTCAACGGCCGCGCCAGCCTGCCGTGGCACGAGCGGATAGAGCTCGACGTCTGGTACGTCGACCACCGCTCGCTGGCGCTCGACCTCGAGATCCTCGCCCGCACCGTGCGCCTGCTGGTGAGCGGACGGGGCCTTTACCGCGGCGAGACGGGTGGCTGGCGGCCGCAGGGGTGACGCGGGCTGCCGTCCCGTCGCCGCCCGAGTGCTGCGCCCGCGGATGTTTCAGGGAAGCGCCTCCCGAGGCCGCGCCGGAGTTCCAACCGCCACGCATCCGGACGGAAGGTCGCCCACCACGGTGGCGCCCGCCCCCACGGTGGCGCCCGCGCCGATCTCCACCCCCTGGACGATCGCCGCTCCGGTACCCACGTTCACTCTGTCGCCGAGGATCACGTGCCCCGACACGTTGACCCCCGGCAGAAGCGTGGCGTAGCGGCCGACGCGGGCGTCGTGGCCGAGCGTGCACGCGGTGTTGACGGTCGCGAACTCGTCAAGTCGGACGTTGACCGACACGACGTTAGCCGGGCCGACGAGCGATCCGCGCCCGAGGACCGCGTGGCGTGAGACCACGGCGCTCGGGTGCACGATCGTCGGGAAGACGAGCCCACGCTTCGGAAGCTCCTCGACGAGGCGCTCCTTCACGGCCGGTCCCGCCAGTCCCAGTGCCACGTCGAGCGAACCCGCCTCGGCGCGTCGGACGAGCCAATCGCGGCCGCCCAGCACGGGGTGGTCCGTTCGTTGCTCGCCGTGGGACGTCGCGTCGTCGTCGACGAACCCGAGGATCTCGAAGCGGCGATCGGCGAGGTTCGCGTCCTCGATCCAGAACATCACCTGCTGGCCGAAGCCGCTCGCCCCGTAGACGACCAGGTCGCGCATGGCCTCTGAGTGGCGAGCTAGTGGGCCCGACCGAGCGCTCGGTCGCCCCCGCCCGGGAGCGAACTTGCGGCGGCGAGACCAGCCATCTATCCCCCTACCATCCGCACGGCGTCGGCGACGAGCCAACCGCGGGCCGAGGTCCATCGCGATACGAGCACGCTCGGCTCCTCACCGGCGCCGAGGGAGTACTCGCCGAGCGGGACCCAGCGTCCTCCTCCGGTCCGCATGTCGAGGCGCGTCCACTTGAGGCCGGCGCGCGTCCTGACCCCGACGGGGGCGCTCGAGGAGTAGTCCGAGTGGGCTAGGTGCCAGATGTAGATCGCGTACCTGCCGGTGCGGGGCGCCCGCAGGCGGAACGTCGCCGGGTCGCTCGCCGGCGTGGGCGCGGCGTATCGGAAGTCGGCCCCCTGCTTCGCGGCGCTCGCACGGGTGCTGGTCCTCCAAGCGCCGGAGGCAGAGAAGCGAGACGGGTCGGCGTTGTCGACGGTCTGCACAAAGGCCGTCGTCGGGCGACCGGTCGCGTAGTTCGAGCTGGCGCTGTGGTTGCCCGAGCGGTCATAGGCCTTGACCCGGTAGTAGTAGGTCCGGCCGCCGGTGACCGACCGGTCGGTGTAGGCGCTCACGGCCGACGTTGCGATCGCGGAATAGCGGGTGCTCGGGGTCCGCCGATATATCCGGTACCCGGCCAGATCCCTCTCCCCGTTATCGGTCCAGTCGAGGGAGACCCGCTCCGCTCCGCTGCCGGCGGTCAGGCTGCGTGGCGCCGCGGGCGCAGTCCGGTCCGGACTCGAGTCGTCCTCGACGGCGCGGCGAAGCCGCGGAAGCTGGTCGTACAGTCGATTTCCGGGACAGTCGGTGAAATTGCCGTTGCGGTGCCCCGAGATGCGATCGAACTCGACGGGGGTGCCCGCTCTGTACCGGTTGCTACCGCCGCCCGCGGAGACGAGCGTGGCCTTGCCGCCGCGGGGCGTCCCGTGGATGTCGAGCTTCCAGCTGATCAGCCGGTCCATTGCGCTGAGAGCGGCCGACGACTGCTCGCGGTTGGCGAAGTCCCCGAGGTTGGCGACCCCCGTCGACTGGGCGTTCCAGCCTTGGGCCTGCGCGCCCACGATCGCTCGGTCGACTCCCCCCGCGCGCCCCTCGTAGAGGCGGCCGTACTTGTCGACGAAAAAGTTGTAGCCGACGTCGTCCCAGCCGTTGGTGTTGCGGTGGTACCGGCAGATGCTAAGCACCATCGCCGGTCCTTCGGAGCTCGAGTAGCTGTTCGCGGTCACGGTGTGGTGGACGAAGACCGCCTTGACCGAACCGGTCGCGGGGGAGGAGCGCGGCCTGCAGCTGCCGCTCGGGTCCCAGCTGGACCGCCTGACCATGGACGGTCGTGACGCCGCGCCGGTGGCGGTGAAGAAGCGGGCCACTCCGGCTACGCCCCGGCTGGCCGCCTTGCGCACCGCGGTCTTGGCGCGGTCGGCGGCCGTCGCGGTTCCCGTGGTGTTGATGAACTCGAGCCTCACGCCGCGCAGCCGCTCGGAGGTCCGGTACTGGACCTCGTCGGCTCCCCCCGCCCACACCGGCGCCGAGATGCGCTTCCGCGCCGGCTCACCGCGGCCGGGATCGGGTGCGTGGTCGGGGTCCGGCGTCGCCTCGGCCCAGTCGCTCCACCGGCCGCCCTCCCGGCGCACGCGCAGATCGACGTCCGCCTTGGCGTTCCCCGCGCTCCAGCGCAGCCCGACGAGATCGAAGCGCTTAGGGGGATCGAGCGGCCGGGAGACGACATCGCCGGCGACCGCCTGGCCGGCGGCGGCACCGGTAGGCGCGAGCTCGAACTCCACCACCGCGGGAACGTAGGGCACGCTCGAGAGCGCCGGCGCGGCAATCGCCACGGCGCCGGTCAGGGAGATGGCAACGAGGAGGCTGAGGAGAGCTCTTTTCATCTGGTCCCGAACACCTTGAGAGCGGGGAGGTTGCGGCCTTCACCCGATGCAATGCCTCGCCCTCAGGTTCTCTCCCCCCTCGGCGACTCCTTTCCGCCGCGGCCGGCGGCAACCGTCTGGTCCGGCCGTCGCGACAGCAGAAGGCCTCAGGGCACGTACTCGGGTCCGCGGTCTCGATGGCGGACCCTGAAGGCCCGGATGGCATCGAAGACGGCGGGAGTGGCTCGGCGACAGGCGAGGACCTTTGTCCAAGCCGTCGCGGCGACCTCGTAGGGCATCCGGGCGTTGGGGACGAGCAGCATGTGCGAGGGGTCCTCGTCGTAGAGCGACTTCAGCTGGCCCTTGATCTCGTCGGAGACCTGCGGACGGAACTGCATGACGATCCGGCCGTGCTCGAGCGCGTGCACCAGAGCCTCAGTGCGAGGGGCAGCGCCGTAGGCGCCGTCCTCGGCGGGCACGGGGTCGTGTGCCCCGGAGTGCGGCGGGTTCGACCGGTACCGCACCGGCTGGGTGACGTGGTCGTCGCCCTCGCTGCGAAAGCTCTTGGTGGTGCAGCCCGCGCTCCGAGCCGCCTGATCGAGATCGGCCACTCGCTGGGCCGGCACCGGCACGTCGGGATAGTCGCCGCCGCCCGGCCCGGCGGGGCCGCCACTCGCGCCGTTCCCGCCGCCTCCGCCATCCCCACCGCCGGCGAGCGCTACGACGAAGATCGCCACGACCGCCGCCAGGGCGAGCGCGCCACCCGCGCCGTACCCGATGAGGCGCCTGCGGCGGGCTCCCGCCGCCGCCGCGCGCTCGCGCTCCTCGCGCTCCGCGCGCAGGCGCTCCTTCTCTTCCTTGCGGCTGGCCATGGCTTTTGGAGGGTGCCCCGAGGCTCTAAACGATGGCTAAGCAGCCACGTCCCGCCTGTCAGTCCAGGGGACCGGCGGCGGGCCAGTCACCATAGCGTCGTCCGGTGTCCGGTCAGCGCGTCGTGCGGCATATTGGCCGGGGTGCCGGCGGGCCTCGGACGCCTCATCCACTCGGAGGCCCGCCGAAGAACAGGGTGTCGACCAGCAGGAAGAGTGCGACAGCGGTCACCACGACCGACAAGGCGCGGCCCAGATGCTGCTGGGGCAGGCGGCGCCCGACCATGGTGCCGGCCAGCGCGCCGACGGCCGTCGAGCTCCCCAGCGCAGCCGTGACCGGGACGTTGATGCCGCTGCCGGTCGCGAGGTGGCTGGCCAGCGCCGCCGCACCGGTCAGCGTGAGGATGACGAGCGAGGTTGCGACGGCACGCCGAAAGCTCATGTCGAGCCATAAGGTCAGCACCGGCACGATCAGGAAGCCTCCCCCGACGCCGAAGAAGCCGGTCAGCAAGCCGAGTACGGAGCCCGCGACGAGGGTCCGGGTCCAGGACAGCGCCGGGCAGTCGGTCGCCTCGTCGGCGTCAGCGCCCTGCGCCCGGCGCCAGGTGCCCGCCGCGGCGACGAGCATCAGGGGAATAAAGGCGAGGACGAGCACCCGCGGACTCACCGCGGTGGCCGCGATAGCGCCGAGCAGGGAGCTCACTGCGGCCGGAGCGGAAAATGTCAGGGCGAGCCGCCAGCAGACGTGCCCTCGAAAGGCCAAGGCGCCCGCGCCGACCGCCGCGGCCACTGCCACCACGATGAGCGAGGCCGTAGAGGCCGGACCGACGCCCTCGCCGAGGACGTAGACCAGGACCGGGAGCGCGAGAATCGCGCCTCCCCCTCCCACCCCGCCGACGATCAGGCCGATGGCCAGTCCGAAGGGAAGCGCAATGAGCGCTTCGGTCACAGGTCAGGCGACGTGGCCGTCGGTGGCTACCGCGCCTCAGGCCGCGGTAGCGGAGGGTTCTGCCTCTTCGGGGTTCCCGGTGCCCTGGGGCCTTTCGATCGGGTGACCGAGCTTCTCCCACTTCGGCACGCCGCCGCCTACGACATGGATCACCTCGCGGGCCCCGTGCCGCTGAACGAGGCTCGATGCCACCGCCGCCCGCTGGCCCGAGGCGCACATCACGGCGACGGGCCGCTGCGGGTCGAGGCCCTCGGGGAGCGCCTGGATGTCGTGCCAGGGCTCGAACAAAGAACCGGGGATGTAGCCCGAGTCGCGCTCTGACTGCTCGCGCACGTCGAGGATCTGTAACTCACGCTCTCGCCGCGCGCGCTCGGCCAAGTCCTCGAGCTCGACTCGCTCGATGCGATCGACCGGTCGCTGCTCCCGGCGCCATTCGGTCATCCCCCCGTGCAGGAAGCCGCTCAGCTTGCGAATGCCCACGGACAACGAAAGCTTGGCCGCGCGCCTTGCGTCCTCGTCGTCGCGGCCGATCAGGACGATCTCCTGCTCCCGGTCGGCGAGCCAGGCGAGCCGCGTGCCAAAGCCCGCCTGCACCGCCGGGATGGCGACCGCTCCGGCGATGTGCGCATCGTCGAACTGGAGGTCGGTGCGCACGTCGACGAGGAGGGCGCCCCGCGTGCGCTTCTGCTCGACCTGGCGCGGGGTGAGCGGCATAACCTCGACGCCCTCAGTGAGAAGCTCGCCCTTGTTGAGCGCGACGATCGCCTCGAAGTTGGGCGGCTGGGGTCCGAGCGAGCCGACGGCCTGCTCGACGAACTCGCGCGCGTTCTCGACCTGGAGCATGGGGTTGTGCGCGCGCTCGTAGCCGAGCGTCGAGGAGATCTTCATGTCCATCGCCGGGCCCCCGCAGAGCGATCCCCCGAAGTGGCCCGGCCACACCTCGGTCTCGGGCGGCAGTCTGAGGATGCGTTCGTGAAGGGACTCGAAGATGCCGTGGGCCCCCTCCTCCCTGTCGATCGCGAGATCGGGGCGGGCCACGTCGTTGACGAACAGTGAGTCGCCGGTGAGCAACGCCCAAGGCTGCTCGCCGCGACTGGTATCGATGAGGGCGAAGGCGGTGTGCTCCGGCCTGTGGCCGGGCGTGTGTATCGCCCTCACCTTCAGGTCACCGAGCGCGAGCTCCCAGCCGTCCTCGAAAGGCTCGTGGTCGTAGCAGGCACCCGCGTCGCCGTGGACGTGGATCGTCGCTCCCGTGGCGGCTGCCAGCTTCCCGTGTCCCGAGACGTGATCTGCGTGGTTGTGGGTCTCGAGGATGTGCTCGATCGACACCCCCATGTAGCGCGCAAGCTCGAGGTACTCGTCGATCTCGAACTTCGGATCGACGACTGCCGCGACGCCCGCGCCGCGGTCGCCGATCAGGTAGGAGGCACAACCCAGGTCATCGTGGGGGACTTGGCGGAAGATCATGGCTTCACCTCTCGAGGGTGTAGCCGATCAGTGGAGCAGGTAACCATTCCCAGTCCCCCCAAGGGCGCGCCAGCCTGTTCGGAAGCCGCCACAGCTATCGGAGGTCGACCGGACGATGACCCGAATAGGACCCAACGCAACCCAGCGATCAGCGCGCAAGGCTTCACTCACCGCGCCCGGCCTGCTGCTCGGCATCGGGCTAGGAGGGTTCATCGACGGGGTCCTCCTGCACCAGATCCTCCAGAATGAAAGTCCCCCATCCCGCGAGGACCAGGCCTTGCTCTGGGCGCCGGTCTCCTCGGAGGGGACCTCGCACTCGCCCGCAGCGAGGGACGAAAGTTCCCATCGGGAGGAGACACGCGCGGGCCTAACCCGAAGGGGATCCGCCTTGCGAACATGGAGCTAGCCGGACTCGAACCGGCGACCTCCTGGGTGCGATCCAGGCGCTCTCCCAGCTGAGCTATAGCCCCGCGTGCACGCATCCGGTCACGCCGGCGGCGGCCCTCGAGATGGTAGCGCCGCCCGCGAGCCCCGGCGGGCCGAGCCCTTTTTTCGGCGGTACCCTGTTAGGGCAGGTCGGCGGCGCTCGGATCAGTCCACGGAGCGGCCGCGTCTGTCGACGCAAATGAGCTTTCCTAACCGTCTTCAACTTCTGTGGGCGATCGTGCTGATCGCCCCGACGGTCGCCGTCCTGATGTTGCTCCTCGGTGGGGATTCGGGCGCGCGCGAGAGTGAGGTACGCGCCTCACAGGGACTGCGGAGCGCGTTCGTCGTCTACGGGAGCGCGCGGGCTGAGGCGCGGGCGGCGCTCGTGCGCGCGGCCCGCAATCCGGACCTGCGCCAGGCCCTCGAGGGCGGACCTTCGATCGAGCTCGAGCGCCGGGCGGAGGAGCTGGTGGCCCGGAGCCCGGCGCTCGAGAGCCTTGCCTTCTACGCACCCTCCGGTAGACGGCTCGTGCAGGCGGGGGCCCGTGACGCGGTCGCCTCGGCCGGCGCGGCAGCCACGGTCGAGGCCAGAGACCGCCTCGGCGTGGTCACCGGATCGACGACGACCGCGGCCGAGCTGGCCCGCCGCATCGAGCGCTCGACGCGACTCGAGGCTCACGTCCTGCGCAACGACACGAACCTCGCCGCCACGCTGCCCGGCGTCGAGGACGCGCCTGCAGACACCGGTGAGCTCGAGATCGGAGGCGAGGACTACCAGGCCGCCTACGACTCGATCGACGAGCCGGCGGGGCCTTCCGTCCGTCTCGGCGTGCTCTCTCCCAATTCCGCCGCCGGGGCGGGGCGCTCGACGCTCGTGCTCGTGGTGGTCGGCCTCCTTGCCGTGATGGCCGCGGCCGCGATCCTCGCGCTGCTGCTCCTGCGCCGGCGCCTCGACGAGCTCGTGGATGCCGCCCGGCGCCTTCGGGGCGGCGACCACCGTCACCGGCTGGCCATGAGCGACGACGATCGCCTCGCCGCCCTGGCGGCCGAGCTCAACACGCTCTCCGACGAGCTGGCCGACAAGGCCGAGCAGGTCGAGCAGGGGCGGCGCGGCGAGCTGCAGGATGTGACCCGCCGCGTGGCCGACGCCTTTGCCACCGGGCTCGACCCCGAGGGAGCAGTCGACCTCACCGTCCGCACGGCCGTCGAGACCTGCGGGGCCGAGGCCGGACGGGCGCGGCCCCTCGACTTCGACCAGATGAGCGAGGTCCGCGTCGGCGATCCGGAGGGCACCTTTGGCGAGGTCCTGACCGCCGCCGAGCGGCGGGTCGAGGGGGTGGGTAGGCGACCGGCCGGGCAGGCGTCGACCCGCACCGCGACCGTGGCGGGACTCCACGCCGTCGCTGCTCCGCTGCGGGCCAGGATCTCCCTCGCAAGCGGCTCGGAGTACTTCGGCGTGGTCTCGATCGCTCGTCGTGGGTCACGCTTCTCGGACTCCGAGCGCGACCTGTTCGCCTACCTTGCCGCCCAGGCGGCCGTTTCGATCAAGAATTCCTTCATCCACGAGCGAACCCGCCGCCAGGCCGTAACCGACGAGCTCACCGGCCTGGCCAACCAGCGCCGCTTCCAAGAGGCCCTCGCCCGCGAGCTCGAGCGCACCCGCCGGTTCAGCGGGGAGGTGAGCCTCGTCATGATGGACATCGACGACTTCAAGCGGGTCAACGACGAGTACGGCCACCAGCAGGGCGATCACGTGCTTCGCGAGGTGGCTCACGCCCTGCGCGAGCAGTGCCGGGAGATCGACCACGTCGCCCGGATCGGCGGAGAGGAGATGGCCCTGGTGCTCCCTCAGACAGACCTCACGGGCGCGACCGAGCTGGCCGAGCGCGTCCGCCAGGCGATCGAGCGCATGCCGGTTCCCCGCCTCGACGAGCCTGGTGAGGTGGGTGTGACCGCCAGCTTCGGGGTCGCGGCCGTCTCCGAGTCGGCCGCCAACGCCCAAGCCCTGATTGCCGCCGCCGATCGGGCGCTCTACCGCGCGAAGTGGGCGGGCAAGAACCGGGTCGCGTACGCCGAGGAGCCGGGGGACGGGGCCAACGGGGCGCGGCCCCACGGGTGAGCGCGGCGGAGGGCGAACGTCTAGGCTAGAGGGGGATGGGCCTGCTCGACGATGCCATCCGCGAGCATCTGGACCTCAAGCGCCGCCACGGCGCGAATGAGTCCGAGATCGCTCGGCAGGAGGCGGAGGCGCTCGGGCCGGTGGTGCGCGAGGAAGGCGAAGTCGAGGAAAGTGGATCGGCGCCCCCGGGCGCTGCGGAAGCCGAGCTCTCCCTTCCCTACGACCGGGCCGCCGAGGCGGGTTTGACCGGTGAGCCGGATCTCCCCTCGTTCGAATGGCACGGTTCCTCGACCGCTGAGCCGGAGGTGCCGTCGTTCGTCTCGCCCGAGCCGCTGCGGGGGACCGAGGCGGAGCCGGATGGCATCGAGTCACGAGGGGACGCTGAGGACGCTTCTGATTTGACGGAGGCGTTCGACGTCGCTGAGGACGACCCGGTGCTGGAGGGACCCGAGGTGGCGGTCGAGCCGGAAGTGCTCGACCCTGAGCCTCCGACCGCCTACCGCGGGCCCTCCGAACCGGAGGGCTCGTTCGACCCCGAGCCGGGGGCGGAGCCCGGCGTGTCGTTCGAGCCACCAGCGGAGCCGGGCCTCCCCGAGGAGCCGATCGAGCGCCCCATCGCGGCCGAGGCCGACGATGGGCTGGCCGAGGCGCGGCCGCTCGACGATGAGACCGCCTTCGAGCCCGCGCCGATCGAAGAGGACCTCG
>JAUJNZ010000003.1:266357-277671 GCA_030447905.1 Thermoleophilaceae bacterium
GTCGAGCCGGTCCTCGGTCTCGGCACCGAGGCCTCCGAGGCGCCAGTCGTGCCCCCAAGCGAGCAGTTGCCGCCCGAGGACGACGCCACCGCCTTCCACCCGGCCGTCTTCAGTACGCCCGAGCCTGCGGCCGGCGACGTCGAGGACGTGCCTCCGGAACCGGCTCCCGTCCCACCCGCGGCCGCCCCGTTGCCGCTCGAGGCCGAGGAGCCGCCGCCCGAGCGGGAACCGCCGCCGCTGACCGCGGGCGAGGTCGTCGAGGAACCACCGATCGACGTTCTTTCGGACGAACCACCGATCGAGGAGCCGCCGGTCGGGGACGCCGCGGAGCCGCGGGTCGAGGAGCCGCCTCTGGAGGACCCGTTCGTCGCCGGAGAAGAAGAGGCGTGGCGCGAGTCGGGCGAGGCGCCGGGGGACATATCCGACTCCCTTCCGGAGCCTCCTCACGGCGGCGGCTCCCCGCTCGACCCTCACCCCGTCTCGCCCGTCGACGCCGACCCGCTGCTCGAGCCGGCCGACGAGCCGCCGCTCGACGAGCCCCCGCTTCCTCGCCCTGCTCCGGACGCCGAGCTCGCCAGTCCCGAGCCTCTCGACGGATCGCTCGACGAATCGCTCGACACACCCGCCGAACCCCCGCCGCCCTCGCCCGGCGATTCAGAGGCCGCCCGCGGGTTCTTCGACGAGACCGCCGAGTACGAACGCCCCCGGCACGACGAGCGATCACCCACGGTCGATCCCGACTTCGAGGATTGAGGCCGGTTGGACGTCTGATGGGCGCCTCCTCGCGCAACTAAGGGGGTCGACCGCCCCCGCCGAGATTCAGAGGACGGCGACCATGGAGGACGCCGAGCGGCATGGACGCCGCTACAGGGCAGTGTCGGCGAGGGGCGCCGGGCGGGCGCCCCTCGTCCGACGTTGCCCGCGATCCCCTACGAGCTACGCGATGTACCCGCGCGTGCGGGAGGCCTCGACCACTCGCTCGATGCCCAGCTCGTAGGCGGCGCTGCGCAGCGAAAGGTCGGAGTCCTGGGCGCGCTGGGCGACGCTGCGATACGCCCGGCGCATGATTCCCCCGAGCTTGTCGTTGACCTCGCGCTCGTCCCAGCGGAAGTGCTGCAGGTTCTGGACCCACTCGAAGTACGAGACGACCACGCCTCCGGCGTTGGCCATCACGTCGGGAACGACGTAGACGCCCTTTTCCTCCAGGATCTCGTCGGCCTTGGGGGTGGTCGGGCTGTTGGCGCCCTCGATCATCATCCGGCAGTTGAGCCGATCGGCGTTACGCTCGTGGATCATCCCCCCCAGCGCGGCGGGGATGAAGACGTCGCACTCGATCTCGAGCAGCTCGCCGGGATCGATCGCCTCGGCGGGCTCGAACTCCGGCAGAAGGCCGCCCTCAGCCAGGTGGCGAAGGAGCGCGTCCGGGTCGATGCCCTCGTCCCGGCGGATGGCTCCGTTGGCGTCGGACACGCCGACGATCCGCGCCCCCAGGCCGGCGATGATCCGCGCGGCCCACGAGCCCACGTTGCCGAAGCCCTGGACGACCACGCGCGTGTCGGACGGCTTGAGGCCGAGGGCGGGCGCGGCCTCGCGGTAGAGGTAAACGACCCCGCGCCCGGTGGCCGCCTCCCGCCCGTAGGAGCCCTCGAGTGCGATCGGCTTCCCGGTCACGCAGGCGGGCGTGTGCCCGTGCAGCTTCCCGTACTCGTCCATCATCCATGCCATCGTCTGGGCGTCGGTGTTGACGTCGGGCGCCGGTATGTCACGGCCCGGACCGATCACCTTCTCGATCTTGTCGATGAAGGAGCGGGCGATTCGCTGCTTATCGGCTACTTGAAGATCGGTCGCGGGACAGTTCACGCCTCCCTTGGCCCCCCCGAAGGGGACTTCCGCGATCGCCGTCTTCCAGGTCATGAGCGCAGCGAGGGCCCGGACCTCGTCGAGGTCGACATCCTGGTGGAAGCGAACTCCCCCCTTGTATGGACCGCGCGCTCCGTTGTGCTGGACGCGGTAGCCGGTGAAGACCTGCGTCCTGCCGTCAGCCAGCTTGATCGGGACCTGCACCCTCACCTCCCGATAGGAGCTGCTGAGCACCTCGGCCACGTCGTCGGGCAGATCGAGCCGCTCAGCCGCTTGGCGGAAGTGGTGCTGGACGATGTCGTAGTTGGAGATCTCCGCCCGCTGGGGCCCTTCAGGCTCATCGGACCCGGCTGCGCGCGGGTCGCCGTCGGCGCGCTCCGTCTCGCCAGCCGTCACCTGGTCGGCCATGTCTCTCCTCGCGTTTGGGCGTTCGCCTCCCGTGCCCGGGGGGGATCGTCGCATACCGCCGCGACCGAGCAGCCGTCGACCGGCGATAGCCTTTCCGACGCGGGGGCCTTAGCTCAGTTGGGAGAGCGCCTGCTTTGCAAGCAGGAGGTCGCCGGTTCGATCCCGGCAGGCTCCATCGGACTAGAGTCATGCTCAAGGGAGCGCGTCCCTCCTTGGGGGCCGCTGACCTTGACAGCCACCAGCCTTTCGGAGCGGGCGGCGGCGCGTCGTACGGCCTGCGCACTTGCGTGAAGCGATCCAGAGGCCGGTTCCCGGCCCTCTCCAGTGATTATCGGCGGCTCACGAGCGCTGCGGTCCCACGCCAACGAGCGACCCGGTACGCCAACCGGTCGCAGTCCTCATCCCTTCCGACGCAAGACCTTCCCGGGCGTTCGGAGCCTCCTGATGGAAGGTTGCTCGCCTACTGCTCATCTACTTGCTTTTCGGAGCGCTCGAGAGCGACGCCGTCGCCAAGGCCAGAGCGGCGGGGCCGCCCCGCCCCAGCAGGAGGGCAGTCACCATGAGCCCTACGCGCAGGACCGAGGCTGTGGGTTGGCAGCGGCAGGGCCGCCCGCTCGTGATCCAGATCCGCACCCGCGACATGCACGCCACCGCGGAGTACAGCCTCGCCGTCCATCTCAGTGCGGGGCCTGAGGGGCTTATGGCAGGAAACGCTCCGCCGCGGCGCCAATCCAGGCGTAGAGCGGCCTACGCCGCGTGGCGTCCCCTACGAACGCCGGGCCGACCCTCAGCTAGTCAGCGCTCCAGGAGGCCAACGTCCCGCTCTTGTCGGCGGCCCTGAGCTCGTTGAAGCCGCCGAGGGTCTCGCCGTCCACGAGGATCTGGGGGAAGCTCGTGAGCCCCGTGACACCGGCCAGCTCGGCTTGGAGTTCTGGGTGCTCTGCCAGATTGACCTCTTCGAACGCTACGCCCCGCTTCATAAGCAGCGACTTCGCGTGGACGCAGAAGGCGCAGGAATCGGTGGAGAAGAGAACGACGTGGCTCGCCACGTCTACGAGTATAAGAGGCCGTTTTCAGCCCTCCCTTACCCGGGGCGGGGGACCCATCGCAGGCTCTCCGCCATCGACCGCGAGGATCCGCGGGACGAACTCATCCGGGCGAGTCCTAGTTGACACGCCCTGCTGGCCGCGAAGCCCGCGGCGGCCACGCGTCAGCTCGAGGCCGGGTCCCGCGCAGTTCAGCTCGCGAGCACGAAGCTGAGGAAGAAGCCTGCAGCAGTCGCAAAGGCATTGAGGGGCCGTCCGTGCTCGAAGGCCTCGGGCATGAGGGTGTCGGCCAGGGATGCGAGGACCGCTCCCCCGGCGAAGGCGAGAGCGACGGCCAGTACCTGCTCGTCGAGGCCCCGGCGAGAAGCCGCCCGAGCACGACCGCGATTGCGAGCAGCGCCGCCGCGCCCGCCCACGTCCTCGTCGCGAACCGCCCGCTGCGTCCCTCATCTCGTATCGCCACCGCACCGACCAGTGACTCCGGCAGATTGGAGGCGAAGATCGCCACCAGGAGGGTCAGGCTCGCCTGCTCGGCGAGCGATACGCCGAGCGCGAGGTTCTCGGGCACGCCGTCGAGCGCGACCGCGGCCAGCAGAGCCCAACCGACTCCACGAGCCGCGCCTCCACCGGCCGTTTCGCGGGCCTCCGCACCGGGACTTCCCGCCACGTAGCGGTCGAGCGCGGCGTCGGCGATCACGAAGGTGGCTGCGCCGGCGAGGAGTCCGACGCCGGCGGAAAGCGCCCCGCCAGCTCGAATGCCTCCCCGAAGAGGTCGATGGCGAGCGCGGAGATGAGGGCGCCGCTGGCGAATGCGAGCAGGACACCTGTCAACTGCTGTGGAGGGCGCCAAATCGAGCCGATGGCACCGCCCAGGACAAGGGCGCTCGAGGCGATCGGGGCGAAGGCAACGGCAGTGCCCATGAGACGCGCAAAATCCTCAGGGCGAAGGGTACCGCCCTGCGGACCCGAACGTGGAAGCGGCGCACCTCAATGGACGCTTCGAACCGCGCCTTTTCACAGCTTGAAGACGGCCGGCGGCGTCTACCGGCGGCGCAGGAACCGCTCGACCATTGCGCCGATGCGGGCTCCGGTCGAGCCGCCTCCCGCGCCCCCGGGGGCCCGCGGAGCACCGCCCCCTCCGCCCCGCGGCGGGCGGCCCGCATGACCCCGAGACGCACCGCCGCCGCCAAGGAACCTGTTTACGAGCTTTCTAAGCACCCTTCAGGTCCCTACCCCGCCACTTGCACCGCCAAACAGCGCGCTACGGGCGGCGGAGCCCTTTCCTTTCACGTGGTCGCCCGCCGGGTCGAGCCAACCTCACCTCCCTGGCCGCGCCTCGGGTCCTCGCCTGCCCAGCCGAGGGCGGCGGGTGCGCGATCGGTTCGATCGCGAGAAGTCCCCACACCGCGTGTTGCGGGCCTCCCGGTGGCCGCGGTGAGCTGGCTGATAAGAGCCCGGGGAAAGCGCACCAGCGCATCACGTCGAAGTTGCGGCTCGCCAGATGTCCTCGTCGGGGAACCGTCCCGGGTCCGCGTCGAGCTCTAAGCCTGGATGGAGAACCCTGGACGCCCGTCGTGACCCTCCTCGTCCACGTCGGGGAACGCATCCGTGTCCCAGAGAACCGTGGTCGCAACGACGTCGGACCATCCGAGCCTCTTGGCGAGGACCGCCGCGCTCAGCCGGCTCAGGAGGCGGGCCCGGCGACGACCCGCTCGAGAGCCGCGTCCATCGCGGCGTCCCACGTCCCGGCGATCCGCTCGGCGGCGTGGCGTTCCTCGACCAGGATCCGCTCGGCGACTGCGACGGTCTCGGGGTCGCCCGCGCGGTCGGCGATCCGGCGCAGAAGCTCGTAGGCGGCGATCTCGAGGTGCTCGAAGGCGAACGCGAAGCCGGCGAGCTTGGCGGGGGTGTCGGGCTGGGCAGCGAAGAAAGCCCCTACGTTGAGCCCACCGATCCGCATGCCCGTGCTCTGGAGGCGGGAGGGCCCTGCGTCGTGGGCGTTCAGGCGCTCCTCCACGAGCCGCTGCTGCTCGCGGGTCTCCTCGAGGTGCTCGCGGAATATCTGCGCGAGCGCCTCGAAGCCGGCGATGGCCGGTCCCGTCTCGAGGACCTGGAGGGCCTGGGCCTCGATGGCGTGAGCGTCGGCCAGGTAGGAGACCAGCTCCGAGCGGATGTCGTCGACGTCCTTGTCGCTCAGGGACGCCTCGACGGCCTGGTCGAAGCCCGCCGCGAGGCGCTCGGCCATGGCCCGCTCCTGAGCCGCGATGCGCTGAGCCATGTCGACCACCGCGTGGTCGCCGGCGCGCTGTGCGGCGCGGGTGAGGAGCTCGTAGGCGGCGAGCTCCATGTGCTCGTAGGAGAAGGCGTGGGCGGTCAGCTTGCCGGGCGTATCGGGATTGAGCCGCGCGAACACGATCATCGCCCAGCCGCCGACGCGCCCGGCCAGATCCTTCAGCGTCGAGGTGCCGCCCCGCGCCTCGAGCTGCTCGCGGACAAGGCGCTCGTGCTCGCGGGTCTCCTCCAGGTGCTCGCGGAAGGCAGCGGCGAGCCGTTCGTCGCCCGCGATGTCCGGGGCGGTCTCGAGCTGGGCGAGCGCCTGCACCTCGATCGAGTGGACATCGGTCAGGTACTTGGTCAGCTGATCGTCGATGGTGCGGTCGGCCATGGTGCCCTCCCGGGCGTCGGTTACCCCTGCTTACCCGCTTGACGGCACACCTCACCAGTGACGCAGCCTGCGGGGCGGGCGAGCGCTCGGACCGCGAGACCCGGGCCCCCCGAGCGTCACTCGCCGCTGCTCGTGAAGACCTGGCGCGCCTTCTCGAGCGGTCCGCGGTTGGGATCGGGCAGGCGGTCGGTGAGGCGCTCGACGTCACCCTTGATGCCGGCGACGGTCTCGTGTATTGCGCGTAGGTCGCCGACCATCTCGCCCACCGTCTTGTTGAGGTAGGACTCCTCGCCCTCGAGCGACGCGACGACCGCGTGGAGAGAGTCGAGCCGCTCTCCGAGACTCTTCTCGACGTACTCCACCGCGGAGAGCAGCTCGGCAACCGGCTTGGTCTGCCTGCTGATGCGCTCCACGACCGTGAGAATCTCGGGGACCCGCTGGGTGTGCTCCAGTATCCGCTCGAGCGCGGGCATCAGGCCGGCCAGCGGCTCCGTCTGCTCGCGGACGCGTGTGAGCTCGACGCCCATCCGTCCCACCTCGCGCGCCGCCTCGGCCAGCGACCCGAGTGTCTCGATGAGCCGGTCGGGGACGCGCAACGGCGCCAGCAGGCCGTTCAGCATGCTCCCGCCCTAACCGCCCGATGTCTCGTCCGGCGCCACTTGAAGGCACCCTACAGAGGACCCGTCGCCGCCAGTCGCAATCCACGATGTACCACGGCGCAAGGCGGAGGCGCCGCGCAGATCCCGGCTGCGGCTGGTCGGGTATTCGCTGGCTGTCAGTGGAGCCGCTGCGTTCGGCTAACGGGGGCGCTTGGGAGTAGCTGGGTGAGCGGCTCGTCGAAGAGGATTGGCGCCCGCCACCTCGGCGAGCCAGACGCGGCGGCCCCGAGCAGCTATCCTCGAGGAAGTAGCAGCCGCCGTTTGGTTCCGACGTCCCTTCTCCTTTCGCGCGGCCTCGCACAGAGGGACGGAGCAGGCAGGCACTCATGGAAGCAGCGAGGTCGATCGACTACGCATCGGACCTTCGGCCGGATTCGGCGACGGCGACTGCCGACGGCGACCGCGGGGCCCCGGAGGCCGAGTCCGCGGACGGGAGCATGAACCCCGCCATCGCCAACGCGGTGGTGCGCATATACAAGGACTACCTTGGCCGCGGTCCCACCAAGGCCCGCTCGAGCATCAGGGACAACGTCGTGGTCGTGGTGCTCGAGGACACGATGACCAAGGCCGAGAAGACGCTCGTCGCCGAGGGCGAGGCAGAGGCCACCATCACGATGCGCCGGACCGTTCAGAGGACTATGCGAGACGCCCTCTGCGACCTGGTGGCAGATCACACCGGGCGCCAGGTGCTCGCCTTCATGAGTGACCACCACGCCGATCCCGACTACGCCGTCGAGGTCTTCGTCCTCGAGGGCCGCCCCTAGGCGGAGCGCGGTCAGGTCGAGGGGACCAGGCAGGGCGGAGGCGTGCTCGGCGGCGCCGTTATGCGCCCTAGCGGCCGTGCTAGGCTCTCCGTCGGGCGGAGCGAGCCGTACGGGGCCGCCCAGCCTGCTTTTCAGCACCAGCGGTGGCGTCGGTCGGTTAGGCCGAGGTCAAGCCGGTGGGATAAGAAGTCCGCGACCCGAAGCAGGTGCCTCGTGCCCTACCTCAACTGCCCCGAGTGCCGCCTACCGGTCTACACCGAGGCGGCCTACTCCACAGTCGACAGCTGCCCGCGCTGCGAAGCGGCGCTTCGCAGCGCGCCACGCCGCCTGTTCGCCTCCCCGGCGGCGGACGGCCAGGCCCGCGCAAAGGACAGAGACGGGGGGATCGCCATAGCACTCGCTCAGGTGCAGAGCAGGGCACTCGCTGAGGTTCAGAGGCCAAGCGGCGCTAGCGACTCCTCGCGTCCCGAGCCTCCCACTCGAACGGAGACGGCAGGCACAGCTTGATCCGCGAGGCCCTTGCGGATAGGGGTCTTCCGGGACGGCGGTGGATCCCAGGGGACATCTTCACTCTTGGACGTCCGCCGCGGGGTTCGGCGACCCGAGCCGTCCGCCGTCGAGATTCTCGACGCTGCCCAGATCATCACCGAGGCCGAGCGCCCGGTGGTCCTCGCCGGCAACGGCGTGCTGCGGGTCGGCGCCTCGCCGGCGCTGCGCGAGTTCAGCGCCACCACCGGCATCCCGGTCGCCGAGACCTTCATGGGAAAGGGCGGGATGGACTACGCCGACGAGCGCTTCCTCGGGACGACCGGAGTGCAGTCGCGCGACTTCGCCCTCGCCGGATTCGAGGAGGCCGACGTGGTCATCACCGTGGGCTACGACCTCGTCGAGCAGTCCCCGCTCAGTGGAACCCGAATCGCGACAAGCGGATCGTCGGCATCGACACGGTGCCGATCGAGGTCGATGCCCACTTCATCACCGCGGCCGACGTGATCGGCGACTTCCGGTTCATACTCGGTCGGCTCGCCGAGGAGTGTCGAGGCAACTGCGCCCGTGGCGGCTCCGCGCGGCTGAACGAGATCGTGCTGGGCCGCTTCGAGGCGTCCCGCGACGACGAGCACTTCCCGATGCAGCCGCCGCGGGCGCTGTGGGAGCTGCGCCAGGTGCTCGGGCGCAAAGACCTCCTGATCTCCGACGTCGGCCTGCACAAGCTCTGGATCGCGCGCATGTTTCCCGCCCACGAGCCGAACACCGTGCTGATCGCCAACGGGTTGGCGGGGATGGGGTTCGCGCTGCCGGCGGCGATCGCGGCCAAGATCGTCCATCCCGACCAGAACGTGGTCACGGGTCAACGGCGACGGCGGCTTCCTCATGAACATGCAGGAGCTCGAGACCGCCGTGCGGCTGCGGACCCCGGTGGTCAACGTCGTCTGGGAGGACCAGCAGTACGGCTCGATCGTGTGGAAGCAGGAGAAGAAGTTCGGCCGCCACTTCGGCACCGACTTCACCAACCCGGACTTCGTGAGGCTCGCCGAGTCGTTCGGAATGCCGGCCTGGCGCTGCGAGTCGATCGACGACTACGCAGAGCGTCTCCAGGAGGCGCTCGGGCTGGACGTACCGAGCCTCATTGTGCTGCCGATCGACTACTCACTCGACGTCACCTTCTCCGAGGAGCTCGGCGCCGAGACGGTGGCGACCTGACCGTCCACCGGACCATGGAGACCTGAGATGGCCACGGCAACCTCATCCGAGCAGAGCGTCGTCGACGGCGTCCGGAAGGGCCTCTACATCGGCGGCGAGTGGCGCGAGGCCTCGGAGGGCGGCTCGTTCGCCGTCGAGGACCCGGCCACCGGCCAGTCCCTGTGCGAGATCGCCGACGCGGGTGCCGGCGACGCGCGCGCGGCGATGGACGCGGCGGCGGGCGCGCAGGACGACTGGCGCCGCCACCCCCGCGCGAGCGCGGCGAGATCCTGCGACGGGCCTTCGAGGAGATCACCTCGCGGGCCGACGAGCCTCGCGCTGCTCATGACCCTCGAGATGGGCAAGCCGGTCGCCGACTCCAAGGCGGAGATCGCCTACGCCGCGGAGTTCTTTCGCTGGTACTCCGAGCAGGCGGTGCGCATCGACGGGCGCTTTGCGGTCAACGCCAACGGCGCCGGGCGGATTCTGACCATGAAGCAGCCGGTCGGGCCGTGCTACATGATCACGCCCTGGAACTTCCCGATGGCGATGGGCACGCGCAAGATCGGGCCCGCGATCGCCGCCGGGTGCACGATGGTGATGAAGCCGGCGCAGCTCACGCCGCTGTCGATGCTGGCGCTGACCGACATCCTCGAGCGGGCGGGATTGCCCGCCGGTGTTCTGAACGTGATCCCCACCTCGTCGTCGAGCTCGGTCTCCGAGCCGATCATCTCCGACGAGCGCCTGCGCAAGCTCACGTTCACGGGCTCGACCCCGGTCGGGCGGTCGCTCATGGCCCAGGCGTCCGAGAACCTGCTACGGGTGTCGATGGAGCTCGGCGGCAACGCCCCTTCCTCGTCTTCGACGACGCCGACGTCGACGACGCCGTCGCCGGCGCCCTGACGGCGAAGATGCGCAACATCGGCGAGGCGTGCACGGCGGCGAACCGCTTCCATGTCGCCGGGGCGGTAGCCGAGGAGTTCTCCGAGAGGCTCGCCGAGAAGATGGGCGAGCTGAAGGTGGCGCGGGGAACCGAGGAGGGCGCTCAGGTCGGGCCGCTGATCGACGAGGACCAGCGCTCGAAGGTGCGCGAGCTGGTCGACGACGCGGTGGGCAAGGGCGCCCAGGCGCTGGTTGGCGGCCGCGATGTGGACGGTGCGGGCTACTTCTACGAGCCCACCGTGCTCGGCGGGGTGCCGGGAGAAGCGGATCTGCGTCGGGAGGAGATCTTCGGGCCGGTCGCGCCCGTGTTCTCCTTCAGCTCCGAGGAGGAGGCGATCGCCCAGGCCAACGACACCGAGTACGGGCTGGTCTCCTACGTGTTCACCCGCGACATCAAGCGGGCGTTGCGGGTGTGCGACGAACTCGAGACCGGGATGGTCGGGCTGAACCAGGGGATGGTGTCGAACGCCTCAGCGCCGTTCGGGGGCGTGAAGCAGTCGGGGTTCGGGCGCGAAGGCGGGTACGAGGGGATCGAGGAGTATCTGGAGACGAAGTACGTGGCGGTGAATTTGTAGGGTCTATAGGGGTCCACCCGAACCCGGACGCTTCTCGGGGCGGTCGGGCTCTCTCTTCACCGGTCTTTCGAGCCGAGCTCATGTTCGAACACGGTCGGGGTTGCCTCGACCACCCATTGCTGCGCGCGCGCGGCGAATTAGTCGGGTCCCGAAGACTGAGTGCTATCAGCCTGTTGCGTCCCTGTTTCCCCCACGTCAAATACGTGCGCGACCCAATTGTTCACAAACGTTTCTTGGTCAGGATTGAACCCACATGCGTGGACTGCCCGATCTTGCTCGTCCGACCTATCGCCATCGAGACGCGCCTTGAGGATGGGAGCTACCCGACTTAGCGGAGAAGAGCGAACTGTGCTCAAAGCGCCTTCTCGGTCTTGCCCTCCGCCATTCTGCTGATGCGCGAGCTGCTCGAAGGTGGGCGCTAGGGCGCACAATATGCCGAACAACGCGTCACTCAAAAGCGCCAAATGCGAAGGTTCGCCTTTCCCATGCGACAACCAGATAGGGAACTCGTCAAGCATTCCCGGGTCTGGGATCCAAGGCGGCTGGGCGGTTATAAGCACGCGAGCCATCTCCTCCAACTGACTCACGGCCAGCGCGACCTGCTCTCGGTCGCGGCCTACCGAGCGCACGACCTGCAGTGGGCCGTGTCGGCGATGGGGATGTAGCTGGTTGAGGGGGAAAGAGGGAAAGGCCGTCGGGCAAATAGACTCTCGGG
>JAUJNZ010000003.1:277771-327733 GCA_030447905.1 Thermoleophilaceae bacterium
GAGATGGAGATCTCATCACTCACGGCAAGCACTAGAGCGAGTTGAGGATGGTGCTCCGCGAGCAGCTGGCGCTCCGTCTCGGTCGTATTGAGCACCTCTCCGATCGCCTTCTCCCACTCGACGAAGGCCTCGGGCGTGATCGGGCCCAACTCCGTGTGTCTACCAGCGCTCAGCAAGGTTGACGCGGCGAGGGCAGCCGTGGCGGCGAGTTCTCCGTCGCTGGTGATGACGTCGATGAGAAAATCTCTGACGCGCGCGACAACCACGCCCAAGTGTTCGGGGCCGACTCGCAAAAGTGCCGCCACCATCTGGTCGACCCCAGGGGAAGGGGTGACCCCTACACCCCGAGACGGGGGCGGCCAAGCGGTGGCGCGGCCTGCCGACACGTGTAACGGCAACTTCGAGGGCTTTATCGACGACTGCCCGAGCAACGGCAGGTCGAGGCACGAGAAACGCTAAGCACCGAGCCGCGAAAGAGAGAAGGTTCATTGCTCTGGGAGAGCGCGCCTCCTCGCTCGTGGCGTCTTCGAGCAGCCCGTCGAGGAGCTCGCTTGCCGCGCCAAGTGACGCTCGCCCGCGAAGTTGGTAGGCGATTTGAGCTACGACGTCCCATTCGCGCTCCGCGATGTGGTCGCGCAGTGCTGACCGAAGGGCAGCGGTGTCGTCGAGGGTCGAAACTAGGTGATCAGCGGCGAAGTACTCGAGGAAAGTTCTATGAGTGAACTGAAACAGCGCCTCCCCTGCGCCCGTTGAGCCGACATCGGTGAACACCCATGCCCGGCCGCGGCAGAAACCTATGAACGCCTCCGCGGCGTGCCGGGCAGCATGCTCGTCGTCAAACCTCCATTCAAGCAGAAAGCTGACCGCCCGCTCAACCAAGTCCCGCTCAGTCACGCCGGTCTGCAAAGTCTGATCCTCGTATATCCAGTACGCCAAGTGCCTCATCGCGGGGCGGATGTGTTCTGCAATCGGTAGGACAGGCTCGATGCCGCGGCTGCGATCCCACGTTTCGAACAACATGCGGGCACAATTCTCATATACGTCGGGGAGATTGCGCGGAAGGTAATTCTGGCCGCGGTAGAAGTTACACATAAGGGCCAGAAGGAGAGGATTGACCCGCAGATCAGGCACAGCCCGGCTTTCCTCGATGAACGCGTCGGCCCTTTCCCCGTGATCGTCAGAGTTAGGCGTGTCGAGGGCAAACCACTTATGCGCATACTCGGCGATTTGGTCTTCCGAGAACTCGCTCAACCGAAGTGTGTCGAAGACGTCCGGATCCAACGCCGCCTGCTCGTAGCCCACTGAGCGAGAAGTAACCACCACGGGGACGTGCGGGTAGCGACGGCAAAAGCTCTCCACATCGTCTCGAATCTCTTGCCGCCGCGTCGTTTCGAGGAGCTCGTCTAGCCCGTCAAAAAGCACGATCACTCGGCCCGACAGCAGCAAGTGCTCAAACGCTCTGTCGGGGATGCTCAACTGATAGCTCGCTTGCGCCAACTCTTCAACGTAGCCTCGAATCGAAACGCCACGATCCTTTTTAACCGTCGCGAACTGGCGCAGCACCACCAAAACCGGCGTGTACGATCGGCCACCGACCCGCGCTTGGCCATAGCGCGTAGCGAGCAGGTGGCAGAGTTTCTTCGAAAGGGTAGACTTACCTGCGCCCGGGTTCCCGAGCAGCACAGCCCGATGAAGTCTGTCGAGCCATTCGTCGATTGAAAGCTCTTCGTATTCCCCGCTCTCAGCCCGTGGCCAGGTCGCAAGATTGGGCAGCACGTATAGCCTGTCGATTTCAACCCGTGGCGCCCCGTAGAAGTCAGGCGGAGTGATATATGCATGTCGACGACCGACCTCTCGCCGGAGCTCCTCCTCAAACTTGTCTACTTCGGCCGCTTTGAGCGGCCGGTCGTGGGCAAGCAAGCTCATCTGCCGCTCAAGTGCCTCGATGTGCTCGACAGTAAGGCGATGCCGCGCGGCTGACTTAGCCTCGTGAGCCGAAAGGACGCCTTCCTCGATGGATCGCTGAAGCGTCTCGTCAGTCGCTCGCACCAAGGTTTCGAAAACCGCGGTTGCTGCCGCCTCATCCTCAAGCCCATAGAACGTCCAAAGGCCAGAAACTCTCTGCGAGACTCAGCCAGACCCATCTCCGACCCGTCGGAAACGGTGAACAGATACAGAGACTTGACCAGCGTTCGAACCTCGGCGGTTTCGAGGAAGCGGTAGACCTCCTCCCGAGAGGCCGTAGTCTCCTCAAGGATTTGGTCGATCTCGGCCGAGGCTTTATCGACTGACTCTTGGTAGAGGGCGGCGCGCTGGCCGGCGTTTCCCCCGAGCAGCCACTTGCCAAGGCCTCTCATCGCAGGACTAAGGGCGAGTTCCCAGATCGCCTGCGACAGCAGGTTGACAAGATTCCCTCAAGCATTCCGACACCGTAGCCAATTACCCTCGCGCCCTCTCTTCGCTTAGCTCGCTTCCTACAAGCCTCCGCGCACCATTTTCGCCGCCCACCGATTTCCAGCCCGGACCCCGGGCACGTCCGCGGCCGCGGGTACTCGACGACCCCCTCTTCATCGAGCTCCGCGGGCGGCCTCCGACAGCCGGTTGCTCTCCTTACCGATTCGCACGATTCCGCTCGGACCCACGTGCCTCGGCGAGAGAAGTCCGCGAGTCCACGGATGGCACGGCTATCCGTCGGGCGCAGCGCCTCCGCCTCGGGGCGCAGCCGGTAGTCCTCGAAGTAGTCGCATAGCTGAGAACGGCGACGCTTCCTTCGACTACCTCGCGCGTCGGGTCGACGCGTATCTTGACCGGTCCAGCGCGGGGATTGCTGCGGTCGATCCAGTCGGCGGCAAGTCGCTTCTCCGGATCGCGCTCGAAAAGGAGCGATGAGGACCTTCGGGCGGGCCGGTCTCGCACGCTCGGCCTGGGTCGGATGCGCTAGGAAGAGGAAGTTCCAGGGTCGGACCCGTTCGGGATAGGGCTTTCCCGCGTTACAGTCGCGAAAGCTCGCCTCCTCGCGGGGAGAGGTGACGGTCAGCCGCCGCCCGACCGCCGGGGCGGAGGAGAAACACGGGCTCATGATCATCCAGCCCGACCTCCGGGCGCAAGAGGTACTACAAGACGTGCGAGGGGCTCCACGGGGGCGTGTATGCCAGAACCTCTTGCGGGGTAGTCCCCGACCATGTTCGCTGATCTCAAAATCTTCAGCCCCGCGTTCGACAACCTGGGCAGCATCCCCGACCGTCACACCGGGTCGGGCGAGGACGTCTCGCCCGAGCTGGGGTGGACCGGCGTGCCCGATGGCACTAGCCAGCTCGCGCTGATCTGCCACGACCCGGACGCCCCGATGCCCGATGGCTTCACCCACTGGGTCATCTACGGGATCCCCGCCGACGAGTCCGGCCTCAGCGAGGGAGGCGGCGGCCAGTTCGTCGAGGGCCAGAACGACTTCGGGAACTCTGGCTGGAACGGTCCCGCGCCGCCCGAAGGACATGGTGTCCACCACTACTACTTCTGGCTCTACGCCCTCGACACGGAGATCGACGCGGGGCCGGGTCTCAGCCGCCTCGAGCTGCTCGATCGGATCCGCGACCACGTGGTCGAGCAGGCGCGTTTGGTGGGCACCTACGAGATCTAGGCGGACGTAGGGCCGCGCCCGTGGCCGCGACCGACGGCTACGGGGGCCTCGGCGGGCGCTTCTACAGCGGCTATATCGAGCGTCCGCTGCTCGGCCGGGCGGTGATTCGCCTCGTCTGGGGCGGCGATGCGAACCCGATGTACCGAAGCCTCGAAGGGCTCCGCGACCTCCGCACCGGGCTCACGGTCCTCGACGCAGCGTGCGGAGCCGGGCTCACGCTCAAGTGGCTCGACCCTTCCCGAGTCGGCCGCTACGTCGGCATCGACAACTCGCCGGCCATGCTCAGGCGTGCCCGGGAGCGCGCGCACCGACGCGGCCTTCGCGCCGTAGAGCTCGAGCTGGCCGACATCGAGGCGATCCCGCTCGAGGACGAGACTGCGGACATCTGCCTCCTCTACAACGCCCTCCACGTCGTCCCGGACCCAGGCCGGGCCGTGGCCGAGATCGTGCGCTGCCTCAAGCCGGGTGGCCGACTGGAGGGGAGCATGCTGCTGCGCGGGGAGAGGCGCCGCGTCGATCGCTTCTTCGAGCGCGAGCAGGCCAAGCCGACCGGCCTCCTCGGAACCGGTGGGACGCGATCTGACCTTCGCCGCTGGCTCGAGGCCATGTCCGACGTCGAGCTCGAGGTCGGTGGCTCGCTTGCGACCTTCCGGGCAAAGCGGCCATGACGCGCAGCTATGCCGGCTCGGCCACGGGCGCCCGCTTGGGAACCGCTGCCACCAGCGCCTCGAGGAGCGCTTCGATCCCGGCCCTGGTCTGCGGGTCGTAGGCCCCGTCGTGCTCGTCGATCTTGAGGAACGCCTCGGGTACCCGCAGCTCGCCGCCCTCGACGACGAAGGCGCCGGGGAAGGCGAGCGCCTGGCGGAGCTGTTCCTGAGCGTTCTTCGTCCCGCTCATCCCCGTCGTGGCGCCCATGACCGCCACCGGTTTGCCCGCAAGCGGTGAGGCCAGGGGCGGGCGGGAAGCCCAGTCGATCGCGTTCTTGAGCACACCCGGCGTTCCGCGGTTGTACTCGGGCGAGGCGATGAGCAGGGCGTCCGACTCCTTGATCGACTCCTTGAGCGCGGCCACCGCCGCGGGGTCGCCTTCCGCCTCCAGGTCGCCGTCGTAGGGCGGAACCTCGTGGAGCTCGAAGGTCTCGACCTCGGCGCCCGCGGGCGCCAGCTCCTGAGCGCTGCGAAGCAGGGCGCGGTTGTAGGAGGCCGAGCGAAGGCTCCCCGGGATTCCGAGGATGCGCACCGCCACGTCCGGAGGCCAACGGATGGTCTCGGTCGCCATGGCTATGAGCCTTCCTTGATCGTGGTGACGTCGATCGAGAGCCCTACCTTCATCGGCCCGAACCCGATCTCGGACTCCGTGTTGATGACCAGGCGCTCACCGCCCTGCGAGCTCTCGCCGAGGCCCACGATGTGCGCCTCGAACTCGATGTCCTGGGGCTGCTCCTTGAGCGTCAGCGTCCCGGCGATCGTCAGCTTGTCGGCGCCGGAACGCTCGATGCGCGTGGACTCGAAAGTTATGTCGGGGTAGCGGTCGGTGTCGAGGAAGTCGGGCGAGCGCAGGTGCTGGTCGCGCTGCTCCTGATCGGTGCTGATGCTCCCCGCCTTGACGACTCCGTGGGCGCGCGCGTTCTCGAAGTCCTCCTCGGTCTCGAGCGCCCCCTCGAACTCCCGGAAGCGGCCGCGGATCGTCGACATCAGGTCCTGCACATCGGTCACCCGGAACTCGACGCTCGAGTGGACGGGGTCGACGGTCCAGGTTCCGGCGGGTATCACGGTGGTTTCGGATACGGCTGGGGCCATGAGGGCCTCCTCTTGGTGGATCTCGCCCTCCTACCCGGAAACGTCGAGGGCTCGTATACTTGAGTCTGCAAGCAGTCTAGCAACCCCTTGTGCCCTCAAGTAATAAACGAGCCGGTCCCCGCCGTGCCCGCGGCCTGGGTCCGCCTGCTGCGCGCCCACGCGGCCCTCACACGGCGCATGGACGCGAACCTGCGAAACGTCCATGGACTGACCCTGAGCGACTACGAGGTGCTGGTCCAGCTCGCCAACGCCGACGATCGGTGCCTGTCGCGAGTGGACCTCGCCGAGCGGATCCTCCTCTCCCAGTCGGGGATCACCCGGCTCCTCGAGGGGCTCGAACGCGTGGGGTTGGTCGAACGCGCGAGCTGTACGACCGATCGCCGGGTCGTGTACGCCCGGCTCACCGAGGCCGGCCAGGCGAGGTGCCTCGAGGCCGCAGAGACCCACCTGGAGGACGTTCGCCGGGCTTTCTTCGACCGGTTCTCGGAGGATGAGCTTCGGAGCCTCGCCGAGCTCCTCGGCCGTCTTCCTCAGCAGGCAAGAGAAGCCGACGGCCAGTAGCGAGCCCCTCGGCGTACACGCGCGCCTCGGCGTACAGCCGGGCGAAGTCGGCCGGCTTGTAGTGGGCGTTGAGACCGCTCGGATTGGGCAGCACCCAGACCGGCCGACCGCCGATTTCGTCGGGCTGCAGTCCCATGGTCGCCTTCGGACGCCCGAAAGCGGTGCGGTAGGCGGTCAGCCCGACGACGGCCACGAGAGCCGGCTGATTTCGGCGAACGGCGGAGTCCAGCTCGGCCGCGCCCTCGCGCAGCTCGTCGCGAGTGAGCTCCGACGCCGCTCTCGTGGGGCGGTCGGCGATGTTGGTCACGCCGACGCCGTGCTTCGGCAACTCGATGTCCTCGTCGGGGCGAAGGCGCCGAGGCGTGAACCCGGCGGCGTGCAAGGTCGGCCAGAACCGGTTGCCCGGGCGCGCGAAGTGATGTCCCACTTCCGCCGAGCGCAGTGACGGGTTGACGCCCACGAACAGGATCCGGAGCCCGTATCCGAGGATCGGGCCGAGGACGGGGCCGGGAGTCGTTCGTCTATCCACTGCGCAGGGTCCGGAGACCGCGCCCGGGCGGCAAGGCGGCTAGAGCCCCTTCCCGCCCACCGGCCGGAGCTCGGTGCGGTCGCCGATCTCGGCGATGAGCGGGCGCGCGCGCTCGATGAGCGCTCTGACTCCCTTGTCCTCGAGCGAGCGCTCGTGCTCCTCCCGGCTGGTCCAGGCTTCCGTCACCCACACGCTCTCCGGCTCCTCGGGGGAGCGGCTCACGACGTACAGCCGGCACGCCTCGCGCTCGCCGAGGGCTTCGGCCGCCTCGAGCAGGATCGCCTCGAGCGCGTCCCCCTGGCCGGGCTGGGCGACGAAGCGGCCGTGGAGTCCGAACATCCCGCGCCTGTTAGCCGCTTACCCGGTGGCCACCGAGGCGACGGGCGAGTCGGGCGTCTGCGCTTCCTCTGCGGCACGCCGCGTCGCCCGCTCCTGCCGGCGCAGGAAGACGACGATCCCGAGCACGATCCCGGCGATCGTGAAGAGGCTCCAGAAGACTCCCTGAGCGAGCTGACCCGCGACCGGAGCGGGGCATGAGTCGGAGATCGCCCACCCGAGGCCGAAGAGGGCGGCGCCCACCACGTGGCGGCGCTCGGGTTTCGAGCGGTCGAGCGACAGAGGCTCACCGGTGAGAAGAGCGCGCGCCCGTGTTCGGCGCAACAGCCACGTGCCCCCGAAGGCGACGGCGATCGCGCTGAACATCATCAGGTAGAGATACGGATCCTCGAGCAGCAGCATGTCGCGGATGCGGTCCGGGTCGGTGAACTGACCCCAGGAGATCAGGAAGCCGAAGGCGACACCGAACGCTGCGGCGGCGACGCGGACGGGGCTCATGTCAGCGCCTGGAGGACGAACGTCGCCGCGATCGCCGTCCCCATGAACGTGGCCGTGGCGACAAAGCCCGCGGTCGAGCCGGCCGAGCAGGCGCCGAGCCCGTTGCCCGACGTGCACCCTCCGGCGGTCTTGGCTCCGAACCCGATCAGGGCTCCGGCGACGAGCAGCAACAGGCCGACGACGATCTCGCCCGAGCCGGTGAAGGTGCGGGTGAGCCAGCCGTAGCCGTCGGCGACGGTCGGAGCCCCCGCGAGCAGCCGGAAGAGCAGGGCGCCACCGAGGACGCCGAAGAGCAGCCACCCCTTCCATCCCACGGTCGGGCTGCGGCCGGTGACTCGCTCGACGAGGTTGGAGTAGCCGCCCAGCACGCCGAAGCGCTCGTTGATCGTGGCGAGCAGCCCGACCACGACGAGACCGATGAGCGGTCCGAGGACGTACCAGGCAGGACGGTCGAGAAGGGTTTCAGCCATCGGATCGGGAAGGGGCGGCGAGTGGTGCCTTCAGCCTACTCGGAGCCGCCCCTCGCGCGGCCCGGCCGCGCCTTCAAGCCGTCGCTCGACCCGTCCGCGTCGGCTGTTGCAATGGCCCGATCCGACTCCTTCTCGATTCGGGCGTGGGGAGGCTGTACGTGGCTGTGGCCGCCGCGATCGCGGTGGGTACGGTCGTGGCGCTCGTCCTGCTCTGGCCCACCGAAAGACCCGACTCGCGACTCGCGGGCTTCTCCGCCGAGACCGAACAGGCCACGGTCGAGCGAATCGTGCAGTTCCGCTGCTCGGAGTCCCCAACCGAAGGTTGCCGCCGGGCCGCCGTCCGTCTCAACGAGGGCGCCGAGGCCGGGAAGACCGTCGCCCTCGAGCTCGAGACGGGCGGTCTCGCTCCGAAGCTCGAGCGCGGAGACGAGGTCCGGGTCGCCAAGGACGTGCCGCCGCCCGGAGTTCCCGGCGGGACGCTCTACTCCCTGGCCGACTTCGAGCGCCGCGCCCCGATGCTCTGGCTCGCGCTCGCGTTCGGGCTCCTAGTGGTCGTGCTCGGCCGGCTCCGCGGCGCTCTGTCGCTCCTCGGTCTCGGGGTCAGCCTCGCCGTGGTGCTCGCGTTCCTCATCCCCGCCATCCTCGGCGGCCGCCCGCCCCTGGCCGTCGCCATCGTCGGAGCGACGGCGATCATGCTCGCCACGATCCTGCTCGCCCACGGGGTCAACGGCAAGAGCCTGGCGGCGGTCCTCGGCACGACCGCCAGCCTGCTGCTCACCGTTGCGCTCGCGGTCGCCTTCACCCAGCTCACGCACCTGACCGGCTTCGCCACGGAGGAGGCAGTGCTCCTGCAGTCAAACGACGCGGGGATTCCCCTCGAGGGCCTTCTCGTCGCCGGCATGGTGATCGCAGCCCTCGGAGTTCTCGACGACCTCACGATCAGCCAGGCCTCCACGGTGATGGCCCTCCACGCCGCTCGCCCTGAGCAGGCCTTCGGTGAGCTCTACCGGCGCGGGATCGAGGTCGGTCGCGACCACGTGACGGCCACGGTGAACACGCTCGTCCTCGCCTATGTAGGGGCGTCCCTGCCCGTCCTGCTCGTGCTCACCCTCGGAGAGGTCGACACGCTCGAGGCGATCAACTTCGAGATCATCGCCAGCGAGATCGTCGCGACGCTGGTCGGCTCGATCGGCCTCATAGCCGCGGTCCCGGTGACCACAGCGCTCGCGGCGTTGCTGCCGGCACGCATCGGCGCCGGCTCACCGGCGCCGTCCCACGCTCACTGATGGGAGAGGGCTAGACGGGGCTGGGAGAGCCGGTGACCCGCAGGCTCTCGAGGGCCTGGTCACAAGCCCGCATGACCTCGGCCCGCCGGGCGGCGGTGAACTGGCGGTTCAGTTGATGCTCCTCGCGACCGTGGAGTAGAAAGATTCAGCGACTGCGCACGCCGGACTGATGGGGCTCTCTCGGTCAGAGGCGCCAAACACTCACCCAGCCGCGGTCCCTCGGCGTGGTGGGCACTCGATGCGAGTGGCCGGAGGGACCCAAGCGGGGGGGTTCGCTCCCGCCTCGCGTCAGCAGGAACGCAGCGAGCGCTGGGATGGCCAGCGGGAGGATCGTGAAGAGGGCAAGCACCCCGAAGGGGATGACCAACATGAGGAGAAGCGCCCAAAGCTCCGCCGGGACAATGGAGACGGCAGCGAGGGCGAGGATCCCGATCAGCCCAAGACCCGCGAGGGCCACCACTGGACGGGTTATGCCCCGGGAGCGGGCCGGCGGCGCGACGGGCGGCGGGGCCGGTTCGTTCGGCAGATCGGTGGTGAGCCGCTCGAGGTCGCTGACGGTGACGGCTCGGTACGCGGCCTCCGCCCGAGCGTTGAGCTCGTCGTCGTCGATGCGTCCTTCGGCGTAGTGGCGCCTGAGGAAGGCGGTGACCTCCTCGCGCTCGGCGTCGGAGGCGCGCATGCGGGCTCCGGGGGCCGAGCGTGCGGTGCCGAAGCCCGCCTCCATCCAGTCGAACAGCGAGTGGAACCCCGACGGGCGAGGCCGGGCGCGGGCAGGAGGTGCTTGGGCATGGCCAAGGATGCGGCGCAGGGCGTGGTCGAGGACTAGGTGACGAAGCATGTACACGGTGCGACTCCAGATCTCCGTGGCTTGAGACGAGCGGTGGGGCGCTATCACCGCTGCCTCCCGTTCCTACGACTTACATGCACCACCTTAGCACGAGTTGGTGCTTTAGTGTAAGACTTGGTCCCCGTTTTGGGCAAAATCGCGACTACCGAGTCCTAGTTAGAGGGGTATCGGACACTTGGCCAGAAAAGCGAGGGAACCAGGAGGGACGGGGCCTCTCGATAACTCCGAGGCTCAGCGACCCGAGCCGCCTGCCAGACCGCAGCGGCGGCGTGCCGACGCCCGACGCAGTCGCGCGCTGATCCTCCGCACCGCCGCCATGCTCCTCGAGCGCGACCCGCGCATCCCGGTCTCGGAGATCGCGGCGGCGGCCGGCATCAGCCGGTCGACCCTGCATCGCCACTTCGCCACGCGCGAAGCCTTGGTCCGGGCGGTCGCCGAGGAGAAAGCCGGCGACACGCGACCCTGGTCGCCCCCCAACGGATGGGCGGAGGCGGACGGTCCCGCACTCTCCGCTCCCAGTTCCGACGCACTCAAGCCGCCCGGCCTGCTGGGACGGGCCGAGCCGCTGGCGCTCGAGGCCATCCACGTCCTCGACGAGGTTCCGCCGCACCTCGTGGCCGAGCAGCTGGTCGCCGAGGCCCAGCGCACCGCGGGCGTCCCGGTCGCCCTCTACGTGATCGACGTGGACGGCTCGGGTTTGCTGCGCCTGGCCGGGGAGGACGCGCATCTGCCCGCGCGACTCGAGGTAACGCTCGGCCTGGGCCAGGAGATCGCGCCGGAGAGCCTTCCCGACCTGTACGCCCACCTCGAGCAAGAGCTTCCCGGCTGCCTACCGGCCCCCTTGTGGCTGCGCGGGCGCGCCACTGGAATTCTGCTCGCGGTGGGAACGCCGAGGCACCCGCTGACCGAGATCGCTCGCCAGGGCGCCGCGGCGCTCGAGCTTGCGAACGGCTACACCGACGTCTTCGAGAGCGTGCGCCGACGACGGGCGACGAGCCCGGCCGCGGAGATGCAGCTGAACCTCCTCCCCGCCGCCCGGATCGCCCGTGTCGCCGGTGGCGAGCTCGCCGGCGGCCTGCTCCCGAGCCCGGAGGTCGGCGGCGACTGGCTCGACTTCGCCGAGAACCGCGACGGGACCTGGCTCGCCATCGCCGATGCCGCCGGTGAGGGACCGGTTGCCGCGGGCCGGGCCGCGGTCTCGCTGGGGGCGCTGCGCTCCGCTCGCCGTCAGGGCCTCGGACTTGAGGAGTCGGCGCTCGCCGTCCACCAGCTCGTTCACGACCTCGGCGACGACTTCTCGGTGGCGGCGATCCTCGCCCACTGGCAGGCGGCGGCGTCCGTCTTCAGCTGGATCGAGTGCGGCCACGAGGCTCCGCTGATCGTGAACCGAGACGGTCAGGTCGAGGAGCTCGGAGGGCGTGCCGACCTAGCTCTTGGCGCCTCACACCGGGAGCGCGAGTTTCGCCGCGACGAGCGACGGCTGCACCGGGGCGAGCGGGTGGTCCTGCTCAGCGATGGGGTGTCCGACCGGCTCAGGAGCGACGGTCGCCCCTTCGGCTTGTCGGGAGTCGAGCGGGCGGTGGCAGCCGCCCGCGGAAGCTCGGCCGCAGCCACTGCCCGCTCGATTCAGGAAGCGGTGGCGACGGCCTCTGGGCGGCCGGTCGAGGACGACGCGACGGTGCTGGTCTTCGCCGCGGGCTGATCAGGCTCGAAGAGTCCGAAGAAAGCCGCCCTGTGTTGTTGACTTACGGGCTGTCGTCCCCGGTGAGCCAGGCCGGCTTTCACGGAACCGGAACTGGGTGGACACTTCTTCGTCGTCCCTGTCTTATCAGCGGTGAAGAAGCGTCGGGACGGGTGCTCACCGGCGCAGCCGCACGGGGGCAGGGGGCAGCGCGATGAGTCCGCGCAGGTGCCCAAGCGGACCGTGACCTTCGGTCAGTGCCCGGCGCAGCCCCCGCCGGTCGAGGCCCGGCGACCGGCCCTCTACGAGCGCACCACCGAAGCGCCGCTCGCGCAGGCGACGGGCGTACCGGGCGGCGGCCGGCCCCGCCCCCTCGTCCAGCCGATGCTCGAGATCGATCAGGGTGGTGTCAGGAGGAACGCTCCAGCCGAGCCGCTCGAGCGCGATGCGCAGCTCCTCGGCCTCGTCGGCGACCGAGCCTCGATGCCGCCCTCGCGGGCGGACGCGGCGGGCGACCAGCAGAGAGACAGCCAAAGCGACGACTAGGCCGAGGAGAATCGCGGCACTGGCAGGAAAACCATCCTCGCGCTCCGGTCTCTGGGGTAAGCGAGGACGGTTGGCCGACCGGCTGCGCGAGCCGCCACGGCGTCGCTGCTGGGCCCTGCGGGGCTTTCGCCGGGAGCGCGAGCGCTCCCCACGCTCGGGCTCGGGACTCGCCGAAGGCGCCGTCGCCCTCTGCTCCTGCGCTGGGCGGTCGGGCGCCGGGCGGCCCGGCTCGAGCGCCGTGGCGAGCGGCAGGGAGGCCAGACCGGCCAAGATCACAACCGCGCTCGCGGCCAGAGCCACCGTCGGCTGCGCGCGCACCCTGGGTAGAAAGAGCCACGCCGCGAGTGCGAGCAGGAGCAGGGCGCCGTACGCGGCCGGATCGGACTGCGGGCGCTCGGCCGCGGCGAAGCCGGTTAGGCTCAACATGATCAGCAGGGCGCCCGCTCGGCGTGCCGCGGCGGCCTCGGATCCGCCCGGGCCCGTCGCCGGCGGCCAGAGGGCGAACGCCGCCGCGGGCACGGTCATGAGCGGTATCGCGAGGAGCACGGTCCGCCGCACCCAGGGATCACCGCCGCCGTAGGGCCAGCGGCTCGGCAGGTCGGCCGCTAGCAGCTGGTCCCATCCCGGTGGGGCGAGCACCGCGGGGGGCACTCCGACGGCCAGCGGTCCGCCGATCACCGCGACGGCCACGGTGGCGACTCGCACGATCCGCGCCTCGACGTGGCCGTAGGGCTCGAGATGCTTCGACAGGGCGAGCACGAGGCCACAAGTCGAGGCGATCGCGACCACTGCCGCGATCCGCCCCGCGGGAGGGTCGACCAGCAGCTCCCCCCAGTACGCAGACGCGACCGCGCACAGAGGCGCAAAGGCCGCGACCTGGCGCCAGGGCGATGGCCCCTCCCGCTCGCTCGAGCTCATGCCGTCCGTCTCGACGCCGGGCCCAGGCGTCGCCCGTGACAGCCGGCCACGGTGAACGCCGACGACGCGGTCGCCGGGCCAGGAGTCACAAGGAACCGGGCAAGGCCGCGCGCGAGGCTCTTGGGGATGGCTACGCCGTCGTCCTCGGCGCCGTGAGCGGCGACCCAAAAGATCGCTCCAGTGCGGCCGAGCCGGGTCGGGACGACGGCGTGCCCGCCAGCCTCGACCAGCGCGAGATGGGCGTGCATGATCGGCCAGGCGGCGAGCGTCGCGTCGACGTGCGACGGGCGCCGCTCACCGGGCAGGAGCAGGTCACAGCCACCGGCGCGCGCGAGCGAGACGCAGAGCGATGCGGCGGCGCGAACGGCGCTGTCGAGTGCGTCGACCGAGGAAGGGCTCGACGCGTCCAGGACCACGAGCGGCCGGCGGTCGGTCTGCACGAGCAGGCTCGACTCCACGAGCGTCCCGGTGCGCGCTACAGCCGGCCAGTGGATGCGGGTGAGCGGGGTCTCCGGCCGGGCCTCACGTAGCGTGTCGAAGTCGACTCGCGGCCCCTCCTCGGAACCGTCCCCCGTCAGCCGCGACAGCGCTGAGAGGTTGTTGACTCCCGCGCGTGTGGGGCGCACGGCCTCGATACGGGGCAGCGCGAGCACCTCCTGCCCGGGGGAGGACCGGATCTCGCGAGAGGCGACGCCGAGCGGGTCACGCGCGACGAACCGAGCCGGCTCGAGCACGTGGCGTCCACGGCGCGGGAAGCGCGCCTCGGTCTCGAGGCGATGAGTCCGCCCCCAGCCGACCGGTCGCCCGGGCGCTCGGGTCAGGGGCTCCACGATCTCGCTGCCAGGTGGGGAGGGCAGAAGCAATCGGGCGTGGAGGGTGATCGGGCACGGCTCGTCCTCGACTACCGAAGCGGCCTCGATCCGGCGCTCGAGGCGCCCCCGGGCGGCGAGCGCCGCCCAGCACGCCCCGATCAGCGCGAGGACGACGAGTGCACAGCCGGGGAGCAGCAGCGCCGAGGCACCGAACCCGGCCCCGACGCCGGCGAGCGCCAGGCCGAGCAGCCCGGTCAGCAGCGCGCGGCCCACCGAAGACTCAGAGAGCCGGCACGCGCTCCACGGCGTCGCCCACCACGGCGGCGGCCCCGCCGGAGAGGGCGATCTCGGGCGCGAGCATCAGCCGGTGTGAGAGCACCGACCCCGCGAGCGCCTGGACGTCGTCGGGAAGGGCGTGGTCGCGACCTGAGAGTGCCGCGTGGGCCTTGGCGGCGCGCAGCAGCATGAGGCCCGCGCGCGGGCTCGCTCCGAGGTCGGTGCGCGGGTCGGCGCGGGTGTGGTCTAAGACCGCGACCACGTAGCGGCGCAGGGCATCGCTCGCGTGCACGTGGGCGACCGCGGTCTGGGCGGCCACCACCTCGCCCACGTCGCACACCGCCCCGAGCTCGAGCACGCGATCGCCCGAGCCGTGGTCGGCGAGCATCTCGGCCTCGTCGTCGGGGGCGGGATAGCCGAGCGAGACGCGGACCATGAAGCGGTCGAGCTGGGCCTCGGGAAGCGGGTAGGTGCCTTCGTAGTCGAGCGGGTTCTGGGTGGCGATGACGAGGAACGGGCGGGCGAGCTCGTGGGTGTGCACGTCGACGGTCACCTGGCCCTCCTGCATGCACTCGAGCAGGCCCGACTGGGTCTTCGGCGACGCGCGGTTTACCTCGTCGACCAACACGACGTTGGCGAACACCGGGCCGGGGCGAAACTCAAACCGCGTCTCGCGCTGGTTGAAGACGCTCGTGCCCACGACGTCTGGGGAGCAGGTCGGCGGTGCACTGGATGCGCGCGTACTCGGCGGCCACCGAGCGCGACAGCGCCCGAGCCAGGGCGGTCTTTCCCACCCCGGGTGGTCTTCGATCAGCACGTGGCCCTCGGCGAGCAGGGCGACCAGGACGTCGCGGACGACCTCGTCGTCGGCCTTGATGGCCCGGCGGACGTTGGCGGCGAGGCGGGCGCCGAGGGAGGCGACGCCGGCGAGGTCCGATCGGGGAGGCCCGGTCATGGGGGGCGATCTTAGGGATGCCGCCGCGGGACGATCGGCGGGTGCGGAGGCAGGCCATCGTCGTCATCACGTCGTCCCCTTCTGGGCGGATTGGGCTAGACGGGGCTGGGAGAGCCGGTGACCCGCAAGCTCTCGAGGGCTTGGTCACAAGCACGCATGACCTCGGCCCGCCGGGCGGCGGTGAACTGGCAGTTCAGTTGGTACTCGTCGCGACCGTGGAACAGGAAGATCGAGCGACTGCGCACGCCTGGCATGCCCTTGGGGACGAGCTCGTACTCGAACCCGGGCAGTCCGCCCACGGTCACCCGCCGCGCTTGGTTCGGAGGCCGTGCGGACAGCTGGCGGACCACCCCATCGAGCACCGACTTCGTCAGGCCGACGTTGCTCTCGGTGACGACGGTCTGCTGTTCGTACTTCGAGATCGCGAGGCCGTTGAGATCGTCCACCAGAAGGCTCACCTTCTTGTCCGCGTTAGTTGCTGAGATCTCGCTTCCTGGAACTGACTGGGATAGTCGAAGCCGATGTCGAACTCGGCGTCGGTGAAGGAGCGCTCCCCGGACGAGCTCGACAGCAGCACGCCGACACCGTGCGACGACGACTACCCCACCGACTATGGCCAGGGTCAGCCATCGGGCGATCCGGCCCGCGCGCGACCGAGTCGCCCCCGCGGGCGCGGACACCTCGCCCCGGCCGGCCGAAGGGGCAGCGGCCGGATGGAGGTACCCGGTCCAGCGCTCGCCGTCCCAGTAGCGAAACTGCGCCTAGCCCCAGGGGTCGGGATGCCAGCCGGGCGGATGGTGAGTGTGCTGTTCACGGTCGCCTCCTCTTGCGTCGCTTCGTTGACGCGATGAGGATCTCGCTTGAGCCGGCGCCACGCATCGGTGCGACCCAAGCCGCGACCCCAAACTTTCTCGGCGCTCCCCTAGACGCGTAGGAGCTCGTGGCGCGCCGTGCGACTAGCCGGTCCTTCTCGTGGCCCTCGATGGTCTCTTCGGAAGGCATCGGTCGGGCGACGGCTACCGCGTCCCAGCTACCACCACGGCAGCCAGGCCACCTGCATCGCGACTGAACGACTTCGACTTCCGCTGGAACGCGCGTCATGCGACCGGTAGCGCCAGGTAGCCGGTCGACGCTTGGTTGACGGTTCTCGACCTTACCCGGTTTGCCGGCATCTAGGGAAGCTGACCCGAACCGAACGCGAGGCGAGCGAGCCCACATCGCGGAACCCGAGCGGCCCCAAGACGGCACGGAGCCGAGGGAGGAAGAGCGAGCGGACGGCGACGGTATCGGGAGCTCCGACCCAAAGCCTCCTTTCGCCAAGGGGTGGCGGTGGCCGCTCATCATCCTCGTGGTGGAATCATCGCCCTCACGGCGTTCGTGACGCTCGTCACGCATTATGTCACCAAGGTATGTAGACTCAGACGAGCATGGCAAGCAGACGACCGGCGAACTATGGGCGGCGGAAGTGTGCTGCCGGGATCACGAACCCTCGCTCACGGGCGACTGTTTCGTCAGGCATGGTGCTGATCGCTGTGGTGTAGGCGGTGAACAGCCGGGGGTCTATCGGCTGCTGCCACGAGACGGTGGGGAAGATAGACAGCAGGCCCCACGCGTACGAGCAGCACAGGAATAGCTCGTGCACGAGGTCGATACCACCCTCGCCAGGTACCTCCACGGCCGTCAGCATGTACATATCCATGTGCGGATTCGGCCCCGACGCCTCAATGCGGGTCCGTACGAGTTCTGCGCCCTCTACAAGGCGCACCCCAACACGGGTACGGCGCTCCGTGACCGCTGCGATGTCTCGGTAGGGACGCTGCTGACCGGTCCCGAGCGACATCGCTTGGGTTACGGGCATGGGGATGAGCACTTGATGCTTGTCGCGATTCCAGAGGCGGTCGAGAATTGCGAGCGGGTGGTCGTGAGCGCCGTACGGCTGCATTGCCTCGATTAGGTCCGACCAGTCGTCGGGGATGTATTTCGCAAGACGATCGGTCGCTCTCCGGCCAGCTCCCCCGGGACTGGTTTTGATCGGGAAGCCCAGGCGACTTGGAGGGGACTTGGGGTGCATGTGCCAGCACGCGAGTGCCCATACGAGGTTGTCGAAGATAGACCGCACCTGGTGGACGACTTCGCCGGTCAGAACGCCGATCCGGAGGGGTGGCTGCCGGAGGGGCTCAGCGCGGAAGACATACCAGCCATGCTCTCCCTCGACTTTGCCGAGGGCTCTATAGGGGTCGGAGTTGAAGAACATCCGGAGTTTCTGGTCGAGGTCCGCGAGATGCTCGTGCGCCCGGCGAAGCTTCTCTATGCACCCGTCCAGATCCAGCGGGAGGCTGCTTGCGTCCACGACCGCGTTGCCGACCCGCAGCGTCGACCCTGATATAAGGAGCGTGCCAATGGCGTTCGGCTCGGACAAAGCAGGTCACCCTACTCAGAAGACCCGCCCCAAGAAGGGCAAGCCCATTGAGATCCCCGTGCCCAAGCGCGAGGCCTTCGACAAGCTCCTCCGCCGGGCTGAGAAGGGCTCAGCTACCCGCCGCCCGAGCAAGTAGCTGAGCGAACAGGGCTTTGCCCTCGCGGCGCGCGTTGTGGCGCCAGGCGTACTCGTTGACGTAGGACTGCAGGTAGTGCGGCGAGACCTTCTTGTACGCCCCGCGCATGCCGGTCTTGAGGTTGCCGAAGAAGCCCTCGATGGTGTTCGTGTGGACTGCGCCCACGACGTACTCGCCGGTCGAGTGGTTGATGATCCGGTGGTCGAGGAACTGGCCTCGCAGCGGCTTGTAGGCCACCCAGTCGTCGGTGAAGATCATGGCCGAGGGGTTGACGTTCGCCACCACTTCTCTACTAAGCGCCGGGCCACGGCGCGAGGGGATGACACGGGCACGGACGCGCCCGCCGCGCTCGACCATTCCGAGGACGGTGGACTTTGCCTCACGAAATGCCGCCGCCTCGGCGCGAGAATGAGCATGGCGTGGCTTGCCACCCCAGGAGGTCTCGTCGATCTCCACGTCGCCCGACAGCGGCTCGTCGTCCGCGTCGGTCATCAGCTCGGTCCTGATCTTCTTCATCATCCGGTGAGCGGTCTTGTAGCCCACGCCCAGCTCGCGCTCTAGCTGCTTGGCAGAGATTCCGCACCGAGTGCTAGCGATCAGGTACATCGCGTAGAACCAGAGCTGCAGCGAGGTCGTCGACTTCTCGAAGATCGTGCCCTTCATCGGGTGGATATGGAGACCGCAGGTGTCGCAGGTGTAGGAGGTCCGCGTCTTGGTCCGGTGAAAGCGCCGGGGCCGCTCGCACTTCGGGCAGTCGGCCGTGTGCCCGTCCGGGGCGAAGCGGTCCCGCCAGAGCCGGTCTAGGCAGGCAGCATCGTCCGGGTACTCGCGCATGAACTCGATGAGCGAGTAGTCCGACTCCGAGGAGGGACGGCGGAATGGATCGTTTCGGTCGTTTGCGGCCATGCCGATATTATACATACTCCGACGACATAATGCGTGACGCTCGTCACTCAGCCAGAGGGGCCCCTGCACCGCCGCCTCCTCCGCCCCCGGCCGGGCTTCGTCGCCCCGAGGGCCTGAAAGGCCTGGGCCCCGCCCGACGATCCTCGACGCGAGCACGTGGCCCGCCGGGGACGTGGCCCGTGCGACCCGGACGACTTCGCCTGGGCGCGGCTCGGAGGGTAGAAGCAGCGCGCACGGCTGTGGGCGCGAGCTGCTGGATGCAGCTACCTCGCCCTCCCAGCCTCTGGCCGCGGCGACCCCGGGAGGCCAGCGTATACCTTCTCCTTCGACACGATAACCGACCTCGACGGACTGAGTGCGGGATCGAGCGCCCGGCCTTCGGCCGCTGCCGGTATGGATGATCGCGGTGGGTGCTCTCCCACTCTGGCCCTGAGCGCATCCGCCGCGGACGCCGCGCGCCGGCCCCCTCCAAGGCCGCGGCTAGGCGAGAAGCGACCCCCCGGGGACCAGGCGCCCGGGTAGGATCTCGTCATGCCCGACTGGGTTGTCTGGCTGCTCGTCGCGGTCGCCCTCGCCGTCGGAGAGGTCTTCACCCTCGGCTTCTTCCTCGGGCCCGTCGCGCTCGCGGCCGGCGTCGCGGCGCTCGCGGCCGTCGCGGGCTTCGGGACCGAGGTTCAGGTGGGCACGTTCGCGATGGCCTCGCTCGCCTCTCTGTTGCTCGTGCGACCAATCGCCAGGCGACATGTGCGCACGCCCGCTCGCCTGCGCACCGGCACGGCGGCGCTCGTGGGAGCCTCGGCCGTCGTGGTCGACCGAGTCGACGCTGACCGCGGCAGCGTCCGCTTGCGTGGCGAGGTCTGGTCGGCGCGCACCTTCGACGCCGACCGCGTGGTCGAGCCCGGTGTGCGCGTCGAGGTGATGGAGATAGACGGGGCTACAGCCGTGGTCGCCGACTGATCCGGGCTGCGAGAATCTCGGTGACCGATACCGCAGGAGGAAGCCATGTCCCCTGGAGCCATAGCCCTGATCGCGCTCGCCGTTCTCGTCCTGATCGTGCTCTCGCGCGCGATTCGGATCGTCCCGCAGGCGCGCTCGGGCATCGTCGAGCGCCTCGGCCGCTATCAGCGTACGCTCGACGCGGGCCTCGCGATCATCGTGCCGTTCGTCGATCGCCTGCGGCCGCTGATCGACCTCCGCGAGCAGGTCGTCTCCTTCCCGCCCCAGCCGGTGATCACCGAGGAGAACCTGACCGTCTCGATCGACTCGGTCATCTACTTCCAGGTCACCAACCCCAAGGACGCAAGCTACGAGATCGCCGACTACATTGCCGCGGTCGAGCAGCTGACCGTGACCACCATGCGGAACGTGATCGGCGGCATGACCCTCGAGGAGACGCTCACCTCGCGCGACAAGATCAGCGGTCAGCTGCGCGGGGTGCTCGACGAGGCCACCGGCCGCTGGGGCATCCGCGTGAACCGTGTCGAGCTCAAGGCGATCGACCCGCCCGTGACCATCCAGGAGGCGATGGAGAAGCAGATGCGCGCAGAGCGCGACCGCCGCGCCGCGATCCTCACCGCCGAGGGCGTCAAGCAGTCCCAGATCCTCACCGCCGAGGGCGAGAAGCAGTCGGCGATCCTCCGGGCCCAGGGCCAGCGGGAGTCGGCGATCCTCGAGGCCGAGGGCCAGTCGAGGGCGATCGAGACGGTGTTCGAGGCGATTCACCGCGGGGATGCCGATCCGAAGCTGCTGGCGTATCAGTACCTGCAGACCCTGCCGCAGATCGCGCAGGGCGAGGCGAACAAGATGTGGATCATCCCGAGCGAGTTCACCGAGGCGATCGGGAGATTGGGGGCGGTCCTGCCCGGGGTGGGCGGCGCGGAGGGCGACGGGCGCGGGGCCGATGGACGGGGCACTGAGCGGCCCCACCGCGGCGAAGCACCGAGCACGAGCGGACAGGGGTGAACGCCTCCGGCGTACGAGCCAGCGTATGGGCTTCTCGAGTTGGTCGTCAAAGCGGCGGCTACGCCCGCCTCAGTTTCCCCCGGATGTGGGACGGCACCCAGGGTGAGCCGGCCGCCCTCATCGCGATCGCCGCTGGCCTGTTCGAAGGCATCGTGGCCGGGTGCCGCCGGGAGGTCGGCTCCGGGCCAGACCGCTGCGTCCAGAGCGCATCCGAAGAGGACAGCGCCATGCCGGACGTTAGCTCGAGCGCTCCTGCCAGCCCTCGCGGAGAGCGACTTGTTGGAGCGCCGCGGCGCCATGCTCGCTAGCTCGGGCAGGACCTTGGTCCTGAGCGCCTGCTCGCAGCTGCGAAGCGCCGAGGGCTTGTAAGGGACGGCGAGCGGGTTCTCGCGATCCCGGCCTTGGCGGCGCTTCGTCAAGCCGTTCGTGGCGTTCCGCCGGGTGGGGACAAACCGGGCCCTCCCGGGCCGCTTCCACACGTCGATGAGACCGCTGCAAGGGTACGCCCACTGCGGCGCGGCTGGTCTTACCGCGAGGGCTGCGAGCACGGGAGGGGCGTGCTCGCCTACTTGGAGCAGCGCCGACGCAACCGCCTAGCGCGTGAGTGCCGGCGACCAGCTACCCGAGCCCTGGGGAGGGCTCTCCACGGATTCGGAACCGCCCCACGGGGCCGCTTCGTCCGCCCAGTCCGCGCGAGGCCCGTGTCGGTTCCTCCAGGATCCCGATCGAAGAGCCGTGTGTCTGCGCCGTCTGGAGGAGGAAGCACTAAGCCCCGCCCTAGCCCACCTCGCGCGTCACCGCGACCTCGCGGCGTTGACCGCCGCGCACGACCGTGAGGTCCGGGCGGTCACCCGCGCGCGGGCGAAGCACAGCGGCCTAAATATGCTCTCCACGGCGTCGACCGGTCGTCCGTTCACCGCGACGATAACGTCTCCCCGGCGGAGGCCAGCTTCCGCAGCGGGGGCGGGCTCGACCTCGAGCACGCTCGGTTTGCGCCGCGATGGGAAGGACGCGATGCAGGGTCGCCTAACGGCAAGGCTGCGGCGAGCGGGGAGGCACAGCCGGCAGCTCGGCGAGCGCTCGATCGCCGAGTTCTTCACCGACGACGGACCGCAGGCGGCCGCGGCGGTCTCCTACTTCGCGATCTTCTCGCTCTTCCCGCTGGCGATCATCACGGTCGCCGTCTACGGGCTCTTCCTCGGGGGTGAGGAGGCGCGCGAGCAGGTCATCGACTTTGTGCTCGACCGGGTGGCCCTCGATGAAGTGCAGGGCTCCCGCGACCTTCGCGGCGCGCTCTCGGCAGTCACCGGCAACGCCACGGCGTTCGGAGCCGTCGGCATCATCGGGCTGGTCTTCTCGGCCAGCGGCCTCATGGGGGCCATCCGCGGCGCCCTCAATGCGGCCTGGGAGACCTCGGACGCCCGCCCGCCCCTGATCGGCAAGCTCCTCGACATACTGCTGGTCCTCGGGCTCGGCCTTGTGATCGCGTTCTCGCTGGCGCTCACGCTGGTGAGTAGGCTCGCCGTCTCGGTGGGAGACGAGGTCGGGCAGGCGTTCGGCCCGGTGGGATCGGCCCTGCCGCGCGTGCTGCTGACGCTGGGCCAGCTCACCCCCGTCGTCGTATCCTTTGCGGTCTTCGCGTTCCTCTACCGTGTCGTCCCCGCCGCGGACGTCCGGATCCGGGACGTCTGGCCCGGCGCGCTGGTAGGAGCGCTCGGCTTCGAGCTCGTCAAGATCGGCTTCTCCTTCTATCTCGGGAGCTTCGCGAACTTTGGGGCGGTCTATGGGTCGCTCGCCACTGTCGTCGCCTTCCTGGTCTTCGTCTTCCTCGCGGCGAACGTCATGGTGCTGGGCGCTGAGGCGGCGTCGGAGTGGCGGGCGGTGCGAGAGGGGGTCGTCGACGCGGAGGAGGCCGCGGAGCGCGATGTGCCGGTTGGCGAGCGGTTGAGCGGGTTCCTGCGGTCGCTCGTCCGGCGCGAGTGAGCCGGGGTGAGGCGGCAAGCTGCCGCACACCCGCCTCCAAGCGCCCGCGAAGCTGCGCCGAAGCGCAGAGCCATGACTCAGCTCGCGGGCGGACCGCCCTCTTACTCAGGGCCGCTATTCACGCAGACGCAGACAAGCCTGTCCTCCGGCTCGAGACGGCGTGCGCGTTCGTCGTCGAAGCCGATCACCTCGCCGTCGCGGACGACCGCCACGAGAACCTGGTCTTGCGGTGGCCTCCCCTCAGGCCCGAGCTCCTCGGATCGAGGCGGCCGCTCCACGAGGTCGAGGCCCGTCCCGGCCTCGAGCAGATCCTCGAGCACCCTGACCGAAGTCGGCGAGTGTGTGGCGATGCCGAGGAGCCGTCCGGCGGCGCCGGAGGAGGTGATCACCGAGTCGGCGCCACTCTCCCGCAGCAGATGGACGTTCTGGGCCTCGCGCACCGCAGAGACGATGGTGGGGTGGCGGTTCAGTTCTCGGGCAGTCAGGGTGACGAGGACCGAGGTGTCGTCGCGGTCGGGCGCAACCACGACCGCCGTACCAGCTGGCCCACGAACCGCCTGGGGGTGTCGTTCAGCTCGTCGAGGGTCACCTCGCGCTGCTGCAGTAGACCTCCGCCTTCCCCGGCCGTACATCCTCCGGCCCCTGCGCCGCGCGCCTCGGGTCCGGCCGACTCCTCTCCGCATGCGACCGCTCCGAGGGCACCCAGAGCAAGGGCTAGGGCCCCGACCCACTGCGCCCGATGGCCCGGCCCGGCCAGTCGAGTTGTCCTCTGCCCGTCCCATGGTGACCTCCTCGCTCAAGGGTTTATCCGATTCGCCGCCAGGATTCCCATCACGGAAAGCCGTGCAGGAGCCCCAGGGCGACTGTCAGTTCGCGGACGTCGCTGGCTCCGGCCACGGGGGTTACGCCCGGTGGAAGACCGAACCCACTTCGAGGGTGTTGCACGATCTCCGGGCTGGAGCTACGAGGATGGCGCTGGGAACTTCTGGCTGACTATGCCCTTATGCCAGGCGACAGCAGGCCCGAGCGCGAGGACCCACTCGGGGACCTACTGGGAGGGAGGGCCCTAGTCGGGACGAGGCCTCACAGGACCCCGATCTGGCTTTGCGACGCGTCTTCCGACCAATGGGCGGTGCCCGGCTCGAACGGGCGACCTCCTGCTTGTAAGGCAGGCGCTCTACCAGCTGAGCTAACCGCCCGATGGAGGCGCGGGCGCTTCCGGGCCCAGTGTAGGGCCGGGGAAGTTCCAGGCTTCTTTACGATGAATCTATGGCGGCTTCGATCCTCTGGCGCGCGTGCGCGGCCCAAGCCCTCGTGGTCGGCGCGCTGTTCGCCCTGCTCGTCGCCCTGCCGCTTCCCAGGATCTCTTCCGCGAGTTCGGCGCGCTCGTCGGGCCGCTCTCCTGGCCCTGCTGTCCTGCGGCGGTCGCCTGCCGCTCCCGCCCTTGCCGCCGGCGTCGGGCTCGGGGCCGTCGGCCGGATCTCTTCCGCGGAGTGGGGGCGCGCTCGTCCATCGGGAATTTCGTCGCTCTCTGCCTGGGATGCTCGCCGTCGTGGTGCGGGTCCTGCGCCTGCGGGTGGGATCGGCCCACGGCTCGTGAGCCCGTTTGCCAGCCAACCGCGGTGTCGGGGTCTCGTGCCGCCGCTTCCGCCGACCTCAACGCCGGTCGGGTCACGCGGCGGGCTTGATGCGCGGGTGTCCCGATCGCCGTACTTCGGCGGCGTCCTGTGCATCGCGGGACTGGCGTCGACCTCCTGCGCCGCCGACGGACTCACGATGGCGACGGCCCGCGGCCGGTAGCGATCACGCCCGGCAGCATGCCGGCGGCCGTCCAGCGCGGCACGGACCCCAGCCGCTCATCGAGCTGGCGTGAGCCGCCGCAGCCCCGAGGCGGGTGACCTCTCGCCCGCGCAGCGAGGTGGCCGCCGGTGCGACGCGCAGTTGCTCGACGCCGACGCTCCCGCTGCATCGTCCCGGAATTTCCGTCAGGCGGCCGCGGGTCTTGGACATTCCGCTCCTTGTTTCGTCGAGCCGAGCACGTCGCGCACCGCCTTAGCGCCTTCGCGCCCGATCACGACTCACCCTGGGAACGGTGTCGACTCGGCCAGCAGCGCGTGGCGCGGCCGCCTCGGTCCCAGAGCCCGAACTTGAAGAGCGAACCGCTTCGATTCCCGAGCATTGGCCAGGAGCATCGTCGACGTAGGGCGGCGAGGTCTTCGGCGAGACGTGAGTTGTCCCGTTGCCCGAGGCGGCACTCGTAGACGCCGCATCACCGTGGAGCACGACGTCGCTCGAAGTGGAGAAGGTCGCTCGCTCGTCGTCGGCCTTCCACGCAGGACGCGATCAAGACACGTCGTCCTTCAGAGAACGGCGCGAACCGCTTCTTCCCTTGGCCGAGATCCTCGACGTACACGTCGTGGAGAGATTGGGGCGCGGGAGTTGTCCCTTGTTGCCCGCAGGCGGCCGGATCGGTCGGCGCCGGTTCCTCCTCGACTCGTCTTGGTCGTCGAGCTCCCATCGGAGCCGAGGAGAGGACCGCCGACCTCTTGGCAGCTCCGAGGCGGCACTCATGCTGTTCACCGTCGTCGTCGAGTCGAGGTGGGAGTAGATGAGGGTCCCGGATCAAGCAGGTTGGGGGCGTCGAGCCACTCCCAGTCGTGGAAGTTGGGCTCGGGTTGACAAGGCCCTTCGCGTAGTCCATGCAGGTGTCGAGGTCGGCGCCGGACTCGTCTTGGTGGTCGAGCCCGAAGGTGTGCCCGACCTCTGGCAGAGGACATGCTGCCGGTCGGCTTGACTGTAGGACGGCTCGCCAGGTAGGTGTCGTTGACCTTCGTAGTCCCTTGAACGATGTGGCCCCCCGAGGTCCGACGCGAGCCAGCCGTTGTAGCCGTACTTGCCGTTGCAGACCTCGACTCGGCCGGACGAGGGCTTGCAGCGCCTGTTGTCGCTCTTCTGAGAGGTCAGCGAAGTCGTGAGGGCGCGGTCCCACCCCATTAGCTTGCTCCAGTCGGTGCTGACGGCCCGCCCGAGACTGTCCCAGTTACCCGTGGTGAGGTTGTTGTCGAGCGTCAAGACGAACGGGTTCGAGGCCCTGGCCCAGTGATAGTCGGCCCACGAGTGTTTCGCCGACGCCGGGCGGCAGCGGCGGCGCTGAAGGCGGCAGGCGTTCCGCTCAGTAGGGGCGACGGGGATCGCACCCGTGACCTCCGGCTTGAAAGCTCGTCTCCTGAGTCCGGCTGAGTACGGCTGAGTCTGAATTTTGCTCTACAGAGCGGGCTCGCTCGCTTCCGGCTCGTCCACCCTGACCCCACCGGATGCGGCCGAAGTTGCCACTTCGTTGCCACCTACTGGCGCAACTCGGGGTGCAGATCGAGCATGCCCTCCGGCGCCAGTCGCACCGGCACGTCGAGCGAGGGAAAGGAGGGCGGGTCGAGCAAGTAGAGCGCCGAGGCGCGGTGGCAGCCGTCCGCGAGCAGGTAGCCACCGTCAGGCAACTCGTACAGCGGTCCGATCAGCAGGCGCCCCGGCTGCATGTCCCTCAGCACCTTGACATAGGTGCTGATAAGGCCGAAGTGACTCCACGCACCGTACTCACCCTTCTCCCCCACCCGTAGGGCGGTGCCCACGTCTTCGCCGCGCTCAACCTCCCGAAGCCGAAGCTGCCTGGCCGCCCGGAACTCTCGTTCGAGGCTCGTGATCGGCTGCCACGGGGAGTCTCGACGTACGTGCCACGGGAGCCACAGCTCCCCGAGCGCGGATCGAGATTCAACGCGCACCGCTTGCCCCTAAGCCCGGCACCGGCTGGACGGTCGTGCGCTCGGGCAGCTCCGCTACGAGGCTGACTGGCTCCGGCAGGCGCTCATCGAGCAGGTGAACGTAGGTGTCGAGCGTGAAGCTCGGCGAGTGGTGGCCGAGCCATCGCTGGACCTGCTTTACGTTGAGCCCGCGGTCGAAGAGGATCGCCGCGCAGGTGTGGCGGAAGGTGTGGAAGCCAGCCCACGGCGCCCCGGCCTCCTCGGCTGCCGGTCGAACCACTCGGCGGCGCAGGTTCTCCGGGCTCAGCACGTTGCCTGCTAGCGACGCGAACACGAGATCCTCGTCGCGGTTCCACTCAGCCTGCCGGCGACGCTCCCGAAGCTCTGAGACGAGCTCGGGGCCGAGCGGCACGTCGCGGCGGCCGTGGCGTGACTTCGGCGGCTCGACTCGATCGCGGACGATCGCCCGCCGTACCCGCACGGCCGGCTCAGAGCCGTCGAGGCGCAGATGTCGCCACTCGAGGGCGATCAGCTCGGAGACCCGGAGCCCGGTGGCCGCGAGCAGCCGGAACATCACGCGGTGGCGTGAATGGACGACGGCCAGGAAGGCGGCGAGCTGCTCCCGCGTGAGCGCCCGGACCTCCTCGCCGTCGTCGTCGCGGACCTGCTCGCGGTGCGGCAACGTCGCGCTGACGGTGGGGTTGTGGCGGACCTTTCCTTCGCGGACTGCGGTGGCGAAGCAGGCACGGATCGGGTTGAGGGCGTTGCGCACCGTCGAATCCGATAGGTGGCGCTCGGTCCTGCGCTTTCGCGGTGCCCGTTGCCCAGCGGCCTCCGCGCGAGCGACCGCGTGCTCGTGCTCGAGGTCGGCCATCGCTCGCTCGTCGCACAACCAGGAGATGAACTCGGCTACGTCGGAGGGCGTGACCTCCGACAGTCGCCGGCGCCGGCGCTCGTCGAAGAACGGGAAGGCGAACTCTCGGAGCAGACGCCGGTAGTCGTCGCGCGTCGACTCACGGAACCCGCGGCGCCCGGTCCCCTGGTAGCGCTCCACCCACGCCTCGGCGTACTCGCGGAAGCGCTCTCGGCTCAGTGGGTGGAACTCGCCTCGTGCTACGTCGGCCGAGCGTGCTGACTTCAGCTTGCGGGCCTCGTCGAGCGTGCGGACGGACTCCTTGCGCTGGCGACCGTCCGCTCCTCGGTAGACGACGACGTACCGGCCACCCCGGCGATAGATGCCGGGGTGGCGCGTCTTCTCCATAGGGGCGGCCATCAGCGCCTCACCGCGTTGACGTGATCGAGTGCCCGCCTGACCTCCACCTGAAAGGTGCTCAGCCGCCCCTCGAGCGGGTGCTCGCCGCGCTTGGCCTTCGACTCAGCCTCGCTCGGGGGCGAGCTCTCGAGCAGGAGGGACACGAAGGCCCTCTCCCGCTCGATTGCCTCCTGCGCGTCCTCAGCGGCCTCATGGAGCCGCTCTTCGGCCGCACGCCGCCTCTCGACCTCGACCGGGTCCATGCCCGCCGCGAGGGCGTCGCGCTCCCACGGGAGCTGCTCGCGGGCGGCCATCAGTCGCCCCCTCCGCTCGGGCTCATGGCCTTGAGCACGTCAGCGTGCGCGGAGAGGGTGGCGAGTCGGTTGTCCCGTAGCTGGATCTCGGGGTCGATGCGCTCGGCGTCGGCGACCAGGCCGTCCTCCGCGTGCTCATGGAGCCGGCGCATGATGCGCGCAAGGCGCACGCTCCGTCGCGAGCCGTCCCAGCCGGAGGGCTGCTCGCCGACCTCGGACATGATCGGGAACACGCGGTCCTGATGCTCCGCCCACTCAGCGTGGTCCCAGAACCGTGTGGGCTCGCTCTCGTCGTCGGCCAGGGCGGCATAGAGCTCGAGCGCGTCCTCCACGAGCTCCCGCTTAGCGGCCAGGGCGTCGATGGAGCGGTCCGTCTCCTGGTAGACGAGCGCGTCGAGCTGATCGAGCAGGGCGTCGCGCTGCTCGCGGGTGAAGGTAACGATGGGCGCTCCCGTCGAGCTGCGAGGCACGTCCTCCCCCAGGGCCTCGAGCACCTGCTCTGCCACCGCGAGCAGGCTGCGCGAGCGCCGCTCCCACCAGTCGCGCTCGGGGTAGTTGTCGAGGTCGCTGAGGGTGTTCTCGGCGTCTCTCTTCGCCGCCTCGGCCCATTCGCGCAGGTGCCGGCGGTCGCCGGCGAAACGGCTAGCGAAACGGCCGAGCTTCCATACCCGGCCGTTCCGCGAGACGGCGGCATGCGCGCTCGTGCGGTAGCGCAAGCCCTTCCTATCGCCTCATGAGGTAAAACGCGCGGCCCGGTGGAAGGTTGGGCAGATACCCGGACAGCAACGGCAGGGGACGGGGAGGCATCACCGTCGATGACCGCTTAGGCCACCGGTCGGGCGGGCGTCTGTTTGGGGTAAAACCGCCCTGATCTTGGAGAAGGGCGGGCTATCGCGAGCGGTCTCTGCTCAGCCGTCGTCGCTCGTGAAGAAGTCGCGGGTCTTCTCGAGCGGTCCGCGGTTGGGGTCGGGCATCCGCTCGGTGAGCTTCTCGACGTCCCCCTTGATGCCGGTGACGGTCTCGTGCATGGTTCGTAGGTCGCCGAGCAGCTCGCCCACCGTGTGGTGGAGGTAGGAGTCCTCGCCCTCGAGCGACTCGACGAGCACGTGGAGTGAGTCGAGCCGCTCCTCGAGACTCTTCTCGAGGCCCTCCACGGTGGAGAGGAGTTGGGCAAGCAGCTTGGTCTGCCTGCTGATGCGCTCCACCACCGAGAGTATCTCGGGGACCTGCTCGGTGTGCTCAAGCACGGGCAACAGGCCGGTCAGTGTCTCGGTGTTCTTGCGCACGCGTGCAAGGTCCGTGCGTATCGGCCCTACCTCGCGCGCTGCGTCGGCCAGCGACTCGAGCGTCTCGATGACCCGCTCGGGGATGCGCAGCGGCGCGAGCAGGCCGTTGAGCACGCTTCCGCCGCGACTGTCCGATGGCTCGCCTGCCGCCACTGCGGGCAGCCTACAGAACCCGTCCCGGAAAGGCGCCAATCAACCGTCTGCTCCAAGCGAGTTCTCGGCGTGGACCCCCCGTGGGGTAAAAGCGGCCTGATCTTGGGGTAACCGCCTGCGCCGCCTGCTTAGATCCCCGCATGGGAAGCGGGATTCCGAGTTTCGCTAGACCCTCCTAGTCACTGCTCTGCCGCCCTCTGAGTCCCTGCGAGCGTCGATCCGACCGTTCCCTTGCCCCGGCGGTCGCGGCGGGGGAGCTGGCCTAGCTCCAGCGGGCGGCGATCGCGTCGAGCAACTCGGCCCGCTCGCGGGGCGTCAACGCCCTGAGACGCGGCAGCAGAGTCGAGGCCCCGCGCAGTTTCAAGCGCCTTGCCTCGTCTCCCCAAGGCCCGGCTAGGAAGCGCTCGGTGGCCTCCACTAGCTCGTCAAAGCCCAACGCCTGAGAGTGTTCCTCGGGGTGGCCGGTGATCCACGCCAGATTGGCCATGTCGGTCTCGTCGAACTTCACCACTGGTGATCCTACGGCTAGCGGGCGACGCCTCTGCCGCCCTCTAAGCCCTGCAAGCGCCGATCCGGTCCTTTCCCCCTTTTCGGTGCGACGGTGTCCTCAGCCGCCCGTAGGACACACGAGAGAGGGGGTCCCAGCGCCGGCGTGTTGCCACTTTCGTTGCCACCTAGCCCTCTTGAGCGTCCTCGGCTACACACCACGAGCACGAGAACCCGAATTGAGCAGGGCTTTTACCAGTAGGGGCGACGGGGATCGAACCCGTGACCTCCGGCTTGAAAGGCCGGCGTCCTAACCACTAGACCACGCCCCCGCAACGCGGATTCTAGGGGCGCGGGCCCCGTCGGTCGGCGCCGCCGCGAACGATACCCTTCACCGCATGGCCCAAGAAGATCTCAACCCGAAGACCGAGGACGTGCCTGCGGGCGGGTCCAACACCGAGAAGGACCCGACCGACTGGGTCACCGGCGAGGAGCCCATGACCGGCGCTCAGGCCTCCTACCTGAAGACCCTCTCCGAGGAGGCCGGCGAGTCGTTCGACGCCGGGATGACCAAGGCCCAGGCCTCGCAGCGGATCGACGAGCTGCGCGAACGCTCGGGGCGCGCCGGGCGCTGAGCTCCGAGCCTCCGCGACCTATGATCGGTCGCCCGGCCCCCGTAGCTCAGTTGGTCAGAGCGGCGGACTTTTAATCCGCGCGGCGAAGGTTCGAGTCCTTCCGGGGGCATCCCGTCCCCATCGGCTAAAGGCTCAGTGGCGGAAGTGGCGCCTCGAGGTCAGAACCATCGCCACCCCGGCGCGCTCACACGCCTCGACGACCTCGGGGTCGCGGCGCGAGCCGCCCGGCTGGATGATGCAGCACACGCCGGCCTCGATCGCCACCTCGGGTCCGTCGGCGAAGGGGAAGAACGCGTCGGAGGCCATCACCCCGCCCGCGACCTTCGAGCCGGCCTTCTCGAGGGCGAGACCGACCGAGTCGACGCGGCTCATCTGGCCGGCGCCGATCCCCACCGTGGCGAGGTTGCGCGCGAGCACGATCGCGTTCGAGCGCACGTGCTTGCAGACCTTCCAGGCAAACAGCAGGTCGCCCCACTCGGCCTCGCTCGGCCGGTGCTCGGTGACGACCTCCATCTCGTCACGCAGTTCGAGCGCCTCGTCGCGGTCCTGCAGGAGCATGCCGCCGCGCACGCGCCTGAACTCGTGCTCGGTCTCGGGCCAGTTGCGGCGCTCAGCGTCGCGCAGGATGCGGAGGTTCTCCTTGCGCTGGAGGATCTCGCCGGCCTCGTCGTCGTACCCGGGGGCGAAGATCATCTCGGTGAACATCGAGCTGAGCCGCTCGGCCAGGGCGGCGTCGACGGGTCGGTTGAGGCAGACCACCCCCCCGAAGGCGCTCGTCGGGTCGGTGTCGAGGGCTCGCTCGAAGGCCTCGCTTGCGGTCTCGGCGAGTGCGCACCCAGACGGGTTGTTGTGCTTGACGATCGCCGCGGCCGGGACCTCGAACTCGCCGATCAGGCGCCGCACCGAGTCGAGGTCGAGCAGGTTGTTGAACGAGAGCTCGCGCCCGTGGAGCTTCGAGACCATGGACAGGAGGTGGGTACGGGCACCGGTCTGCGCGTAGTAGGCGGCGCGCTGGTGCGGGTTCTCGCCGTAGGAGAGATCGAGCACCTTCTCGTAGGCGCGCACGTAGAGCGCGGGGAAGTCCTCCTCCCGCTCGGAGAACCACCGCGCCACCTCCGCGTCGTAGCGGGCGGTGAGCGAGAACGCCTCGAGGGCGAGCGCCGCGCGCGTCTGGGCGGAGATCCGACAGCCGAGGCTGTGGAGCTCCTCGAGCACCGCGTCGTAACTCTCGGGCTTGACCACCGCCGCCACGAAGGCGTGGTTCTTGGCGGCGGCGCGGATCAGGGTCGGCCCGCCGACGTCGATGTCCTCGATTACCTCGGCGTCGCTCGCGCCACGGCGGTTCGCAGTGCGCTCGAACGGATACAGGTTCACGCACACGAGGTCGATCGGCTCGATCTCGTGCTCGTCGAGGGTGGCGGAGTGATCCGGATCGGAGCGCACGGCGAGAAGGCCAGCGTGGATGCGCGGATTGAGGGTCTTGACGCGACCTTCGAGCACCTCGGGAAAGCCGGTCAGGTCCTCGACCGTCCGGCTCTCGATGCCCGCGTCGGCGAGCTCGCGCGCCGTCCCGCCGGTCGAGATGAGCTCGACCCCGAGATCCGCGAGGCCCCGGGCGAAGTCGACGACCCCGCGCTTGTCGGAGACGCTGAGCAGGGCGCGGCGCACGCGCACCTCGGCGGGCGGGCTGAGCGGAGGCGCGCTCTGGGGAGCGCAGGCGCCGGCCTCGGGGTCGGCCGCGTCGGCCCGCGGCTCAGCGCTCGCCACGTCGCTCCCCCTCGATGGTTACTCGCCGGCGCGCTCCCGACTCGGCCGTCTCTATCCGCACGGTACCCCCGGCGATCAGGCGGATCGCCTCGGGAAGAAGCCGGTGCTCCACGGCATGGACCCTCTCCTCGACGCGCGCGATGTCAAGAGCATACGGAAGCTCGATCGCCTCTTGCGCCACGATCGGCCCCGTGTCGATCCCCTCGTCGACGAAGTGGATGGTCACGCCGGTCACCCGCACACCGTAGTCGAGGGCCTGCTCTATGGCCCGCAGCCCGGGGAAGGCGGGAAGCAGGGAGGGATGCACGTTGATCACGCGCCCGTCGAAGTGGCGGACGAAGGCGGAGTCGAGCAGCTCCATGAAGCCGGCGAGGACGACGAGATCGACGCCGTGGGCGGTCAGGAACTCCGCCAGCGCCTCGTCGCGGGCGGCACGGCCGGGGTGATCGCTCGCCGCGAAGACCCCCGTCGGGACGCCGGCCGCGCGCGCCCGCGCGAGGGCAGGTGCGTCAGGGCGGCTGGCGGCCACGCATGCGACCTCGATCCCGTCGCGGCCGTGGAGCGAGTCGAGCACGGCCTGGAGGTTCGAGCCCTCCCCGGAGACGAGCACCCCGAGCCGGAAGGGCGTCACCCCGCGGTGGCCACCGGCGCCCGCAGCACCGGGTAGGCGCCTCCGGTCGTCCCGAGCCTCCCCTCCTCGATCAGCTCGTCGATGCGCGTGAGGATGTCGGCGCGGCGCCGCCGCGGGGAGACCGCGTAGGCGGGCAGTCCGTCGTAGGAGTTGCGCTCGATCTTCTTGGTGCGGGCCCCGTGGAGGATCTCGGCGCAGGTGGTGCGACCGACCGCCGGTCGCGCCCCTCGAGCGACCGACAGGATCGCCTCGTCGAGGTCGCTCAGCTCGGCCGGCTCGGAGGCGGGCGCAGACGGGACGATCGCGGGATCGCAGGAGTCACAGCAGGCGCCCTCGGCCTCGGGGCTCGCGCGATCGCCGAAGTGACGCAGGATGGCGCTGCGCCGGCACGAGCCCGTCTCGACGTAGCCCCATATCTCGCGGTACTGGCGCCAGCGGGCCCGCGTGCCCTCGGCGGCCAGCGCGTGGCACTGGGCAGCGGCCCGACTGTCGAACCGGCGAGCGAGGCGCCCCGCGACCCGGTCGGGTGGCGAGGGCGCCGGCTCGACGACTCCCGCGCGCGCGAGGTGGCCGAGCAGCGCGCGAAGCTGGTCGGCGTTGACCTTGAGATCGCGGGCGAGCTCGTCGGCGGCAACGCCGTATCGGCCCTCGAGATCGACCGAGGCGTCGGCGAGTCGCTCGGCGAGGCGGCCCGGCAGGCGCTCGTCGAGCTCGTCGCGCCGGATGAAGTGGACATGCAGCGCCTTGTCGCGGTTCTCGGCCAGCAGCAGCGCTCGCGACAGCTCGCCGTCGCGTCCCGCGCGGCCCGCCTCCTGATAGTAGGCCTCGAGCGAGCCGGGAACGCTCGCGTGCACGACGGTGCGTACGTTTGGCTTGTCGACTCCCATGCCGAAGGCGTTGGTGGCCACCACCACGGCCACCTCGTCGGCCAGGAAGCGGCGCTGCACCGCCGCCCGACGCTCGCGCTCGAGGCCGGCGTGGTAGGGGAGGACCTCCTCGCCGAGCGCCCCCGCCAGCTCCTGAGCGAGCTCCTCGGAGCCCGCGCGCGTTCCCGCGTAGACGATCGCCGGCAGGGCGCGGTCTCGCGACAGCTCGGCGGCGATCAGTCGCGCCTTCTCGTGTCCCGCGGGGCGGGCGACGGCGAACGAAAGGTTCGGGCGGTCGAAGCCCGTGGTAACCCGCACGGGGTCCCGAAGGGCCAGGCGGGCCTCGATGTCCGCCGCTACGCGTGGCGTCGCGGTGGCCGTCGAGGCCAGCAGGGAGCGCGCACCGAGGTAGCGCGCGGCGTCGGCGAGGCGAAAGTAGTCGGGACGGAAGTCATGACCCCACTGCGATACGCAGTGGGCCTCGTCGACCACGAAGAGCCCCACCTCGGCCTCGCGGATCCCCGCCACGAAGCGCGGGGAGGAGAAGCGCTCGGGGGCGACGTAGAGCAGGCGCAGCTCGCCGCGCGCCGCGCGGGCGAGCGCCTGCTCGTTGGCCGTCTTCTCCTGCTGCGAGTTGACGAGCGCCACCCGCTCGCCGAAGCCGCGGGCCGCCAGCGCCTCGACCTGGTCCTGCATGAGCGACACGAGCGGGGAGACGACGATCGTGAGGTCGTCGCCCATCAGCGCGGGGAGCTGGTAGCAGAGCGACTTGCCCGACCCGGTCGGCATGACGACGAGGGCGTCGCGGCCGCTCAGCGCCGCGGCAGACGCCTCGCGTTGGCCCGCGCGGAAGCCGGGGAAGCCGAAGTACTCGCGGAGAGCGGCCTCGAGGTCCATGGTCGCCACCCTACCGAGGCCGTCGGCCGCCGCGGGAGCGAGGTTTACGCTCGCTTCGCGCTCGTGCCCGAGTAGTCGCGCGCGGTTTGCGAATGCGCCTCGAAGGCGACGAGCGCGGCACAGACCTAAGCCACGCAGACCAGGGCCGCCCACGCGGGAAGCGCGGTGGCGAGCGGGACGAGCGCGAGGCACGCGCCGGCCGCGACGAGGCGCTGGCGATCGATGCGCCCCCCGAGGCCGCGCCAACGGAAGGCGACATCGGCCAGGAAGTAGAGCGCCACTCCCCCGCAGAGCGCCATCGCGGGGACGAGCTTCAGAGGGTTCCTCCACGCTCCCGATCGTCTTCTTGACCCGAGGGCGAGCAGGACGATGCCCGCCACGAGCGGCAGATGGAGGAAGCTGAAGGAGTCACGGGCCGTGACGTTGCGGGCGCGTCCGGTGGCTGCGTGCAGGCGGCGCTCGACCTCGCCCACCGCGTCGTCGAAGTAGGTCGACCACAACGCCGAGGCGACGACGAGGCCCAGTGCGGCCGAGACGAGAACTCCGCCGCCGAGCTCTATCCCTGCCGCCCCGACCCCCGATCGCGACGATCGACTCGCCGAGCGCGATGATCACGATCAGCCCGTGGCGCTCCGCGAAGTGGCCGGGCGACAGCCGCCAGCCCTCGATGCCCCGCAGCGCGGCGCCGACGTAGTCGACGAGCAGCGCCACGATCCACAACCCGACCTGGGCAGTCCCGTCGAGTGCGCCGGCGACCACGAGCAGAGCGGGGGCGAGAATCGCGGTCGGAGCGAGCGCCCGCGCGGCCTGGCGTACGTCGACGTCGTCGCTGCGGCGGCGAACACGACGATGTGGAGCACGCGTACGGCGAGGTAGGCACACGCGAACAAGAGGGCGTCGCCGTCGAAGGCGCCGGGAATGGCGAGCGAGGCGAGGAGCATCGCCGCCATCGCGGCGAACATCGCGAGGCGGACGGCCTGGCGTCGCGAACCGACCTCGTTCGTAAGCCAGGCGTAGGCCGCCCACGCCCACCAGATCGCCGCGAGCACGAGCAGGCCGCGGAGCAGGCCGCCCCACGACGGGTCGTCGGACATGAGCGCCGTGACCTGCGTGATCGCGAAGACGAATACGAGGTCGAAGAAGAGCTCGAGCGTCTCGACCCGCTTGTCGGTCTGCGGAGCGGCCACCTGCCCGCCTCCCGCCTCCGCTTGGAAACTGCCGCTCAGGCCGGCGCCACCGCCAGCTCCTCGAGCGCGTACTTCCCGCCCGCCGCGTCCGTGCGCTCGAGCGGGTAGTCGCCCGTGAAGCACGCGTCGCAGTGGTTGGTGCGGTCGGTCCCCACCGCCTCATAGACGCCGTCGAGCGACAGATAGGCGAGCGAGTCGCAGCCGAGCTCGGCGGCGACCTCGTCGGCCGTGCGGTGATGGGCGATCATCTCCTGGGGCGTCGACATGTCGATCCCGTAGTGGCACGGATGGCGGATCGCCGGCGCCGAGATGCGCAGGTGGACCTCGATCGCCCCGGCGTCGCGCAGCATCCCGACGATCTGGCGGGTGGTGTTGCCGCGCACGATCGAATCGTCGACGACCACTACGCGCCGTCCCCCGACGACCTCCGGCAGCGGGTTGAACTTCATGCGCAGGCCGTGCTTTCGCAGCTCCTGGCCCGGCTGGATGAAGGTGCGGGCCACGTAGCGATTCTTGATCAGACCGTCGTCACGGGGGATCCCGGAGGCCAGCGAGTAGCCGGCGGCCGCCGGGTTGCCCGAGTCGGGCACGGCGACGACGACGTCGGCTTCGACCGGGGCCTCGCGCCAGAGGATCTCGCCCATGCGCCGCCGGGCCACCTGGGTGCGGGAGCCCTCGAGGACCGAGTCGGGCCGAGCGAAGTAGATGTGCTCGAACACGCAGAACGCCCGCCGGTCGGAGTGCGCGACCTGGCGGGCCTCGAGCCCGCGCTCGGACAGCGACACCATCTCGCCCGGGGCGACCTCACGCACGAGCTCGGCGCCGATGATGTCGAAGGCACAGCTCTCGGAGGCGACGCAGTAGCGCTCGCCGATCCGCCCGAGCGAGAGCGGGCGCAGGCCGGTGGGATCGCGGAAGGCGACGACCGCGTCGGGGGTCAGCACCACCGTGGAGAGCGCTCCCTCGAGGCGTGGGACCACCTCGGCCACCGCGTCCTCGATGCGGTCGGCCTCGTGGGTGGATAGGAGCGCGGCGATCAGCTCGGAGTCGGAGGTCGAGCGCAGCTGGACGCCCTGCTCGCGCAGCTCCTCGTGCAGGTCCACCGCGTTGATCAGGTTGCCGTTGTGGGCCAGGGCGAGCTCCCGGCGGTCGGAGCGGTAGATCGGCTGGGCGTTCTCCCACGCCGACGACCCGGTGGTCGAGTAGCGCACGTGGCCGACGGCCATCGTCCCGCCGAGCGCCCGCAGCTTCGACTCGTCGAAGACCTGGGACACGAGGCCGAGGTCCCGCAGGGTCATGATGTGGCCCGATTCGCTCGTGGCGATTCCGGCCGACTCCTGGCCGCGGTGCTGGAGCGCGTAGAGGGCGAAGTAGGTGAGCCGGGCGACCTCGGACTCGGGCGCGTACACGCCGAAAACGCCGCACTCGTCGCGCGGTCCGTCCCGCTCGGGAATCGCGTCCGGAGTGGTCATGAGAAGTGGTCGGCGACGCCGCGCTCGAAGGCCTCTCGCGCGGCTGCGACCGCGATCTCGAGTCTAGCGTGGGAGCCGGTCTCGATGGCGAGGGTGTCGCCGCCCGTCTCCCCGATGACGAGGCCGGTGCCGGGAGCCAGGCTCGCGACGAGCTGCTCGACCGAGCCGTGCGGCCCGGCGACGATGACCCCGCCGGGGCCCTCGCCGAAGAGCGCGGCGTCGGCGCCCTCCTCGCCGAGGCGCTCGACGAGGGCGCGCAGATCCACGCGCGCACCGACTCTCCCGGCCAGACAGCACTCGGCGAGCGCGCAGGCGAGACCTCCGTCGGAGACGTCGTGAGCGGTGGGGAGCTCACCGGCGCGCACGGCGGCGCGGGCGGCGTCGAGCGCGCGCGCGTGGGCCGCGAGGTCGATCTCCGGAAGTACGGGCGCGAGCCGCCCGCGCAGGGCCTCGAGCTCGGAGCCCGCAAGCGCCGGGCGAAACGGCCCGAGCAGGGCGATCGAGTGATCCTCCGCGAGGAAAGCGGCCAGAGGTACAGACGCCGGATCGGGAACCCCGCCCACCATCCCGACGATCGGCGTCGGGTAGATCGGTCCACCACCGCCCTCGTTGTAGAGCGACACGTTGCCGCCCACCACCGGCACCCCGAGCGCCAGGCAGGCGTCGGCGAGCCCCGCTACCGAGCGCTCGAGCTGCCACGCGATGTGCGGCTTCTCCGGATTGCCGAAGTTGAGGCAGTTGGTCAGGCCGAGTGGCTCGGCGCCGACGCAGGCGAGGTTGCGAGCGCACTCGAGCACGGCCTCGGCCGCGCCGACGTAGGGATCGCAGGCGACGCGGCGGCCGTTTCCGTCGATCGACACGGCGATCGCGCCGGTCCCCGCGTCGTGCTCGAGGTGCAGGACCGCGGCGTCGGCGGCCCCCGGGCGGCGCACCGTGCGCGAGCCGACGAGCCCGTCGTACTGCTCGAAGGCCCACCGCTTCGAGGCGACGTTCTCGGAGCGCAGGAGCGCGAGCAGGACCTCCTCGGGGGCGGCGGTCTGGGCGAGCCGCGCTCGCGGTGTCGCGTACACCGGCTCGGCCGGCGGCTCGGGCTCGAGGTCGTAGAGCGGACAGTCGTCGACGAGCGCCTCGACGGGCATGTCGCCCACCGGCTCGCCCTCCTCGAGGACCCGCAGGCGATGGGTCTCGGTGACCGCGCCGATCGCCGTCGCGCGCACATCCCACTCGTTGCAGACCGCGCGCACCGCGTCGAGACGTCCGGGATCGACCACGCACAGCATCCGCTCTTGGGACTCCGAGACCATGACCTCGAACGGCTCCATCCCGGGCTCGCGCCGCGGCACCCGCGCCACGTCGAGGTCGATCCCCACCCCGCCCTTCGAGGCCATCTCCGAGGCGCTCGACGAGAGGCCCGCGGCGCCCAGGTCCTGGAGGGATTCGAGCAGCCCGCGCTCGAGCAGCTCGAGGCAGCACTCGAGCAGCTTCTTCTCCTCGAAGGGATCGCCGATCTGGACGCTCGGGCGCTTCTCCGCGCTCTGTGTGCCGAGCTCGGCGCTCGCGAGCACCGACGCCCCGCCGATCCCGTCGCGCCCGGTGAGCGCGCCCAACAGGACCAGCAGGTTGCCCACCCCGGCGGCGGCGCTGCGCACGAGCCGCTCGCGCGGCGCCACTCCCACGCACATCGCGTTCACCAGGCAGTTGCTCTCGTAAGGCTCGCCGAACAGGATCTCTCCCCCCACGGTGGCGACGCCGACCGAGTTCCCGTAGTGGCCGATCCCCGCCACCGCCCCGTTCATGAGGTAGCGCGAGCGGGCCGAGTCGAGGTCCCCGAAGCGCAGCGAGTCGAGCACGGCGATCGGCCGGGCGCCGATCGCGAACACGTCCCGCAGGATGCCGCCGACGCCCGTCGCCGCTCCCTGAAACGGCTCGACCGCGCTCGGGTGGTTGTGCGACTCGACCTTGAACGCGACCGCGAGACCGTTGCCCACGTCGACCGCGCCGGCGTTCTCGCCCGGACCCATCACCACGTGGTCGCCCTCCGTGGGCAGCCTCCCGAGCAGCTTGCGCGAGTGCTTGTAGGCGCAGTGCTCAGACCACATGAGCGAGAAGACCGCCAGCTCGACCTCGTTGGGCTCGCGCCCGAGGCGATCGACGATGCGCTCGTACTCGTAGTCGGTGAGCCCGAGCTCGCGGTGGCGAAGCGTCGGAAGCTCGACTGCGGAGGCGCCGCTCACGCGGCCACCGCTGCGCCCTCGGCCATATGCTCGACCGCGGACGCGAACAGCCGGCCTCCGTCGGTCGAGCCCGTCAGCGGGTCGGTCGCGTGCTCGGGGTGGGGCATGAGGCCAAGCACATTGCCCGCCTCGTTGGTGACTCCGGCCGCATTGCGGGCCGAGCCGTTGGGGTTGTGGCCGGAGGCGTAGCGTAGGGCGATCTGACCGTTGGCCTCGATCGCATCGAGCACCTCGTCGGGGGCGTAGAACCGACCGGCGCCGTGCTTGACCGGCAACGACAACCGCTCGTCTCGGCCGCACGCGCGCGTGAAGGAGGTATCGGCGCTGGCGACGTGGACGTCGACCTGGCGACACAGAAATCGCAGCCCGGTGTTGGGCAGCAGCGCACCCGGCAACAGGCGGGCCTCGCACAGCACCTGGAAGCCGTTGCAGATACCCAGCACGGGGCCGCCGGCGGCGGCGAACTCGACGATCGCCCGCATGATCGGGGAGAAGCGCGCGATCGCGCCCACGCGCAGGTAGTCCCCGAAGGAGAACCCGCCGGGGAGGACCACGGCGTCGACCCCGTGCAGATCGCGCTCGCGGTGCCAAACGATGTCCGCGTCGGCGAAGCGACGGCAGGCCAGCAGGGCGTCCATATCGTCGCAGGAGCCTGGGAAACGGACCACACCGAACCTCATCGCGCGGCACCGTCCTCGAGCTCGACCTCGTAGTCCTCCACGAGCGGGTTGGCGAGCAGCTGCTCGCACATCTCCCCGAGGCGGCTGGGATCGGCGACCTCGAGCTCGACGAGCCGGCCGACGTGGACGGACTCGACGCCCTCGAACCCGAGCGCGGGGAGGGCACGCTCGACGGCCTGGCCCTGGGGGTCGAGGATGCCCTCCTTGGGCCGGATGAGCACGCGCGCCTTCACCGCTCCGAGGCGTCGCCGGCTCGATGCGACGGATGAGTCACCACCTCATCGTAGGACCTCGAGCGGGGCACTCTCCGCTCCTGCCGGTCGTCGGGGGAGGATCGCGAAGGTCCCGCCTTGCCGGGTCCGGCCCCCCCCATCCGTCACGCTCAGCGGACGAGAACGGTCTGGCAGCTCGTCCCCTACGTTCGCCCCGCGCTCCTCGTGGTGGGTCTCGTGACGAGAAACGCCACGGCTAGCGCGAGGGCAACGAACACAACGACGAAGGTCTCCCCGATCGCGAGGTTGGCGAGGTTGAAGATGAGGTGGAGGGCGACGAGAGTCAGCACGACGGGAACGGCCCACGTACGTCCAAGTACGAGAGCCAGGGCGCCGACGAGCATCCCCAGTCCCACTGCGAGAACAAGGATGGCGAGCGGCACAGCCTGGGTGTCGTCCCAATCGGCGAACATGAAGGTGCCGAAGACGGTGAAGGCGCAGAGCGCGACGAGCAGCGCAGCGCCGATCTTCACCCGGGCGGGGATCACGGCCCGAGAATACTTCACATGAGGGGAGAACGACGACCGTCGGAGGCCTATGCGGCCGCACGATGAAGCGAAGCTTGGACAGGGAGGTTAGGGAGGGACGGCCTACCCCCTCGTCCGCTCGATCCAGTTCGAGAACGGCTCGCCGGTGATGCGCTCGTAGGCCTCGATGTAGCGGCGACGCGTCCCCCCGCACACGTCTTCGGGCAGCGGCGGGGCTGGTGGTCGGCGGTCCCACCCCGCGCTCGTGACCCAGTCGCGTAGGAACTGCTTGTCGAAGGACCGCTGGCCGCGGCCGGGCGCGTACTCGTCGGCGGGCCAGAAGCGCGAGGAGTCGGGGGTGAAGACCTCGTCGCCGAGCACGATCGCGCCGTCGGGGTCGCGGCCGAACTCGAGCTTCGTGTCGGCGAGGATGATCCCGCGCTCGCGCGCGTGGTCGGCCGCGAAGCGGTAGAGCTCGAGCGACAGCCGGCGCAGCTCCTCGAGCAGCTCGCGGTCGCCGACGATCTCGGCCGCACGGTCGAAGTCGACGTTCTCGTCGTGGTCGCCCTGCTCGGCCTTGGTCGCCGGGGTGAAGATCGGCTCCGGTAGCTCGGCGGACTCCTCGAGCCCGGCGGGCAGCTCGATCCCGCACACGACGCCCGTCTCCAGGTAGTCCTTCCACCCAGAGCCCGTCACGTAGCCGCGTACCACGCACTCGACGGGGACCATCTCGAGCTCGTCCACGAGCAGGCCCCGCCCTCGGGCCTCGTCGGGTACCTCGGTGGAGGAGATCAGGTGGTTCGCACAGATCTCGGCCGTCCGCTCGAACCAGAACGCCGAGAGACCGGCCAGCACCTTGCCCTTGTCCGGGACCGGGGTGGGGTGGACGACGTCGTAGGTGGAGACCCGGTCGGAGGCGACCATGAGCAGGCGTCCGTCGGTGCGGTACATGTCCCGCACCTTGCCGCTGGCGACGAGCTCGAGCTGGTCGAGGGTGGGTCCGGCCATCGAAGCCGACGGTACCAGTCTCGGAGGTCGGCTGGGAGCGCCGAGTCGCTCCGTCCCCACGGCGCGCGATGCTTGCGCCTTGGCATAGCGAGGCTGCTGGGATGGTGCCCGCTAACCGAACCGGATCGAACCACCGAGGAGGCGCGCCATGGCCGTCACCCACGCCCCGAGATCAGCCACCGACCACATCAGCTACGAGGACCTCTACGCCCGCTGGGAGCGCGGCAACTGGCGCGCCGCCGAGATCGACTTCTCGGTCGACCACGCACACTGGCGGGAGCGCTTCTCCGAGTTCGAGCGTCGCGCGGCCCTCTGGAACTACTCGCTGTTCTTCTGGGGTGAAGATGCCGTGGCCGACAACCTCTCCCCCTACATCGACGCCGCGCCCCGCGAGGAGCAGAGGTACTTCCTGGCCACTCAGCAGGTCGACGAGGCTCGCCACGCCGTCTTCTTCGCGCGCTTCATGCGCGAGGTCGCCGAGGTGGGGGGCGACGACTCGATCGGCGGCGCGCTCGGCGCCATCGAGCCCGAGCTGACGTGGGGCTTTCGCCAGCTCTTCGGCCGCCTCGACGAGATGGCGGACGAGTTGCGCAAGGACCGCTCGAGGCCCAAGCTCGCCGCCGCGGTGGCGCTCTACCACATCCTCATCGAGGCGAGCATCGCCCAGCCGGGACAGCACTTCATCGCCAGCTACCTCGAGCGGCGCGACGTGATGCCCGGCTTGCGCTTTGGCATCGAGAAGGTCGCCCACGACGAGCAGCGCCACATCGGCTTCGGCGTGAAGCTCCTGTCGGATCTCCAGGCCGAGGACCCCGACTGCCGCTACGCGGTCGCCGAGGAGCTGCGCGAGTCCGCGCGCCGCGCGGCCGGGCTGTTCGTGCCGCCCCGCTGGGACCGCCGCTACACCGAGTGCTTCGGGTACACGCTCGAGGAGATCTATGCCGACGGCGTCCGCTCGTTCGACGGGAGGCTGCGCGCCGCCGGCATGGCGCTCGAGGAGCTGCCGGGTCCGGCGATCCTCCCGCTCCGCCTTACCCCGGAGCAGCGCTCGGAGAAGATGATCGCGCTCCTGCGGGCCGGCTACCTGGGCGAGAAGACCGGTCCCCCGGCCTCCGACCCGGAGTCCCAGAGGCGCCTCTTCGACGCCCTCGCCCGCTCGGTGGCGCCCAACCACGGCATCGACCGCCCGGTGACCTTCCAGTGGGACTTCCGCGACGCCGCCCCGTGGTTCGTCCGCCTCGAGAACGGCTCGGCGCGCGCCGAGCAGGGACGCCTGGAAGATCCCGACGTGCGCCTGCGCTGCCGGTTCGAGGACTGGGCCGACATCTTCGCGGGCCGCCTCGACGCCCGGCGCGCGATGGCGACCGGTCGGCTGCGGCCGGGCGGGAGCGTGAAGATGCTGCTGCGGATGCCGCGCTTGTTCGGCTGAGTTAGAGTCCGCGCCGCCTCAGAGCGCTCGGCCGCGCTGGGCCACGGCCGACGGTCGCACGACGTTCCAGGCCAGGCCGACACGCTCGAGCAGGCGAATGACCAGGGCCGACACGTCGAGCTCGCGCCGCGCGAGCCCATGCTCGGCGGAGGTGGGAAAGGCGTGGTGGTTGTTGTGCCAGGCCTCTCCGAGTGAGGGCAGGGCGAGCCACCAGACGTTCCCCGAGTGGTCGTCGGAGGTGAAGCGGCGACGGCCGAAGAAGTGGCAGATCGAGTTGATGCTGTAGGTGACGTGGTGCAGCAGGAAGACCCGCACCGCCCCGCCCCACAGCAGGCCGGTGAGGCCGCCCATGAGGGTCCCGCTGAGCAGGAGCCCGAGCGCGAAGGGAAACGCAAGCCCGAGTACCGCCCAGAGCGGAAACAGCCGGTCGATCAGCACCATCGCCGGGTCGCGGACGAGGTCGCGGGCATAGCGGTCCCACTCGCCACGCGTGTCGTAGCGAAAGAGCCAACCCAGATGCGCATGGAACAGCCCGCGCAGCGCTCCGGCCATGCCTTCGCCATGTCCGACGTGGGGGCTGTGCGGGTCGCCCGGCTCGTCGGCGAAGGCGTGGTGGCGGCGATGGTCGGCGACCCACTTGATCACCGAGCCCTCGATCGCCGCCGAGCCGAGGATCGCGAGCAGGCCGCGAACCGCCCGAGGGGTCTCGAAGCTGCGATGCGTGAGGTGGCGATGGAAGCCGACCGTCACGCCCAGAGCGGTGAGGGGGTAGGTCACCCCGAGCACCACGAGGTCATGCCAGCGCAGCGCCTCGTTCCAGAGCTGGGCTGCCGCAACGGCGAGCAGGAGCAACGGCACGACCGTCACGACCAGGGTCACGGCCCGCTGGACGCGGAAATCCTTCGCCTGGAGGCGGTCGAATACCTCTGCTTCGGCATTGGCGTCGGACGAGGATGGAGGTGCCGAACTGGTGGTGGGGGGAGTGCTCATCTGCTCAGGATGCCCGCGGGAGGGCCCGCTCACTCGCATCAGCCGCTCCAGGCTCGTGCTCGTCCAGGCGTCCGACGATCTCCTCCGCATGCCGCACGAAGGCCTGGGCGTCGAAGATCGCCTCGAGCTCGATATCGGGCGCCGCCCCGGCGAGCAGCTCGCGGAAGGGCGTGCCGGTGTCCCAGGCGAGCTGGGCGTTCTCCTGGACGATCCGGTAGGCCTCGTCGCGCGAGCGTCCGCTCTCGACGAGCGCGAGCAGCGCGCGCTGGGAGAAGAGGGCGCCGTGGGTGAGATCGAGGTTGGCGCGCATGCGCTCGGCGTGCACCGTCATGCCGCCCACGACGCGGGTCGCGAGCGAGTGCATGTAGTCGAGGACGACGGTGGCGTCGGGGAGGGCGACGCGCTCGACCGACGAGTGCGAGATGTCTCGCTCGTGCCAGAGGGCGACGTTCTCGACCCCCTCCTGGGCGTAGCCGCGCAGCAGCCGCGCCAGGCCGCTCACCCGCTCGCTGACGATCGGGTTGCGCTTGTGGGGCATGGCCGACGAGCCCTTCTGGCCCTCGCGAAAGGGCTCCTCGACCTCGCGCACCTCGGTCCGCTGGAGGTGGCGCACCTCGGTCGCAAACCGCTCGAGCCCCGCGCCTGACAGGGCGATCGCAGTCAGCAGCTCGGCGTGGCGATCGCGCGCGACGACCTGCGTCGAGACCTCCTCGCGCGCGAGGCCGAGTCGCGCTAGCACGGCGGCCTCGACCTCGGGCCCGTTGGCCGAATAGGTCCCGACCGCGCCCGAGAGCGCGCCGACGGCCACCCCGGCGAAGGCCCGCTCGAGCCGCTCCACGTTGCGCTGGGCCTCGAAGGCGAAGCCGGCGAGCTTGACGCCGAAGGTCGTCGGCTCGGCGTGGACGCCGTGCGTGCGTCCGACGCACAGGGTTCCGCGGTGCTCGCGCGCCCGCTCGGCTAGGGCGTCGCGGTAGGCCCGCGCCCCCGCGAGGCAGATCTCGCCCGCGGCGCGAAGCTGGAGCGCCAGCGCGGTGTCGAGCACGTCGGAGGAGGTGAGGCCGTGATGGACCCAGCGGCCCGGCTCCCCCACCGAGGCCGCCACCACGTCGACGAACGCCGCGACGTCGTGGTCGGTCACCCGCTCGCGCTCGCGCACGGACTCGACGGTGAAGGAGGCGCGCTCGCGGACGGCGGCGGCGTCGCCCGCGGGAACCACCTCGCGCTCGGCCAGGGCGTCGACCACGGCGAGCTCGACCTCGAGCCAGGTCGCGAGCTTGCGCTCCTCCGACCAGACCGCGCCGATCTCCGGGCGCGTGTAGCGCTCGATCACGGCGGCGGCGTCACGCGCCGATGATGCGCGCGGCGAGCACCGCCGCGTTGCGCGCGGCGTTTACCCCCACGCAGGCCACCGGCACTCCCGGCGGCATCTGGGCGATGGCCAGGAGCGCGTCGAGCCCGCCCCCCACCGACGTGGCGGTGACGAGTGGCACGCCGATCACGGGCAGGTCGGTGTGCGCGGCCACGACGCCGGGCAGGGCGGCGGCGAGCCCCGCTCCCGCGATGATCGCCTGCAGCCCCCGCATACGAGCGTTGCGCGCGTACTCGGCGACTATGTCGGGATCGCGGTGGGCGCTCATGACGCGCGTCTCCTTCCGGATCCCGCGCTCGTCGAGCTCGCGGCCGGCGGGCTCCATCGCCGGCATGTCGCTCTTAGAGCCCATGACGATCCCCACGCGGGGGACGTCGACCTCGAGCTCGTCGAACTCGCTCGCGATCTCGGGTCGATCCTCGAGCTCCGGCGCTGAAGGGAACGGGCGGGGGTCGGTCACGCGCCGACCGGCTCGCCCGCCTCGGCGGCGATGTCGCGTCGAAGCTGGCGGCCCTCGAACTCGATCCGATCGGCGGCGGCATAAGCTCGCGAACGGGCCTCCGCGAGCGTGGCACCGACCGCGGTGACGTCGAGCACCCGCCCGCCCGCGGTCACATAGCCCCCCGTCCCGTCGTCGGCGGTGCCGGCGTGCAGCACCTCGACGTCGGGCGCGGCGGCCGCCTCGTCGATTCCGGAGATGCGGTCGCCGCTCGAAGAAGTCGCCGGGTAGCCGCGCGAGGCGAGGACCACGGTGACCGCCGGATCGGGCGACCACTCGAGCTCGAAGCCCTCGAGACCCCCGGGCCGCACGGCGGCCTCGAGCAGCTCGAGCAGGTCGGAGCGCAGCCGCGGCAGGATGGCCTGGGTCTCCGGGTCCCCGAAACGGCAGTTGAACTCGAGCACCTGCGGTCCGCCGAGGGTGAGCATGAGCCCCGCGTAGAGGACACCGTGGTAGGGGGTCCCCCGCCCGCGCAGCTCGTCGAGCACGGGTTGGTGGACCGACCGCGCGAGCTCCTCGGCCCGCTCGGCATCGATTCCGGCCACCGGCGAGTAGCTTCCCATGCCGCCCGTGTTCGACCCGCGGTCGCCGTCGCCGATTCGCTTGAAGTCCCGGGCGGGGGCCATGGGCAGCGCGCGCTCGCCGTCGCAGAGCGCGAGCAGGGAGATCTCCTCGCCGTCGACGAACTCCTCGAGGACGACCACCGTGTCCCCGAAGCGCCGCTCGCCGAAGAAGTCATCGAGGGCGGAGCCGGCCTCGGCCCGGTTCGCGCATACGACCACGCCCTTGCCGCCGGCGAGCATGTCGGCCTTCAGCACGAGCGGATAGGCGGCGTCTTCGATAGCGGCGAGCGCCGCCTCGTGATCGCCGAGGACGACGTGGCCGGGGGTCGCAACCCCGGCGGCTTCCATCACCTCTTTGGCGTAGGCCTTCGAGCCCTCGATCCGCGCGGCCGCGCCCGTGGGCCCGAACGCGCGCACCTGGCCGTCGGCCAGCTCGTCCACGAGGCCGTCGACGAGCGGGGCCTCGGGGCCGATGACGACGAGGTCGCAGTCCTCCTCTCGGGCGACCACGACGAGCCCCTCGAGGTCACCGGTCCCCACGTCGAGGCAACGCACCCCTTCCCGCGCGATGCCCGCGCTGCCCGGTGCGCACAGCACCTCGGGCGCGCGCGGACCCCGGCGCAGGGCGCGCACGAGCGCGTGCTCGCGACCTCCCCCGCCGACCACGAGGACACGGCTCACGGTCGCCCCGCGCTATCGACCCTAGACGGCGAGAGAGTCACTTAGAGCGCGGAGATGAAGTCGTCGACCGGGATCGCGGGCAGCGACTCGTACTTCGCCGTTCCGCGCGAGCCGAGCTCGAGCGAGACCCGCGCCATCGTCTGCTCGTCGGGCGCCTCGATGATGTTGACGAAGTCGAACTGCCCCAGGGTGGCCCACTGCTGCTTGACCTCCGCGCCGAGCTGCTCGATCTCCTGGTTTACCTCCTTGATCCGCTGCGGATTGTTCTTGATTGCCTGTACTCCCTCGGGAGACAGCCGGCTCAGCATGACGAAGGTCGGCATCCACGGTCCTTTCGCTCGCGGTAGGGCGGGCCTGCGCCTCCATTGTTGCGCGCTCGGCGCCATGGCGGTGTCCGCCCGGCCGAGCGTCTCGGCGTCCAACTCGGTCGCGGCACTTGGGTGGGGCAGGGCGGCTGCCGATAACCGCAGCGATGAGCGTCCAGGATCTCGCCCTCGTCCGGGGCATCGACGACACGCGAGCGACGCTCAAGCGCTGGAGCGCCCACCCGGGGCCCGTGATCGGAGAGTGGGCTTGGAAGTCGTTCGTCGTGGCGTGCGGCCTGTTGATCGCGGTGTACGTGATCGCGAGCTTCGCGACACTGGACCCCACGCCCCTGTTGATTCCGGGCGTGACCCGCCCTGCGCAGGCTTCCCAGATCGGCGAGGTGCTCTTTCGCAACGCGCTGGTGCTCGCCCTGCACGGCTTCGCCTGCGTCGCCGGCTTCATCGCCGGCAGCTCGATGCCGCTCGAAGCCGCCCGCCGGAGCGGGCCCTGGAAGGCGATCCACGACTGGGCGGGGACGCTCGCGATCTGGTTCGTGGTGCTCGCCACGGCGTTCTCGCTCGTCACCCAGGCATTGGTTCTCGGCGAGGGCACCGCGGCGGTCGCGCACAGCTCGAGATCAGCCCGGCGTCCTGCTCGCGACCCTCTCGCTGCATGCCGTTCCGGAGCTCACCGCCCTCTTCCTGCCGCTCGCCGCCTGGCTCGTGGCGAGCCGCCGCGGCCGCTGGAGCGAGCTGCTCGCCGCCACCTTCGTGACCGTGGCGATCGCCGTGCCGGTGCTCGTCGCCTCCGCGTTCGTCGAGACCTACGTGACGCCGGACCTGATTCGAGCGCTCGTCGCCGCCTGACTGAGGCGAGTCGGCGCTCAGGCTGTCTCGACCCTCAGGGCGTCTCGAGCGCGTCCGCGCCCGCGCGCGCGGCCTCGCGCCCCGGCGCGGCCGGACCGGCATCGGCTGAGCGGACGAGCCAGGCGCCGAGCGCCACGCCGCTGCCGGCGAGGGCGCCCACGAGGATCCGCCCCGAGAGGGGGAGGTCGTCTCCCGCGGTCAACGTGGCCGCGAAGTCGGTTCCGTCGGCGACCAGACCGCCCTCGAGCCAGCCGCGCGTGGGCGCGTCGCGGTCGAGCGAGGCCTTGAGCCCAAACCCGAGCGCGAGGTCCCGGGCGCCGAGGCCGCGCAGAAGGACCCGGGCGCCGCGGTCACCCGCAGCGCCGAAGCCGATCCACGGGCCGCCGACCACTCTGGGAACGAGGAGCAGGGCGGCGCCGAGGGCGATGCGTCCGAGCGCAAAGCCTCGAGCGAGCGCGCGATCTTCCATGCGAACGCCTTACCCAGGCCGAGGGGCGGTCTATCGCGCGGGCCGCCCGCTATCGTGTTCGGCGCGCCGATTGTGGTCTTCCGCGCGTGGCTCCCCGAGTACGCTGCGTCCGCCTTGGACGCATCGCACACTACGGTCATCACGCTGTGCGGGGACCTGACGCTCGAGGTGGCGGGGACCCGGATCGAACAGCGACTCCCGAGTCGACAGGGCCGGATACTGTTCGCCTACCTCGTCCTCCACCGCGGTCGAGCCGTGACTCGGAGCGAGCTGATCGAGGCCCTCTGGCCGGGGCGGCCGCTGGCGGACCCGGGCGGCTGTCTCAACCCACTCGTCTCCAAGCTGCGCCGTGCCCTCGGCGCAGACGCGCTGGTCGGCCGGCATGAACTGCGTCTGCAGCTTGGCCCCGCGGCATGGATCGACGTCGAGGCCGCCGAGGAAACGATGAACCGCGCCCAGGCCGCGCTCGCCGGTGGCGAATGCCAGACGGCGCTGGCGTCGGCGGAGTCCGTGCTCGCAATGCTCGAGGAGGAGCTGCTGCCTGGCGTGGACCTGGCCTGGGTCGACGAGCGCCGCCACGAGCTCGGGGAACTCAGGCTCGCCGCGCTCGAGTGCGCCGCCGCGGGTGCGTTGGCCGGGGGGAACCCCAACCTCGCGGTCGCCGAGCGCGCCGCGCGCTCGCTGATCGCAGGCGCGCCGTTCCGCGAGAGCGGCTACCGCTTCCTGATGGAGGCTCACGAGCGGAAGGGCAACATCGCCGAGGGACTGATCGTGTTCGAGCTACTTCGCTCGCTGCTGCGCGACGAGCTCGGGGCCCTGCCCGGTCACGCGTCCCAGCGCGTTCACGAGCGACTCCTCGCCCAGGGCGACG
>JAUJNZ010000003.1:327833-330133 GCA_030447905.1 Thermoleophilaceae bacterium
TCGAGTTGCATCGGCGCCAGCTGTAGCGGAAGGAGATCGGGGCCGTCCCGATCCAGCCACCGGGCCTGGCCGTCAAGACGCGGCCGAGGCGCGCGGTCCCGGAGATCGTTGGCAGGACCGCGTTGCGGGGCGCGACGGCCGCCACGAGCCCGGTAGGCGCCGATAGGGCGCTGCCCGCGCCCGCCGCGTTGCGCGCGATGACGACGACGCGCAGGCGGCGTCCCACGTCGGCGGCGGTGGCCCGGTAGCTTCGGCCGGTCGCGCCTGCGATCGCCACGCACGCCGCTCCGTTGCGGTCGCAGCGCCGCCAGGAGTAGCCGAACGAGGTGGGAGCACCCGACCACGTTCCGTTCGATGCGGTGAGCACCTGACCGTCTCGCGGCGTGCCCGTGATCGCCGGATTCAAGCTGTTGACCGGCGGTGGATCCGCTTTCTCGGAGTCGTCCGCGCGCGACCCGCAGTCCGTGTCGGCCGGGTGGTCGACCTTCCCGTCGCCGTCGTTGTCGCGGCCGTCGGAGCACTCCGATCGCGAGTAGGCAACGAGCCGCGCCATCTCGAGCTCGGCCAGCGTGGCCTCGATCAGCGGGTGGATCTCGGAGTGCCTACCCGCGGTGACCTGGCCCTGCCAACCGGCGATCGACTCCCGCAGACGGGCGATTCGCTGTGCCTCCTGGTCCTTGAGCCGCTCGATCGGATCCTGATCGCGGTCGCTCAGATCGCGGACGAGGTTGCCGCTCGAGTCCCGGACGAGTGACCCGTCCTCGTTGCGGCGGTAGTTGGGGAAGATCTCGTCCTCGACGAGGGCGCGGTCGAGGATCGCATCGGCGCCGTAGAGGAGTGCGCGCAGACGCTCGTCGCGCGCGAGGGCGCGCGAGAGCCCCAGGTTGACGAAGCTCTGTACGATGACCTTCGCGCCGGTCAAGCGCTCGAGGGCTAGACCGGCGGGCGGGAACGAGCCGTCACCGGCCCGCTTCAGTGCATTCAGGAGCTCGGCGCGCAGCTCGACCTGGGCCTCGTCGAGTTCCCTGCGGGCGATGTCGAGCACGGAGTCGGCGAGGCCGGGAGTGTCCGCGCCGACCGTCGCGCCGCTCTGGAAGCCGGCCTTGAGCCCCTCCTCCCACTTTGCTGCCGCCGCTCCGGGGGCGTGGCGCAGGCACACGAGCCGGTTCGGCGGCTTGCGCTCCGGGTCGTACTCGACGGAGCAGATCTGTGTCTCCTCCGTATCCGTGTAGGAGCGCGTGCGCAGAGTCTCGTAGCTGGCGGGCTCGTCCGGTTCGCTCGCGGATCGCCACTGGCCCTTGACGTCGATCTTGATCTTCCCGTACGAGTCGCATCCGGCGGTCGTGCAGTCGCTTCCCTCGCGCACCTCGACGAACTCGGCGTCCCAGCACACGCGCGCCCTCCCGGCGTCGCGCTTGTGCGCGACGAGGAACTGTGGCTCGAGCATGTTCTGCCACGAGACGTTGCTCGGCACCGACAGCGCGTCGTCGCCGTCGCAGCCGTCCATCGTCACCGCGCCCATCGGCGGCGCGACCCGGCCGGCCCCGTAGAGGCTCGCGTGCGAGAGCCCCTGCCGACCGTTGAAGGCCTGCTCGAGCAGGCCCAGCTCCTCGTACAGGCCGCGCCCGCTCCCGTCGCGGTCCTTCGACCGGTCCTCGTGGTTGTCGAGCAGCCGTGTGAACAGCGTCGTATTGCGGGCAAGGCCGGCGAGCTGGCTCTTGACCCCCTGACCGACGCTTGCGATCTCGGTCAGGCGGGGGTGGGACGTCTGCCCGGCGGGCGGGATCGGCGCGCGCTCGGGCTGCTCGATGAGCATGCGTGAGTACGCGCGGGCGGCGAGGGCCCAGTCGCGGACGTTGGGCAGGGTCGCGCCGAAGGGGGATCCGCCGAACCGCACACCGGCCAGGTGGCTCAGATAGTTGACGTTCTCCTCGAGCTGGGAGCCGGCCGGCCGCATCGAGCCCGGGTCCTCGGGATCGAGGAAGGGCATCTCGGAGGGATCGGACGGGCCGAGGCGGTCCATGACCGCCTCGTCCTGAGTCGGCCCCGTCTCGGGCCCGAGCGCGATCGAGTCGAACGCGTGCCCCGCCGGCTTCGAGTGCGTGTAGAAGACGCTCGCGTGCCCGTCGAACACATCGGGCGGGAACAGGGCGTGGTTACGCTGGCGGTAGCCGAGCGCCGAGTCGATGTTCTCCCAGAGACGACGGTCCTCGCTCGTGCGTGCGAGCTTGCGCATGTTGCGCTCGAGCTGGTCGAGCTTGTAGCTCTCCTTGACGAGCTTCGCCTGCACGTCGGCCACG
>JAUJNZ010000003.1:330233-379786 GCA_030447905.1 Thermoleophilaceae bacterium
GCGATGCTCGCGCCCACGTTCACGAGCCCGGTGACGACGTCGTTGACCCCCGTCGCGATCTCCACCGCCGCGTTGCCCACGGTGGCGATCTGCTCGGCGAGCTTGTCATCGCCGGTGAGCTTGATCGCCTGCGCGAACAGCGAGACCAGCTTCCCCGCCTCCTTGATCTGGGCCTCGCGCTTGGCGGCGTCACCGATGAATTTCTTGAGCTCGGCGTCCGCGAGCTTGTCGCGCTCCGCCCGGAGCACGCGCTTCTGCTCAAGCAGCGTCTTGGTCTCATCCGTGCCGGCGGCGGTGGCGCCGTTGGCCTTCGCGAAACCCCCCTCGACCGCGCTGACCATCCCCGCCTTGTCGATAGCCGAGCCATCCTTCTTTTCGAGCACGCCCGTCGTGTCATTCAGCCTCACGGGCAGTCCCGGTACCTCGACCTGGTTGGAGATCGTCTGCCCGTCGACGACGGTCTTGACGGTCTTCGCCTCGCCGGCGACGAAGCCGGTCGCGTTGATCTGGGCCGGGGTGGCGTCGAACCCCACGCCCATCCACTGCTTGAAGGTGTCGTTGGCGGCCTTGAGGCAGAGCGGGTTCTTCTCGGCGCAGTCGAGCAGAGCGAGAGCGGCCGGCTCGAGGGCCGGATCGTTGAGGCCGTCCTTCAGGCTTTGCGCGCTGTTGAGCGGCGTACCCAGGGCCATGCCCTCGCCGACCTGCGCGACCGCGCGCCGGTAGCGCTCCTTGAGCGCCGGAGTGAAGGCGTCGCGGCAGGTGGCGTCGCAGACGATGAGCTGCGCGCCGTCGCCTTTCTTGATGGCCGCGAGACCCTGGGGAAGGGTCCAGGACGCGAGGTCCTCGCTCTCGCACGGACCCGAAGCGCACGCGCCCTCGAGTGCAGACGAGAGTGCCAAAGATGCGGCCCGCGGATCGAAGGTGGGGTCGCTGTTATAGAGCTCGACCACGGTCTGGGCCGCGATCGCAAAGTTGAGGGCGGGAATCCGCCCCTTTCGCTCACCGAATCCACCGTTCTCGTAGACGTACCACGACGTATCCGCCTCACGGGCCTTGTCGGCAAAGAGGCTCGCTACGAGCGCTCGGCGGTCCTGCTTTCCCTCGGGCGTAAGGGTGCCCTGAGCAAAGCCCCCGGCGGGGAAGACGAGCGTGAGCAGGACGCCGAGGGCGGTGGCGGCGGCCAAACCACACGTGCGCGAGCGGCTCCCCACCCACGCCGTCGCGAGGCGAGCAGTGGACCGGCTGGCTGGTGCTCCCCTTCCCATGGCGACGAACAGCATCCCCGACCGACCTTGGAAAAACCTTGGAGCGCCGGGAGAGCCCCGAACCGGCTGGCGTCCTCCGCCCCGGTCTTTAGAGCGGCTTAGGCGGCAACGCCCACCGCGCTCGGCGCCCGCTCGAACGCGAGCTCGCCGCCCTCGGCGTCCACCCGCACCCGGTCGCCGGGGCCGAACTCACCCTCGAGGAGCCGCAGCGCCAGCTTGTCGACCAGCCGCTTCTGGATCACCCGCTTGAGCGGTCGGGCGCCATAGGTCGGGTCGTAACCGAGGTTGCCGATCAGCGTCCGGGCGTCGTCGGTGAGCTCGATCTCCACGCCGCGCTCACGGACCCGCTCGGCCAGCGCGTCGACCTGGAGGCCGACGATCTCCGAGATCTGCTTGCGGCTGAGCGAGGAGAACTCCACGATGTCGTCGAGGCGGTTGACGAACTCGGGCTTGAAGGTCGCCTCGACGCCGGCCACCCCGCCGGGCACGTTCGAGGTCATGATCAGGACGGTGTTCTTGAAGTCGACGGTGCGCCCCTGGCCGTCGGTCAGGCGACCGTCGTCCATGACCTGGAGCAGGATGTTGAACACGTCGGGGTGGGCCTTCTCGATCTCGTCGAGGAGGATCACCGAGTAGGGGCGCCGGCGCACGGCCTCGGTGAGCTGGCCGCCCTCCTCGTAGCCGACGTAGCCGGGCGGCGCGCCGACGAGGCGCGACACCGCGTGCTTCTCCATGTACTCCGACATGTCGATGCGGACGATCGCGTCCTCGGTGTCGAACATGAACTCGGCGAGCGCGCGGGCGAGCTCGGTCTTGCCGACGCCGGTCGGGCCGATGAACAGGAAGGTGCCGATCGGGCGGTTCGGATCCTGGAGCCCCGCGCGCGAACGACGCAGCGCGTTCGAGACGGCGTCTACGGCCTCGTCCTGGCCGATCACCCGGTCGTGCAGGCGCGCCTCCATGTTGACGAGCTTCTCGACCTCGCCCTCCATCAGCTTCGAGACCGGGATACCCGTCCACTTGGCGACCACCTCGGCCACGTCCTCCTCGTCGACCTCCTCCTTGAGAAAGGTCCCCCCGGCGCCGTCGGTCGAGGCCTCGGCCTCGCGCAGGGTGCGCTCGAGACCGGGGATCTCGCCGTAGCGCAGCTCGGCGGCGCGTCCGAGATCGGCGTCGCGCTCGGCCAGCGCGGCCTCGCGGTGGGCGTGCTCGAGGCGCTCCTTGACGTCGCGGACGGCGGTGATCGCCTCCTTCTCGGACTGCCACTGGGCCTTCATCGCCGATGACTGCTCGCGCAGGTCCGCGAGCTCTGCCTCGATCGCCTCGCGGCGGGCGACCGACGCCTCGTCGGACTCCTTGCTCATGGCCTGGCGCTCGATCTCGAGCTGCTGGACGCGGCGCTCCACCTCGTCGATCTCGGTCGGCATCGAGTCGATCTCGATGCGCAGGCGCGACGCCGCCTCGTCGACTAGGTCGATCGCCTTGTCGGGCAGGAAGCGGTCGGCGATGTAGCGGTGGAGAGCATCGCCGCCGCCACGATCGCCGAGTCCTGGATGCGCACCCCGTGGTGGACCTCGTAGCGCTCCTTGAGCCCGCGCAGGATGGCGATCGTGTCCTCGACCGAGGGCTCGTCGACGTAGACGGGCTGGAACCGGCGCTCGAGCGCCGCGTCCTTCTCGATGTGCTTGCGGTACTCGTCGAGCGTGGTGGCCCCGACCGCGCGCAGCTCGCCGCGCGCCAGCATCGGCTTGAGCAGGTTGGCGGCGTCGACCGCGCCCTCGGCGGCGCCCGCGCCGACGATCGTGTGAAGCTCGTCCATGAACAGGATGACCTGGCCCTCCGCGTCGGCGATCTCCTTGAGCACGGCCTTGAGCCGGTCCTCGAACTCGCCGCGGTACTTGGCGCCGGCGATCAGGCCTCCGATGTCGAGCGCGACCACGCGCCGGTCGCGCAGCGACTCCGGCACGTCGCCCGAGACGATCCTCTGCGCCAGGCCCTCGGCGATCGCCGTCTTGCCGGTGCCGGGCTCCCCGATGAGGACCGGGTTGTTCTTCGTGCGCCGGGACAGGACCTGGACGACCCGACGGATCTCGTCGTCGCGGCCGATGACCGGGTCGAGCTTGCCCTGCTCTGCGGCCTCGGTGAGGTCGCGGCCGAACTTCTCGAGCGCCTGGTACTTGTCCTCGGGGTTCTGGTCGGTGACCCGGTGGGGGCCGCGCACCTGGGAGATCGCCTCGGCGAGCTGGTCGCGGCTTGCGCCGGCGTCGACCCTCGGGTCGGCGGCGAGGGCGAGCAGCACGTGCTCGGTCGAGACGTACTCGTCGCCGAAGCCGCGCGCCTCCTCGTCGGCCTTGTTGAGGAGCTCGATCGTCTGCTGGCTGGGGGAGGGCGCCTGGGTGGCGTCGCCGCGGGCGGTCGGGAGCATGTCGAGCGCCTCGTTCGCGCTCCGGCGCACTCGGTCGGGATCGGCTCCGGCAGCGCGGAGCACGGGAACGACGATCCCGCCTTCCTGCTCGAGCAGCGCGGTCAGCAGGTGAGGCGGCTCGAGTTGGGGGTTGCCGCGCGCCCCGGCGATGCGCTGGGCGGCCGCGAGGGCCTCTTGGGACTTGACCGTGAAGCGATCGGCTTGCATAAGAAATCTATGTGTAGGTATAGCAGATCCCCGGGGAGGCCCTTGACAACCCGTGAGTCATCGACGGCACAACGCCGACCGTCATCAGCTCGTCGAGCGGCGAACGACCCTGCGCTTCCGGTGGCAGTGGCTCGTGTGCCCTGCGACGCCTCAGGCCTTCGGCCGCCGTCGCACCGGCACGAGCGCACGTCCCGGCGCCTCATAGCGCACAAGCTCCTGCCGGTAGGCTTGGTGAACGCGCTCGACCTCGGCCAGCCCGGCCGCTCGCGTGCGCTCGAGCTCGCGCTCGAGGCGATCCGCGCGCCGGCGGGCCCGCTCGACCTCCCGCTCGAGCTCCATCACGCGCTCGACTCCCGCCAGGTTCAGCCCGAGCTCGGTGGTCAGCTCCTGGATGCGCCGCAGCCGTTCGACGTCCACCTGCGAGTAGAGGCGGGTGTTCTTCGCCGAGCGCTTCGGCGTGATCAGCCCGCGCGTCTCGTAGATGCGCAGCGTCTGCGGATGCATGCCCGCGAGCTCGGCCGCGATCGAGATCATGTACACGCCGCGGCTCGGATCGGACCCGGCGCCGTGGCCGCTGCTCGCGCCGGCGACCCGGCGACCGTCTCCGGCCTCGGGCGCGGCCATCAGGCGGTCCGCTCTGCCTGGGCGAGCAGGCGATCGCGCGGATTGCCGTCCATCACCTCGGCCAGCTCGTCGACGGCCTGCTGCTGCTCGCGGCTCAGCGAGCTCGGCACGTCGATCGTGAGCCGGTAGCGGATGTCCCCGCGGCCACGTCCGCCGAGTCGTGGCGGTCCCTCGCCGCGCAGCCGCTGTTGGGTCCCGTGCTGGGTCCCGGCGGCCACGCGGATCCGCTTGGTCCCGCTGAGCGTCGGCACCTCGACGGTCGCCCCCCGGATGGCCTCGACGATGGTGATCGGCACGTCGACCTCGAGGTTCTCCCCCTTGCGCCGGAACACCGGCGACTCGTCCACGCGCGTGACCACGTAGAGGTCGCCGGGCGGGCCGCCGCGCAACCCCGGCTCGCCCTTTCCGGCCAGCCGGACGCGGCTGCCGTCGCGGACGCCCGCCGGCACGTTCGCTCGGTAGCGCCTGGTCTGACGCGTCTGGCCGCGTCCGGCGCACGTAGGGCAGGGATCGTCGATCTTCGTGCCCGTACCGCCGCACTCAGAGCACGGCTGGGAGATCGAGAACATCCCCTGCCCCTGCGACTCGATGCCCCGGCCCTGGCAGCGCGGGCACACCGAGGGAGAGGTGCCGGGCTTGGCGCCGGTGCCGCGACAGGTCGGGCACGGCGCCGACATCGGGACCGTGACGGGCACCTGCGCGCCTTCCATCGCCTGGTCGAAGGAGAGGTGGACCTCGACCTCGAGGTCGCGTCCGCGCTCGGCCGCGGGAGCCCGGCCGGCGCCCGCTCCGCCACGGCCGCCGAGGATGTCGGAGAGGATGTCGCCGAAACCGCCGAAGCCGCCTCGGAACGAGTTCGGGTCGAAGCCCCCGCCTCCACCGAAGCCGCCGAAGACGCCGCCTCCGGCGTCGTACTGCTTGCGCTTCTCGGGATCGGAGAGGATTCCGTAGGCCTCCTGGATCTCCTTGAAGCGCTCCTCGGCCGCGGGATCGTCTGGATTGCGATCGGGATGCCAGCGCCGGGCGAGCTTGCGGTAGGCCTTCTTGACCTCGTCGTCGGAGGCCTTCTTGTCGACGCCGAGCGTCTTGTAGGGATCCTTGACGGCGGGCATGGCTCGACCCTCCTAGGCGGAGACGATGACCCGCGCCGGGCGCAGGACGGTTTCCTCGAGCCGGTAGCCCTTCTCGACCACGTCGACGACCACGCCTGGGTCGGTCCCGTCGGCCGGCCGGGTCGACAGCGCCTCGTGCAGGTTGGGGTCGAAGACCTCCCCGCTCGGCTCGAAGGCGGCGACGCCGTTGCGCTCGAGTGCGCCGACGATCTCGGCGTGGACCATCTGGACCCCGCGCGCGAAGCCGTCGTCGATGTCCCCGGCCGCGGCGAGCGCCCGCTCGAGGTTGTCGAGCGCGGGCAGGAGCTCGCGGACGAGCCCCGCCTTGGCGCGAGTGCTCGCCGCCGCGGCTTCGCGGGCGGCGCGGCGACGGTAGTTGTCGAAGTCGGCCTGGGTGCGCTGGGCGAGCGAGAGGTACTCGTCGCGTCGGCGCTCGGCCTCGGAGAGCGGGTCGGCCTCCTCGACGGAGGGATCGGAGCCGCCGGCCTCGGTCACCGCGCCCTCTGCACCGTCCTCCCCGGGAGGCGACTCGACGGCGCCGGGGTTCGCCTCGTCCTCCGCCGACCCCGCAGGGGCGTCCACGAAGCCGCCCTCGTCGCCGCCCTCCTCTTCGACGCCGCCGCCGCGCGCATCCTGCTCTTTGGAGGGAGCACCAGCCCCCCGGCCTGCTGCCGGCGCGCTCGAGGCGCGCGGCCCGGCGTCCTCGCGGAGCTGCTCCCGGACCGCGCCCTCGCTCGGCGTCTCGCGCTCCTCGGCGGGACTCACCGGCGCTCCTCGCCCTCGACCACCTCGGCGTCGACGACTTCCTCCTCGTCGGCCGAGGCGCCGTCGGCGCTCGCGGCGCCGTCGGGTCCGGCGGCCCCGTCGGGGCCGCCCGCAGCGCCGGCTTGGGCGGCCGCCGCGTACATCTGCTCGGAGACTCGGTGGAAGGCCTCCTGCAGCGCCTGGGTTCTGGCCTGGATCTCGGCCGCGTCCTCGGAGGTCAGCGACTCGCGCACCGACGCGATCGCGGACTCGATCTCCGTGCGCGCCGCGGCATCGACCGTGTCGCCCATCTCCGAGAGCTGGCGCTCGGCCTGGTAGGCGGCGTTCTCCGCCCCGTTGCGCGCCTCGACGAGCTCACGCTGGCGGCGATCCTCCTCGGCGTGCGACTCGGCGTCGCTCACCATCCGCTGGACTTCCTCGTCGGAGAGCCCACCGGCCGCCCGGATCTCGATCTTCTGCTCCTTGCCGGTACCGAGGTCCTTGGCCGACACGTTGACGATCCCGTTGGCGTCGATGTCGAAGCCGACCTCGATCTGGGGGATCCCCCGCGGCGCGGGCGGGATGCCGGTGAGCTGGAACTTGCCCAGCGACTTGTTCGAGTAGGCCATCTCGCGCTCGCCCTGGAGGACGTGCACCTCGACCGAGGGCTGATTGTCCTCCGCGGTCGAGAAGACCTCCGACTTGCGCGTCGGGATCGTCGTGTTGCGCTCGATGAGCTTGGTCATCACGCCGCCCTTGGTCTCGATGCCGAGGGTCAGCGGAGTGACGTCGAGCAGGAGGACGTCCTTGACCGCGCCGGAGAGTACGCCGGCCTGGATCGCGGCGCCCACGGCGACGACCTCGTCGGGGTTCACGCCCCGGTGGGGGTCCTTGCCGGTCAGCTCCTTGACCTTCTCCTGGACGGCGGGCATGCGGGTCATGCCGCCCACGAGGACGATGTGGTCGATGTCGGAGCCCGTGACGCTCGCGTCCTGCATCGCCTGCTTGGTCGGACCGACCACGCGGTCGATCAGCGGTGCGGTCAGCTCCCCGAGCTTCGAGCGGCTGAGCCGCTGGTCGAGGTGCTTGGGGCCGGACTGGTCGGCGGTGATGAAGGGCAGGTTGATCTGCGACTCCTGGGTGGTCGACAGCTCGACCTTGGCCTTCTCGGCGGCCTCGTAGAGGCGCTGGAGGGCCATCTTGTCCTGCGAGAGGTCGATCCCCTGCGAGGCCTTGAACTCCTTCACCAGCCAGTCGACGATCGCCTTGTCGAAGTTGTCGCCGCCGAGGTGGTTGTCGCCCGCCGTGGCCTTGACCTCGAACACGCCCTCGCCGATCTCGAGCACCGACACGTCGAAGGTGCCGCCGCCGAGGTCGAAGACGAGGATCGTCTGGTCGGTGCCCTCCTTGTCGAGCCCGTAGGCGAGCGAGGCCGCCGTCGGCTCGTTGATGATGCGCTTGACGTCGAGCCCGGCGATCCGACCCGCGTCCTTGGTGGCCTGGCGCTGGTCGTCGTTGAAGTAGGCCGGGACGGTGATCACGGCCGAGTCGACGGTCTCCCCGAGGTAGGCCTCGGCGTCGGCCTTGAGCTTCTGGAGGATCATCGCGCTGATCTCGGGGGGCGAGTGCTCCTTGCCGCCGGCCTGCACGCGCGCGTCGCCGCCTGGCCCCGCGACCACGGTGAAGGGGACTATCCGCTCCTCCTCCTTGACCTCGGCCTCCTTGCGGCCCATGAAGCGCTTGATCGAGAAGACGGTGTTCTCGGGGTTGGTGACGGCCTGGCGCTTGGCGACCGCGCCGACGAGGCGCTCACCGCTCTGGGTGAAGGCGACGACCGAGGGCGTGGTGCGAGCGCCCTCGGCGTTCTCGGCCACGCTCGGCTCGTTGCCGTCGAGCACGGCCATGCAGGAGTTGGTGGTGCCCAGGTCGATGCCGATCGTTCTTGCCATGGTGGGAAGTCCTCCTCTAGGTCTGTCTTGACGCGCTACGAAATCTAAGCGGGAGTATGGCAGATCCTTGAAGCGGCGTCCACGGAGGCTACCCATGCCTCGCCACTGCGGCTCGCGCCCAGGGGCACATCCGTCGCAGGGGGCACTCCTCGCAGCGCGGCGACCGCGCGACGCACGTCCGCCGCCCGTGGCGGATCAGCGCCACGTGCAGCTCGTAGGCGTCGTCCGGGTCCCCGCCGGCGAGGCGGGTGAGCTCGTCGTGAGCCTCGTCGAACCCCCCTCCGGGCCTGAACAGGCCGAGCCGTCCCCCGACCCGGAAGACGTGGGTGTCGACGGGCACGTCGGGTCGACCGAAGGAGAACAGGAGCACGCAGGCGGCGGTCTTGCGTCCCACGCCGGGCAGGGCGGTGAGGAAGTCGCGTGCCTTCTCGAGCGGCGCCGTCTCGAGCCAGGCGAGGTCGTCGTCGCCGAGGGCGCGCAGGATCTCGCCGATCCGCGCCGCCTTGGTGTTCGACAGCCCGCCCGGGCGAATCGCCGCCTCGACCTCGTCGGCCGGCGCGTCGCGAACCTCCGGCCAGCCCCCGGGGAAGCGCTCGCGCAGGCGCCCGTAGGCGACGTCGCGGTTGCGGTCGTTGGTGTTCTGGGACAGGACGGTGAGGATGAGCTCGTCGACCGGCGCTCGGTGCGGGTACAACACCGGCCTGCCGTAGGCGGCGCGCAGGCGGTCGCGGATGGTGCGTGCGCGGCGGCGGTCGGGGCGCCGCCACGCCTCGATGTTGCCGTTTCCGGGGATGGCGTCCTCCTTCGAGGGCTAGATGGGCGCCGTGATATCAAGCGCCCGTGGCCGGCATCGACACGCGCATCGTCGAGCGGCACGAGGACGTCGCGGGCGTGCCGGCGCTCTGGCGCGAGGCACCTCCTCCGGCCGGGACCCCGGACGCCGCACCGGTCCTCTACCTCCACGGCAACCCGACCGACGGCGACGACTTCCTTCCCTTCCTCACGCGGACCGGCGGCATCGCCCCCGACCTGCCCGGCTTCGGACGCTCGAGCAAGGCGTCGACCTTCGACTACTCGATCGATGGCTATGTCACCTTCCTCGAGGCCTTCGTCGCCCACCTCGGGCTCGAGCGCTTCTCGCTGGCCGTGCACGACTGGGGCGCCGTCGGGCTGGTGCTCGCCCAACGCATGCCCGCGCGCATCGAGCGGCTGTGCGTCATCAACTCCACGCCCCTCCTTCCGGGCTACCGCTGGCACCGCTGGGCGCGCCTTTGGCGGACGCGGTTCGTCGGAGAGCTCGCGATGGGACTGACGAACCGGTTCATGCTGCGCCGCGCCCTCCGCGAGGCGTTCGTCGAGCGCAAGGCGGACGCCGACGCGCTCGCCGAGCGCGCGTGGGCTCGCTTCGACCACGGCACCCAGCGGGCGATCCTCAGGCTGTACCGATCGGCTCCGCCCGAGGTCCTCGAGGCGGCGGGGCACGGGCTCGGCAAGGTAGAGGCTCCCGCGCTGGTGATCTGGGGAGAGGAGGACCCCTATGCGGGAGCGCGGTTCGCCCACGCCTACGCCGAGGCACTCGGCGGCCCGGCGCGCGTCGAGATCGTGGCGGGCGCCGGTCACTGGCCGTGGCTCGAGCGGCCGGAGCTCGTGGAGCAGGTCGCCTCGTTCCTGACCGAGTGACGACGCAGACGGTCTGGTAGCCCGCACACCGGTCAGTAAGCTCATGCACTGTGAGCGGCCCGGGCGATCCGAGCGACCGCACGCCGACGCGCTCCCCGCGCGGCTCCGCTCGTCCACGCGGGAGCGCGGACGGAGCGCGGGCGCGTCGACGCGCCGCCGACGGCCGCGTCGGTCGCGAGGCGCGCGCAGCCGAGGTCCGCGCGCTCGCTCGCCAGCGGCTGATCGACTCGCGCCTCACCCCCAACGCGATCTCGCTCACGGGCCTCGTGCTCAACCTGGTGGCCGCCGGCCTCATCACCCAGCGCCTCTTCCTGCTCGCCGGAATCGCGTTCATGGTCGGCTCGACGATGGATGCGCTCGACGGTCGCTATTCCCGGATGTCTGGCAAGGGGACGCAGTTCGGCGCCTTTCTCGACTCGACGCTCGATCGCGTGGAGGAGGGCCTCGTGCTGGCCGCTGTGGGGGTGTACTTCGCCTCACGGCAGGACGAGTTCGCCGTGGCGGCCACGATCGTCACCGTGCTCGGATCGCTCATGGTCAGCTACACACGCGCGCGGGCGGAGGCGCTCGGCGTCGAGTGCAAGGTCGGCTTCGCGCAGCGGCCCCCGCGCGTAGCGATCCTCGCGGTCGGCATCGTCTTCGGCGCGGGCGCCGGCCTCGGCGACTTCTCGCTGCTAGCACCAAGCATCTACGCGCTGGCGCTGCTCACCTCGATCACGGCGCTACAGCGCGTGCTCCACGTCCGCAACGAGCTGCGTGCGGCGGCCCGCGTGTGAGCTGCGTGTAACCGGGAAAACAGGGCGAGGGTTATCCCTTCGGCGCGCCGCCCCCACCGCGCGGGCGCGCGCCGTCGCCTCATCGCCAGCAGGGAATCCATCTTCATGACCGCAGACCAATCCCCGAACGGCGCCTCCCGCTACACCCCCGAGAAGGTGCGCCTCGCCATCGTCGGCGTCGGTAACTGCGCCTCCGCGTTCGTCCAGGGCGTCGAGCACTATCGCCACGCCGATCCCGCCGAGCAGGTCCCGGGCCTCATGCACGTCGAGCTCGGCGGCTATCACGTCGGCGACATCGAGTTCTCGGCCGCCTTCGACGTCGACGCCGACAAGGTCGGCAAAGACCTCTCCGAGGCGATCTGGTCCGGGCAGAACAACACGCTCCAGTTCGCAGAGGTCCCGCGGCTCGACGTGCCCGTGCACCGCGGCATGACCCACGACGGCCTCGGCAGGTCCCTCCTGGAAAAGATCGAGAAGGCCCCGGGGCAGACCGACGACATCGCCGAGATCCTGCGCGAGACCAAGACCGACGTCGTCGTCTCCTTCCTCCCCGTGGGAGCCGAGCAGGCGACGAAGTGGTACGTCGAGCAGGTGCTCGAAGCGGGCTGTGGCTTCGTCAACTGCATCCCGGTGTTCATCGCGCGCGAGGAGTACTGGGCGCGGCGCTTCGCCAAGGCGGGCCTGCCGATCGTCGGCGACGACATCAAGTCGCAGGTCGGCGCGACGATCGTCCATCGCCAGCTGGCGCGCCTGTTCGCCGACCGCGGCGTGCGCCTCGCGCGGACCTCCCAGCTCAACGTGGGCGGCAACATGGACTTCTACAACATGCTCGAGCGCGAGCGGCTCGAGTCGAAGAAGGAGTCGAAGACCAGCGCGGTGACCTCGATCATGGGTCATGAGCTGCCGACCGACGACGTCTACATCGGGCCCTCCGACTACGTGCCCTGGCTGACCGACCGCAAGTGGGCGCACATCCGGCTCGAGGGCGAGGCCTTCGGCGGCGCGCCGCTGACCGCGGAGCTCAAGCTCGAGGTCTGGGACTCGCCGAACTCGGCGGGAATCGTCATCGACGCGGTACGCTGCGCCAAGCTGGCGCTCAACCACGGGGTGGGGGGAGCGCTCGAGGCACCGAGCTCCTACTTCATGAAGTCGCCGCCGAGGCAGGTGCCCGACTCGGTGGCCAGGGACGACACGGAGCGCTTCATCGCCGAGCACGTCGGGGCGCCGAAGCTGCCGAGCGGGACGCCGATCGAGGCGCGGACCGAGGCCTGACCCTCGGCAGCCGGGGCTCCCTCGTCCCCGCCTATGCTGGCGGGGTGAGCTTCGAGCGCTTCGCGATCGCCCAGGTATCCCCTTACGCCTGGGACGCCCATCGCGAGGTCAACCGCTACGTCGAGCGGCTGTCCGACGAGCTCTGTGCCCGCGGGCACCGGGTGGTCGTCGTGGCGCCGGCGGACTCCCGCGAGCTTGTGCGCGAGTCGCGAGCGCTGGTTCGGCGCGTCGCGGACGATCCCGAGGCGCTGTGGGCGGAGCCGGGGTGCGCCCAAGTGGTCGCCGTCGGCCAGGGACTTCCCTTCCCGCCCACCCGTCGCGGCTCCTCGGCCGCCCTACCGCTCGACCTCGCCCGCACGCTCGAGGACCTCCTCGAGAGCGCCGAGCTCGACTTCGTTCACGTACACGAGCCCTTCGCCCCGAGCGCGGCCTCCGCCGCGCTCCGCCACTCGCGCGCGCTCAACGTGGGGACCTTCCACGCGCCAGCCGAGCGGGTGGTCTCGACGCAGCTCGGGCGGCGCTTCACCGAGCTTCGCTTCGGGCGCCTCGACGGACGCACGGCGAGCCTACGCACGACCGCCGAGCTCGTCGGCCGCTACTTCCCCGGCGACTACCGGGTGATCCCGCCGGGCGCCGACCTCGCCGAGCGTCCGGCGCGCGCCGACGACGAGCTCGTCGAGATCATCTTCTCGGCCGAGGAGGAGCGGGGGGCGCTGCGGACCTTCCTGCGCGCCCTGCGTCGGCTCCCGCCCGCCTTGCCGTGGAGGGCGACGGTGTGGTCGCGTTCCGGGGAGCGGCGTGTCCCCATCTCGCTCTCTCGGGCGATTAGCGATCGCATTCACTTCGCTGGTCCCGAGCACGGCTCCGAGGCCCAGCACCTCGCACGCGCGCACCTGGCGGTTGCCGCGTCGAGCGGCGTTGCCCCCGCTCCACAGCTCGTCCAGCGCGCACTCGCCGGCGGCGCCGTGCCCGTGACCGCCTCCCTGCCCGAGTACGAGGAGCTCCTGCGCGAGGGCGAGCTCGGCCTCCTGTTCGAGCCCGGCGACGCCCAGACTCTCGCCGCTCAGCTCGAGCGTCTGGTCGTCGAGGAGGCGCTGCGCCGCGACCTCCACGACCGCGCCGCCGCCCGTAGAGACGATCTCGGCTGGTCGAGGGTCGCCGATCGCTTCGAGGAGCTCTACCGAGAGATCGCCGCACGCCGCCACCCAGCCGACGGCAAGCCCGCGATACGCCGCCGGCTCGAGCGCAGACCGATGATCGACGTCGACCTGCACATGCACACCGACCACTCGCCTGACTGCGCGACCCGAGTCGAGACCCTGCTCGAGACGGCCCGACAACGCGGTCTCGGGGCGATCGCGGTCACCGACCACAACGAGATCAGCGGCGCTCTCGAGGCTCGAGAGGTGGCGCAGCGCGACGGCCAGGGCGTGCCGAAGGTGGTCGTCTCCGAGGAGGTCAAGACCGCCGACCAGGGAGAGGTGATCGCGCTGTTCATCGAGGAGAAGATCGAGCGCGGGATGACGCTCCGCGAGACCATCGCCGAAATCCGCCGGCAGGGCGGGCTCGTCTACCTCCCTCACCCCTTCGACCGCATGCACACCGTCGCGGGCTATGAGGACCTGGTGGACATCGTCGAGGAGATCGACGCGATCGAGGTCTTCAACGCGAAGGTGGCCTACTCGGGCTTCAACGAGGAGGCGGCGCGCTTTGCGGCCAAGTACAGGCTCGTGGCCGGGGCCGGGTCGGACAGCCACGTGGCCCAGGGCCTCGGCTCGGTCCGCATCCGCATGCGTGACTTCGAGGGGCCGGAGGAGTTTCTCGAGTCGCTGCGGGCCGCCGACATCGTACGCCGGCGGCAGAGCCTGCTCTACGTGCAGGCGCTCAAGCTCATCCAGCAGCGCGGGCCGGGCCGCAACCTCCGGGCGCAGGACCGGGCGACCGCTGCGAGCAAGGAGTGATGCAGGGAAGAGGAGGGCGAGCGGAGCCGTCCAACTCCCTCCACCGGATGCCCGCGACCGACGACGAGATACGGGAGAAGTACCTCGAGCGGGCGATCCGCGAGTTGAACGGCCTCACCCGAGAGATCCAGGCCTGCGACCGCTGTCCGCGGGGGAACCTCGCCCCGGTGCTGGCCTCGGGGCATCCCCAGGCCGACGTCTTCCTGCTCAAGCACGCTCCCAGCGCGGCCGAGGTCCACGAGGGCGTGGCCTTCTACGGGCGTTCGGGCCAGGCCCTGCTGAAGAGCCTGCGACGGCTCGGGATCGATCCGCTCGTGGTCTACGGCACCCTCGCCGTCAAGTGCCCGGTGGACGACCCGACGCTGTCGGCGTCGGAGTGCCGCGCTCACCTGCTGACCGAGCTGACGATCGTCGGGCCGCGTATCGTCGTCGTGATGGGCGAGGACGCGCTCGCGGTCCTCAACGAGCTCGAGGTCCCACTCGGGCGACGGGTCGAGCCCCGATCCGGGGAGGTCCAGGCGCTCACGCCCAGCTGCGACGCCCTCTACGTACCCGACATCGACTCGGCGCTCGACGAGGAGGGAGAGAAGCGGGCGTTCTGGCGGGCTTTCCGCGCGCTCGGGGAGTGGTATGAGGAGCTGCCGCCGTACTGAGGCGGGGCGCGGCACCCGAGCCGCCGCGCGATGGTCGTTCGCTCAGCCGACCCGCTCGAGCAGGGCCACGCACTCGATGTGCGGGGTCTGCGGGAACATGTCGACCGGGCGCACCGCGGCGAGCCGGTAGCCCGCGTCGGCGATCTGGCGTGCGTTCGGAGCGAGCGTCGTCGGGTTGCAGGAGACGTAGACGATGCGCGTCGCACCGGTCTCGAGCACCCGGCGAACGATCTTCTGGGATAGGCCGGCGCGGGGCGGGTCGACGACCACGACGTCGGGCTTTCCCGCCTCCTCGACGAGCGGGCGGAGCGCCGTGCGCACGTCTCCCGCGAAGAAGCGGACGTTCTCGACCTCGTTGCGGCGCGCGTTCTCGATCGCGTCGGCGACCGCGGGCTCGATGCTCTCGATCCCCAGCACCTCTCGGGCGCGCAGAGCCAGGCAGAGCGCGATCGTCCCGATTCCCGAGTAGAGGTCGAAGACGCGCTCGGAGCCGTGCAGGCCGGCAAGCTCGGCGGCGATCGCGTACAGCCGCTCGGCCTGCTCGGTGTGGACCTGGAAGAAGGCATCCTGGGAGATGCGAAACCGCAGCGCGGCGCCGAATATCTGTAGCTCCTCCGCGATCGTCTCGACACCGGACAGCAACTCGGTCTCGCCGTCGCGTGTGGTCTCGGCGACTCCGGCGGCACGGGTCCACAGGACGCCGTCGGCGTCGGGCAGGGCGGCGGCGAGCTCGCGGGCGCGGAAGTCGCCGGGGCTCGTCACGATCCGGGCCTGTAGCTCCCCGGTGCGCCGCCCTTCGCGGATCACCAGGTTGCGCAGGAAGCCAGTCCCGTCGCGGCGGTCGTAGGCCGAGAGGCCTTCGGCTCGGCACCACTCCTTGACCCGCTCGCGCAGCGCGTAGACGCGCTCGGAGGCGAGCACGTCGTCGGTCACGTCGTCGATCTCGTTCCAGCGACCCGGCCGGTGAAAACCGAGCACGAGCTCGCCGTCCTCGCTCTGCCCGAACGAGTACTCGACCTTGTTGCGGTAGCGCCAGGGGTCTTCGGCCGCAAGCACCGGTGCCACCGGTGGCGCCTCGAAGTGGCCGATGCGGCTCAGCGCATCGCGGACCTGGGTCTCCTTCTCGGCGAGCTGGCGCTCGTAGGGGAGGACCTGCCAGGGCGCGCCGGGGTGCGGCGACCGCGGCTCGATTCGGTCCGGGCTCGGCTCGACGAGCTCGAGCGTTCGCGCCTCCGCGTAGCTGCGCTTGCGCTTGGTGACCTGAGCGCGGACCCGGTCGCCCGGAACGGCCCCGGTCACGAAGACCACATAGCCCTCGAGCCGGGCGACCCCCGCCCCGCCGTAGGCGAGCGCGTCGACGACGAGCTCGAGCTCGTCGCCGCGCTCCGGGCGAGCGGCGCTGGTGCCGGCCGGAGAGCTCAGGGTCTCAGCTGAGCTTCGACTCGATCGGGGCGAGCACCGTCTTGCGGTGGGCGTGGCGGCGCTCGTGATCGCGAACCTTGCGCAGCTCTGCGGCGTTCAGGGTGCCGAGGCGGTCTTGCACCTGCGCGGCGGTGAGGCCGTCGTAACCGGTGATCGGGAAGCTCGGGCCCACGCCGGCCACCCGAAGCGCGCGGTCGGCCTGGCCCCCGCGGTCGAGCAGGCTCTCGAGGTCGTCGTGCCTCGACCGATCTCCGCCCCGGCTCGACGATCGCGACGATCCGCCGCTCCTTCGCTGAGACTCGCCGCCGCGCTCTGCCATCACCCAGTCTCCTCCCGCTCTTGTCCTTCACTTCGAGCGACGCCATCGGTCCGCGCGCCGCGCGGGCCCATGGTGCCACGAAGCGCCTCGCGATGGCACCCCGTCGCCGAGACCGGCCGGCGCCCCGCGCACGCGGACTACGCTGCGTCGGTGCCACGCCACTTCCTCACCGGCGAGGAGCTTGAGACCGACGAGCTCTCCGCGCTGCTCGAGCGTTCGCTCGAGCTCAAGGCGGCGCGCGCGGCCCTCTTCGGCGGGGCGACCGGCGGCGGGCTCAACGGAGCGCTCGCCGGCCGCAGCGTCGCGCTCCTGTTCGAGAGGCCTTCGACGCGTACGCGGATCTCGTTCGAGGTCGCGGTCCACGAGCTCGGCGGGCGTCCCCTCGTGCTGCGCGAGGGCGAGACGCAGCTCGCGCGCGGCGAGTCGGTGGGCGATACCGCGCTCGTCCTCTCGCGGCTCGTGCACGCGGTGGGCATCCGGACCGGGTCTCACGCGCTGGTCCAGGGGCTGGCCGCCCACGCGAGCGTGCCCGTGGTCAACATGCTCACCGCCGACCACCATCCGTGCCAGGCGCTCGCCGACCTGCTGACCCTGCGCGAGCGCTTCGGCCGAACCGCCGGCCTGCGGCTCGCCTACGTCGGCGCGGGCAACAACGTAGCGACGTCGTTGATGCTCCTCGGCGCACGGGCGGGGCTCGAGGTCGCGGTGGCCACCCCGGACGAGCTCGCGCCCCCGCCGCAGGTGGTCGAGGCGACCAAGCGCGCCGCCCGCGAGGGGGGCTCGGTGAGCGTGACGAGCGATCCGGCCGAGGCCGCGGCGGGGGCCCACGCCCTCTACACCGACGTATGGGTGAGCATGGGCGACGAGGTCGAGGCCGGGCATCGCCGCGGACTGCTCGAGCCCTACCGGCTCGACGCGGCTCTCTTCGGGCGGGCGCGTGACGATGCGGTCGCTCTTCACTGCCTCCCCGCCCATCCCGGCGAGGAGATCACCGAGGACGTGCTGTACGGCGAGCGGTCGGCGGTGTGGGACCAGGCCGAGAACCGCCTGCATGCCCAAAAAGCGCTGCTCGAGCTGCTGCTCGTCGGGGCCGGGCGCCGGTAGCGGGGGGCGCCCGGCAAGCTCACCGTCGCTGCGCCTTCAACCGCGCCGGCGCACCCCGAACCCGCGCAGCATGAGCAGCGTGCTCTCGGCCAGCGATCCGCGACTCGGGACGAGCCCGAGCTGGACCCCGACGTCGTGCAGGTCGAAGAAGCCTCGCGCACGGCGCACGACCCCGTCCGAGAGCTCGACGTAGTGGACGCCGTGGAGGACGAGGAAGCGCTCGGTGGCGGGGAGCCCGGCGAGCTCGCCGCGATGGGTGCCCGCGAGCCGCCATGGCAGGCAGGCGAAGCCCTCGCCCGGTCCGCCGGCGAGCGCGACGGCGTTGGGTTCCACCCTCACGTCGGGTAGCGCGCGCCGCAGGCGTCCGGCGTGCGCTTCGAGCGCTTGCGCTCCCTCGACCGGATCCACGGTGAGCGGGTCCTCGTAGCCGACGTCGGGCGTGCAGCAGGTCGCAAAGCCGGCGCCGGTGCTCCACGCCTGCGTCCAGCGGCCGACAAGCTCCTCGAGCCGGGCGCGGTCGAGCTCGACCGCGGTCACGAGAGCTCGGCCGTGCCCGCTAGGGGCGTCGAGGCCTCGGCGTAGAGGCGCCGCGGGATGCGGCCGGCCGCATGGGCGAGTCGCCCCGCCTCGACCGCCAGCCGCATCGCCTGCGCCATCCGCGCCGGGTCCTCGGCGCGCGAGATCGCGCTCGCCAGCAGCACCCCGGCGCAGCCGAGCTCCATGGCGACCGTCGCGTCGGAGGCCGTCCCGATGCCGGCGTCGAGGATCACGGGCACGCGTGCGCGTTCGACGATGAGCCGCAGGTTGTATGGGTTGGCGATGCCCATGCCGCTGCCGATCGGCGAGCCGAGCGGCATCACCGCCGCGCATCCCGCATCCTCGAGCCGGGCGGCGAGGATGGGATCGTCGTTGGTGTACGGAAGCACCGTGAAGCCGTCGGCGACCAATGTCTCGGCGGCTTCGAGTAGCTCGGCCGGGTCGGGCAGGAGGGTGCGTTCGTCGCCGATGACCTCGAGCTTCACCCAGTCGGTGTCGAAGGCCTCGCGGGCCAGCCGCGCGGTGGTCACCGCGTCGTGGGCCGTGAAGCAGCCGGCGGTGTTCGGGAGTACGCGGCAGCCCGCGTCCCGCACGACGTCGAGCACCGATCCGCGGGCGCTCGGGTCGACGCGGCGCAGGGCCACGGTGGCCATCTCGGCCCCCGACGCGGCGATCGCCACGGCCATGCCGTCGAGCGAGCGAAACCCGCCGGTGCCGATGACCAGGCGCGAGTCGAACGAAAGGCCGGCGATGACGAGCGGGTCCAACTGGTCAGCCGCCTCCCTGGACGGCATGAAGGACCTCGACGCGCTGGCCCTCGGCGAGCGCGGTGTCCTCCCACTCGCCGCGCGGGACAACCTCCCCCTCGACCGCGACCGCGAGGCCCGTGCGGGCAGCGGAAGCCATCACGGCCTCGATGGCCTGGTCGACAGTGGCCCCGCCGGGGACGTCTCGCTCGGAGCCGTTGAGAACGATCTTCATGCTCAGCGCTCCCCGAGGGCGGCGGCGGTCGCTACGGGTGGGCGGTTGGGGGCGAACCGATCGAGGGAGAAGGGGAGGACCGCCTCGGGGGCGTCCTCGCCGCTCAGGCAGGCGGCGATGGCCTCGGCGGTGATCGGCGCGAGCAGGACGCCGTTGCGCCCGTGCCCCGTCGCCCACAGCAGTCCGTCGATCTCCGTGCGGCCGACTACGGGCGCGTTGTCGGGCGTCACCGGGCGAAGGCCCGCGCGGGCGGCCACGAAGTCGAGCTCGTCGACGTCGGGAAGGACCTCGCGTGCCGCCTCGAGCAGGCGGAAGACGCCCTCCGCGGTCACGCGCACGTCGAAGCCGCGCTCCTCTGTCGTGGCGCCGACGACCACGCGCCCATCGCGGCGGGTGACCAAGTAGCAGCGCGGCGTGCGCACGAGCCGCCCGGCCAGTGGCGCTCGCCCCTCGGTCGCCCGCAGGGTTAGGATCTGGCCCTTGACCGGACGCACCGGCGGCACGACCTCGGACGGCAGCCCTTCGAGCAAGCCGCTCCATGTGCCCGCGGCGCCCACCATCTGCTCGACCTCGACAGACTGCTCGTTCCCCAAGGCGAGACCAGCGACCCGGGATCCGGTTGCGTCCAGCCGGACCTCCTCCACGCCGACGCCCTCGAGCAGCTCCCCGCCCGCGGCCAGGAACGCGGCGCGCAGCGCCTCGACGGTTGCGCCCGGATCGACGTGAGCCTCTCGCGGCGCCTCGATCCCGCCCGGCACGCGCGGCGACAGCCCCGGCTCGAGCCGCCGGCACTCGCGCCCCGAGAGCCAGTCCGCGTCGAGGCCGAGGGAGGCCTGCAGGTCGGCGAGGCGGCGGAGCTCCTCGGCGTCGTCGCGGTCGGCCGCGACCACGAGCGCTCCGCTCTCGCGGTATTCCGGTTCGAGGCCCGAGCGCTCTGAGAGCTCGGCCGCGAACGGGGCCCAGCGCCGGAGGCCGGCGAGGTTGAGGCCGAGCAGGGACTGCTCGCCGAAGTCGGCCTCGGTCACCGGGGCGAGCATCCCCGCGGCGACACCCGAGGCGCCGGCGCCCGCGCGCTCGCGTTCGAGCAGGACCGTCGAGAGCCCTTGCTGGCGGGCGCGCCAGGCGCACGCCAGCCCGACGACCCCACCGCCGACGACGGCGACTTCGTAGCTTGGGTGTCGCGGACCGTGACTCATCTCCATCCGGCGGACGGAGGGCCGCGACGAAATCCCCGCGCCGGCATTACCCGGGTCGGGTCAGACGGTCGGCGGCGCCCAGCCGCCCTCTCAGCCCGGTATCGCCCGAGCTCCCGTGACAGACGAGTCTAGCTGTCCCGGCACCGCTCAAACGGCGGCGGGCGGTCGCTCAGAACCGATCCCGGCGGCGCGTGCGATCGTCGTAGTACTCGCGCTCACGCACGACGTCGGGTCGCTCACGCACGACCTCGGGTCGCTCACGCACGACCTCGGAATCGACTGCGCGGGCGCGGTTGCTGAGGACCCACCCGTAGATGATCGCCAGCACCAGGGTGAGGATGCCGATGAGCAGTAGGATCGTGCCGGCGGCGTCGATGTCGAGGAAGAAGATCTCTCCCTCGTTGATCGCGTACTTGAGGATCGCGCCCACGGTGATCAGGACGATCGAAGTGCCGATGCCTATCGGTGCGGCTGGGGTCACTGCTTTCTCCCTTGGGGTGCGGGCCGTATGACCCCGAATCTAAGCAGGCTCGGCGGCGGCCCGTTCGATGGCGCAGCCTCTATGCCAGGATGAGAGGCGATGTCCGCACGCGTGCAGGCAGTGACGGGCGCAGAGCGTCGCGCCCGTCTGGCGGCCGCTCGGGTCTACCTGGTGGTCGAGTCGAGGGTCGGCGGAGAGCCGGCTGAGCCGCTCGTCGAGGCCGCTCTGGCCGGCGGCGTCGACGTCGTCCAGCTCCGCGACAAGGACGCCGCCGACGAGCAGCTGGTGGCGACCGGACAGCGGCTCGAGACGCTGTGCGCGGCCGCGGGTGCTCTCCTGATCGTCAACGACCGACCGGATCTCGCGCTCGCCTGCGGAGCCGACGGGGTCCACGTCGGACAGGGGGACGAGCACCCCGACGCGGTGCGTCGCTCCTTCGGAAACGAGCTTCTGATCGGGATTTCGACGCACTCGCGCGATCAGATCGCCGCGGCTCGGTGCTCGTCCGCGGATTACCTCGGCGTCGGCCCGGTGTACGCCACGGCCACCAAGCCGGGGGTCGCACCCGTCGGGCTCGAGCTCGTGCGCCACGCCGCCGCCCATGCGCAGAAGCCGTTCTTCGCGATCGGAGGGGTCGACGCGGAGCGCACGCCGGAACTCGCTGCGGCCGGCGCCGAGCGGATCGCCGTCGTGCGGGCGATTCGCGACGCCGGCGACCCGGGTGCGGCGGCGCGGGCGCTGCGCGAGGCCGTCGAGCGAGAGCTCGCCGGTGGGGCGGCGGTCTAGGCGGCGGGCGGCCGCGGGGTCGGGGGGCGTGGAGCCTCTGGCGCAGGCCGCGCGCCCCTCCCGCTCCGAGGCCCGCAACGCGGCCGCTCGCGCGAAGCTCGACCCGCTGGCCGGGGGCGAGCGCCCGCGGGCGGTCACCGTCGGAGCCATCGTCGCCGCGCTCTCGGGAGTGGCCAACCTCGGGCTGTGGCTCAGCGGGGTCGAGGTCGGCGGCGAGCAGCCCTCGGTCTTCGCGATGGGCTTCTCGGCCCTCCTGCTCGTAGCCGCGGGGGGAATGTGGCGCGCTCGCTACTGGGCGGTCCTCGCCTTCGAGGCCCTGCTCGGGATCACCCTGGTGACCGTCGCGGTGCCCGTGGCCATCGGGGCATCCGTCGTCCAGGCGCTCATCTTCTTCGGGGTCGTGCTCATCCCGGGCGGCTTGCTCTTCTGGTTCCTCGTCAGGGCGATGGCGCGGATCCAGATTCCCCGGGGCGGATGAGCGCGCGGCGCAGCCGCTGGCGAGCAGCCGCGTGACCGGCTGATCCGGGCAAGCGCCAACAGCCCGACCTGATCTGTTGCGCCGAGCCTGACGAAAGCGTGAACATCGCTGCGCGGCGGTGGCCGACCGGGGCCCGCGCGAGGATGCTGACAGGCTACGTTCTCCATGCTGATTCGCCTCCTGCAACGAGCGTTCGGGGTCGATCCCGAGGCCAGGCCGCTCCCCGGGCCCCAGCCGCCCGACCGCGGCCCCTTCCGGCGTGACTTCTGGCGCAGTCCGCTGCGCGGTCCCTGGCTCGCCTCGCTGCTCAGCTCCGCGCTGCTGCCGCTGATCGTGATCTGCGCGCTCACCGGGTTTATCTCCCACGTCGCCTACGACTCGGAGCTAGGCGGCAACTCGGTGACCGGCGGCGACGGCCTGCTGGCGCCGATCTACGCGGCCCTCGACTGGCCCGCAGGCTGGCCCTGGCTTTACGCCGTCAACCAGGGGCTGCACATGGTCTCGGGGCTCGCGGCGATCCCGATCCTGCTCGCCAAGCTGTGGGCGGTCATACCCAAGCTCTGGGAGCGCCCGGCGCTGCGCTCGCTCGCCCACGCGCTCGAGCGCGCGAGCCTCACGCTGCTCGTGGGCGCGAGCCTGTTCGTCTTCTTCACCGGCGTCCTCAACATCCAGATCTACTATCCGTTCGGGTTCGGGTTCGTCACGGCGCACTACTACGGCGCTTTCATCTTCGTCGCGGCCCTCCTATTCCACGTCGCGGTCAAGCTCCCCGATCTGGCCAAGGCGTTCCGCGAGCGGGGAATCGTGGCGCCCCTGCGCGAGGATCGCGCCTCGACGAGGTCCGAGCCGCCCGAGTCCAGCGAGAGCGCGCCGACCGCCCCGCATGCGCCGACGATCTCACGCCGGGCTTTCGTCGGTGCGGTCAGCCTCGGTTCGGTCGGCCTCGGGCTGATGGCCGCCGCCCAATCGATCGGGGGACCACTGCGTCCGCTCGGCCTGCTGGCTCCCCGCGGGCGCTACTACGGCGCGGGAGCTAACGACTTCCAGGTCAACAAGACCGCGACGGCGGCGGGCATCAAGCCCGCCCAGACCGGCACGAGCTGGCGCCTCGAGCTCGAGGGTGAGCGCTCGCTCGAGCTCTCCCGCGACGACTTGTTGGGGCTGCCCCTCTCGACCCAGAGGCTCCCGATCGCCTGCGTCGAGGGCTGGTCGACGACCCAGACGTGGACCGGCGTGCCGCTGCGCGATCTGGGGCGCCTTGCGGGCGTCGAGGACGCGGACGAGCTGTTCGTGCAGTCGCTGCAGAAGGCCGTGCTCGGCCAGACGACGCTCAACAACTCACAGGCGTCCGACCCGCGGTCGCTGCTCGCCCTGCGCGTGAACGGCGAGGACCTCTCGCCCGACCATGGCTTCCCCGCGCGGATCATCGTCCCGGCGCTGCCCGGCGTGCACAACACCAAGTGGGTGCGGCGCCTCGAGTTTCGGAGGGCGTGAGCGAGGTGCGTCGCTTCTCGGTCATGTACGGCTCGAGCCCGGCGCACTTGCTGCTTGGGCTCGCCACTCTCGTGGTTTCGGCCTGGGCGGTGGTCGAGGCCTTCAGCCGGGACTCGCCGCTGTCCCTGACGAAGTGGTTCGTCGGCTCGATCCTCGCCCACGATCTCGTGCTGCTGCCGCTCTATTCGCTGTTGCTGATCGGGCTGCTGCGCGTGGTCGGCGGACGCGGGGTGCGGGAACGCTCGAGCCCCTCGCGGCGGCGCCTGCTCGTGCTCAACCACCTGCGCGTGCCCGCCGCCTTGTCGCTGCTCATGCTGCTGGTCTTCTTCCCGTTCATCCTCGGGCTCGCCGGCGGGTACCAGGGGGTGAGCGGGCTCTCGACGGACCCTTTCCTTCCGCGGTGGCTGCTCCTGAGCGCCGGCCTGTTCCTGCTCTCGGGACTGGTGCTGGCGGTGCGGCTGGCGCGCGGCCGGACACCGGCGGCGGCGGCGGAGCGGTCTGACTCGCCGGCCGGCTGACCTCCGCGCCGGGCCCGTCCCTCGCGTGACGAAAGCCTTACGCCCACGCCCTCACGCGTCCGTAGGAATACGAGAAAGCGACAATTCCCACATGGCGGCCGCTCCACGAGGCATGATCCTCGTAGTCGACGACGAGCCGACGATCGCCGAGATCGTAGGCCGCTACCTCGAGCGCGCCGGCTACTCGACCCGATCGGTGGGCGACGGAGGGCGAGCGCTCGAGCTGGCGCGCGCCGACCCGCCCGACCTCGTCGTGCTCGACCTCATGCTCCCGGGGATCGGGGGGCTCGAGCTTCTGCGCCGCCTGCGCGAGCGCGAGCGCGAGCGCGTGCCCGTGGTCATCCTCACCGCCAGGGACCACCCGAGCGAGCGGGTGACGGGCCTCCGGCTCGGCGCCGACGACTACGTCGTCAAGCCGTTTTCGCCGGCCGAGCTCGTCGCGCGCGTGGACGCCGTGCTGCGGCGCGCCCGACCCCAGCCGGGCCGCGAGGACTCGATCGTCTTCGACGGGCTCGAGATCGACCCCGACGGGCGCCGCGCGTTCGCCGACGGCAGCGAGCTGGCCCTCACGGTGCGCGAGTTCGAGCTGCTTCTGTTCCTGGCTCGCCACCCGGGCCGAGCCTTCTCGCGCGATGAGCTGATGGAGGCGGTATGGGACTTCTCGTTCTACACCGACACCTCGACGGTGACCGTGCACGTCCGCCGTCTGCGCGCCAAGATCGAGTCTGATCCCTCACAGCCGCGGCGGTTGCAGACCGTGTGGGGCGTCGGCTACCGCCTGCAGCCGTGAGCGGGTGGCGCGGCGCGGCGCTCGTCAGCGTCGTGGCTCTCGCGGGCGGCATCATCACCGGCGCGACGTTCGGCCCGACCGACGGGCTGGTGCTCGCGGGTCTCGTGGCCGCGTCCGGCGCGTTGATCCTGGCGCTCTCGCACCTGCTGGCCCGCCGGCGGGCGCGCGTCGGGTCCCTCTCCCGCCAGTTCGGGCTCTCGATAGCGCTCGTGGTGGGGCTCGCGCTGGCGAGCGTCGCCGTGGTGGCCGGGTTGATGTTCGTCTCGACCCACGACGCCGTCGTGCTCATGCTCATGCTCACCTCTGCCGGAGTGCTCGCCGTGTACTCGGCGTCGCTGCTCGCGCGCGAGGTCATGTGGGACATCGGCGTGGTGCGCGACGGCGTCGCCGCGGTGGGCCGCGGAGCCCGCGACGTCCGCCTCCAGACCCGGGCCGCAGACGAGGTCGCCGAGCTCGCCGCCGCAGGCAACCGCATGATCGAGCAGCTCGCGGTGCGCGAGGCCGAACGCGACGCCGCCGAGGCCGCGCGCCGGAACCTCCTGGCCGCGGTCTCGCACGACCTGCGCACCCCGCTCGCGTCGCTGCGGGTGCTCGTCGACGCTCTGATGGGCGAAGACGAGACGCTCGACGAGGACACACGCCGTCGCTACCTCGGACAGCTCGCGGTGCACGTCGACTCGCTCGGGGCCCTGATCGACGATCTGTTCGAGCTGTCGCGACTCGAGGCCGGCGAGGTCGATTGGACCACCCAGGAGCTTCAGCTCGGCGAGCTTCTCGAGGAGACCGTCGAGGCCATGGGCGCCAGACTCGACGCCGCGGGGGTCACCGCGGAGGTGCACGCCGATCCCGACCTCCCTCCCGTCCGGGCCAACCCCGAGAAGCTGCAGCGGGTGCTCTTCAACCTGATCGACAACGCGGCTCACTACACGTCCGCGGGCGGCGGCGTGGCGATCAGCGCGGAGGCGACCGGGGCGTGGGTCGAGGTCGAGGTCGCCGACACCGGCGAGGGCATCGGCGACGCCGACCTCGAGCGTGTGTTCGATCCCTTCTACCGGGGCGGGCGCGAGGCGTCGCGGACGCGCCGGGGAGCGGGCCTCGGCCTGACCATCTGCCGCGCGATCGTCGAGGCGCACGGCGGGCGCATCTGGGTCGTCCGAGCCGCGCAGGGCGGACACCTGCGCTTTAGCCTCCCGAGGACATGATGGTCCTGCGCGAGGCGATTGTGCTCGAGCCGGGGCGGCCCTTCCCCGACCTCGACCTGCCCGACCACACCGGGCGTCCGCGCCGGCTGTCGGAGGTCGCCGGCGGCGACCCGGTGGCTTTGGTGTTCTTCCGCGGCTTCTGGTGTCCCAAGGAGCAGCGCTACATGCGCGCGCTGGTTGGGGTGCAGGATGAGTTCGAGGTCGCCTACGCGCGGCTCGTGGCGGTGAGCGTCGACTCCCCCGAGGTCCAGTCGGCCTTTCGGGCCGGCCTCGGCGCGCGCTTTCTGTTCCTCTCGGACGCGGAACGGCGCTGGCTCGGACCGCTCGGCCTTCTCGAGGCCGACGACACCGTCCACCACCCCTACCGGCCGACCGTCCTGACTCTGTTTCCGGACCTGACCGTGCATGCGCTCTACCGCGGCGACTGGTACTGGGGCCGGGCGACGATGGAGGAGCTGCGTCGGGACATGCGGGCGATCACCCGGGCGGTGCGGGAGCGGTGAGCGCAGAGGTGGCGAGGGGCTTTCGCTGGCTCTGGCTCGACGGGGATCGGCTGTCGCTTGACCCCGATGCCGGCGGGCGGCGCTTCGGCGCCGATCCGCGTCCCTTCGAGGCCGAGCCGGTGCGTGGCGCCTGGGCGCACGTCTGCGCCGTGTGCGACGACGAGAGCGCGCGGATCCCCTACGACCAGCCCGAGGTCCAGCTCGCCCGCGCCGACGCCCTCGCCTGGTGGATCCCCCTCCTCGGCGACTCGCTCGTGTGCCTGACCACCCTCTCGCTCGACTCCGTGCACTACGGCGGAGCGATCACCGTCACGCGCGACCCGGATCGCTTCCGCGCGGACCCGTTCGCGCGGCTCTTCCCGGGGCGGGTGATCCGCACGGACCTGTTCGGCGAGGTGCCGCCCCCGCCGGGGCCGGTGCTCGAGCGCTACGCGGGGGCCCCGTGGCCGGCGGGGAGCTTTTCGGCGCCTTCGGAAGGAGACAGAGCATGAGCGGTTCGAAGCCGTCGTCTCCTCTCACCGGCTAGTCTCACTCCCATGGCCGAATCCCGCTACGACTGCATCGTCGTCGGCTCGGGACCGGGCGGCTACGTGGCCGCTATCCGCGCCGCCCAGCTCGGAATGAAGACCGCCATCGTCGAGAAGGACAAGCTCGGTGGGCGCTGCCTCAACTACGCGTGCATCCCCGCCAAGGCGGTCCTGCGCGCCGCCGACGTCTTCTCCGAGATCAAGGACGCCGGGGAGTTCGGCATCGAGCTGAACGGCGCCGAGCCGACCGTCGACTTCGAGGGCACCGCCAAGCACCGGGATCAGGTCGTGAAGACCCTCACCGGCGGGGTCGGCAGCCTGATGAAGGGGAACAAGATCGACGTGATCGAGGGCCTCGGCTCGGTTACCGGCGACGGCAACGTGCGGGTGGGCGACGACGAGATCGAGGCCGGCTCGGTGATCCTCGCCACCGGCTCGTTCTCCACGCCGGTGCTCGGACTCGATTTCGGCGAGCGGGTACTCGACACCGAGCGTGCGTGGGCCCTGCGCGAGTTGCCGAAGAAGATGGCGGTGATCGGGGCCGGCGCCTCCGGCATCGAGATCGCCTCCGCCTACGGGCGCCTCGGCACCGAGGTCACCCTGCTCGAGAGGATGGCGCAGATCCTCCCGCGGGAGGACGAGGAGATCGCCAAGGCGACCGCGCGCGAGATCCGCAAGCAGCACGTGAAAATCGTGACCGAGGCCAACGTCGAGTCCGCGGAGGTGAGCGACGACGGCGTCGAGATCACCTACGGCGGTCAGACCGAGCGCTTCGACTACCTGGCGATCGCGGCGGGCCGCGGGCCGGACGCGGAGGGGCTCGGGCTCGACGATGCGGGTGTTGCCACCGGCGAGGACGGCCGCGTCGAGGTCGACGGTCGACTGCGCACCTCTGTCGACCGCGTCTACGCGATCGGCGATCTCGTACCGGGCCCGGCGCTCGCCCACAAGGCCTCCGACGAGGGCGTGATCGCCGTCGAGGACGCCGCCGGCCTCGAGACTCACGCGCTCGACCCCGAGTCGATCCCCGCCGCGACCTTCTGCCACCCGCAGGTCGCGAGCTTCGGCCTGACCGAGGCCCAGGCCCGCGAGCAGGGGTACGACGTGGTCGTCGGCAGGGTCCCGATGGGCGCGGTCGGTGCGCCGACCGTATACGGCGACCGCACGGGGATGATCAAGATCGTCGGCGACAAGCGCTACGGGGAGCTGCTCGGCGGGCACATGGTCGGCGCGCGGGCTACCGACCTGATCTCGGAGCTCGTGGCGGTACGCGACCTCGAGGGAGGTTTCGCCGAGGTGGCGCGGACGATACATCCTCATCCGACCTTCTCCGAGGCGACGATGGAGGCAGCGCGGGCGACGGATGGCTGGCTGATTCACGGTTGAAGACGGAGGGCGCCGCGGACCCCGAGGAGGGTGCCGCGGGCTCTGAGCCGGCGGCGGCCTCCGAGCGGCCGATCTTCTACTTCGACTTCTCGTCGCCGGAGTGCTGGCTGGCGGCGGAGCGGGTGAACCACGTTCTGGCGACGGTGCCGGTCTGGCAACCGGTTCGCGCTGGCCCCGGGCGACCTCCGAAGGCGCACGAAGTGGGCGAGCTCGAGCGCCGCGCCGTCGCCCAAGGCCTGCCGGCGCCCCGCCTGCCCGACCCGTGGCCGGAGGATCTCGACCTGGCGCTGCGTGCCGCCACCTTCGCCGCGGCTTCGGGCCGGGTGGTCGCCTTCTCGCTCGCCGCCCTGCGCCAGGCGTTCGCGGCCGGGCGCGACCTCTCGCAGACCGACAACGTGCTGATCTCGGCGGCTGCCTGCGAGCTGCATCCGCGGGCGGTGCTGAAGGGAATCGAGAGTCGGTCGATAGACGAGCGCCTGCGCGCGGCGACGGCCGAGGCCGTCAGGCGAGGCGTCACGGAGGTGCCGACCGTCGTCGCCCGAGACACAGTATTCAGCGGCCCGGGGGCGGTCGAGGAGGCCGCGAGCGCAGTAGAAGGTGGACGCGCGGCCTGACGATCGCCGGTGGAGACGGATACGCGACGGCTCGCGCGCGCCTCGACGACGAGGCCGTGAACCACGAGCGCTTCGTCGGCGGTCGCGCCGCGAACGTACAATGCGCTCTCCGTGGGAGAGCGACTTCGCACGCGCCTCGAGGGCCCGATCCTCATACAACCAAAGGTTCTCGGCGACGAGCGCGGGTTCTTCTCCGAGACCTACCGGCGCGATGGGTGGGCTGCGCTCGGCGTTACCCACGAGTTCGTCCAGGAAAACCACTCCCGCTCGCGGCGGGGCGTCGTGCGGGGAATGCACTTCCAGACTCGCGGCGCTCCGGGCGACGAGGGCCAGGCCAAGCTTGTGCGCTGCGCTCGCGGGGCGATCATCGATGTCGTGGTCGACATCCGCCGCGGCTCGCCGACCTTCTCTGAGTGGGAGGCGTTCGAGCTCTCGGACGAGAACATGCACCAGCTCCTCTGCCCGGTCGGGTTCGCCCACGGTTTTTGCGTGCTGAGCGAGCTCGCCGACGTCGTCTACCGCTGCGACGCCTACTACGACCCGGATTCGGAGGGCGGTATCGCCTACGACGACCCGGATCTGGCGATCGCCTGGCCGGAGGGACTCGAGCTTGTGCCGTCGGAGCGGGACGCCCGGGCCCCCCGGCTTGCCGAGGTGGCGGACGAGCTCCCGTTCGTCTACCGGCCCGCGTCTGCCTTGGCGTGACCGCGGTACCTCGCCGCGCCTCTGGCCGGCTGAGCTACCGGCAGGCTCGGGGCTTCGGCCAGGGCAGGCGCGGCGCCGCCTTCGCCCAGCGCGTCAGCACCCTCCAGGCTGGCCTAGGCGTGTCGTCGGCGAGGCGCAGGCCCCACTTACTGTCGACGTCGCCGGTCGTGGGGTCGACGCGGTCGCGCAGCGCAAAGGCGAACGTCGGGCCGAGCCCGAGCTCCCGGCGGCGGCGCGTGGTCGCCGCGAGGAAGCCGTTCAGGGCCCGCGCCTGGGCTGCGGGCGTGTCGACGCCGTAGTAACCACCTCCACCCACGCGCCAGCCGATCTCCGTGGTCCAGAGGGCCACCTCGTGTAGTCCGCGGGAGCCAGCGACCGCCCGGGCGTCCGCCAGGTGGCCGATCGCCGTCTCTACCGTGGGTGCGTAGGGGTGAACCGAGATCGCGTCCGCTGAGCACGGGCCGGCCGCGTCGAGCACGGCGGCGAGGTAGCGCGCGCCCGAGTAGCGCCAGGCGATGCCGGCCGAGAGTATGCGGGCACCGGGATCGACGGCGCGCAGCACGGCGCGGGTCTCGCGCAGGAGGCGGCCGTACTCGCGCGGATTGGCACCGCGCTCGTCCCAGAACTGCGGCAGGTTCGGCTCGTTCCACACCTCCCATATCCGGATCGGGCGGTAGGGAAGGTCGGGTCGCTCGCGCCAAAAGTTCCCGCCCGGGCCGTAGCGCTCGGCAAAGAAGCGCACGCGCCGCCGCCACTCGGCGTGCTCAGCCGGGCTCTCGGGCGGCGAGGCGACCCGGCCGAGGGAGGGTCGGTCCTTGAGCCGGCTGCGCAGGAACACCGGGAGCAGCTCGACGCCCTCGCTGACCGCCGCGGCGATCAGCCGATCGTAGATCCGCACCGCGGGCCGATCGCGGTCGTCGCTGTTGCTCGTCAGCACGCTGAAGCGATAGAAGCCGACACCGCCGTCGCGGATGAGCTCGAAGTCCGGTTCCCGCAGCCGGTTGGCCCGCTGGGCCTGCATCCCGTAGGCGGGGAGCTTCCCGCGTGCGCCCGGCTTCGCCTGGCCGCTCTTCCCGGGCCCGCTCTCGCGAAGGGAACTGGCGGGCTCCTTGCTCACGGAGCACCCCAGTGCGGTCACGCATACCGCGAGGACCCAGAGCGTCAAGAAAAGCCTGGCGGGCCGGTGCAACGCGATCACCGCCTCCGGGGGGCCGGGCGGCGGGGAGAAGCCAACCCGACGCTCTTGCCCGCCGCTACGGTCACGGCGTAGACGGCGCCGACCCGCTCGAGAAGCCCGCGCATCTCCACCTAACCCCAGCCGGCCGGCGAGGTTGCGCGTCTTTGAGCAGGCGAGAACGCGACATCGCCATGGTGGTGACTGGCCCGGCGGGATCGGTCAGTTCAAGTACCCTGGCCGGCTCTACCCTGGAGGGCAGAGAGGTCACCCCGACGAGTCTCCTAAAGAGCTTCACCAAGCGAAGGGCACACGCCTGCCCGGTCTGCGAGTCCCGCTTCGCAGGGTTCCAGCCGGCTCATAACCGTCCGGCCGCGAAATGCCCGGGGTGTGGTTCGCTCGAACGCCACCGCCTCGCCTGGCTCTTCCTGCAGCGGGAAACCGACCTCTTCGCGGGCCGACCGCTCAGCCTGCTCCACGCAGCGCCGGAGCCGATGCTGAAGAAGCGATTCCGCGCGTTGAACCACCTCGAGTACCTGAGCATCGACATCGAGTCTCCGATCGCCGACGAGAAGATGGATATGACGCAGCTCGACCTCGACGATGAGACCTTCGACTGCACCTATTGCAGCCACGTGCTCGAGCACATACCCGACGACCGGGCCGCAATGGGTGAGCTCTACCGGATCCTGCGCCCGGGAGGGTGGGGGCTGCTCCTGGTCCCGATCCTCCGGGAGACGACGTACGAGGATCCCGCGATCGTCGACCCGGCCGATCGCCTCGAGGCTTTCGGCCAAGCCGATCATGTGCGGAAGTACGGGCGTGACTTCGCCGACCGTCTCCAGTCGGTGGGCTTCTCCGTCGAGGAGATCCCCTACGCGGCAACGCTGGATCGCCAAACCAGCGCGCGGTACGGCCTCGATGTCAAAGAGCTCGTGCACTTCTGCCGGAAGCCGAGGGCCGGCGGCGAGGAGCCTGGAGATGCCTCCGGAGTGCTCGAATCGCTGCGGAGCCCTGTCCGACCATGAGGGCATCGGTCCGCGCTATGGCGCGCCCGCGACGTCGCGCCCTCGTCGTGCTCGGCACGCACCGAAGCGACACGTCGGCGGCTGCGCGGGTCTTCAGCCTGCTCGGGGGTGACCTGCCGCGCAACTCGAGGCCGAGGGAGGACAGCGATCCTTCCGATTCTTGGGAGCCGGCGGCGCTCGTCGCCGCCCACGACGCGCTGCTGGCCGAGTTCGATTCGGGCTGGGACGATCCCTGTCCGCTCCCTCCGGGCTGGTTCGAGGCCGAGGCCGCACGCCGTGCGCAGGAGACGATGGCGGATCTCGTCGAGCAGGAGTTCGGGGACTCCCCGCTTTTGGTGCTCAAGGATCCGCGGATCTCTCGCACCGTGCCCCTCTGGACGTCGGTGCTCCGTCGGGTCGGCGCGGAGCCCGGCTTCGTGCTCGCCTTCAGAAACCCGCGGGAGGTGGCCGGATCGCTGGGGGCCCGAGACGGGATCTCCCTCCCGCGGTCTCTTCTTCTCTGGCTTCGCTACGTGCTCGAGGCCGAGCGGGATACTCGCACGGAGCGGCGGGTCTTCCTTTCCTACGACGCGCTGCTCACCGACTGGCGTCAGGCCGCTGCCCGCGTCGCCCGTGCGCTCGACCTCGAGTGGCCACTCGAGGTCGGCGACGTCGCCGCTGACGTCGACGCCTTCATCAACGCCGCCAACCGTCACCCCACGGTCGCTGCGGAGGACGTCGCGGTCCAGCCAGAACTCGAGGCGTGGGTCGAGAAGGTATACGCCGCACTCGGCGAAGCCGAACTCGACGGCGACTCGCTCCCAGACGTGGCCGACGGCGTCCGCGCCGAGCTCGATCGCGCCGACCTTACCTTCGCGCCGGTCGTGGGGGAGACGTCCGCGCGCGGCGGACAGGTGGAGGAGAGACTTCAGACGGTCCGTGAGGAGCTCTACGAGAGCGAGCGAAAGCTCGATGAGAGCGAGCGGCGCGAGCAGCGCTCAAAGGAAGAGCTCGCCCAAGCCCGGGAGCAGGCCGGCGACGCCGAGGAGCGAGCCGCGGGGCTCGCGGCCGAGCTCGCCTTCGTCACACGCCCCCGTTCGCTTCGCTGGCCGCGTGTTCCTCGCTGGCGGTCGCTGGCCCAACTCGGGTTGTGGTTGCTGCCTCCGTCTCGGGCAGGGCTTCGCAACGTGCGAGCCTATCTCGACCTGAAGAGGGCGCGGGTCTTCGATGCCGACTACTACCTCGAGAACAACCCCGACGTTGGCCGGCGCTCCGACCCCCTCATTCACTACTTGAAGCACGGGTGGTTCGAGCAGCGCGATCCGAATCCATGGTTCAGCACCTCGTACTACCTCTCGGCGAACGAGGACGTCGCCGAGGCGCAGGTCAACCCGCTCGTCCACTACGTACGCCAAGGACGCCGAGGCCAACGAGCCACGCGTCCGCCCGCCCGACTCGACTCGGTGCCCACCTTCGGTCCCCGATCGCTCACGAAACCCGTCAGGCCCAAGCGGGTGCGAGCCGAGGCCGTCACGCCCGAGCTGCTCTCCGCGGCGCTCGAGCGCCTGACCGCCGCCCCGCTCTCCGTCTCCGTCATCGTCCCGACCTACAACCACGCGTCGACGGTCGCCCGTGCGCTGCGATCGGTGCTCGCACAGTCCTACTCCCCGCTGGAGATCCTGGTCTCGGACGACGGGAGCACCGACGAGACCCAGGAGGTCCTCGAGCAGCAATTCGGCTCCGAGCTCCGAGACGGCCGCATCCGCGTCCTCCGCAACCCGCACCGCGGGGTCAGCGCCGCTCGCAACGCGGGCCTTGCCGTAGCCCGCGGCGATGTCGTCGCCTACCTCGACTCGGACAACGAATGGGATCCGGACTACCTCCTGTTGACGGTCGACGCGCTCGGGCGCCATCCCGAGGCGGGAACCGCTTACGCCGGGCTGCGCGTGGTCGGAGACCCTCGCGGCGACTTCGCTCGTCTCGCCGCCTTCGACCGGGAGGCGCTCTTCTACGGCAACTTCATCGACATGAACGTCTTCGTGCACCGGCGGTGGGTCGCGGAGCAGCTCGGCGGGTTCGACGAGGAGCTCACCCGACTGGTGGACTGGGACCTGATCGTCCGCTACACGCGGCTCTACCCCCCGATCCTCGCCCCGTTCCACCTCGTGACCTACCACACCGGCGTCGCGGGGGAGACGATTTCCTCGCGGGAGGCGCTCGATAAGAACCGGGGGCGCGTGCTGGACAAGCACCGGCATGAGCTGGCTTGGCGCGGCCTCGAGCCGGTGCGCATCGGCTATGTCCTCTGGGACTGGCCGGCGCTCTCGCAGACGTTCGTCGTCGACGAGATTCGGTGCCTGCTCGAGCGGGGCTATGACGTCAAGGTTTACTTTCGGACCGACCCCGATGCTGCGGCGATCATCGACTTCCCCGTGGACGCCGTTCGCGTCTCAGGGCCGAAGGAGCTGGCCCAGCAGGCCCGTCGGGACGAGCGCACGATCCTGCACTCGCACTTCGCCTACCCGGCCGTGACACGGCTCACCTTCCCTGCCGCGGTTCAGGCCGGGACCCCGTTCACGTTCATGCCCCACGCAGTGGACATCTTCAACTATGAGAACGAGGCGAGAAACCGGATCGACGAGATCACCCAGCACCCGCTGTGCCAGCGGGTCTTCGTCCACGGCGACTTCCACCGCAACTACCTGATCGAGCGCGGGGTGCCCGCGCCGAAGCTGGCGCCCACGCTTCAGGCCCTTCCGTCGTGGATAGCCGGCGGCGACGCCTCGGACGCGGTCGAGCGCAGGCTCCGCGGGCGTCGCCGCGTGGTCACGACGATCGCGCGCTTCATCGAGAAAAAGGGGATCGAAGACCTGATCAGGGCCGCGGATCTGCTTCGAGACGAAGACGTCGAAGTGCGGATCTACGGATACGGCCCGCTCGAGGACCGCTATCGCGACCTGGTTGAAAAGCTCCGCATCGACAACGTCCGCCTCTTGGGCTCGCTCGAGGACGCAGAGGCCGTCCGGGCTGCCTACGCGGAAGCCGACGTCTTCGCCCTGCCGTGCACCCGCGCCGAGAACGGGGACATGGACGGCCTGCCGACGGTCCTCCTCGAGGCGATGGCGCTCGGCGTCCCCGTGGTGACGACGGCCGTCTCAGGAATCCCCGCGATCGTGCGCGACGGTGTCTCAGGAATCCTCGTCCCGGACCGTGACCCGCCCGCGCTTGCCGCGGGTCTGCGAACAGCGCTCGAGACGCCCGCCCAGCGGCTTCGGCGGCTGATCCGAAACGCCCAGGCCACCGTCGCTGAGCACGCCGGCGTCGACAGGACCGTGGACACTCTTCTCGACGCTTGGGCGCGTCCCCCGGTCGACATCGCGCTCGTCACCTACTCGCGGGACGATCAGCCCGGCCGCCGCGAGACCGAGGAGGTCCTGCGGAGGGTCGTCGAGAAGACGACGACGCCCTACACGCTGACGATCGTCGACAACGCAAGCGACGCGGAGTTCGTGCAGGAGTTGCGCTCGTTCGCAGAGGGTCGCGACAACGTCCGGGTCCTCGCCCTCCCCGAGAACCGCTTCTGGGGCCCGGGGTTCAACGTCGCCCTCGAGCACGGCTCGGGAGAGTTCGCCTTGTACGTCTGCAGCAACGAGGGCTTCGTGGCCAAGGTCGGGTGGGAGCGGGAGTGCCTGCAGTTCATGCGCGCAAATCCCCGCGTCGCCCTCGGGGGACACCTCATCTCCTCCCCGGGTTTCCATGACGGCGACGGCTACCGCCGTCAGCCGTGGTTCTCGAAGTTCCGCAACCGCTGGTTTGCCAAGAAGAACCCGAAGCGGGCGTTCCACCACGTGCAGGGCGGCATCTTCGCGCTGCGGCGGGACGCATACGAAGAATCCGGGGGGTTCAGCGAGGCGGTCGCGCAGGCCGGGGCGGACGTCGAATACAGCTACTACCTCGAAAGCCGCGGCTGGGAGCTCGGCGACATCGAGCAGCTCCCCTCCGTGACGACGAAGACTCTGCCGCCGGTGGGGGCGCTGATCGATGAGGACACGCTCGCATGCCATCCGCTGTCGCGGGAGACCGTGAGGGATCTCGACTGGACGGTGGCGATGCGGGGCCGGCGATGCAACCTCTGCGGATGGACCGGCGAGCAGTTCGTGAGCGACGGCGATGCGAACGCGTGCCCGCAGTGCGGGAGCACCCCGTTCGATCGGGCGACCTATCGCTTCCTCGCCGGGTCGAACCTCGTCTATCGCAAGCGCTCGTGCGCCGCGATCTTGGACGGGGACGCACTCGTGCCCGAGCTCAAGCGCATGTTCTCGCTCGAGCGGCACGTCGTCGCGCAAACGCCGGAGGCGACAGAGCTCGCAAACCACCTCGCAAATGGGCGCACCGCTCGGGTCGACGTTCTGATCGTCGGCCCGCTGCGGGTTGCGGCCGGCCAAGAAGGAGCGGTCGCCGCCGACATCGACCGTCTGCTCGGCCGCGACGGGACAGCTCTCCTCGCTCCGGCCGATCTCTCGTTTAGGCACGGCGATCCGGTCGAGCGCCTGCGCGTGGCCTTCGCGCGCCAGCGTCTCGGTGTCGAGGAGGTCGTGTACCGGAGCCGGGTAACCGGCTTAGAGAGTACCGACCTTCTCAGCGTGGCGCGACTTCGGCACCAACCGCCTGAGGCCGGGCCTGCGCCGCCTGCCGAGGGGCGCACTCCTGGCCAGCCAACGCTCGCGCGCGCCCGCGCTTAGACTCACCCACTTTAACCGTCACCGGCCACGGCCATGGAAACCATGCACTGAGGCCCGACGGTTCCCGCGCTCGAAGAACTAGCATGGCTTTCGCCTACCTCAGAGACAGGATCAGAAGATCCTTCAAAAGGGCGGCCTCGGGCTTGCTTGCTAAGCATGGGTACCAACTCTCTAAGCCAGGTGCTGACGTCCCTGCCACGGCTTCCCGAACCTCTCAGGTCGAGCTGGATAAGCGCGAGCTCATCGACTATGTGTTCACCAGGTGTATTCCGCGTCCGGTCTCATTTGCGGATCTTGGGGGTGTATGGCGTGTCGAGGGCGCATATACCTTTTACGCTTTGGAGAAACATCGTGCCCAGACCGCAGTCCTCGTCGATGGAGCGCTTACCGCTGAAGTGATGGCCAAAGCAGCGGGGCATCAGCGGTTACAGTTGCTGAACGGGAATTTCGGCGCAAACTCAATCGCCGCACGGGTCAGGGGCGTCGAGGCAATCTTTCTCTTCGACGTCTTATTGCACCAAGTAGACCCCGACTGGGATGGGATTCTCGAGAAGTACGCCCCCACGGCCAACTACTTGCTGATCTACAATCAGCAATGGACGGGCGAGAAGACTGTGCGCCTGTTGGACCTGGGACGCGACGAATACTTCCGAAATACGCCGCGTGAGCCTACCGACCCCGGGTACGATGAGTTATTCGATAAATTGGACGAACCCCACCCCGAGCACGGCCGACCGTGGCGAGACATTTACAACCTCTGGCAGTGGGGAATTACAGATGCAGACCTGCTCGCTACCGCCGAGGAGTTGGGCTTCCGGCTGCAGTACTACAAAAACTGCGGACGCTTCGGGCACCTACCTAACTTCGAAAACCACGCGTTCGTCTTCAAACGCGCAGACCTGCCGGCTGGCTCAACGTCCGGAGACGCGTAGGCTTCTTAGCCCTCGTGGACACCGGCGTGCGGACGCTCGCACCGGTCGACCAGTCGCGAACCCTCGGGGCAGCGATCGCGTCCACGCCCGCCCTGGCTCAGGCTCGTCTCCGTAGCGCCACCCTGCGCGCTGGGAAGAACGCCTCCTCCAACCGGCGAGCCGAACGCGCCCGCCGAGCAACCTGAGCGCCAAACCGGCGGCCTCACGAGCGATCACTCCGCAGCTCAAGTGTTTACTCACCAGCGACGGCTGCGGCACGACTCGCGCTGAGCTTCGTGTACGACCGGGCTAGCGGCCGCCCGCGAATCGACGCACAACCCGACCCAAGCGTTTCGAGATGCGTAGGGCGGCTCGGACGCGATGGTGCTGCGGAGCGTCATTATGGGCGAGTGGGCCCTCGAGCGGGCTGGTTTCGTCCGACGGCAGCCGGCGGTTGCTAATTACTTCGGCGAGCGCAGTGTGGAGTAGCGCTTGCTCGAGCGGCGAGGCGCGCGACGTCCAGAGGCTCGTCGAGAACCGAGAGATCTCCCGAAACTCCTTCGTCCCCGACGCCCTGAATGAACGCATCGGTGTCCCACCCGAGCTCCGCGATCAGCTCGCGGTTCCCCGCTTCGTAGAGATCGTGGCAATAGCGATCGAGGATGCGGCGCGAGCGGCAGACCTCCTCGGACTCACCAGCGTCGAGGCGCTCGGTGAGCTTCTTGACCTGACGGAGGGCACGATTGTCATGCGGCGAGTCCCAGAGTAGGCCCTTCGGCGCTCCCCGAAGCGCTGTGACCACGTCGAGCGGCAGGCCTTGGTTCTCCCATGTCGAATCCGGGGCCAGGGTCGCGTGCGGTCCGCGCAGGAAGCGGCGATCGAAGTCCGTCGCTACATTCACGTCGAGCAGGTCGCGGCGAAATGGCCTGGGAACGAAGGAAACGTCCGGCGCAAGCCGCCTGACGCTGCGGTAAGTCTCCACGTATCGCAGGGCGCACTGCTGGCTGGCGATGTAGGCCGACGGAGAAACACCAGATCGAAACCCCCACTGGCGCCAAGCGGCCTCGAGGGTCGTGTTCTGCGGGCGGACATAGTACGCGACCTGAACCTCGTGTTGGAGGGCCAGATCCTGCAGCGCGGCCAGGTAGGCGGTGTCGGGCTGACAGAAGAACGGCGCGAATGCCTCGCTTGAGAGCACGACGATCCCGTCCGACTCCACCCGCTCCTCGAGGCTGGCCGCAAACGACTCGAGGATTTCTCCGCGGTGCTCCTTCGCCGCGACCGCGGCTAGTAGGAGTGAGGATGAGTTAGGCGAGCCCCGGACGTAGGGACGGACGCGGACGACCCTGTCCTCAGCTTGCGCAACGCAGAGCCGGATGCCGGAGTGGCTCCAGAGGTCGGCGGCATGCCGGCCGAGCCAGGCGCTTACTGAGGACGAGCCGGCCTTCGGCATCCCCGCGTGGATGACGATCTTTCCCATGCTTTCCCGCGCGAGTCTAGACTGGAGCCCGCATTCCGGCTGAGGAGGAGACGATTGGAAGACAACATCCAATACTGGATCGATCGGCACCAAAGGCTCGCGAACAAGCTCGCTTCGGTAGGTCATGTCGGAAAGTCCGAGGAGGAGAACACAAAGCTCTACGCATGGAAGAAGCGATGGGTGTTCGATGTTCTCAGGACGCTCGGGCTGACGGACCTCAGGGACGAGCCTTCTCGACGCCGGGTGTGGGAATGGAATGGTGAGCGAATTCTTCTGGGCGCTGGGTGCAGACGTCTCGGGCGTCGATGTCTCAGAGGACGCGCTGCGCGAGGCGGCTCTGCGTGTACCGCTCGGAACGTTCCTTCGAAGCCCATTGACGACGTTTGAGCTACAACGCGAGTATGACATCGTGTTTTGCGCAGATGTTCTCTACCATATAATCGACAACACCGCCTGGAAGCAAGTGCTCGAGCGGCTCGTACGCCATACTTCCCCTGGCGGCTGTATTTTCGTAATAGAGCATCTCAAGCCGCGTGAGGACTCGCCCGCTAGCCACGTCCACCACCGGACCCTACCGGTATACCAACATGCGCTACAGGAGATGGGCCTCATCGAACAGCCAGTGGAGAAGCCGCAGATGACCCTGGTGTGGCGACGGCCGTGATTCAGCCCGCCTTCGGCTAGGTTCGCCCTACGTATTCCGCGACATCATGGTCATGCCGCCTCCATCTCGCGCGCTCCCCATACGATGTCCGGCGGCGCGAGCGGTCGGGCTTAGCCCCACGATGTCCGCAGAAGTCGCCGAAGCGACTTCGCCCGCTTCCGTCCTACCGGCGCCGCCGCGGCACGCCCGGGGTCACCAACGATCTCGGCAAGCGCCTGGTGGAGAAGCGCCAGCTCCAGCGGGGAGGCGCGAGAGCTCCAGAGCTCGTCTAGGCGTGAGAGGTCTCCCGACTCTCCGGCGTGGACGCCCTGAATGAACGCATCGGTGTCCCACCCCAGCTCAGTGATGAGCTCGCGGTTTCCCGCCTCGTAGAGGTCGTGGGAGTACCGCGCGAGGATGCGGCGCGAGCAGCGCGCCTCTTCGGACTCATCCGCGTCGAGGCGCGCGGTGAGCTTCTTCACGCGCTGAAGGGCGCGGTTGTCGTGCGGGGACTCCCAGAGGAGGCCCGTGGGAGCTGCTCGGAGCGCCCGGACGACGTCGAGCGGCATACCCTGGTTCTCCCACGGCGAATCGGGGGCCACCGGCGCATCCGGTCCCCGCAGGAAGTGCCGATCGAAGTCCGTTGCGACGTTCCCGTCGAGCAGGTCGCGGCGAAACGGCCTCGGCACGAAGCGGACGTCCGGGGCAAGTCGCCTGACGGTCCGGTACGTCTCCGGGTACCTGAGTTGCGGCTCTCGACTGGCGAGATAGGCTGACGGAAGGGAGCCGTACCGAAACCCCCACTGGCGCCATGCTGCCTCGAGGCTCGTGTTCTGCGGACGGACATAGTAGGCGACGTGGACCTCGTGTCGGGACGTCAGGTCCTGAAGCGCAGCGAGGAAGGCGGTATCCGGCCGCCAGAAGAACGGAGCGAACCCCTCGCTCGAGAGAACTACGGCCCCGTCCGACTCCGCCCGCTCGTCGAGGCTCGCCGCAAACGACTCGATGACCTCGCCGTGTTGCTCGTCAGCCGCGTCCGCAGCGAACAGGAGTGGGGCGGAGTTGGGCGATCCGCGGACGTAGGGAACGACGCTGACGACGGCGTTTCTGGCCTTTGCAACGCACAGACGGATGCCGCTCTCGGTCCGGAGCTGGTGGGCATGCCGCGCGAGCCAGGCGCTGACCGAGGACGAGCCGGCCTTCGGCATACCCGCATGAATGACGATCTTCCCCATGCTGTCGCGGCGAGTCTAGAGTTCCGTAAGCCAGAGGCATGATCGGCCGAGGTTGCAGCCGAGACGGCTCACGCCAGCTGCTCGGCGAGGCGGTCGAGCAAGCTCGCCAGCCCGGCCTCCGTCGCGCCCCGCATCCCGTCGGCCATCTGGATGGTCGTGTGGAAAACCATCACCGTCCGGTCGTCGCCGAGGTCGGTGAAGGTCACGGCAGTCACCGCGCCCGCGTGCGTGTCTTCCGGGGAGACTCCAGCAGCAACCGCTCCGGCGCGACCACCTCGCGGTACACCGCTGTCTGGTGGAGCTCCGAGCCGTTTTCGTCGTTGACGAGGCTCAGGCGGAATGTGCCGCCGGGCCTTACGTCCATAGTGATCGCCTCGAGCCGCGGGGTCAAGCCGGGCGGGCCCCACCATCGCGCGAGCTGCTCGGGCTCCGTCCATGCCCTCCACACCAGCTCGCGCGGGGCGTCGAGGACGCGGGTCATCGTAATCTCCTGGGCGCTGAACGCATCAGCCTTTGTTGGGCCTCTTCCGATCTCGCGCTGGTGCTGGTCGAGGCGTTCGTAGCTCCGCTCGAGGTACTCCTCCAGGACCTCCATGGTCTCGCCGTAGCGCCTGACACGTCCCCGTCCAGCCACAGCACCCTGGTCGCCATGCGGTTTATCAACCTCTCGCTGTGGCTCACCAGAACCAACGCCTCCGCCCGATCGGTGAGCTCTTCGAGCTTCTCCCGGCACTTGCGCTGGAAGCCGGCGTCGCCCACGCCCAGCACCTCATCGAGCAGCAGGATCTCCGGCTCGAGGTGCACCGCGACCGAGAACCCGAGCCGCGCGCGCATCCCCGTCGAGTACGTGAGGACCGGCGCCTCGACGAACTGGCCGAGCTCGGAGAACTCGATGATCGCGTCGATCTCGCTCTCGATCTTCGCGCGCGAGAAGCCGAGGTAGGCGGCGTTGAGGTAGATGTTCTCCTTACCGGTTCGTTGTCGAAGCCGGTGCCGAGGGTGAGCAAGGTTGCCTCGCGCCCGAAGGTGGTCAACGCGCCTGCATCCGGAGGAAACACCCCTGCGATGACCTGAAGCAAGGTGCTCTTTCCCGATCCGTTCATGCCTACTACACCGAGCACCTCGCCGCGGCGCAGGGCGAACGTGACGCCCTCCAGCGCCCAGAACTCGTTGCGGCCGAGCGTGGCCGACCCGTCACCGGCCGCGAGCTGGGCGAGGGTGTGGCGGAGGGTGCGCCGGCGCTTCAGCCGCAGGTCGTACTTGACGCCGAGGTCCTTGGCGACGACGGCGTAGTCTGTCAAGCCCTCGACGCTAGACAAGCTTCGCGAACGACTTCTGCAAGCGCACGAAGAAGAGGTACCCGAGCACGAGCGCGACGATCGAGCCGCCGGCGACGATCCCGAGCGGCGACCAGTCGGGCATCGAGTGCTCCATGACTATCGCTCGATAGGCGTCGAACAACGTAACGAACGGGTTCAGGTCGTACACGGGGCGGAACTTGTCAGGCACAAACGACGCCGGATAGAGGGCTGGAGAGAGGAAGAAACCCATGCGAAAGACATAGTTCATGATCTTGGCTGCGTCGCGGAAGAAGACGTTCAGGGCGGAGATAAAAAAGGCGACCCCGGTCGTCAATGTAAGCTGCACGAGCGCGATCGGGACGACCAGTAGCGCGTACGCACTCGGATAGAACCCGAACGGCACAGCCACGACGAGTAGGACGCCGAAGGCGAAGGCGAAGCGGGCGCCGGCGCCGATGACCTCCGAGAGAGGCAGGATGGTCTTCGGGAACCCGACCTGGCGCATGGCCCGCTCCTTCTTCAGCGTCGCCGAGGTCGCGCCCCGCGTGGCCTTCACGAGCAGCTCCCACGAGATGATCGCGGTGAGGATGAAGACGGGGTAGTCCGGCCCCCTCGGCTGAGGATCACGCCTATGAAGACCACGTAGACCGCCATCTGGAGCAGCGGGTCCAGGACCCACCAGAAGAAGCCGAAGACGGTGTTCGAGTTCTCGGTCCGCAGAGAAGAGGAGACGAGGAGACGCAGGAGGTGCCGGTAGCGAGCGGTGGCGTGCACCTCGCGCCGAGCGTCTCGCAACAGCGACCGTTTCGGCGGCGCCAGGGAGGTCGAAAGGGACCGCAACCGGGGATCGGCTTGGGTGGCCGTCATCCGGCGAGCATAGCTCCGCGGGTGCCTCCCCAGGCCGCCGCGTCGCCGCTGAGATGCCGCTCAGGCGGCCGGTCTAGAGCGCGCTCGCCCTCCGACGGGCGGGGGCGGCGCAGGCGTTTTCTCAGCTCTGCGGAGTAGCGCCACGCGAACCCGCCGAGCAGGGCCTGCTCGCGCCCTAGGGTCTCCGTCCTTCCCGTCCAAGGCCGCAGCGAACGCAGGGCGAGCCACGCGATCAAGCGCTCGGGGCGGGTGAAGCGCCGCAGGGTCCGGCGCTTCGCCGCGGTCATGACCGCCCCACAGCGCATCTCCGCCACCTTTGTCGCAATGGCCGTGCCGCAGCAGTGGTGAAGTAAAGCCGACGCGTCCCGCGCGCAAGCCCCTCGGTGGCCAGCTGGGCGAGCCGGCCGCGTCCGCCCGTCCCGTCGCCGGCCGGCTCGGCGCCGCGAGGCACGCCTCGCAGCAGGCCGTTGCGCGCGCGTGCCCCAAGACCGCCTCCCCATGCTGCACGTAGTCGTACAGCGGCCGGTCGACGTAGCCGACGTCGCCCAGTGCCATCGCCACCAGCGCGACCCAGTGGTCGTGGTAGCCGGCGCCGTAATGCGGTGGGAAGGGCAGCGCGTAGTCGAGTACGTCGCGCGCGAACAGGGAGGCGGCGCCCGTGACGGTGTTGGCCAGAAGCAACGAGCCGAAGTTCGTGTGGTTGTTTCGGCGATAGGTCCAGTACGTGTCGGAGCGGACGCGGCCCGTGCGATCGACGATGCGCATGTCGCTGTAGACGAGCTTGGTCCCCGGCTCCATGCTCGACTCGAGCACCTCGAGCTTCTCGGGGTACCACCGATCGTCCTGGTCGCACATGGTGAGGGCTCGGCTTCTCGCGGGGCGAGCGCGAGCGCCCGCTCGAAGTTGGCGTAGAAGCCGAGCCGCTGGGCGCCGGGGGTCAGCGAGAAGCGCTCGTCGTCTGCGAGGACCTCGCCCATCTCAGCCAGGCGCGCCGACGAGGAGCCGTCGTCACCAATCACGCAAACCCAGTTCTCGTAGGTCTGTGTGCGGATCGACTCGATCTGACGCCTGAACAGGTCGAGCGGCGGCTCGTAGGTTGCCATGCAGATCGCCACAAGCGGCCTCCGTCTCCCCCCGACCGCGCCGCCCGTAACTCCCGCCGCCCGGCTTCGCGGAGGGGACGCGGGGTCGCCGACCTCCACGGAGGGGTGGAGCCTCGACGATTCCCAGCTGCCCGATGGCTTCTTCCCCGCGAGCCGTCCGGGCGCGCAGGCGAAGCTGCGCGTGCCGTGCCCGCGAGACCGCCTCGAAGGGACGATCGCCCACCAGTAGTCGCTGCCCTTGAACCCCCGCGGGCGCCGGCATTCCCGTGGCGAGCACGCGGTGGCTGCTCCCGTCGACGTACACCCGCAGATCCTCGAGGGGGCCGTCGGGATGCGAGCAGAGGCCGTCCAGGAAGATCGCCGTGCCGCCGCCGACCGGTATCCGCTCGGGGATCGGACGGATCGTGCTGACGCGAAAACAGCCTTCCACCGCACCTACCGAGCCGTCACCCATCGCCCGGCCGAGACTAGCCGAGAAGCCGGTGGCCGAGGCTCCATGGCGCCAGCGTCCGGGTAGAGTGGCCTGATGGACGCCACGGAGCTAGCGGGATTCAGCGGTCGCTCGGCCGAGCGGTTCGTTCCGGAGCTCATGGAGGGCCAGTTCATCGAGGCCCAGCACATCGGTCGCTACCTTTGGGCCCTCCTCAGCAGCAAGGGGCCGTCGTGTGCTCGACGCGGGATGCGGAGTCGCCTACGGCTCGACCATGCTGGCCGACGCGGGGGCTCGCAGTGTCGTCGGCGTCGACCTGGCCGAGGACGTGCTCGAGACGGTACGCGAGCGAGTCCCTCCGAACGTGCGCCTCGAACGGGCCGACCTGCGCGACCTCCCGTTCGAGGACGGCTCGTTCGAGGCTCGTGGTGTGCTTCGAGGTGATCGAGCACATCACGGCCCAGCGGGAGGTCGTCCGGGAGTTTGCGCGCGTCTTGAGTCCGGACGGGATCCTGCTCGCCTCGACCCCGAACCGGGCGGTCTCCGCCGGAAACAACCCCACCACCTGCGCGAGCTGCTGCCCGAGGAGCTCGAGGGCCTGCTCGGCGAGCACTTCGCGAACGTCGAGTTCTTCCGTCAGGACTCCTGGTACTCCTCTGCGATCTTCACCGACACCGAATTCATGTCGAAAGGCCGGTCGGCGAGCGACTCCTGGCCGGTGGGGAAGATCGCGGCACGCGACCCCGGCACGGAGGAGTTCACGATCGCCGCCGGGGAGCCACACTGCGCTCCCCGAGCTCGGCGGAGCGATCGTGCTTTCGAAGGACAGGACGCGCGAGCTGGTGCAGCGTCTCACCCACCACGCCGAGCTGGCACGCGAGCGACAGGAGAAGCTGAGAGAAACCGGTAAGGCTCTCAAGGAAGCGAGGAGTGAGCGAGACCAGCTCGCCGCGGCCCTCGCGAAGTCGCTCGAGCAACGCCTGCGTAGGGGTATCCGCCACCCGGTGGCCACGCTGCGCTCCGCACGCCGGCGCATCCGGCGGCCCGCGAGTCGGTGAGCTAGCGGGGATCGGCGCGTTCGAGCGGCGCCGTAGGCCTACATCTCCCGTGCCACGCGCACGCACGCGACCGCGCAGAGTGCTGCCCACCCGGCGCAGCGGCGCGGTCACCCCGCCAGCTCCGGCTCTGCGTAACCCTGGCGTGCTCGCGCTTGAGTGCGGCCAGTTGCCTTCGCGCATCCTTCAAGCTCACCAAGGGTGGTGTCCGGGGGCCGCGCGACTTCGCCGAGTCGTCGGGTCAGGTCCCGTGCGATGCGCCGCTGGTCGGCTGCCTCGGCGTACAGCTGACGGCCTTGGTGGATGGCGGCCGACAGCTCGCGGGGCTCATCAGGCTCGGTACGGTCCAAGTCCTCGGAAGTCAGCGTGACGTCGCGGCGGCGCATGACCACGAGGCCTTGCTGATCGAGAGCTTCCTCCTCGATCGAGACGATCTCGAACGCACGGCCCCAGTGCGCCCTCAGCCACCACTCGGAGTGGAAGACGAACGGGCCGCCCCAATCCCAGTCCAGGCCGGCGTTGATGACGTTCATCCCTACTCGCCTGTCGTCCCAGGGCTCGCCGAGTATCCAGCTCTGGCGCTGTCCGAGATACGAAGCCATCAGGATGCCCCCGGGCCTGAGCAGGCGGTGCAGCTCGATCATCCAGCGGCTCCACGTCTCGTGGACGAGGTGGGTGAAGACGGAGGTGGCCCAGATCAGGTCGAAGGACGCGTTCGGCCGCTCGAGCGGCGGCACCTCGCGCGACAGGAACAGCCTGAACGGCGGTGACAGATGCTCGGTCGCCCAGGCGATCGCTGGCTCGTCAATGTCGCAGCCGTGGAACTCGCAGCGGTCGGCCTGGGGGCGAAGTGCCGCAGACCCGGCCCGCGCCGCAGCCGAAGTCGAGCGCGCTACGCCCCTCCCAGCTCCAGTCGGCGGGGAGGCGGGAGACGATCGCATTCCGACACAGCCGTCCGATCCCCTCGTAGTCGCCGTAGGGGTCCGTGGGGTCGAGAGCGCCGGCGCGTGCGGCGATGGCGAGCGGCGGGAGCGGCAGGTCAGCGCCCGGCGCCTTCGTCTCGCTCGGGGCGGTCACAGCGCGACTATAGCGGTGGCCATGAGGGGCATCGAGGCCATACCGACCCCTATAGGCTTGCGCGTGGATGGACTTAATCCGCGAGGATCCCGACCCGCGCACCTGGCCCGAGCGGGCCGCCGAGCGGGGGAGGGCGTTGAAGCCGGCGGGTGGCGCGCCTCGCCTCCATTGCTCCTTACCCCGGTGGCACGGCGCCGAGGCCTTCGCGAGGACCCTGGTGGTCCAAGGTTGGGCGCTCGCGGAGAGCGGGACGGCCCGGGTCACGGTCACGGTCGACGGCGGGGATCCGTATCCGGTTAAGGCGGGAATCCGGCGCTCAGGCGCCGACGAGCTCAGCCCGCGGGAGGAGTGGAGCGGCTGGGCCGTGGTCATCGACGCCGAGGAGTGTTCCGCGGGCCCCCACGTCATCACCGTAACGGCCCGCGACGATCGCGGGCGGGCAACCAGCGTGCAGCGCTTCGTGCACCACGATCCCGAAGGCGTTTATAGGAGCTGGCGGGCACGCCGCGATCCGGCACGGTGGCGGGCGTTTGCAAAGGAGGCCATGGTCGACAAGGCACTCCCTCGCATCGCGGTGCTGATCGACCGCGGTGATGAGGGGACGGCCCGGACGGCGGAGAACCGTGGCCCCGCCCACGACTTGCCCTCGGCTCACGACTTGCTCGAAGTCGAACTCCACGCGATCAGCGGGACCGCGGAGGCGCTCGAGCGGCTGCTCGCGGGCGAGTCCGACTACGGCGTGCTCGTGCGCGCGCGCGACGTCCTCGAGCCGGACGCGCTGCTCGCGGTCGCGGTCACCGCCGCGGTCACCGGATACCCGGACGTCATCTACGCCGACCACGACCTGACCGACGGGCTGGGTCGGCGCAGGTCGCCGCGGTTCAAGCCCCAGTGGTCGCCCGAGCTGCTGCTCTCGACCGACTACGTCGGGCCGTTCGTGGCACTCGGGCGGGATGCCGCCCGCGCGGCGCTGGATGCCGAGGGCGTCCCTCCCTCGTGCGTTTACGACCTTCTCCTGCGTCTGCTCGACGCCGATGTGCACGTCGAGCGGGTGCCGGACGTCCTCGTGGGCTTGGCCGACCCCGCTCCACCCGACGACGAGCACGAAGCTGAGCTGGTCCGGACCGCCGTTCGACGCCGGGGCTCGTCGGGAAATGTGCGCCCGCTCGGGCCCGGCCGGCGGAGCGTCATCTGGGAGCCGACGGGGCGGCCGAAGGTATCCGCGGTCGTAACGACCGGCGTGCGTGAGGACCTGCTGGTCAAGCTGCTCGCCTCCGTGCGTGAGCACACGAGCTACGAGCATCTCGAGATCGTGGTGGTCAACTCGGGCGAGGGCGAGCTCGAGCTCGCCCGCCGGTGGCTCGACGAGCTCGAGCATCGGATCGTTCGCGCGCCCCGGCCGTTCAACTACTCCGCGGCCAACAACCTCGGCGCGGGGGCGGCGACCGGGGACTACCTTCTGTTCCTCAACGACGACGTCGAGATCCTCACCCCTCGCTGGATCGAGCGGCTGGTCGGCCAGGTGCAGCAGCCCGGCGTCGGAAAGGTGGGAGTCAAGCTTGCCTATCCCGGCGGTCACGTCGAGCACGCCGGCGTCCTGCTCAGCTCGCTCACCGACGTACCTCGAACCCAACTCCACCTCCACCCGCCGGAAACGGCCGGCAGCGAGCACCTGCTCGAGCTCACCCGCAACAGCGCCGCCGTTGGAACCGCCTGCGCGATGCTGCCGGCGGGACTCTTCTGGGACCTCGGCGGCTTTGACGAGGACCTTGTCATGGCGCTCAACGACGTCGACCTATCGCTGCGCGTGTGGAACGCCGGGCGCCGAGTGGTGTGGACTCCGGAGGTCGTGCTCACCCACCATCGTGGTGCGTCGCGGGGCAGCGACCGCTGGCTGGCCGACGTCGAGCGGTTCAAGCAGCGCTGGGAGCCACTCCTGCGCAGCGGCGACCCCTTCTTCAACCCGAACCTGAAGGTCGTGCCCGAACACGAGATCGCCGATGCCCCGCCCGACCTCGAGCAGCTCCGGCGCTCGCTCGAACGCTCGCCGGGAAGGCCCCCGTGGCGTCCGACCCCGACTTCGACGCCGGTCGCGCGACCGCCGGTGCCGGCACTGACGAGGAGCTGAGCGGCTAGCCTCTCAGTTCCTCGAGCACAGAGAGCGTAGGAACCACATTGGTGGCTTGGCGCTGATCGCGAGCACTCGGCGCCGAGCAGCGTTGGTATAGCCCACAAGGGAAGACTTGGTGGGGTCCACGCTCGGCAGCCGCACGGCGAGCCGGCGAGTGGCTCGGGCTTGGGGTGGTCGTTCTGGCGCGACGTGGGCGGCGATCCCGCCTTCGTAGGAAGGAAGGCCCTGACAGAGCCAAACGCGGATGCCCCAAGGCGCGTGGCGCGAATCCGCCCTCGGCACGGTCTAGTCTGCTCGCCCGATGCTCCCTGTAGCCATTCTCTGCGGTGGCAAGGGCATGCGCATGCACGAGTCCGGCGAGACCTTGCCGAAGCCGCTCGTCGAGGTCGGCGGCAGGCCGATCCTGTGGCACGTGATGTCGCTTTACGCAAGCCAGGGCTTTCGGCGCTTCGAGCTTCTTCTCGGCCACGGGGCGGATCGGATCGAGGACTTCGCGACCGCCCTTCCCACGGAATGGGAGGTGAGCTGCCTCGACACCGGCCTCGACACGCCGACCGGCGGGCGCGTGGCGGGTGCCGCGGACCGGCTGAGCGGGGGCACATTCTGTCTCACCTACGCCGATGGCGTCGCGGACATCGACCTGCACGCGCTGGTGGCCTTCCACCGCGAGCATGGCCGCGCGGCGA
>JAUJNZ010000016.1 GCA_030447905.1 Thermoleophilaceae bacterium
GGGAATTAGCGTGGCCGATCGCGATGGCCACCACGGGAAAGCGGTGGAGCCAGGCCCAGGCGGCGTGTCCGCGGCTCGACCACGCCGGCTCGCGGGTCCGCTTCAAGAACCGGCAGCGCACGAACCGCCTGCTGTTGCTCATGCAGCTGCACGCCAACCGCAAGACGACGAGCGGACCTACGCGAAAGACATCGGTGCCTGGCTCGAGGCACCCGCGGCCGGCCGCATGTCGATCGCCGGACAGTCAACGATACCCGCGAGCGTCCCTCCTTGCGCTGACCGTCGCGACCCTCTCAGAACGCTCTGTGAGATGCGTTGGGGGGGAAGGGTCTAGCGAAACTCGCTAGCCCAGTCGTGGTGCGGGATTGCGGGTGCGGTCGGATGGCGGCTACCCCAACCTTTCGGGTCGTTTTACCCCACACGGACTGCGAAACCTCTCCGACTTTGCTGGAACTTTCGCGGGGGGTCCCGCAAAAACTCGTCTGAGCACCGAAAAAAGGGCGGTCTCCGTCCGCTCATCGGCTCAGGATGCAGAAAGCCCGCCCCGCTTCCCCGCCGGACGGGCCAACTGCAAAGAGCTTCGAGGCCGAAGCGAGACTGACTGGACGGAGGCAATCTTGCACCGGCCCTCGGACGGAACCGAAGGATGGGCCGATGGAGTCAGAACCCCCCGAGAACAAGACCGAGACGCTGACCGACCCGCTTGGCCGAACAGTCGATCTCAGCGAGGAACGCTGGAAGCACATCACCGACGGGCACCCCGATATGGAGGGGCGGCAAGAGGAGGTAAAGGCGGCCATAGAGGCGGCCGAAAAGAGGACAGCAGGACGATTCCCCGACACGGAAAAGCTGTGGGCGCGCAACCTCGGACCCGCTCGCTGGTTGATCGTCGTAGTACGGTATGAGGACAGCCAAGGGACGGTCCGAACCGCCCATGGCAGCACAAAGAGCCCGAAGGCAGAGAGCGAGCTATGAGCGCCCCCCTCGAAAAGCCGATTCGGATCGGCGAATGGACGTTCGACCACGGTAGCTATGACCGGGACGCTGACGTGCTCTATCTCAGCGTTGGCGAGCCTCGACCGGCAATCGGAGAGGAAACCCCCGAGGGACACATTCTCCGGTATGACGAAGATGGGGAGATCTGTGGGATCACGCTAATCGACGCGGGCCGCATCTTTCGGACAGAGGGAGAGATCGACGTAACGGTCCCTCACCGAGAGCGCGTCGAACTGCGCGACTCGGATCTTCAGCCTGCCTGAGCGGCGCGATTCCCTCTAGAAAGCGGAATTTCCTCGGTTTTTCCGTCCGGCAGGGGCAGTAGGGTTGTCCCTACACAAGCGGAAAGACGACCCCCGCGCTGCGCCAACAGCCGGGGGTCCGGCCCAGCCGGACGGTTGCGCCAGACCATCGTGACGGCGAAAACCCAGAATCCGACGCTCAGTAACGCGAAGAGAGCGTCGCTATGACGAAGGCAACCTCGATCCGGCGAAGCTAGCGACTTTCGCTAGCCGTTTCGCTGAACCCTCCTAGATGGTCAGCCATCTCGTCGTGGCCGAAGAGGATGTAGCCCCAATGGGCCTCCTCGAGAACTACATTTCGGCCCTCGGGAGTTCTTGCGTGAGCGACCGGCGTGATAACGGACGGGCGGTCTAGCGGCGCCCCGCCGGTTTCTAGCCTCGCGGCCGCGACTCGGTCGAATAGATCCGACCCCCGGGCGCCATCACTGGCTGCCAGCGAACCGCCGCCTCCTCCATGAGCGTCGCTTGGCGGGAGCGGGCACCGGCTCGCCGGCGAGGATCGCCTCGGGCGCCGCGGTGACCATGTCTTGGGCCGCCGCCCCCACCTTCCGCTCCGCTTCGGCCACTGCCCCCGAGAGGGACCCTCTTCGCCCAGAGGGGCCGTGCGAGTCGGAGGCGATCACGTGGCACAGCCCCCGCTCGATGAGCCAGAGGGTGAGGCGCCGTGACGGCGAGTTTCTCCGGCCGCTCGCCAGAGCCCCGGCACTCACCTGAACCAGCACGTCGCGCGCGACGAGAGCGGCAAGTCGATCCGGCTCGTTCCGAAAGGTGGGGCTGCGCTCGGGGTGGGCGAGCAGGATCCGGTACCCCCGCACCTGGACCCCGAACAGGAGGTTCTCAAAGGTGCTGGGCAGGGGGCCGTACGGAGTCTCGAGGAGGAGGTCGCTACCTCGTTGGCCGTAGGAGACCAAGGTCAGGTCCTCATCCGACGCCTCCTGGGCCCAGGCCAGGTCGACCTCTCCTCCGGATACGACGTCCACCGGTATCCCCCGCTGCGCGAGGTGATCCTTCAGCTCCTCACGACGGGATGCGAGCTCCTGGGGGCGGACGCCTGGATGATCGTCGCGCAGGTGGGGCGTCGCGGCGATGACGCGCACGCCATCCGCCGCCGCATTCTCGGCCGCGGAGATGCTTTCCGCGAGCGTCGCAGGTCCGTCGTCGAGCCCGGGCAGCAGGTGGTGATGAAGGTCGATCATGTCCGTTGAGTCGCCCCACCGGCCGATCACAGAAGGCGACGCCGGCGCGCGCTCGGTTCGGACTACCCGTGGGCGACTGCTCCAGAACCGCCGAGGGCTCCCGACCGTTCATCTGGATCGCCTGCTTTACTCGCGCTCTTGAGGGACGTCACCGCGAGCGGTGTCCGAGGCCGCTCGGCCGCGGAGTCCCATTGGCCCCGACCGGCGGAGCGACCAATGTCTGCCGCCAGAGAAGAGCGGCCTGGTGACTAGTAGCAGCTACCTCCCGCTTCTCGCCGGCCTGGCCGCTCCGCTCCTCGTCCTCGCCCTCGTCGCGGCCGGTCGGAAGGCGGCCGCGAACGTCGCCGGGAGCCGGGGTGGGGGCCGGGGGAAGACCGGCGCGCTCACCACGCCGAAGCCGCGGCCCAAGCGGCTCCTTTCGATCCTCTCCGCCGCGAGCGCAGTCCTAGTCCTCGGGGCCGGAGTCGCCTTCGCGGTCGATCGAGGCTTATTGCCCACCGTGATGAAGCGCGAGCCCTCGCCGACCGTGCCGACCCCGGACCCGCGGGTTGAGGGGAATCCTCCGGCGGAGGATTCCTCGCGCACGAAGCGCAGGGCCGCGGTGGCGAAGCCGGGCAAGCCAAGGGCCGTCGCCGTAAGCGTCATGAACGCAGCCGGGATTCAAGGGCTGGCGGCCACCAAGTCCCAGCTCCTCCGGGGCAAGAAGGTGAAGCTGAAGACGGTCGCTACCGCGCCTGCGACGCGCGGAGAGTCGGTCGTCTTCTTCAAGCCCCGTAGCGCCGGCCACGCGCGCCGCGTCGGTCGTTTACTCGAGATCCGACGCGTGGAGCCCGCGACGCCCGAGGTGACAGCGTGGGGTCAGGGGGCGCCCGTGACCGTCGTTCTCGGCCGAGACGCGTCGCGCGCCGACATCCAGGGCTAGGGCAGCAGCCGCTTCGCCACGCCGCGCACGGTCTCGATTCCGTACTCGGGTGAGGGGTTGCCGTCGGAGAGGACGGCGATCGCCAGCGGCCCGCGGTCCGACTCGAGCTTTGCCACCTGGTGGACGGTCCAGCCGCGCTCGTCGCCGGGCAGCCATCCGCCCTTGAACAGCGTGGTGAAGCGCCCGCGGGTGGCCTCCGGGACGCCCCAGCTCTGCTCGGGGACGATCGTCTTCAGGAGCGAACGCGCGTAGGGACGGTAGGGCGGGGGCACGAGGTCGTCGATCTCGAGGAAGAAGCGCGCCTGGTCCTCGGCGTTGATGCGCGAGAGGCCCCAGGGATCGAGCAGCGGCGCGAAGCCGCGCATGCGGGCGCGGGCAGCGACGTCGCTGAGGCCGGCGGTGCCGACCTCGGCGAGCAGCGCGTCGACCGGCGAATTCTCCGAACGGCGGATCATGCCCTCGAGTTGCGCACGCGCCTGAGGCGTCAGCGGCTGCCGGCTGCGGGCCGTTCGGTCCAGGTAGGCGACGAGGATGATCGCCTTCAGCACGCTCGCCGATACGTACGTCCGCCGTGCGTCGAGGCCACGGGTCACGCCGCGCGTATCGACCACCGCCAGCGATGCGTTGCCGGTGCGAGCCTGCGCGTAGGCGGCGGCGTCGGCGAAGCGGTCGGGGGCGGGCAGGGCGGGCGGTGGGGCGACGGGCGGGGGAGGAGGCGCGGTTCTCGCGACGGTGCGCTCGATCCCTTTCTCGTCGGAGTCGAGCGCCAGCCACGCGGCGAAGCCGATCACCACGCCGGCGCCGATGGCCAAGGCCGCCTGGCGCGCACGCTGGCGCTCGGGCGTGGGCGAGGGCGCGCTCATCGGATCGAAGCGAGTCTCGCACGGCCTCCGGCCTGAGGGTGTGGCCGGGGTGTGAACGAGCGCCTCGACGCCGGAGGAGTGGGACAGCCTTCCGCAGTACGCTCAAGGGTCCCATGGAGGCCGATCCGGTCCAGAGCTTCACTCCGCGGGTCAGGGAGTGGTTCACCCGCGCTTTCGCCGAGCCGACTGCCGCCCAGACCCAGGCGTGGCCGGCGATCGCCCGCGGTGAGAACGTGCTCCTCTCGGCGCCCACCGGCTCGGGCAAGACGCTGGCCGCGTTCCTGTGGGGGCTCGACCGGCTGGTGGCCGCCCCGTCGGAGGGCCGCACGCGGCTCGTCTACGTGTCTCCGCTCAAGGCGCTCTCCCACGACATCGAGCGCAACCTGCGCGCGCCGCTGCGCGGGATCGGCGGGGAGGTGTCGGTGGCGATCCGCACCGGCGACACTCCCCAGCGCGAGCGCCAGCAGATGCTGCGCACGCCGCCCGACGTGCTCATCACCACGCCGGAGTCGCTCTACCTCATGCTCACCTCGCGGGCGCGGGAGATGCTCGGCGCCGTCGAGTGGGTGATCGTCGACGAGGTCCACGCCGTGGCGCAGACCAAGCGCGGCGCGCACCTGGCGCTGACGCTCGAGCGCCTCGAGGCGCTCGCCGCGGCCGAGGCGCCGCTACCACTCCAGCGGATCGGGCTCTCGGCCACGCAGCGCCCGCTCGAGGAGGTCGGCCGCTACCTGGTGGGGCCGAGCCGGGAGTGCACGATCGTGGACACCGGGTTGCGCAAGCCCCTCGACCTCGAGATCCGCGTGCCGGTGGAGGACATGCGCGAGCCGGGCGAGCACGACGTCGTCGATCCGGCGCTCGGGGGAATGGGCACGGCCGCGGGCGGGGGCGACCTCGTCGGTCCGGGGGTCGACCCGCTGTCGGGACTGGGGGCGACCGAAGACGGCGGGGGGGACCCGGGGGCGGCCACCCGCCGCTCGATCTGGCCGGCGATCTACCCCGAGCTGCTCGAGCTCGTCCGCACCCACCGCTCGACGATCGTGTTCGTGAACAACCGGCGCGGGGCCGAGCGGCTGGCGGCCAGGCTGAACGAGCTCGCGGCGGCGGCGGACGCCTCCGAGGCGAGCGGGGAGCAGGACGGCTCGGGGCCGCCCGACACGATCGCCGCGGCCGAGATCGCCCGCGCCCACCACGGCTCGCTCGCCCGCGAGGAGCGGCTCGTGGTCGAGGAGGAGCTCAAGTCGGGACGGCTGCCGTGCCTGGTCGCCACCTCTTCGCTCGAGCTCGGAATCGACATGGGCGCGGTCGACCTCGTGCTCCAGGTGGAGTCGCCGAAGTCGGTCACGCGCGGGCTCCAGCGCATCGGGCGCGCCGGCCACGGCGTGCATGAGGTCTCGAAGGGTCGGATCTTCCCCAAGTTCCGGGCCGACCTGCTCGAGTCCACGGTGGTGGCGCAGCGGATGCGCGAGGGGTTGATCGAGGAGACCGTGGTGCCGCGCAACCCGCTCGACGTGCTCGCCCAGCAGATCGTGGCCATGACGGCGGCCGACGAGGAGCTGTCGGTGCCGGCGGTCCACGATCTCGTCCGTCGCGCCTATCCGTTCGCCGAGCTCGGCCGCGAGCTGCTCGACTCGGTGCTCGACATGCTCGACGGGCGCTACCCGTCCGAGCAGTTCGCCGAGCTGCGCCCGCGGATCGTCTGGGACCGGGTCAACGACACGATCCGCGC